>CAVTGO010000001.1:0-119479 GCA_963734275.1 uncultured Actinomycetes bacterium
TAGGTGATGGCCGGGATGCCCTCGACGAGCGCGAGGTACTTCGCCTCGGCTTCGAAGCGGGCGGCTTCACCCGCACGCAGTTCGGAGAGGTCGCGGAGGGTGACGACCAGGTAGGTCCCGGCCGGCCCCTTCACCGACCCGAGGTGGACCTCGACCGGGACGTCGGCGCCGTCCTTGCGGTGGCAGGTGCCGTCCACGCGGGTGCCGGGCTCGGCCTCGGTGAGCGGAGATCCGCCGCCGACCAGCTCGGTCACCGGACGGTCGACGAGCTCGTCGCGGCCGAAGCCGGACAGCTCCTCGGCCCGGCGGTTGGCATACACGATCCGGCCGTCGACCGCGGCGACGACCAGGCACTCCGGGCGTGGCCTCGATCAGGCCCCGCGGGTCAAGGAGCCCCTCGAGAGCAACACCTGCGCGCGATCCGACCGCCTCGCGGCGGCCCGTGCCGAACGACATCCCGATGCGACCTCCCGGTACTGCCTGGCCGAAAGTGCAGGGTGTTCCTCTGTAGGCATCGAACCGGGGCGGGGCCGACCTTAGCCGGGCGCCCCGGGCTAGGACTTCCGCTCCTCCATGCCCCAGGGTGAGCCGTACTCGTTCAGCAGGTCGAGGAAGGGAACCGCGTCGAAGGCCTCGGGGCCGAGCACGCCCGTGCCCTACCAGGCGCCCGTCGCCAAGAGCTCGAACGCGACCACGGGGTTGATCGCGGTCTGCCAGACGACCGCCTGGCCCGTCGCGGCCGAGCGTCTCCTCGTTGTCGACCACGTGGTACAGGTAGACCTCGCGCGGGCTGCCCGTCCTTGCCGGTCCCCGTCACCCAGGTGCCGGCGCACGTCTTGCCCGTCATCTGGTCGCCGAGCGTCGCGGGATCGGGCAGGCACGGCGGCGACGACGTCGCGCGGGAGACCTCGACGCCGCCGACGCTGACCGGCTCGGTCCGATCCAGACCGAGCTTGTGCAGCGTCTTCAGGACCTCGATGAACTCGTCGCCCAGGCCGTACTTGAACGTCGCCCGGTCGGCAGTCGATCCAGCGCGGGATCAGCAGCACCTCTTCGTGCTCGACGTTCACGCACTCGACCGGGCCGATGCCTTCGGGGAACGTGAACACCTCGGGCTCGCTGAACGGCGGCGTGGTGAACCAGCCCCGGTCCTTCTCCCAGATCACGGGCGGGTTCAGGCACTCCTCGATCGTCGTCCAGATCGAGAACCCCGGCGCGAAGTCGTAGCCGCGGACCTCGAGGTTCGCGCCGTCGCGCACGCCGACCTCGTCGATCGCGGAGAACAGGTGATCCTGCGGCGTAGCGCGCGAAGACGTCGGACAGCCCGGGCTCGACCCCGCAGCCGACGAGCGCGAGCTTGCCCGCGCTCCTCCCACCGCGCCGCCTCGGCGAACTGATCGTCGCCGAGCTTCTTGCCGGGCTGCTCGAACGGCGCCTCGGGGTGCGGCTCGGACAGCGACATCGCCATGTCCATGTACGTGGCGCCGGCGTCGAACGCGCCCGTCGAAGACGCGCATGACGAACCGCGGGTCGACCGCGTTCAGCACGGCGTCGCAGCCGTGCGCCCTGCGCGACCTCCGCGACCGAATGCGGATCCGAGGCGTCCACCCGCGCGGCCGAGAACCGCCCGTCGCCGTCACCGGTCGACGACGCGCGCGCGCCCGAGACTCGTCGTAGTCGGAGAACACGATGCCTCGTAGAAGTCCGCCGCGCCGCGATCGGCGCGACGGCCGCGCCGACCCCGCCGCGACCCCACCACCAAGATCCTCATGGCGGCGGAGTGTACGGCTCGCGCTCGACTTCGATCACCCGGGCGTCTCGGCGGCGATCATCGGCGAGAGGCTCCGGGGCGTTGAGCTCGGCGCCGGCCTGGGAACGGCGGGCTTGGGTAGGGTGACCCCAGCAGCTCGCGCCGAACTGCTCCACATCCTCACGCTCCTGCTTGGAGCGGCCGACCGGATCCGCGCGTACTGACGGATACCCGCGACCGGTACCTTCGCCGAGCTCCTGATCGACTGCGGAGAGGATCGGGTGCTTCGTGCGGTGCTGGTAGGGATGCGCCGGGAGAGGCGCCAAGGAGCCTCTCGGTGGCTGTGCTCACCGCGAGTCCGCACCGGCAGGGCGAGCCGGTGCGCTGAGTCAGCCGCGCCGCCGGATCCGCTCGAGCGGAGACTCGGCCGCGAACACGTCGAAGACGTAGGAACGGGACAGGCCGCGTTCGGCTCGGTCGGTCATCCGCCGGCAGTCCGCGATCACCCGGGTCCCAGGAAGACCGCCTCGCCGTGAGGTAGGACGGGTCCGAAGAAGACGAAGAGCGAGTTCCCGGGCTCGTACGGGACCTCGAGCCCATACCGCAAAACGGCCTCCCCCCTGGGCATCGCCAACGGCTCGAGCCCACCCTCGATAAGGGCCTCGGCCAGCGCACGGGTATCGTCGGTCGTCAGCTCGTAGAACGCCTGGTCCACCTTCGTCCCGAGGCGGAGGAGGTCCGTCGCCGGTGCCGGCAGCAGCGCCAACTCACGGCGCTCCGACGGGCAGGTCCGGCCCCGGCCCCTGATCGGGGAAGACCCGGAGCGACACTTGGTACCTGGACGGCACGAACGTCTCGAGATCCTGGTCCTCCCACGCGCTCGCGGGCCACGACATCGGATCGGCCAGGAGCGCATAGATCCCTCCGAGGGCGCTCGCCTGCTCCGGCGTCGCCGACGGCGCGTCTTTCGGGACGCGGTAGTTCTCCTGCATGGCCCACGTCAGCCACACGAGTCGGTCGCCATTGCGTACCCGGATCGTGAGGAAGCCGGCATCGCCCGGGCCCCGCACGAGCGAGAGGTCGTGTTCGAAGAGCCCGGTCGAGATGACCTGTGTTCGCAGGAACTCGACCCCTTCGGGCGTGAGGTGCTGCTCGACGAAACCGGTGGCCCCTTCGGTCGGAGCGCCCTCGGGGAGGTCGCCCATGTCGCCCCAGATCAGGCGCCCGTCGGCGTACACCCAGACCGCGGTGAACGGGCCGGCCCCGCCGCCCTCGAGGTGGAGGACGAGCCGTCCGGGTTCCGGCGCGTCGGGCGTGGCTCCAGGGGCCGGCAGGCCGACGATGCCTGCGGCTTCGGGCGCGATCGCGGTCTCGGGCGGCCGGGACGGCTGGGGTTCCCCCCGCCCCCCGGCGTCAGGGTGCGATCGAACAGCGAGATCGAGACGAGCGCGATCGCGGCCAGGAAGACCGCAATCCCGACCATACCCGCGGCGATGCGCTGGTTCCGGCGCTTGCGGTCCCTGCGCCGGAAAACGCGGTCGGTGAGTCCTGGCTCCGGCTCGAAGCGGCGGAGCGCCCGTTCTAGGAGAACTCGATCGTCGATCATCGTTCCTCCCTGATCAGGTCTCGGAGGGCGGTCCGGGCTCTCGTGGCTCGAGCTCGGATCGTTGAGGGCCGAGCGCCAAGCATCCGTCCGGCTTCCTCGGAGGAGTACCCGAGGAGCGCCGTCACCACAAGGGCCGCCCGCTGCTCCATGGGCAGCTGCGCTAGTGCGCTGAGGACGACCTCGCGATCCTCCACGGCGTCGAATGCGTCCTCGCTCGGCTCTGCACCGATCGATCGCCGCAGGGCGATCCCCGCTCGCCGCAGGCGCTTTCTGAAGACGTTCAGCGCCGTGACGAACAGGTAGCCGGCCGGATCGTCGAGACGCTGCACGCGGCCCCAGCGTTCGGCACGCGGACGAACGCCTCCTGAGCGATCTCCTCAGCCTCATGCCGGCTACCGGTCATCAAACACAAGGAGCCGAACAGTCGAGTCTGGTTGTCGATCACGATGCCCTCGAAGCTCGCCGTCTCGGCAAGCGCTGAAGTCGGCGGCGCCGACCCACTCGTCACGCGGAGAGGTTCATCCATCTCAAGGACAAGAATCCCTGCCTGAGGGATTCTGCTACGGCGCGACGGCGAGCGACAGACACAGACTGAGTGGGGCGGCTCGCAGCGCTCGCTGGAGGGGTTGGAAGGGAAAGGCGCACGGGAGTGGCACGTGGACCGCGCACGGTTAGAGTCGGAGGATGCCAGCGACCTCCTCTCCGCTCAGGACGGGTCGCGACCACAAGGCGAACTCCACGGCGCGGCCGCGTCTGCGGAACTCCGGTCGGCGAGGAGTTCGGCGGCGCGGTCGTAGATCCGGGATAGGCGGGCACCGCTCGCGACCAGTTCGCTCAGCAACGCTGTGCAAAGACGACGGAAAGGCTGATAGTAGCTCTGACGTGCGGAAGTGGACCCAGGGGGACTCGAACCCCCGACCTCATGGCTGCCAGCCATGCGCTCTACCAACTGAGCTATGGGCCCGACGGGCGGTCAGTCTAGCGAACCGGCTGCGGCCTGCTGGTCGTCGTCCCACGCGACGCGTGGCGCGTCACGCCAGAAGCGCTCGAGGTCGTAGTAGTCGCGCGCCTCCTCGGCGAACACGTGCACGACCACGTCCACGTAGTCGATGAGAACCCAGCGGGCGTCGGCGTCGCCCTCGCGGCGGACGGGTCGCTCGCCGAGCTCGCGGACGGCGGTCTCGATCTCCTCGACGATCGTCTTCACCTGCCGATCGGTCTGGCCCGAGCAGATCACGAACAGATCCGTGATGACGATCAGGCCGTGGACGTCCAGGATCGTGACGTCGCGGGCTTGCTTCTGCGGCCGCGGCGCGCGCCGCGGCCAGCGCGATCTCCCGGCTCCCGGCCCGCCTACCCGGCACGCCGTCCTTGATGTTCGCGCTCAACCCGTGAAGTCCTTCCCGACGACGATCGTCACGGGGGCGATGCCCGAGCTCACCGAGACGGACACCCCGCCCGTACCCAGCAAGTCTCGCACACGGTCGCCGAGGGCGACATCGTCGGCCGAGCCAACCACCACGAGGGTCTCCTCGTGGTCGAAGTTGGAGGCGTTCTCGGAGACGACGATGCGGAACCCGCCGGGCACGATCCGCTCGGCGACGAGCTCGCCAACGCCGGGAACGCCGCTGCCGTTGAGGACGATGACGGGAACCACCTCCGGTTCTGCCACGCCGAAGGCCGCTGCGAACGATCTGCGATGGCGTCGGGTTGCTGATGTAACACGCCGTCGGCGACCTCCTCGCCGGCAGGATCTGAACGGAGGCGCCCGAGCGGCGGTAAGGGTCTCGAGGCCATCCGGCGCCGAGTCCGTCTCGAAGAAGTCCTCGGGCTGCCAGTCGGGATCGGCGCCGAGCACGCCGTCGAGCACCTGCCGGAAGGTCTCGGTTCGTCCGGCGCCGGGTTCCTCGAGGAGCGCGATGACCTCCGCTCCGGTGCGTGTCCGTCCCGCCGACTGGATGCCGCCGACGCGGTCGATCACCGCGGAGAGCCGGAGCCGGCCTATCACGACGTAGTGGTCGACCCAGGCGCCGAGCACGTTCGCGGCGGTCGTCGCGGTCTGGCGGATCTGCAGGTCCGCGGCCTCGGCCATCGTGGCGTCGCCCTGCCCCGGGATCGTGACGGACATCTCACCCGGGATCACCGAGCGCGCCGGGCGCGGCGCCGCCCGCCGTCCCGATCGACCGCGGACAGCGGGCCGAGCTCGTTGTTGATCAGCACGTAGGTGAGGGACGGCGCCGGCGGGGACGACCGGGACCGCGGGGGCGAGGCGCCGGGTCTCGCGCGGCGAAGATGACCACCGGAGCGGCGACGGCGACGAGCGCGAGCAGGGCCAGCGGCCAGACGCGGCGGCTCACCGGTACAGCCCCGCCTTCTCGATGTAGCTCTTGACGCCCTCGGGGACCAGGTAGCGGATGGGCCGGCCGTCGGCCACACGCTCGCGGACGTCCGTGGAGCTGATCGCGAGGGCGGGGATGTTCATCACGCTCACCTCGGGCTGTCGCGTCGAGGCCTTGGCCTCGAACGACGTGATGTCGTAGCCCGGACGCGTCGCGGCGATGAAGTGCGCGAGCGACAGGACCTCGCCCGGATCCTTCCACTCGAAGATCTCCAGCATGGCGTCGGCGCCCGTGATGAACGAGAGCTCCGCGTCCGGATGCTGAGCCGCGAGCGCGCGGAGCGTGTCCACCGTGTACGTGGGGCCCTCGCGCTCGACCTCGACGCGCGAGACCTGGAAGCGCGGGTTGCTGGCGGTCGCGATCACGGTCATCAGGTACCGGTCCTCGGCGGGCGAGACCTCCCGGCCCTCCTTCATCCACGGCTTGCCGGTCGGCACGAACACCACGGCGTCCAGCGCGAACTGGACGACGGCCTCCTCGGCGGTCACGAGGTGGCCGTAGTGGATGGGGTCGAACGTGCCGCCCATGACCCCCAGGCGTCGTCCCACGCGCGCCATCCTACGGCCGGCCGGGCTCGGCGCGGTGGATTTCGACACGGAGCAGCTCCTCACGCCGTCCCATCGATCGCCTCCCCCGGTCGGAACTCGAACGCCACGTCGCCGATCACGACCTCGTCGCCGGGGCGTGCGCCCGCGGCCTCGAGCTCCCGCTCGACCCCCTCCTCACGAGGCGCCGCTGCAGCTTCGCGAGCTTCGCGGGGTCGTCCATGTCGGTCTCGGACACCAGGCGCTCGACGCCGCGGCCGACCACGCGGAACCGCTCTCCCTCGGGCGGACGACGAACCTCGGGCGCGCCGGTCGCAGGACGACATACGGTTGCGCTCCTCCGCCGCATCGGTCGCCGAGGTCGCACCAGCTCGGCCAGCCGCTCCCGCAGCCACCTCGAGCCCCTCCCCCGTCACGGCCGAGACGACGACGGCGCCCGGGTCGAGCGCGGCCCGGTCCGTCGCCAGGTCCGCCTTCGTCCCGACGACGAGCGAGCGGACGGGCGGCGAGGGCCGAGTCGTATGCCTGGACCTCCTCGCGGACGGTCCGCAGGTCCGACGCCGGATCCTCGGCGATAGGTCCACGACGTACAGGAGCGCCCGGCAACGGCTCACGTGGCGCAGGAACCGGTCGCCGAGGCCACGACCCTCGTGCGCGCCCTCGACGAGCCCGGGGATGTCGGCCACGACGAAGCGCTCTCTGCCGAGGACGCCACGCCGAGGTTCGGCGTGAGCGTCGTGAAGGGGTAGTCGGCGATCTTCGGACGAGCGGCGGTGATCGCAGCGAACAGCGTGGACTTGCCGGCGTTCGGCATGCCGACGAGGCCGACGTCCGCCACGATCCGGAGCTCGACCGGAGCCGGCGTTCCTCGCCGGGGTCGCCGGCCTCGGCCGAGGTCGGGACGCGGTTGCGGCGCGAGACGAGCGAGGCGCTCCCTCGTCCCCCCCGCCCGCCCCGAGCGACCACGGCCTCGGCCCCCTCTCCTACGAGGTCGGCGAGCAGGCCCTCCTCGTCTTCGACGCGCGTGCCGTCGGGAACCTCGATGACGAGGTCGGCGCCGCGGGCGCCGGTCCGCCGGCTCTTCCCACCGGGCCCGCCGGCGCCCGCTCGCTGGTGTGGGTTGTCGGCGAAGTAGGACAGGTCGCGGACGCGGCGCGACACGCGGAACACGACATCGCCGCCCGTCGCTCCCGTCGCCACCGTCGGGCCCGCCCCTCGGTTTGTAGGGCTCGCGCAACTGCGAGGCGGATCCGTCGCCTCCCCGGCCGCCTCGGACGAACACCGTCGCCTCGTCGACGAAGCTCATGGGGCCGATCGTGGCACAAGCGGCCTCGGTCGCGGCATCATGGAGGCGATGCCGAGGACGGTGACGGTCTGGGCGGTGGAGCTCGGTCAGGGCTCCGACCTGCAGGAGATCAAGGGCTCGCTCGACCTGGAACCGAGGCACTGGTCTTCGCGCCCCGCGACGAGCGGTGGCCCGAGCTGCGGATCCGGCTCGCGGAGGTGACGAAGGTGCGGCGTCTCCGAGGCTCGCCGGTCCTGATGGTCCTGCACGGGAGGGCCCCGAGCCGTCGAGGACGGCCTTCTACTTCGTCCAGCCCCCGCCGCTGGACATGCCTGCCGACGACGACCGAGCGCCCTGGGCTCGTGGGGTTCTCGCGCAACACGAAGCGCAAGGCGAGGCGGCGCAACGTCGGCTACCTCGGCGCCTCGAACAAGGAGAAGAAGGCGATGCTCGTGCGTTTGGGAGCAGGCGGTGCGCGAGGCCGTCGTCGCGGCGCGGACGGAGCGGCGGCGGCGGCTAGCGAGGCTCGATCGAGGCGAAGCGGCGGCCTCGCGACGAGTGGAACTTCACGAGGCCGGCCTGCGTGGCGAACAGCGTGTCGTCGCTGCCCTTGCCGACGTTCTTGCCGGGGTGGATCCGGGTGCCGCGCTGGCGAACGATGATGGAGCCCGCGGTCACGTCCTGACCACCGAACGCCTTCACGCCGAGCCGCTTGGACTCGGAGTCTCGGCCGTTGCGGGACGACCCGCCACCCTTCTTGTGTGCCATCGCGCGTCGAGGCTACCAGACGTTCCCGGCGCTACTCGCGGCCGCGGCGTCGGCGGCCTCGGCTTCTCTTTCGGCTTCTTCGCGGCGGCCTTCTTCGGGAGCGCCGAGGCTCACCTCGGAGATCTCGAGCAGGGTCATGAGCTGGCGATGGCCCTGGCGCCGGGAGTAACCCGACTTGTTCTTGTACTTGAAGACGTTGACCTTGTCGCCCTTCTGCTCGCCGAGGAGTTTGGCGTTCACGACCGCCCGCTCGGCCTCCTTGCCGTAATGGGTCTTGCCGTCGTCGTCCACCACGAGCACCGGCTGGAACGTGACGGTCTCGTCCGCCCCGTGCAGGTACTCAACCTCGATGATGTCGCCGGGCTTGACCTTCTGCTGCTTGCCACCCGCCTTGATGACCGCGTACATCGCTTCCTTCCCTCCGCTATCGCTAGTTGACGTCGTAGGTGATGAGCAGGCCCCGTCCCTCGCAGGTGGGACAGGTCTCGGAGAACGCATCCAAGAGTCCACCAGAGACGCGCTTCCGCGTCACCTCGAGCAGGCCGAGCGGGCTGATGTCGAAGACCTGGCTGCGGGACTTGTCCTGCGCCAGGGCCTCCTTCATCGTGTCGATCACCTGCTTCTTGTTCTGCTCGAGCAGCATGTCGATGAAGTCGATCACGATCATCCCGCCGATGTCGCGCAGGCGGAGCTGGCGCGCGGTCTCCCGGGCGGCCTCGAGGTTGGTGTTCACCACGGTCTCCTCGAGGTTGGTCTTGCCGACCGACTTGCCGGTGTTGACATCGATCACCGTGAGGGCCTCGGTCCGGTCGATCACGATGTAGCCGCCCGAGGGGAGCCACACCTTGCGATCCAGGGCCTTGTGGATCTGCTCGACGATGTGGTGCTCCTCGAACGCCGAGAGCTTCCCCGTGTGCAGGCGAACCTTGGGCAGGATGTCCGGAGCCACGTCGCGCAGGTAGTCCGTCACCAGCTCGTAGACGCGCGGAGAGTCCGTGACGAGCTCTCGATACTCCTCATCGTTGAACAGGTCCCGCACGGCGCGAACCGTGAGCTCCGGCTCCTCGTACAGGACGGCGGGAGCCTTCGCCTTCTTCGCGCGTTTCTCGATGGTGTCCCACTCGGCGACCAGGCGCCGCAGGTCGGCCTCGAGGTTCTCCTCGGTGGCGCCCTCGGCCGCCGTGCGCACGATCAGGCCGTGCTTGTCGGGCTTCATCTTCCTGTAGATCGCCTTCAGGCGCTTGCGCTCATCCTCGGGGAGACGCCGGCTGATGCCGGTGACGTTGGAGTTCGGCGCGAGGACGAGGTAGCGGCCCGGCAGCGAGACCTGCGCGGTGAGCCGCGCCCCCTTGCCGCCGATCGGGTCCTTCGTCACCTGCACGAGGACCGATTGGCCGTTCTTCAGGACGTGCTCGATCCTCGGCGGAGCGCCCTCGAGGTCCTCGAGCGACCAGTTCACCTCGCCGGCGTACAGGACCGCGTTGCGGCCGCGCCCGACGTCGACGAAGGCGGCCTCCATGCCCGGCAGGACGTTCTGCACACGCCCGAGGTAGACGTTGCCCACCATCGAGGTGGCGCCCACCCGGGTCACGTAGTGCTGGACGAGGTCCCGGCCCTCGAGCACGGCGATCTGATCTCGATCCCCGTGCTCGGTGATCACCATGAGCTTGTCCGTCACGCGCGGGACGATGGGCATCGATTCTCGGTGGCGACGCACCGTGGTGCGACCCTGTCGCTGCCGGCGGAGCCGCGTCGAGCCCGTGAGCGCCGGTGCGGCCTCGTCCTTGGATCCGGCCCTCGCCGAGGTCCGGCCGGACGCCGTGCGCGTGCGCGTGGTGGTCGCCTTCGGCTTCGACGCGGGCCGGTCGGCCGACGGCTCGCCCTCGGGCGTCGCGGCCTTCGTACCGCGACCGCGGCCTCCGCGGCGCCGACGCCTGCGAGCCGGGGCAGCCGTCGCTTCGTCCGCAGCACCCTCGTCCGCTGGAGCCTCGTCGTCGGTCATCTCCGTCGGGTCCTCGACCGTCGCGGCCGAGGACCGTGTCCCGGCGCCGCGACCGCGACCCCCCCGGCGGCGTCGTCTCGGCGCGGACGGGCCGGTCGAGGCCTGCTGCCCATCCTCGGCCGCCGCCTCCGGACCCTCCGCCCCGGGCTCGTCCGCGGGCTTCGCCGCCCTCCCCCCGGACGCGGGCGAACGGGTGCGCGCGGCCCTCGGCCTGGCGACCGTGGTGCGCTCCACCTCGCCGGGTTGCGCGTCCAGGTCCACCTCGGGTTGATCGGTCGTGGCCGATCCGCTCCCGGTGGTCCCGCTTTCCGCTCGCTTGGCTCCCGAGCGGCTTCGGCCACGGCCGCCCCGGCTGCGGCGGCGGCGTGTCCCGGTGGAGCCGGACCCGGCCGCAGATCCGGCGTCGTCACCCGCGGCGCCGTCGCCCGTGTCGGTTCCGACGGTCGCGGGCGCCGTTCCATCTGGCATCGCTTCTGGCATCGCAGCTCCCTTCGAGCTGTCGCGAGGAGCGCGAGCGGTCCTGGGGGATGGATCCGCGGGGGTCGATCGGGTGCGGCTGCGCGATGCCCGTGAGGGCGTCGTGGGAGCCGGCTCGTCGTCGGTGCGCGGGGGCTCCGGGAGCACGTGGCCCCCGGGCTCCGGCTGCGCTTCGTTGCGCACGCGGAAACCCTGTCCCGGCGGGCCTCCCGACCGCGGCTCTCCGGGGCCTTGTGGCCCTCGGGGCCGGCGGGGCCGGGGCCTCGCCTCCTCGAACCTCGCCGTGCGTGCTCGCGGCCCCGTGGCCGCGCGCTCGGCGAGCAAACTTGCGTTCAGGATAGCAGCCGCCCTGCTCGGGACGGGGAGGCCACCCGAACGCAGGACTAGCCCGTTCCGGCCATCCGGGGTGTGGTGTCGGCATCCGGACGAAACCCGCGCCCGTCGGATATCCCTCCTACGTGCGTGCTGGGACACTCAGGCCTATGGAACGGGCGGTCCTTCCCTCCGTCGCTGACGCGCGCCCGCTGCGCGTGCTGCTCGTCGACGACAACGCCGGCTTCCGCGGATCCCTGCTCGCCCTGCTCGTGGCAGGGAACCTCGAGGTGGTCGGCGAGGCGGCCTCGGGCCTGGAGGCCCTCGACCTCGCGGCCGAGCTGATGCCCGACGTGGTCCTCATGGACGTCCGGATGCCCGCGATGGACGGGATCGAGGCGACCCGCCTGCTGCGCGAGCGGTTCCCGAAGGTGGGCGTCGTTGCCCTGTCGAGCCACGAGGACCAGAAGATCGTCCGGGAGATGCTCGTCGCGGGGGCAACGGGCTACGTCTTGAAGGACTCCGACGGCGACGACATCTTGAACGCCGTTGCCCGCGCGGCATCGGGCGGCGCCCTGCTGTCGCCCGAGGTCACGCCTCGGGTGATCGAGGAGCTCACGGAGGCACTCGAGCGCGAGCGCCGGCGGGCTCGGGAGCTCGAGGCCGCCCAGGAGGCGCTGGTGGAGCGCGCTGCCCGACGCCACGATCTGGTGGCGCGCCTCTCGCACGAGTTGCGGACCCCCGTCACGGTGATCCTCGGGGTTGCGCAGACGCTCGCGAAGGTCACCGCGTCCCCGGAGCAGCAGGGTGAGCTCCTGTCGCGCCTCGTGGCTCGCGCCCAGGACATGGCTCGGCTCGTCGAGCGGTTCGAGCTCACGATCGACGCCGGGCTCACCGAGCAAGTGGACGTCGCCGAGGTGGCGCGCGGGGTCGCCGCGGCCGACGACCGCGTGACGGTCACGTCGGCCGCTCCGCCGTTGCGCGCGCACCTGAACCGCGTCGTCGCGCGGCGCGTCGTCGACGAGTTGGTGGACAACGCGCGGCGCTTCTCCGAGGAAGGGACGCCGGTCGGCGTCCACGTGCAACTCGGCCCCGGCAGGATCGAGGTGCGGGTCACGGACCACGGTCCGGGGATCGACCCCCACGACTACGAGCGGATCTTCGGCGCTCTCGAACAGCTCGAGGACCTCAACGTGCGGGTCCATCAGGGCACCGGGATGGGACTCGCGCTCGCGCGGACCGCCGCCCGCGCGATGGGCGGAGACATCGTGGTCGAGAGCTCGAGCGACGAGGGCTCGACCTTCCTGTGGACGATCGCGCTTGAGGACTGACGGCCGCTAGGTGAAGCGGCGCATGTGGATGTTCTCGAGCAGCCCCACGGCCGCGCAGCTCAGCAGCAACGAGCTCCCCCCGTAGGACACGAACGGTAACGGGATGCCCGTGATGGGCATGATGCCGATCGTCATCCCGACGTTCACGAACATCTGCAAGGCGAGCATCGATGCGATCCCCGCGGCCAGGTAGGTCCCGAAGGCGTCCTTCGACACGAGTGCCACCCGGAACGCGCGCCACAGCACGAGTCCGTAGAGGCCGAGCAGCGACACCGAGCCGAGGAACCCGAACTCCTCGCCCACCACCGTGAAGATGAAGTCGGTGTGCTGCTCGGGAACGAAGTCGAGGTTCGTCTGGCTCCCCTGCAGGTAGCCCACGCCGACGAGCCCGCCCGAGCCGATCGCGATCTCCGCCTGGTCCCGGTTGTACCCGGTTCCGAGGGGATCGTTCTGCGGATCGAGGAAGCCGGTCAGCCGGGCGACCTGATACTCCTTCACGAGCCCCACGTGGAAGCCCCCGAAGATCAGCACGGCGGCGGTGAGCGCGAGGATCCCGAGGTACCGCGGTCGGGCCCCGGCGACGACGAGGATCCCGACGACGATCCCGGCGAACACGATCGAGGTTCCCAGGTCCGGCTGGAAGAACACGAGCAGGCCGGGGACCGCGGCAAGACCGACGGCCCGGAACACGTCCCCGAGGGTGAGCTCGCCCCGGATCTCCGAGAGGAACGCCGCAAGCATCGCTACCACCGCCAGCTTCGCGATCTCCGACGGCGCGAGCTGGAACCCGAACAGCTCGAACCAGCGCTGCGAGCCCTTGACGGAGGTGCCGAGCGGCGTGCGCACCAGGACGAGCAGGATGAGCGATGACACGTAGATCAGCCCGGCGTACACCTTGAGGAACCGGTAGTCGAAGCTGGCGGCGGCGAGCAGCACGATGGCCGCGACGGCCATGAACGTCACCTGTCGCTTCACGAACCTGCCGGTATCCAGGTCCACTGCGGCGAGCGACTGGTGGGTCGCCGAGTAGATCGCGAACAGGCCGATCACGGTGAGCGCGAGCACCGCCACCAGGAGCACCGGGTCGACGTGGCGCAAGGGGCGGCGCTCGGCGGCGTAGGTTCGACCGGCGACGACGTCCATCAGTCCGTCCCCTCGTAGTCGGTCAGCGTGGAGACCTCCAGGCCGTAGATGCTCTCGATGATCCTGCGCGCGATCGGGGCCGCGGTCGTCGAGCCATGACCTCCCTGCTCCACCAGGACGACGACGACGTGCTCCTCGCCGGCGGCCTCGGTCATCGCCGCGAACCACGAGAAGTCCTGCTTGGGGTCGACCTCAGCCGTCCCCGTCTTGCCCGCGACCCAGACCGATCCGAACGGGAACCCGGCGAACACGCTTGCCGCCGTCCCGCTGCCCCGCACGGTCCCCGTGAGCGCGTCGCGGACGTACGTCAGGGTGGAGGTCTCGAAGGGCAGGCGCTCGTTGCAGCTGGGGCGGAAGCGCCGGACCTGGTTGCCGTCCTCATCGACCAGGCGATCGAACACGTGCGGGACGCACGCCTTCCCGTCGTTCTGCAGGGCCGCGAAGGCGGCGGCCAGCTGCAGCGGCGTGACGAGCGTGTCGCCCTGCCCGATCGACATCAGGATGAAGTCGCCCGGGAACCAGTCGCCGTCGGGGAACGCCTCGGGATATCGCTCGTGGATCGATCGCTTCCATTCGGCGGTGGGTACGCGACCCTCCTCCTCGCCCGCCAGGTCGACGTTCGTGAGGGTCCCGAAGCCCATCGCGCGCAGATCCTTCTGGAGCGGCTCCGCTGCGGGCTCGCCGTCGTTGCCCTCGACGCCGTCGGCCCACGGAGGCGGGTAGAACTTGGCCCAGTACTGGTAGCCGATCGGGTAGAAGACCGTGTCGCAGGATCTGGCCAGCGCCGTTGCCATGTTCATGAAGCCGAGGTTGGCCGCGGTCCAGTTCCGAAACTGGTACTGGATCGCGTCGGGGTTGCTCTCGTCGAACGGCGCCGTCCAGATGGGCGGGCATCCGTAGGAGCGACTCGTGGCGGCGATGGTGGCGCCCTCCTCGCCACCCTCCGGCGGCCGGGAGAGGGCCGAGACCGCGATCCACGGCTTGTAGGTGGAGCCGGGCGGGTACTGGCCGGCGATGGCGCGATTCAGCAGCGGGTAGTCGTTCCGCTTGCCGAACCGCCGCTCGAACTCGTTGTTCGACATGCTCCGAGTGAACAGCGATGGCTTGAACCATGGATAGGAAACGAGCGCCTCGATCGCGCCCGTCTCGGGGTCGAGCACCACGACCGCGCCGGCGTTCGCGGCCAGGTACCGGCCCGAGTCGGCGTCGAGGACATCCTTCGCCGCCCGCATCCCCAGCACGAGCGCCTCCTCGGCGGATCGCTGGATGTCGCCGTCGATCGTGAGCCAGAGGTCGTTCCCGGGGACCGGATCGCGGCTGCCGATCGGGCCCAGGTTCTCGCCGAGCGAGTTCACTCGGTACTTCACGATCCCGTCCGTGCCCACCAGCTCGTGTTCGTAGACGGACTCCACGCCCGCGACCCCCACGAGGTCGCCGGGCGCGTATCCGGCGAACGACGGGTCCTTCAACTTCTCGGGTGAGATCTGGCCGAGGTATCCGAGCACGTGCGAGGCGAGCGAGCCCGACGGATAGTCGCGGATCGGCAGCGTGACCACGTCGACGCCCGGGAACAGCCCCTGGTGTTCCTTGACGTAGTACGCGACCCGGCGTGGGACGTCGGCGGCCACCGGGATCGGGGTAAACACGTAGAACCTCGGATCGTCGAGCCGGGCCCCGAGCTCGGCGGCCGGGATGCCGAGGAGCTCGGACAGATCCATGAGGATCCGCTCCTTCTCCTCGCCCGCCTCCTCACGGTTGATCGTGAGGATCACGCTCGGTCGGTTGTTGACGAGAGACTCCTGGCCCGTCACGTCGAAGATGCGGCCGCGTGGCGCGGGATCCTCGACGAGCCGCACCGCCTGGTCCTTCGCCTCCTCCCGGAGCTGCTCGGCGGCCAGGACCTGGAGGAACCACAGCCGCGTGGTCAGCGCGGCGAACATCGTCAGGACGAGGCCGGCCAGGACCTTCAGCCGGAGCCCGGTCCTGCCCTCGCTCATCGCGGCCTCACCACCGGACCACCCGGCGCGAGCGAGAGCCCTCGGCCGCCCGGCGCAGCACGGGGAACAGGAGCGGCGTGAGGATCGCGTTGTACAGGCCTGAGAGCGCCGCAACCCGCAGCAGATAGACCCACGACGAGTCGAGCTGACCGAGCAGGAACGAGACGACCCCGTAGAAGAGGACCCCGACGAACGTCCCTCCGGCTACCAGGAAGACCGGGAGCATCGGAGAAGGGCTCACGATGTACTGGCGCAGCATGCCGACCGCGTACCCGAGGAGCGTGAGCGTGAGCGCGGTGATCCCCTTCGGCGAGTTCAGGAGGAAGTCCTGCGCCATCCCGCCCGCGAACCCCGTGACGGCCCCCGAGGCCGGACCCTCGAGCACGCCGAACGCGATCGTGAGCAGGTACATCAGCTCCGGCCGCGCGCCGAGCAGGCGGACGTCGGCGAACACCGTCGTCTGCAGCAGCAACGCGGTGAGGATGACGGCGATGAGCAGGACCGCTCGGCGCACGATGCACGCTACCCGGAACCGCCACTCGACAGCACCACCAGCACGACGTCGAGGGTCGAGAAGTCCACCGCCGGTCGCACCGTGATGAACCGCTCCAGCGACGCTCCCTCCGGGAGCACGCGCGACACCGTGCCGATCAGCACGTTCGGTGGGTACAGGCTCCCCGCTTCGTCCCCGCCGGGGATCCGATACCCGGCGGTGACGACACGTTCGTCCGCCGCCACCTCGGTCGTCGGGTCCACGAGGCTCATCCGCAGGTCCGCCTCGCCCTCGCCGGAGAGCAGGCCGGTGGTGCCGGAGGCGTCGAGCCGCCCGGCAACGAAGGAATCTGGGTCGATGATCAGTTGAACGACGGAGGAGCTCGGTCCCACCTGCACGACGTGTCCGACGAGCCCCGCGCTCGCGACGACCGGCATGTCGACCTCGATGCCCTCGGCCGATCCCTTGTCCACGGTGATGGTCCACTCGAAGTTCGACACGCCGTTGGCGATTACCTGCGCACCGGTCGATTCGACCTTCGGACCGAGGCTCGACTGCAGACCGAGCAGCGCCTCGAGCGCCGCCAGTCGGTTCAGGTCTCCCTGTGTGGTGGAGACCTCCTGTTGGAGCGACGCGACGAGCTCCTCGAGCTCCTCCTTCTCGTCTCGGATCGCCGGGAGCCGGACGAGCGTCGAGAAGAAGTTCCCGATCGGATCGGTCACCTTCGAGACGGCCTCTTGGAGGGGGCTGATGATCGTGAGGGCGGCATCGCCGAGCACCGCGAGGGGGCCCGAGTCCCCCTGCCGGTAGTCGACGGTGATCGTGATCAGCGAGGCCGATACGAGGGTCACCACGAGCAGCCGGGTGCTCCGCGCTCGGTTGCGCAGGGCCACCGGGATTACCTCCGGGACGGGCTCACCAGGACCCGCTGGAGGATCTCGAACTCCTCGAGGCACTTGCCGGACCCGATGGCCACGGAGGACAAGGGGTTATCGGCGATGTGGACCGGCATGCCGGTTTCGTGCCTGAGGCGCTTGTCGAGGCCCCGGAGCAGTGCACCGCCGCCGGTGAGGAACATGCCCTTGTGCATGATGTCCCCGGCGAGCTCGGGAGGCGTGCGGTCGAGGGTGGCCTTGATCGAGTCGATGATCGCCGTCACCGGCTCCTCGATGGCGGTGCGGATCTCGCCGTCGGAGATCTGGATCGTCTTCGGGAGGCCGGACACGAGGTCCCGTCCGGGGATCTCCGCGATCAGCTCCTCCTGCATCGGGTAGACGGACGCGATCGCGAGCTTGATCGCCTCGGACGTCCGTTCGCCGAGCAGGAGCGAGTACTCCTTCTTCACGTGGCTGATGATGGCCTCGTCCAGCTCGTCACCGCCGATGCGCAACGAGGTCGAGGTCACGATGCCGCCGAGCGAGATCACGGCGACCTCGGTGGTGCCGCCGCCGATATCGACGATCATGTTGCCGGCCGGCTCGTGGATCGGGAGCCCGGCACCGATCGCGGCGGCCATCGGCTCTTCGATGATGTACGCGCGGCGCGCGCCGGCCGCGATCGTGGCTTCCTCGACGGCGCGTTGCTCGACGCCGGTGATGCCGCTCGGCACGCACACGACGACGCGCGGCTTCGCGAGCAGGCGGCGCTTGTGCACGCGCTGGATGAAGTAGCGCAGCATCTTCTCCGTGATATCGAAGTCGGCGATCACGCCGTCCTTCAGCGGGCGCACCGCCTGGATGTGCGACGGCGTGCGACCGATCATCCGCTTCGCCTCGTTGCCGACGGCGAGCACCGCGCCGGTGAGCGTGTTGATCGCCACGACGGACGGCTCGTTCAGGACGATCCCGACTCGCCGAACGAAGACGAGCGTGTTCGCGGTTCCCAGGTCGACTGCCATGTCTTGCCCCAGGAACCCAAGGAACCCGTCGCCGCCCGTGCTGCGGCGACCCGGGGAAGCGGGATGTTCGCGTTGAACCCTCTCGGCCATGGCTCGCGCCAGTTGTACAGGACGGGTTTGGGGCTGGCAACCCTCGACCCTACGTCGAGGCAACGTGAGGGTTGACGTATGTACTGACCTGCCGTTTCACTACCCCTCGACCGCCGCACTAGGGTTCGTCGACTGATGCTCGAGGTGACGCGCACGTGAGCGCTGCAGTGGTGTTCCCAGGTCAAGGTTCACAGTTCGCCGGGATGGCCGACGCGTGGAACGCGCACGCGGCGAGCCGGGCGGTCCTCGAGGAGGCTTCCGCCGCCATAGGGCGCGACGTCGTGCGCGGGTGCCGCGACAAGGCCGCGCTCGCGACCACCGAGTTCGTCCAGCCGGCGATCGTGGCCTGCGACATGGCGGCATTCCGGGTCCTGGAGGCGACGGGCATGGTGTTCGTCGGCGCGGGGGGCCACTCACTCGGCGAGTTCGCGGCGCTGGTGGCCGCGGGGGTGCTCGACCTCGCGGATGCCCTGCGGATCGTGATCGTGCGCGGCCGCGCGATGCAGGCCGCCGGTGTCGAGCGGCCGGGCACGATGACGGCGCTCCTCGGCATCGGGACGGAGGAGGCGCGGGCCCTGTGCGACGAGGCTCGGGGTGACGAGGTCCTGCTCGTCGCGAACGAGAACTCGCCGCAACAGGTGGTGATCAGCGGGAGCATCCCGGCGATCGAGCGGGCCGAGGCGCTCGCGGCCGGGCGTCGCGTGCGGGCCGTCCGCCTGAACGTGGCCGGCGCGTTCCATTCCCTGCTGATGGAGCCGGCGGTGGAGCCGCTCTCGGCCGCGATCGACGCCGCTGCATTCCGCCCTCCCCGGTTCCCCGTGGCCGCGAACGTGACCGGAGAGCTCGAGTCCGGATCCCGAGGAGCTCCGCGCCCTCCTCGAACGCCACGTCGTGTCGCCCGTGCGATGGGAGCGGTGCGCGAAGGCGCTCGCCGCGGCGGGCGCGGACCTGTTCGTCGAGGCCGGGCCGGGCGACGTCCTCACCAAGCTCGCCAAACGGGTGGTGCCGGGCGCGCGGGCGGCAGCCGTCGGCTCGCCCGAAGCCGCGGAGGCACTCGTGGCCGATGGCTTGAGCGCGGCCGACGGCGCTTGACCGAGGCTGCAGGCGCTTGAGCGGGGGCGCAGGCGATATCCTCGGGATCATCGGGCGGCCGACGCCGTCCCCGGGAAGGGGATCCGTGAGCACACAGCGGCACGCGACCGTGGCCGGTCTCGGCTCGGTCCTGCCCGAGCGGGTGGTGCCGAACGAGCACTTCGAGTCGCTCGTGGACACCAGCGACGAGTGGATCCGGGAGCGCACCGGCATCCACGAACGTCGCTTCGCCGCCGACGACCAGACGACGTCCGACCTCGGGGTCGGCGCGGCCCGGATCGCGCTGGAGACCGCGGGCATGGCCCCCGAGCAGGTCGACCTGATCGTGCTCGCGACGTTCAGCGGAGACATGCCGGCGCCGTCCACCGCGGTCTGGGTGCAGCGCAAGCTCGGGATCTCGTGTCCCGCCTTCGACGTGAACGCGGCGTGCGCCGGCTTCTCGTACGCGTTCTCCACGGCGACCGCCTTCATCGAGTCGGGGCAGGCCGAGACCGTCCTCGTGATCGGCGCCGAGGTGCTCTCGCGCGTGATGGACTTCACCGACCGTGCGACCAGCATCCTGTTCGGCGACGGCGCGGGAGCCCTGGTGCTCCGCCCATCCGGTTCGCCGGGAGTCATCGGATCGGTCCTCGGCGCCGACGGTCGCGCGGCCGAGATCCTCCTCGTGCCCGCCGGCGGCACGGCCCACCCGGCGTCGCACGAGACGGTGGACGCGCGCGATCACTCGTTGCGGATGCCGAACGGACGCGAGGTCTTCAAGCGCGCGGTGGTCGAGATGGCGGGCGCGTGCCGACAGCTCTTGGAGAAGTCCGGCTTCACGCCCGACGACGTGGATCTGCTGATCCCCCACCAGGCCAACGCGAGGATCATGACCGCGGTCGCCGGGCGGCTCGGGATCGGAATGGACCGAGCCGTCGTCGACGTGGCGACGGTCGGCAACACCTCGGCCGCGTCCATCCCGATCGCGCTGGACCGGGCGTGGCGGGCCGGCCGGGTCCACGAGGGAGACCTCGTCCTGTTCACGTCGTTCGGCGCCGGGCTCGCGTGGGGCGCCAACCTCCTGCGCTGGACCGGACCGGCCGCCCCGTGACCGAGACCCGGAAGGTCGCGGTCGTCACCGGCGGCTCGCGGGGCATCGGCCGGACGTGTGCCGTGACGCTGGCCGAGGGCGGGTGGAGCGTCGCCGTCGGCTACCGGACGAACGAGGCCGACGCGAAGGAGGCCGTCGAGGCCATCGAGTCGGCCGGCTCGCGAGGGCTCGCCGTCTCGATCGACGTGACCGACGACAACTCGGTGACGGAGGGGTTCCGCCGCGTGACCGACGAGCTCGGCACGGTGACGGGCCTCGTGAACAACGCCGGCATGTCCAGGGACGGGCTCCTGCTGAAGTACCCGATGGACGTGTACGAGCGCACGATGGCCACCAACCTGCGCGGCGCGTTCGTCTGTTCGCAGGCCGCGCTGCGCGGGATGCTGCGCGAGAAGTGGGGGCGGATCGTGAACATGTCGTCTGCCGTGGCCCTGCACGGGAACGCCGGTCAGACCGTCTACGCCGCCACGAAGGCGGGGCTGGTCGGGCTGACCCGTTCGCTCGCCCGCGAGGTGGGCGGCAAGGGCATCACGGTCAACGCGGTGTGCCCGGGGCTCCTGGACACGGACATGACCTCGCACCTCACCCCCGTGGCCCGTGCCTACTACCTGGATCAGACGCCGGTCGGTCGCGCCGCGCACCTCGAGGAGGTGGCCGCCCTCGTCCGCTTCCTGATGTCCGAGGAGGCCTCGTACATGAACGGAGCCGTGATCCCGGTGGACGGCGGACTCACGGCCTAGTCGTCCGGGCCGCCCACCCCCTAGCATGGGCCGGCGCGACGTGGCATCGAACGGAGGAGACGGATGGAGAAGGAAGAGATCGAGGTTCGCGTTCGCAAGATCCTGGCCGAGCAGCTCGCGGTGGACGAGGCGCAGGTGGTGCCCGACGCACGTTTCGCCGAGGACCTGAACGCGGACTCCCTGGACCTGGTCGAGGCCGTGCTGGCACTCGAGGAGGAGTGGAACATCGAGATCCCCGAGGAGGAGATGGAAGGCGTGAAGACGGTCGGCCAGGCCGCCTCCCTCGTCGCCGGCAAGCTGGGGGTGTCCTAACCCCGCATGGCAGAGCGCGTCGTCGTCACCGGCATCGGCCCCGTCACGCCGGTCGGTACCGGCGTCGAGGAGTTCTGGGCGGGCATGACCTCGGGCCGCAACGGGGTGGGGCCGATCGAGCGGTTCGACACGAGCGACCTGCCGGTCAAGCTCGCGGGGGACGTCCGGGGATTCGACCCGTCGCCGTGGATGGACCCGAAGGAGATCCGCCGGACCAGCCGCTTCGTCCACTACGCGATCGCCTCGGCGAGGCTCGCCTGGGAGGACGCGGGATCGCCCGACGTCCACGCCGAGCGCGCCGGGATCGTGTACGGCACCGGGATCGGCGGCATCGAATGGCTGCTGAACCAGCACGACGTGCTCCGGGAGAAGGGACCCGGCCGCGTGTCCCCCTTCATGGTCCCCGCGCTCATGGCGAACGCCGCGGCCGGCCACATCGCGATGGGCTTCGGTTTCACGGGCCCGAACTTCTGCACCGTGTCGGCGTGCGCGTCCGGCGCCCATGCCGTGGGCGAGGGCTACCGGATGATCAGAGACGGCATGATCGATCTGGCGATCGTGGGCGGCTCCGAGGCCGCCACGCTGCCGCTCACCGTGGCGGCGTTCGCCCAGATGACCGCGCTGACGAAGAACCCCGACCCCGAGACCGCCTCTCGCCCCTTCGACGCCGGACGCGATGGCTTCGTCCTGTCCGAGGGCGCGTGCGCGCTGATCCTCGAGTCGGGCTCGCGGGCCGCGGCGCGCGGCGTCCGCGTCTACGCGGAGGTCGCGGGGTACGGCGCGTCCGACGACGCGTTCCACATCACGGCGCCCGACCCGAAGGGCACTGGGGCGGCCATCGCGATCCGCCTGGCCCTCGAGGACGCGGGGGTCGGGCCCGAGGCGGTTGACTACGTGAACGCGCACGGGACCTCGACGGCGTTGAACGATGCCGGCGAGACCGCGGCGCTCAAGGCGGCGCTCGGCGACGAGGTCGCACACCGCGTGGCCGTGTCGTCCACGAAGTCGATGACCGGGCACATGCTCGGCGCGGCGGGCGCGGTCGAGGCGGCCGCGACGGCGCTCGCGATCCACACCGGAACGATCCCGCCGACGATCCACTACGAGACGCCCGACCCGGACTGCGACCTCGATTACGTCCCCAACGAGGCCCGCACGGCCGAGGTGCTCTTCGCGATCAGCGACTCCTTCGGTTTCGGCGGCCAGAACGCGGTGGTCGCACTGCGCGCGACCACCTGAGCCCAGGCCCCGGATCCGCCACGCAGTCCCACGGACTGGCCCGCCGCATCGGTCCGTGCGAGACTCGGCCGGATGGCCGCCTGCCCGAACTGCGGGACCGACAACCAGCCCGGCGCGTCCTTCTGCGTCCGGTGCGGCACCCAGCTCGACCGGGTCGTCTCCGCGGCCGGCGTTCTCCCGCCGCCGCCGGCACCCCCTCCCGCGCCACCCGCACCGGCCGTCGCACCGGCTCCGGCGGCCGTCGCTTCGCCCGCAGCCGTTCCGCCGAGCGCGGCACCGGCGCAGGCCGCCGCCGACGTCGCGGTCACGCACGGCGGGCGGGTCTACGCAGTGGGCTACGGCCCAGGCTACTTCGGCATCTGGCGGGTCACCGGCGGCTCCCCGATCGAGCGGTACGACCGCACCGACGCCGGGTGGCGGCTCGCGTGGGCCCGCTTCCAGCAGCTCGAAGGCATCGCCGTCCCGAGATGGCGCCGGGCAACGGGTCTGTGGATCTTCCTGAACCTGCTGATCTCGCTCGCGGTCTGGTTCCTCGTGTTGCTCGTCGGGGTGCTGATCCTCGCGGCGCTCGGGGAGGACCTGGACGACGTCCCGGACGCTGCGGCCACCGGGGCGACGATCGCGCTCCCCCTGTCGATCCTGGGGTGGATGCTCTTCGTCTATCGCAAGGAGCGACGGGTCCGGATCGCCGCGCTGGTCATCGGCATCGTCGGCTCGCTGGTCGCCGTGATCGCCTTCGGCCTGTCGGCCTAACGCTCAGGTCGCGAACGCCCGCACCAGCGGCATCGCGTCGTAGATCGCGCCCGTCACCCGGTCGTCCATTGCGCTGTCGAACCGGACCCGTCCGGGACACCACGGCTCGCGGCCGACGCGGAACGACCCGTCGGGCAGCGGCACGAGCTCGTCGTCGGTGAGCTCGATCGGGTCGAGGATCCACAGCGAACCCGGACGCTCGACGACGGTGAAACTCATCGGCACGATGCCGTATCCGCGATAGCGCCCGGCCGCCTCGACGCCGGTCACGCCGGTACCGCCGCCGGGTGGCCCCTCGTCGCCGACACCGAACCACGCACCGCCGTGCGCGATGCCCACGATCGCACCATCCCGGCGCTCCACCCGGAGCGGGAACCGGTCGAAGCCCTCGTGCGGGGCGACGAACAGGTCCGACCCGACCGCCTCGAGCGGCGCGGTCACACCAGCGGCCGTGAGCATCACGCGGTCGTCGTCCACGGCCAGACGGAGCGCCCCGTCGCCGTACTCGCCTGCGAACGACTCGGGGCGTTCCACGCTCCCGAGCGTCCTCGGCGACGGCGGCTCGGGCAGCGGCATCGCCGCCGCGGACGCGCGGAGCGTCTCGAGCGCGAACGCCAGGAGCTCGCGGCGGGGCTCCCAGCCGACCCCGCCGTTGGTCAGGACCACCCCCCCGAACCCGGCCTCGGGGTCGAGCATCACGAACGACCGGTACCCGGGCAGCGATCCCGAGTGTCCGACATGGGTAACGCCGTCCCGCTCACCGGTCCACAGGCCGTAGCCGTACGCCACCCCGTCGTCGGGATCGAGCGCGTGCGGTGACGTCATCCGCCCGTAGCCCTCGCTCGAGAGCACCTCGCCGCCGGACGCGAGGAGCATCCGCAGGTACGAGCACATCTCGGCCGCGTTGGAGCAGATCGTCCCGTCCGCCGTCCAGCTCTCGAACCAGGGCGCCGGGACGAGGCCGTGACGCGAATGCCACGGCCGGTCGTCGAAGGGCCCGACGAACCCCGTGGCCATCCGCGAGCGGACGTCGTTCGAGATGACGGGCTCGGTGGCGTCCATCCCCAGCGGCTCGAGGATCCGCTCGCGGACGAGCTCCCACCACGGCCGCCCGGTCACCTCCTGCGCCACCAGGCCGAGCGCCTTGTAGCCGGCGTTCGAGTACCAGAAGCGCTCCCCCGGCGCGAAGCCCGGCTCCTGCTCGGCGAGCTGGAGGAGTTCGTTCACGGCGTCGCCGGTGTGGTCCATGCCGGTCACGAGCCCGGAGGTGTGGCTCAGGAGATGGTGGAGCCGGATCGGCGGGAACGGGGTCGGGGGCGCGAACCACGGCAGGAGGTCGGATACCGGCGCGTCGAGTCGCAGTCGGCCCGCGTCGGCCTCCTGCATGACCAGGATCGCGGTGAACGACTTGCTGACCGACGCGATCGAGAAGAGGTGGTCATCGGTGAGTGGGACACCGGGTTCGGCGAACCCGAGCGTCAACGACCCGAGCGTACGCTCCCGGTCGGTGAAGCCGATCTGGATCCCGGGACCGACGAACAGCGGGCGGCGACGCTCGATCCAGCCCTGGACGTTCGCGAGCACCGCCGGCGCGTCCACGGGCCCGGACTCAGCCGAAGAACAGCTTCAGCTCGCGCTCGGCCGACTCGGGCGAGTCGCTGCCGTGCACGATGTTCTCGGTGATCATCAAGCCGAGATCGCCTCGGATCGTCCCGAGGGGGGCGCTCACCGGGTCGGTCGGACCCATCATCGTGCGCCAGGCGTCGATCGCCGACTCGCCCTCGACGCGCGCGACGACGACGGGCCCCGAGGTGATGAAGTCCACCAGCTCGCCGTAGAAGGGCTTCTCCCGATGCTCGCCGTAGTGCTCCTCGGCGAGCGCGCGGTCGATCTGCATGAGTCGCATCTCGGCGATCCGGAGCCCCTTGGCCTCGATGCGCCGGAGGACCTCGCCGACGAGGCCTCGGCGGACGCCGTCGGGCTTGACGATGAGCAGGGTCGACTCGACGGCCATGATCAGGGACCCTCCTCGGCGTGGCGCTCGTCCGGATACCGTCGCCCGGTGTCCGGCAGGAGCGCCCGGCGGGCGTCCGCGACAGTATAGAGAGAGCCCGTCACGAGGATGAGGTCGGCCGGACCTGCGGCGGCCCGGGCGGCGGCGAGCGCCTCCTCGACGCTGGGGAACTCCTGCGCCACAACGCCTTCAGAAGCAAGGGGTGTGGCGATCTCGGCCGCCGGGCGCGCGCGAACGCTCGCGGTCGTGGCCGCGTACGCGGCGTCCGCGAGCGGCGCGAGGTGCTGCGGCGATCCCCGCGAGGTCCTTGTTGGAGAACACGGCCATCACGAGGTGCAGGCGCTCCCAGTGGAACGCCTCTCGGAGCGCGGTCGCGAGGGCTTCCGCGGCCGCGGGGTTGTGCGCACCGTCCAGCACGAGCAGCGGGTGCCGAGCAACCACCTCCAGTCGCCCGGGCGAGGTCGCGCCGCGGAGGGCGTGCTGCACGACGGCCGCATCGAGCGGACGCTCGAGCAGCCCCTCGAGGGCGACGACGGCCGCGGCGGCGCTGTGCGCCGCGTGCTCGCCGAACAACGGGAGCCACAGCTCCTCGTAGGTGCCGAGGAGGCCTCGGATCGACATCGCCTGGCCGCCGACCGCGGGGGCGCGCGACACCAGCTCCCAGTCGAGGCCCTCCAGCAGCATCGTGGCGATCTGCTCGTCGCACCGCTCGCGGATCACGGCCAGGGCCTCGGGGTGCTGGTGGCGGACGACAGCCACCTTCCCCTGCTTCACGATGCCGGCCTTCTCGGCCGCGACCTCGGCGATCGTGGAGCCGAGCTCGGGATGGTCCAGGCCGATCGGGCAGAGCACCGCCACGTCACCGGCGACGATATTCGTCGCGTCCCACGTCCCGCCCATCCCGACCTCGACGACGGCCAGATCCACCGGCCGGTCGGCGAACCAGAGGAAGGCGAACGCGGCGAGCGCCTCGAAGTACGTGACCGGCCCTACCGCGTCGTCTACCGCCAGCAGGTATGGCCGCAGGCGCTCGTACTCGTCGCCGAGCTCGGGCCCGGTGATCGGCTCGTCGCACACGAGGAGCCGCTCGATGACCGACTCGAGATGCGGCGAGGTGAACAGGCCCGTCGTGAGGCCGTGCTCGCACGAGAGCGATGCGGCGAGGCGCGCCGTGGTCGTCTTCCCGTTCGTTCCGGTGACGTGGATCGTCGGATACCGGAGCTGGGGATCGTCCAAGTACGTCGCGATCGCCCGGATGCGCTCAAGGTCGGGCTTCGGCATGTGCTCCGGCTGGCGCGACTCCAGCTCGGCGACGGCGTCCTCGAAGCGCACGCTCTCAGTCCGGCGGCACGAGGACGACCTCGACCGAGGGCTCCTCGGCCGCGACGATCTCGAGCACCGCGATCGTGCCCGCCTCCGCGACGTCGCGCTCGACGCCGCGGAGCGCCGCCAGCCGGTCCTCAGTGTCGCGGACGACGACTCGCTCCGCCTCCGTTCGGAGCGAACGCTTGGCGAGCGCCTTGGCCTTCCGCACCTCGCCGAGCGCCCAGGCCGCCACGTCGTAGACCGCCGGGTCCGCGCCCTTCGAAGCCTCGGCGAGCTCCGCCGGCTCCGGCCAGGACGCGCGGTGGACCGAGCCCTCCCGCCACCAGGACCAGACCTCCTCGGTGACGTACGGGAGGAAGGGCGCGAAGAGCCGGAGCAGCACGTCGAGCGCGAGGCGCAGGGAAGCGATCGCCGAGCCGGCCGCCTCGGAGCCTCGCGAACCGTACGCGCGCCCCTTCACCAGCTCGAGGTAGTCGTCGGTGAACCCCCAGAAGAATCGCTCGGTCAGGTCGAGCGCCCTCGCGTGCTCGAACTCCTCGAGGGCGCGGGTGGCACCGTTCGCGACATCGGCGAGCCCATGGAGCATCGATCGGTCGAGGGGATCGACGATCTCGCCCTCGGGACCCTCGAGTGAGAGCGCGAACCTCGACGCGTTCAGCAGCTTGATCGCGAGCCGCCGTCCGATCTTGATCTGCTCCTCTTTGAACGCCGCGTCCTGACCGAGGCGTGCGCTCGCGGCCCAGTACCGCACGGCGTCGGCCCCGTACTGCTCGAGCAACCCGATCGGCGTCACGACGTTCCCCTTGGACTTCGACATCTTCTTGCGGTCCGGATCGAGGATGAACCCGCTGATCGCGGCGTCCGTCCACGGCAGCGAGCCGTGCAGGAGCTCGGCCTTCAGCACGGTGTAGAAGAGCCACGTCCTGATGATGTCGTGGGCCTGAGGACGCAGATCCATCGGGAAGACCCGCGCGAGCAGATCGCCGTCCTCCTCCCATCCGCCCGCGATCTGCGGGGTGTTCGAGGACGTCGCCCACGTGTCCATGATGTCGAGCTCGCCGACGAATCCGCCCGGCCTCCCCCGCTGGTCCTCGGTGTATCCCTCGGGCAGGTCGGAGGACGGATCCACCGGCAGCCGGCCCTCGGCGGCCACGAGCGGGTGAGCGTGGTCGGGCTCGCCCTGGTCGTCCACGGGGTACCACAGGGGGAACGGCACGCCGAAGAACCGCTGGCGGCTGACGCACCAGTCGCCGTTCAGCCCCTCGACCCAGGACGCGTATCGCGCGCCCATGTGGTGGGGGTGCCATCTGAGCTCCCGGCCGCGCTCGAGCAGGCGCTCGCGGAGCTCCAACGTCTTGACGAACCATTGGCGGCTCGAAACGACCTCGAGGGGCCGCTGTCCGTTCTCGTAGAACTTGACCGCGTGCCGGACGGGCTTCGGCTCGCCGAGGAGGTGCTCGGAATCGGCGAGGAGCGACGCGATCCGCTTCCGCGCGCGCTTGGTCGGCAGGCCGGCGAGCTCCTCATGGGCGCTCGTAGCCGCCTGGACGTCCCGCGACTCCCACCCTGCCTCGCCCCAGCGCGGCGGCGCGATCGTGCCGTCCCGCTGAACGACCACCCGCGCCGGCAGCTTCAGCTCACGCCACCACGTGACGTCCGTGATGTCACCGAACGTGCAGATCATGGCGACGCCGGTCCCCTTCTCGGGATCGGCCAGTTCGTGCGCCACGATCGGGACCTCCGCGCCGAATAGGGGCGTGACCGCCACACCGCCGACGATGGAGTGGTAGCGATCGTCGCCGGGGTTCACGACGAGGGCCACGCACGCCGGGATCAGCTCGGGTCGCGAAGTCTCGATCTCCACCGAGCCGGACCCGTCGGCGAGATCGAAACGAACCTTGTGGTAGGTCCCCTCGATCTCGCGGTCTTCGATCTCCGCTTGGGCGACCGCCGTCCGGAAGTCGACGTCCCACATGGTCGGCGCCTCCGCCTGGTACGCGGCCCCCTTCCCCAGCAGCCGCAGGAACGCCCGCTGCGAAACGCGGCGCGAGTGCGCGTCGATCGTCCGGTACGTCTGGGTCCAGTCTACGGAGAGCCCGAGCCGCCGGAACACGTGCTCGAAGGCCTTCTCGTCCTCGGCGGTCAACCGCTCGCAGAGCTCGATGAAGTTCGGGCGTGAGATCGCGACCGGGGCGTCGTCCGGTCGATCGAGCGCGTCCACGTCGAACCCGGGGTCGAACGGGATCGCGGGATCGCACCGGACCCCGAAGTAGTTCTGGACCCGCCGTTCGGTCGGCAGGCCGTTGTCGTCCCACCCCATGGGATAGAAGAGGACCTTGCCCCGCATCCGCCGGTAGCGCGCGATCAGGTCCGTGTGCGTGTAGGAGCAGACGGACCCGACATGAAGGGTCCCGCTCGCGGTCGGCGGCGGGGTGTCGATCGCGTAGATCTCCTGCCGAGTCTTCGAGCGGTCGAATCGGTAGGTGCCACCGGTCTCCCACCGCTCGTCCCAGGTGGCTTCGAGCCCGTCCAGGCTCGGCTTCTCGGGCACGGTCATGCGGGAGAGTCTACGGAACGCCCTACACTCCAACGTCGATGAGCGCATGTCCGAGCTGCGGGACCGAGAACCCGGGTCGCGCCCGGTTCTGCCAGTCGTGCGGCTCCTCGCTCGTGCCCGCGTGCCCGCTGTGCGGCGCGGAACGCCCGGCCGAGGCCCGCTTCTGCTCCGCCTGCGGGGCGCCGATCGCGACCCGCGAGCCCGTCCCGGCGGGCCAGGAGCGTCGACTCGTGACGATCCTGTTCGCCGACGTCACGGGCTCGACCGGCCTCGGCGAACGCCTCGATCCCGAGCGGCTGCAGGAGGTCCTCGGCACGTATTTCGGGGCGATGCGCGAGGAGATCGAGGCAGAGGGCGGAACCGTCGAGAAGTTCATCGGTGATGCCGTGATGGCGGCCTTCGGAGTCCCGGTCGCCCACGAGGACGACCCGATCCGCGCGCTACGAGCGGCCCTCCGGATGCGGCGACGCCTGGACGAGGTGAACGCAGGTCTCCAGGCACGCTTCCGCGTAGCTCTCCAGATCCGCACCGGAGTGAATACGGGCGAGGTCCTCGCCGCCACGGTCCCGCAGCCGGGTGATCCGATGGTGACCGGCGACGCGGTCAATATCGCCGCGCGTCTCGAACAGCTCGCCGAACCGGGCCAGATCGTCGTAGCCGAACGCACGGCTCGTGCGGCTCGAGGGTTCCGGTACCGCGAGCTCGGCGAACAGGCGCTCCGCGGCAAAGACGTGGCGGTGCCCGCGGTTACGCTCGAAGACGAGGCACCCGAGCGGCCCCAGCGAGGCGTCCCCGGGCTGCGCGCCCCGATGGTCGGGCGCGACCAGGAGCTGGCGCTGCTCCGAACGATCTACGGGCGGACCGTCGCCGAAGAACGAGCGAATATCGTCACGATCTACGGTGACCCGGGAGTCGGCAAGAGCCGCCTCACTGCCGAGTTCCTTACTTGGGTGCAGGAACAGGGGCCACAGCCCCGGATCCTGCGAGGCCGCTGCCTTCCCTATGGCGACGGCATCACCTATTGGCCGCTCGCTGAGATCTTGAAGTCGCACGCGGGCGTGCTCGACACCGACGAGTCCGACGACGTGCTCGGCAAGATCGAGGTCTCGTGCGACGCGGTCCTGCAGACCGACCCCTCGATCGATGCCGCACGCACGTGCCGCGCGATCGCCTACACAGTGGGCCTCGAGTTCCCCTCAGCGCCGATGCGCGACCTCGAGCCGAGGCAGGTGCGCGCCGAGATGCACCTCGCCTGGCGCTCCTTCTTCTATGCGCTCTCGCTCGGCGGCCCGGTCGTCGCCGTGCTCGAGGACATCCACTGGGCCGACCCCGCTCTGCTCGACCTGCTCGAAGAGATGGCCGACAGGGTGGCCGGCCCGGTGCTGTTCGTCTGCCCGGCCCGGCATGAGCTCACGGATCGGCGGCCGGGTTGGGGCGGCGGGCGGCGCAACCACTCGGCGATCTCGATCGAGCCCCTGTCGCCCGAAGAGTCCGACCGCCTCGTCAGACTCCTACTCACCGTCGCCGACCTGCCGCCGTCGGTCCACGACCAGATCCTCGAGCGGGCGGAGGGCAACCCGTTCTTCCTGGAAGAGATCGTCCGCCATCTGATCGACAGCGGCGCCATCGTCCGCGAGGACGACCGCTGGCGTGCGACCGATACGATCGGCCAGGTTCACATCCCCGACACTGTCCAGGCCGTGCTCGCGGCCAGGATCGATCTGCTCGCGCCGGAGGAGAAGCGCACGCTTCAGCGCGCCGCAGTGGTGGGTCGCGTCTTCTGGCCGGGACCTCTGCGGCGACTTCTGAACGGCGACGGCGAGCGGGTCCGCGAAACGCTGGACCGGCTCGAGGAGCGCGAGCTCGTCTTGTCGCGGCTCGGATCCTCAGTCGCCGGGGAGCCCGAGTTCATCTTCAAGCACGTTCTCACCCGCGACGTCGCCTACGACAGCCTCCCCCGTCGACAACGCGGACCCGCCCATGAGAATGTCGCCCACTGGATCGAGGAGGCGGCCGGCACGCGCGGCCGCGAGTTCGGCGAGCTCCTCGCCTATCACTACGTCGAGGCGTACTCCGCACACGAGGACGGCGATGACCGGACGGACGAGCTTCGACGCCGGGCGCTCGCTGCGCTGCTCGAGGTCGCGGCCGAAGCGCGGAGCCGGTTCGCGAACGCGAAGGCGATCAAGACCGCCGCTCGTGCGACCGAGCTCGCCACGAGTCCGGCCGAGCGGATCGCGGTACTCGAGGAGACCGGTCTCATCGCGCTGAACGCCTACCAGGGCGACCTCGCGTGGAGCTCGCTGAAGGAGGCGGTCGATCTGCGACTCGAGCACGCCCCCAGGGAGCGACGAGCGATCGCGAAGTCGTGCGCGCGCGCAGCCGAGGTGCCGCTCCGATGGCCGGGGTCGATGAAGATCGCGGCCGACGTCGCCGAGGTCCGCCGCTACCTCGACATCGGGTTCGACCACCTCGATGACGAGAGGTCGGAGGAGGCGATCCGGTTGCTGTCCCTCCGGTCGTTCGAGCCGTTCGGCTTCGGCTGGCGGATACCGATCGAAGATGCCGAGATCGAGCGCGCTCTCGACGCCGGGCTCCGAGCGGCGGACCTGGCTCGAGCCATCGGCCGCCTGGACCTCGAATCCGCCGCGCTGGACGGCGCCGCCTCAGCGACCCTCAATCGGGGGCTCTACGGAGAGACCTTCGTCATCGTCGAGCGCCGGCTCGCTCTCGCCGACGCCATCGAAGATCCCTGGGAGCTCGCGGACATCTACGCCGCCGGCGCATGGGGCTACTTCATGGTGGGCGACTACCGGCGGGCGGAGGGATTGGGATCCACCGGCCGCGACCGGGCGGGGGGCTCGGAGGCGGAGGGGGTCGTCGAGCACTGCCTCAACTGGGCGGGGGCGAGCCTGTTCCACCTCGGAGACTGGGAGCGCGTGCTGGAGACGTTCGCGGAGGTCGAGGCGTTGATGGGAGTCCAGGCCTCCACACCGCCCTATTTCATGATGAACCTGTTCGGCGCGGCGGCTTTCGTCCACGAAGCCCGGGGGTTGGAGCGGGCCCACGCGCTACTCGACCTCCTGAACGACGCACGCGGATCGATCCACGGTGGATCGGTCTTGGCGAGCAACTGGCTCGCATGGTCAATCGCCCGGCGCGGCGAACACGAGCAAGCATGGGAGCTGATCCGAGAGTCGCACGTCGAGTCGATGGCGATGCGACCGGTCCAGGACCAGATGATCGCCGAGCTCCTCGCGCAGACCGGCGGATGGACGCAGGTCCCGGCGTTCCTCGAGGACAGCCGGGACTACGCGGAAGCAGCGGGATTACGGGCGCTTCCCATCCACCTGACCCGTCTGGAGGGACGAGCCGCCCTCGCAGGCGGCGACACCGAGCATGCGCTCGCAACGCTTGCACGGGCTCGCGAAGGGTTCGGGGTGCTCGGCGCCACATGGGAGCGCGCGCGCACGGAGCTCGACCTCGTCGACGCACTCGCCGCCGCGCATCGGGACGACGAGGCTCGCAGGATGCTCCCGGCCGCGGCTCCCGACCTGGAGCGCGTGGGAGCGATCTTGGAACTCGAAAGGCTGGCGTCGATCCGATCGCGCCTTGGCTGAGGCGCTAGGCCGTGCGCTCCTGGCGCTCGCGCTTCTTGGTCTCCTTTACCGGCACGAGCGTGGGGTTCACCTTGCTACGCACGACGTCGGCGTCGATCACGCACTTGGTGACGTCGGAGCGCGAGGGCAGCTCGTACATCGTGTTGAGCAGCACCTCTTCCATGATCGCGCGGAGCCCTCGGGCCCCGGTGGCGCGCAGGATCGCCTGGTCGGCGATGGCGTCGAGCGAGTCCTCGGTGAACTCCAGCTCCACGCCGTCGAACTCGAAGAACTTGTGGTACTGCTTCACGAGCGCGTTCTTCGGCTTCGTGAGGATGTCGATGAGCGCGGTCTTGTCCAGGTTGTGGACGTTGGTGATGACGGGCAGGCGCCCGACGAACTCCGGGATCAGCCCGTACTTCAGGAGGTCCTCGGGGAGCACCTGCGCGAGGATCTGACCGAGGTCCTTCTCCTCCACGCGCCGGACGTCGGCGCCGAACCCGATCCCTCGGGAGCCGATGCGGGACTCGACGATCTTCTCCAGGCCCGCGAACGCGCCGCCGCAGATGAACAGGATGTTCGTGGTGTCGATCTGGATGAACTCCTGGTGCGGGTGCTTGCGCCCGCCCTGGGGCGGAACCGAGGCCGTCGTGCCCTCGAGGATCTTCAGCAGGGCCTGCTGCACGCCCTCGCCCGAGACGTCGCGGGTGATCGAGGGGTTCTCCGACTTGCGAGCGATCTTGTCGACCTCGTCGATGTAGATGATGCCGGTCTCGGCCTTCTTCACGTCGTAGTCGGCCGCCTGGATGAGCTTCAGGAGGATGTTCTCGACGTCCTCACCGACGTATCCGGCCTCGGTGAGCGCGGTGGCGTCGGCGATGGCGAACGGGACGTTGAGCATCCGGGCCAGCGTCTGCGCGAGCAGCGTCTTGCCGCATCCGGTGGGTCCGAGGACCATGATGTTCGACTTCTGGAGCTCGACCTCCGTGTCCTTCGTTCCCACCTGGATCCGCTTGTAGTGGTTGTAGACGGCGACCGACAGGACCTTCTTCGCGGTCTCCTGCCCGATCACGTACTCCTCGAGGAACGCGTAGATCTCTTGCGGCTTCGGCAGCTCCTCGAGCTTCAGCTCGGAGGACTCCGAGAGCTCCTCCTCGATGATCTCGTTGCACAGATCGATGCACTCGTCGCAGATGTAGACGCCGGGGCCGGCGATCAGCTTCTTGACCTGCTTCTGGGATTTACCGCAGAAGGAGCACTTCAGCAGGTCGGAGTCCCCGATCCTCGCCACGCCCGCCCCCTTGAGCCGAAGGGCCGGGCCTCGTGCCCGGCCGATCCGACTGGAATCCTACGATGCTCCGGAGGCCGCCGCGGCCAGTTCGGGCTTCGACTTCCGGGTGGCGATGACCTCGTCCACGACGCCGTAGGCGACGGCCTCCTCGGCCGTGAGGATGTAGTCGCGGTCCGTGTCCTTGCCTACCTTCTCGAGGGCCTGCCCCGTGTGCTCGGAGATCAGCTTGTCCAGCAGCTCTCGGTACCGGATGATCTCGCGCGCCTGGATCTCGATGTCCACGGCCTGCCCCTGCGCGCCGCCGTGGGGCTGGTGGAGCAGCACCCGGGAGTGCGGGAGCGCGAACCGCTTGCCTTTGGTGCCGGCCAGCACGATCACCGCCGCAGCCGAGGCCGCTTGACCCATCACGGTGGTGGAGACGTCGCACTTCACGTACTGCATCGTGTCGTAGATCGCGAACAGCGCAGTGATGTCCCCGCCCGGCGAGTTGACGTACAGGTTGATGTCCTTGTCGGGGTCCTCGGACTCGAGGTGCAGGAGCTGCGCCATGATCAGGTTGCCCACGTTGTCGTCGATGGGCGTCCCGAGGAACACGATCCGCTCCTTCAGGAGCCGCGAGTAGATGTCGAACGACCGCTCACCACGGCTGGTCTGCTCGACGACGACGGGAACGAGGTAATCCTTCATGACGTCTCCTTGAGGTCGCCTGCCGGCCGGGTCTGCGCGTGCTCGACGAGCAGGTCGAGCGCCTTCGAGCGGATGATATCACCGGCCAACGCCACGACCTGACCGGTCCGGTCCAGGCTCTGCGCCACGTCCTTGGGGTCCCGGCCCATCGCAGAGGCGAGGGCCGTGATCTCGCGTCCGATCTCTTCGGGGGAAACCTGCAGGTCCTCGCTGCGCGCGACGGCCTCGAGCGCGAGGTCCGCTTTGATGGCCCGGATCGCGTGGTCGCGCGCGTCGACGCGGAAGCGGAGCTCGTCGATCCCCTGCGCGTCCAGCAGCTGCTCGAGCGTGACGCCGGCCTGCTCCGCGCGCTCGCGCGCGTGGGTCACGCGGTGCTCGACCTCCTCGTCGATCAGCGTGTCGGGCAGTTCGACATCGACCGTGTCGACGAGCGACTGGAGGACCCGGTCGCGGACGTCGCCGTCGGCCGCCCGCTCCTTGTTGCGCTCGATCTGTTCCCTGAGGTCGGCCTTGAGCTCAGCCAGCGTGTCGAACTCCGATGCGGTCTTGGCGAACTCGTCGTCGGCGTCGGGCAACTTCTTGCCCTTGACCTCCTTCACGAGGACCTGCAGGGAGACCTCCTGACCCGCGCGCTCGCCGGCGCCGGGACCCAGGGCCTGGTTGAACTTCAAGATCTCGCCGGCACGCTTGCCCTCGAGTTCGGCGTCCAACTTCTCGCCGAACTCACCCGAGCCGACCTCGTAGAGATAGTCGGGCCGGGTGGCCTCGGGGATCTCCTCCCCATGGAGCGTCCCCCGCAGGTCGATCACGACGTAGTCGCCGGTCCGTACGGGGCGACCCACCGGCTCGAGCTCGGCGAACCGCTCCCGAAGCGAGTCGGTGAATCGGTCCACCTCCTCGTCGGTGACCACCACCTCGGGCCGTTCGACCTCGATGCCCTTGTAGTCGGACTCCTTGAACGCCAGCCGCGGGCGGACCTCGACGACGGCGGTGAACACGAGGGGTTTCCCTTCCTCGATCTCCTCAAGCTCGATGTCCGGCTGGGCGATCGGCGCGAGGTCGTGCTCGCGCAGGGCATCGCGGTAGTAGCCGGGAACGGCCTCCTCGACGAACTCGCCCAGGACGGTGTCGCGCCCGATCTGTGCGTCGATCACCTTGCGCGGCACCTTGCCCTTGCGGAACCCCGGGATCTTCACCTGCTGAGCCACCCGGCGGTAGGCGCGGTCGAGGTCCTTGCCGAGCTCCTCCGGGGACACCTCGATCGTGAGCTTGACCGTGTGCTTGTCGGTCTCCTCGAGGGTGGTCTGCATGGAGCCACGAATCTAACAGGACGTTCGCACACGCCCGGGTCGTCGGTCGGTAGGGTTCGGGGACGCAGGCACGTGCCGGAGGCGCGTCGTGTTCGAGCAGGAGCTGGCGTTCGCGAGCGAGCTCGCCGACGAGGCGGGCAGGATCGCGATGTCCTTCTTCCACGGGGTCTTCGAGGTCCGCATCAAGGCCGACCAGAGCCCCGTGACCGAGGCCGACCTGGCGATCGAGGCCTGGATCCGCGCGGCGGTGCACGAGCGCTACCCGGACGACGGCGTCCTCGGCGAAGAGGGCGGGTCGGAGGAGGGCGGGCGCCGGCGGTGGATCGTGGACCCGATCGACGGGACGAAGAACTTCGCCGACGGCGTCCAGGTCTGGTCGAACCTGATCGCACTCGCCGTGGACGACGAGCCGGTCGTGGGCGTCGTGAACTTCCCCGCCCTCGGGGAGCGCTACGAGGCGTCCCGAGGCGGTGGTGCGCGGTTGAACGGTGAGCCCATCCGCGTCTCGCGCGCCGACCGGGTCTCGCGAGCCTTCGTGGTGTTCGCGGGCATGCCCGACTGGCTCGAGGGGAAGTACGCTCGCGGCGTCCAGCAGCTGATCCGCGAGGCGCGGCGCAACCGCGGGTTCGGCGACGCCTGGGGGCACGCGCTCGTCGCCCGGGGCTCGGCCGACGTGATGGTCGAGCTCGAGCTGGCCACGTGGGATTTCGCCGCGCTCCAGGTGGTGATCGAGGAGGCCGGGGGGCAGATGACGAGGTTCGACGGCACGTCGCTCGAGCACGGCGGCACGGTGCTGACCACGAACGGACTGCTCCACGACGAGATCGTCGCGCGCCTGCAGAGCGCGGTCGACTAGCTCGCGCCGAGGACGCGCTCCATCACCAGCGCCGCGGCCGCGACGTCCTGCACGCCCACGCCGGTCAGGTCGCAGACCGTGAGCTGCGCCGCGTCGGTCCGTCCCAGCGCGGTCCCGCCCGCGAGCTCGCCGAGCTCGACGGCGCGGGCGACCAGGTCCGGCGCCTGCTGGAGCTCGCCGAGGTTGCGGGACTGCTCCCGGCTGTCGCATGCGAGGACGTCGGCATGCCGCAGGATCTCGGGATCGAGCTCGCGCTTGCCCGGACCGTCCGAGCCGACCGCCGTCACGTGCGCGCCGGCCGCCAGCCATCCCGCGCGGACCAGCGGTTCGCGGCTCGCCGTGCACGTGATGACGACCTCCGCACCATCGACCGCCTCCTCGATAGACGCCGCCGCCGCGTACGTCGCTCCCTCCGGGAGGCCGGGGCGAGCGAGGAGCTCCTCCACGGTCCGGACCGCCCTGTCGCGGTTCCTCCCCCAGACGCGGACGTGCGCGAACGGCCGGACGCACGCGAGCGCGTCGAGCTGGAAGCGCGCCTGCGCCCCCGTGCCGATCACCGCGACCCGCCCGACCGGCTCGCTCGTCAGGTGGCGCGCCGCGACGCCGCCCGCCGCGCCGGTCCGCGCGTCCGTGACGTACCCATCGTCGAGGAGCAGGGCGGCCGGCGAGCCGTCGCGAGCGTCGAACACGATCACGAGCCCGTCGCTCACGGCCGGTTCCACGCCGGAGAAGCCGGACGCAACCTTGACCGCGTAGTGGCGGCCGCCGTGCAGGTGGCCGGCCTTCACGTGGATCTCTCCCCCGGCCTCGGGCACCTCGAGGTGGATCACCGAGGGCGTCTCGGCCAGGCCCGCGGACAAGGCGGCGAAGGCCCGCTCGACGGCGTCGATGAGCGAGGGCATGTCGAGCGCCGCCTCGACCTGCTCGCGCCCGACCACCGGGATGTCGTGGCCCACGGGCGGAGCCTACCGAGCGCGCCGTGAGCTCGGGTCAGGTTCTCGAGCTTCCGACCCGGGCGTGGGCCTGCTACGGTCGGCCGGGAGCGGGAGGGACGGCGATGGCGAAGATCGACCTGTTCGAGATGGAGCGGATGCAGTCGCTCCATTGGCATCTCGTCGAGTACGACCTGTCCGAGTCCGGGGTCAGCGCGATGTCGATCCGTGACCTGCTCGGGCCCACCGCGGACGCCGAGACCTTCCTCGGGACCCGTCTCGGGTACCCGTTGTCCGAGGGTTCCGAGGACGGCCGCGCGAACGTCGCGGCCTGGTACCCCGGCGCCGCCTCCGCCAACGTGACCATGGTCAACGGCGGTTCCGAGGCGAACCTCCTCGCGCTCTGGACGCTCCTCGACCCGGGAGACCGGCTGGCGTTCATGGTTCCGAACTACCTGCAGGGCCGGGGGCTCGGCCGGCACTTCGGGCGGAAGGTGGACACCTTCAAGCTCAAGCTCCGCGACGGGCGGTGGGACCTGGACCTCGAGGGGCTCGAACGCTCGGTCACGAAGGCCACCAAGGCGGTGATGGTCTGCAACCCGAACAACCCGACGGGGGCGGTGCTGACCGACGACGAGATGAACGCCGTCGTGGCGGTCGCCGACCGGGTCGGGGCCTGGATCGTCGCCGACGAGATCTACCGCGGTGCCGAGGTCGACACCGACGTCGCCTCGCCCACGTTCTGGGGACGGTACGACCGGGTGGTCGTGACCAGCGGACTCTCGAAGGCCTTCGGCATGCCGGGCCTGCGTTCCGGCTGGGTGGTGGCGCCCCCCGAGCTGATCCGCGAGATCTGGATCCGTCACGACTACACGACGCTCACGCCGGGGATGCTGTCGGACGAGCTCACCGCGTTCACGATGCAGCCCGAGGTGCGCGAGAACGTCTTCGCGCGCACGCGGGGCATCATCCGAGCGAACCTTCCCCGGATCGAGGAGTGGATCTCGTCCCACGACGACCTGTTGTCGTACGCGAGGCCCGTCGCCGGCGCGATCGCCTACGCCAGGTACGACCTGCCGATCGGATCGACCGCCCTCGTCGACCGGATCCGCGAGGAGCAGAGCGTCCTGCTGGTGCCGGGTGACATGTTCGGGCTGAAGAAGGGCTTCCGGGTGGGCTTCGGCTTCGACGTCGAGCACACGATGAAGGGCCTCGCGCATGTCGACGAGACCCTCGCCGCGGTCGCCGCCGGAGCCTAGGAGCTCGTCGCGGGTGGTACCGCCCTCGCGGTAGGCTGACCCTCGGTCAACCAGAGCCGGCCCTCGCTCGATCGTGCAGGGCGCAACCAGGGGATCCGGCCCCGCGAAAGGAATCAGTGTGTCCCGTGACCTGAGGTCACACGGCGGCCCGCGATCGGCGGCCAAGCGGGAGCGGATCGTCGAGGCCGCGATGCAGGCCTTCGCCGAGCACGGATACCAGGGGGCGCGCGTCGAGGACGTCGCGGCCGGGCTCGGCATCGCGAAGGGCTCGATCTTCCAGCACTTCGGGAGCAAGGCCGGCCTGTTCTTCGCCGCCTACCAGCGCGCCGTCGAGACGCTGCCCGCCTGGCTCGACGCGCCCGAGGACACGAAGGCGGCCGGCTTCTGGGACGTGCTCGTCTACTGGCTCGAGCGCACCGAGCACCTGATCCAGGAGGATTGGGTTCCCTACCGGGTGGCCCTCGTCGGCAACTACGGCACGGACCTCGGCCTGCGCCGCGAGATCAACCGCTACCTCGTCAGCGAGGACCCGTACGGGACGCTCGAGTTCATCGAGTACGGCGTTCGGCGCCGCGAGCTGCGCCCGGATCTGGACGTCGAGATGGCAGCCTCGATGCTCGACTGGCTGGCCGGTGGCTTCCAGGACGCGCTCGTGACGAAGGAGCTCGATCCCGGGCTGTTCCATCGGCACCCCGACCAGGAACAGCGCCGGGCGATGCGGATCGGGCAGTTCGTCGACCTGCTGCGGCGCGCGGTGGGCGCACCCTAGCTCGCGCTCCGGCTCATCGCGGCGCGCGCGTCGGCCGTGGTCACCTCCTTCCGCCGGTAGTTGCGGAGCGCGAACCGGTCGCACGTCGTCTCGGCCGACAGGCCGCGGCCATGATGACGGTGCAGGTACCAGTGCATCCACTCGTGGAGGTAGAGGAAGCGCACCACCTCGCGCGGCGTGCGGAACGTGACGCCCTCGGTGAGCCAGATGAAACGCATCGACCTGCCCGGGCGACGACGAGCTCCGTGTGCGACGACCTCGCCGAACGGCAGGAACGGCTCCGGGACCTGGATCGTGATGATCCTGGCCTCGAACTCGGTCATCGCCGCCAGGTGCGGCTTCTCCCGGTAGCGGAGCGGCTTCACGACGATCTCGAACCCGTCGGCCTCGGGCAGGCCGGAAAGCATCCGCGCGACCTTCTGTGGCGTGAGCTCGGAGACGGTGGAGGTGACCAGCACGCGCGGAGCCTACCGGCGGACGATCACGATGCATCCGTCGGGGCGACCGGGTTCAGGTACGTGCCGGCCTGGGCGTTCGGATGGGGAACCGGGCCGGGCTCCGGCTCGAATTGGAGCCACCCGTAGCCGGGGAACAGGACCTCGACCCAGACGTGGGCGTCCCCGGTCTGGACCAGATAGCTGCCGTCCTCCTGCTGGGTCCCGGCACGGAACCCGACCGCGATGCGTGCCGGCAGACCCAGCGCCCGCACCATGACCACCATCGCGGCCGTGTAGTGCTGACAGAAGCCGGCTCTGGTCTGCGTGAGGAACTCGAGCAGGGCCTCGGCGTCGTCGCCGGCGAACTCGACGTCGGTGCTGTAGACGAAGTCTCCGTTGTGGAAACGCTGCTGGATCGCCAGGACCTTCCGATAGGCCGACGTGGCACCTGCCGTCCATCGCTCGGCCATCTCTCGGAACCGCGGATCGAGGTCCGCGGGGAGCTGGGTCCACTGCTCATGCGTCGAAGGAGCCAGGTGATCGACCTGATCCAGCTCCTCAGGCGTCGGGACCACGATCAGCGAGCGGACCGTGTACTCCATCCCCGCCTCGAGGCCGCCGTCGATGAACGCCTGGCTTCGCGCGGGATCCCACGTGATATCCCCGATCGGTCCTGCGATCTGCTCCGCCGTCTGCGCCATCGGGAGCGCGTGCGCGCTGTCGAAGTCACTGAGGATCCGGAAGGTTTGGTTCAGGGTCTCGGCTCCCGGCGGCGGACCGCCACCGAACCGTGGCAGGCTCGCCGGAGCCGATAGGGCCACGCCTCCCTCGGATCCGTCCGGGTCGGTACTCGTCCACGACTCGCCGTCGAACCGGTCCAGCGTGAACATGCGCCAGTACTCGGCGTGGTCGGCCTCGACCTCGAACAGGTTGTGCGCCGCCTGCTCCTCCGTCAGCGGGTCGAGGAAGGGGCCGAGGAAGGACTGGCCCGCCGGGGTCTCCGGAACCATCGTGGGTGACTCGTCCGCGGGTACGGCCTCGTTGGGTCTCGTCCCGCTGCCCCCGTCGCCACCGTCGCAGGCCACCGCGACCAGGGCGATCGCCGCCACCAGGGCGAACGGGGTGAGCTTCTTGCGGTACGTCACGCGCTGACGTTCGAGTTCCTCACGCCCGAGATCCACGTCGGGCTCCATCCGGGTGTTCGTCACCTCGACCACCCTTCAGCGGGTACACGGCGCTCACCCGCCGCCCACGAACCCCCACTCCCCTGCGGGAGGAGCGGTATCACGTCGTGCTTCGACCGACTCAACTCGAACCTCTGGCCTCTTCCGTGTCAAGGGAGTTTCCCTGATTCCCGGGTCCGGCCAGCATCTCCGACCCCGAACCACAGGTCGCGGCCTTCTCCTCAGTTCTCTCGATTCCCGTGACCGACTCCCCCTTCCGCCATTCCGTCAACTTCTCGTCAACGCGATGATGCCGCCCCTCTCAAAGTCATCGCCTGGATCGGTCTCAGACCCAGCCCGGAGAGAGTGTGCAACTGGCCCCGGAGCTGGTTCCCGCCGCTGAGTGAGGGTTCCCAGTGGACTGCCCGGATCGGAGCAAGTTGATGCGTCGTCTGGCCTCGCCGTGGACCCTGACTCAACCTCGAGGCTCGCTCGTGCGACTCACCCTCGTCGGACCGAAGCGAAGGGGGCCATGAAGCGAAGCTGGATCGCGTCAGTCGCTATGGTGTTGGGTTCGCTCTTGCTCGTCGCTTGTAGCGATCCGAACACCTCCGAACCCTCTGGCCCGGCCGCCACCCAGGTTCCGGAACCGGACGGTCGGATCGCGTTCGCACGCGCCGATCCCTCCGCAGGGGTGCTCGCGGGCGATGCCGACACTTACACCTACACCGTGAACGCCGACGGCAGCGACGAGCAACCGCTGTTCTCCGAGGGGCCGTCGGCGGGGCCTCGCTGGTCCCCCGGCGGCGACGAGATCCAGGTCTTCTGCTGTAGCGACGGGATGGTGGCGCACATCGTCGATCCCGAGACCGGCGCGATCCGAACGTCGTTCCCGCCGCCCGACCCGACGCTGGAGACCTTCTGCGGCAGCGCCTGGTCCCCGGATGGCGAGCGTCTCGCCTGCGAGGGATTCGGCGTGGATGACCCGAGCCGCAACGGGATCTACACGATCCGCGTCTCCGACGGCGGCGGCCTGACGCGGATCACCGCCAACCCTGGAGGCGACGACATCCCCGGCGACTTTTCGCCCGAGGGGGACCAACTCGTGTTCTTCCGCTCCACCGAGGGCGGCAAGGTCGGGATCTTCGTCACCGAACTCGACGGGGACGACGTCCACCGGATCTCGCCGGCGCGGGTAGTCGTCGCCGACACGACGGCGGGGAGGTGGTCGCCGATCGACGATCGGATCCTTTTCGTCGCCCACCGCTCACCGAAGCACCACAAGGCGATCTGGGTCGTCAATGCCGATGGCAGCGATCCGCACCGATTGCCGGTCGATCTTGTGTGCGGCGGCCCGCTCTCCGATCCGGAGTCGTTTGGCTGTTACTCGCCGAGCTGGTCCCCCGACGGGCAATGGATCGTGTTCGTGCGTTCCGCCCCGGACGGCAGCGAAGAGAACCTCTGGATCGTGAACGCGGACGGGAGCGGTCTCGTGCAGCTCACGGATGGTGGATTCGACGACCAGCCTGACTGGGGGCCCGACCCGACCGGCTGAGTTCGGCGAGGACGGCGTCCTCCGGCTGCCGAGGCCTGCTCCTTCGGCGGCCGGAGGCGCCTGACTCCACCGGGATGCCATCTACGGGCTCAACCTCGCCGACCCTTCGCGCGAGTCATACGGGAGGACGAAGATGTGCGCGAGATGTCGCCGCGCGCCGCGAGGAGCAGGCTCGTGCTGGGATCGCCGGAGGCCGTCGTCGAGGCCCCGCCGGAAGCCTTCGAGGACTTCTACGTGCGGGAATACCCCGCCGTGGTCGGCCTCGCCTACGCGCTGTCCGGCTCCCGGTGGGGCGCAGAGGATCTGGCCCAAGAAGCCTTCCTGGCGGCGCACCGCGATTGGGAGCGAATCGGCTCGTATAAGCAACCGGCAGCGTGGGTACGCCGGGTGGTCGCGAATCTCGCCGTCTCGGCGCTCCGGCGTCGTGTGGCGGAGACGAAGGCGCTCGGGCGGGTCGCCCTCGGACGGGGCGAGCCTGTGCCAGACCTCGCGGCGGCCGATCCTGAGTTCTGGGCGGCCGTCCGAGCGCTCCCGCGACGTCAGGCGCAGGTGATGGCGCTTTTCTACCTCGAAGACCGGTCCGTCGCGGACGTCGCCGAAACCTTGGACATGACGCTCGGGACCGTGAAGCGACACCTGTACGACGGCCGGAAGACGCTCGCGCGGCGTCTGCGGGTGCAGGAGGAGGAGGCATGACGCTCGACGCCCGTGGCCACGGGGCGGGTCGCGCATTCCGCGCTGAGATCGAACGCATGGAGACACCAGACCGTGTGTCGATCGAGCGGTTCGAGCGGTTCCGTGCCGGGAAACGACGAGGTCAGCGAGTGGGGGCCGGCCTCCTCGCGGCAGTGGTGGCGGTGGCGGGGATCGTCTTCGTGGCGCGCGCGTTCTCGGGTACAGACCGGAACGTCCCCGCCGCGCAGGTACTGCCGGGCGGTCGGATCCTGTTCGGAGATTGGGATCCGGTGACACAACTCGCGACATGGTTCACCGTTCGTCCCGACGGCTCGGACATCCACGACCTCGGTGTGAGGGCGACGTGCGCCGTCTGGTTCCCGGATGGACGGCGGATCCTGATCACCAACGACGAGGCCACCGGACCGGGGACGCCGTTCCGCCCCGCGGTGGTCGACCCGGACGGTTCGAACCTTCGTCCGCTCGATGCCACGCGGAACCCGGATCTGAACCTCGGATGTGGGGATGTGTCGCCCGATGGCACGATGGTCGCCCTCGAGGGGTTCGGCCAAGACGGGCACGCCGAGCTCGATGGTATCTATTCTGTCCGAGCGTCGGACGGCGGTGGGCTCGTTCGACTTCTCAAGGGACCGGTCTCACCTCCGAGGTACTCGCCGGATGGAACGCGGCTGAGCTTCTTCGATACCAAGGAGGGAGTCAGCCCGACGGGATCGGGGGCGCTGTTCTTGATGGGAGCCGACGGCGCCAGCCCCGTTCGGGTCACCCCCTGGGGCTACGCGTTCGACGACCACGCATGGTCTCCCGATGGACGCTGGATCGTGTTCCAGAGGCCGTACGGCCAGCTGTATCTCGTGCGTCCGGATGGCTCGGATCTCCACAGGGTTCCGCTCGATCTCCCTCCGGGCACGGGCGCGTTGAACCCTTCGTGGTCTCCGGATGGGACATGGATCGTGTTCAGCCTTCAGCGCTCCGACCAGGCCGAGATCTACGCGGCTCGTCCCAACGGCACCGGCCTTCAGAAGGTAACCGGTGCACCTGAGATTCAGGGGCAACGTCCGGACTGGGTGGCAACAACGGACTAGATGCTCCCGGGGGGCCAATCCAGCCGGCCGCGCTACCGCCGAGTCTCCCGCGTTCGGAGCCACAGTCACTCCGACATGTTGCCATCGAAGCGTTGGACTGCGCGGTTCCGGCCGTTCGACCGCCTGACTCCCAAGCAGGGACCCCTCTCTTCGTGACCTGCAGCAACAGACCGCGGAGTAGCAAATGGGTAGCGTCCAGAGTGAGGTCTTGCAGTCTCGAGACGGGCGCTCTCCGTCTCCGGCCAATCGGCGATCTTCGCGATCCGGCTCGTCATGCTGGCTGCGGTGACCACGGAGCGGTAGGTTCCGCGCGACGCAGGTGTTCTCGCACGTCGATCTACCACGCATCCCCTTGGAGGGGCCAAGCGGCAGATGCGACCAAGTGCACAAGGTGATACGACCATCGACATGGAGGGCATGACGGAGGCTCGCCGCAGGCGGCTGATCCTGTTGGCGCGCCTCCTCTCCGCGCTCACGGTCCTGGGCGTCGCCGCCGGCCTGTGGCTCTCGATCGTCGACCAGGGGGCCACCGACCAGGGGTTGCTGGTGGCGTTCGCCCTGTTCCCGATCGTGGGCTACCTGATGGCCACGCGGCGCCCTGACAACTCGCTCAGCTGGATCATGCTCGGGATCGGGGTGTCGATCGGGGTCGGCGGTTTCCTCGGCTCGTACGGGGGCTACGCCGTCCACGGCGGCATCGGCGGTCGTACGTTCGGCCTCATCGCGGTGTCGCTCAACGCCCCGATGTGGGTGCCGGTCGTCGGCCTGCCGGTGACGTTCCTTCTGCTGCTGTTCCCGGACGGGCATCTCCCCTCCCCCCGGTGGCGATGGTTCGCGCGCATCCTCGCCGTGAGCCTGGTTGTCGTTTACCTGGTCATCGTCCTGACGCCCGGGAAGTTCGGCGACGAGGTCGAAGCGTTCGCGAACTTCCGGAACCCGTTGGGAGTCGAGTGGCTCCGCCCCGTACTCGAGGTCGCGATCGTCAGCCTCGCCATGCTCCCCATCGGCGTGATCGGCTCGCTCGTGGCCCTGGTGCAACGGTTCCGCCGCTCCTCGGGGATCGAGCGACTCCAGCTTCGCTGGCTCGTCACGGCGGCGACGATCGTAGCGAGCCTCTACATCCTCGCCCTGTTGATCGGGTTCGCGGGCTCATGGGCCACCAGCGATCAGCCAGGCTGGATGACCGTCCTCCAGAACGTCGCGGTGTTCTCGTTCGGCTTGATCCCGATCGCGATCGGAGTGTCGGTGCTCCGCTACCACCTGTTCGACATCGACCTCGTGATCAGCCGCGCTCTGCTCTTCGGTGCGCTCGCGGCGTTCATCGCCGTCGTCTACGTCGCCGTCGTCGTCGGGGTCGGCGCGCTCGTCGGGAGCCGGGCAGACCCACTCTTGTCGGCCGCGGCGGCCGCGATCGTCGCGCTGGCGTTCCAGCCAGCTCGGAGCCGCGCACGGCGGTTCGCCGACCGGCTGGTCTACGGGAAGCGAGCCGCGCCGTACGAGGTGCTCTCGGAGTTCTCGGAGCGGCTCGGCAACGCGTACGCGAACGAGGAGCTGCTCCCGCGGATGACGCGCGCGCTCGCCGATGGCACCGGTGCTGTGCGAGCGGACGCGTGGGTCCGCATCGGTGACGAGCTGGTGCCGGAAGCGAGGTGGCCGCAGGACGCGGAGCCACTGCCAGTGATGGCGGCGGCCGAGGACGACGCCGGCGAGGTGTCCGCGTCGGGGATGCGGGAGCCGATCCGCCATCGGGGCGAGCTCCTTGGCGCCCTATCGATCGTGAAGCGTCCCGGGGAGTCGCTCACGCCGACCGAGGAGAAACTCGTCCGCGACCTGGCTGGTCAGGCGGGTCTGGTGATGCGCAACGTGGCGTTGACGGAGCAGCTGATGGACAACATCGACCAGCTGCGCGCATCACGCGAGCGTCTGGTCAACGCTCAGGACGAGGAGCGCCGCAAGCTCGAGCGGAACCTCCACGACGGGGCGCAACAGCAGCTCGTCGCGCTGTCGGTGAAGCTGCGCCTGGCCGAGGCGCTCGCCGCCCGCGACCCTGAGAAGATGCAGGCGATACTCGCCGACCTGCAGAGCGAGACCGGACAGGCGATCGAGGATCTCCGCGATCTGGCCCGTGGGATCTATCCCCCGCTCCTGGCGGACAAGGGCCTGGGCGCCGCGCTGGAGGCGCAGGCACGCAAGAGCCCGATCGCGACGTCGGTCAGCACGGAAAACGTCGCGCGCTACCCGCAGCAGGTGGAGGCGGCCGTCTACTTCTGCGCCCTGGAGGCGCTCAACAACGTCGCGAAGTACTCGGGCGCGACCAGCGTCGAGGTGCGGTTGGCGCATTCGAACGGCGATCTGACGTTCGAGGTGTCCGACGACGGAGCCGGGTTCGATACCGATCGGACGAGCTACGGGACCGGCCTGCGCGGCATGGCGGACCGCATCGAGGTGATCGGCGGCGTGCTCGAGATCCGGTCGGCGCCGGGGAGGGGCACGTCGATCACGGGTCGCATCCCCAGCGATTCGCTTCCGAGCGAGCCCTCACTCGAGTCGCGCGAGGACCGGGCTCCTAGCTGATCTTCAGCAGCGCGCGGTCGTCGGGCTCACCAGGCCATGCGCACAGGGGCCTGAGTGGATCAATTTCGGTAGGGGCGGGCGGACTCGAACCACCGGCACTTCCGGGTATCAGGGGGGTACTTACTCGGTGTCATCTGCTCCTGTCGCACACTCACGGCACAGAGCGCCAGGCCGGGCGACCCCAGGCCCCCTCACGAACCAGCCGAAGACCGGTTCCGTCTGCATCCATCACGTAGAGGCCATCATTCGCAAGGTTCGATCTCGGTCCCGCCCCTGGTCCGGGGATCACGAGCGCCATCTTTGTCCCGTCCGGAGACCAGCCTAGGCCCGGCGTGAACCCCAGGCAGAAGCACCTCCCGGCCTGGAGGATCTCGGTCGGGTTGGAGCCGTCCGCGTCGACCACGGTGACGTTGAGCAGCCATCCCTTGTCGTCCGACCAATCTCCCGACGAGAGATATGCGATCTTCGATCCGTCTGGTGACCACGCCGGCATCCACACACCCAACGTGTCTCCAGCCGGCAGGTCGACGAGCAACTGCAGACCAGAGCCGCTGCGGTCGATCGCATACAGGCCGTCTGGTCCTTCCGGCCCGTTGGCCACGAACGCGATCCGCCCGCCGTCCGGCGACCACGTCGGATCACGGACGTCCGCGCCGGGGCCGAGAGGGGTCAGGCTCGCCCTGCTGCTACCGTCGGCGCTCAGTAGCTCGATCTCGCTGTCCTGGGCGACCGCGATGGTGGATCCGTCCGGCGACCACGCGAGCGTGCAGCTGTGAGCGCTCCTCCCGCAGCTCCTGATCTCCCGCGACTCCCCGCTCGATACGTCGAGCAGCCAGACGTCGTCGAGCACGTAAGCCAGTGTCATCCCGTCGGGCGACCACGCGAGGTCGGGCACCGGGCCGTATGGCCACCCCTCGAGGGTCCCACCGACGATCGGCAGCGCGACCTCCCGACCCGTAGCGGGGTCGATCTGGATGATCGCGCTTCCTTCTTCTCGGATGGTCGCGCGCACGGCGATCTCCCCGTTCTCACGATGGGTCGTCGTCGGGGTTGGGTTGGCGGGCAACGACTTGGGTGGCCCGAGCGCGCCGACAACGAGGGCGATCACGGCCCCAAAAACGCCAAGCGCGAAGAAGACCGTGCCGATCCGTCGATGTCGCTGGCGTCGGTCGCGGACGCGGAGCACCGAGTCGAAGGCGTCTGGAGCCGCGTCGACCCGGCGCGCTTCGCGATCGAGGATTTCCTTCAACTGGCTCATATGGCAGCCCTTTCGATCGAGAGCCGGAGCGACGCCTTGGCTCGGGAGATCCGAACGCGAACCGCGACCGGCGAGATGCCGAGCGCCTGCCCTGCCTCGACATCGGACAGGCCCAGCCACTCGACGAGGACTACCGCCTCGCGTTGGTTCATGGGCAGCGTCGCGAGCGCGCGGCGGATCCGATCGCGGTCGTCGCTCTCGGAGATCGGGTCGGACTGCTGGAGCGAGAGCGTGCGCCGTGCCGCGAGCGTGACGCGCCGCAGAGAACTCCGGTGCGCGTTCACTGCCGTGACATAGAGATAGCCAGTCGGATTGTCCATGTGCCGCACACGATCCCAGCGCTCGCACGCCTTGACGAACGCGTCCTGGGCAAGATCCTCGGCTTCGAAGCGATCCCCCGTGATGAGGTACATCGCACGCAGAAGGGTCTCGTACTGGCGGAGGAAGAAGTCCGTGAAACCGGCCTGCTCCGTTTCCATGGCCCTATCCTCGGCCGACGTGTGCGCCATCGCCTCCATCGTTGTGCAAACGCGCAAAGAGACCGATCTGTTACCGACGGCATGACTCCTCCTGTTGGAGGCCCCTGGAGGACGACGTCCGCCGAGCGCAAATCTCCTCCTGCCCGCACCCATACCTGCTCCCTCGCGGAGCCCCTTGCCGGGCGCGGCCTACAGCGGAACGTTCACTCCTGCATCAGCATCCCTGGTCGGGTCGGCCGGACCCGAACCGCCGGGCCCGGGTGGGGTCGGGATGGCCGGATTCGAACCGGCGACCTCGGCGTCCCAAACGCCGCGCGCTAACCAGGCTGCGCTACATCCCGCTGGGCAGATTCTAGTTCACGGTTATGGGTCCGAAGCCGGGACGATGCGTAGGTTCTCTGGATCCTGCGTGATCGGCGTCGACTGAGCTGCTCGAGATGACGGCGCTTGTTCTTCTCCTCTCCGCACCATCGTTCGAGGTCTCTTTCATGCAGTCACGGCAGTGCGATTGACGTCGTGTGTGCGGAGTCCCGCCAGCCGAAGGCGGGTATCGCTTAGCCAGACCGCACTTGGGGCAGGAACGCACACGATCATGGTTGGCACGTAGGGGTGACACGCCGGAGCCAGTTGGCTGCCACGCCGAGGGCTAGGTCAGTCGAGGAATGTCAGTTCCGTGAACTCGAAGTCCTCGAACTCCACGACCAGGCCCGCCTGTCCCACGACCGCGACGCCTCCCCCGCCGGAGACGATCGGCGAAACGTCGTCGACGAGTGAGACGACCTGGTTGCCGTTCACCGTTAGGGTGAGCGTCACCTCGGCGCCGCCGATGCACGTGGCCTCGATGAGGTTCGGCGCCCCCACGCCCGGTCGGATCGCGACGTCATTCGGTGCGCTCGCCAGTTCGACCGGAGCCTCGTCGCCGACCAGCTTCTGGATCGACCAGCGCCCCGAGCTCCCGATCAGGAAGTAGTATCCGTCTGCCCCCGTGTACCGACACGTAACGCCGAACCCGTTCTCGATCCCACCGCCGCCTTTGTCCGCGAGGACGACGTTGGTGGCCACCCGGGTGTCGGCGATGTCGAACGACCGCGTGGCGCCCACGGACACCGCGAACGCGTCGGGCGGCGCCTGGTCGGTGACCACGAAGCGGTACCGGTCGTCGACGATCTCCCTCGTGATGTTGTTCTGCGGCTGCGTCTCCCACTGGAAAGCGTTGTCCGCGAATCCGTCGAACACCAGGACGGTCGGCACGGGGCTCGGCTGACCGCCGGTGGAACCGGTCGGGGTCGTCACCCCCGTGGCGCCCGTCGAAGCCGTCGGACCTGGTTCGTCTCCTCCGCCCAGCTGCGTGATCGCCAAGACGCCGAGCGCGACCGCCGCGGCGACAACCCCGCCGATCATGAGGCCGCGCTTGGAGCCGCCCGAGCCGCTCGGCGACGGCACCGGCGGCGTCGAGTGCAAAGGTGGCAGTGGCGGTTCGGTCGCGGGCGCCTCGGGGAGCGTGGATGCCCTCGCCATGGGCGCCGCAGGCGCAGAGGCGAGCACCGTCGCGGCGGCCGGAGGCACCTGCATACCCGCGCTCGGCGAGCCCGCCACGTTCAGCGCTTGCCGGGCCGCGCGCGCGAAGGCGGTGCAGGACTCGTACCGCTCGTCCTTCTGCTTCGACATCGCCTTCGCGATGACATCGTCGATGCCCACGGAGACCTCGGGGCGGGCCTCGGTCACGCGAGGCGGCGCATCCTGCAGGTGGGCGAACAGGGCCGCCGTCTCTTCCTCGCGCGGGAAGGGGACCTTGCCCGTGAGGCAGAAGTACAGGACGCACGCGAGGGCGTACTCGTCGGTGCGCCCGTCGACGTCCTTGCCCGCGATCTGCTCGGGAGCGACGTAGTCGATCGTGCCCATGAAATGGCCCGTCTGCGTAAGGCCGCTCTTGGACTCCGTGTGCTTGGTCAGGCCGAAGTCGGACAGGTAGACGTGATCCGTCCCTTCGGGTCCCGCGCCGATCGCGATCAGGATGTTCGCCGGCTTGACGTCGCGGTGGACCAGGCTCTGCTCGTGCGCGGCATCGAGCGCGCTCGCCGTCTGGCTCACGATGCTTACGGCTCGCGCGGGATCGAGCCGGCCCTCGTGGTCCATGAGCGCTTTGAGGTCGGTGCTGCGCACGTAGCGCATCGCGATGTACAGGAGGCCCTCGGCCTCCCCCGCCTCGAAGATCGGGATGATGTTCGGGTGGTCGAGTTGCGCGAGCCGTTCCCACTCGCTCACGAACCGGGAGCGGAAGGTCGGATCCTCGGCGAGCTCGGGTGACAGGAGCTTGAGGGCGGCCTTGCGCTTCAGGCGGATGTGCTCCGCCAGGTAGACGACGCTCATGCCCCCGCGACCGAGCATCTGCTCGATGCGGTAGTCGCCGATCTGGGTTCCGATCCGCGGATCCGAGCTCACGAACCGAGCCTCGTTCCGCAGTTCGTACAGAAGGCACTATCGGACGAGTTGGTGGTCCCGCAGTTCGGGCAGGTCCGATCGTCGTCGGACGTCACGGGCGGGATCACCGGAGGGATCACCGCGCCACCCTCGGTGGGCGGAGGGGGTGGAGGGGGCTGGGCCGGGGGCGATCCGCCGCCGGGAGCGCCGCCGCCGGGGCCGGTCGGTGCGGGACCACCGGGTGCGCCGCCGCCGCCGGGGCCGGTCGGTGCGGGACCACCGGGTGCGCCGCCGCCGCCGGGGCCGGTCGGTGCGGGACCACCGGGTGCGCCGCCTCCTCCGCCGCCGGGGCCGGTCGGTGCGGGACCACCGGGTGCGCCGCCTCCTCCGCCGCCGGGGCCGGTCGGGGCCGGGACCAGGCCGGGTGCGCCGCCGCCTCCGCCGCCGGGACCGGTCGGTGCGGGACCACCGGGTGCGCCGCCTCCTCCGCCGCCGGGACCGGTCGGTGCGGGACCACCGGGTGCGCCGCCTCCTCCGCCGCCGGGGCCGGTCGGTGCGGGACCGCCGGGAGCGCCGCCGCCGCCGGGACCGGTTGGGGCCGGACCACCGGGTCCACCGCCGCCCGGACCACCACCGCCGCCCGCACCACCGCCGGGTCCACCGCTTCCTGGACCACCAGGTCCGCCGCCGCCGGGACCACCACCGCCGCCGGGACCACCACCACCGCCGCCGGGACCACCACCGCCGCCCGCACCGCCACCGGCTCCACCGCCGCCGGGACCTCCACCGCCGCCGGGACCACCGCCGCCGGGTCCACCACCCGAGGCATGGACCCCGCGACCGGCATCCGCGAGATCTCGACCGGCGTGCTCGATCGGTTGCGCGGCTCGCTCGACGACTTCTGGCGGTTGGCCGCCGGGACCACCAACGCGTCCGCGAACGCGCTCCGCCGCGCGTCTCGCGCCGCGGGTGGCGGCGCGTCGAGCTCCGTACATCGCCGCGGATCCGGCGACCCCGAGGGCCGCCGGGACGCCGACCGCCGACGCGGCGGTGAGCGGGACCGTGCAGAACTGCTGGAGCAAGACCGCCGCCCCGAGCCCCGTCGTCGCGCCTCCGGCGAATCCTTGCACCGCCGACCGCGTCGCTCCGAGCCCTCTGCGTCGCGCGAGCGAGAGGCCGAGCAGCAGCACGCCGCCGAGACCCACGGCGGCCGATCCACCGCCGGCGGCAGTGGCGAGCGGGCTCTTGCCCTCGATGCAGATATACGCCTCGCCGACACAGTCCCCGGCGTCGGTCACCGCCAGGGCTGTGATCTGGAACAGGCCGACGGTCACGGCCGAGAAGTCCGCGACGTCGATCGTTCCGCCCCAGCTCCGGCCGTCCTCGGAGATCGTCACGGCGCCCACGTTGAAGCCGCCGCCGGCGACGTGGATCGTGTACGTCAGATCACGGATCCGGCCCTCGGCGGTGCCGGCCACCTCCAGCTGCTGGCTGGCCCCGACGTCGACCGCGCTCCCCGGTTCGTTGTGTCCGACCGTGACGTCCGTCCCGCCGAGCGATGCGGTGCAGGGACCCACGACGGTCGCAGAGGCCTGCCCCGGAAGCGAAAGCAGCAGCCCAAGCAACAACACAGCGATCAGCCCGAGCGAGGCGAGGAACCGTTTCACGATCGGCCTACGCTAGGGCCCGAGATGGGGTTGCGCAAGCTCCCTATCCGGCCGACCCGGCCGGACCGAGCCCGCCCATCTTCCCCTCGCCGGTGACGTCGAAGCGCTGACCGAACGCGTGGACTCCCTTGAAGACGAGGCGACCGCACTGCTTCGGGACGTCGGGGTTCACGGTGAGCTTCGCCCCGTCGGGCTCGAGGCCGAGCATGCCTGCGAACACCTCCGGCAGGCGGTACTCGGTGAACGCGGCCGCCTCTAGGAGCGCGAGGGCGATGCGGTTCGCCTCGTCTCGCATCCCGTACCGGTACAGCCCGGCCGAGACGAGACAGTTGTCGTGCGGCCACACGGTTCCGTCGTGATACGAGACCGGGTTGTGGCCGGCGTCATCCCTGGACCGGGCATCCGCGCCGCGGATCCGAGCGCGGCCCCGTCGACATGCGTGGGTGGTACAAAGGGGCCCCATGCGGACCCCTCCCGAGCACGCCACGCGCTCCGCCACCGTCGCCGTCGAGCTGAAGGGCGTTACCCGGCTGTTCGGTTCGGCGCCCGCCGTGGTGCGGGCGGACCTGCGCGTCGAACGCGGCGAGACGCTGGTGCTCCGCGGCCCGAACGGCGCCGGCAAGAGCACGCTGCTCCGCATCGTGGCGACGGCGCTCTCCCCCACGTACGGGAGCGGCAGCGTGCTGGGGTTCGATCTGCTGACCGAGCGCGATGCGATCCGCGCGCGCACCGAGCTGCTCTCGCACCGCACCCGCCTGTACGAGGACCTCACCGCCGCGGAGAACCTGACCTTCTGGTGCCGCCTGCTCGGCCTGGACCGCTCGGGCGTCGACACGGCCCTCGACCGCGTGGGGCTGCTCGAGGTAGCCGCCGAGCGGGTGCGCGGCTTCTCGCAGGGGATGCGGCAGCGGGTCGCGGTGGCCCGCACGATCCTGCGGGACCCGGAGCTGCTCCTGCTCGACGAGCCCTACACGGGCCTGGACGCCGAGGCGCGCCACGCCGTGGACGACCTGATGCGCGGCCATGGCCGGACCGTCGTGGTGGCAACGCACCACCCGATCCCCGGGGATCTCCAGGTCCGCACGCTCCACGTCGACGGTGGACGCATCGTCCGGGAGGCACCGTGACCACGTTCGCCCAGGCGCGCGCGGTGGCGGCGAAGGACCTGCGGATCGAGATCCGGGGGCAGCACGCGGTGGGTGCACTCCTGCCGTTCGCGGCGACGCTGCTGGTGGCGTTCGGGTTCGCGTTCGGGCCCGGGCGCGAGGTCCTGCAGCGGACGGCCCCGGGGCTCCTGTGGATGTCGCTGCTGTTCGCCGCGGTGATGTCGGCGCGCCGGGCGTATCAGATCGAGTCCGAGGACGGAGCGATCGAGGGACTGCTCCTCGCACCCGTGGACAAGGCGGCGGTGTTCCTCGGAAAGGTCGCTGCGGTCACCGCCGAGCTGCTCTCGCTGCTCCTCGTGGTGCTGGTGCTCGTCGTCGTGCTGTTCGAACTCCCGGTCGCGAGCCCGCTGCCGATGCTCGTGGCGTTCGCGCTCGGGGCGGTGGGGCTCGCGGCGGTCGGCGGGATGTTCGGCGTCGTCGCCGAGTCGGCTCGCACGCGCGAGGCGATCTTCCCGATGCTGGTGCTCCCGCTCGCGACGCCGGTGCTGATCGCCGGCGTCCGGGCCACGGACCTCGCCGCCGCGGGGCGGGCCGCCGAGGCCGCCCAGTGGCTGGGCCTCCTCATCGCCTTCGACGTCGTGTTCGTCTCGGTCGGCGTCCTCGTCTTCGGCTTCCTGCTGGAGGACTGAGTGCAGGTCGCGGAGCGGACAGCGGGGAAGGTCACCACACGGAGCGGCGAGCGGATCCTCGGCATCCTCGCGCTGGCCGCCCTCGGGATCAGCTCCGTGCTGTCGCTCGTCGTCGCACCGCCCGACGCCCTGCAGGGCGAGGTTCAGCGGCTGATGTACGTCCACGTGCCGGCGGCGTGGCTCGCCTACCTCTCGTTCCTGGTGGTGTTCGTCGCGAGCATCGGGTACCTGCGGACCGGTCGGACGCGGTGGGACCGGCTCGCCGCCGCCTCGGCCGAGATCGGGGTCGTGTTCACGGCGCTCGCGATCGCGCTCGGCGCCCTGTGGGGCAAGCCGGTGTGGGGCACCTTCTGGACCTGGGATCCGCGCCTCACCACGACGGCCGTGCTCCTGCTGATCTACGTCGGCTACCTCGCCGTCCGGCGTGCCGTCGACAACCCCACGAGGCGGGCGCGATGGGCCGCGGTGATCGGGATCGTCGGGTTCGTCGACGTGCCGATCGTGCATCTCTCGGTCGTCTGGTGGCGGTCCCTGCACCAAGACGCCACCGTGCTTCGGCTGGGCGGCCCCGAGATCGAGGGCTCGATGCTGGCCGCCCTGCTCGTCGGCGTTGGGGCGTTCACGCTCGCGTACACCTACCTCGTGACCCTCCGGCTCCGCGTCGGCCGGCTCGAGGAGCGCGCGGCCCGCGAGGCGCTCTCGCCGATCGTGGGTGAGGAGCCCTGATGGAGACCTACACCGGCTACGTCGTCGCCGGGTACGTGCTCACGGTGGCCGTGCTCGGGGGGTACACGCTCCGCCTGTTCGCCCGGGCGCGCGGGGCCCGGCGCCGGGCTGAGGCGATCCGCGCGAAGCGCCGCGCTTAAGCCGGGATCTGGATCGGCTCGGTCTCGTCCTGTCCGAACGAGCTCACGATCATCTGCTGCAGGAGCCGGTCGCCGGTCAGCCCGTCGGGGTAGAAGCCGTCGAGCGCCTTCAGGAAGTAGGGAGGCAGATGCCTCAGGTGCATCTGCACCTTGACGATCACGTCCTGTCCCCGGACCCCGCTGACGTCGAAGACGTACGCGAACTCCCTCTGCCGGTCGTCCTCGGGCGTCTGTGGGTTGTCGTACGGCTTGAGGGCGCCCATCGTCTGCTGGTCCGCCACGCGCGCCTGCAGCTTCACGATGTCCGGCTCGAGCGACTGGTACGGCACCTCGACGAACTGGCCCGTGTCGTCCGGGTCGCCGTCGGTCAGGATCTTCTGGAAGTTCGCGAGCCACGGATCGCAGTCCGTGAGCGCGGCCGCTGCCGCGATCGAGACGTTCTCGTTCTTCAGGAGCTTTCCGGCGGCCGCGAAGTCGGCTCGGAAGGTGTCGGCGACCTGCCTCGGATCGCACGTCAGCAAGTCCTCGGCGGCCTTGCCGGGCTGCGACCAGTCGCCGCCGCTCGGCGGCGCGCCGGAGGAGCAGCCGGGGGTCGGGATGCCGTTCTGGCGGTCGATCAACCCGGTCCCCGGGTTCACGGGCAACAGGCAGAGCTGCTCGCCGTCGACCGTCTCGGCCGAGACCTCGAGCCACCACTGGCGAGCGAAGGCGAACCCGGTCGGGAAGTCGTGCCCGAGGACGTTGGCCCGCACGGTGATCACTGCCCGCAGCGCGTTGCGGCTCACGTCGCGCTGAAGGACCTCCGGCGTGATCGTGACCGCGCTCGAGATCAGCAGGTCGCGGGCGGTCAGCACCTCGCCGAGCGCGTCCTCGCCGCCGATGCCGAGGCCGGCGTAGTGGCCGGGCGAGAGGTCGTAGTCCACGCCGACGAACGTATGCGCGTGCCTCGGCCGGTCCTGGATAGACAGCGGCCCGGGCGCATCGTCCACGGTCGGCTGGACCCCGAGGTCGGGCATGTGGCAGGTCTGGCAGGTCTCGTTCTGGAACTCCGTCGACTGCACGAAGTCCTCCCACTCGTCGAACGTGGTCTGCAGGACCAGGTCCTCGATCTTCGTGCTGCCGTCGACGTCGAGGTCGGCCACGCCGTCGCCGTCGTCGTCGATCTCCTCGAGCTCGTTCTCGTCGAGCACGCCGTCCTCGTCGAGATCGCTCGTCGCGGCCTCCTCCCCCTGGAGCCCGCTCGTCTCGCCGAGCTCGTCGACGACCGGCGAGAAGCCGTCGCCGTCGAGGTCCACCTTCACGTTGTGGCACGCCCCGCACAGCTGGTACGTGCCCTCGACGGGGTCCGAGAAGAACCCGACGTCCACCTGGTGCTCGGGGACCGGCAGCGGCGGGTCGCCGGGCATCGGCGGGTTGAACACCGTCCCGAAGGACCGCGTCCCCGCGCGGGCGACCGGGAAGAGGTCCCCGGCACCGCGGCCTTCGCCAGGGATCTCGCTGACCGTGTGGCAGGTCCAGCAGGTCACGCCCTCGGACAGGACCTCGGCGCCCCCGTCCTCGCCCGGGAGCGGGAACGTGTCGCTCGGTTCGAGGATCGTGCCGATCGGCGCGTGGCAGTTCGTGCAGATCTGGCCGATCGCCGGGTCCTCCTTGAGGGCGAGCGCGGTCTGGGCGACGGTCGTCGCGCTCGTCTGCGCCACCGAGTGCACCGCCGTCGACCACTCGCGGACGATCTCGCTGTGGCAGTCGGCGCACTGCGCCGACGACGGGAACTCGTCGGCCTCGTTCGCGAAGACCTTCTTCGTCACGCCGAGCACGTCGAAGATGTGGATCGCGACCACGACGCCGAGGATCACGGCGAGCGGGAGGTGGGCGACCTTCCAGCGCTGCAGCAGCTTGTGGTAGCGCTCCTGCTTCGGTTCGCGACCCCGGTACCGGTCGCGGCGCTCGGCGAGCGCCTTCAACTCGGCCCACGTCCCCTGCTCCTCGACCGAGAGGCTGGCGGCCTGGGCGTCGAGGTCGGCGATCGCCGCCACGCCCGCCAGCCGGAGCTCCACGAGCTGGCGCAACAGGTCCGAGGAGCCGGCGATCGCCTTCTCGATCTCCACCTCGATCTGCTCGAGGCGCGAGCGCGTGTCCTTCACCGACAGGTTCCCGACCTTGGCGGCCACGCGCTTCGGCACCGTCTGGTACACGATCCGCCACGCGATCCCCGAGAGCACCAGGATCAACAGCACGACCAATGCGATCTTGCCCGTCGAGATGCGAGCGTTCATCGGGTAGAGCCACCAGTGGACCAGGACCGCGAACGCCGCGAGTAGACCCATCCACACGTGTGCCTTCAGCCAGACCATCATGGTTCCGGGCAGGTGCTCCTGGAGCGCGCGGCGGCGCTTGCGCGCCGAGTAGAGCGCGACCAGCACCATGAGCACGACCGCGAACGAGCCGACGCTCGCGATCGCGAGGAACGCTTGGTCCGGGTCGCCACCCGAGTCCTGCGCGCTCTCCAGCATCGAGAGGGCGAGCGTGACGACGGCCCCCCCGAGCAGCCCCGCGAGGATCATCCACGGCCACGGACGCTCGAAGAGCCTCTTGGGCCGAACCGGCCTCGCGCCGGCCTTGGCCCGTGGTCCTTTCGGCTTGGCGTCGCTCACGCCTCGGCCTTCTTCATCTCCAGGCCGATCAGAACGTCACCGCGACCGAAGACCTCGACGGGGTCAACGCGCATCGCCGCGCCGACGGGGCAGGCGTGCACGCACGCGTAGTAGTCGTAGCCGGCGCACAGGTCGCACTTCACCGCGATCTTCTGCGTGAAGCGCTCGGAGGCATCGGGGCTCTCGGGCTCCTCCTGCGACTTGCCTCGCGACAGGAGTTTGGAGAACAGGCCTTCCTTCTGCAGTTCAAGCTCGTGCATCTGGATGTTGTCGTAGGGGCACCGCTCGGCGCAGGCGCCGCAGCCGATGCAATTGTCCGGGACGATGCGGATCTCGCCGTCGGGCTCGCGGACGATGCCGTTCACCGAGCAGAGCAAGCAGACGGGGTCCTCGCAGTGGCGGCACGCCGAGGGGAAGAGCAGGGGCCCGAGCTGCAGCCCGGCGCGCTCCAGTCGTGAGTAGCCGTGGCGTCGCCCGCACGCGTCCACGCAGTTGTCGCAGTCGATGCAGATCGACGTGTCGATCAGCAGGACCTCGTGGCCCTGCATCACGCCGCGGTCCAGCAGGCCCTCGAGGGACATCATCTGCGACGTGGCGCGGTCCTTGGGCGCCGGCCGCTGCGCGGCGCCGCCCATCGCGAGCACGACCTCCTCGGCCTGCGTCGCCTGCCCGATCAGCGTCTGGCGGAGCTCGGGGGCACGCTCCAGGAGCGCGGTCACGGCCGCCCCCGGGATCGTGACGATCTCGGCACGGGTGTTCGCCGACACCGAGGCGGACTGGAGCTGGTTGAAGAGCAACGCGACGCCTCCGAACACGTCGCCCTCCCGGTAGTACTGGAGGACCCGCTCGTCCGCGCCGAACGTCCGGGCGACCCGCAGGAACCCGGTCCGGACCAGGTGCAGGTCGCCGGGCTGGTCGCCCTCGCGGAACACGACCTGCCCCGGGGTGAGCACCCGGAACTCCGCCTTCGACAGCAGGTCCTCGACGGCCGCCTCGGGGAGCGAGGCCAGCAGCGGGGAGCTCCTCGCGTGCGTCCAGATCGCCTTGCGCCGGTACAACTCGTCCATCGTCCGCTTGAACGACGCGGCTTCGCGCATCAGGCGGAACACGGTCGTCTTCGGGAACTCGACGACGGTGGCGGGCACCACAGCCGTGATCGTGTAGGACTCCTCCTGGTTACCCATCACGGCCATCTCGCCGTGGAACGATCCGGGCCCGAGGAGCAGGATCCGCGTGCGCTCCACGTCCGTGGACGACGCGGTCTGCTCGACGCTGCCGTCCACGATCACGAACAGCCGCTCGTGGAACTCGCCCTCGCGCGCGAGGACCTCGCCCGCGTCGAGCCGTCGGAGCGTCGCCGACTGCAGCATCCGCCGGATCGACGCGGGGTCCACACCCTCGAACAGCGGGAGCGAGGCGAGATGCTGCGCGAGTGCGTCGGTGGTCCATCCCGAGCCGGCGATGTCGGGGCCGACCTGCAGCGGCATCTCCCGGCCGGGCTCGACCTCCTCGACCTTCAGCTTGTTGTACAGGACGATGTCGGCTCGGTGCAGATCGGCCGGGCAGACGGGCACGCATTGCTGGCATTGCGTGCACGCCTGCACGAACCCGATCACGTTCGCCGAGACGATCTGCTCCTCCAGGACCGCGTGGTTCAGCTCCGCGATCGTGACGCGTCGGGCCTCGGGGAGCGGGCATGCGAGCAGGCAGTCGTTGCAGCCGATGCACGCCATGATCTCCCGCTCCACCTCGTTGCGCAGGGCCTCGACGAAGTCCACGGCCATCAGCCGACCTCCTCGAACCGCAGCACGATGTCGCCGAGCTGGAGGACGGACCCGGGGTCGAGGGATACCTCGTTGTTGGCCTCGAGGAGACGGCCGTTCACCCTCGTCCCGTTCGTGCTGCCGAGATCCACGATCGCCCACCCGGAGCCCCGCGGCCTGAGCCGGCAGTGCCGCCAGCTGACCGTGGACTCCGACAGCGCGATCTCGGCCTCGGGGTCGCGGCCGAGGACCACGGCGGGCGGGGTGAGCTTGAACGCGTTCCCGACCTGCGGTCCCGCCTCGACCACCACTCGGAACTTCGCGGGCCCCGCGGGAGGCACGCTCGGCGCGGGAGGCACGGCGCTCGGTGCCGGGGGCGTGCTCGGTGCGGGAGGTGCGGGGCTCGGTGGAGCGGCCGGCGGCGTGGGCGCGATCGCCTCGGGAGCGGCATCCGAGATCGGGGCCACGGGCGCGGCCGGCGGGCGGCCCTGCGCCGCTCGGAACGTCAGGTCGGTCTCGCCGATGTGGATCACGTCGCCATCCTCGAGCGGGTGCGGAACCGAGACCATCGCCCGGTTCACGTACGTGCCGTTCCGACTGCCGAGATCGCGCACGTAGAGCCGGCCCTCGTGCTCGGCGAGCTGCGCGTGGGTGGACGAGACCGCGGGGTCCTGCAGCGAGACGTCGGCGCCGGGATCACGCCCGATTGAGATCATCGGACCGAGGAGCTCGAACCGGCGCCCCCCGCCGTCGAGCGCCCCGAGGACGGTCGAGGCGGAGGTCGGGGCCGGCTCGTCGAGCGCGTCGGGCCGCATGAAGAGCCCGGAGACGGCGGGTCCGACCGGCGCCGGCGGGATGGCGGGCGTCACCTCGGCCGGGGTCGCCGCGGGCGGCCCGGACGGGATGGGTGTCGGCTGCCCGAACACGATCCGCGCCTCGCCGACGCGCACCACGTCCCCGTCCTCGAGGAGGGTCGGCTCCGTGATCCTGCGGTCGCCCACGAACGTGCCGTTGCGGCTCCCGAGGTCGGCGAGCCGGTACGCGCCATCCATGCGTCGCAACTCGGCATGGCTGCCCGAAACGAGCGGGTCGGCGATCACGAGGTCGTTCTGCGGCCCGCGTCCGATCCTCGCGACCTCGCCCAGCTCGACCGTCTGCCCGCCCTCGACCGACAGCGTCGCGCTCGGGCCGGGTCCGCCCGAAGGCGGCGCGGGCGGCTCGAGGACGGCGACGGGCGCCTGCACGGCGTCGGGCGCGCCGGGGAACAGCGAGGACGAGGCCATCGCCGAGGCGGCCGGGCGGGCGATCGCGCGGCTGAGCGGCGAGGGGATGTCCGGCGCCTTGAAGAGCCGCGAGAAGGTCGGCACCGCGCCACCCATCGCGAGGCTCCTCGTCGCCTGGAAGTCCTCGCCGCGCTGGGCGGCCATCCACGCCGGCAGATCGAAGGAGGGATCGAGCAACTGGTCGGCGACCTCGGAGACGTCCGTGCCGTCCTCGATCAGCTTCTTGAGCCGCAGCCCGTGGCGGCGGACGCGCTCGGAGCGGTGGCCGAGCAGGATCGCGCCGACGAGCTTGCCGTCGTTGATCACGAGCTTGCGGTACGCGATCGTGCCCTTGCCGCGCGGGAGGTCGGCGACGACGCGGTCGCCCTCGCCTTCGATCGTCCGTCCGAGCCCCGCGAAGTCCAGGTCGTACAGGCGCGTCGCGTTGTACATCACGCCGACGCGGTAGACGGTCTCGCTGCCGCCCATGTTGGAGCCGGCCACGCGCCCCTGCAGTCGGGCGGGCTCCCACAGGCCGAGGCCCCGGTGCTTGCCGATCAGCGGGTCGTAGACCTCCGCGATGTCGCCCGCCGCGTAGACGGTCGGGACGTTCGTCCGTAGGTGCTCGTCGACGGGGATCCCCTTGGTCACCGTCACGCCCGAGTCCTGGAGGAAGGCCGTGTTCATCCGGATCCCGATCGCGGCGCAGACGAGCTGGCAGTCCACCTTCTGCCCCGAGTGCTTGAGCTGGACGGCCGCCACATGGCCCTTCTTGTCGCCCAGGACCTCGCCGACCTCCTCGTCCATCCGCAGGTCGCAGCCGAACGCCCGCAGCCGCGACGCCACGAGGTCCGAGCCGGTCTTGTCGAGGACGCCGGCCATGAAGTCGCGCCCGCGCAGGACGTAGGTGACGTCCGCGCCTCGGGCCCGGAGCCCCTGCGCCCACTCGAGCGCGAGCGGACCACCACCGATCACGACGGCGCGCCTCACGCGGCCCGAGCGAAGGTCTTCCATGAAGCTGCGCGCGTCCTGCATCGTCCGCATCGTCATGACGCCCTGGAGCTCCGAGCCGGTGAACGGGGGCGGGTTCGGGCTCGAGCCGGCGGCGATGCACAGCCGATCGAACGCCACCGGAGGGCCGCCGCTCGCCAGGGCGAGGCGGCCGTTCGCGGCGTCGACCGCCGCGACCCGCGCCAGGACGCGTTGGATCTTGTTGCGAGCGTAGAAATCGGGCGGGACGGCGAACAGCTGGTCATCGCGCAGCTCGCCGATCAGGTAATTGGTGAGCGCCGCCCGGTAGTACGCGGCATTCGGATCGTCCGAGTAGACGGAGATACGGCCGTTCGGGTCTCGCCGCCGGATGTACTGTGCCGCAGTCGTGCCCGCCGCTCCGTCGCCGATCACGACGTACTCGGTCACACGAACAGCTCCCTCAGCCGGCGGACCCCGGGAGTTTCCCCCAGGGTGCCCGGCGAATCAAGTCGAGCCCTGGTCCCCCCGACCGGCGAGGGCGGCCTCGGCCTGCAGGATCAACCCCTCGACGTTGCCTCGCGCGGACCCGAACGGCGCGGCGTCGAGGTACCCCTCGAACGCTACGATCGCCTCCCGCGGCCGGTCGAGGCCCTCCAGCAGGATCACGCCCCTGATCAGCAGCGCCTCGGGATAGGCCGGGTCCGTCGCCAGCGCCCGGTCGACCGACGCGAGGGCCTCCTCGATCCGACCGCCGCCGTACAGGATCAGACCGACGTGGGCGTGGGCCTCGGCGTCGTCGGGATCGAGCTCCAGGGCCACGGCGTATTCCTCGAGCGCCTCGTCGGCCCGGCCGAGGTCCAGGTAGCGATGCGCGAGATCCAGCCGCGCCGCCACGTCGTCCGGGTGCTCGCGCACGCGCTGCTCGAAGAACGCGAGCGGATCCTCCGCCGAGGCGGTCGGACCGGAGGGTCTCGCGGCCACCGAGCTCGAGTCCCGCACGAGCGCCGCGACGATCATCGCGAGCACCGTCCCGCCGACCAGGACGCCGACCGCCCACGCGGGGACCTTCCGAGGTCCGAGCGCGGGCCGCGGTCCGTCCGCGGCCTCCTCGGCCGGCGCGAGCGACCCGGCTCGCGCCGTCGGGCGCTCTCGCCGTTCGATCGCTCCGGCGAGCTTGGTCATCCGGCCATCGGTCTCCTCGCGGAGGCGAACGTACGCGGGCTCGTCGAGCGCACCCGACTCGTGCGCCTCCTCGAGGTCCGCCAGCGAGCGCTCGAGCGCCAGCCGGCTGGTCCTCGAGCGGGTCGCCGACGGCTTCCGTCGATACGGGCTCGCGGACGAGGAACCCGGCCGCGACGCCCGCGGCGGCGATCAGCACGAGCGACGGCGACGGCGAGCGCGATGGCCAGCGGGCTCACGCAGGCTCCTCCTGTGGCGGCGGCCGGCGCCGCACGAACGACCACCAGGCGGCGGCGCCGACGACCGCGCCGACCAGCGGGACGAGCCACGGCAGCAGGTTCAGCCCGCTCCTCGTCGGCGCGAGCAGGACCCACTCGCCGTAACGCTCGACGAAGAACGCGCGGACCTCGTCGTCGGTAGCGCCGTCCCCGAGCCGCGCCGCGATCTCCGAGCGCATCTCGCCCGCCAGGCGCGAGGGCGAGTCCGCCACCGACAGGTTCTGACACACGGGACACCGCAGCTCGGACGCGATGTCGCGCACCCGGTCGTCGAGCGTCCGCGGCTCGTCGCCGCCCGACGCGAGCGTCGCGGCTCCGGCCACGATCGCGACGGCGGACGCGAGCAGCAGGAGCGACCGGGTCACGCGGCTCACGTGGGTCCTCCGCTCCGCAGCGCGGCGTCGATCTCGCCCGGTGAGCCACTCGTACGTCACGGCCCCGACTTTCTTGGCGGCGATCCTGCCGTCGGGGGCGATCACGAACGTCTCCGGCACGCCGAACACGCCGAACGCGATCGCGGTCCGCGAGCCGGGATCGGTGACGAGCGGCCAGTCCCCGCCCATCCGAGCCGCGTACTCGAGCGCGGCGCCCTCGGTGTCCTCGAAGTCCACGCCGACGAACACGACGCCGCGCTCCCGGTACCGGTCCCACGCCGCGAGCAGCGCCGGGTGCTCCACGGTGCACTCGTAACACCAGGACGCCCAGAAGTTCACGACGACGACCCGGTCCTGCAGGGCTGCCAGGTCGATCGTCCCGCCGTCTCCGCCGAGCTCGGGCAGCGAGAAATCCGGCGCCGGACGCGACACGAGCTCGACTCGGCAGGGCGCGCGGATCGCGACCGAGCGACACGGTGAGCAGGAGCGCGAACCCCAGCACCGGGGCCAACACGATCGCGACGGTCCGCCGGCGCCGCCGCGCGGCTTCGCCCGGAGTGCGTCGCCGGCGCCTCTTCGAGATCCGCGCTCACACCCGCACCTCCTCGCGCACCTCGGCGGCCTCGGACGCGGGCGACGGCCCGCGCGGCGGCGGGCCGGGGCGGCCATGCGGCGATCAACCCGCCGAGCGCCATCACGCCCCCGCCGAGCCACAGCAGCCCGATCCCGGGGTTGGCGAAGAAGCGGAACGCGGCCGTCGGCCCCTCCGCATCGACCGTGACCAGCGAGGCGTACAGGTCGACCATCCCGTTCCACGGCGTCCCGACGCGGAGCGACGGCGTGCCGATCGGCTCGGAGGACGCCGGGTACAGGTTCAGGGACGGGTGGAGTCGGACGACCTCGGCGCCGTCCTCGTCGAACACGGTCAGGCTCGGCGACGACGACGCGCCGGTGCGGCTCCTCGCGCGCGTCGAGTCCGTCGAAGCGGATCTCGTAGCCGTCGACGCTCGCGCGCGCTCCCACCGCGAGGGTCACCTCGGCCGAGCGGTCCTCGAGCGCCGCCCACGAGATGCCCGCGACCGCGACGAGGAGCCCGAGGTGCGCGACCAGCCCGCCGTACAGCCGCCGGTTCCGGCGCATCGAGGCCGCCACGGCCGCTCGGCAGCGAGCCGCCGCGCGCCCGCAGCTGTGCGCGGACGCCGCGCGACCATCTCGGCGAGCGTGGCCGCGGTGACGAACGCGACGAGCCCGAAGACCACGACCGCGGCCGGTCCCCGCCCCGGCGAACGCGAGCAGCGCCGCGACGACCGCCGCCGCCCAGGCGGGACCTGGAGCCGAGCGAGGACGGCCGGACGGCGGACGCCGCGCGCCACGGCAGCATCGGCCCGACGCCCATCAGGAACAGCAGGGCGAGGGCAACCGGCGCCGCGTTGCGGTTGAAGAAGGGCGCCGCCGACCGAGACCTGCTCGCCGCTCACGGCCTCGGCGAGCAGCGGGTAGATCGTGCCGACGAGCACCGTGAACGTGACGATCAGCAGCAGCACGTTGTTCGCGAGGAACGCGCTCTCGCGCGACAGCGGCGTGTCGAACCCCGACTCCGGCGCGCAGGGCCTCGCGCCGCCACGCGATCAGAGCCGAACCCGCCGACCAGCACCAGCACGAGGAACGCGAGGTACAGCGGCCCGACGATCGACTGCGCGAACGTGTGGACCGACGACAGGATGCTCCCCCGGGTGAGGAACGTGCCGAGGACCGTCAGCGCGAACGTCCCGACGATCAGCGACAGGTTCCAGACCTTCAGCATCCCCCGGCGCTCCTGCACCATCACCGAGTGCAGGAACGCGGTCCCGGTCAGCCACGGCAGCAGCGCGACGTTCTCGACCGGGTCCCATGCCCAGTACCCGCCCCACCCGAGCACCCCGTACGACCACAGCGCGCCGAGCGACGAGGCCGAGCGTGAGGAAGATCCAGGCCGCGATCGTCCACCGCCGCGTGATCCGCATCCACTCGTCGCTCACCCGGCCCGTGATGAGCGCGGCGATCGCGAAGGCGAACGGCACCGTGAACCCGATGAACCCGAGGTACAGCATCGGCGGGTGCACGGCCATCAGCGGGTGGTTCTGGAGCAGCGGCAGCGGACCGCGACCCGTCGGCCGGGCGCGCTGGCGAGCGTCGCGAACGGCGTCGTCGGCCCGAGGACCAGCAGCGAGATAGAACGCGCACACGCCGAACATCGCCGCAAGGGCCCACGGGAACGTCTCGGGGCGCCGGCGGCGGAACCGGAACGCCACCGCGGCGAGGTATCCGCCGAGCACGAGGTTCCAGAGCAGGAGCGAGCCCTCGTCCGCCGACCAGAGCGCGAGCACCTTGAAGAACGTCGGCGTGTCGCGGCTGGAGTTCGACGCGACGTACTCCATCGAGAAGTCGTCGGTCAGCAGCCCGGCGAGCATCGCGAGGTTCGCGATCACGACGAGCGCGAACAGCGCGTACGCGGAGGTTCGCGCGCTCTCGACGAGCGCGGCCCGGCGCGTCCGAGCGCCGACGATCCCGACGACGAGGCCGTAGACCGCGAGCGCGAGGGCGAGCGAGAGCGCGACCGTCCCGACGACGGCCGGCACCTAGCTCACCTCGGCCGGCGCGGGCGTCTCCCCCGGCGCGCGGCGGGCGGTACTCCTCCGAGTGCTTCACCAGCATCGTGTCGGAGTGGAACGCGCCGTCGGCGCCGTACGTGCCCTCGAGCACGACGCCGATCCCGGTCCGGAACAAGCCCGGGGTCCCGCCCGTATGAACGACGGTCATGCGCGTCGTGCCGTCGGTGACGACGAAGTCCACCCCGTCCTGGACGTCGTGCACCGAACCGGGCACGACCCGGCCACCGAGGCGCAGCCGTTCGCCGGCGGGCGGCGCCTGCTGCAGCAGCTCGGTCGGCGTCACGTAGTAGACGAGGCTGCCCGACAGCGCGCGGGTGCCGACCCAGGCGAGGCTGCCGGCGATCAGGACGAGGAGGACGACGGTCCGAGGACGCACCGGCCGACCCTACCGCGGGCCTGCCGGGAGCGTCGACGGGCTCCGACGGTCGGCAGGCGATCGGCCGCTGTTACCGTGGTGCATGGCCGAGCGAGCCGCGAACGGGTACCGCGCGGGCGTGCGCGCGATGGCGCCGCTCACCGTCGCGATCGTTGGGTTCGGGTTCTCCTTCGGCGTGCTCGCCCGGACCGCGGGGTTCGGCTGGCTCGCCCCGATCGTGATGTCGGCCACGACGTTCGCCGGCTCCGCGCAGTTCGCCGCCGCCTCGACGCTCGGCGATGGGGGCACCGTGGGCGCGGCCGTCGGCGCGGCCCTCCTGCTGAACGCCCGGTACGGCCCGATCGGCGTGACCGTCGCCCCGTACCTCACGGGCTCCACGCTCTCGAGGTTCCTCCACGCGCAGCTCACCGTGGACGAGTCGTGGGCGATCGCCGCGGAGGGCGACGGGCGGTACGACCCGAAGAAACTCGTCGGCGCGGGCCTCCTGCTCTACGTGTGCTGGGTGGGAGGGACCGCGATCGGCGCGATCGCCGGCGAGGCGCTCGGCGACCCCACCTCGCTCGGACTCGACGCCGCCTTCCCCGCGCTGTTCTTCGGTCTGCTCGTCCCCATGGTCAGGAGCCGCACGGCACTCGCCGCGGCCCTGCTCGGGGCCGGGATCGCGCTCGCGCTGACGCCCGTCGCGCCAGCCGGGATCTCGATCATCGCCGCCAGCATCGCCTGTCTCCTCGGGATCCGGCGATGAGCTCGGTCTGGCTGGTCGTGGGGATCGTCGGGGTGGGAACGATGGCGATCAAGGCCCTCGGACCGGTGCTCCTCGGCGGCCGGGCGATCCCGCCGCGTCTGACCGGCGTGGTCGAACTCCTCGCGCCGGCGCTCCTCGGCGCGCTCGTCGCCGTGCAGACGTTCGGCGCCGGGCAGGCCCTGGTGCTCGACGAGCGGCTGTTCGGCGTGGCGGCGGCCGGGATCGCCCTGTGGCGCAAGGCGCCGCTGCTGGTCGTCGTGGTCGTCGCGGCCGCAGCGACTGCGCTCGCCCGGCAGGTCCTGTAGGCCGGCCCGAGCCTCGACGAGCGGGCGACGGGAATCGAACCCGCACCACCAGCTTGGAAGGCTGGAGCTCTACCATTGAGCTACGCCCGCGTAGCGGCAAGCCTAGCAGCGACCTCTTCGCGGACCGCTATCCCGACTCCGCCCGGCTAGCCCGACTTCTGGCCGGTGCGAAGGTCGAGCCAGTTCACCTCGATCTGCGCGTAACGCGCCCACGCCGATGCCCACCCCTGGTCGTTGCGGGGGAACTTCTCGAGCGGCGCCTGAGGCGCGTTGCGGTCCCAGATGCCGAAATGGTCCGGCGCGTACCCGAGCAGATAGCGAGAGCCGGTGTGCGTGAACTCCACCTTCGGCTCCGGCGCCGGCGTGGCGGCCACCGGCGCGGCCTGGGCCGACTGCGCCACCGCAGGCTGGGCCACGGGCGCAGGCTGGGCGACCGGCGCTGGCGCGGCGACCGGCGCCGGCTCGGGTGCAGGTGCCGGGGCGGGCGTCGGCGCGGGTGCCGGCGTGGGAGCGGCGGCCACGGGGGCGGGCTCGGCCGGCTTCGGCGGCTCGGCCGGCTTCGGCGGCTCCACCGCCACGGGGGCCATCATCGTCGCTTGGGGCGGAGGCGCCGATTCCTTCTTCTCCTCTGCCTTCTCCTCCACCTTGGGGAACACCTTCGACCCGCTCTTGGGCTCGACCTTCGCCGGCGCTTTCGCGGGCGGTGTGTTCGCGCCCGCGGGGATCTCGTCGACGAGCCAGGACTGGCACCACCGGCACTTGATCGCCGAGTCCTGGATCTGTTCCGCGCAGTAGGGGCAGGTCTTCATGGCAGCGCTCCTTCGACCGGGGGCGACAGCCTACCCCTGTCGAGGCGCAGGAGGAAAACCGGGCTCAGCCGCCGCGACGATCTTGCCGCCCTTCATCACGAGGGCGACGTCCGTGAGAACGTCCACGTCCTCGAGCGGATCGCCCTCGACGGCGACCAGGTCCGCGAACCGCCCCGGCTCGAGCGCGCCGACCCGGTCCTGCCATCCCATGAGCTCGGCGGCGACGACCGTGGCCGCCTGGATCGCCTGCATCGGCGTCATGCCGTACTTCACCATGTACGCGAACTGCTTCGCGGCCATGCGGTGGGGGTACCCGCCGCTGTCCGTGCCGAACGCGAGCTTGACGCCGGCCTCGACGCACTTCGCGAACCCCTGCCGCTGCGCCTCGGTGGTCTCCTCGTTCTTGCGGAGCACGTTCGGCGACCAGCCGTGGAGCCTGCCCTGCTCCTCGATCCAATCGCCGAACCAGATGTCGGCGACGAGGTAGGTCCCGGCCTCCACCATCATCGCGATCGACTCATCGTCCATCAGCGAGCCGTGCTCGATCGAGCGGACGCCGGCCCGCACCGCGCGCTTGATGCCCTCGGCGCCGTGGGCGTGGGCCGCGACGTACGTGTCGTAGAGGGCCGCCTCCTCGACGGCCGCGCGGATCTCGGCTTCGGAGAACTCCGGGGCGCCCGGGACCGTGCCCTCGGTGAGGACGGCGCCCGTGGCGATCACCTTGATGAAATCGGCCCCGCCGTGGAGGATCCGCCGAACCGCGTCGCGGACCTCGTCCACGGAGCTCGCCACGCCGAACCGCAGGTCGCGCGGGACCACGGCGTCCACGTCGGACGCGAGCCCCGTCACGTCTCCCCCGCCGGCCGGTGACGTCACGTACGCCCCGGCGCACATCATCCGAGGTCCGAGCACGTCCCCCGCCTCGATCGCATCGCGAAGGGCCACGTCCACGAGCGCCCGGAAGGTGCCGACGTCGCGGACGGTCGTGAACCCGGACTCGATCGTCTCGCGGGCGTTGTGGACGCCCGAGAACGCCTCCTGCGCAGCAGATCGCGTGACGAGGTACGCATAGCCGCGACCGGTCTCCACCTCGCCGATCAGGTGGGCGTGACAGTCGATCAGACCGGGGAGCACGGTGTGCCTCGAGAGGTCGATCACCTGGGCGTCCTCCGCGTACCGGCCTTCGTCGGGCCCGACCGACTCGATCCGGTCGCCCCGGATGGTGATGACCTGCGCGTGCCGAACCTCGCCGGCGATCGCGTCGATCAGCCGGCCGGCACGGACGAGGGTGAGCTCGGGTTCGGTCACGGGCGGGTCAGGGTAGGCGGAACGAGGGGTCGGCCGCCAGCTCGTCGACGTCCATCTGCGCCTTCTGGAGCTTCCCGCTGTAGTCCCAGTTCATCGACTGCCAGCGCGTGAACTGGTCGAGCACCCAGATCCCGCTCTGGCGCGCGCCGTTGCCGCTGCGACCGTTGCCCCCGAACGGTAGGTGGGCCTCGGCACCGGTGGTCGAGTTGTTCACGCTCACCATGCCGGCCGAGATCCGGTCGCGGAACCGGAACACGTGGAGGGGGTCGTTCGTGTAGATCGAGCTCGACAAGCCGTACCCGTGACCGTTCGCGAGCGCGATCGCCTCATCGAAGTCGCCGAAGCTCGCCACCCCGACGATCGGCCCGAACGTCTCCTGCTTGTACAGGTCGTCGTCCGCCGTGACGCCGTCGACGATCGTCGGGTGCACGTAGAGACCGTCCTCGGGATCGCCCACGAAGCCCGCGCGCGGGTTCTCGCTGCTGATCCGTCCGGTCCCGCTCGAGCCACGGAGCCGGTGGTGTGGCTGCACCCAGTCCAGCCAACCCAGGAACCGCTCGCAGAAGCGCGAGCTGATCATCGGGCCGAAGAGCACGTCCTCGAACGGGTCACCGATCGGCGCGGACGCGACCGCATCCGCGAAGCGCCCGATGAATTCGTCGTGCACGGCCTCGTGCACGATCACGGTCCCGAGCGAAGTGCACCGCTGCCCCGCCGTGCCGAACCCGCTGAACAGGGCGCCCTCGACGGCGAGGTCCAGGTCGGCGTCGGGCATCACCACGAGCGGGTTCTTGCCGCCGAGCTCCAGGCACGGGGTCTGCAGGTGGCGGCCGCAGAGCTCGCCGATCCGACGTCCGACGTCGCTCGAGCCCGTGAACCCCACCTTGTCCACCAGGCCTTCGCCGATCGCTCGGTCCAGGCCATCGAACGTCGCGGGGCCGTCGGCGAGCACCATGTTCACCACGCCCGGCGGGAACCCCGCGTGGAGGAACAGTTGCGCGAGCGCCTCGGAGATGGCTGGGGCGTACTCGGCGGGCTTCCACACCACGGCGTTGCCGCACACGAGCGCCGGCACGAGGTACCACGACGGCACCGCGACCGGGAAGTTCCCGGCCGTGACGATCGCGGCCACGCCGACCGGGTTGCGGAACGTGAAGAGCTGTTTGTCGGGGAGCTCGGACGGCACGGTCTGCCCGTAGAGCCGGCGGCCCTCCGAGACGAAGAAGTTGCAGGTGTCCACGACCTCCTGGACCGAGCCTCGCGACTCCTTCAGCGGTTTGCCGATCTCGCGCGTGATGATCCGCGCGAGCGCCTCCGCGTTGTCCTCGACCAGGCGGCCGAGCTGCTGGATCGCGCGCCCGCGGACCGGCGCCGGCACCCGCGCCCAGGCCGGTTGCGCCTCGCGAGCCGCTCGCGCCGCCTCGACGAACGTCGTCGCGTCGCCGAGCTTGGCCTCGGCGACCACCTCGTCCAGGTGGGCCGGGTTCGGGATGGTCAGCGTTCCGCCGGGCGCATCGTCCCGGGGTTGACCATCGATCAGCGAGGAGACCGTGCTGCTCACCATGCCGCCATCCTACGAGCCGCTCAGCGAGGCGGGCCTAGAGCGCCGTGAAGGCCTCGTTTGCCAGGCGCTTCCAGGCGCGCGAGCGCTCCAGCGGCACCAGGACCCAGGCCTTCATCGCTCGGCCCTTCATCGGCTCGAACGGTTCGACGCCCTTTCGCTTGAGCGCGGCCGCGACCTCCTCCTCGGAACCGAGCTTGAACGTCATCGCGTCGCCGAACGTCCCGCAGAACACCTTGTCGCCCTTCTTCAGCACGGGCATCCCGAACATCTGCGAGCGCTTCGCTCCCCGAGCGACGAAGTCGTCGGCGAGCCTCTCGTAGCGCTCGAGCGTCTCGGGGCCGGTCTTCGGGAGCTTCGGCACCGCAGCATCGTACGCCGAGCCCGTGAGCCGCTACCGACCGCCTGGGTAGGATGGGGCCGTGCCGATCCCCGCACCCCGTCGCCATCCGAGCGTCACCCTGCTCGCGAAGGTCCCGTTGTTCTCGAGCCTCGGTCCGACGCACCTCGCGAAGGTCGCCCGGCTCGCCGAGGAGGCCAGCTACTCCGCGGGCCGCATGATCGTGAAGGTCGGAGCGCCGGGACTGGCGTTCTACGCGATCGTCGAGGGCAAGGCGAAGGTCGTGAAGGGCAAGATCGCGTCCGCGGCGCCCGAGGCCGTTCTCGGCCCGGGCAAGTTCTTCGGGGAGATGTCGCTCCTCGACGGCCGGCCGCGCGCGACGTCCGTGGTGGCCGAGACCCCGCTCACGACGATCCGCATCGAGCGCGCGCCGTTCCGCCGGCTCCTGCGGGAGGAGCCTGAGATGGCGCTCAAGCTCCTCGAGGGCATGTCGCTTCGGATGCGCAAGGTCATGGGCGACCCGACCGTCTAGGTGTTGAGCGAAACGGTCGCCTGGTCGTCCCTCGGCGAGGTGACGAGCGACGCGAAGACGACGATGTTGTCGAGATAGTGCCCGGTCGCGCTATCGAAGGCGCCTCCGCACGTGATGATCCTCAGACCGGCGTGATCGATATCGCCGTAGACGAGTCCCGTCGGGAACCGGTCCTTCGCGTAACGGCGTACCTCGTCAACGATGAAGAGCGCGGACGAGTCGTCCGCGCGGATGATGACCACTCGGTCTCCGGGCCGCAGCTCGCCGAGACGGAAGAACACCGACGGACCGTCGGCCGCGGAGTCGACGTGCCCGAGCAGGATCGCCGGCCCGAGCGAACCGGGTGCCGGCGAGTGTCGGTACCAGGCGGCCCGGTCGTAGTCGGGTCCGGGGGCCGGAACCTCCAGACCGCCGTCCGCATCGAGCCCCAGGTGGAGCAGCGTCGAGCGCACGCCGATCGACGGGATCTCCAACGTCACGGGCTCGGATGCTGAGAGGATCGGTCCGACCACCGTAGGCGAGGCGGGCGCTTGGAGCGAGAACCGGCCGACCTCAGCGCGGGACCATCGTTCGCCACCTTCTGCCGCGCCATCCGACCCGACGGCCGCGAACGGCTGCTGAACTCGGCGCTGCGACGCGATGGCGATGCCGATCAAGCCGATCCCGCCGACGATGAGGGCTGCAGCGGTCACGGTAGCGATCAGGCTACCGCGACCGCCGTGCCTCACAGGTTGTCGGACGGACCGTAGGTCTTCGTCGTTAAGCCCTCGCACGGACCCGCCGGCGTAGGAGGAGTGTGGAGGCTGCCACAGCGAGCAGAGCGCAGCCGAGCATGAGGAGCAGCAGGTCCTCGACGCCGCTCGTCGATCCACCGCCCGCTTCTGCGCCGCCCCCGGGAACGCGCCCGACCTGAGCGGTCGAGTCATCGGAACCGCCGCCACCCTGGCCACCGCCACCAGACCCGCCACCGGATCCGCCACCGGATACGCCACCCGACCCGCCGTCACCGGAGTCACCGCCACCCGCCCCGCCGCGATCAGAGGTCGGCGACGCGCTGGGTGTTGGGCTGCCGGAGACGCTGGGGGTTGGGCCCCCCGACGTACCGGGTGAAGGAGCCACCGTCGTGGTAGGCGTAGGCGTGACGGTCGGCGTCGGGGTGATCGTCGGCGTCGGAGTGACCGTCGGTGTCGGCGATGGCGGCACCGTGACGTTGTTGGTGAGGCTCGTGCGACAGGTAACAGTCGCCCCACCGCCATTCCCGGAGCCGTTGCACTGGTCGACCGAGACGGTGAGGAGCGACGTCGTGGTGGAGCCCGAGCCGACCGTGCACCGAACGCGTCGAGTACCGCCGCCTCCGTTCCCCGATCCGTTGCACTGGGTCACGGTCGCGCCGCTCGTGGTCGCCGGGAAGGGGCTGCAGACGGTGGTCGGAACCGTCCCGCCACCGGTGCCGGCCGAGTTGCACTGGTTGACCGTGGCCGACGTAGGTGTCGTGGTACCGGTGATGTTATTGATGACGTCGACGGTGCACTCCACCGTTCCGCCGCCGCCGTTGCCGGAACCGTTGCATTGTTCGATCGACGCGACCAGATCGGTCGAGCTCGTCGTCGACGAGCTACAGACCATGGTCGCCGGCGCGTTGGCGGCGCCGTGACACGCCTGGAGCGTCACCGTTGAGTTCGTGATGCTCCCGTTGAGGTTGTTCGTGACGGTGTAATGACACTCGACCGCCATGCCTCCCACGTTGTCGGTGCCGTTGCATTGGCTCACGGACGTGGCCGCTGACGCCACCGGCGCACTCGCGATGAGGAGCACGGAGATGAGCGAGAGCGCGAGGGCGGATCCGAGCAACTTCCTACGCACATTGCTGCCAAGGGGCTTATCCATGTTCGACTCGTCTCTCCGGAGAGGATCCGGATAGGTTGGGGATCGGAGGATCGGCCGTTATCGCCTGCGTGCCTGGTTCTGACCCTGGGTCGAGGGAGCTTCTCCCTCCCACCACTCCGCGATACCCGTCGGCATGAAGTAGCGCATCACGCCGTCGCTGCCCTGTCGTGTTGCGACGGGCCATACCTTTCGACCGAAGAGCTTGCGGGCCACCTTGCTGATGGCTCCCAGCTCGGAGCGGACCTGGGTATCGGTCCAGGAGGACTGCTGGAGGAACTCGCGGTAGTTGACCTCCACACCGGCGTTGTCGGCAGCGAACTGCAGCAGCCCCACGGCGGCCGGATAGAGGCGGATCTCCCTGCGGAAACGCCCGAGCATCGCTTCGGTCCACGAGCCTTGCCGGTAATCGATGTAGACGGTGTCGCCGGAGCGATCCGCAACGTAGGGCTCGATCTCCCGGGCTAGCTGAACGAACCTCTGAAGCAGCACCACCAGCTCGGGGGGGACGGCCGCGAGATCCCGTGCCTCATGGATTCCCACGGGATTCGACGGGTTCTCGAAGAAACTCATATCCTTCAATCGGCATCCGTGCCTACCGGCTGAAGCGTCCCTGCGTGTGGGAAGCCACCCAGATTCCCGGCCAGGCAGGCACGGGCGGGCGAGTCGGGTCGCTTGCCGTGTTCCTCGGGACCGGGTGAAGATGCGTCCAGTGGAGGTTCCCGGAGACCCCTCAACTCGGTCGCGCGCCCGACCCCGCTTCGGCTGGATCGACAACGGTGTGGGACTGCTCGCCCGGATCGGCGCCGACCCCCTGGACAACGAGGAACTGCGCCAGAAGAAGGCGCTCCTCGTCCTCATCGCGGTCCTGATCCTGCCGGTTTCCGCCGTGTGGGGCGTCCTTTACCTCGCCGTCGGCTCGCCGGTAGGCATCCTTCCCTTCGTCTATTTCGCCGTCTCGCTCGGCTCGTTGGTGGTCTTTTCGCGAACCCGGAACTTCCACTTCCTCCTGGTCACGCAACTCCTCGACATCCTGCTCATGCCGACTACCGGGCAGATGCTCATCGGCGGATTCCTTCCGGCCGGAGGGGTCGGGCTGTGGGGCATCTTGGCGCCCCTCGGAGCCCTCGTCTTCCTCGAGGTGCGTCAGGCCCTGCGCTGGTTCGTCGCGTTCGTCATCGTCTTCCTGCTCACGGGTATCGCCGGCGAGGTGCTGTTCTCGGACGAGGGCCTCCCGGTCGGGTTCACGACCACGATGCAGGCGTTGAACGTCATCGGTGCCGGCGCCGTCGCCTTCACGCTCCTCGCGATCTTCGCCCATCAGCGCAACGAGGCGCTCATGGCACTCCGAGCCGAGCAGCAGAAGTCGGAGGCCCTCCTCCTGAACATCCTGCCGCGCGCGATCGTCGAGCGACTGAAGGCCGCCACCCAGACGATCGCCGACCACTTCGTCGCGGCCTCCATCCTGTTCGCCGACGTCGTGGACTTCACCCCGCTCTCGCAGAGCCTCCCGCCGGCCGAGGTGGTTGGCATCCTCGATCATCTCTTCTCCCACTTCGACGCGCTCGTGGAGCGGCACGGGCTCGAGAAGGTCAAGACGATCGGCGATTGCTACATGGCCGCCGCCGGCGTGCCGGATCCACACCCCGATCACGCGCGCAAGGCCGCGCTCCTAGCGCTCGACATGCGAGACGCGATCGCGACCTGGGCGGTGGCCGGCCAGTTGGGTGTCGAGCTGAGGATCGGCATCAATTCCGGGCCGGTCGTCGCCGGGGTGATCGGCACGAAACGCTTCCTCTACGATCTTTGGGGCGATGCCGTGAACACGGCGAGTCGGATGGAGACCCAGGGCACGCCCGGCGAGATCCAGATCACGCGCGAGACGTACGACCTGTTGAAAGACGAGTTCGTCTGCACGCCACGAGGGACGATCCCGGTCAAGGGCAAGGGTCAGATGGAGACGTGGTACCTCGTGGGCCCGCGGTCGGACGACCGGCGAATGGAAAGAGACATCGAGTCGGAGGCGGCGGAACGAGGCTGACAGCGCCTCGAGGTCCCCTAGACTGGCGGCGACCAAGCGCCGGTAGCTCAGTGGATAGAGCGGCTGCCTTCTAAGCAGCGGGTCGGAGGTTCGAGTCCTCCCCGGCGCGCCCACCACGTGTCCGCTCTGGTTGGGACGCCGCGTCGGCGTACACCGGGCTCGTCACACGGTGATGATGAGCTTCCCTCGAGCTTGGCCCGATTCCAGGTACCGGATCGCCTCGGGAACCTCGCTCAGCGGGAACATCCTGTCGATGACCGGTGTGATCTTCCCGGCTTCGATGAGCTCCTTCAAGACGACCAGGCGGTCCCCCGGATCCTTGGTGCCGCGGAAGGGATGCAGGTGGCTCACGAACGGTGACACCACCATCAGTTTGAAGAAGCGACCGAGGCTCCCGAACCAGCGATGGCCCGAACCTCCGTACTGGTCGTGCCCGATGAGGACGTACGTCCCCTCGGGGCTTAGCGCACGTCTGGAGGCCGACCATGGATGGGTCCCCGCGATATCGAGGATGACGTCATAGCGCTCGCCGCTCCGGGTGAAATCCTCCTGCGTGTAGTCGAGGACCCGGTTAGCGCCGATCGACCGGAGCATGTCGAGCTTCCCGGGGGCGTCCACCCCGGTGACGTCCGCTCCGTACGCCTTGGCGAGCTGCACAGCGAAGGTCCCCACAGCTCCACCCGCGCCGTTGATCAAGACCCTCTGTCCCGGTCGGACCCGCCCCTCATCGCGAACAGCCTGCACCGCCAGCGATCCGGACGTCGGGACGGCTCCGGCCTGTTCGAACGTGAGGTTGGCGGGCTTCAACTCGAGCCTGGCTTCCGCAGCGGCCGCGTATTCCGCATAGGCGCCGCCGTTGCGCCACAGATTGGCGCTGAGGGTCGCACCGAAGACCTCATCGCCCGGCCGGAACCGTGTCACGTTCCTGCCAACCGACTCGACGTGACCGGCCAGATCCGTGCCCGGAATGCGGTGCTTCGGTGCGCGCAGCCCGGAGCCCATGATCCGGAGGACGTAGGGCACCCCTTTCATGGCGTGCCAGACATCTGCATGGACCGATGCCGCGCGGACCCGGACCAGTACCTCCTCATCCTTAACGTTCGGCCTGTCGATGTCCCGGAGCTCGAGGACATCGGGTGAGCCGTATCTGTTCTGGACGATCGCTTTCATTCTCTACTCCCCCGCAGCTCGCGACGGGTCGAGACCAGACCCCGAGTGTCGTTGACACCCTGTTTCCGTCCGCCTCATCATTCCAGGTCCCGCAGGGGTGACGCTCCGTCACCAGAAGGGCCGCCAAGGCCGATGGTGCCGACGAGGATCCCTAGCCGCCCTCTGACGTTCAGAAGAACCTGACGAAGGGGTGGTCGTGGTCGGGGGATCGGGAAGGCTCCGGGGAACACTGCCGGCCCTGATCGCCTCCATCCCCATCACCATCGTCTTCTTCGCCGTACTCGGCATCGTCCTCACGGCGGCGGGTCCGAACGGACTCGACCTGACGGATGCTCAGACGAGCGGCTGGATCGCGGTGCTCTACGGGTTCCCCACGCTCATCGCACTCGTCCTGACGGTCCGGTATCGCCAACCCCTTCTCCTCACCGGGAACATCTTCGCGATCATCTTCTTCGTGTCCCTCGGGGATCGGATCAGCTTCCCCGAGTTGGCCGGCGCCACGATGCTTGCCGGTGGCATCGTCTTGGCAGCGTCCGTGTTCGGGCTCACCGGTCGGATCGCCGCTTGGATCCCCGCACCGATCGTGAACGGCCTGATCGCGGGCGCGGTCATGCCGTTCGTCGTGGACGTCTTCACATCCCTGAGCACGTCCCGGGAAGGTGTCCGCATCCCGAGTGAGGTTCCCCTGATGGTGGGCACAGCCCTGCTCGCGTACCTCGTCAGCCAACGTCTGTTCGGCACCCGCTTCCCGCCGATCCTCCCGGCGTTCATCGCCGGGCTCCTGGTGGCTGCGCTGACCGGGCAGCTCGGGGATATCCCGTCCACGTTCGCGCTTCCGAGCCTCGATGTCGTCCGCCCGGACTTCTCGTTGACCGCGATCGCCACCGCGACGCCGGTGCTCGTCGCCCTGCTCACGGTGCAGTCGAGTATCCCCTCCGTGGTCTATATGCGGAGCCAGGGGTTCGAGCCTCCGGAGCGCGTCCTCAACGTCGTCAGCGGCGTCGGAACGATGCTCGGTTCGCTCTTCGGTCCGATCGCGGTCTCGCTCGCGCTCCCGCCCGTGCTGCTCACGGCCGGACCCGGGGCCGGCGAGCCGTCTCTCCGTTACCGGTCCGTGTATCTCCCCGTCGCCGCGGGATCGCTGATCGCGATGTTCGCGAGCACGGCCGCGGATCTCGCGGTGCTGGTGCCGACGACGTTGCTGCTCGCGATGGCCGGGTTGGCTCTGGTGGGCGCCCTCGTCGGCGCCCTGAATGAGATCACGCACGGTCCCCTGGTCCTGGGCCCGGTACTCGCATTCGCGATCGCGCTCTCGGACATGACCCTCCTTGGACTCGGACCGTTCTTCTGGTCCCTCGTCCTCGGCGCGATCATCTCGCTGCTGCTCGAAGGCGAAGGCTGGAAGCGGCTGCGGGCCGAGGCGACCAACTCGAACGAATCAGCGAATCGAGGTATCACCCCCGAGGGCTGATCAGCGAAGTACCTTGGGACCACTCGGCTCGCGTACTGCTCGGCGGGCATAGGCGAGCGAGGAGGTAGCCGCTGGCCCTCGTCACGACCGAGTTGCTCCACCAGAGCCAGGCCTCATCCGTCTCGATCCCAGGATCGGGACCCGTTACCGGCCGTTCGCCGAGAAGTGCTGGTAGTCCTGCGCCGAGGTCCAGGTGCCGCCCCACTCCCAACCGATCGAGCGGAACGCGCGCCACACGACGTCGCGCTTCTCGACCATCCCCGGTCGGATGTCGGAGCGGTCCGCGTACGGACGTCCATTCCGGGGCGACACGTGCGAGCCGTCCACGTAGGGGTTCTCGACCGGGTTGATGTCGATCGCGCGCCCGAAGGCGTGCTGCGACCACGTGGTCGTTCCCGCCACGTACCGGCAGTTGAACGCGGAGGTGTTGTCGTGGCGCATCGACTCCTGGTCGTCCGCCCCGTAGAGGTCCACCAGGCGGACCCGGCGGATCGGGAAGTCTCTCAGGTAGATGCGCGCGAACACCTCGAGCATCTCGTCACCCCAGCGGCGGTGGACGACGAGCCGGCCCATGTGCGAGTCGCCGTCGAACCCTCGGTAGGTGAGCCGGACCAGACGGAGCTCGCGGAGTTCCACGGGGCAGCCCTCGTGCCACGAGCTCCCGGTCATGAGCTCGCGCAGGTCCCCGTCGAGCCGGGAGACGGAGCCGACGAACGGCTCCCGTTCCCCCGCGCCGACGGGCATGGCGCCGAGGACCGCCATAAGGAGCGAGGCGATCACCGCCCGCCGACCCAGTCCGAGCACAGGGACACGGTACGCCGACCGACCTACGACGTGTCTCCTTGTGCGGAGGGCCTCGGTCGGGTGCCGACATAAGCCGCGAGGTGCTCGCCGGTGAGGGTGGAGCTGGCGGCGACGAGATCGGCGGGTGTGCCCTCGAAGACGATCCGGCCGCCGTCGTGGCCGGCACCGGGGCCGAGGTCGATGATCCAGTCGGCGTGCGCCATGACCGCCTGGTGGTGCTCGATGACGATGACCGACGTGCCGGAGTCGACGAGCCGGTCGAGCAGGCCGAGCAGCTGCTCGACGTCGGCGAGGTGGAGGCCGGAGGTCGGCTCGTCGAGGACGTAAACGCCGCCCTGCTCGGCCATGTGCGTGGCCAGCTTGAGCCGCTGCCGCTCGCCGCCGGACAGCGTCGTGAGCGGCTGCCCGAGGCTGAGATATCCGAGCCCGACGTCGGCGAGCCGGTCGAGGATGGCGTGCGCGGCCGGCGTACGCGCCTTACCGGCGCCGAAGAACGCCTCGGCCTCGGTCACCGACATCGCGAGCACCTCGCTGATGTCGCGGCCGCCGAGGCGGTGGTCCAGCACCGACGCCTGGAATCGCTTCCCCCCGCACTCCTCGCAGGTGGTGGCGACCGTCTCCATGAACCCCAGGTCGGTGTAGATGACGCCCGCGCCGTTGCACGTGGGGCAGGCGCCCTCGGAGTTGGCGCTGAACAGCGCCGGCTTCACGCCGTTGGCCTTCGCGAACGCCTTGCGGATCGGGTCGAGCAGCCCGGTGTACGTCGCTGGGTTGCTGCGTCGCGATCCGCGGATCGCGGCCTGGTCGACCGACATGACGCCGTCCCGCCCCGACACAGATCCGTGGATCAGCGAGCTCTTCCCCGACCCGGCCACGCCGGTCACCACCACCAGCACGCCGAGCGGGATGTCGACGTCGACGTCCTGCAGGTTGTGGGTGCCGGCGCCGCGCACCTCGAGCGCGCCCGACGGCGTCCGCGACGACGGCTTCAGGGTGGCCCGGTCGTCCAGGTGCCGCCCGGTCAGCGTGTCGCCGCCCCTCAGCCCCTCCACGGTGCCCTCGAAGACCACCTCGCCGCCCGCCACTCCGGCGCCGGGGCCGAGGTCGACGACGTGATCGGCGATCGCGATCGCCTCCGGCTTGTGCTCGACGACCAGCACCGTGTTGCCCTTGTCGCGCAGCCGCAGCAGCAGCTCGTTCATCCGCTGGATGTCGTGCGGGTGCAGCCCGATCGTCGGCTCGTCGAACACGTAGGTCACGTCGGTGAGCGACGACCCGAGATGCCGGATCATCTTGGTGCGCTGTGCCTCTCCTCCGGACAGGGTGGCCGACGGCCGGTCGAGCGAGAGGTAGCCCAGCCCGATCTCCGTGAACGAGTCGAAGAGATGCTGTAGCCCGGCGAGCAGCGGGGCCACCGAGGGCTCGTCCAGCCCGCGGACCCAGTCGGCCAGGTCGCTGATCTGCATCGCGCACGCGTCGGCGATGTTCTTCCCCTTGATCTTCGACGACCGGGCCTCCTCGCTGAGTCGGGTGCCGTCGCACTCGGGGCACATCGTGAACGTCACCGCCCGCTCCACGAAGGCGCGTATGTGCGGCTGCATCGCGTCGACGTCCTTGGACAGGAACGACTTCTGGATCCGGGGGATCAGCCCCTCGTAGGTCATGTTGATGTTGTCGATCTTCACCTTGGTCGGGTCGCGGTGCAGGAAGTCGTGCAGCTCCTTCTTCGTGTACTTGCGGATCGGCTTGTCCGGGTCGACGAAGCCCGAGGCCGCGAAGATGCGCACGGACCAGCCGTCGGCGTTGTACCCCGGGATCGTGAGCGCACCCTCGGCGAGCGACTTGGTGTCGTCGTAGAGCTGGGACAGGTCGATGTCGGTCACCGAGCCCATGCCTTCGCACCGGGGACACATGCCGCCGAGACGGGCGAAGGTCGCCTTCTCGGTCTTCGTCTTGGTGCCGCGCTCGACCGTGATCGCACCGCTGGCCCTCACCGAGGGAACGTTGAACGAGTACGCGTTGGGCGAGCCGATATGCGGCTTCCCGAGGCGGCTGAAGAGGATGCGCAGCATCGCGTTGGCGTCGGTGGCGGTTCCGACCGTCGAACGGGCGTTGGCGCCCATCCGCTCCTGGTCGACGATGATCGCCGTCGTCAGCCCATCCAGAACGTCGACCTCGGGCCGGGCCAGCGTCGGCATGAAGCCCTGCACGAAGGCGCTGTACGTCTCGTTGATCAGCCGCTGCGACTCCGCGGCGATCGTGCCGAACACCAGCGAGCTCTTGCCCGAACCGGAGACGCCGGTGAACACCGTCAGCCGGCGCTTGGGGATCTCGACGTTGACGTCCTTGAGGTTGTTCACGCGCGCGCCCTGCACGCGGATCAGGTCGTGGCTATCGAGAGCGTCTGGTGCAGCCGCCTGCGTCTTGGACCTCGTGGCCGCGTTCATCGGGCTTGCTCAGCGCACCGCTTTCTTCACGAGCGCGCCGATCTTTGCCTCGTCGGCGGGGGTCAACTCCGTCAGCGCGAAGGAGGTCGGCCACATGGCGCCCTTGTCGAGGTTCGCCTCGTCGCTGAAGCCGAACGTCGCGTACCTCGCGTCGAACTTCTGCGCGCTTTGGAAGTAGCAGACGACCTTGCCGTCCCTCGCATACGCGGGCATCCCGTACCAGGTCTTCGGGGAGAGGTCGGGAGCGCTAGCCCTGATGATCGCATGGAGCCGCTTGGCCATGGCGCGATCCGGGTCCTTCATCGCGGCGATCGCCGCGAGCACCTCGCGTTCCCCGTCCGCCTTGGTCTTCTTCTCGCGCGCTTCCGCCTTCAGCTCTTGGGCACGAGCCTTCATCGCGGCTCGTTCGACCTCCGTGAATCCCTTCGACCTCTTGATCGCGGTGGTGCTCTTGGCAGACTTCTGCGTGGTCTTCTTACTGGGTCTCTTCTCAGCCATTGCGAAGCACCTCCTCCGGCTCAGCGCAACTCCTGGATGCCGATCAGGTTACCCGTGGGATCGCGGAAGGCGCAGTCGCGAAGCTCGGCGGCGACTCGCCGTAGGCGCGCGGCGGCTCGTCTCGCAGCCGTGCTGCTCTGGCTCACCGACTTCGGAGACACGCACTCGGCGGATCCCCTCCAGGCACGCCGGGGCGCACACGCCCGTCGCTCCGCTCAAGCGGGCGTTCCAGGGCGACGAAACCCACCCTATGAAGGCCTGCCCCTATTGCGAGGCCGAGCTCCGCGACTCGGTGATCAAGTGCAACCGCTGCGGCAAGTCCCTGCGCGGCGAGGCCGAGGAGGGAGCCGCCGGAGCCGCCGGAGCCACCGCGCGCCCGAGCCAGGCGCCGAGGGCCGACCCACGCCCGGCGCTCACTCCCCCGTCGAAGCCCGCGAGCTCCTCGGTGGCGACCGCGAAGGCGCCGAACCCGTGGACACCACCGGCGAGCCTCGAGCGCAAGCCGGCGCCGACGCCGAACGTGTCGGCGCTCCGCGCGCTCCCGAAGAAGAAGGCCTCGTCGCGACCGGACCCGTGGATGCTGCTCGGGGGCCTCGTCGCGGCCGGGGCGGGCGCGCTGGCCTACCTCTCGATCAAGGAGCCGTGGGTGCACCTGACGGTGACCCGGCAGGCTCGCCAGTTCGAGGAAGCGCTCGTGGTCGAGTTCACCCTCAAAGGACACGCCGCGTTCGTCGGGATGGCCGGGACCGTGCTCGCGATCGCGCTCGCCGCCTTCGGCGCGTTGTGGTTCCTCTACGGACTCCAGCGGGGCTGGACGGTACCGGGGTTCTTCAACCCGGCGATCGGGATGCTCGTCACGGCCGGCGGGATCATCACGGTCGTCGTCTCGGGGATGGTCTGGTTCGTTTGGGAGGACGCGATGATCCTTCGGGCCAAGACGACGAGCCTCAGCGCCGAGGCCGTGCGCGAGCTCCTCGACCGGCAGCCGCTGCCGATCGTCACGATCGAGCGACTCTCCGGGCTCATGCGCTTCGGCGGCTCGATGGTCGTCGGGCTGCTGGCGGCGTGCCTCGCCTGGTACGCGTACCGCCAGCGGGACTAGCTCACAGCGGCGGCCAGGACTTCCCGGTTCCCCGAACGCGGAACGCCTTCGCGGCGTTGAAGTATCCGAACTGGTGCGGCAGGTCCAGCTTGGTGTCACATTTCCCGCAGCGGAACGAGCGCCACTTCTTGCTCACCGTCTGGACCAGTTTGCACTCCGGACACTCGTAGAAGCGGATCTCGCCGGCGCACGTGAAGCACTGGTAGCCCGGCGCGTCGTCCCCGATCAACTGCGGCGTGAGGCACCAGGGGCACGTGATATAGGCCATGCTCAGCCCGCCGCCGGGTCGTGCTCGGCGAGGATCTTCGCGGCCTGCTCGGCCCGCTGCCGCGTCAGCGGCTCGCGGAGCTCCGGGTGCGCGCCGCCGAGGATCTGCGTGGCCAAGATGGCGGCGTTCACGGCGCCGGCCTTGCCGACGGCCAGCACGCCCACCGGGATCCCGCCCGGCATCTGCACCATCGAGAGCAGGGAGTCGAGGCCGCCGGCCAGCTTGGACTCCATCGGCACGCCGAGCACCGGCAGCGTCGTCTGGGCCGCCACGACGCCAGGGAGCGCGGCGGCCATCCCGGCGGCCGCGATGAACACCTCGACGCCTCGAGCCTCGGCGTCGGCGATCCATGACGAGAGCTCCGACGGGGTCCGGTGGGCCGAGAGCACGCGCGCCTCGAAGGGCACGCCGAACGCCGTCAGCTGGTCGGAGCAGTGCCGCATGGTCTCCCAGTCCGAGCTGGAGCCCATCACGACGCCCACGAGCGGTTCGGTCACCGAGCTCCTTCCGACGGGTGGTCCGGCTTCGGCGGTGCGCCGGCCGGGGAAGTGTAGATTCTCCGCGAGCCCCCGCCCCGCAGCCCGGAGGTCGGATGTCGGACCGCTTCAGCCGGATGTTCGCTGCCTACGCCGCCGAGACGGCGTTCGAGCGGCTCCCGGGCGAGACCGTCCACGAGGTCGAGCGGCGCATCCTGGACTCGGTCGGGGTGGCCGTCGCCGCCCTCGACGAGGACGCCCCGGCCGCGGCTCGCACCTGGGCGGCCGGCCGCGCGGGGGATGTCACGATCTGGGGCTCTGCCGGCCGTGCCGACGCCGAGGCCGCCGCGTTCGCGAACGGCGTCGCCGTCCGGTACCTGGATTTCAACGACACCTACCTCTCGCTCGAGCCGCTGCACCCGAGCGACGCGATCCCCGCGCTCCTTGCCCTGGCCGAGTCCCGGGGGCTCCCCGCCTCCGAGCTGATCCGCGGGATCGCGATCTCGTACGAGGTGAGCGTGTCGCTCTGCGATGCCGCATCGCTCCGCTCGCACGGCTGGGACCACGTCAACTACCTCGGCCTCGGGGTGGCGTGCGGCGCGGCCGCGATGCTCGCTCTGTCTGCCCAGCACATCGAGGACGCGATCTCGATCGCCTCGGTCCCCCACGCTGCGATGCGCCAGACCCGTGCCGGCGAGCTCTCGATGTGGAAGGGTGCGGCGGCCGCCAACAGCGCCCGCAACGCGCTTTTCGCCGCGCTCGTCGCCGAGGCCGGCATGACCGGTCCGTTCGAGCCGTTCGAAGGCGAGATGGGGTTCGTGCGCCAGCTCTTCGGAGGCGAGCCGCTCGCCGACGAGGCCCTGAAGCGGCTCGAGGCACTCGAACCGCCGACCCGGATCCAGGACACCTACGTGAAGTTCTGGCCGGTCGAGTACCACGCGCAGAGCGCGGTCGACGCGGCGCTGCAGCTCCGCGCGGAGCTCGGCGGCGACCCGTCCAGGATCGACCGCGTGCGCATCGACACGTTCCGCGCCAGCTACGAGATCATCGCGATGGACCCCGAGAAGTGGGACCCGAAGACCCGCGAGACCGCGGACCACTCGATCCAGTACATCGTCGTCGCTGCGCTCCAGGACGGCGAGGTGACCCGGCGCACGTTCGACCTAGAGCGGATCCGCCGGCCGGATACGCTCGACCTGCTGGCCAACCACACGACGGTTCAGGAGGACCCCTCGCTCACGGCGGGCTACCCCGACGGCATCCCGAACCGGATCACCGTGACCACGATCGACGGCATGACGTTCGTGCGAGAGGTCGCGCATCCGCGCGGCCACGCACGTAACCCGATGAGCGACGATGAGGTCGTGGCGAAGTTCCGCGCCAACGTCGCCGAGCGCTGGCCGGTCGACCGCGCCGAGCGTGTCGAGGAGGCCGTGTGGTCGCTCTCGGGCGAGGGAACGCTCGAGCGGCTGCTGCGGGAGCTCGGGCCGTGACCTGGCTGACGCCCGGCGGCGGCGAGCACCCAGCCGAGCTCCTGCGGGCTCGGCTCGAGACCGGGGACGGCATCCTGGTGCCCGGGGTGTTCAACGGCCTGTCGGCGCTGCTGGCCCGACGGGCCGGCGCCGAGGTCGTGTACCTGTCGGGCGCGGCGTTCTCGGCGTCGATGGGACTTCCCGACGTCGGTCTCGTCTCGCGAGAGGAGCTCGTCGGCGTGACCCGGCAGGTCGTCCGGGTGACGGGCTTGCCGATGATCGTGGACGCCGACACGGGGTTCGGCGCTCCGCTGAACGTGATGCGCACCGTGCGCGAGCTCGAGTCCGCCGGCGCCGCCGCCCTCCAGATCGAGGACCAGCAGGACCCCAAGCGCTGCGGCCACCTCGAGGGCAAGCAGGTGACGAGCCCCGAGGCGTTCGCCGAGAAGGTCGCGGCGGCGCGCTCGGCCGCCGAGCATCTCGTGGTGGTCGCTCGCACCGATGCCCGAGCGACCCACGACCTCGACGAGGCGATCCGGCGAGGTCTCGCCTACCGCGAGGCCGGCGCCGACGTGGTCTTCCCCGAGGCGCTCGAGACCGAGGACGAGTTCGCCGCGTACGCGCACGGGGTCCCCGGTCCCCTGCTCGCGAACATGACCGAGTTCGGTAAGGGGCCCATGCTGCCCGCCCCGAGGCTCTTCGAGCTCGGCTACCGCTTGGTGATCTTCCCGGTCTCGGCGGCACGCGTAGCCGCCTCGCACGTCGGTCCCTTCTACGCGGATCTGCTCCGAGAAGGGACGCAGTCGGCCTGGCTCGACCGCATGATGACCCGGGACGAGCTGTACGAGCTGATCGGCTACGACGACTACGCGAGGCTGGACCGCTCGCTCGCGCGCGAGGAGCCCCGGTGAGCGAGCCCTTCAGCCCGGGCCTGGAGGACGTCCCGGCCGCGCGGACGACGGTGTCCTTCCTCGACGTCGAACGCGAGCGGATCACGGTCCGCGGCTACGACCTGATCGAGCTCGCCCGGACGGCGAGCTTCCCCGACGTCGCCCACCTGTTGATCCGCGGCCACCTCCCCGATGCCGTCGAGCAGGTGGAGTTCTGCGACACCCTGGGCGGTCAGTCGGGCCTGCCCGAGGGCATGATCGACATCCTCCGACGTCTGCCCAGAGGCACGTCGCCCATGGACGCGCAGCGGACGGGTCTGTCGCTCCTAGCCGGCTGGGAGGACCCGCATGCGCTGGTCGACGTCGGTCCGGAGGCCAACGAACGCAAGGCGATCCGGCTCCTCGCGCGGGCTCCCGCGCTCACCGCGAACGCGTGGCGCGCGATGCAGGGCCAGCCGACGCTGGAGCCCAATCCCGGCTATGGCTTCGCGGGCAGTTTCCTGTGGATGATCCAAGGGCGCCCGCCGGACCCGGAGTCCGTCCGCCTGTTCGACCGGATCCTCGTCTGCTACTCCGAGCACGAGCTCTCCGCGTCCACGTTCGCGGCTCGGGTCGTCGCCTCGACGCTCGCCGACGTGTACGCGGCCGTGGTCGCCGCGAACGCCGCCCTCAAGGGACCGCTTCACGGGGGCGCGAACGAGGCCGCCGCCCGCATGTTCGCCGAGATCCGGGGGCGCGGGGGCGCCGCAGCGGCCGAGGCCTACGTGCTCGAGCGCCTGGAGCGCCGGGAACGGATCATGGGGTTCGGCCACCGCGTGTACATGCACCGCCCCGACCCGCGCGCCGTGCTCGTGAAGGAGGAGCTCGACCTGCTCGCGGGGCGCGACCCGGACGCCGCGCCGCTCGTGGCGGCCTACGAGGCCGTCGCGGCAGCGATGGAGCGCGAGAAGGGGCTGTACCCGAACGCCGACCTGCCGATCGGCCTCGCGCTCATGCTGATCGGCGTGCCCGTGGAGCTGTTCACGCCCGTGTTCCTCTGCGCGCGGATCGCGGGGATCGCCGCTCACGTCATCGAGCAGCAGGCCGATAACAAGCTCTACCGCCCGAGGGTGATCTACGAGGGCCCGAACGACCTCTCCCCGCCCGACGGGTTCACACCCTCGCGCTGCTGATCACTCGGCAATGAGCTTCGCGCCGAGCTCGCGCGTGACGTCCACGAGCGCCAGCACGTCCTCGTCGGTCGTGCGGAAGTTCACGAAGCACGGCCGGAGCCAGACGTCGCCGTCGATCAGCGCCGAGGCGATCCACACGCGCCCGTCCGCCTGGAGCGCCTCCGCCAGCCGCTGGTTGTGCGCGTTCAGGTCCTCGACACCCGGGGGTATGTGGCGGAACGGCACGATCGACAGGGCCGGCGGGCCGATCGCCTCGAGGTCGTCCATCGCGCCGACGGTGTCGTAGAGCAGCTGCGCCTCGGCCAGATTGCGCTCGATGGCCTCGCGGAAGGCCGCGGCGCCGTGCGCGCGCATCGCGAGCCACAGCTTGAGCGCGCGGAACGGCCGCGAGTACTCGAACGTGATGTCCACGGCGTGGAGCTCGTGCTGCTGGTGCGGCAGGTACCCCTGCTCGTGCGCGAACGATGCCGCGAGGTCCTCCCGGTTCCGGACGAGCACCACCCCGCACGCCTTGGGCAGGTAGAGCCACTTGTGCGCGTCGATCGAGATCGAGTGCGCCCGGTCCAAGCCTTCGAACAGCGCCGGGCGCACGGAAGCGGCCGGCAGCCCGTACGCGCCGTCCACGTGCATCCAGACGCCGTGCTCGTCGCACACGTCCGCGATGGCATCGAGCGGGTCGATCGCGCCGGTCAGCGTCGTGCCGGCCGTCGCGACCACCGCGACCGGCGTCACGCCGTCGGCCACGTCACGCTCGATCGCAGCGGCGAGCTCGTCCGGCCGCATCGCTCGGTCGGACGCCAGCGGGATCGTCCGCAGGTTGCGCGAGCCGATGCCGAGCATCTCGATCGCCCTCGTGATCGAGTAGTGCACCTCCTCCGAGCAGTACACGGCGACCCGTGTGTTGCCGAGCCCCTCGTGGCGTGAGCCGGGCACGGCGTGCTCGCGCGCGGCGGCCAGCGCCGTCGTATTCGAGACGGTCCCGCCGCTCGTGAACGCGCCGGCTGCGGAGCTCGGGTAGCCCACGAACTCGGCCGCCCAGCGAACCGCCTGGCTCTCGATCTGCGTGGCCGCACGGGCGTCCACCGCGAGGTTGATGTCGTAGGTGTGCGCGAGCAGGTCCGCGATGGCACCGATCTCCAACCCGCTGGACCCGATGAACGCGAAGTACCGGGGCCGGGGCTGGGCGATCGACTCGTCGAGGATCCGAGCGGTGTCGTCCAGCGCCTCGTGGACCGGGACCGGCCCGTCGGGCAGGCCCGCCGTCAGCAGCTCGCGGACGCGGTCGTCCAGCGCGGGTTCCTCGGGGCGGAACCGGTCGAAGCTCCTCCAGGCCTCGGCGACGAGCTTGGCCGCGTGCTCGAGCGCCTCTTCCCTGGGCGCGTCCAGCCGGAGCGGACGGTCGGGTTCGGTCATCGCTGGGATGGTACCCGGGCCGCCGTAGTAGGCATCGACGGGTCGCGGAGGAACGGAGGGGTCGTGGACACAGCCGGGTTCGCCGAGCTCATGGAGACGATCGCGCGGAGCTGGAACGAAGGGGACACGTTCCGCGCGCTCGAGTGCTTCACGGACGACGCGGTCTACATGGAGCCGCCCGACGAGCAGCTGTACCTGGGGCGAGACGAGCTGTTCGAGTTCTTCGGCGGCGACGACCCGCCCGCGATGTCGATGGTCTGGCGCCACCTCGCGTACCAGGACCCGATCGGCGTCGGAGAGTACACCTACCGCGGGAACCACCAGTACCACGGGGTCGCGATCGTGCAGTGCCGGGACGGCAAGGTCGCCCGCTGGCGCGAGTACCAGCGCGAGTCCGAGCTCGACTGGGAGGCTTTCGCCGGGCCGAGCCGCTTCGCGTGAGCCGTTAGGACCGGTCCCAGAGCCGGTCCGCGATCCTCGTGACGAGCTCGAGCTTGCGCCACTGGGCGTCCTCGTCGAGCTCGTTGCCGACCATCACGCTGGCGAACCCGCACTGCGGGCTGATCGCCAGGCGATCCATGTCACCGCCGACGAACGACGCCGCCTCATCCATCCGGCGGAGCAGGTCGTCCTCGTCCTCGAGCTCGGGAGTCTTGGACGACACGATGCCCATCACCATCACCGAGCCGGGCCGCAGCGACCGCACGGGCTCGAACCCGCCGTCGCGGCCCCGGTCGTCCCACTCGACCAGGAAGGCGTCGTACGGCAGCGTGCCGAACACCTGATCCGCGACGGGCTCCAGCGAGCCCTCGCACATCCAGGAGGAGCGGAAGTTGCCGCGGCAGATGTGGAGGGCGGTCGTCACCTCGTCCGGGATGCCCTCGAGGACCGCCGCGTCCGCCGCGACGGCGCGCTCGATCAGCGTGTCCACGTCGTGCCCGTGCTCCTCGAACCGCTCCACCCAGAGCGGGTCGGAGAGATAGACGTACAGGGGGAAGTCGAACTGGACGTAGCGGGCACCGGCGGCGATCGCGTCCGCGACGAGCGCGCGCTCGATCTCGATGGCGTGCTCGACGAACGCCTCGAGATCCTCGTAGCCGGTGGTGACGTCGGGCTTGTGGCTGAACGGGTGCCCGAAGATCGAGGCCGCCGGGAAGGTGACCTTGAACGGGTGGCCGCCCGCGGCCTCGGCCATGAACGCGGCCTCGCGCGCGGCCGGCGAGTCCACGGGTCGCAGGCGCTCGACGATCTCGTGCACCGCGAGCGGCATGTCGTCGCCGCGCGCGTTGCGGAAATGGACGACGTTGTCCGTCCGGAAGCCCTCGACCGCGTCGTAGAAGGAGTTCAGGAACATCCAGCGTCGGAACTCGCCGTCGGTGACCACGTCGAGGCCGAGATCGATCTGGCGCTTCACCGCCTCGCGGATCGCCGCGTCCTCCTGTTCCCCGAGCGCGCTCCGATCCTTCGCGCGCTCCTCGGGCAGGACGGCCGAGTGGCCCTCCTCGTAGAAGGCGTCGACGGCGTGGCGGAGCGCGGGCGGTCGGAGAAGGGAACCCACAACTTCGGCCCGTGCAGGGCGACGTGGAGAGGTCACGTGCGCAGACTACTGGCGTCTCTGACAGAAGAGGCATCCTCACGGGCGCCTGGGACCCCCAGCAGATTGCGGCCATCCGTCTGTACCCCTAGGCTGGGGGCGTGGCCCGATCCGCGGTTCCTCGCGCGGCTGCCCTCGTCGTCGCCATCGCCCTCCTCCCCCGGATCGGTGTGTCGCTGGTCGGCGATCGGCGCGCTCCGTCGATGTCCTCGGAGCGGCGGACGTCGGCTCTGATCGGATCGCTTTCGTCCCCACTCGTCGTCACCCCGGACCGCCCCAAGGTTTGGTCCGACAGCAAACGCGCCGACGAGTCACTCTTGCTCCTAGGGCTACCGCCGGCCCGAGCAGCCGTGGACACCTCCCGCCCCTTCACCGGGGTCTTCGGCCCGGCGTCGATAGGGTCGGTGGACGTCCTCGCCATCAATCTCGCAGAACGAGGGCCACCTCCCCCCGCAACCTAGACGCGGACGATCCCCGATCGCTATCAGCGACTCGGCTCGTCCCTTCGTCGATCGGCTACTGGTCGTCGATCAGATCGCCTGGATCGAGGGGAGAGACATGACCACAGCAGATGTCGTCAGAGAGCAAGCCCTCCAGCTCGCCCGAACGGAGCCCGACCGAGAGGAAGCCATCCGCGTACTCGAAACCGTCAGCGAGGGGCGGCGAGTGGCGGCTGTGCTCGCGCGTCGGCGGGTTTCGGCGTGGCTGGACAGCGAGCCCGATCAAGCGGACGCCATCCGGGCGATCGAACTCCTGGATCTGCTGCTCGACCGTCTCCCCGCGTAGCGTAACCTCGTCAGACCGTTCCGCGTCGCGAACGGCACGCCTCGGAGGCTCGAGTTCATCGGCTACGGGATCGTCGCCATCGGGTTCGTCGTGATGGCGTCGGCGTCCTGATCGCGGGGATCGCCGTCGCTGGGGGGTCGAGCCGGATCTTGGGCCTCTCGCCGCGACGTACGTGCTGCTCCTCGCCATCGCGCGACCGTTGGCCGCCAAGGTCGTCGATCGGATCGCGGCTCCGGCAGAGACCCGGCGAACTGCTTCGCGTGACTCCGGTAGATGAGGCCGTTGACGCCGCCTCGCGCGCCCGTCGATGGCTATCCTTGCGTCGTGCGCATGACCCGGATGAACCCGGCCACCGTCGCCGCCCCGATGGGGACCTACTCGCACGCCGTGCGGGTCGAGGCCGGGGATGTCACCTGGATCTACGTGTCCGGGCAGCTCGCGCTCGACCTCGAGGGGAACCTCGTCGGCCCGGGGAACATGCGCACTCAGACCGAGCAGGTGTTCGAGAACCTCGCGCGGATCCTGGAGGCGAACGGGGCGTCGTTCGCAGACGTCGTGAAGATCCAGACGTTCGTGACGACGCTCGACGATCTGGACGCGATGCGCGAAGTCCGCTCCCGCTATCTAACGTCGGAGCCGCCGGCCAGCACCGCCGTGCAGATCACGGCGCTCGTCGTGCCCGAAGCGGTCATCGAGGTCGACGTCGTCGCCGTGGTGGCGGCGACGAGCTGACCGGCTCTACGCTCGGTCCCACACGACCCACGTCGAGTCCGGCGCGCGGAACTCCCAGCCCGACAGGGTGGGCGGGCGCTCGGGATCGAGTCGCAGGTTCGGCAGTCGGTCGAGCAGCAGGTCGAGCGAGACGCGCGCGAGGTGGCGTCCGAACCACGCTCCGAGGCAGAAGTGGTTCCCCGCCGCGAACGCGAGGTGCGCGCCCTCCTTGCGGTGCATGTCGAAGCGGTCGGGGTGGGTGAACCGGCGCGGATCGCGGTTCGCGCTCGAGAGCGCCGCGCCGATCAGGGCGCCTTCGGGGAGCTCGGTCCCGGCGAGCTCGGTCGCCGCCGTCGTCTGCCGGGTCGCCGTCCCGACCGGGCCCGCCCACCGCAGGGTCTCCTCGACGGCCGCCTTCACGAGCGGCCGGACCTTCCGGACCTCGTCGAGCTGGTCCGGCTCCCGGCCCAGCGCGATCACGACGAGCGCGATCAGGTCCCGCGGCTCCTGGAGCCCGCCCGAGAGCATCAGCTTGGTGTTCGCGACGATCTCCTCGCGCGACATGCGCTCGCCGTCCTGCTCGTGGTGCAGCATCCACGACAGCACCGACCCGTCCGGCTCGCCGGCCACGCGGTCGAGGACCCGCTCGATGACCTCGCCGAGGGCGGCGCTCGCCTCGTCCGCCGGGGCCTGCTTCGCCGCGTCGCCCTCGAAGTTCGCGAGGCCCGGCATCAAGCCCTCGTTCCAGCGGAGCAGGTCCTCCCATGGCACCTCGTCCAGGCCGAGCATGAACCGGAGCGAGCGCACGGACATCGGGTCGGCGAACTCGCGGAACAGGTCGCACGAGCCCCGGGCCTCGAACCCGTCGATCAGCTCGTTCGCGAGCTCGGGGATCATCCCCAGCGTGCGCTGCTCCACGTCGCGAGGTCGGAACGGCGGCTCGACGACACGACGGATCCGCCGCTGGTCCGGCCCCTCCGAGCCGAGCATGTTCCGGCCCATCGTGCGGTTGAGCGTCGAGGGGTCGGTGTCGGCCGTGAAGCGCTCGGGCTCGAGGTTCACGGCGCGGACGTCATCGAAGCGGGTGACGAGCCAGAGCTGGACCGCTGGAACCCACGCCACGGGCTCCTCGTCGCGCAAACGGGCGTAGATCGGGTACGGATCGCGCTCCAGCTCCTCGAGCGTGATCTGCTCGCCGACACTCATGCGTGCTTCCCCGGCTCCCAGCCGTGCGGACCGATCGTCCGGCTGGCGAACGCTGTAGGGGTCTCCTCCAGGTCGGTCGCCATCGAGTCGTTCCAGCGGTTAAGGAACCCGAACAGCCCGACGACGGCCAGGATCTCGACGATCTCGCCCTCGTCCCAGTGCGCCCGCAGCTCCTCGAAATGCTCGGAGGTCACCTGGTTCGGAGTCACGCTCGCGTCCCTCGCGAATCGCAGCGCGGTGCGTTCGGCCTCCGAGTACAGGGCCGAGCGCTCGAAGTCCCAGATCTGCTCGATCTTCTCGTCCGGCACGCCGCGGAGCTTGGCGTCCACCGTCTCGTGAGCCTGGCAGTACCGGCAGCCGGCGGCGGTGCTCGCGACGATCGCGACGAGCGGCTTGAGTCCCACCGGCACCGTCCCCGTCCGCCAGATCTGCGTGATGAGCTCGCTGAACGCGCGCAGGATCTCTGGGCGCCGCGCCATCGTGAACAGGCTGTTCGGGACGAACGACATCGAGTCGTCGTAGAGCCTCCAGAGGTCATCGAGCTCGGGATGATCCTCGCGCCGGAGCGGTTCCATGTTCGCCACATCGGCCTCCTTGGGCCGCGGTTCGCGGCTCGGCCCGATGCGGCAGACTATGCCGCATCCGAGGAGGCGGGATGCGGCTCGAGGGCAAGGTGGCGATCGTCAGCGGCGGCGGGACGGGCATCGGCGCAGCCAGCGCCCGACGCTTCGCGGCCGAAGGCGCGAGCGTCGTGGTGACGGGCCGCCGTCCTGAGCCGCTCGAGGCCGTCGCGGCCGAGATCGGCGGGCTGGCGGTCCCCGGGGACGCCGCCGACCCCGAGCACGCGCCTCGCGCCGTCGCGGCAGCGGTCGAACGGTTCGGCGGGCTCGACATCGTGGTCGCGAACGCGGGCGTGGGGTTCGGAGGCTCGGCGGGCGAGGTCGACGACGAACGCTGGACGCGGACGATCGACGTGAACCTCACGGGTCCGCTCCGGCTCGTGCGTGCCGCGCTCCCCGCGCTGATCGAGCGCGGCGGCGGCTCGATCGTGCTGGTCTCGAGCATCTCCGGACTGGTGGCCTCGACGGAGTCGGCGGCCTACATGGCGTCGAAGATGGGTTTGATCGGGCTCGCGCGCTCGCTCGCGGTGGACTACGGCCCGCACGGGATCCGCGCGAACGCGCTGTGTCCCGGCTGGGTCGTCACGCCGATGGCCGACAAGAGCGCCGACGAGCTCGCCGAGGCTCGCGGCGTCACGCGGGATGAGGCGTACGTCCTCGCGACCGAACAGGTCCCGCTCCGCCGTGCCGCGAGCGCCGACGAGCTGGCCTCGTGCGTCCTGTTCCTCGCCTGCGATGATTCCTCGCTCGTGACCGGGGCGGCCATCGTCGCCGACGGTGGGACCACGATCGTGTGACGCCGGCTCGCTCGCCTGGGACGAGGTGCTCGTGAGCTTCGACCACTCGGGGCGCGTCGCGTTCGTGACCGGCGCCGGCTCGGGGATCGGCCGGGCGACGGCCGATGCGCCTCGCCGCCGAGGGTGCCTCCGTCGCGGTGGTGGACGTGCGCCTCGACGCCGCCCAGGAGACCGCGTCCACGATCGCCGAGGCCGGTGGGATCGCGGTCGCGTTCGACGCCGACGTCCGCGAACGCATGGAGGTCGAGTCCGCACGCGACGGTGCACTCGCGGCGCTCGGACACATCCGGTACCTCGTGAACAACGCGGGGCTCGTGCGGATGTCCACGCTCGACGAGCTCGAGGAGGACGAGTGGGACCTCGTCCTCGACACGAACCTGAAGAGCATGTACGTGGTGACGCGCGCGGTGGCGCCGGCGATCGGCGGAGGCGGGCGGCGGAGCTATCGTGAACATGTCGACGATCGAGGCCGAGGTCGTCGTCGCTTCGCAGGGCCATCCGCAGGTCCACTACAACGCCTCGCAAGGGCGGGGTGAAGATGCTCACGAAGGCGCTCGCCGTCGAGCTCGCGGACCGGAACATCCGGGTCAACGCCGTCGCGCCGGGGCCGATCGCGACGTCGTTCATCCCCGGCGGCGACCTCCGATCGCCCGAGGCATGGGCGTTCCTCAAGGAGCGGATCCTCGTCGGTCGCGTGGGCGAGCCCGAGGACGTGGCGGCCGCGATCTCGTTCCTGCTCTCGGACGAGGCGTCGTTCATCACGGGCGCACAGCTCCCCGTCGACGGCGGGTGGCTGACGCGATGACCCCTGCCCTCACGCCCGACGAGCTCGACGCCGAAGGCTTCCGCACCGTCGTCGTGACCTCGGCCGACGTCTCGGGCCGGCTCGTCGGCAAGCGCTTCTCCCCCGACGCGTTCCGCCGGATGCTCACACGAGGGCGTCGTCGCTCAGCTCCTGCGTCCTCGGGTGGGACGTGGACCAGTGGCCCGGACCCGTCCAGGAGTACACGGGCCACCACACCGGCTGGCACGACGTCCGTCTCGTCCCCGACCTCGAGACGCTGCGACCGGCCGCGTGGCTCGACCGCACCGCGATCTGCGTGGCGGACTTCGTCGAGATGGGCTCGGACGAGCTCGTCCCCATCGCGCCCCGCACGATCCTGCGCCGTCAGGTCGAGCGGCTGGCCGACGACCGGACTCACGGCCACAGGTGGCCACCGAGCTCGAGTTCGCGCTCTACCGCGGGACCTACGACGAGGGCAGGACGAACGGCTACGAGACGCTGCAACCGACGACGCTCGCACGCGCCGACTACACGATCCAGGCGGGCGACCAGCACGAGGGGTTCTTCGGCGGCGTCCGCGAGGCGCTCGCGGCGTCGAACCTCCGCCCGTGGACGAGCCAGGTCGAGTGGGGCCTCGGCCAGTGGGAGATCAACCTCGAGTACCAACACGCGCTGGAGATGGCCGATCGCCACGTGCTGTTCAAGCTCGCGATGCGCGACCTGGCGGCCGCGGCCGGGCATGGCCGTCACGTTCATGGCCAAGCCCTTCGCCGACACGACCGGCTCCTCGTGCCACCTGCACCTGTCGCTGGTGGACGGGACCGGCGCCAACGTCTTCCACGATGCCGACGCGGCCGACGGGATGTCCGAGGCGCTGCGCTCGGCGGTCGGCGGCGTGCTCGAGCGGGCGCCCGAGCTGATGCTCCTGTACGCGCCGACCGTCAACTCGTACCGGCGGACCACGAGCGGCGAGTTCTCGGGCAACGGCGTGTCGTGGGGGTTCGACAGCCGGATGGTCTCCTGTCGCGTGCTCGTCCGAGGCGAGCCGAGTCAACGCGCCTCGAGTGGCGGATACCCGGCGCCGACGTTGACCCGTACCTCGCGATCGCAGCCGTGCTCGCCTCGTCGGCCGGCGGCATGGCTCGCGAGCGCCGACCCCGGCGAGCCGCTGACCGGCTGGGACTTCGACGCGGAGGTCCCGCCGCTCCCGGTCACGCTCGGCGAGGCGGTCGCCGCCTTCCGCGACGGCGTCGTTCGGGGCCGAGGCCTTCGGCAAGGACGTCGTGGCCCACTACGCCGAGGCCGGCCGGTGGGAATGGGAGCGGTTCCTCGCGCCCGGGGCCGTGACGGAGTGGGAGCGTCGCCGCTACTTCGAGGTCATCTGACCAGCGCGGCGACGCGCTCGACGACCTCGCGACAGAACCCGCCTATCTCGGCCGGCTCGTCGACGAACTGCGACGGCTTGATGCAGATCGTGGTGAACCCGCGAGCCAGCTGACTCGGGATCGACGCGAGCGCCTCGTCGAGGTCGGCGGTGGTCGTGGCGTCGGTGAACCGCCCCCGCGTACCGCCCACCATCTCGAGCTCCGCCGGGTCCCGCCCCGCCTCGGCCATCGCCGTTCGCAGGCGCTCGAGCTCCTCGTCCGTGGGCGAGCCGAGCGGGTCGAACCCACTGCCGTACCCCACGAGGCGCCGGAGCAGCCGCTCGTGCAGGCGCTGTCCCCCGAACCACAGCTGCGGGCCGCCCTCACGGAACGGCTTGGGCTCGAGCCAAACGTCGGCGAACCGGTAGCGCTCGCCGTGGAACGACGCGGGCGTAGCGCTCCATAGGGCGCGCCACGCCTTGAGGTGCTCGTCCAGCAGGTCGCCCCGTCGGTCGAACGGCACGTCGAGGGCCTCGTACTCGGCCCGGTGCCACGATGACGGTGGGCTGGACGACGAGCCGTCCCTCGGACAGCAGGTCGAGCGTCGCCAGCTGCTTCGCGAGCAGCGAGCGGGTGCCGGAGCGGCGCGATGATCGAGCTCGCGACGAGCCGGAGCCGGGTCGTGCGCGGCGGCGACCGCCGAGAGCAGCACGAGCGCGTCGGGCCAGGGCGTCGCCGGGTCCTGGTTGGAGGGCAGCGCGTAGTCGCGGGGGTTCATCGGCGTTCCGTCCGCGTCTGCGCCCGGGCCGAGGACCACGTGCTCGCTCACCATGACCGCGTCGAAGCCCGCCGCCTCGGCCTCGACCGCCATGTCGACGAGGCCGCCCAGATCCCTCGGTGGAAGAAGCGTGTGGTTCTCGGACAGGATCAGGACCAGCCGGGGCGGCATTCTCGGCGCCGCCCCGGCTCCGTCCTGCGTCACGTCGAGGTCAGCCGCGCAGGTCTGCCAGCGCCTCGCTGGCCGGCTCCCGTCCCTTGACCGCGGCCATGTAGAGGATGCCGAGCGCGAACCAGATCACCGCGGACCACGGCGCCAGCAACGTCGGGCTCGGCACCTTGTAGAACGAGCCCCAGATCCCGGCTCCGGTGATCGCGATCCCGAGGATCACCGAGCACCACAGCTCAACCTTCTTGGCCTCGTCCCCGAGCCCCTTGATCGCGCCGATCGACATCAGCAGGTAGACGACGAGCAGCGCGAACCCACCGAACGTCGCGCACCAGGCGAACACCGAGAAGTAGTGCGGGAAGTCCGGCAGTGCGAGCAGCGTGTCGTTCGCCTCCGACACCACGATCAGGACGGCCTGGACCGCGATCAGGAGCAGGATCGCGCCGATCGGCGTGCCGTACTTCGACGCGACCGCCGCGAGCGGCGCGGGCAGACGACGGTCGCGCGCCATCGCGAACGTTCCCCTCGACGAAGCCACGGCGGCGCCGACGTACACGGCCAGCATGTCCAGGAAGACGACGACCACCAGGATCTTGATCCAGAACTCCGACCCGAAGGGCGAGCTCGGGTCGCCGAGCGCGAACACGGGCGCACCGGCGACGGCCGGGTCCGTGATCACGGCCAGGTCGAAGCCGAACCCGGCGACCTCGACGTAGGACGCGATCAGATAGAACACAGAGACGATCACGACGGCTCCGAGGACCGCCTTCGGGATCGACCGTTTCGGCTCGGCCGTCTCCTCCGCGAGGTTCGCCGCCGTCTCGAACCCGACGAAGATGAGGACCCCGTACAGCACCCCGAAGAGGATGCCGCTGAAGCCTCCCTCCGGAGTGGGGTCGAACGCCTTCACGAAGTCGTTGTCCCCTCCGAGGTCGATGATCACCGTGATGAAGAAGATCAACAGGACGGCGATCGAGATCAGCGCCAGCGTCAGCTGGACCCGCGTCGAGATCTGGACGCCGAAGTACAGGACGGCGAACAGCAGGACCGCGAACACCACGTCCCACAGCCAGATGGGCAGCGGCGATTCGGCCTCGAAGATCAACGGCCACAAGCTGTCGTGGACGTAGCCTCCGATCAGCAGCCCCAGCCCCGTCGTGAGGATGATCGTGCCGCCGTAGTACAGCCACCCCGCCGCCGCGCCGACCGTGCGGCCGAGCCCAGCCGACACGTAGTCGTACAGCGATCCCGCGGCGTGGATCCGCTTCGCGTACTGCGCCACGATCCAGCCGAGCGCGAACGTGCCGATCCCCGCGAGGAGCACCGCGAGCGGCGCCGACGTGCCCGCTCCTTCGCCCGAGACGTTGAACCCGATGATCAGCGGGATGATGAAGGCCGCGCTGAACACCGGTCCCATGAAGCCCACCGACTGCGCGAGCACGTCGATCAGCGTCAGCTTCTTCTCGCCGAGCCGCTCGTACCCGACCGCGCCGTTGCTTCCGTCCATCGCCACGCCGGTCCCCCCTCCTCAGCCGCGTTCCGACCCGCGAACGCTACTCCCGCATGCTTCCCGATGGAATCACGCGGCCCAACCTGTCTCCGGGCGCTCGAACCACACGTGCACCTGCCCCGTTCCCACCGAGGCCTCGTACTCGCTGAACAGAGCTCCCGGCGCCGTGCACGAACGCCCCCCGAGCGCCGACGCCATCATCAGGTAGTGGCCGAAGTGGCCCTCCGGATACGCCTTGCGGTACTCGGGCATGTTGTCGATCACGCCGGCGTGGTCACCTCGCTTCATCATGTCGATGACCTTCATGTCGGCGTCGTAGTACTTCATGTCGTAGATGTTGTCCGGCGCCTTCTGGCTCTCGCGCTTCCGCAGATCCTTGAAGTTGAAGAACCGGTGCGTCATCCCTCCACTCGCCAGCAGCACGACCCGCCGATCGCTCTCGCGGATCGCGTTGCCGATCAGCTCGCCGAACAGCAGGAAGTCGTCCGTATCGCAGCACTGGTTCAGCGCGACGGAGAGCCATGCGGTGTCCGGGTCGCCGAGGAAGGTCCAGATGTTCACCGTGCCGTAGAACAGCGGCAGGTACGGGTCGTCGTTCGCGAGGATCCAGCAGTCGTCCCGGCCCTCCGCCTGTGCCTCGATCAGCTTCGCGAGCTCGGGATCGCCCGGCATGTCGTAGGGGATCTGCTTCATCCCGCGCGGGAGCTCGTGGCTCGTGAACTTCCCTGCCGGCGGTCGTGCGAGGTCACGATGTGCTCGAAGGTCGACTCCCAGTGGGTGTCGAACACGATCACGGCGTCCGGCTTCAGGCGGTCGAGGACCTCGCTCTTCAGCCGGTGCAGACCGGGAACGAGGGTGATCTCCTTGCCCTCGTTGATCTCCAGCCGGACCTCCTCCGGCAGCATGATCGTGGGGACGTGCGCGACGAGCCCCGCGCCGACGATCTCACCCATACGTCATCCCTCCCCGGGATCCCAAGGCGCCATGCAGACGTTCTTCACGTCCGCGTAGAAGTCGAAGCTGTACACGCCGCCCTCGCGCCCGATCCCCGAGCTCCTCGAGCCGCCGAACGGCGCCCGCAGGTCGCGGACGAAGAAGCAGTTGACCCAGACGGTACCGGCCACCAGGCGCTCGGAGACGCGCTCGGCCCGCTCGCGGTCGCCCGTGTACAGGATCGCGGCCAGGCCGTACTCGGTGTCGTTGGCGAGCGCGATGGCCTCCTCCTCGTCCTCGAACGTCTGGAGCGTGAGGACGGGACCGAAGACCTCCTTGCGGAGGACCTCGGCTCCTTCCGGCACGTCGGCGAACAGCGTCGGCCGGTAGTACAGACCGCCGCGCTCCTCGTTCGGCCCGCCGCCGAGCAGCACCGTCGCGCCGTCCGCCTTCGCCCGCTGCACGAACCCGTCCACGCGCTCGAAGTGCTCGCGCGTGATCAGCGGCCCGATGTCGGTGGTTCCGTCGCGCGGGTCGCCCTGCACGATCGCCGCGGCGGCCTCGAGGAACCGCTCCAGGAACGCATCGTGCATCGAGCGCTCGACGATCAGGCGCGTGCCGGCGAGGCACACCTGCCCCGCGTTGTCGAACTGGTTCACCGCCTGCTTCACGACGGCGTCGAGGTCGGCGTCGGCGAACGCGACGAACGGCGACTTTCCCCCGAGTTCCAGCGAGGCCGGCGTGAGGTTCGCGGCGGCGGCCGCGGCCACGAGCTTGCCGGTCTCGATCGAGCCGGTGAACGCGATCCGGTCCACGCCGGGATGCGCGGTGAGGGCCGCGCCCGCCTCCTCGCCGATCCCCTGCACGACGTTGAAGGCGCCGTCGGGCAGTCCGGCGTCGCGCGTGATGTCGGCGAGCATCGAGGCGGTGAGCGGCGCCCACTCGGGCGGCTTCGCGATCACGCTGTTGCCGGCCGCCAGCGCGGGGGCGATGCGCCACGTCGCGAGCATCAGCGGCGCGTTCCACGGCGTGATCACCACCGTAACGCCGCTCGGGTCCCACTCGGTGCGGCTCACGAACGCGTTCATCTCGAACGCCTCGTCGCCGAGCTCCATCAGCTGGTCCGCGAAGAAGCGGAAGTTCCGAGCGACGCGCGGCATCACGGAGTTGGTCATCGAGCGGAGCAGCGACCCGTTGTCGCGCGTCTCGACCGCGGCGAGCTGCGGCACGCGCTCCTCGACGAGGTCGGCGACGCGATGCAGGGCCTCGGCGCGCTCCTTGGGCGGGGTGCGGCCCCAGGTGTCGAACGCGGCCCGGGCCGCGTCCACGGCGCGGTCGGCCTCGGCGCTCCCCCCACGCACGACCTCGGCGAGCCTCGTCTCGTCGATCGGCGAGACGTCCTCGAACGCGCCGGAGGAGCCGACGCGCTCCCCGCCGATCCAGTGCTCGGTCGAGACCTCGACGCCCTCGACGATCGCGCTCGCACCCGTGGCGTGCTCCCCTGTTCGAGCGAAGGTCGTTCGGCACCGAACGATATGGAGGGCGGGTCAGAACGTCAAGCTGCAGCTGAGCCGTCAGACGGCGGTCCCCATCCCTCGACGCTGAAGGCGCCCCTGGTCACACCCGTGGTCGCATCCACCACGACGGTCCACGTGGAGCCGGCGCATGCGGGCGGTGCGCCAGCCGGTCCAAAGCGCGGGACACAGACAGGTCCGTGATTGGATGCAGCGATGACGATCCTACGAGCCGACGTAGACGCCGCTCACCAGCGGATCGGCGGCCGGGTCCGTCGGACCCCCGTCCTCGAGCTCGGCGAGCGGGCCTTCGGCGTCCCCGGCCACCTCACCCTGAAGCTCGAGCTCCTCCAGCACACGGGCTCGTTCAAACCGCGCGGCGCGTTCAACAAGCTCCTTGCGTCCGAGGTGCCGCCGGTCGGCGTCATCGCGGCCTCCGGCGGGAACTTCGGGCTCGCGGTCGCCTACGCCGCGCGCGAGCTCGGTCACCCTGCCGAGGTGTTCGTCCCCTCGACCTCGCCGCAGGTCAAGGCCGACAAGATCCGATCGTTCGGCGCCGAGGTCCGCGTGATCGAGGGCTACTACGACGACGCGCTACCCGCCAGCACCGAGCGCGCGGCCGAGACGGGCGCGCTGGTGATGCACGCGTTCGACCAGCCGGAGGTGGTCGCGGGCCAGGGCACGATCGGCCGCGAACTCTCCGAGCAGGTCCCGGACGCGGACACCGTGCTCGTCGCGATCGGTGGCGGCGGGTCTGATCGGCGGCATCGCCGCGTGGTACGCGAGCGACACCCGCGTCGTGGGCGTCGAGCCCGAAACCTCCACGTGCATGACCGCCGCCCTCGTCGCCGGTCGGCCGGTCGAGGTCGAGGTGAGCGGTCATGCGGCCGACTCGCTCGGAACCCGGAAGGCAGGCGACATCGCGTTCGCCGTCGTCTCCGAGCACGTCGAGCGGATCGTCCTCGTCGATGACGACGCGATCCGCGAGGCGCAGCGGCGCCTCTGGGACGAGGCGCGCCTGTTCGCGGAGCCCGGTGGGGCGGCGGCGCTTGCCGCGCTCATCGCCGGCGCGTACGTCCCCGAGCCGGACGAGCGCGTCGTGGCGCTCGTCTGCGGGGCCAACGGCGACCGGTCGGTGGTGGGCGACTAGGAGCGAACGCCTCGGCGAGCTCGGCGGCGGCGCGCCGTCGGAGCTCGGCGTTCACGCGCTGGCGCTCGAGGTGCTGCTGGAGCTGCATCCCCGACTGCGGGACCTCGTGCTCGCGGAAGAAGGCCGCCGTGTCCTCGACGAGCTCCGGCGTGGCGAGGAACCGCACGCCCTCGGCGACGTAGACGAGCGTCGAGGGCGCGATGCGCCGCTCGATGTCGGACCAGCGCTCCTTCACGAACGCCCACGCCAGGTCGCCGTGCTCGCGGTTCGCGATCGCGCGGCCGAGGAGGCCCGGCACGTTCTGAGCCCGCACGTCGTCCGTGAGCGCCATCCGCATCGTGCGCTCCAGCAGGTCCGGCTTCCGGAAGTCCGCCAGCGTGTAGAGGTACCGCAGCTGCTCCTGCGGCGTCGCGGCGACCTCGCGGGCCTCGAGGTGCCGCTCGTAGTCCTCCTCCGTCCCCCACGCGGCGATCACGGCCACCGCGGCCGAGGCGAGCGAGGCATCCACGTCCGCGCCGGCGCGCGACTCGCGCTCGATCTCGCGCGCGAGGGCCTGCGCGTTCGGGTCGGCGCCGAGGATGCCGAGCGACGACAGCAGCGCGCCCCGGAGCGGCTTGTCGAGCTCGCGCTCGCCCTCCCTCGGCTCCCAGCCCACGCGCTGGAGCGCCGGGCCGACCAGCGAGCGCACGAACGAGCGGAAGCGCTCGCGGGGCTGGCCCTCGAGGAACCGCTCGCACCAGCCGAGACCCTGCAGCAGCGCCTGCCAGACCGGGAGCTCCGCCTCGCCCTCGAACGCGGCGGCGAACCGGCAGAACGCCGCCGCGGAGCCGCGCCCGGCCATGACGGCGGCCCACGTGTCGTCGACGAGCTGCGAACGCTCGTCGGTGGACAGGCCCTCGAGCTCGCCGGTGATCCGCGCGAGGAGCACCTCGTCGTACCGGACGCGCGTGAACGCGTGCGCGCCGGCATTGACCACGACGGGATCGTCGCCTTCGAGGACAACGCTCGTGCCGCCGGGCTCGATCAGGACCGGCGCCGTCTTCGATCCCGTGCGCACCAGCAGCGGTACGTCCCACGAGGCGTCGCTGGAACCGTCGCGCGACATCCGGTAGCGGCGCTGCGTGAGCGCCACCGAGCCGTCGGAACGCAGCTCGGTCGTGATCTCGGGGTAGCCGCCCTGGAAGATCCATCCGTCCATGATCCTGCGGACCGGTTCGCCGCTGGCCGCCTCGATCGCGTCCCACAGGTCGTGGGTCTCGGTGTTGCCGAACCGATGCTCGGTGAGGTACCGGCGGATCCCGTCACGGAAGCGCTCGGCGCCCAGGTACTGCTCGAGCATCCGCAGAACGGCCGCGCCCTTCGTGTACGTGAGCACGTCGAACATGCCCGCGGCATCGTCGGGCGAGTGCACCGGATACTCGATCGGACGCGTGCTTTCCAGGGCATCGACCTCGTAGGCGATCGCGCGCGCTCGCAGGAACGAGCTCCACCGCTCCCAGTCGGGCCGGTACGCGTCCACCGCGAGCAGCTCCATGAGCGTCGCGAAGGCCTCGTTCAGCCAGATCCCGTTCCACCAGCGCATCGTCACGAGGTCGCCGAACCACATGTGGGCGATCTCGTGCGCGATCACGTCCGCGACCGAGGCGAGCTCGGGCTGGGTCGCCTTGTGCGGATCGACGAGGAGCAGGCTCTCCCGGTACGTGATGCAGCCGAGGTTCTCCATCGCGCCCTGCGCGAAGTCGGGCAGGGCCACCATGTCGAGCTTGTCCCCCGGGTAGTCGATCCCGTAGTAGTCGCGGAAGAAGCGCAGGCAGAAGGCGCCCACCTCCAGCGCGAACGACGTCAGGTGCGCCTTCCCGGGCTGGTGCACGATGCGCAAAGGGATGCCGTCCACGTCGACCGCCTGGGTCGCCTCGAGCGGACCCACGACGAACGCCGCGAGGTACGTGGACATGGGCATCGTCTCGGCGAACCGGACGCGGACGCGGCCGTCGCCGAGGTCCTCGCGCTCGACCTCGGCGCCGTTCGAGATGGCGAGCAGTCCGTCGGGCACCACCAAGGTCACGCCGAACACCGCCTTGGCATCCGGCTCGTCCCAGCTCGGGAACGCCCTGCGGGCGTCGGTGGACTCGAGCTGCGTCGTCGCGATCACGCGCTCGGCGCCGTCATCGTCCTTGTAGGTCGAGCGGTAGAACCCCGTCATCCGGTCCGACAGCGTTCCGTCGAACCCGAGGTGCAGCGTCCACTCGCCGGGCTCGGCCGTGCCCGAGAGCCGGAGGTGTGCGCGCTCGGACTCCGCATCCATCCGAACCTCGGTCACCTCGAGGCGGCCGCCGGGTCCCTCCAGCCACCCATCGTGGATCTCGAGCTCGTCGGCGTTCAGGACGACCTCGTCGACGGGCTGGAGGACCCGGACGCGGACGTCCTCGGAACCCGAGAAGGTCCCGGCGTCCAGGTCGGGTTCGAGCGTGAGGTCGTAGCGGCTGGGGACGACGGTGGCGGGCAGGCGGTACCGCGACTCGTCGTCTGAAGGCGCGACGGGCTCCGTCACGTCAGTCGGTAACGTACGTGAGCCAGTCGGCGTACTTCTCCGTCTCGCCCTTGGTGGCGGCGAAGAAGGCGCCCTGCAGCTCCTTGGTGACCGGCCCGCGGTGCCCCTCGCCGACCGCGCGGTCGTCCACCTCGCGGATCGGCGTGATCTCGGCGGCGGTGCCGGTGAAGAAGACCTCGTCGGCGTTGTAGAGATCCGTGCGGACCAGGTTCTCCTCGCGGACGTCATAGCCGAGGTCGCGGGCGATCGCGATCACGCTGCCGCGCGTGATGCCGTCCAGGCACCCGGCCTGGATCGGCGGTGTCGTGAGCGCGCCGTCGCGCACGACGAAGACGTTCTCGCCCGAGCCGTCGGTGATGAAGCCGGCCTCGTTCAGCATGATCGCCTCGTCGTAGCCGGCCTTCAGGCTCTCGACCTTGGCGAGCACGCTGTTGATGTACTGACCGGAGGCCTTCGCGGCGGCCGGGAGCGCGTTCTGCGAGTTGCGCCGCCAGCTGCTGATCTTGATCCGGACACCCTGCTCGAGGGCCTCCTCGCCGAGGTACGCGCCCCACGGCCAGACCGCGATGAACATGTTGACCGGCGCGTTCAACGGGTTCACACCCATCTCGCCGTAGCCGCGCATGGCCACGGGCCGGATGTAGCAGGCGTTCAGGGCGTTGGCGCGGATGACCTCCTTGGTGGCGTCGGTGACGGCCTCGAGCGAGTACGGGAGGTCCATGTGATAGAGCTTGGCCGAGCGGTAGAACCGCTTCAGATGCTCGCCGAGGTGCCACACGGCCGCGCCGCGCGAGGTCTCGTACGCCCGGATGCCTTCGAAGATCCCGCTGCCGTAGTGGATCGCATGGGACAGGACGTGGACCTTCGCGTCGTGCCAATCCACGAGCTCGCCGTCCATCCAGATCTTCTCGACCTCGGTGATGGGCATCTCGGAGCCTCCTCGCCGGCGTTCGGGGCGGTCCGGACCGCCCGGTCGGGCAAGGATAGCGGCTGCCGGGCTCCCCGCCGACTACGGGAGGTCGTAGGCCCGCCAGACGATCGCGTGCTCCCACGGACGGACCTCGTCGAGAGGACCGAACCGATCCTCGACCCAGGGCCGGAGCTGTCCGACCGTGCGTCGGCGGACGTCGTCGGGGAGCCCCCATGTCCAGGAGAACAGGTTCTGCTCGATCTCGGCCAGGAACTCGCGGGACGACTCCTCACCGCTTTCCCGGACGGGCGGGAGCTCGCGAACGACCGACCCGTGGCGCGCCATCTCGGCGTCCAGCTCGCCGACGGCGCCCCAGTCGAGCCCCACCGGGGTGACCGGGACGCCCGTCAGCTCCGCGAACCGTTCCTGGATCTCGCGACGCGGGCCACCGTATGCGCCGAGGTTCGCCAGGAACACCCCGCTCGGCTCGACGACCCGCACGATCTCGGCGAGCACGCCGCGCCAGTCGGGGATGAGGTGGAGGACCCACCGCAGGTAGGCGGCGCCGAACACGTCGTCCGGGAACGGCAGCCGCGTCGCATCGCCCACCCCGAGCGGGAACGGCGGTGCGCCTCCGGCCTTCTCGAGGAGCTTGCCGAGCATCGGGGCCGAGATGTCGAGGCCGTGCACGTCGACGCCGGCCCCGTGCAGCGGGAGCGCGAGCAGGCCGGTCCCGACGCCGACCTCCAGCACGCGGCCCCGGTCGCGCAGTTCGTCGGAGACCACCTCGATCGTGCGCGCCATCGCCTCCTCGGAGATGGCGCGCGTGGCGTCGTAGAACTCGGCCGCGCGATCGAACCGGACCGACCCGCTCATCCGGGCGAGGCTACGATTTCGGGATGTCCTTGGCCGGATCCACGAACGGGAGCGGCGCCACCGTCACCGGCACCCGGCCGCGAGGCGTCTCGGCCTCGAACGACGAGCCGGGCTCCCGCCAGCGGATCGGCACCCACGCGTACCCGATGTTACGCTCGAGCCTCGGGGACCACGCCCCCGCCGTGATCCGCCCGAGCGCGGCGTCGCCCTTGAACACGGTCCAGAAGTCGTTCAGCGCACCCTCGTCGGTCATCGGGTCGCCGCCGATGTCCACCCCGACGAGCTTGCGGTCGAGGAGGTCGCCGTCGCGGATCTCCTCCAGGCGCGTCCGGCCGATGAAGTCGGCCTCCTGGTCCCACTCGACGAACTTCTCCAGGCCGCTCACGTGCAGCGGCGTGTCCTCGACGCGGATGTCCGAGCCGTAGTTGAAGATCCCCGCCTCGATCCGCCGGGCCTCGCTGGGCGCGATCACGCGCATGCCGTACGGCTCGCCCGCCGAGAACACGCGCTCGAACAGCTCGTCGCCGCGACTCGGGTTCTGCCCGTACACCTCGTAGCCGACCTCGCCGGTCCAGCCGGTGCGGCTGATCACCACCTGGATGCCGTCCACCTCGGCCTCGGCGCAGAAGTAGTAACGGAGGTCGGCCACCGCGTCGCCGAACAGGTCCCGGATCACGTCCTTGCTCTTCGGCCCCTGCACCTGCATCGGCGCGACGTCGGCCTCGAAGATCGCCGCGTCCATCCCGTTCCCGCCCGCCACGCCGGCGAGGTAGAGGAGCGCGTCCGAGTCCGCGAGCGCCAGCCAGAACCGGTTCTCGTCCAGGCGGAGGAGCACGGGATCGTTCACGATGCCACCCCACGGCGCCGTGAGCAGCACGTAGCGGGCCTGCATGACCTCGACCCTCGTGAGGTCGCGGCAGGTGACGAGGTTCACCAGGTCGAACGCGTCGGGCCCCCGGACCTCGATGCACCGCTCGACCGAGACGTCCCACAGCGTCACGCCGGTGCGCAGCGCCTCGTACTCGGTGATCGGGTCGTCGTAGAGCGTCGGCAGCAGCATGTGGTTGTAGAGGCCCCAGCTCTTGCACCCGTGCCGCTTGGTGGCTTCGAAGTACGGCGACTTGCGGTACCACGGCTGGACGTAGAACGTGAACGTTTCGGATGCCATCGGTCGCTCCTCGGTCGTGGTGGGACGGTCGCGCGAGCCTAGCGGCTAGTTGAGCGTGGGGTCGAGCGGCATCGTCGACAGGAGCTCGTAGTCCGGGCCCTTGCGACGCAGGACGCGAGCCCAGAGGCCCTGGGGATCCGGTGTGAAGACGTCCTCGGGCTCGGCCGGCTCGATGAACCAGGAGCCCTCCGCGAGCTCAGCCTCGAGCTGTCCCGCTCCCCACCCGGCGTGGCCGGCGAACACGCGGGCCCGGCGCAGGGCGCCGAGGTCGTCCGGGTCGGCTTCGTCCGGCACGAACCCGATCGAGCCGAACGCCACCACGCTGGCACGCGCGGGATCTTCGAAGTCGGCGACGACCACAGCCGACGTGGGCTGGACCGGGCCGCCCAGGAACAGGGCGGCGTCCTCATCGACCAGCGGGGCGAGCGGCGGGGCGGCCTCCCCGACCGTGAGCGGCGCCTCGCGGTTCAAGATCACGCCGACGGCACCCTCCTCGTCGTGGTGGCCGATCAGGACGACCGTGCGCCGGAAGTTGGGGTCCCACAGGGACGGCCCCGCGATCAGCAGCTTGCCGCCGAGCGATTCCATCCACCCATCATGGCGCGGCGGCCCGACGGACGCCTACGACTTCGGGACGTCCTTGTTCGGATCGAGGAACGGCAGCGCCGCGGTCGTGGCGGGCACCGGCCCGTCGGGCGAGACGAGCTCGAGCTCGGTCCCGGGCTCGGCGAGGCCGATCGGCACCCACGCGTAGCCGATGTTCTGCTTCAGCCGGAACGAGTGGCTCGCGCTGGTGAGCTTCCCGACGACCTCGCCGCCGTGCCGGACGGGCCAGAAGTCCTCGAGCCACATCCGGAACGGCTCGCCGCCGATCTCCACCCCGACGAGCTTGCGGTCCACCCCCTCGGCCGCGACCCGCTGGAGCGCCTCCTTGCCGATGAAGTCGGCCGAGAACTCCACGAGCCGCTCCATCCCGGTCACGTGGAACGGCGTGTCCTCGACGCCCATGTCGTTGCCGTAGTTGAAGATCCCGGCCTCCAGACGTCGCTGATCGCTGGGCGCGATCGCACGGATGTCGTGTGGCTCGCCTGCCGCCATCACGCGATCCCAGAGCTCGTTACCACGCGAGCCGTCGCGCAGGTAGATCTCGTAGCCCACCTCGCCGGTCCAGCCGGTGCGGCTGACGACGACGGGGATGCCGTCGAGGTCGCCCTCCCAGCAGAAGTAGTACCGCAGGCCCGCGACCTCCTCGCCGAACAGGTCACGGATCACGTCCTTGCTCTTCGGGCCTTGGACCTGCAGGGGCGAGACGTCCGGTTCGTGGAGCTCCACGTCCATACCCGCGAACGCCTGGACCCCGAGCGTATACAGCAGCGCGTCCGAGTCCGCGAGCGAGAGCCAGAAATGGTTCTCGCCCAGGCGGAGCAGGATCGGGTCGTTCACGATCCCGCCGTTCGGCGCGATGATCGGCGCGTACTTGCACTGCAGGACCGCGCAGGTCGAGAGGTCACGGCACGTGAGGAGCTGCGTGAACCGCGCGGCATCGGGCCCGGTGATCTCCACCTGGCGCTCGACGGCGACGTCCCAGAGCGTGACGTGTTCGAGCAGGTGCCGGTACTCCTTCTCGTCGTCGTCGTACAGCGTCGGGATCAGCATGTGGTTGTACAGGTCCCAGCTGGTGCACCCGGCCTCGACGGTGCGCTGCCAGTACGGCGACTTGCGGTACCAACTCGCCGTGTAGAACGTGAAGGCGTACGGCTCCTTCATCGCTTCCTCCGGACCCTGCGGTCCCGGCGGATCTCCCGGACGCAGTTGTATGCAGGGATACCGCACACGCCGCCGCCGGCGTGGGTGGCGCTCGAGCACTGATACAGACCCCTGATCGGCGTCCGGTAGTCCGCGTAACCCGGCGCCGGGCGCATGTGGAAGAGCTGGTCGGCCGAGAGCTCCCCGTGGAAGATGTTCCCCCCGATCAGCCCCCACTCCTGTTCCATGTCGTAGGGCCCGATCACCTGGCGGGCGATGACCGAGGCAGCGAACCCGGGCGCCACGTCGTCGTAGGCCTTGATCACCCGGTCGGCGTACGCCTCCAACTCCTCGCGGTGCGGCTCCACTGACCACGTGTGCGGCACCCACTGCGTGAACAGCGACACGATGTGCGTGCCCTCGGGGCACAGGGACGGGTCGAGCGCCGAGGGGATCACGCCGTCGGAGAACGGGAAGGTGGCCGCCTTGCCCCGGCGCGCCTCCTCGAAGGCGAGCTCGAGCTGGTCGAGCGAGGGGGCGATCTCGAACCCGCCGCTGTAGTCGGTCCACTCGGGCCGGTCGGACAGGCGCGGGAGCTCGCTGACGGCGAGGTTGATCTTCACGACCCCCGATCGGCTCGACCAGTGCTCCATGTCGTGGACGAACTCGGGCGGCAGCTCCTCGCGCGGGATCTGTCGCAGGAACGTGATCTGCGGGTGGCACGCGGTGACCACGATCGGCGCGCGCAGCTCCTCGCCGCCCTCGAGCGCGACGCCCTCGGCGCGGCCGTTGCGGATCAGCACCCGCTCGACCCGCGCGTTCGTGCGTACCTCGGCACCGAGGGACCGGGCGCTGCGCTCGAGCGCCTCGGCGACGGCGCCCATGCCGCCCTCGGGGACGCCCCACGAGCCGAGCGTCCCATCGCCGACGTCGCCGATCGAGTGGTGGGCCATCACGTAGCCGGTCCCGGCCTCGTACGGGCCGGCCCAGGTGCCGATGAGCCCGTTGATCGACATCGCGGCCTTGATCTCGTCCGAGACGAAGAACCGGTCCAGGAGGTCGGCGATCGACATCGTCATCAGCCGCGTCACGTCGCCTATCGTCTTCACGTCGAGGCCGCGGAACCGCCACGCCAGGCGGAGCTGCTCGAGCAGGTCGCCCGGCCGCTTCGAGCCGATCTGCGGCGGCGTGGCCATCAGCAGGGGCCCGAGCACGGCCGCGAGCCCGCCGATCCAGGCCTCCCACGCCTCGAGCGCGTCGGCGTCGGCCTTGGAGACCTTCGCGAACTCGTCGTAGTTCTTCTTCGGGTCGTCGTACTCGATCATCACGCGCCCGCCGGGGAGCGGGACCACGTAGGGACCGACCGCGTGCACCCGGTAGCCGTGCTGCGCGAGCCGAAGGTCCTTCAGGATCGTGTCGGGCATCAGGCTCATCACGTAGGAGAGCGTGGTGACCTTGAACTCGGGGTGGTCCGGCCAGGGCCGGTCGGTCGCCGCGGCCCCACCGGTCTTGTGACGCGCCTCGCAGATCACGACCCTGGCGCCGGCCTTCGCGAGGTAGGCGGCCGCGACCAGGCCGTTGTGGCCACCACCGATGACGATCGCGTTGTAGCTGTTCGCCGGCACGGTCGGCCCTTCCCTGAACGGTTGTTCAGGTATCCAACCACACCCCAGGCAGACGCCCCCCAGCCGTTTATCCCGTTCCACCAGAATCACCTTCTTGCCTAAATCAGCAGCGTTAAGAAAATACTGCGGCATAACCCCCCGGCCCCGCGCCAACAACAACGATTTCCGTTTTTATCGTTTCCATATCAAATCTTCATTATTTCAAGAAGACAAGGAGGATTAAACCTTCACCATCTCTTCCTTGAAATTCTGCAATTCGCCAATCAAATCCACCATAAACCGCGCTGCCGCGCCGCCATCAACCACACGATGGTCGTAAGACAACCCCAATGGGCGTCATCATCCGTGCTTCCACCTTGCCGTCGCGCACGACCGCCTTCATCACGCCCGTCCCCAGGCCGAGAATAGCGCCCTCCGGCCTGTTCACGATGGGAGTGAAGTGCGCGCCGCCAATCCCGCCCTGATTCGAAATCGTGAACGTGCCTCCCTTCAGTTCATCAACCGTCAACTTGGCGCTCACGGGCTTTGGTCGCGAGTTGTTCCAATTCCTTCGCCAGATCAAGAACGTTCTTTCTTATCCACATCCCCGAAGAACAGGGACGATCAAACCCTGTGTCGGTGTCCACCGCTATGCCGATGTGGAAATAGTCCTTGAGCACAATCTCATTCGCCGCCTCGTCCACGCTGGAATTGAAAATGCGATGCTTGCTTCAAAGTTTCGACAACCGCCTTCAACACCAGCGGCGTCAGCGTCAATTTTGCGCCTTTCGCTTCATAAGCCGGCATGAATTTTTTGCGCAATTCATTCAACTTCGTGAAATCGGCATCATCGAATTGCGTGACGTGGGGGATGGCGTTCCAGCTTTCCCCACAGGCCTGGGCGATGACCTGGCGCAAGGGTGTGATTGGCTGCTTCGTGACCGGTCCCCCGTTTCGAAAAATCAGTTTGCTCTGCTGCGGGTTTTGCCGGGCTTGTAGCCTCGCTGGTTGCAGGAGCAGATTTTCCCCCTGCCTGCCGACTTTTCCAAACGTTGGATGTAGGCCCGCACATCGCTCGATTCGATGCGACCTCCCAGTCCGCTCCCGCGGATTTTTCCGAGATTGATTCCCAGTTCGCGCGCCATCCCGCCGTAGCGATCGCGCAGCAAACCGGTGCGGCTGCCGGCGGTGCGGCATCCTCGCCGTCACCATCATGGGCGGCTTCTTCGTTTTCACCTTCGGATTCTCGGTTTCAGGCACGGGCGCTTTGCGGCAGGTTTGGCGGCGGGTGTCGCCGAAGCCTTCGCCCCACCGCCCTCATCCAGCGACAGGATGCGTTGTCCCACGCTGATTTTGTCACCGTTCTTTACGAACACTTTTGTGACCACGCCGGCGGAGGTTGCCGGAATCGAAGCCACGGCTTTCTCATTTTCAAGTTCAATGACCGACTGATCCTTCGCCACAGTGTCACCTTCATTTACGAAGACATTCACCACGACGCCGGAATCCGCGCCTTCACCAAGTTTTGGGAGTTTCAAATCCATAGTTCGTTTTCTTGAGAATCCTTTCAGACGATTTGCGGTTGCAACTGTTCAGGGTCAACACCCAGGTCCTTGATCGCTTTGGCCACAACTTCGCGCTCAATTTCGCCGCGTTCAAGAGGGCATATAGCGTTCCCACAACAACACTTTCTGCGTCCACCTGGAAAAAACGCCGCAACCGCTCGCGCGTGTCGCTTCGGCCAAATCCGTCTGTGCCCAACGTGAACAATCCGCCCGGCACCCATGGCGCAATCTGGTCGGCACGGTGCGAATGTTGTCCGACACCGCGACAAATGCGCCACGCTCTTTCGCGAGCAATTCTTCAACGTAGGATTTTTTCGGCGATTCGGCCGGATGCAACATGTTCCAGCGCTGGCAACGAATCGCATCCGTGCGCAGCAATCGGTAGCTCGTCGCACTCCATACATCCGCGGAAACGCCGTAACGTTCACCGAGAATTTCCTGCGCCTTCAACGCGGAGTTGATGATCGGGCGTTGCCGAGGATGTGCGCTTTGATCTTTTTCTTCTCCGTGCCCGGCTTGAATTTGTAAAGACCGGATAGAATTCCGGCTTCTACGCCTTCGGGCATCACCGGCATCTGATAATTCTCGTTGTATAACGCGAGGTAATAAAAATATCCTCATTTTCGCCATACATTCCGTCGCAGGCCATCGGCAATAATAATTACAGCAATCTCATACGCAAACGCGGGATAATAGGCGGGCATTGTCGGAATCGTGCTCGCATGCTGACAGACTGTGGCCGTCCTGATGTTGCAATCCCTCACCGTTGAGCGTCGTGCGACCAGCAGTAGCGCCCAGCAAGAACCCCTTTGCTTTGATGTCGCCGGCCAGCCGCATCAAATCGCCCACGCGTTGCGGGCCAAACATGGAATAGTAAATGTAGAACGGCACGGTCCGCACGCCGTGCGTGGCGTAACTCGATCCCGCCGCGATGAACGAGGACATCGCGCCGGCTCCGTAATGCCCTCTTCAAGGATTTTGGCCGTCTTTGGCCTCGTGGTAATCGAGCGGGAATTGCTGTCCACTGGCTCGTAAAGCTGGCCTTTGCTCGAATAAATTCCGATTTCGCGAAAGAGCGCATCCATGCCGAACGTGCGCGCCTCGTCCGGGATGATTGGCACAATGTGTTGCCAGACTCTTGTTGCGCAACAGCAGACTGAGGAGGCGGACAAAGGCCATCGTCGTCGAGGCTTCGGCTCCGCCAGAGCCTTTGAAAAATTCCTTGAAGGCATCGAGCTTCGGAATTTCGAGCCTGGCCGAACCAACATGACGCGCCGGCAAAAATCCTCCAAGGGCCTTTAGCGATACGGTAGTGTTATGTCTCCTCTACCGCTGACGACTACGTATTGCTGCTGGCCCTCCTTCGCGGCTCGCTGCCGGACTTCGACACGCTCGACGTTGGCGGCGGCTTCCCGGTCTTCGACGCGGTGGCGCCTCGCCCGGCCGGGCCGATTCGCCCGGGAATTGCCCGCGCTGCTCGAGGCGTGCCCGCGGATCGTCGCCCGCGCCGGCTGGCGGTCGAGCCGGGACGCTATCGTGGCGCGCGCCGGCTGGCTCGTGGCCCGGGTGCTGCACGTCCGCGAGCGCGGCGGGCGCCAGGTCGTGCTCGATGCGGGCATGACCGAGCTGATCCGGCCGGCGCTCTACGGCGCGCGGCACGCATCGTCGCGCTGACGAGCTCGGGCCGTTCGCTCGACGACGTGGGCGGCGTCGAGCCGGCACGCGTCGAGGGTCCGATCTGCGAGTCCACCGACTCCCTCGGGGTCCACGACCTCCCGCCGCTCCGCCGCGGGGACCTCGTCGCGATCGCCGATGCCGGCGCGTACGCTGCTTCGCAATCGTCGACGTACAACGGCCGTGCGCGACCGGCGCAGGTGCTCCTCGACGGGGACGGCCGCCCTCATGCTCGGGCGTCGGCGGCTCGGGACGGCCTCCTCGGTCCGGTAGGGTGACGGCATGAACGCGCGCGATCGATTCCGCGCGCGGCTCGCCGCCGGCCCGCTGCTCGCGGACGGTGCGATGGGCACGCTGCTGTACTCGCGCGGCGTGCCGCAGCGGGCCAACCTCGACGAGCTGGTCCGACCCGGCCCGAGCTGATCGGCGCCATCCACCGCGAGTACCTCGACGCAGGCGCGGAGCTGATCGAGACCGCCACGTTCGGCGCCAACCGGGTCCGGCTCGCCGCGTTCGGGATGGGCGACGTGCCGGCCGGCTCAACCGACGCGGCGCCAGCTCGCGCGCGAGGCGCGGGACGTCGTCGGGCCGCGAGGCGTGGTCGGCGGGTCGATCGGGCCGCTCGGCGCGCCCGACCGCGAGCTCCTGCACCTGCCCGAGGCGGAGGTGCGGGCGGCCGTGCGCGAACAGATCGACGGCCTGCTCGAGGGCGGCGCGGACCTGTTCATGTTCGAGACGTTCTCGAGCTGGCGCACCTGCTCGCGGCGATCGACGAGGCGCGCCGCGCGGCCGACCTGCCGATCGTCGCCGCAGCTCACGTTCGGCGAAGAGCTCCAGCTGCCCGACGGCACGACCGCCGAGGCGGCGCGGCGGCCGCGCTCGCTCGCTGCCGGCGTGGACGTCGATCGGGGTCAACTGCGGCGGCGGGCCGGAGGCGTGCGCCGAGGCGCTCGAGGCGATGGCCGGCACCGACGGGCGAGGCCGCGCCGCGTCTCGATCCTGCCGAACGCCGGGCTGCCGCAGCGGATCGAGGGCCAGTTCGTGTATGCGGCCGAGCCCGGCCTACCTCGGCGGCGATCGTGCCGCGGTTCCTGGCCGCCGGCGCCGCGATCGTGGGTGGCTGCTGCGGGACCACGCCGGAGCACATCGCGGCGATGCGAGCGCGCGCTCGATGTGCTCGCGGCACGGCGGACCAGCGGCGCGCCCGGGCGCGCGGCGTGCCGGTACGAGCCGGCACCGGCGATCCGGCCGCGGTCCGCGGCCGCCGACGCCGAGCCGCGCGGCCGCGCGGCCGCCGAGGCGCCGCCGCCGACCGGCGCTCGCCGGGCCCTCGCGGCGGGCCGATACGTCATCTCGGTCGAGATCGATCCGCCGCGCTCGGTCCGCATCGAGCGAACGATCGAGGCCGCCGGCTCCTCCAGGACGCCGGCGTGGACCTCGTCAACGTCAGCGACTCCGCGATGGCCCGCGTCCGGATGGGGGCGATGGCGGTCGCGTTCGGGATCCAGCACGACCTCGACCTCGAGTGCATCGTCCACGTCACGACGCGCGACCGGAACCTGATGGCGCTCGAGTCGGAGCTGCTGGGCGCGCACGCGCTGGGCGTCCGCGACATCCTCGCCCTGACCGGCGACCCGCCGCGGGTCGGCGACTACCCGTCGGGCACCGGCGTCTGGGACGTCGACTCGATCGGGCTCGTCGAGATCCTGGCCCGGCTCAACCGCGGCGAGGAGCGGCGGGCAGCCCGATCGGCCAGCCGGCCGGGTTCACCATCGCCTGCGCCCTCGACCCGACCGCGGCCGACGCCGCGACCGAGTGGGACCGGCTCGAGCGCAAGCTGGCCGGCGGCGCGCACCTGATCATGACCCAGCCGCTGTACGACGTTGAGCAGGTGGAGGCGATGCTCGCCGAGGCGCGACCGGCGGTTCGGCGCCGCCGGGTTCCCGGTCCCGTTGTTGCTGGGGGTCCTGCCCGCTGCAGAGCTCGCGGCACGCAGAGTTCCTGCACAACGAGGTCCCCGGGATCACGATCCCCGACGCGCGTCCGGGGCGGCTGCGGAGGCGGGTGATCGCGGCGCGGAGGTCGGCCTGGAGATGACGCTCGCGCTGCTCGACGAGGTCGGGCGGCGGGTGGCGGGCACCTACATCATGCCCAGCTTCGGGCGGTACGAGCAGGCCGCCGAGCTGGTCCGCCGGCTCCGGGCGCGACACGCCGACCGGCCGGTGGCACTGAGCGGATGAGTCCACGCGAGGTGGACAGGAAGGGAAGATCGCGGTCGCGACATCGAGTGGCCGCGGTCGTCGGCGCGCTGGCGTGGATGACGATCCAGGCCACGACATGGTCGCCGGAGTTTCTGCATCACCCGATCTGGAAAACCATCGGGCCCGAAATCTCCGCGGGCCGGGCGCCATCAGCATTGATCCGCCGTTGACCTGGATCGCGCTCGCCTGGACCGCGACGCTCGCCATCGTCGTGGTTGCGGTGCGGATCGGAACCTCGCAGAACAATCTGGCCTTCGCGCTGACATTGATGGTCCTGGCGACCCTGGAAGTAGCGCTGTTCGGCATCGCCGTGGAAGTGCTGAACCTGGAGACCGTGGGCCTCTTGCCCAAAACGGCCTACCAGGGCTGGGTCACCGGGACCTTCATAATCGCAATACTGCCGCCAGTTTTAGCCTGGGCATGATCGTGGCCCTGAGCCTGGCGACAAATTCTGCCGGCGCGGCCCGGCTCGGCGGTCGGCGGCTGCTGGTTCTGCCGCTGGCGGCTGCAATACTGTTCATCGCTCTCGTCATGACGGGCTCCCGCGCCGGCCTGGCGTGGGAACGATAGGCGCCATCGCCGTCCTGGGGTTTCGCTTGGTCGAGCGATGGCGAACCCGTGAACCCCATCTCCGTCTGGACCTGCTTCTGTGTGGTATGTGCGCAGTCTCCGCGGCGGCAACCTGGTGGGTCTTTTCGGCGCGCGTCGATGTCGGCGACAGTTTCGCGGCACGGCTCAATCTCTATGCCGACGTAGTCCGGATGATCCGCGATCGTCCCCTGCTCGGCCATGGCGCGGGCACGTTCGAGGCCGCGTATCCGCTCTACCACTCCTCCGGCGTTGGAAGCGCCTTCGTGTGGAAGCATGCGCATTCGACGTGGCTCGAGGCTTTCTCGTCGCTGGGTGTTCCTGTCACGGTCGCCTTGCTCGCCATGACCGCCTACGTGGTTGCCCGGCTGTTCGGCGTCTGGCGCCGGTCGGACGAGAATGTCACGGCAATCCTCGCCGCCCTGAGCGGCGCCATCGCTCTCGGCCTGCACGCGTTGGTTGACTTCAGCCTGGAGAACCAGGCCGTCGC
>CAVTGO010000002.1:0-237312 GCA_963734275.1 uncultured Actinomycetes bacterium
CGGCCTTCCTCGCCGAGGATCGCCACGCTTCGCGTTCGCGCCGACGCGCTGCAGCGCTGCGCCTGCTCGCGCGTACCGCTGACGGCATCTGTCGGCGAAAACGAACACCACCGAGGGCATCGACGCCGCGAAGCGGATCCGCGAGGACCACCCCGAGATCGGGGTCGTCGTCCTGTCGCAGTTCGCCGAGGAGGAGTACGCCTACGACCTGTTGAAGGACGGGGCCGCGGGACTCGGGTACCTGCTGAAGGAGCGGGTCTCGGACCTCGAGGAGGTCGTCCGGGCCTTGAACGAGGTCGCGAAGGGCGGCTCTGTCCTCGACCCCAAGGTCGTCGAGGCGCTCGTGGCGGCCAAGGACCGGATGGCGCACTCGCCCCTCCGCCAGCTCACGGACCGGGAGCGGGAGGTCCTCGAGAACATGGCGCAGGGCAAGAACAACGCCTCGATCGCCAAGGCCCTGTTCCTCACCGAGCGCGCCGTCGAGAAGCACATCAACTCCCTGTTCCACAAGCTCGGGCTCTCGGAGGAGGTCGACGTCCACCGCCGCGTGATGGCGGTGCTGGCGTTCCTCCGAGAGTCGTCCTGAGCTCACGCCGCTCACTGCGCGGTGCGCGTGTCCACGATGTAGACCGAGCAGGGTGCGTGGCGCATGACCAGATTCGGGACGCTGTCGCGGACCCGCCACCATGCACCGTGCGTGCCGCGGTTGCCGAGCACGATCGTGTCCACCCGCTCGTTGGCCGCGACCTCCACCAGTCGCTCGGCCGGGTCGCCGGGCTCGGCCCAGCTGCGCACCGGGACGGCGGGGAACCGGCCGGCCATCGCGCGCAGGTAGCCCTCGGGGTCGGCCGACTTCTTCGGGATCGGCCGCGTCGTGGGCCGCGCCGTTCGAGCGCACGTGCACGACGAGCAGCTCCGCCTCGTTCACGCGGGCGAGCTCCGCCGCAGCCTGGACTGCCAGGTCCGCCGCCACCGAGGTGTCCGTCCCCACCAGGATCTTCTTCATGGTTCCGCCTCCTTCATCTGCCACGGCCCACGGTAGGCCGAGACGGTCGCGCCCACGACGGCGCACGCACCACAAGATGTGGGGGGTGCCAGCACCCCGCCGCGGGTGTGGTTCCAGCGCCCGAAGGGGACGGCCGCCCCCCTTGGAGCCGGGGTCCCCAGCTGCCACGATGCGGCGTATGAAGGTGACCGAGGTCGACCCGCGGATGACGAACTCGGCGACGCGCCGGCTCGCACACGCTCTTTGGCTCGCCGCGATCCTGCTCTGGGCCGCGAGCATCGTTCAGATCCTCATCGACCGGCCGTCCGAGGCGATCCTCGTCGTCCTGCTCGGGCTGCCGACGGCGACGTACGCGACCGTCGGCACCCTCGTCGCCCGGCGCCGACCCGACAACCCGATCGGCTGGCTCTTCTGCGCGGCGGCGCTCGGACTCGCGCTGTGGATGTTCGGGAACGCCTATGCGCAGTCCGGGCTGGGCGACCAGCCCGTCGGTCTCGGCTCGCTCCCGGGCGCCGCCGTCGCCGCGTGGATCGGCGTCCTCAGCTCGGCCCTGATCCTGCCGGTCGCGCTCCCGACCTTCCTCTTGTACTTCCCCGACGGCCACCTCCGATCCCGCAGGTGGCGTGTCGCGATCGCGCTCATCGTCCTCGGGGGCACGCTCATCGCCATCGGCGCGGTGGCCGAGGCCCACCAGAACTCGGGGAGCATCCACCTGGTTCCGCCGACGTGGGTCGCCCGGATCCCCGGTGTCGGCGGGTTCTTCGCCGCCGGCCTGGCCTTCGCGGTCGCCGCGGCCTTCGCCGGGCTGCTCGCGCTCGTGCTGAGATTCCGATCCGCGACGGCCCAGGAGCGACAACCGCTCCGGCTGCTCGTCGCCATGATCACGGCGATGGCCGTGGCCACGGCGATCGCGATCGTGATCGCCCTCGCGTCCGGGGGTGCGGAGTGGTCGTGGATCCCGGTCGTGCTGGCTTTCCTCGTCGACGGCTTCGGGGTCCTGATCGGGATCCCGCTCGCAACCGCGGCCGCCGTCCTCACGTACGGGCTCTACGACGTCGGGGTCGTGATGAAGAAGACGGTCGTCTACGTCTTGCTGGTGGTGTTCTTCCTCCTCCTCCTCGGCCTGGTGAGCCTGATGCTCACGCCGCTCGCCTTCCTCGGATCCGGCGGCGGCGGCTCGGGGGATCGCGAGCTCGTGGTGGCCCGGATCGCGACGGCGATCTCGACGTTCGCGATCGTGCTCGTCTTCGGGATCCGGCCGGCCAAGCGACTAGCGAGGCGCCTGGTGTTCGGCAGGCGAGCCACCCCGTACGAGGCGATGGCCGAGTTCTCCGAGCGTTTGGGAGAGACGTACTCGACCGACGACGTGCTTCCGCGGATGGCCGAGATCGTCCGCGCCTCGACCGGTGCGGACGTCGCCAGGGTCTGGCTCCGCGTGGGAACGGAGCTCCGGCCGGCTGCATCGGCACCGAGCTCGGCGCCGGCCGCGGAGCCGATCCCCTCGGTCGGCGACGAGCTCCCCGAGACCGGCGGGATCCGGACCTTCCCCGTGCGCGACCGCGGCGAGCTCCTCGGCGCCCTGACCGTGGCGATGCCGGCCGCCGAACCTCTGCGGAAGGGTGGCGAGAAGCTCGTTACCGACCTGGCGAGCCAGGCGGGGCTGGTGCTCCGCAACGTTCGCCTGATCGAGGAGCTCCAGGAGTCTCGGCGGCGCATCGTGACTGCGCAGGACGAGCGCGCGCGCAAGCTGGAGCGCGACCTGCACGACGGGGCGCAGCAGCAGCTCGTTGCCCTCTCCGTGAAGGTCGGCCTCGCCGAGCAGCTCACGACGCGAGATCCGGACAAGGCGCGCGCGATCTTGGCCGAGCTCAAGGCGGATGCAACGGACGCGCTCGGCAACCTGCGGGACCTGGCCCGCGGGATCTATCCGCCGCTCCTCGCGGACAAGGGCCTGGAGGCGGCGCTCGACGCGCAGGCACGCAAGTCGCCGATCGACGTGCAGGTCGACGCCGACGGGTGCGGCCGCTATCCGCAGGAGGTCGAGGCCGCCGTCTACTTCTGTGCGCTCGAGGCGCTGCAGAACGTCGCCAAGTACGCGGAGGCCGGAACCGCCACGATCGCGCTCGCCGAGACGAACGGCGACCTGTCGTTCCGGATCCGCGACGACGGAAGGGGCTTCGACCCCGCGGCTTCGCGCACCGGAGCGGGCCTCACGAACATGCGCGACCGGCTCGAGGCGCTCGGCGGGTCGCTCGAGATCACGTCCAGACCGGGCGCGGGAACGACGGTGTCGGGACGGGTGCCGCTGAAAGGAGCGGGATGACTGCGCGCACAGCGAGCCGGCTTGCGTGGGGAACGTTCGCCGCCACCGTCGTCGTCTCCATCGCTTCGGTGGCCCTCATCGTTCTCACGTGGGACACGCCCCGGCCACCCGCCGAGTTCGGACCGAGAGGGTTCTCAGCGGGGATCGCCCTGGTGTTCGGGACGGTCGGCGCGGTCGTCGCGAGCCGACGCCCGTCGAACCCGATCGGATGGATCTTCTGCGCTTCGGGACTCGGGGCAGCGCTCCAGGCGTTCGGATCCGACTACGCGCTGTGGGCCCTGATCGAGGAGGAAGGTCGTCCGCCGGGGGGGATCTGGGGCGCGTGGCAGGCCGAGTGGCTGTGGATCGCGTACGTAGGAGGCATAGGCGTCGTCGCCGCGATCTTCCCACACGGCCGGTTCCTCTCGCGACGCTGGCGCATCCTGATGGTGATCGGCATCGCGGGTGCCGGGTTCGCGATGGTGATGAACGCTCTCGCCGACGAACTCACCGTCTACGCGAGGTACGACAACCCGGTGCCCTTCGCGTTCCTGTCACGCGATGAAGCCGAGGCCGCGGTCGTCCCCTTCATGATCGTGATGCTCGGTGGTGCGGCCAGCCTGGTCGCGCGGTTCCGGCGCTCCCGCGGAGAGGAGCGTCAACAGCTGAAGTGGCTCGCGCTGTCGGTGACCGGCATCGTGGTCGCACTCATCGTGTACGTGATCATCACAACGGTGGGCGAAGGGTTGAATGCTGCGGGAGCCGATTGGTCGGAGAACCTGATGATCCTGTCGTTCTTCTCGGTCCCGATCTCGGTCGGTATCGGCGTGCTGAAGTACCGCCTCTACGACGTCGACCTCGTGATCAGCAAGACCCTGGTCTACGGCGCGCTGGCCGTGTTCATCACCCTCGTGTACGTCGGCATCGTCGTCGGCGTTGGCGCGGCCGTCGGATCGCAGGGCAATGCCGTGCTCTCGGCCATCGCCGCAGCCGTGGTTGCACTCGCCTTCCAGCCAGCCCGCCGGTACGCGCAGCACCTCGCGAACCGCCTGGTGTACGGCGAGCGCGCAACGCCCTACGAGGTCCTTTCCCAACTCTCGTCGCGGTTCGCCGACACCTACTCGCTCGACGACGCTCTCCCGCGGCTCGCGCGTGTCACCGCCGAGGCGGTGGGCGCCGATCGAACGCGGGTCTGGCTCCGCGACGGCGGGACCCTGCGTCCGGCTGCATCGTGGCCGAAGAGCGATCCGGCGGAGCCGGTCCCCATGTCGGGCGACGAGCTGCCGGAGCTCGGGGCCGACGGCTCGCGCTTCCCGGTGCGACACCAGGGCGAGCTCCTCGGCGCGATCTCGGTCGCGATGCCGGCCAGCGAGCCGCTTTCGCCCACCCAGGACAAGCTCCTGCGCGACGTCGCCGATCAAGCCGGTCTCGTCCTGCGCAACGTGGCGCTTCTCGAGGACCTCCGCATGTCCCGTCGTCGTCTCGTCGCGGCGCAGGACGAGGAGCGCCGCCGATTGGAACGGAACATCCACGACGGTGCCCAACAGCAGCTCGTGGCGATCTCGGTCAAGCTGCGTCTCCTCGAGCAACTCGTGAGCCGAGACCCGGAGCGAGCGGCCTCCGCGGCGACGGAGCTCCAGGCGGATGCGACGGACGCGCTCGAGAACCTACGCGATCTCGCTCGCGGCATCTACCCGCCGCTGCTCGCAGACAAGGGGCTCGCGGCCGCGCTCGAATCCCAAGCCCGCAAGTCCCCCATGCCCGTTTCGGTCGAGCAGGACGGGATCGGACGCTACTCCCAAGACGTGGAGGCCGCCGTCTACTTCTGCACGCTCGAGGCCCTCCAGAACGTTGCGAAGTACGCGAGGGCATCGGTCGCCAAGATCGTCCTCGGCGAGGCGGAGGGCCGGCTCACCTTCGCCGTGATCGACGACGGCGCCGGCTTCGACCCCGAGACGGCGGGGCGCGGAGCCGGGCTCACCAACATGCGCGACCGCCTGGAGGCGCTCGGCGGCCGGCTCGAGATCCGATCGGCGCCCGGCGCGGGGACGACGGTCGCGGGCACGATCCCGACCGGAGGCGGCACGACGTGAGGGCATCGGCGGCATGAGCCGTCGCGTCGCGCGGGTACTCGCGGTCGGCATCCTCCTCGCAACCGTCCTCTCCGTGAGCGCGGCGGCCGTGATGCACGTCTCGATGCGCGACCGTATCCAGCCGGGAACGATCGTCGTGGTCGGCGACCTCGACACGCCGGGGATGCGGGAGGTCCTCGCCGAGCTTGAGGCCCGCGTGAGTGAAGGCAGCACCCTCATCGAGACCGACGGGGGCGTCAACGTCGCCTTCCTGCTCATCGTGCTCGTCCTGCTCGCCTGGATGTCGGTCGGTGTCCTGATCGTGTGGCGGCAGCCGGCGAACTGGGCCGGTTGGCTCTTCATCCTGATCGCCGCGCCGTTCCCGCTCCTCACGCTCCTGCAGGCCCTCGTCGTCTACGGGCTCAAGGTGGAGGGCGGCGGGATCCCCCTCGTAGGCGTGTGGGCCACGATCGGGGAGTTCCTGCTGTACCCGGTCGCGCTGATCCCGTTGCTGTTCCTCCTCTATCCGGACGGCCATCTCCCGAGCCGACGGTGGCGATGGGTCTCCGGCACGCTCGTGGGTGGGCTGACGCTCGCGTTCGTCGGGTTCCTGTTCCGGCCGGGCCCGTTCAACAACTGGCGCGAGGACGGGATCCTCTACGAGAACCCGTTCGGCGTGGGGTGGTTCACCTCGGTCGGCCCGGTGCTGATCACCGTCGGCGCGATCTCGATCGTCGCGGCCGCGCTCGCGACCGTGCCCGCGGTCCGCCAGCGCTACAAGCGGTCGGTCGGCGAGGAGCGCCAGCAGATGCGCCTGCTGGTGCTCGTGGCCTCGCTCGCCGGCGGCCTCCTGCTGCTTCTTGTCCTGGCCAACGTCATCGCGGCAGCGGCGGGCGTCGACGGAAGTACCGATGAAGAGCCCCCGATCTTCCCGATCCTGCTCGGCCTCATGGCGTTCACGGTCGTGGTCGGCATCCCCGTCGCGTACCTGGTGGCGATCCTGCGGTACCGGCTCTGGGACCTCGACGTCGTGATCAAGAAGACCGTGATCTTCGGCGTCGTTGCCGGAGGGCTGACTCTGCTGCTCCTCCTCGTGGTCCTGCTTCTGCCTGCCGCAGTGCTCGGCACGGGACTCTCCGGTTGGGAACGTGGCCTCCTGCTGGTCGGGGCCGCGATCGGCCTGCTGATGGGTCCCTTGCGGCGTCGCGCGCGGCGGTTCGCGGATCGGATCGTGTACGGCGGTCGAGCGACCCCCTACGAGGTGCTCTCCGCGTTCGGCGAGCGCGTGGGCGAGACGTACTCGACCGAGGACGTCCTGCCGCGGATGGCGCGCCTGCTCGCCGAGGCCACGGGCGCCGACACGGCGACCGTATGGGTCCGCGTGGGCGGCGACCTCGTCGCCGAGGCGGGACATCCGTCGGTCGAGCGCGGACGGCGGCTCCCGGCCCGCGGCGACGCGATCCCGCCGATCGAGGGCGAGCACGCGGCCGAGGTCCGCCATCAGGCCGAGCTGCTCGGCGCGCTGTCGGTGCGGATGCCGGCGAACGATCCCATGGACCCGACGAAGGAGAAGCTGGTCGCCGACCTCGCGGCGCAGGCGGGACTCGTGCTCCGCAACGTCCGCCTGATCGAGGAACTGCGCGCCTCGCGCCAACGCCTGGTCGCCGCGCAGGACGAGGAGCGCCGGAAGATCGAGCGGAACCTGCACGACGGGGCCCAGCAGCAGCTCGTGGCCCTCGCCGTGCAGCTGAAGCTCGCCCGAACGATGGTCGAGCGCGATCCGGACAAGGCTGCTCAGATGCTGGACACCCTCCAGGGCTCGGCGAGCGACGCGATCGAGGACCTGCGCGACCTGGCACGCGGGATCTATCCCCCCTGCTCGCCGACAAGGGCCTCGCGGCCGCGCTGGACGCGCAAGCTCGAAAGGCCGCGGTCCCGACCACGGTGGAAGCCGAGGGCGTGGCTCGCTACGGACAGGATGTCGAGGCTGCGGTGTACTTCTGCACGCTCGAGGCCCTCAACAACGTGGCCAAGTACGCGGAGGCATCGTCGGCCCGCGTGCGACTGACCGCATCGAACGGCGACCTGCGGTTCGAGGTCACCGACGACGGCCGGGGCTTCGACGCCTCGGCCACGAGCTACGGCACGGGGATGCAGGGCATGGCCGACCGCCTCGACGCGATCGGTGGCGAGCTCACCGTGACCAGCTCGCCCGGCGAGGGCACGACCGTTACGGGCCGCGTGCCCGTCGGGAGCGCGGCGTGAAGGCCGAGGGGATCAGGTGGGGTCGTTCCGCTCCGTGGCTCGCCGCGGCCGCGGGGATCTGCACGGTCGTCGGCTTCGTGGGCATGGCCCTCGGGGCGTTCCCGCCCAGCGAGGACGGCCTGGTCTTGGACCTCGCGCTCGTGCTGGCGGTGGCGGCGTGGGGAATCCCCGGCGCGCTGATCGGACGGCGGCGGCCCGAGAACCCGATCGGGCTGCTCCTCGCCGTCGAGTCGTTCCTCATCGGGTTCGTCATCCTCGCCGACCAGATCGCGAAGGCCGAACCCGGGTCGACCTACGCCGCGGTCTACGCCGACGCGCAGGGATACCTCGTGCCGATCCTCCTGATCCCCCCGACGGTCCTGCTGCTGTTCCCGGACGGCCGTCCGCCCTCCCGACGGTGGCGCTTCGTGGGATGGATGTTCGGCGTTTCCGCGGTCACCGGGATAGCCGGCCTGGGTCTCGCACCGGAGCAGAGCGTGCCGTGGGGCACCGCGGCGTCGGTCCTCGCGACGACCTCCGGCTTCTCCGGTCTGGGGGCCTCGGTCCTCGCGATCGCCTCCCTGGTCGTTCGGTTCCGCCGGAGCCGAGGCCCCGAGCGAGCCCAGATCCGTTGGCTGGCGATCGTGGCGATCGCCGGCGCCCTGTTCCTCGGAGCCTTGTTCGTTGCGCCGGCCTTCGTGGGCGAGGAGGCCGCCGCCAACGAGATCCTCTTCAACCTGTTCCTGCTGACCCTCGCGGTCGGGCTCCCCGCCGCGATCGGCGTCTCGGTGCTCCGCTATCGATTGTGGGAACTCGACGTCGTGGTCAGGAAGACCGTGGTCGCGCTCGTCCTCACATTGCTCTTCGGGGGCGTAGCACTGCTGCTCCTCGCCTTGTCGACGCAGGCGACCTTCTACCTGGACGGCTGGGCCGGCATCGCCTTCGTCTTCGGCCTCGGCCTCCTGGGGATCCCCTTCCTCCGTCTGTCGAGGCGGATCGCGACCCGGCTCACGTTCGGCAAGCGCGCCACGCCGTACGAGGTCCTGACGGCCTTCGGCGAACGAGTCGGCGAGACCTACTCCACCGAGGACGTCTTGCCGCGGATGGCGCAGCTGCTCGCGAGCGCTACGGGCGCGACGTCCGCGCGCGTGCTGCTGCGCATCGGCGGTGAGCTCCGCCAGGAGGCGGCGACCGGCGATGGATCCGGCGACGAGCACCTCGTGCCCGTCCTGCACCAGGGCGAACAGCTCGGCGCCCTCGCGGCCACGTTCCCCGCCAGCGATCCGATCGACCCGGCGAAGCGGCGACTGATGGAGAACCTCGCGGCCCAGGCGGGACTCGTCCTCAGCAACGTGAAGTTGATCGAGGAGCTCCGCGCCTCGCGGCAGCGGCTCGTCGCCGCGCAGGACGAGGAGCGCAGGAAGATCGAGCGGAACATCCACGACGGCGCTCAGCAACAACTCGTCGCGCTCTCGGTGCAACTGCGACTCCTCGGCACGATGACCGAACGCGACCCGGCCAAAGCCAAGGCGCTCGCCGAAGACCTCGCGCAGGCCTCGACACGGGCGCTCGAGGATCTGCGGGACCTGGCCCGTGGCATCTATCCGCCGCTGCTGGCGGACAAGGGGCTCGGGGCGGCGCTCGAGTCGCAGGCCCGCCGCGCGGCGGTTCCGACGACGCTCGTCGCGGACGTCGGACGCTACCCGCCCGAGGTCGAGTCCGCTGTGTACTTCTGCTCCCTCGAGGCGCTCAACAACGTCGCGAAGTACGCGAACGCGAGCCTCGCGGCCGTGCGCCTTACCCAGTCCAACGGCCACCTCTCATTCGAGGTCACCGACGACGGAGCGGGCTTCGACGCCTCGGCCACGAGCTACGGCACCGGGTTGCAGGGTATGGCCGACCGCCTGGACGCGATCGGCGGCGAGCTCGAGGTCGACAGCGCACCCGGCCGCGGGACCACGGTCCGAGGTCGGGTGCCACTCGGAGGCGGGCCGACGTGAGATCGAAAGCCCCCTGGCTGCTGCTCGCGCTCGGCGTGCTGTTCGCGACCCCCGGGCTCTGGCTGGCGACCCGCAACGGCAGCTTCGCGGCGGACGGGCCCTTCATCTTCCTCTCGATCGTCGTCATGGCCGGATGGGCCACCGTCGGTGCGATGCTCGCGTCCCGCAATCCGTCCAACCCGATCGGCTGGCTGATGTTGGTGTTCGGCACCGGGTTCTCGGCCCTCGCGCTGGCCGAGGAGTGGGCGACGTACGCATACGAGACCAACCCGGGCGCGCTCCCGTTCCGCTCGTTCGCGCTGTGGCTGTCGAACTGGGCGTTCATCGCCCTGATCACGCCCGTCCCGCTCATCCTGCTCCTGTACCCGAGCGGGCACGTGCGGTCTCCGCGGTGGAGATGGGTGCTGTGGGCCGCGCTGCTCGCCACGGCCTTCGGATGCGTCGGGAGCCTCCTGCAGACGAACCCGATCGAGCTGAACTCGACCTCGGTCCCGAACCCCACCGGCGTGAAGGCGCTCGAGGGCCTCGCGGGCGCGCTCCAGGCCGTCGCTGGGTTGAGCTGGATCCTCGCCCTTGTCCCGTTGTGCATCGCGAGCGTCGTGCTCCGGTTCCGGCACGCCCGCGACGAGGAGCGGCAGCAGATCCGCTGGCTCGCGTACGTCGCCGCCGTCGGTGGCGTGTCGTTCTTCACCGCCATCCTGTCGGGATTCGGCCTCGGCCCGAACGAGACCAGCTTCGTGAACGAGGCCTCCTTCTACCTCTTCTTCATCGCCTTCGGGATCGGCTTCCCGGGGGCGATCGGCGTGGCGCTGCTGAAGTACCGGCTGTGGGACCTCGACATCGTCCTGAAGAAGACCCTCGTCGCCGCGATCGTGGTGACCCTCTTGACTGTTCTCGCCACGGCCGTGCTCCTGCTCGCGGGCGGGATCCTCGTCGGTCCGGTCGCGGACGAGCCGGGGCTTCTGCTGGTCGTCGGGCTCGTGGCCGGCGTCCTCGTGTGGCCGGTCTTGCGTTTCGCTCGGCGGGTGGCCGATCGCCTCGTCTACGGGGGGCGCGCGACCCCGTACGAGGTGCTCACCGACTTCTCCGACCGGATGGCCGAGACCTACTCCACCGACGACGTCCTGCCGAGGATGGCCGCCATCCTCGGCGAGGGGACGGGGGCGGAGAACGCCACGATCTGGCTCCTGGTGGGCGGCGACCTCCGGCCCGCGGCGCGATGGCCCGCCGGCGCCGACCCCGACGAACCGAGGCCGGCGACGATGCTCGCCGACGTCGATCCGAACGCGTTCGAGGTTCGTCACCAGGGCGAGGTCCTCGGGGCGATCACCGTGACGATGCCTGCGAACGACCCGATGAACCCGGCGAAGGGCCGCCTGATCCACGACCTAGCGGGACAGGCGGGCCTCGTGCTGCGCAACGTCCGGTTGATCGAGGACGTCCGCGAGTCGCGCCGGCGCATCGTGGCGGCCGAGGACGAGGGGCGGCGACGGCTGGAACGCAACATCCACGACGGGGCGCAGCAGCAGCTCGTCGCCCTCGCGGTGAAGCTCCGCCTGGCGGACACGATGGTCGAAAGCGACCCGGTGAAGGCGCACGAGCTCCTGGCGCAGCTGCAGACCGAGACGACCGACGCGCTGGAGGACCTGCGTGACCTCGCGCGCGGGATCTACCCGCCGCTGCTCGCCGACAAGGGGCTGGCGGCCGCGCTGGAGTCCCAGGCGCGGAAGGTGCCGGTGCCGGTCGAGGTCGCGCCGGACGGCGTCGGCCGCTACCCCCAGGACGTCGAGGCCGCGATCTACTTCTGCTGTCTCGAGGCGCTCCAGAACATCGCGAAATACGCGGATGCCTCGCGCGTGCACGTCCGCCTATCGCACGAGGGCGAGCGGCTCGCCTTCGAGGTGCGGGACGACGGCCGCGGGTTCGACGCGACGACCGTGAGCCGCGGGATCGGCCTGCAGGGGATGACGGACCGCCTCGAGGCGATCGGCGGCGAGCTCGAGGTGGTGAGCGCGCCAGGCGCCGGGACGAGGGTCGCGGGCTCGGTCCCGGTCGGCGTGCGGCGGGAGCCGGGCGACTAGTTGTAGTTCCCACTCACGTTGTTGAGAGTCGAGAGACTGGTGGGTGCCCTCCGAGCGCGGTATGGGGACGTCGCCGATTGTAGGTCTCGAGCCAGCGCGGGAGGGAAGCGAGCCTGGCCTCGTTCGAGCGATAGAGGGTGGCATAGGCCCACTCTTCGAGCATCGTGCGATTGAACCGCTCGGCCTTCCCGTTGGTCTGCGGCCGGTAGGGCCGCGTCGTACGGTGCGCGGCGCCGATCGCCTCGAGAGCGAGCGCGAAGTCTGGGGAGAGCACGTAGTTCATGGCCCGGTCGGTCATGATCCGCTCGACCTGGACGCCGAACTCCGCGAAGTGCGCGGCCGCGCGGAGCACGAAGCCGGCGCAGGTGCGCCCCTTCTCGTCGGGGAGCGACTCCACGTAGGCGTAGCGTGAGTGGTCATCGACCGCGACGTGCAGGTAGTCGTAGCCGACGCCCCGATGCTTCGGAGCCTTGGTGGCCGTGCTTCGCCCGCGCATCTTCCACCCGCCTCCGGGACGGATCCTGCCGAGCTTCTTCACATCGACGTGGATGAGCTCCCCCGGACGGTCGCGCTCATAGCGCACCGGTGAGGCGGTGGGGCGGTCCAGGTGCGACAGGCGCGACAGACCGCGACGGCGAAGGACGGCGTAGACCGTCGAGCGGGGATAGCCGAGCTCTGGTCCGAGCCGGTGCGGGCCGACCTTGAGCCGGCGCCTGGCTCGAACGATCCGCTCGACCTCGCGCTCCGCCAGCGCGCGGGGACGTCGAACCGGCGCGCTCGAGCGGTCTTGGAGACCCTCGATGCCCTCCTCACGGAAGCGTCGCAACCACTTGTGAGCCGTCGCGCGGGAGACGCCGAGCGACTCCGCGGCCGCTGACACCGACCATCCCTGCTCCAAGATCCTGGAAACGAGCAGCAGCCGTCCGAACGGCGTGAGTCTCGCCCTACGATGGGCCACGAGAGCCTCCTTCCGGTCAGGGACTCGGACAAGCCCCAACCGTGAACGGAGGCTCTCGCCTGTCAACAACCTTGGTGGGAACTACAACTAGTCGGCGGAGGGGGAGGCGGCGGCCCAGGCCGACTCGAGCCGGTCGGGCCCGAACACCGCCTTGGGGATGTACGCGGCGGCCCCGCACTCGGCGGCGCGAGGCGCGTACTCCTCCTCCTCGTAGGTCGAGAGCAGGAGCACAACCACCGAGTCCGACTGGTTGGCCAGGATCTGCCGGGTCGCGTCCAAGCCGTTGATCCCCGGCAGGTTCACGTCCATCAGGACCAGGTCGGGCGTGAGCTCGCGCGCCATCTCGACCGAGGACTCCCCGGTCTCGGCCTCGCCGACGACCTCGAAGCCGTCGGTGGCATCTACGACCATCCGGGCCGCCATCCGGAACGGCTCTTGATCGTCGACGATGAGCACGCGAACCGTCATATACGCCTGACCTCCAGCTCCAGCGTCCCACCCGAGCACAACAGCGACAGTGATGCCAGCACCACAGTTCGGCTGGTCCTCCGAGCAAGCCTCAGGTCGCCGCGCCGAGCCGCAGGAACGCCTGTTCGAGCACGAGCCGCGTGTTCAGGTTGATGTCCTCCGCGAGGGCCGCGCGTGCCTCTTCCACGGCCGCCATCGCGGCGGTGGAGGCCGGGATCCCACCCGCCGCCGGCGCGAGGTCGAGGTTCACCAGCAGGTCGGACCCGCCGCCGACCGCGGCCACGACGCGGTCGCGGAGCAGCGCCGAGACCGCGAGCAGCACCCGGTCCACGTAGTCGCGCTCGGCCCGGCGGACCTGGCGCTTGTGCCGCTCCTCGAGCCGGCGGATCGAGGATCGGTAGGCCTCCTCCGGCCTTCCGCGTTCATCCAGGAACGGCGCGAGCTCGTCCTTCAGCCCCTCGGCGAGTCCCTTCTTGTACCGCTCGGCGGCGGCGAGGACGTCGTCGGCCGCGCGCAGCGCGCCCTCCGGTCCGGCGCCGGCGCCCTCGAGCGCCTCGCGCGCCACCTCCCGGAACGCGAGCCCGTCGGCGTCGACGGCCAGCCGCCGCGCCCGGCCGAGGTTCCCGCCCGACAGCCGCGCCGCCAGCCCGGCGCGCTCTGGCTCCACGCCCTCGGCGACGAGCGCCTCCGAGACGAACGTCTCCGAGAGCGGGCGGAACGACACCACGTGACAGCGCGACAGGACCGTCTCGGGGAGCTCGTCCGGGCGAGCGGACAGCAGGAGGAGGATGGAGTCGGCCGGCGGCTCCTCGAGGACCTTCAGGAGCACGTCCGCGGCGGCCGGGTTGAGCCGGTCGGCCTCGCGGATCACGAACACCTTGCGGCCGGGCTCCGGGGCGGTGCGGTAGGCCGGATGCCACACCTCGGCGCGGACGGTGTCGACGTGGATGTCGCGTCCCTCGGGCTCGACCACGACCTCGTTCGGGTGACGGTCGTCGAGGGCGAGCCGGCAATCCCGGCACTCGCCGCATCCGCCCAGCCTTGCAGAGCAGGGCCGCCGCGAACGCCCGCGCCGCGAGGGACTTGCCGCCGCCCTCGGGTCCGGCGAACACGTACGCGTGGTGCGGCCGGTCGGCCGCGCGCCGGAGGAACCCGATCGCGTGCTCCTGCCCGGGCACGCGCGACAGGATCGGAAACGTCTCGTCAGCCGTTGCCGTCGTCCTCCCGCTCGCGGAGCACTCGCTGGAGCGCCTCGACCACCGCCTCGTGCACCTGGTCGGGCGGCTGATCGGCGTCGACGACGACGAACCGCTCCGGGTGCTCCTCGGCGATCCGAAGATACGCGTCCGAGACCTTGGCGTGGAAGTCCTGGCCCTCCATCTCGATGCGGTCGGGCTCCTCCAGAGACCGGAGCAGGCCGGCCTCCGGCTCCAGGTGCAGCAGCAGCACGAGGTCCGGGAACAGCCCCTGCGTCGCCCAGACGTTGAGCGTCAGCACGTCCTGCTCGCCGAGCCCGCGCCCCCACCCCTGGTACGCGAGCGACGAGTCGATGTAACGGTCGCAGATCACCACACCACCCTCGGCGAGCGCCGGCCGGATCACGGTGGCGACGTGCTGGGCGCGCGCCGCGGCGAACATGAGCGCCTCGGTCTTCGGCTCGATGTGGCCGGTGGCGTGTGCGAGGAGCATCGTGCGGAGCTCCTCGCCGACCCGCGTGCCCCCGGGCTCCCGGGTGACGAGCACCCGGATCCCCTGGGACTCGAGCCACTCCTTCGCCAGGCGGATCTGCGAGCCCTTGCCGGCTCCCTCCACGCCCTCGAAGGCGACGAAGAGCCCGTTCGTCGGGGGGCGCTTGAGCTTCGGCACCAGGCCGAGGGCCTGGGGCTTGCGCACGCGGAACCGCCGGAGGCCCCGACGCGTGAATACCCCCGCGAGGATCACGCCCGCACCGGCGAGCATCAGGGAGAACCGAGCGCCAGACAGGTCGTAGACGCGATCGGCGATCGTCAGGGTGTGCACGCCGATGGCACCGGCCACGACCGGGAACACGATCAGCGAGAGGAACAGACCGAGGCGCGACACGACCGTGAGGGATGCGAAGGTGCGCCCACGGTACTCGTCGGTGACGTTCTCCTGAAGCAGGACGTAGCCGCTCACCCAGGCAGATCCACAGAACGCACCGAGCACGACGGTGATCACCGCGGCGAGCCCGATCCCCGGCATCGCCGCCAGGACGAAGAGCGCGGCCGCGGCGGCGATGATCGACCAGACGAAGACGAACTCGCGCTCGACGAGCTCGACCACCTTGTTCGACGACGCCATGCCGATCCCCATCCCGATCCCGAACGACGTCACGAGGATGCCCCAGCCCGGGATCGCCCGCGCCGAGCGTGTCGGACGCGAAGATCGGCCCGAGCGCAAGCACGGCACCCACCGCCGAGAACGCCGCCGCGATCCCGATGGTCATCGCCGAGGCGAGTGAGTTCTCTCGGAGGAACCGCACGCCGTCGACGATGTCGCGACCGACCCGCGACAGGTCGAACCTCGAGAAGGTGGTCGCGGCCGGGGACGGGATCCGGATCCTGATGACGAGGACGGCCGACAGGGCGAACGTCGCACCGTCGAGCCACAAGGCGAGGAACTGCGGGTTGTCGTCGAACCACGGGATCAGGTCCGAGCCGCCGGACAGGAACGCGAACACCAGACCCGCCGAGCGGCAGCGTCGCGTACGTGGTGATCAGACCGAGCGAGTTGGCGTTGCCCAGCTGCCGGCGCGGGACCAGGTTCGGCAGGGAGGCGTCGCGGGCCGGGGTCCAGAGCAGCGAGAAGCATTCGATCACGAACGAAACGAGATAGATCGCCCACAGCGGGCCGAGGAACGGCATCAGCGCGTAGAGGGAGCCTCGGGCGACGTCGGCGCCGATCATCAGCGTCTTGCGGCTGAACCGGTCGACGATGGCTCCCGCGAGGGGTCCGAACAAGATCGCCGGAAGCATCCGCGCGACCATCACGCCGGCCACCGCGTACGCGCCCGAGGTCCCGCCGCGACGGGCCACCAGCGCCGTCACGGCGACGAACCCGACCCAGTCCCCGAACGAGCTGACCGTCTGCGCGACGAGCAGCTTGGAGAAGTTCGGCTGGGTCACGAGGTCTTTGAACGTCGCCGGCCGGGTGCCGCGGAGCGCGGCGACCTCGTCGGCGAACGTCGAGGACACGGGCCCTTAGCCCGCCTTCTTCGCGGAGGCGGTGGTCCGCTTGGCCGCGGCGGTCCGTTTCGCGGCCGTGCGCTTCGTGGTCGCCTTGGGCGCGCGCTTGGCGCCCGAGGCCTTCTTCTTGGCCGCGGCGCGGGCGGCGCGGGCGGCGGACTTCGCCGCGCGTGCCTCCGCCTCGGCCTCGGGGTCGCCGGACTTGGTCACGTTGAGGTCGTCGTCCAGCTCGGCCCCGCAGCCCCAGCACCGGAGGCTCTTGGGACGGCGCACGAGGAGCGAGCCGCACTCGGGGCACGGGTGGTCGGCGACGGGCGGGTGGTTCACCGCGAAGTCGCACTCGGGATAGCGCTCGCAGCCGAACATCAGGCCGAACCGTGTGCGCTTCTCGACGATCTCACCCTGCTTGCACTGCGGGCACGTGATCCCGGTGGAGGTGGGCGGCTCCCGCTTGATGTAGCGACAGTCCGGGTAGCCCGAGCAGCCCACGAAGGGGCCGAACCTTCCCACCTTGCGCTGCAACGGCTTGCCGCAATCGGGACAGTTCTCGTCGAGCGTCTCGGGCTCGGGCCGCACCTGACCGTCGAGGTTGCGGATGTACTTGCAGCCGCCGTCCTCCTCCGCGTACCGCGTGCAGCCGATGAAGCGGCCGTAGCGACCCAGGCGGATCTGCAGGCGGCCGGGCGGCGTGCGACCCTCCTCGATGCAGCGGGGGCAGTCCTCGTCGAGCTCCTCGACGTAGCGCTCGAACTTCTCCTCCGCTCGCTCGAGATCCTCGCTGAACGGACCCCAGAAATCGCGGAGCACCCCGCCCCGGGCTGCGGCACGCCCTCGGCGATCTCGTCGAGCTCCTCCTCCATCCGGGCGGTGAAGTTCACGTCCACCACGTCGGCGAAATGCTCGACGAGCTTGTCGGTCACGACCTCGGCGACGTCCTCGGGGAAGAAGCGCTTGTCCTCCAGGCGCACGTAGCCGCGGTCCTGGATCGTGGAGATGATCGAGGCGTAGGTGGACGGCCGGCCGATGCCGAGCTCCTCCAGGGTCTTGACCAGCGAGGCCTCCGTGAAACGGGGCGGCGGCTGCGTGAAGTGCTGCTCGGGCAGGACCTCGAGCAGCGCAGGACCTGCTCGGCCGTGAGCTCGGGCAGCCGGGACTCGGCATCCTCGTCGGAGCTATCGTCGCGGCCCTCGGAGTAGACGCGGATGAACCCATCGAACAGCAGCGTCTGCCCGGTCGCCCGCAGGCCGTAGCGCGCACCGTCCTCGGCCGTCGCCTCGATGTCCACCCCCACCTGGTTGAAGCGTGCATCGGCCATCTGGCTTGCCACCGTGCGCTGCCAGATCATCGTGTACAGGCGCAACTGGTCTCGGTCCAGGGCGGAGGCCACGCGTGCGGGCGAGCGGAGCACCGAGGTCGGCCTGATCGCCTCGTGCGCCTCCTGCGCGTTGCGCGCTCGTGTCTTGAACCGGCGAGGCTCCGCGATCGTGTACTCGCCGCCGAACTCGGTGCGAACGACCTCGGCGACCTCGCGCAGCGCCGTCTCCGCGAGGTTCACGGAGTCCGTCCGCATGTAGGTGATGAGCCCGACCGTGCCCTCGCCGGCCAGGTCCACGCCCTCGTAGAGGCGCTGCGCGATCGACATCGTCTTGCGCGCGCCGAACCCAAGCTTGCGCGCAGCCTCCTGTTGGAGCGTGGACGTCGTGAACGGCGCGGCGGGCGAGCGCTTGCGCTCCTTGCGCTCCACCTTCGCGACCCGGTAGGCGGCGGAACGGAGCTTCTGCGCGTGGACGTGGGCATCCGGCTCGGCGGCGAAGGGTGATCCCCTTCTTGTCCGGCGAGGCCGCGAGCTTGCCCTCGGGGATCTGGGTCAGCCGGGCCAGGAACGGCTGCGGGTCGCCCTCGGGTGTGAGACGGACGTCGATGCTCCAGTACTCGACCGGCGTGAAAGCCCGGATCTCGCGCTCGCGCTCGACGATGAGCCGGACCGCCACGGACTGGACCCGTCCCGCCGACAGGCCCGGACGGACGCGCCGCCAGAGGATCGGCGAGATCTTGTAGCCGACCAGCCGGTCAAGGACGCGCCGGGCCTCCTGCGCGTCGAACAGCTTCAGGTCGATCTCGCGCGGGTGCCGGAAGGCCTCGAGGATCGCGTCGCGCGTGATCTCGGTGAACGTGACCCGCTTGGCCTCGGCCGGGTCCACGCCGAGGAGCGTGGCCACGTGGTACGCGATCGCCTCGCCCTCGCGGTCGTAGTCCGTCGCCAGCACGACCTCGCCGCCTGCGGCCTTCAGCGCCTTCTTCAGCTCGGTCACGTGCTTCTTGGAGTCGGCCGGCACCTCGTAGGTGACCTCGAAGTCGCCGTCCACATCCACGCCGAGGTCGCTCTTGGGCAGGTCCCGGATGTGCCCATAGGAAGCCCGGACGGCGTAGTCGCCGCCCAGGTACTTCTCGATCGTCTTCGCCTTCGCGGGCGACTCGACGACCACCAGGGTCTTCGTCATGAACTCGAGCTTCCTTTTCGGGGTTTCGGCGCCCGGCAACCGGGCGGGTCCCGGGCCGACGGTACCAGTCACCTTCCGTCGACCCCCGGGATTATGGGGTCGGACCGGGGCTCAAGGACGGAGCGGGCCGCCCCCAGGCACGGAGAACACGGTGCTACCCTCGGTTGATTCCCCGAGCCCATGGAGCCGACGCTGCTCGCCCTGCTCAACGACCTGGTGACCGACAACATCGCCCGGTACGGCTACCTGGCGATCTTCCTGCTCATGGTGCTCGAGTCGGCCTGCGTGCCGATCCCCTCCGAGGTCACGATGCTGTTCGGGGGCGCCCTGGTCACAGCGCCGTTCCTGGCGCCCGACCAGCAGCTGGACTTCTGGCTCGTGGTCCTCGCCGGAACGGCCGGCAACGTCGTTGGGTCGTGGCTCGCCTGGTGGGCGGGGATGGCCGGGGGGCGTCCGCTGGTGGACCGCTGGGGCCGGTACCTGCTGATCCGGCCGCACGAGGTGGACCGCGCTCACGACTGGTTCGAGCGGCACGGCGAGGCCGCCGTGTTCTTCGGCAGGCTCCTGCCGGTCGTGCGGACCTTCATCAGCCTGCCCGCCGGCGTGGTCCGGATGCCCTTCGGGCGGTTCTCCGCCTACACGGTGCTCGGCTGTCTGCCCTGGTGCCTGCTGCTCACCTGGCTCGGCTACGTACTCGGCGAGAACTGGGAGACGGTAGAGCGGATCCTGCGGCCGTTCGCGTGGGCGATCGCGATCGCGCTGCTGATCACGGTGATCTGGTTCGTGCGGCACCGGCTCCGCGCGATCCGACGCGAGCGGGCCGAGCAGGAGGCGGAGCGCCAGGACGCCCCCGTGGACGACGCCTGAGCCGCGCTCAGCCGAGCTCGGCGCGCATCACCCAGGACTCGCCGTCCTCGCCCACCTTCTGGAACCCCGTGCGCTCGTACATCATCCGCGAACGGTTGTGGGGAGCCACCGAGAGCGAGAGCGCGAGGAACCCCTCCTCGCGTGCCTGCACGATGAGCGCCCGAAGCAGGGTCTCGCCGATCCCCCTGCGGCGGAACAGGGGCACGACGGCGATGCCGAGCTCGGGCGTCTTCTCGTCCACGAAGCCGTAGCCGGGCTCCTCGGCGGTGAATAGGCGGTACCAGGCGGCGCCGACCGGCTCGCCGTCGAGCTCGGCGACCACGCCCGCGTCGCCGGAGCGACCCCAGTCGCGGTGGTAGCGTTCGAGCATCGGGTCCGCCAGGGCCTCGATCATGCGCTCGCGCGGCCAGTCCGGGTTCCACGCCGCGGCCTCGTACAGCATGTTCTTGAGGAACTCGACGTCCTCGGGACCGGCGGGGCGGGTGTTCAAGGACGCTCCTTCCGTGGAAAGGTCCGGGGATGCGAACCCTAGCGCAGTCACGGCCGGCCGGGCTCGCCCGCGCCGTGTGGCGTCGCTACCGCGCGGACGACGTCGATACGCACGCCGCCGCGCTCGCCTATCAGCTGTTCCTGTCCACCCTCGCCCTGTCGATCGTCGCCCTGGCGATCCTCGGCGTGGTGGCCGGACGGATCGACCTCGAGGTTCCCGAGCGCGCCGAGGAGCAGGTCCGCAACCTCACGGACGGCGGGGCCCTGCTCGGCGCGGTCGCCCTGGCCGGGCTGCTGTGGACGGCGTCGGCCTTCGGCATCCGGGCGAGCCGCGCCCTCGGCGTGGTGTTCCGGACCTCGGTCGAGAGACGACAGCTGGGAAGGGTCCGCGGGATCCTCGTCGCGCTCGGGATGGCCGTCGTCGTCGGGGCCCTCCCGATCCTCACCGGGGTTCTGGGCACGCTCGAGCTGCGCGGCGGCCTCGAGGTGCCGACGCGCGCGATCGCCTTCGCCTGCGTGGTCGCGCTGGAGCTCTGCCTGTTCCTGCTCTCGTACGTCGCCCTCACGCCGGGACACGGCCCCGGGTGGCGGCGGCATCTCCCTGGGGCGATCGTGATGACGATCGGGTGGGAGCTGTTCAAGCTCCTCGGCGCCCTGGTGCTCGCGCTCCTCGTACAGCGGGCGACGCTCACGTACGGGACGATCGGGGCGGTCGTCGGCCTGCTCGTGTTCCTCCGCCTGGTGACCCTGCTGTACCTCGTCGGGGCGGAGCTGTCGGCCGTCCTGGACGAGGAACGCCGCCCGGCCTAGAGCTCGATCTCGGGCGCCACGCGCTGGAGCCCCTCGATCGAGACCGCCAGGAACTCGTCGAGCGGCAGGCCGATACCCTCCTCGGCACCGGTCACCTCGTCGCGGTTCACGCCGGGAGCGAACGCCTTCTCCTTCAGCTTCTTCTTCACGCTGGAGACCTTCATGCCGGTGGCCTTCTCGGGCCGGACGAGCGCCGCGGCGACGAGCAACCCCGCGACGGCGTCGGCGTGCACGACCGCCTTCGACATCAGGTCGGTGCGGTACTCGGCGTAGGCGTGCGCGAGCACGCCGTTGATCACGCGCCCGTCCACGCCGGCCTCGCGGAGCCACTCCGCCGCGAGGCGCGCGTGATTCGCCGCGTCGTCACCCGTGTGGTCTTGGTCGAGGTCGTGGAACAATCCGGTCAGACCCCACAGGTCCTCGTCCTCCCCGAACCGCGCGGCGAGCGCCCGCATCACGCCCTCGACCGAGATGAGGTGGCGGACGGTCGTCTCCTTCAGGCACTTCTCCCGGCACAGCGCGACGGCGGCCTCCCGATCCATCAGCTCCCCTCCTGACTCCCGGGCGCGTTGCGCATCTCCGCCGCGATCTCGGACGGGGCCGATCGCAGGTGGAACGGGACGCTCGTCACGACGACGTTGGGCTCGAACAGCAACAGGCGTTTCATGTAGAAGGCGGTCTGGTTGTGCAAGATGTTCTGCCACCAGTGCTTGGGGATGAACTCGGGCAGGACCACGGTCACAACGGTGTCGCCCCGGTCCGTGTACTTGCGGATCTCCTGAAGGAACGGCGGCCCGAGCTCCCGGAACGGCGCCTCGGTGAGCACGAGCGGCACGTCGATTCCGCGCTCGTGCCAGGCCTCCACGATGCCCTCGGCCTCCTCGCGGTCGCTGATGAAGCACACGGCCTCGATGAGCGCCGGACGCAGCGACTTCGCGTAGACGATTGCACGGACCGTCGCGTCATGCACGCCCGAGACGGGGACGATCACCACGCTGCGCTCCGGCTCGACCGGCCGCTCCGTCGCCGCGGAGGCCTGGTCGGCCTCCGCCTCCTCGGGAAGCAACGGGATATCGGTCACCACGACGCCGGGCTCGAACAGGAGTGAGGTCTTCAGCAGGAACGCGGTCCGGCGGCGGATGAACTGCCAGTACCCGCGGCCCGTGAGGACCTCCGGGATCATCACCGTCACGAAGTCGCCCGGCTCGCGGTCGATCGAGCGGATGTACCTGCGGAGCCGGCGGCCCAGACGCTCGTCGTCCAGGTCGAGCTGTTGCAGGCGCCCGAGCCTCGGCGCCCGCACCTCCCACGCCGCCTGGGTTTCCCGGAACGTCTCCGGCGGCCCGATGTACAGCGGCCGGACGTCTTCCGGTCGCAGCGCCCGGAGGTAGCCCACGGCGTCGAGCGTCGCGGGCCCGAGGTCCGGGACCAGGAAGACCACGATGTTCCGCGGCTCCACGCGCGCGCTGAGGTTCTGCTCGCGCAGGATCCGTCCCACCCGAACGTAGTAGCGGTTCACCGACGAGAAGAACAGGACGATCACCGGCATCGCGGCGATCACGATCCATGCGCCGCGGGCGAACTTCGTGATCGTCACGATCACGAGGACGACGCCGGTGGTCACGGCCCCGATGCCGTTGACGACGGCGCTCCGGACCCAGCTCCCCTCCCGCAGCCGCATCCACCGCCGGACCATCCCGGCCTGGGAGAGCGTGAACGCGGTGAACACCCCCACCACGTACAGCTGGATCAGCCGGGTGAGGTTGGCATCGAACGCGTAGATCAGCAGGCAGGCGAGGACGGCGAGAACGATCACGCCGTTCGAGAAGACCAGCCGGTCTCCACGGTTTCGGAACTGCGAGGGCATGAAGCGGTCGCGGGCCAAGATCGCTGCCAGGCGCGGGAAGTCCTGGTACGCGGTGTTGGCGGCCAGGATGAGGATCCCGGCCGTGAACACCTGGAGGGCGTAGAAAAGGAATCCGCCGGAGTACACGGTGTCGCCGATCTGCGCCAGCACCGACTGCGCAGACACGTGCTCGCTGACGCGCACCCCGAGCGCCCTGGCCAGATAGGTGATCCCCAGGAACATGCTGATGCTGATCGTGCCCATGATCGTGAGGGTGGCTGCGGCGTTCCTCGCCTGCGGGCGGCGGAACGCCTGCACCCCGTCGGCGATCGCCTCGACGCCGGTGAGCGCCGTCGCGCCGGACGCGAATGCTCGCAAGATGATGAAGAGGCTGAGGGCGTGCTCCACCGGGAGGTCCAGCTCGGCCGAGGCGGCCGTCGGGCACTCGGCCAGGCACTCGAGGAGCCCGACCCCCAGGGTGACGTAGACCATGAGCACGAACCCGTACGTGGGGATCGCGAACACTGTGCCGGCCTCCTTCACGCCGCGGAGGTTGGCGAGCGTGATCAGAACGACGAACGAGATCGCGATCAGCACGCGATGCTCGGCCACGCCGGGCGCCGCCGAGGTGATCGCGATCGTCCCGGCCGTCACGCTGACCGCGACCGTGAGGATGTAGTCGGTGAGGATGGCGGCGGCCGCGATCAGCCCGGGCAGGGTGCCGAGGTTCTCCTTCGAGACGATGTAAGAGCCGCCGCCGCGCGGATAGGCCTTCACCGTCTGTCGATAGGACGTGATGACGATGACGAGCAGCAGTGAGATCGCGAAGCCGATCGGCAGCATGTACGAGAGAGCCGCGGCGCCGGCGAGCGCGAGGACCAGCATCATCTCCTCGGTCGCGTAGGCCACGGACGACAGCGGGTCCGAGCTGAAGACGGGGAGCGCCAGGAACTTGGGCAGGAGCTGGTGTTCCTGCTTGCTGGTGGCGATGGCCCGGCCGAGCAGGACACGTTTCAGCACGCCGCCGGCCTGGGGTTTCTCGCGCTTCAGCGTCGCCATGACGGGCGATTCTAGGTGTGTGTCGCTAGGTTGGCGCTTCTAGGTCGGCTTCCCTCCCTCGGTTCGCTCCGCGATCCAGCGGTAGCCCACGCCGGGCTCGGTGAGGATCAGCCGAGGTGCACTGGCCTCGTCACCGAGCTTCCGACGGAGCGAGCGGATGTAGACGCGGAGGTATTGGCTCTCGGCCTGGTACGCGGGCCCCCAGACCCGTCGCAATAGCCAGGGATGCGTCAGAAGCTTGCCTGGGTTGGTCACGAGCGCCTCGAGCAACGAGTACTCCGTCTTCGTGAGGTGCACGGCCTGGCCTCCGAGCGTGACCAGCCGCCGGCCCAGGTCCACCTCGATCCCGCCGAAGGCGAGCACCGCTGCGGGCTCCTCGCCCTGGCCCCGTCGCAGGGCGGCGCGGGCGCGCGCGAGGAGCTCACCCATGTCGAAGGGTTTCGTCACGTAGTCGTCGGCGCCGGCGTCGAGGGCCCCCACCTTGTCCGCCTGTCGGTCGCGCACGGACAGCACGATCACGGGAACGTCGGAGAAGGACCGCACCCGCGCGATCACCGCCGCGCCGTCGAGGTCGGGCAGGCCGAGGTCTAGGACGATGAGGTCGGGCGCCTCTTCGGCGCTCGCGACGATGGCTTCCTCGCCGGTCCCGGCCGTGCGGACCTCGTAGCCGTGCGCCTCGAGGCTCGTCCGCAGAGCGCGCCGGATCTGCGGCTCGTCGTCCACTACAAGGATGCGAGTCACTGCCGCGCGGTCTCCTGCGGCACCGGGGCCGCGTCCGCGACCGGCAGCTCGAAGACCACCGCGGTGCCGCCCGTTGGGGCGCCATCGATCCGGATCCGACCGCCGTGGGCGAGCACGATCGCCCGCGCGATCGCGAGTCCGAGCCCCGTCCCGGAGCGTTCGCCGGAATCGCCCCGGTAGAACGCCTCGAACACCCGCTCGCGATCGGCGACCGGGATACCCGGGCCCTGGTCGGCGACACCCACCTGCACGAAGCCGTGCCATGGCGACACTGTCACGAGCACCTCGCCCCCGGGGGGCGAGAATCGCGCGGCGTTCTCGAGGAGGTTCGTGACGACCTGGTCCAGCTGCACAGGGTCAACGGGGATCTCCGGCACCTGGCGGAGGATCGTCCGGATCCGCACGCCGCCGAGCCGCGGCTCCATCCGGTGGAGCACCGACTCGATCACCTCGTCGATCGCCGTGGGCTCCTTTGCCGGGACGAGGGCGCCGGCGCGGACTCGGGCGAGGTCGAGCAAGTTGCCGAGCAACCTGTTGAGCCGGTCGGTCTCCTCGAGCACCGTCCACAGGAGCTCTCGACGCTGCGAGTCGTCCAGCGTCACGTCCTCTTGGAGCAGGCTTGTGACGCCCCCCTTGATGGACGCGAGCGGCGTCCGCAGGTCGTGGGTCACGGAGGAGAAGAGTGCGGCGCGCACCTGGCTGGTCTCGGCCTCCATCCGAGCGCTCGCGATCTGCTCGTCGAGCATGGCGCGCTCGATCGCTACGGCGACCTGGCGCGCGGCGGCCTCCAGCAGGCGCCGGTCGTCGTCGGATCCGGCTTCCGCTCCGGCTGCCCACGTAGCGGCAAGCGTCCCCACGTCCTCGTCGCCGATGCGGATCGACACCGTCGTGGACGTTCCGGCATCGGCTCCGTCGCGGGTGCGAACGGTCTCGAACGCGCGGGCGTCGGCTCGGGCCAGGATCCGGCAGCTCGCCAGCCGGAGCGAATCCACGAGCGCCCCCGCGAGGTCGTCGAGGACCGCGTCGAGGGCAACGCCCGACATCACCTTCGTCGCGAAGAAGCCGAGCAGCCGGGCATCGCGCTCGCTGCGGACCGCCCGGGCCCGTTCGGCCAAGGCGCGAGAAAGGAGCGAACCGACGATGACGGCGACGACGAGGAACACGACGAGCGCGACGACGTCCTCCGCGTGCGTTACGCGCAGGGTGTGGCGCGGCTGAGTGAAGAAGTAGTTCAAGGACAGGAAGGACAAGACCGAGGTAGCGAGCCCGCTCCCCGCGCCGCCGATCGCGGCCGCCACCACGACGGACAGTAGGTACAGGGGAACCGCCCCGAAGGCGCGATCCGGGTGGACGACCAGGGCCACACCGGTCGCAGCGGCGGACGCCGCCGCAGCCACGAGGCCGGCCCGGATCCGGGCACGGGCCCGGGAACCCGACCGCGAGCGCTCCCCCATCCTGGCTCCACGCTACGGCGCCCCTACGATTTCTACACGCGCGGGCACACTTCATTCACGCCTCGTTTACGCGTTCGGGCCGAACCTTCGAGGTGCGATGGCCACAACGACGGAGCGCGACGCCCCGAGCCGCCCCCCGAGGCTGCAGGCGGGGCCGCGGCCTCGAGGCGCGGGGGCCACTCTGAAGCGTGTGCTTCTCGGGCCCGCACTGCCCACCTCGCGACTGCAGCACGAGCGGCTCGGCAAACCGACGGCCCTCGCCGTATTCGCATCGGACAACCTGTCCTCCTCGGCCTACGCCACTGAAGAGATCCTGAAGGTTGCCGTCCCGGCGGTGGGCCTGATGGCGTTCTCGCTCGTGATGCCGATCACGTTCGGCATCCTCGCCGTGCTGGCGATCCTGCTCTTCTCCTACCGGCAGACGATCAAGGCGTACCCGAGCGCTGGCGGCGCATACATCGTGACGAAGGATAACTTTGGGCTGCTTGCGGCGCAGGTCGCGGGCGTCGCTCTGCTGGTGGACTACGTCCTCACGGTCGCGGTGTCGATCGCGGCCGGGGTGGCGGCCATGACCTCGGCGGCGCCCGGCCTGTTCCCGTACCGGATCTGGCTGTCCGTCTTCTTCATCTGGTTCATCGCCTGGGGCAACCTGCGCGGGGTGCGCGAGTCCGGTCGGATGTTCATGGTCCCGACCTTCTTCTTCATCGTGATGATGTTCACGCTGATCGGGGTGGGCATCGCACGAGCCTCGGCCGGCGACCTGCATCCGATGCCGCTGCCGGCCGACGTTGCGAGTACCACGGGCATCGTGGGGGTCTTCCTGATCCTGCACGCGTTCGCCTCGGGCGGGGCCGCGGTCACCGGCGTCGAGGCGATCTCCAACGGCGTCCCGGCGTTCCGCCCTCCCGAATGGCGCAATGCCCGGACGACCTTGATGTGGATGGGAGCTCTGCTCGGTCCGATGTTCCTCGGCCTGTCGTTCCTCGCGGTGAGGCTCCACGCCCTCCCCACCGAGACCGAGACCCTCAATTCGAGGATCGCCCACGCGGTGTTCGGCCCGGACGGAGCCGGCCCGCTCCTGTACGCACTGGTCCAACTCGGGACGATGCTCATCCTGATCCTCGCGGCGAACACCTCGTTCGCCGATTTCCCACGCTTAGCCAACTTCCAGGCGTCGGACGACTTCATGCCACGCGCGCTCACCAAGCGGGGGCGCCGGCTGGTGTTCTCGAACGGGATCGTCGGCCTCGCGATCGCCTCCACCGTGCTCGTCGTAGCGTTCAAGGCCGACGTCCACCGGCTGATCCCGTTGTATGCGATCGGCGTGTTCACGTCGTTCACGTTGTCGCAAGCCGGGATGGCCAGGCGACACCTGCGGCTGCGCGAGCCGGGGTGGCGCCACGGTCTGGCCATCAACGGCATCGGCTCGCTCACCACGTCCGTCGTGGCCGTCGTCATCGCGCTGACGAAGTTCACGCACGGCGCGTGGGCGGTGATGGTGTTCGTGCCGGCGACCGTGTGGCTCCTGGTGCGGATGCATCGCTTCTATGCGCGCGAACGCGAAGAGCTGGACGAGGGCCTTCGCGCGTTCGAGCGTCAACCGGCTGGTCCACCGGTCGCGGTCGTCCTGGTCGAGGACCTCGATCGCAAGACCTTGCACGCCCTGCAGTACGCGCGGACGATCCGCGCGACTGAGATCCGGGCCGTCCACGTCGAGCGCGATCACGGCGACTCAGAGGATCTGCTCGCCCGCTGGGCAGACCTCGATGTCGGGATCCGGCTCCACGTCCTCCGACACGAGGGCGATCCGGCGGTCTCGATCGCCGGATACGTAGCCGCGCTCTCCGAGGACGCCGACGTGACCGTCATCGCGCCTGGTCCCGCTCGGACGCGGTGGGTCGAGCGCTTGCGCCGCGGGCGCGCGGGGGCGCGGCTCGCGAGGGCGCTCGCGCCCTACCCGAACGTGCGGGTCACGCTCGTCCGCGACCACGAGGGCCCGGGCCACGTGATCGAGGAGACGGCGGACGGGGCCCGCCACATCCGTCTGATACCGCGCCTGGGTCATCAGGCGCTCGTGCTCGTTGATCGCCCCGACCGGGCCGTGCTCCAAGCGGTCCGGTACGCGCTCTCGCTCGGGGCCCAGGAGGTGCGGGCGGTTCACGCCGCAGCCGACCCCGACGTCCAGGAAGAGCTGATCGCGCGTTGGATGGAGCTCGAGATCCCGATCGAGCTGGACCTCGTGGAGTGCTGGGACCGCGACGTGGCCCGCACCCTCGAGCGATACGTCGCGGAGCGCACCCGCCCCCGCTCAGAGATCACCGTGGTCCTGCCCAGGCGCGACTACGCGACGCTCCGCCAGCGCCTCCTGCACGACCGAACGAGCCGGCGCATCACCCGGACCATGCAGCGGTACGAGCACGTGGATCTCGCGGTCGTCCCTTATTTCTTCCCGAAGCGGCACCCGATCGCGCAGAGCCGCACGACCTCCGACGCCGCGCGCTAACCTACGGGGCCGTGCGCGTCGTCATCATGGGCTGTGGCCGGGTCGGGATCCTCCTGACCCAGGAGCTGGTGAAAGCCGGGCATCAGGTCGCGGTCATCGACAAGAACGCGTCGTCGTTCGCCCGCCTTCCGCCGGGGTTCGAGGCCCAGCAGGTCGTTGGCCTCGGGTTCGACCGGGACGTGCTCGAGGAGGCGGGGATCAAGGATGCCGACGCCTTCCTGGCGGTCTCGAGCGGCGACAACTCCAACATCGTGTCCGCGCGCGTGGCGCGGGAGTACTACCACGTGCCCAAGGTCATCGCGCGGATCTTCGACCCGATGCGCGCCGAGATCTACGAGAAGGTGAACATCCCCACGGTCTCGACGACGAGATGGGGCGTGAAGCAGATGATCCTGATGCTCAGCCACCCGCGCGAGGAGATCAAGGAGTCCCTCGCCGGCGGCGACCTCTTCCGGATGCGGCTCGAGGTCCCCCACCACCTGGTCGGCAAGCCCGTCTCCTCGATCGAGGCGGACGCGAAGATCCGGGTGGTCGGCGTGGACCGGGGAGGCAAGGGATTCCTTCCCGTGAGCGGCAGCACGTTCCAGGGTGGCGACGTCGTCCACCTGATGCTCCACAAGGACGCGATGGAGGCGCTGGACGAGCTCCTGCAACCGGTAGGCGATCACTGATGCACGTCGTCATCAGCGGCGCCGGCGCGGTCGGTCGTCACCTGGCCTCGGATCTGGCGAAGCGCGGTCACGCCGTCACGCTGATCGAGCAGGATCCGGACGTGCTCGAGATCGCCAAGGAATGGGCCCCCGATGTCGAGCATGTGCTCGGGGACGCCTGCGAGCCGTGGGTGCTCGAGAAGGCGCAGCTCGCCGGGGCCGACGTGGTCGCGGCCGTGACCGGCGACGACGAGGACAACCTCGTGACCTCCCTGCTTGCCAAGCAGGAGTACGGCGTGCCGCGTGTGCTCGCTCGCGTGAACCACCCCGACAACGAATGGCTGTTCACCGAGCAATGGGGCGTGGACGCTGCGGTCTCGCCGCCGCACATCCTGACCGCGATGGTCGAGGAGCAGGTTTCCGTGGGCGACCTCATCCGGCTGCTGCCCCTCGAGCGCGGCCGGATCTCGATCGTCGAGATGACCGTGCCGGACGACGCGCTTTCTGCTGGTCGCCCGCTCTACGAGCTCCGGCTGCCACCCGACTCCGCGATCGTCGCGATCATCCGCGAAGGCCACGTCGCCATCCCGCAGCCTGAGACGCTGATCGCTGGCGGGGACGAGGTGCTCGCGCTGTCGATCCCGGATGCCGAGGACCACCTGCGGGCCGCCATCGTCGGCGAGCCCTGGGGGTAGGCCCGAAGAGGGTCAGTCCTGGTCGTCGTCGGGACCGTGGGTTGCATCCCCGTTCCCGTGGGTTGCATCCGCGTTCCCGTGGCTTGCATCCTCGTTCCCGTGACCTGCAACAGCGTGCTCCTCATGCTTCGCCTGGTTCTGGACGAGATGGTCCATCGCGTTCTGGAGGCCCTGGTTGTCCGGGCGCGTCTCGAGCAGGACCTCGTGTCGACACACGGCATTGTCCAGCCCCCGCAGGCCCACGCACGACGAGAAGTCGGGCCCGGCGCCTTCGTCCGACACGTCCAAGTCCCCCTCGTCATCCTCCGGCTCGACCACGTCGGCCACCTCGGGCGACACATCGGATCCGGACGGACCGGACGGTCCGCTCGGCCCCGTGACCGGGACCGGTTCGGGCTCGGGGTCACTCGAGAACTTCGGGGATGCCGAGGCGATGGCGGCGACCAGCACAGCCACGATGAGGGCCGACGGTACCGACTGCAGGAACTTCTTCATTCCCCGGATATCGGCGGCGGACTACCCGAACTTGACTAGTCCGCCCACCGCTTCTCGGCACCTCGACGTTCAGCTCGCGAACTCGAAGCTGGGGTTGACGATGCGCGGGCCCGAGCGCTGCCCCCCGACCATCCCCTCGATGATCAACCGGGTCCCGAGCGAGAGGCCCGGTATCGATCGGCGACCCATCCACACCACCGGCATCTCCCCGGTCCCGTCGTACAGCAGCGCCTCGAGCGACTCGTTGCCCTCGAGGGGGTGGACCGTGATCCGCCGGACCACGCCGGCGAGCTTGACCCGCGACCGGCTGCCACAGTCTCGGATGGGCACCGTCCCGGGGATCCCCCGAGCCCAGGCCTCGATCTCCTCGGCGTAGCGCTGCTCGTCGCTCTCCGCCATGCGGCGGAAGAACCGCCGGAACGGGTCGAGGACCCCCATAGGGTGTTCCCTACCCGCTCCGGCGGTCGTCGCGCAACTCGCGCCTAGACCGTCGCGCCGTTGCTCGACTCCACCATCAGCTCGGAGCGACGGGACTTGCTCACGTAGATCGCGAAGGCGAGCACCCCGGTGGCGACGAGGCCGGCGGCGATGCGCAGCCCGGTGTCCTCGGCGTGCTCGACCACGAGCGGGGCGATCAGCAGGGCGACGAGGTTCATCACCTTGATCAGCGGGTTCAGCGCCGGCCCCGCCGTGTCCTTGAACGGGTCGCCGACCGTGTCGCCGATCACCGCGGCCTTGTGGCTCTCGCTGCCCTTGCCGCCGTAGTGGCCCTCCTCGACGTACTTCTTCGCGTTGTCCCACGCGCCGCCCGAGTTCGACAGCATGACCGCGAGGAGCTGGCCGGTCAGGATCGACCCCGCGAGGAACGCGCCGAGCGCCTCGGCTTTCAGGAACATGCCGACGATCACCGGCGAGAGCACGGCGAGCAGACCCGGCGTCATCAGCTCGCGGAGCGACGTCTTCGTGCAGATGTCCACGACGCTCGCGTAGTCCGGCTTCTCCTCGTAGGTCATGATCCCCGGGTGGTCGCGGAACTGCTTGCGGACCTCGACCACGACCTGCGAGGCGGCGCGTCCGACGGCGCGGATCGCGAGCGAGCTGAACAGGAAGGCGACGGCCCCTCCGATCAGGAGCCCGACGAGCACGTCGGGCTGGTCCACACGGACCCCGACGAAATCGAACCCGGCCTCCTTCAGCGCCTCCTCGAACGAGCCGAACAGCGAGGTCGCCGCGATCACGGCGGTCGCGATCGCCATCCCCTTCGTGATCGCCTTCGTCGAGTTCCCGACGGCGTCCAGACCCGTCAGGATCTCGGCCGGCCGGCCCTCGAACTCGCCTGACATCTCGGCGATGCCCTGCGCGTTGTCGCTGATCGGGCCGTACGTGTCCATCGAGACGACGACGCCGACCGTGGTGAGCATGCCCATGCCGGTGAGCGAGATGAAGTACAGGCGCTCGGCGGTGTCGTCGCCCAGCAGGAACGCCCCCACGATCGCGCCCGAGATGATCAGGATCGACCACACGGTGGACTCGAGGCCCACCGAGAACCCCGACAGGATCGTGGTGGCGGGGCCGGTCTGCGTGGACTCGGCGATCTCCTGGACGGGCCGGTACTTCGTGTCGGTGAAGTACTGCGTGAGGATCTGGATCACGCTCGCGAGGACGAGTCCGAGTCCCACCGCGACCGCCGGACGGAGGTCGTCCAGGTAAACCTGGCTGATCGCGAACACGACGATCGCCGAGATTGCCGCCGAGAGGAAGAAGCCTCGGTTGATCGCCTTCATCCCGTGCTCTTCCTCGCTGCGAGGGTTCACGGCGAGGATCCCCACGATCGAGGTGACCACGCCGACCGCGCGCACGAACAGCGGGAACATCACGCCGGCGATGGCGCCCGCCTCGGAACCCGAGAACGCGGCGGCGCCGAGGATCAGGGAGGCGACGAGCGTGACCTCGTAGGACTCGAACAGGTCGGCGGCCATCCCCGCGCAGTCGCCGACGTTGTCGCCGACGTTGTCCGCGATCACCGCCGCGTTGCGGGGGTCGTCCTCCGGGATGCCCTGCTCGACCTTGCCCACGAGGTCCGCGCCGACGTCGGCGGCCTTCGTGAAGATGCCGCCGCCTACCCGCATGAACATCGCGAGCAGCGCGCCGCCGAACCCGAAGCCCACCAGCACGCTGGTGGCGTCCTGCTGGTAGATCAGCAGGATCACGGTGGCGCCCAGCAGGCCGAGGCCGACGGTGAACATCCCGGCCACGCCGCCGGCTCGGAACGCGAGCTTCAGGGCCCGGCGCAGGCCCGACTCGCGCGCTGCGTTCGCCGTGCGGACGTTGGCGCGGACGGCGAGCCACATCCCGGTGAACCCCGTCAGCGCCGAGAAACCGGCGCCGAGGATGAATGCCAGGGAGCGGCCGAACCGCAGCGAGAACTCGGAGTGGGCGGCGTCCTCGGGCGTGGGGAGCAGGATGAACAGCAGGACGGTCAGGATCGCGATGAAGATGCCGACGGTGGAGAACTGGCGGCGCAGGTACGCGCTCGCCCCCTCCTGGATCGCCAGCGCGATCTCCTTCATCTTCGGCGTGCCCTCGGGGGCGGCGAGCACCTCGCGGACCAGGTAGTACGCGAACGCGAGCGCGCCGAGGGAAACGAGCAGGATCAACCACAGGGCGTTGTTCTCGAAGGACCCGAAGACGGCCTCGATCGGGCCGCCTTCCTGGGCGAGGACACCGTGCAACTTCGGACCTCCTCGGTTCGACGTCTAGGAAGGTTAGGCCCCGGCCGGGGCCGGGGACCCACGGAGTATAGGGAGAAGGCCCTCCGCTTGACGTGCCGAAACTCGCCCGCCGGGTGCTCGCCGAACAGGCTAGCCTGCCGCCTCGGGCGAGCCCTCCCCCGGGACCGCCCTGGCGCGCAGGATCGCGAACCCGAGGACCCCCGCGGCGATCGAGGCCGCGAAGATGCCGACCTTGGCCTCCCCGGCGAGGAGCGCATCGCTGAACGCGAGCTCGGTGACGAACAGGGAGACCGTGAAGCCGATGCCCGCCACCGTCGACATGCCCACCACGTGCCGCCACCCGCAGTCGGCGGGGAGCCTCCCGAGACCCGTGCGCACGGCCAGGGCGCTCGCGAGCGTGATCCCGGCCACCTTCCCGACGAGCAGACCCAGAACGATGCCGAGGGTAATCGGGCTGGACACCGCCTCGCGAAGAACCTCGGACGAGAGCATCACCCCGGCATTGGCGAAGGCGAACAACGGGACCACGACGTAGCTGGTCCACGGGTGAAGGAGCGCCTCGACCCGCGCGAGGGGGGATACGGCCTCCCGCGACAGCGCCGCGAGCCCCATCCACTGAGGGGCGTCGGCGTCCGGCGGGTCAGGCACGTCCATCGTCTCATCGGCCACGCGGTGCGCCTCAACACTGACGGCGCTGGGCCGCTGGAACGGCCGGGCCGGGGTCAGCAGGCCGAGGACCACCCCGGCGATCGTGGGATGGATCCCGGAGTCGTTCGCCGCCAGCCACACGCCGAGCCCCAACACGAGGTAGACGGCCGTTGCGTGCACGCCGATGCGCTGGAAGACGACGATCAGCAGGATGAGTCCCAGCGCCACGGCCATCGCCGCTGCAGATAGGCCGCTCGAATAGAAGATCGCGATCACGATGATCGCGCCGATGTCGTCCACGATCGCGAGCGTGAGCAGGAAGGGCTTGAGGCCGGCCGGAGCGGCCCTGGCCGCGAGCGTCAACACGCCGAGGGCGAACGCGATGTCCGTCGCCATGGGGATCCCCCAGCCCGACGAGCCGGCGCCACCGGCGTTCAGCGCCACGTAGATCAGCGCTGGCACCACCATGCCGCCCAGCGCCGCAACGACCGGGACGGCGGCCGCCCGCGGATCGCGGAGCTCGCCGGTCAACAGCTCGCGCTTGATCTCCAGGCCGACGACCAGGAAGAAGAGGGACATCAGGCCGTCGTTCACCCAGTGGCGGATGTCCTCGCTGAGGACGTGATCGCCCAGCCGGATCGTGAGCGGCGTGCCCCAGAGGCGCTCGTAGGCCTCGTGCCATGGGGAGTTGGCCCACGCCACCGCGATCAGCGCTGCCGCGAGCAGGAGGACGGCCGACGAGGCCTCGGCATCCAGGAATGACTGCAGGGGACGCACCACGCGCCGTGCGACCGGACGCCCCGAGCGCGACCACGGTGCGCGGATCTCGTCGCCATGCGACCGGTTCTCGGGCACGTCGGCTCCAACGCCGACCAGTCTTCCCGGCACACCTTTGGACCGTCGCCATCCTATCGCGACGGCGGTAGTGGGTCCGACAACCTCAACTGACCCACTACGCCACGGCCGTGAGGGTTGATAGACCCTCCCCCCGCCGATACCCTCACGGCGGTTTGACCGAAGCCTCCGCCCCCCCTCCCGTTGCCGCGAACCGCACGGAGCGCAAGGGAGCCAAGCACAAACGCCGGCTCCCGATCGCGCTGGTCATCGTGCCGGTCGTCGTCGTGGCGACCATCGCCGCCGTGATCCTGGTGCTCTCCGGCGGCGAGGGCGGCGGGATCCTCGGCAACGGGCCGGACGACACGGTCCCGGAGTTCGACTTCACGGTGAAGCGCTCCGAGGTCGTGCCCACGGCGGAGGCCGCCGACGTGGCCGCCCTCGAGATCTCGGCCACCCAGGTGCAGTCGGAGATCACGCCCGTGCTCGACGACCTGTTCACGAACGCGTTCCTCGATCCCTCGAACTGGCGCGAGGGCGACTACGCGGAGGTGCTCGAGGCGTTCGCGCCGGGCGCGCTCTCATCGGCACAGCAGGGCCTCGAGGCGATCACGCTCGGCGCCGGGGCCGGCGACGTCTACGAGGTCGTGGAGCCGACGAAGGGGAGCCTCGAGTACACGATCCTGTTCGACCCCGAGGGGATCGTCGACACCGCGGTCGTGAAGTTCCGCTTCTACGCTCTCGGCGAGCGCAAGGACGCGACGTACATGTCCATCGTGAGCCACGGCCAGCTGTTCCTGCAGGATGTCGACGGCTGGAAGATCACGGCATTCGACGTCATCCGCAACGACGCGGTCACCACGCCGCCGGCGCCGGCCCCCTCGGGCTCGGCGAGCACCACGCCCTCCTCCTAGGGACCGCTGCGGGACGAGCCGTGGCGCTCTCGTCGCGATGGTTGTGGCACCGCCATCCCGCCGGTAGCCTGACGCCGCCTTGACCGAACGTCCCCCCCGCTCCGCTCAGCGGCGACGTGCCGCGCTCAGCGCCGCCCTGCTGGTGGCCTGGGTCGCGGGCTCCGTGCTCGGCGCCGCGCTCCCCACCACGTCCGTCGCCCGCGCGATCCCGCTGTTCCAGGTGCAGGCCGCGCACGCCGGCTACGTCCCCACCCTCACCGGGACGAGCCCGGTCTTCGTGCTCGTCCTCGGCTCGGACGCTCGACCCGGCGAGGAGATCACCGGGCAGCGCGCCGACTCGATCCACCTGGTCGCGATCAACCCGGTCAAGGGCAAGGCCACCATCGTCGGCTTCCCGCGCGACTCGTTCGTCTCGATCCCCGACACGGGGACGGACAAGATCAACGCCGCGATGGTTTACGGCGGTCCCGAACTCGTCGTGAAGACCGTGGAGTCCTTGACCGGGATCACGATCGACTACTGGGCTCTGACCTGGTTCGAGGGCTTCGAGGCGATGATCAACGACGTCGGCGGGCTCACGATGAACGTCCCGTTCGATGTGTTCGACAGCTTCGCGCACGCGGAGCTCACGGCCGGGGTGCAGACCCTGTCCGGCCGTCAGGCCCTGTCGTTCGCTCGCGCCCGACACGCTCTGCCCTCTGGGGACTTCGGGCGCTCGGAGAACCAGGGCCGGCTGATGATCGCCGCCCTCGCGCAGTTCCGGAGGGAGTTCACGGCAGACCCGAGCCGCCTGCTCAACTGGATCGGCGCCGGCATCCGGAACGCGCGGACCGACGTCCCACTGGACCAGCTGATGAGCCTGGCCTTCACCGGAACCACGATCAGCGCGAAGCGGATCGTGAACATCGTGGTTCCCGGCAGCATCGGCACGAACGGGACGACATCGGTCGTGAACCTCGACATGACCGCCTTGGCCGCCATCGGGAAGGATCTGCTCGACGACGGCCTGTTGAAGAAGGGCAACATCCCGCCCTCGCCGAACGCCGGGCTGCTGCCGGCGCCGGTCGTCGACGAGACCGCGGCGTAGGCTCGGCCGCCGCGGGGCTTTTGCTAGGGTCGCGGCCGTGACCAGGCTGAGGGACGACCTCCGCAACGTCCACCCGTTCCGCCAGGCGTTGGGCATCGTCCTCGCCCTCGCAGCCACGGTCCCCGGGCTCGCGCTGCGGATCGGCGACATCCACGCGAACGACGCCGTCGAGGCGCTCTTGTTCGGGCTCGCGATCGTGGGCGCGGCGTTCATCCTGTCGTGGGCCGCCGAGGCAGCTCAGCTGGACATCTCGGCCGGACTCGCGATCGCCGTGCTCGCCTTCATCGCCGTGCTGCCCGAGTACGCCGTGGACCTGGTCTTCGCGCGCGACGGCGGGAACGCGTTCGAGCTGTTCGGCCGGGAGTGCCACCCCCCGGGCGCACCGGGCGAGGATGCCTGCTCGCTGGCGCTCGCGAACATGACCGGTGCGAACCGGCTGTTGATCGGCGTCGGCTGGTCGATGGTCGTGTTCATCGCGGCGTACCGGAGCCGGAAGCAGCCGCCGATCCTCCGCGAGGTCCGACTGGAGCGCGGCCACGCCGTCGAGGTCTCGTTCCTCGCGATCGCCACGGTCTACTCGCTGACCCTGCCGCTGAAGGGCTCGATCACGCTGGTCGACGCGGCGATCCTCGTCGCGATCTTCGCGGCCTACACGTACCGGATCTCGCGCGCGCCGGCCGAGGAGCCGCACCTCGTCGGCCCGGCGCGGTGGATCGGGGCGTTCACCGTGCGCGGGCGGCGGACCTCGGTGGTCGCGATGTTCGTGTTCGCCGCAACCGTCATCCTGCTCGTTGCCGAGCACTTCGCCGACGCCCTGGTCGCCACCGGGGCGGAGTTCGGGATCAACCAGTTCCTGCTGGTCCAGTGGCTCGCGCCCCTCGCCTCCGAGGCACCCGAGCTGCTGGTCGCCGGCCTCTACGCGTGGCGGCTGAACACGAACGCCGGCCTCGGGACCCTGGTCTCCTCGAAGGTCAACCAGTGGACGCTGCTGGTCGGCACCCTGCCGATCGTCTTCGCGCTCGCGTCCGGAAGCCTCCACGGGCTACCGATCGACTCCACGCAGCGCGAGGAGCTGTTCCTCACCGCGGCGCAGTCCTTCTTCGCCCTCGCGGTCCTGCTGACGCTCTCGATCAGCCTGCGCGAGGCCACGATGCTGTTCAGTCTCTTCTGGCTGCAGTTCATCATCGGCGGCCTCGTGCCGGAGTCGGCGCATGGGGTCGAGCTGATCGGCGTTGGCGTGATGTACCTCGTGCTCGGGCTCGTGATCTTCGCCCGCGAGCGAGAGCTGATCCGACCGCTCCTGCGCGACGGCTTCCGCACGCCGTTCGAGAAGCTCGGGGACGCCGAGGTCCCCGGCGAATAACCGGCCCTACGCGGCTACCATCGGCGCGTGGACCCGCTCACGTTCCTCTCGAGCCTCGACGCGGGCGAGTCGCTCGTTCACGTCCGCGAGCTCCCCGTGCGGGGCGTGGACCCCGGCCCGTTCCCCGAGGACCTGCCCGAGATCGTGCGGCAGCGCCTCGCGCTCGTCGGGATCACCGGACTGTTCGCGCACCAGCGCGAGGCCCTGGACGCGGTGAACGCGGGGCGGGACGTCGTCGTCGCCACCGGCACCGCGAGCGGCAAGACGCTCGTGTACAACCTGGCGTTCGCGGCCGGGGCGGTGGACGACGCGAAGCGCACCGCCCTGTACCTGTTCCCCACGAAGGCGCTCGCCCGCGACCAGCTCCGCCAGGTGCGCGAGCTGAAGCTCCCACAGGTCCGCGCCGGCGTGTACGACGGTGACACCCCGCGCGACGAACGCCCGCTGATCCGCCGGAACGCGAACCTCGTCCTGACCAACCCCGACATGCTCCACGCGTCGATCCTGCCCGACCACCCGCGGTGGGCCGACTTCTTCCTGCGCCTGTCGCTCGTCGTGGTGGACGAGGCGCACGTGTGCCGGGGCGTGTTCGGCTCGCACGTGGCCCAGATCGTTCGCCGCCTCCGCCGCCTGATCGCGCACTACGGGGGCGACCCGCGGTTCGTCCTTGCCAGCGCCACCGTCGGCAACCCGGCCGAGCTGGCCGAGCGCCTCGTCGGCCTCCCGTTCCACGCCGTCACCGAGGACGCGTCGCCCGCCGGAGGCAAGGTGTTCGCCCTGTGGAACCCACCGGTGATCGACGAGGAGTCTGGCGCCCGACGGAGCGCGCTCACCGACGCCTCCTCGCTGATGGCACGCCTGGCGGAGGAGGGCGTGAAGTCGATCGGGTTCACGCGCTCGCGGCGCGCCGCCGAGCTCCTCGCCGAGTTCACCCGGCGCGAGCTGACGGGGGAGCTCCGCTCGAAGGTGAAGTCCTACCGGGCGGGCTACCTGGCCGAGGACCGCCGCGAGCTGGAACGCCGGCTCGCCGCCGACGAGCTCGTCGCCGTCGCCGCCACCAACGCGCTCGAGCTCGGGATCGACATCGGGTCGCTCGACGCCGCGATCCTCGTCGGCTATCCGGGCACGCGCGCCTCGATGTGGCAACAGGCCGGGCGCGCCGGGCGCCGCGCCGACGGATCGCTCGCGGTGCTCGTCGCGCAGGACGACCCGCTCGACCAGTACCTCGTCGGTCACCCCGCCGACGTGTTCGACAAGCCTCCCGAGGCCGCGGTGATCGACCCGTCGAACCCGTTCGTGCTGCAGCCCCACCTCGCGTGCGCCGCTCGCGAGCATCCCCTGACCGACGACGAGCTCGAGACGTTCTGGCCGGGCTCGGCGGACTCCGTCGAGCGCCTGATCGAGGCCGGCGAGCTGGTCCGGCGCCGGAACCTGCTGCACCACAAGGGGAGGGCGTCTCCCCATCGCGCCACGGACATCCGTAGCGCGGGCGGGCGGAGCTTCGCCATCGTGATCGGCGAGACCGGCGAGCTGCTCGGCACCGTGGACGAGTCGCGTGCGTACGCCACCGTGCACCCTGGCGCCGTCTACCTGCACCAGGGCGAGCAGTTCGAGGTGCGCGAGCTCGATCTGGTCGACGGCGTGGCCGTCGTGGACCGCGCGGACCCCGACTACTACACGCAGTCGCGCGACACCACGGACATCCGCGTTGAGGATGTCGCCGAGCGCGCCGAGACGCCGGGCGGGGTCCCCGCGCACTACGGGACCGTGCACGTGACGGACCAGGTCGTGGCGTTCGCCCGCAAGATGGTCGCGACCGGCGAGATCCTCGACGTGACCCCGCTCGCGCTGCCGCCGCAGACACTGTCGACGCGCGCGGTGTGGTGGGCGATCCCCGCCGAGACGATAGCGCGCGCCGCGATCCGGCCGACGGACCTGCCGGGGGCGGCCCACGCCGCCGAGCACGCCGCGATCGGCCTGCTGCCCCTGGTGGCAACGTGCGACCGCTGGGACGTCGGCGGGGTCTCCACCGCCTTCCACCCGGACACCGGGTCGTGCGCGATCTTCGTCTACGACGGCTACCAGGGCGGCGCCGGGATCGCGGAGCGCGGGTTCCGCTCGCAGGCGCGGTGGCTCGAGGCCACCTTCGAAACCGTGCGAGACTGCCCCTGCGCGCGCGGGTGCCCCTCGTGCGTGCAGTCGCCGAAGTGCGGCAACGGGAACGAGCCGCTGGACAAGGCCGGTGCGGTCGCGCTCCTCGCCGCGATGCTGGGCCGGGTCTGGGGCTAGGGAGATGCGATGACCAAGGAGCCGTACGTCGCGGTGGTGGGCGCATCGGCGGGGACGCCCACGGAGCTCGCGCTCGGGCAGGCGGTGGGGCGGCTGATCGCCGAGGCGGGCGCCGTGCTCGTGTGCGGCGGCATGGGCGGCGTGATGGAGGCCGCAGCCGGCGGATGCGCCGACGCGGGCGGGCGCTCGGTGGGCATCCTGCCGTCCGAGTCGCGCCTGGAGGCCAACCCCTACGTCACCGTGGCCGTCGCCACCGGCCTCGGCGAGGCGCGCAACGCGATCGTCGTGCGGACGGCGGATGCCGTGATCGCGATCCGAGGCGAGTTCGGGACCCTGTCCGAGATCGCGCTCGCGCTCAAGATGGGCAAGCCGGTCGTCGGCCTCGGCACGTGGGAGCTGGCGCGGGACGGGGTCCCGGTGGATGCGGTCGTCCGGGCCTCGGACCCCGAGGACGCGGTGCACACCGCCCTGCAGCTGATCGAGCGACGCGAGGCGGACGCGACCTAGGCTCGGGCGAGGACGCCGGACAACGGGTACGGCGCCACCACGCGCAGCCCGCCCGGTGTCAGCACGACCACGTCGCCGAGCTTCACTCCATCCCGGCCGCCCACCTCGCCTGTGTACAGCTCGATGCAGAGCACCATGTCCTCCTCGAGGACGCGGTCCGGGTTGGGTTGGGGGTCGCCGGGATGCGTGACGCTCGGGCTCTCCTCCTCCAGACCGAGCCCGTGCAGCATCACCTCGTACCGCTGAGACAGGTAGCGCTCGGGGATCCTCGGAGCGCGCCCGGCCACCTCGCGGCAGGTCATGCCCGGCCGGACGAGCTCCTCCATCGCGCGGAGCCAGTCGAGCGACGCTCGGTACGCGTCGCCCTGCTCAGAGCTCGGGGCGTCGTCCCCGCAGGGGAACGTCCGCGAGACGCACAGGAAGTAGCCCTCGACGCCCACCGCATCGGTGTCGACGTAGACGAGGTCGCCCGACTCGAGCGCTCGCGCCGTGGCCTCGGCGCGCCAGGGGTTCGTGTTCGGACCCGAGGCGACCGTGCTGGTCGCCAGGTACTCGCCGCCGGCTCGGAGCAGCGTGTCGGACAGGACGGCGAGCAGGTCGCGCTCCCGGACCCCGGGCGCGATCGACGTCTCGAACGCCGCGAGCATGTCCATCACGATCGGGCCGTTCAGGTCGAACAGCGCGAGCTCCTCGGTCGTCTTCACCTCGCGGGCCGCCCGCGTCACCGGCAGGGCGTCGCGGAGCGTCGCGCCCTCGCGCTGCAGGGCGAGGAACCCGGGCGTGCCGAGCCGGTCCACGGCCACGACCTCCGTTCCGGCGCCGAGCTCGCGCAGCGCGTCGATCGTCTCGCTCGCCCATGCCGCCGCCTCGTCCTCGGAGCCGTCGACGAACTCCCAGGCGCGCATCGGTCGCACGTCCTCGGCGACCTCGCGCGAGCGGTGGATCGAGTTCGGGTGCTCGAACAGGATCGGCCGCCCCGAGACCGGGACGACCGCGCAGCGCACGAAGGTGCTCATGCTCCAGACCGGCATCGCCGACGCGCCCGTCGCGTACCGGATGTTCGGCTCGTGGAACAGGACACACGCGCCGACGCTCGCGTCGCCCATCGCGTGCTGCAGCCGCTCGAGCCGTCCGGCGCGCAGGCGCGCGCGGTCGATGCCGTCCGGCTCGGTATCGGTCACGTCGGCGTGTCCGCTCCGCGCCCGAGCGCGCGACCCGCCATCCGGAACAGCGACGCTCGCTCGGTCGCCGGCAGGCCCACGGCGATGAGCGCCGCCACGTAGGCCAGCCCGCCGACAGCCGCCGAGACCAGCAGGTCGAGCGCCCACTTCTCCGCCGGCATCACGGCGTGGGCGAGGGCCATCGCGACGCCGCCCACGAGCGCGGGGGGGACGAGTCGCAGGTACCCGATGTCGAAGGGCCAGATCCCGAGGAACCGGCGCACGAGCAGCAGCCGCGCGACCGCGCTGAACGTCAGCGTGCACGCCTGCGCGAGCGCCGCTCCCCGGATCCCGAGGCTCTCGGGGCGGGCGAGCCAGAACGCCAGCGCGACGTCGAGCGCGAACCCGCCGAGGTAGATCAGCAGGTCCCAGCCCGTGCGGCCCGCCATGATCAGGATGAAGCCGACCGTGCCCACCATGACCGGCACGATCATCCCGACGATCAGGATCTGCAGCGCGGGGGCACCGGCCGTGAACTCCTCGCCGAAGATCCGCAGGACCTGTTCGGGCAGGACGGCGAGGACCAGCAGGACGGGGATCGTGGCCGCGAGCGTCCACCGGGTCACCTGCTTGTAGAGGTCGTCGAGGCGCTCGCGCTCCCCCTTGTGGTGCAGGTCCGCGACGAACGGGCTGAACGTGAGCGACACGCTCGTGAGGAACAGGAACAGGGCCTGCCCGGCGCGGAGCACGGCGCCGTACACGCCGGTGTCGCTGGCGCCGGCCGCGCCCCGGTCACTGGACAGCACGGACAGCACGAAGAAGTCCGTCCAGAAGATGAGCTGGCTGAACAGCGTCGCCGGCGCCCGCAGCGCGCCGAACCGCACCAGCGCGCCCGTGCGCTCCTCGAGCACGCCCTCGTCGGCCGCCACCCGCGGGAACCGCGCCTGCTCCTTCTCCCACCCGTACCAGGCGATCGCGAGCGCGAGCGCCCAGGACGCACCGAACGCCGCGCCCGCGACGGCGGGCGAGTCCGACAGGACCGCCCACATCGCGAGCGTGAGGACGATCCACCCGATCGGTTGCGCGATCCACTGTGAGTACAGCGTGAACCGCATGATCTTCAGCCCGCGGGTCGCCCCCATGTACACGAACGCGAGCGCCGCGAACGGCACCGTCACCGCCGCCGCGCGGAACGCGGGGGTCGCGGCGTCGGGCAGGGCGCTGAACCGATCCGCGAGCCACGGCGACGCGAGGAACGCCACCGCGCCGAACGGGAGCGAGACGGCCGCGGCGATCAGGGCCGATCGACGCACGAGCCCACGCGCTCGCGGCGCGCGGTCCCGCCCGACGAGGATCGCCACGAGGCGGACGTTCGCGACGTCCATGCCGAACCGGGTGGCGGCCGCCGCGATGAACGCGAACTGGGTCGTGAGCGTGACCACGCCGAACCCGCCGTCGCCGAGGCGCCGGGTCATGATCACCTGTGCGGCGAAGAGCGCGACCGCCCCGATCGCGAGCCCGAGGACGTTCTGGCCCGTGTTGCCGAGGATCACCCGCTGATCGCGGCCGCGCTCGCCCGGCGGTGCCGTCGCGTTCTCCTCGGCGGTGGTGGGATCGTCCATGCGGCGCCAAGTATCCCCGACCGGGGGTGCCGCCCGAGTGGTCACAGGGGTAGCGTCCCCCGGACACCCAGCCGGAGGAGGTTCCAGGATGGCCGACACGACGAAGCTCGAACGCGGGAAGCGGAAGATGGCCGAGATCCACGGCGAGCGGGCGCTCGGCACGGTGGAGTCGCTCGGCGACCTCGGCGAGCTGATCATCGAGGTCGCCTACGGCGACGTCTACTCGCGCCCAGGACTCGCGCTCCGCGAGCGCCAGATCGCGACGGTCGCCGTGCTCGTGGCGCTCGGGCGCTCCTCGCAGCTCCCGGTCCATCTGCGGTCCTCGCTGAAGGCGGGCCTCACCGCCGACGAGCTGCGCGAAGTCATCTTGCAGACGGCCGTGCTCGCCGGGTTCCCGCCGGCGATGAACGCGTGGTCGACCCTGAAGACGATCGCGGAGGAGGCGTCATGAAGATCGGGCCGGCTGATGGGTGCGCGCTCATCCGGGGATCGACAGCACGACCGTGGCGCCCCCGCCCGGATCGGTAGCGATCGCCGCGGTGCCGCCGTGGGCCTCGGCGACCGCACGGACGATCGCGAGCCCAAGTCCGGATCCCCCGTCGACGCGGCCGCGGTCCGCGTCCGGCCTCGCGAATGCGTCGAAGGCCCTCGGCAGGTACTCGGGCGGGAAGCCCGGCCCCGTGTCGCGCACCTCGAGACGGACGATGCCGTCGTCCCGCGAGGCCTCGACGATCACGCGGCCGCCCGCCGGCGTGTGCCGCACCGCATTGTCCACGAGGTTGCCGAGCGCCTGACGGATCCGCAGTTCGTCCAGGTCCGCACGCAGATCCGCGGGCACATCGGACTCGATCGCGACCCCGCGCTCCGCCGCACGAGCCGAGAACGAGTCGGCCACGCCCGTGACGACGCCCGCCAGCTCGACCGGCTCCCGTCGCACCGGCAGGCGCCCTCCCTCCGAGCGCGCGAGAACGAGGAGGTCTTCGGCCAGACGCGAGAGACGGTCGGTCTCCTCCGAGGCGCTCCGCAGGGCGCCCTCGAGCTCCTCGCGGGTACGCGAGCGGCGGAGCGCGAGGTCGAGCTCGGCCTTGAGGTTCGACAGCGGCGTGCGGAGCTCGTGGCTCGCGTCGTCGACGAACCGCCGCTCGCGCTCGAGCGCCTCCTCCAACCGCTCGAGCATCGCGTTCAGCGTCTCGCCCAGGCGTCCCAGCTCGTCTTCGGTCCCCCCGACCGGCAGGCGCCGGCCGGGCTCGGACGCCGAGATCGCCGCGGCCTCGATCCGCATCGCCTCGACCGGGCGGAGCGCCGCGCCGATCGCGAGCCAGTTCACCCAGACCACCAGCGCGACCGCGACCGGACCGAGGATCGCGAGCAGCCCCGCCAGGCGGGCGAGCGCCTCCCGCTGGTCCTCGAGCGAGGCGCCAACGACGAGCATCCGGTCCTCGGCGCCGGTCACAGGTACGAGCAGGAGCCGGGCCGGCACCTCCTCGCCCTCGGCGACCACCACGGTGGTCTCGACGAACCGCGTCCCCCGCAGGGTCGCGAGCTCACCCACATCCACGAGCGGCCGGTCCGGCAGGCCCGGCGAGGCGTCGAGGACCTGGCCGCCGACGCCGAGGACCTGCGCAAACGCCTCGTCGGACTCGACGAGCGTTCCCGGCGCGAGACCGGCCGCAGGACCGGCGAGGAGCGCGTCGGCGCGCGAGCGCAGTCCCGCGTCCACGGCGTCGATGAGCTGTCCCTGGAGCCGGACGTAGAGGAAGCTGCCGACCGCCGCCAACGCGACGGCGATCAGGACGGCGGACACGATCGTTAGCCGCGTGCGGATCGACACCTACGGCTCCGCCCGCAACCGGTAGCCCGACCCGCGCACCGTCTCGATGGAGTCGCGGCCGAAGGGGCGGTCGACCTTGTTCCGCAGGTACCGGACGTACACGTCGACGACGTTCGAGTCACCCTCGTACGCGAAGTCCCACACGTGCTCGATCAGCCGCGTTCGTCCGAGCACCTCGCCCGGATGCCGCATCAGGTACTCGAGGAGAGCGAACTCCTTCGCGGTGAGCTCGATCGCGCGACCGTCGCGCTCGACGTCTTTCGACGCAGGGTCGAGCGTCAGGTCGTCCACGCGCAGGGCGGGAGGACGCTCGGCGGCGCCACGGCGAATCAGTGCTCGCAGGCGAGCGAGGAGCTCGGCGATCGAGAAGGGCTTCGTGAGGTAGTCGTCCGCCCCGGCGTCGAGCCCGGCCACGCGGTCGGCGACCGCGTCGCGCGCCGTGAGCATCAGGACAGGGCTCCACCGGCCGGCCTCGCGGAGCTTCCGGCACACCTCGAAGCCGTCGAGGTCCGGGAGCATCACGTCCAGGACGACCGCGTCGTACGGGTTCTCGGCGCCGAGCCAGAGCGCCTCGTTGCCGCCCGAGGCCACGTCGATGGCGTAGCCCTCCTCCTCGAGAGCGCGCTTGAGCAGGCCGGCCATCTTGACCTCGTCCTCGACGACGAGCACCCGCACCTCGGCCTCCCAGCTGAGGACCCACCCTAGGCCGTTCCCGATGAGAGACGTATGAGAGCAGGAAGCCTGATGCGAGGCTCAGGCTGGCGTCTCGGTCAGAGCGTTCAGGACCGAAGTTCCGATCCCCGTCACGACGAGCGCGACCGCGAGCGCCGGCGCGCCTGCGGACCACAGCGCGATCGCCGAGACGACGAACAGGTCGATCTCGATCGACAGGCGGAGCGGGAGCGATACCGGTCGCCGAGCCTTCGGCGAGACGTACACACCCCAGATCCCGGCGGCGATCAGCGGGGTGCCGAGGCCGAGCACCCACGCCCCCGCGCCGTCCGCCGCGGTGAAGCCCCAGTACGCCAACGCGGCGAGCAGGCCGAGCTCGCACATGAGCCTGACCGCCAGGACGCCCGCCCGTAGACCGTGCACGTCCCGCACGCTATCGGAGCGGGATCTCAGGGCACCAGGTGCTACGGGACGGCTTGCCAGAGGAGCATCGTCGCGTAGGCGCGGAACGGCCGCCACGCCTCGGCCCTCGCGAGGATCGCACGCGGCGTCGCGTCGAGCCCGAGACGTACGAAACCATGTCGAACGCCGAGGTCACCCGCGACGAACGCGTCCGGGTCGTGCAGCGCACGCATCCGGACGTACTCGGCGGTCCAGGGCCCGATGCCGTCGACCTCGAGCAGCCGCCGCGTCGTCTCGTCGGGGTTCGCCTCGACGCTCAGGTCGAGCTCGGCACCCGCGACCATGCCGGCCACGCGCCGGATCGTCCCTGCTCGCCGACCGGTAACTCCCAGCTCTTCGAGCGGCGCATCCGAGAGACGCCCGGGGCCGGGGAACCGCGTCGTGATCCCTGAGCCGTCACCCTCGAGAGCCGTCCCGAAGCGAGCCGAGATATGGCCGAGCATCGTGCGCGCCGCCGCGACCGAGATCTGCTGGCCGACGATCGCGCGCACGACGAGCTCGAACCCGTCCGCCGCGGCCGGAAGCCGGATCCCGCGGTGCGCCCGGACGAGCGGACGGAGCACCGGGTCGCGCTCGAGCGTTCGGGCGACGGCGTCCGGGTCGACGCCGAGGTCGAACAGCCCACGGGCGGCCCGCACGACCGCGGGCAGGTCCCGCAGGTCCTCGGGCGACACCTCGAGGCGCACCGCGTCGACGGCCGGCATCGGCGTGAGCTCCAGGACGGCAGGGCCCAGCGAGCGCCGGTAGGTCGAGCCCGGGACCTCCTCGACGCCGGGAATCGCCCGGGCGCCGAGGAAGCCCAGCAGCGCGGCCGCGGGGAAGGGCGGCCGGTACGGCAGCGAGACGCTGATCGGATGGTCGAGGCCGGCCGCTTCCGCTCCATCAGCCATCGGATTCACAACGCCGGAGCCGCCGCGGGACGTGAGACAGGCGTCCGGAGGTCCGCACACCTCGGACCCTATCCTGGGCGCACCGATCGGAGACGGGAGGACCGAATAGGCAGGGAGGAGAACGTCGCGATGGTCACGCGCTTCTACGACGAGGTGTGGAACGCCGGGGACGTCGAGGTCGCCGACGCCGAGATCTTCGCTGGAGCGGTGCCGCCCGACGGGGAGGGCTGACGTGCCGCGCCCGCCCTGGGGCTCGGCGAGCGAGCTCGACGACGCCGTCTTCGTCGAGTTCCCCCTCAGGGGCGAATGGGCCGCGGCCACGACGCCGGCCCACCGGATCCCGAGCCACGGGACCGACCTGCTCGGGCAGCGCTACGCCTACGACCTGGTCCGGATCGACGGCCGGAAGGGCTTCCACCTCCATCCGGCCGGGGCGCTCCGCTCGTACCTGATCGGCGGCCGGACCCGCGACTGCTACGGATGGGGTCAGCCGATCCACGCCGTGTTCGACGGCGAGGTCGTCGAGGCCGTGGACGGGGTTCCGGAGCGAGCATGGCTCCACGTCGTGCGCGAGCTCGCGCTCGTCATCAAGAACGCGGTCACCTTCGATCCGGCCAAGCGCGGGCTCGACCCGCTCCTCGGCAACCACGTGATCGTGCGGACGGACGAGACGTACGCGCTCTTCGCCCACCTCGCGCCGGGGACCGTGGCCGTCGAGGCGGGGCAGACGGTCCGCGCCGGCGACCTCGTCGGCAACGTCGGCCACACGGGGAACTCCACGGCGCCCCACCTGCACCTCCAACTGATGGACTCGGCCGATCTCCTGACCGCGAAGGGCATCCCCTGCGCCTTCGCCGCATACGAGGTCCTCAGCGACGGAGCATGGGAACGCGTCGAGAACGGCGTACCAGCCAAGGGCGTCCGGATCCGTTCCATCCCGTAGGCGCGAACGACGCTCGTAGGTCATCCTTCGCACACCATGCCGAGCGCACCGTTGCCTGAACGTTCCGGCGCTCGCGGGCCTTCTTCCTGGAGATGGCTGCGGAGCTTCGGCTCGTGAGCGTGCGCGAATCGCCCCCCGCCGAGGCGCCCCTGGACTTCGAGGGCTTCTTCGCGCAGGAGAGCGGGACGCTGTTCAAGAGGCTGTGGCTGGTCACGCGCGACAAAGGAGAGGCGGAGGACATCGTCCAGGACGCGTTCATCGTGATCCTCGAGCGCTGGGAGCGGGTGCAGGCGATGGACGATCCCACCGGCTACCTGTACCGGGTGGCGTTCAACGCCTGGCGCAAGCGCGCGGGCCGGGCGGCTCGGACGATCCAGCGCCTCGCCGGCCGGCCCTCGGACCCGCCCGACCACTTCTCGAGCGCCGACGCGCGCACGATGATCGGACCGGCGCTGGACGCGCTCACACCGCGCCAGCGCGCGGCGCTCGTGCTCACGGAGCTGCTCGGCATGACCTCCGAGGAGGCGGGATCGATCCTCAAGGTTCGCCCGGTGACCGTCCGCGTGCTCTCGTCGCAGGCGCGCGCGGCGATGCGGGAGCGGATCGGAGGCGTCGATGGCTGAGCTGCGGAACCGCCTCGAGCGCGAGGGTGAACGGGTCGAGATGGGTCCGGGCGTCCTCGACCGCGTCTACGAGGGCCACCGGCGCAAGGAACGCCGCAAGCGCCTCGCGGCCGGCCTCACCGCGGGTGCGCTCACGATCGCCGTGGCTGTCTGGCTCGTGGGGACGCTCACGGGCGACACGCCGAAGACCCCCGCCGAGCCCCCGGGGCCCGTTCCGATCGCTGGCACGTACCGGCTCACCCTTCCCGGGTCCGACCCGGACGTCGCCGACCTCGACATCGCGGGCACGTACACGCTTCGCCTGAGCCCGAACGGCGTGATCCAGCTCGCGGCGCCGCCCGGCTTCGAGGACACCTACGAGTCTGGGTCCGGCGATGCCTACCGCGTGACGGGCAACGTCGTCTCGATCGGCTCGTTCACGTCGTTCTCGTGTCCCGGAACGGTGGGGACCTACCGGATCCAGCTCACCGCGACCGAGCTCCGCCTCACGCCGATCGACGAATCCTGCCCGCTCCGCGAAACCATCTTCGGCAGCCGTCCGTGGAAGATCGTCTGAACGGTCGTCGCTCGAACGACCTTCTTCACGTGACGAAGGGAGGGTGAGATGAGCCGGACGCGATGGTTCTTGGCGGTGGCGTCCCTCGCGATCGCGATGACCGCCTGCAGCGGCGACGATCCGCCGGAACCGGCCGAGCCGGCGGGTCCGAGCGCCAACGAGACGACGGGCTCGACGGGAGCCGACCCGGCGGCCGATCCCCTCGAGGGAACCTGGACCGCGGTGATCACCCCCGAGCTCGCGGAGCAGGCGGCCGAGACCGCGGGGCTCGCCCCCACGGCTGACTCGCTCGAGGATCTCTTCGGTGGGCGGGGTCCCGTCACCATCGTCGTCACGTTCGGGGAGGGGCGGCTGATCCACACGGCCAACATGGAGGGTGAGCAACCCGAGGTTGGATGGGAGGGCGACTACGAGATCGTCGACGACGACACGGTCATCGCCGGCGACGCCGGGGACCTCTACATCGAGTACACCTACTCGATCCGGGGCGACGAGCTCGTGCTCGACATGGTCCGGGACGACTTCTCTACGGTGTCCGAGGAGGAGCTGGCCGGCGAGATCTACGCCCAGACCGTGATCTACGAGAGCGCGCCGTTCATCCGGGAGTCCTGATGCGGGCCCGCCGTTCGCTCGTCGCCGTCGCGTGCGCCCTGGCGATCTCCGCCACCGCGTGCACCGGCGACGACGAGCGGCGATCCGCTGGCCCCTCGATCCGCACGGTGGATTGCCCGGCCGACATCGCCGCGGTCGTCCTCACCGAGCTGACCTGCGGCTTCCTCAGGGTCCCCGAGGATCGCTCGGACCCGGACTCCCGCACGATCGACGTCTTCTTCCTGCACGCCCAGCCGGCCGGTCGCGTCGAGGGGGACCCGTACTTCTCGTTCGGCTACGAGATGGCGCAGGTCCCGAGCTACGCGAGCATCACCACGCCAGGCGCCGACGATCGCGGCAACGGTCCGGAGCTCGTCCTGATGGACCAGCGCGGGGTGGGGCACTCGACGCCGTCGCTCGCCTGTCCCGAGGTCGAGGCGGTGGCCGCCGACCTCCTCTCGGACCCGGCCGGCGCGCGCCGAGTGTTCCTCGAGGCCGTCGGCGACTGCCGCGAGCGGTTGGCGACTGCGGGCGTCGAACCGTCCGCCTACACCACCGAGGCCGTCGCCGACGACGCGGAGGACCTCCGGCGACTCCTGGAGATCCCCAGCTGGAACCTCATCTCGTACGGGACGAGCTCGCGGCTGCTGCTCGAGCTGGTCCGCCGACATCCCCAAGCCGTCCGCGCGCTGGTGATGGACTCGCCCCAGTTCCCGCAGACCGACGACGCGACGAGCGCGCCCGACGCGATCCGGACGTCGCTGGCGAACCTGGCCCGGACCTGCGAGCAAGATGCGGCGTGCGAACGCGCGTACCCGGACGTGCCCGGCACGTTCGACGAGACGCTCGCCGCGCTCGACGCGGCGCCGCAGGCCGTGACCGTGGACATCGGCGTCGAGACGCGCCGTGTCGTCGTGGATGCGGCCGCATTCGTCCGGGTGATCCGGCACCTGCTCTCGTTCAACGACGCCGCGTCGCAAGGTGCGATCCCCAGACTCGTCTACGATGCCCGCGACGGCGACGTCGACGCGATCGGCGACATCCTGGCTCGCGACCCGGGGATGTGCCTCGGCTACATGCCCCGGTGCGTGTTCCGGACCAGCGTCGGCGCATTCCTCTCGTTCACCTGCACCGCCCAGGCACCGTTCGTCGACGAGGCCGCCCTCGCGAGGTCGGCCTCGGGTGTCGGGTTCGCGGACGCGTATGGCGACAACCCGTACCTCGCCGCCTGCGAGGTCTGGGACGTGGAGCCCATCGACGCAGAGGCCCACGACGCCGTCCGCTCCGACGTCCCCACGCTCATCATGTGGGGGGAGTACGACGCGTTCTCGCCGCTCGATCCCATCGAGCGGGCTCCCGAGACGCTGATCAACGCCCAGGTGATCTCGGTGCCGCATCTGGGCCAGGACGTGTTCGGCACGTACGACTGCACGCGCGGGATCCGCAACGCCTGGCTGCCGACGCTCGACCCCTCGCCGGATACCGCGTGCCTGTCCACGATCCCCGCACCGCAGTTCGAGGTTGCCTCAGGCTGAGGCCACTCGACCGACGAAGCACGAGGAGGAGGCTCTGATGACGCACGCCCCGCGACGCACCCTGCTCGCCGCCCTGATCGCCACGCTCCTGCTCCCCTTGGCCCTGATCCAAGACCGAGCGGAGGCCGAGGTTCCCGGCCAGAACGGCCGGATCGCGTACGTCACGGACTCGAAGGGATGCGACGACTGCCACATCTTCACCGTCGCGCCCGACGGATCGGATCGCGTGAGACTGACGGACGAGAGCATCGGCGGCCCGAGGTGGTCACCCGACGGGACGCGCGTGACCTTCGGCGCCTTCACCGAAGACGGCCGGATCGGCACCGGGTTGATGAACGCCGACGGCACCGGCTTAACGGTCTTCGAGATCCCCGACCCGACGCTGAACCTCCCGTGCTGGGGCTGGTCACCCGACGGCAGCCGGCTCGCCTGCGAGGGCTGGGACGACACGCGACCAGACCGCCTCCCCGGCATCTTCACCGTCGACTCGACGGACGGCCAGGATCTGGTGCGGCTGACCTCGAACCCCTTCGGTGACCATGACCTGCCCGGCGATTTCTCGCCCGACGGGAGCCGCTACGTCTTCGTGCGGTTCAACCCGGAGCGACGGAACGGCAACGTCGCGTTGTTCACCGTGAACACGGACGGGACCGGCGTCACGCGGCTGACCCCCTGGACCCTCGGGGCCTGTTGCGGCCCGAGCTGGTCGCCCGACGGCGAGCACATCTTGTTCGACGTCGGAGGGGCGCTGTTCACGATCCGCCCGGACGGGACGGAGCTCCAAGAAGTCCCGATGAATACCGGCGCCGGGTTCGCGTACGCGTTCGACCCCAGCTGGTCGCCCGACGGCACGCGGTACGTCTTCTCGATGTACCTGCGGAGGACGGACCAGGTCGACATCTTCACCGCAGCAGGGGACGGCAGCGACGTGCAGCAGATCACCGACACGGGACGGGAGGAGGGGTTCGCGGATTGGGGGCCGTCCGGAGCCTGAGCCGATAGCGTACTGGCGTTGGTTCGGATGGCCGGCCGCGTTCGAGCAGCTCGATTTCCTCTACACGCCGAGCCGGGACGTCGCCGAGGACCTCGCCTACTTCACCGAGGTCCTCGGCGGGCGCGTGCTGTTCGCGATCGATGGGATGGGGACGAGGGTCGCCGCGGTCGAGCTCACCGAGGGACCTCCGCTTATCCTGCTCGCCGATCACGTCGAAGGAGATCGGGCGATCCTCGTGTACCGGGTGGCGGACCTCGCGTCCGCCCTCGCCGAGCTCGAGACGCGCGGCTGGGAGCGCGAGCACACCTTCGAGATCCCGCACGGCCCGATCTGCTCGTTCCGCTCGCCTGGCGGACATCGCATCGCCCTCTACCAACTCACGCGGCCGGAGGTCGCCGACAGCTTGGCGGGCCGTCGCGACTTCTGAGTTACCGGCGGCCACGTGCCGCTTCGGCCGGCTCGACGCCGCGCTCATGCACCTCCCCGATCACGTTCTCGGGCTCGATGCCACTCGGCTCACCGGCGAGCGGGATCGACCCGATCACGGTCGTCCCGGCGCCTGGGCTCGAGCGCACCTCGAGCTCGCCGCCGAGGGCCGCCAGGCGATCGGCCATGTTGGTCTGACCGGCTCCCCGAGGCGCGAGCGCCGGATCGAACCCCTCGCCGTCGTCGGCGACCTCGAACAGGAGCGCCTCGCCCGTTCCACGGAGCGAGATCACGACGTCCTCGGCACGCGCGTACTTCGCGACGTTCTGCAACGCCTCGAGGCAGCAGAAGTAGACGGCGGCCTCGGCCTCCTGCGGATAGCGGCCGATCCCACGCGCCTCGACGCGTGTCCGGACGGCCGCCTTGCCCGCCTGCGACTCGAGCGCCGCGACGAGGCCCTTGTCGGCGAGCAGCGGCGGGTAGATCCCGCGCGCGAGGTCGCGGAGGTTGTCGAGCGCATCCCCGGTGTCGCGTTGTAGCTCCTCGATCATCGCGAACGCCTTCTGGGGATCCTTGGTCAACAGCGCCCCGACCAGACGTTGCTTCACGGCGAGCGCGACGAGCTGCTGCTGCGCGCCGTCGTGCAGGTTGCGCTCGAGACGGCGGCGCTCCTCGTCCTGCGCCGCCACGATACGTTGCCTCGAGGCCTGCAGCTCGACGAGGCGGGCGCGGAGCTCCTCGGTCAGACGGGCGTTCCGCAACACGAGCCCGGCCTGCGAAGCGAGGTGCTCCAGCAGCTGCTCGGCCTCGTGCGACAACGGCTCGCCCTGGCGCTCCTCCACCGAGATCGCCCCGAGGAGCTCGCCCTCGTGACGCACGTCCAACGCGCGCGAGCCACCGAGCTCCGGCAACCCGCCGTCGACGAGGGGTCGTGGCTCGTCCGCCGGGGCGGCCGAGGCTCCGGGGCCCCCGGACGACCACGAGGCGGCCGGGCGTAGCTCCTGGCCGATCCGCAGCCACACCACGGCGCGCCGGACGCCCGTGCCCTCGCCGATCATCGTGGCCATGCGCGTCAGCAGGTCGTCGCTCGCGTACGCGCCGGCCAGCCGCTCCGAGAACGCGGACAGCACCTGGTACGGCGTCGCGCGCTCGCCGAGCACGAGCCGGTTCGCGATGCGGTTCGCGCGCGCCCGGATCGGTTGGAACGCGACCGCGATGACGACGGCCGCGATGATCGGCAGCGGACCCTCCGTCGCCGTCCCCGCGACGAGCGCCCCGATCCCGATCACGATCCCGACGTAGACGATCGTGATGAATGCCGCGAGCACCGCGACGACCAGCGTCTTTCGGATCACGACGTCGATCTCGTACAGGCGGTAGCGGAGCATGGCGATGCCCACCGCGACCGGGATCGAAAGGATCGCGAGCGCCGAGAGGACCTCCATGAACGCCGAGTCGCGCAGGAGCCCCACATCGAGGGCTTCGCCGATCGAGGACAGCGCCATCCACGTGACGATGAAGACCGCCGACACGGCGAGCCACTTGATCTGCTGGCGCTCCTCGCCGCTCGCGCGCCCGAACCGGACGAACAGCGATGCCGTCGAGAGCGCGCCGAGCACGACGAGCAGCAGCCACCCGAGCCCGACGATCCCCTCCGCGATCTGCCCAAGCGCGTCGATCCCGATCGGGTTACGGCCGGGGATCCCGAGGTCGGCCTGGGGGTTGACCGCACCCAACAGGGTGACGACCCCGATGTCCACGATCGCGACCACGGCCACCGGACGCCACCTCGGCGAGGGCAGCCGGCCGTCGGGGAAGAACAGGAACAGAAGCGTGAGGATCGGCGCGAGTCCCGCGACCCAGGCCCAGGTCGCCACCCAGGCGCCCCAAGTCGCGCCCGGGAGCGGCGTCGTTCGGCCCTCGGTCGCGTAGGTCGTGTACCCGCCGGTCACGAACGCCAGGGCGATCACGATGGTGGAGCCGATCAGGATCCAGCCGATCGGGTTCGTGGGCTGGCGTGACGCGATCAGCGCGCCCGTGAACCCCATCGAGGCGAAGATGGTGGCAAGGGTCACGTTCTCGGCGATCGAGTTGCCGTTGAGGGCGACAAAGACACAGCCGGTGACGGTGAGCGCCAGGGCCAACGCCCACAGTGCCCAGGCGAGACGAGACGTGCGGCCTGCCTGCCGAGCAGCCACGGCTGCCATGCCTCGATGGTCGCACGATGGGCAGGCCCGGGCCAGGGTGCCCTCACGGGTCCCGAAGGGGTGCTGTCCCCCGGCGCGCGTTGCGGGCCGCCGACCTCGCTCGTTGCGGGCCGTCGGGCAGCGGTGGTACAACTCCCCTGCCCGGGCGCGGGAGCCCGGGTGCGACGGAGTGCAGCGAAGACCGGTTGGAATCCGGCACTGTCCCGCAACCGTGAAGCCCCTTCGGGGGACGAGTCGGGTCGCCTCCTCCGTGGCGCGGATGACGGTCCTCGACGGAGGGGCGGTTCGTGGGAGACGACCCCACACCCATCTCGACTCCTTCCGAGAGGAAGGGGGGCAGATGGGACGACCTCGCAGCATCCTCGTGGCGCTCGCACTCGCGGTATCCCTCGCGGCGTGCGGCTCCGATGAACCGAACCCGGCGACCGGCTCGACCGGCATCGACCGGCGAGCCGTCCTCCGAGCCGGCGGCGACGTTCCCCGTCACCGTCCAGGGGACCAACGGCTCGGTGACGATCGACGAGCTGCCGACGCGGATCGTCTCGCTCTCGCCGACCGCGACCGAGGACCTGTTCGCGATCGGCGCCGGCGACCAGGTGATCGCCGTCGACGACCGGTCGAACTTCCCGCCCGAGGCCCCGGTGACCGACCTGTCGGGCTTCGAACCCAACGTGGAGGCGATCGCCGGATACGAGCCCGACCTCGTCGTCTTCGCGACCGAGACCGGCGACCTCGGGTCCTCGCTGGAGGGCCTCGGGATCACCGCTCTCCAGCTCGACGCGGCTGCGACGCTCGACGACGCGTTCGGGCAGATCGACCGGCTCGGGGTCGCGACGGGTCACGCGGCCGAGGCCGAGGAGCTCGTCGGGGAGCTCCGGGCCGAGGTCGACGAGATCGTCGCCGGCGTCGACCTCGCGGCGGGGCTGACCTTCTACTACGAGCTCGACGACACCTTCTACTCGGTCACGTCGGAGACGTTCATCGGCCAGTTGTTCGAGATGCTGGGGCTCGAGAACATCGCGGACGCGGCGGGCAAGGGCAGCGGCGGCTACCCGCAGCTCTCGGCCGAGTACATCATCGAGTCCGACCCCGACCTGGTCTTCCTCGCCGATACGGAGTGCTGCGGCCAGTCGCCCGAGACCGTGGCCGAGCGGCCCGGCTGGGACCAGATCGCCGCCGTCACCGAGGGCGGCGTCGTGCCGCTCGACGACGACGTCGCGTCGCGGTGGGGACCACGGGTGGTGGACCTCCTGCGCCAGGCCGCGGACGCCGCGGCCGCCGTGGAGGCGCAGGCGGCGTGAGCGCGCGGGGCCGAGCGACCGCCATCGCCGTCGGCGTGCTCGTCGCGGCCGTGATCGCCGGCCTGCTCGTCGGGCCCGCTCGGATCGGGGCGGCCAACATCCTGCGGTGGCTCCTCGCGTTCGGCGGACGCCCCGTCCGGGATGTCGGAACAGGAGGCGTCGATCCTCGGGAACCTGCGGCTCCCTCGGGTGATCGTGGGCGGGCTCGTCGGGGCGTCGCTCGCGGCATCCGGCGCGGCCTACCAGGCGGTCTTCCGCAACCCGCTCGCCGACCCGTACCTGCTCGGGGCGGCCGCCGGCGCGGGGCTCGGCGCCACGATCGCCGTGGCGTACGGCCCCGCCGGCGCGGTCGAGGTGACCGTGCCGATCGCTGCGTTCCTCGGGGCCATCGGCGGCGTCGGGCTCGCCTACGGGCTCGGACGCTCGAGCCTCGGGGGCCGTGCTGCGACGAGCCTGGTCCTCGCGGGCGTGGCGGTCGCCTCGTTCCTGACGGCCGTGCAGACGTTCCTCCAGCAGCAGCGCTCGGAGACGCTCCGGCAGGTCTACACCTGGATCCTCGGGCGTCTCGGCACGACGGGATGGGACGACGTGCGACTCGCGCTGCCGTCCGTGCTGCTCGCCGTGGGAACGCTCTGGGCGGTGCGCCGACTCCTCGACGTGATCGAGGTCGGCGACATCGAGGCGCAGAGCCTCGGGCTGAACGTCGGCCGGCTGCGGCTGGTGGTCGTGGTCGCGGCATCGCTCGCGACCGCGGCGGCGGTGGCCGTCGCCGGGCTGATCGGGTTCGTCGGCATCATCGTGCCCCACACGGTCCGGCTGCTCGTGGGCGGGAGCTACCGTTCGGTGCTGCCGCTCTCCGTACTGTTCGGCGCGTCCTTCCTGATCCTGGTCGACCTCCTCGCGCGCACGGTCGTGTCGCCGGCCGAGATCCCGATCGGCGTCATCACGGCGTTCATCGGCGCGCCGTTCTTCGTGGCGGTGCTCCGCCGCAGCGGGAGGGCGGCCGCATGAGGGCCGAGCGCGAACTGCCGACGACCGCGGAGGACGTGTCCCTCGCCGTCGAGATCCGCGCACTATCGGTCGAGCTCGGCGGCCGCCCGATCGTCACGGAGGTGAGCCTCGACGTCCCCACGGGCGCGTGGGTCTGCGTGATCGGACCGAACGGCGCCGGCAAGACGACGCTCGTACACGCGATCGCCGGACTGCTGCCTCACAGCGGATCGGTGCGGCTGTGGGGTCAGCCCGCCGTGGACCTCGGGCGGCGCGAGCGCGCCCGCAAGGTCGCCGTGGTCCCGCAGCTCCCGACGATCCCCGAGGGCGTGACGGTCGAGCAGTACGTGCTGCTCGGGCGCACGCCGCATCTCGGGCTGCTCGGCGCCGAGGGGCCGCGGGACCTCGAGGCCGTGGCCTCGGCCTTGGAGCGGTTGGATCTGGGGTGGGCGGCGGCTCGCCGCCTCGAGACGCTGTCGGGAGGCGAGCTCCGGCGCGTGGTCCTCGCCCGCGCGCTCGCGCAGGAGGCGCCGCTGCTCCTGCTCGACGAGCCGACGACCGGGCTCGACCTCGGCCAGCAGCTGCGGGTGCTCGAGCTGGTGGACGAGCTCCGCCGCGCCGACGGCCTCACGGTCGTCGCGACGATGCACGACCTCACGCTCGCCGGTAGGTTCGCGCAGCGGTTCGCGCTGCTCTCGGCCGGTCGCCTCGTCGCGGAGGGCCCGCGCGCCGAGGTCCTCGCGCCCCACGTGATCGCCGAGCACTACGGCGCGGCGGTCCGCGTGATCGACGACGCCGACCTCGGATGGGCCGTCGTCCCGCTCTCGGAGCCCGCCCCGTGAGCGAGCAGCCGCCCACCCACGCGCCCGAGCTCAAGAAGGTCCGCGTGCCCTCGCGCGTCCTCGTCAACACGGGCGACGGCAAGGGGAAGTCCTCGGCCGCGTTCGGCGTCGCGATGCGCGCGGCGGGAGCCGGTTGGCGCGTCGCCGTCGTGCAGTTCATCAAGTCCGGGAAGTGGAAGACGGGCGAGGAGGCCTCGGGGCGCGCGCTCGGTTTCGACTGGTGGTCGCTCGGCGACGGCTTCACCTGGGACTCGAAGGACATGGACGAGTCCGAGGCGATCGCGCGAGAGGCCTGGCGCTCAGCCGCCGAGCTGATCCGCGCGGGCGAGCACCGCCTCGTCGTGCTCGACGAGATCACGTACCCCATGAACTGGGGCTGGATCTCGACCGCGGACGTGGTCGAGACGATCCGGTCACGGCCGCCGCAGGTCACCGTGATCGCGACCGGCCGGGACGCGCCGGCCGAGCTGCGCGAGCTGGCCGACACCGTCACCGAGATGGTGGCCGAGAAGCACGCGTTCGATCAGGGCATCGACGCGATGCGCGGCATCGAGTTCTGATGGCGTACACGTTGCTGCTGGGCGGCGCGCGGAGCGGCAAGTCCTCGCTCGCGGTCCGGTTGGCCTCGGGGTCCGACGGGGACGTGGTGGTGGTCGCGACCGCCGAGGGCCGCGACGAGGACATGGCCGAGCGCATCCGAGCGCACCGCGCGGCTCGCCCGGCCGGGTGGGAGACGGTCGAGGCGCCGCTCGGGCTGCTCGCGGCGGTCGGGGAGATCGGCGACGACGCGTGCGTGATCGTCGACTGCCTCACGCTGTGGGTGTCGAACGCCCTCGAGGCGGGGACGTCCGAGGCCGGGATCGACGGCGAGGCGCGCAGGGTGGCCGCGCTCCTGGCCGCACGCCCCGCCCCGTCCGTCGTGGTCACCAACGAGGTGGGACTCGGCATCGTGCCCGCGAACGAGCTCGCGCGGACCTATCGCGACGTGCTCGGCCGCGTGAACGCGTCGTTCGCCGAGCGGGCGTCGCACTCGTACTTCGTCGTAGCCGGCCGCGGGCTGCGCGCTCGGGGAGGTCACGCTCACGTGACCGACGCCCGACTGCTCGAGGCGACGATCGCCGGGGTGGTCCGACCGGACGAGGCGGCCGCCGCCGAGACCGCGCGCCTGCTGGACGCGAAGACGAAGCCGGTCGGAAGCCTCGGGCGGCTCGAGGAGCTCGCGTGCCGGCTCGCGTCGATCCGCGGGTCGGTGCCTGGCGAGCCGCTCCGGCCGGCCATCGTGGTCGCGGCGGCCGACCACGGCGTCGCGGCGCAGGGCGTGAGCGCGTACCCGGCGGAGGTCACGGCGCAGATGCTCGCGAACTTCGCCGGCGGCGGCGCGGCCATCTGCGTCCTGGCGATCGAGGCCGGCGCCCGCCTGGTGGTCGTCGATGCCGGCGTCGCCCGCGCGAGCGGCATCCCCGGCGTGCGCGTCGAGGTCGCCGACGGCGTGCGCGGGACCGACGATCTCACGTGGGGTCCCGCGATGTCGCGCTCCACGGCGATCGGCATGGTCGAGGGCGGGATCGCGCTGGCCTACGAGCTCGCCGACGACGGCGTGGAGATCGCGGGCCTCGGCGAGATGGGGATCGGCAACACGACCGCCGCGAGCGCCCTCGCCGCGGCGCTGCTGCCGGCCGATCCCTCGTCCGTCTGCGGACCCGGCACCGGCCTCGACGACGTGGGTCTCGCGCTGAAGGTCGGGGCCGTGCGCCGGGGGCTCGGAGCGAACGGGCTCCCGCGCACCGGCGCCGATCCGCTCGAGGTGCTCTCGGCCGTCGGCGGCCTGGAGATCGCGTTCCTCGTGGGCGTGATCCTCGGCGCGAGCGCGCGACGGGTCGTGGTGCTCCTGGACGGGTTCATCACGGGCGTCGCTGCGCTCGTCGCGGCCCGCCTCGCGCCCGCGAGCGTCGGGTCGATGATCGCGGCCACACGCTCGCCAGAGCCGGGCCACGCGCCGGTCCTCGAGGCGCTCGGGCTCGAGCCGCTCCTCGATCTGCGCCTTCGCCTCGGCGAAGGAACGGGCGCGGCGCTCGCGCTGCCGCTGGTGCGAGCGGCCGTCGCGATCCTCACCGACATGGCCACGTTCGAGTCGGCAGGCATCAGCGAGCGGACGGGCGCCGTGCCGGTGCCGGCGACCTCCGATGCGTGAGCGGACCCGCCCCGCACTCGCCGCGCTGTCCTTCCTGACCGCCGTCCCCGTCGGCCGCGGCGCGCGGTTCGGCGAGGCCGACCTGCGGCGCGGCGCCGTGCTGTTCCCGGTCGTCGGCGGTGCGGTCGGCGCGCTCGTCGCCGCGGTCGCGTGGGGCACGGGCCATCTCCTTCCGCCGTTCACGGCCGCCATCCTCGGCGTCGCGACCGGCGTGGTGGTCACGGCCGCGTTCCACCTCGATGGACTCGGCGACGTCGCCGACGGCATCGGCGCGTCGCTCGCCGGGCGCGACCCCGCAGAGGTGATGCGCGACCCGCGGCTCGGGACGTTCGGCGTGGCCGCCGTGGCCCTCGACCTGTTGCTGAAGGTCTCGCTGATCTCGGCGCTGCTCCCGACCGGATTCCCGTGGGCGATCGTCGCGGCGGGAGCGCTCTCGCGCGTGGCCGCCATCGCCCTCGCGTGGCGCCTGCCCTACGCGGGAGGCGGGACGGGCGTGTGGACGGAGGGCGTCGGCGCGAGAACGACCGTCGTCGCCTCCGCCCTCGCGCTGGCGACCGCCGGGCCGAGCGCCGGAGTCGCGACCGCCGGCATGGTCGTCACGATCGCGACGGTCGCCGCCCTGGTCGGCTGGTGGTCGAAGCGGCGTCTGGGCGGCATCACGGGCGACGGCTTCGGCTCCGCCGCCGAGCTCGGCGAGACGCTCGCGCTCCTAGCCGCGGTCGCGATGCGGTGACGGCACGCCCGGGGTTGCCCTACACCCGCTGTCCGTGAAAGGCTCGGCCCCGTCCAGGACCAGGAGGAGGGAGCCCCATGTCGGTCCTCGTACAGTTCACCGTGAAGGTGCCCGACGTCGACCGGTTCATCGCGGCGTCCGAGAAGTACGCGCCCATGATGCAGGAGATGGGCGGTCGCACGGGCGCCGTCTACGAGGACGAGAACGACCCCGGCCTCGTGTCCACGATCTCCGAGTGGGACGACCACGACCAGATGCACGCGGCCTCCGAGAAGTACGGCGACCAGTTCAACGCGGACGCCGGGACCGAGGGCCTGGACTGGACGACGCACATCTGGCACAAGAAGGGCAAAGCCTAAGACCGCACATCCGGGACACCCGACTCATCTCGACGACATGAGGCTTCTCGTCTTGGCCGCGTGCCAGTCCAGACCCATCGCCTCGAACCTCTCGGTCGCTAGCTGGATCTGTCCTTCGTCCCCACGCGCGTAGCCCAGTGCCCGAAGAGCGAACGGCTCGAGGTACGTCCCCGGCTTCAACATAGCCGGTGCCTCCTGCTCGATCTCACCACCTCGCTCGAGGGCAACGAGGGCATTCAGCCGAGAGATCAATCCATCGTCATCCAGGAACCCTTCGGGACTCCAATCAGCGAGCCTCCGCTCGACCTCGCCCAGATCGCCTCGCGCGACCGCGATCTCGACGTACAGGGCGTCGAAGCTGTAGCCCTCCATACCGAGATCTTCGGCACTGCGCTCGAGGCGCCGCGCTTCCTCCTCATTCCCGAGATGGACATTGGCGAGAGCACAGGCGAGGAGCGAGGAGACGTTGGACGCGCACGGCGTTGCGATGTTGGCGGCGACCGCCGACTCCGCGCGCGATGTGAGGTTGCGCACCGCATCCCAGTAGCCGCCCGCTTGCTCGACGGCGATCAACAGCCTGGCTGCATGCATCCGATGGTGCGGCGTGAGGGTCCCCGTCACCTCGTCATGGGCCCTCGAGATCCGGCGCGCTTCTTGGAAGCGGCCGGTCGCGAGGCACGCCGGGAGGCCGAACACGTAGATCAACGCGATGTGGTCGGGATCGGTCATCGTCGGCACGATGTCGAACCGGCGACGGGCCCATGCGTACGCCTCCTCATAGTCGCCTCGGGAGTAAGCGACTATGGAGCGGGCGTCCCACGCCCATGACCGCAGTTCCATGTCGTCGAGGCGATCGGCTAGCTCACTTGCCTGGTCGGCCGCCGCACCGAAGCTTTCCGGGTCGAAGTTGGCGCGCGCGATCAGCGCCCTCGCCCGCGTCGGCGTGTCCGGCTCGGACAGCTCGAGCGCCCGATCGATCCATCCCGCGATCAGCTCGCGGTCGGGCCGGCGCTTCCACATCGCAGCTCGTGTGGCCGTGTGGAACGCGAGGACGCTGTACGTTTCCGCGACGGTTGCTCGGTCGGTGGTGCCCTCCAGCGAGTTCAGCATCGCCGTCCAGAAGGCCTCCCCGTCCAGCTTGAATACGTTCGCGCGCCCGATCTCCCGCCAGAGCGCAGCCTGGTCGCCCTCGTCCGGCTCGAGGGCGAGAGCACGGTGGAGCAACGCGAGGCCGTCGTCGATCTCGAAGCGACCGATCGCGAGCTCGGCCGCACGGCGGAGCCACGCGAGCGCGCTGGCTCGCAGCTCCACGAGCTCCGCCTCCTCGCCCGCCCACGCCAGGCCGACGTCGTCCGTGCGGACGGCCTCCGCGTAGTGGTGCGCGAGGAGGGGCGCGACCTCATCTCGCCCCTCGCCGGTTCGTTCGAGCCAGCGCGCGAACGCGGCGTGCAGCCTCGCGCGTTTGGCTTTCGGCAGACTGGCGTATGCGACCTCGCGCGTCAGGGCATGCTTGATCGCGTACTCCCGGTCGCCTGCGATCGAAGAACCGGATCGACGCCGGATGAAGTCGCGCTCCTCGAGGACCCGCAGATCCGGCTCGGCCTCCTCGACGAGCTCGTAGACGGGCCCTGCCCAGAAGATCCGACCGATCACGGAAGCCGCCTGGAGCGCCTGCTTCTCGGCCGGGTCGAGCAGATCGACCCGTGCCGCGACGACCGCCTGCACGGTGTCTGGAACGGCGAAGTCCGAAGGGAGCTCCGCCAGGCGCCACGAGCCGTTCTTCCGTTCGAGCAACTGCCGGTCGATCAGGGTCCCGAGAAGCTCCTCCACGAAGAACGGATTCCCCTCTGCTCGTTGGATGACGACCTCGCGCAGCCCGGCCGGCAGCGTCCCGCCGAGCAGCTCGTCGAGCATCCGAACCGCGTCCTCCGAGGAGAGCGCCTCGAGCTGCAGCGTCGTGGAACGGACGCGGGCACCCCACCCGGGTCGCTGCTCTAGCAGCTCCGGCCGCGCGGTCGCGATCAGCAGGAGGGGTCCACGCGTGTCGCGGACGAGTCGTTCCAGAAGATCGAGCAGCTGCTCCTCACCCCAGTGGATGTCCTCGATCAACACGACGGTGGGTCGCTCCGCCACGATCTCCTCGAGGAACTCGACCCACGCGTCCTGGAAGCGGTCGCGGGCGGCGAGTGGGTGGAGCCCGTGGGTCACATCGAGCCCGAGCGTCAGCCCCAAGATCTCGCGCCAGCCGAGCCGCTCGAGCACCACGGCCGGCGGGTCGCTCTCGAGGATCCCGAGCTGCTCCTTCAGCACCTCCGCGAGGGGCCAATAGGTGATGCCCTGGCCGTAGGAAAGGCACCTTCCGGTACGCCGCACCGTCTCCGGCGAGCGGCCCCCCAGGCGTTCCCAGAATTCGCGCACGATCCTTGTCTTGCCGACCCCCGCATCCCCGAGGATCGTCACGAGTTGTGGTTCTCGCCGGTCCTCGACCTCTCGGTAAGCTCGCTCGAGCACCTCCATCTCTTCGTCACGGCCGACGAAGGCGCGGCGAAGGCCCCCGACGCCGCGCGGACGCATGAGCGAAAGCCCCCGCACGAGCCGCCGGCATGCGACCCCTCCCGGCTTCCCTTTGGCCTCGATCGTCTGAGCCTCCCCGAACTCGAATGCTCCACGCGCGGTCGCGACCGTTCGCTCGCCGACGAGGACCTCGCCCGGCCCCGCTGCTTGTTCGAGTCGCGCCGCAACGTTGACCGCATCGCCCGTGACGAAGGAGCTGCCTTCGCGCGGCTTGCCGACGACGACATCACCCGTGTTGACCCCGATCCGCAGTGCGAGCGTCTCGCCGAAGAGCTTGTGCAGACGCCGCTGCATCGCCAACGCCCCGTGCAGCGCGCGCTCGGCATGATCCTCGAGCGATGCTGGGGCGCCGAACACCGCCATCACGGCGTCGCCGGCGAACTTCTCGATGGTCCCGCCCGCGGTTTCGATCTCGGCGGTCATGGCATCGTAGAAGCGATCGAGCGTCGCCCTCGTTCGCTCCGGGTCCTGCGAGTCGGCGAGTTCGGTCGAGCCCACCAGGTCGGCGAAGATGATCGTTGCGAGCTTCCGCTCGCTCTGGTCGAGGTCGACCGCTACCGGGGCGGCGCACGTCGGGCAGAAGCGTGCGGCCGCGGGAACGGCGGCGCCACAGGCAGCACACGTATCCATCGCGGCCGATTGTGGACCTCCGAGCAGCCCATGTTCCACCCCTACGTCAACGAGGCTTCCGCGCTCTCGCGATCACGCTCACCGCGACCGCCGCCTGTCGGTCCGCAGGGATCAGCTCACGCATCAGCTCGATGACGGACGGTGTGAAGAGAGGATACAGAGCCGCTTCCTCTACGCCGTACGGGATACGCTCGCCGATCCAGACGTCCGTGAACCCCATCTTCCCGATCTTCGCGGCGAAGGCACGCTCCGCCAAGGCTCCGGACACTCACCCGGCCCACGCGGCGTCGTTGGTCTGGAGCTCGGTCGGAAGCTCGTCGTTGACCGTGAGGTCGGCGACCGAGAGTCGCCCGTCAGGTCGAAGGACCCGGCGGATCTCGGCCAGGACACGGGACTTGCGCGGCGAGAGGTTGATGACCCCGTTCGATATCACGACATCGACCGACGCGTCGGGCAACGGGATGTCCTCCATCTCGCCCCGAACGAACTCGGTCCACCCACCGACCCCTGACTCCTGCGCGTGGCTCCTGCTTCGCTCGCACATCTCCTCGAGCAGGTCGAGTCCGATCGCGCGACCCGACGGGCCTACGGCTCGCGCCGCGAGGATCGTATCGATGCCCGCCCCGCACCCCACGTCGAGGACGACCTCGCCCGGCTGCAGGGCTGCGTGACGGACGGGATTCCCCACGCCGAGCGCCCAGTCGACGGCTCCGGGCGGGAGGGCCTCAAGCTCGGCTTCGGAGTAGAGGCGCTGCGCCGCCGGGCGTCCGGCCCCCGCCTCGATGCCCGCGTAAGCCTTCCGGACGACCTCCTTGATCTCGCTTTGGAAGAGCAGATCCTCGGGCACCTCTTCCCTCCTCTCGGTCTCGGGCCCCTAGGTCTCGGCCTCTGGGTCTTGGCTCCCGCGTCCCGGCCTACAGCTCTTGGACGAACCGCTCCATCCGTTCCCTGAAGTGAACTGGGATCTCCTCGACCTCGTGCGACGCGAGGAAGGTCTGGAGCTCCTTGGCGAACTCCAGCTCGCCGCAGCACCGCCGGCAGAAGGCGAGGTGTCCCTCGACCTTGGCCTGGTCCTCGGGCGAGAGAGCGTCGTCGAGGTAGAGCCAGAGCTGGCGGACGGCATCGGAACACGGGATCACGCGCTCGCTCATCTCGCCTCGCTCCCTTGGAGGAGATCGGTCTCTTGCGCATACGTCCACAGCTCGCGCTCGAAGAGCTTCCGACCGCGGTGCAAACGTGCGAGCACGGTTCCCAGCGGGGCGTGGAGCATCCTGGCGACCTCCTTCGTCGCGAACCCCTGGATGTATCGGAGGACGAGAGGCACGCGGTAGATCTCGGGCATCCGTTGCAACACCTCGTAGACGTCCTCACGACCGAACGAGAGGAGGAAGTCGAGATGCAGCGAATCCGAATACGGGAGCGGATCCTCGTCGGCGATCGTGCGGTACAAGGAGAAGTCTTCGATGTCATCCACCGGCACCTCCTCGACGCGCCGCGCGGCCTTCCGCAGACCGTCGCGGAAGGAGTTCACGAGGATGGTCTGCAGCCAGCGACCGCTCGCCTCCGGAGCGCTCAGAGTCTCGAACGACCGATAGGCTCGCATCAAGCATTCCTGCACCAGATCCTCGGCTCCGTCCCCAACCAGTCGTCGCGCCAGCGAGTAGAGGCGAGGGAGCTGATCGAGGGCCAAGGCCTCGAAGTCTTCCTTGTGCCGCGTCGTGCTCCTCACGGGCCTACCCACTCTCCTCAGCCGCCTAACCACCCTCGCCGAAAGCTCTCAACGGTAAAGACGCGGAGGGGAATGAAAGTATTGCAAACGGTTCGGAACGCAATGACGACGTCGCTCCGCCCGTCCTTTTCCGCAGAGGGTCCGATGCGACCCCAAGATTGGGAGAGGAGGAGAATGATGGCGACCGCAACCGTCAACCGCACCCACGCGGCATCCAAGGAGGGCGCCCTGCGCCTAGGGAGCCGACTCATGGGGGCAGCAGCCGTCGGTTTCATCGGCTACGCCGTCCTGTTCCTGGTCAGGAACTTCACGGCCTCGTTCCTGGAGCTTGGGATCGGGCCGAACGAGGTGAACGTGGGCAAGGAGGAGATCGCCGCGTTCAGTCCTTCGCTGTTCCACTACATCGGTCACCTGCACATCGCCGTGTCCGGATTCATCGCCGCGACCGGGATCGCGGTGCTGTTCCTGCTCAGGTACGTTCGACGCGGAGACGCGTTCGCATGGGTGGGGGCCGTCGCGGCACCCGTCCTCGCGCTCGCCGTCGCCCTGCCCGCGCACTACCCGAACTCGTTCGACACGATCGGGCACCTGGGACTGATCTACCTCGCGGCCGTGATCTACGTGGTCGGGGCGCTCGTCGCGCTCCGTGGCATCCTCATGCAGCGTCAGGCGTAGGCTGCGGCCGAGAGGCTCGAGATGGAGTGCCCGAAGTGTGGTGGGCCGACCGCCGGATGGAAGTGTGCGATCTGCGGTTCGGAATCCAACGAGCACGACGTCAAGCACCTGCACGCAGACTCGGACCGGTACTGCACGCTCCTGTGCCAAGGCTGCGGCGAGGCAGACGTGCATTGCACGTGCTCGTGACATCGGTCCCGGCCCCGCGCACCTTCTCGGAGTCGCCGGGACACGATGCCGTCCGAGCTCAGTTAGTCGGGTAGCGGGGCGCTCGGCCCATCACCGAACGCGAGAGGGGAACCCACCGAGGTGGGTTCCCCTCCGCTCAACCTCGAGCCCGGTCGACGTGCGACCGGTCGTTGCTCGAGACATCCGTCAGACGATCGCCCGCGTGCCCTCGAAGAAGGCAAGATCGCCGATGTCGGTCGACTTCAGCACGACCCGGTCACCGAGGTTCTCGCGAACCCACTCGGCGGCGACGGGTACTGCGGCGTCGGCATCCTTACGCGTGCCCCACAGGCTGATCGAGAGGCACTTCTTGCTGCCGAGGTCCGCGAGGCCGTACCGGATGAAGCCGGGCATCTCTTCGAACCTGCGGAGCATGCCCATCTTCGCCTTCTGGGCGACGTCCTCGAACGTGCCCTGGGTGATCTCGTAGGTGGCAACTCGAACGTGTTCCATGTGCGTTTCCCTTCGGTCGATGCGTGATGCCCAGACCGTCGGGGTCAACCTGAGCCAGATCGAGAGCGGAAGCCCGCTCGGGGTATCAGGCACCCGGTGAACCGAACCGGACGGTGGGGCGTGATCGGCGGATCGCGATCTCCGTGGGTCCTACCTCTCCCGCCATGAACGGAGGTCGCTGCCGGTGACGAGTGTACGTCTTTCCCGACCCGCCCATGCAGGGGAGGCTCCGATCGAACCGGAAGTGCTGACTTGTCGGAAACGGCCCGCGCCGTTCGTCGTGGTGATGTCGGACGGAAGCGCCGGACGGCAGGGAAGGAGGAGGTCATGGCGGACTTCATGCTGCTCTACACGGGTGGCACCATGCCCGAGACCGAGGAGGAGCAGGCCCGAGTCATGCAGGCTGCTCGAACACCTGGGCGTTCCCGTGCAGGTCGTTCGCGGGCAAACGTGACTCGAAGGAGGCTCCCTCGTTCGGTTGCCGGTTCAGAAAGTCCCGTGCCAGACTCGGCCGTGAGACCGTCACGCGGCCCGCGCGAACAGGTCCACGGGAAGGACCTCATGCAGGCTCGGATGGCCGCGTCCTGGTCGTCGAACACGACGCCCTCAACCGACGCCTGTTGACCTCCAGTCTCGAGCGCGAGGGTCCCTCCACGACGTCGGTGGAGGACGGCGGATTCGCGCTGGCCGCGCTCACAGCATCACCGTTCGACCTGGTCCTGTTGGACATCCTGATGCCGGGGCTCGACGGCATCGAGGTGCTCGAGCGGATGAAGCAGGACCCCGACCTGCTCCACATCCCGGTGATCATGATCTCGGGCGTCGAGGACACCGAGAGCATCGCCCGATGCAGGCGGCACCCGGCGCGCTAAGCGAGAATGGAGCGCACGAACTCCAGGACCACGGGCTCGCCGGGGTCGACGAAGTGGCCGCCGCCGACGAGCTCGGTCCGCGATTTCGGGATCGCCGCTTCCATCCGCGCCGCCACACGGCGATACGACTCGAGCGAGTCCTCGGCGGTGACGATCAGCGTCGGAACCGAGATCCGACGCAGGTCCTCGTGGGTCGCCTCGAGCGCCGGCCCTCGGACCTCGGCCAAGATCGCCGGGCTGTTGTCGACGAACATCTGCTGGAACTCGGACGGGAACGCCTCCCACTGCGCGTCGCCGACCACGTCTCGCAAGAGAGTCTCGGCCACCGAGGCCGGATCGATCGCGGCCGCCGCCTCGATCGTATCCATGAGGGACCGGATGTAGTCTGCGTGCTCTGGGTCCAGGGCGCCCGCGTCGGCCTCGAGGAGCACGAGCGCCCGGACCGACGCGGGACGAGACAGCGTGAGCGCCAGAGCCACGTCGCCGCCGTAGCTGCGCCCGATGACCACCGCCGGGGCGGCGTCGAGCGCGTCCAGGAGTTCGGCTGCGTCCGCGGCGTGCTGGACGACGCCCGTCTCGTAGGGGTCGGGCCGCTCACTTCGAGTGGAACCGCGCCGGTCGTAGATGATCACGCGGCCGAGCTTCGAGAGCTCCTCGATCGCCACGGCGCGCCACATCATCGCCGAGGACGACGAGCCGTGGATGCACAGGATCGACGAGCCTTCACCATGCTCCTCGTAGTAGAGCCGGACGCCGTTTGCCTGTGCGTTGGGCACCGCCGGACGCTGACACCGTCACGGTCCGACGTCAACCGGCAGGGCTAGTCGAACAGGGCGTCGAACGCCTTCAGCGTGTCGCCCAACCGATCGGCCACGGTCGTCGCGAGCCATCGGTGGACCGCGGCGGCGAGCTCGGGTTCCGCGGTCTCCAACCGGTCGAGCGAGGCCCTGCTGAGCCGAAGGACCACGCTCGGCGTCTCGGCCACCACGTCCGCCGTGCGCGGGACGCCCGTGTACATCGCCACCTCTCCGACCACCACACCAGGCCGGATCGTTCGCAGACGCATCCGAGTCCCCGCCGCCGTCACCGTCTCCACGCTCAGCCGGCCCGACTCGAGCACGAACACGTCGCCGGGTCGCTCGTCCTGGCGGATCAGCACGGTCCCTTCGGGGAGCGGAACGCGCTCGAGGTACGGCAACAGGCCGGGCGGCATGCCGGCGAGCGCCTCGCCTCCGTCCGGGGAGGTCAGCGGGGCGGCGGCGTCGGCGGCGGCGTCGTCGGCGGCACCCGTGAGCAGACCGTCCTCGGCACGCTGCAACCCGCGGTCCAGGTCCGGCTCGAACCGGACGACGCCCTCGGACGCCGCGACCCCGCCGCGCTCGAGCTGCCTTCGAACCGGGTCGGACGCGCCGGTGAACACGATCTCGATCCCGTTGGCCTCCGCGAGATGGATCACCTTCACGAAGGCCACCACCGCCGAGGAGTCCACGCCCGTCACCCGACGCAGGTCGATCACCAGGAACCGCGGCGCTCCTTCTTCCACGCGCTTTCGGATCCGCTCGAGCAGGCCGCTCGAGGTCCCGAAGAAGACGAACCCGTGCACACGCAGGATCTGGACGCGTGCACCCAGCGTCTTCAGCGCCGCCCGCTCGCCCTGGGGACGATCGACGTTGCTGTGGTAGGTGTCCCCGAACTCGACCTCACGCACCAGATCGATCCGGCCGTAGCTGATCGCGAACAGGACGACCGCGAGCACCAGGCCGATCACCACGCCGGGCAGGAACCCCCGCGCGATGATCGTCGCGAGGATCAGCAGGACGATCACGTACTCGACCTTCGGCAGGGTCCGCCGCTTGTCCCACACCCACTCGACGATGAAGGCCAGGCCGAGGAACACCAGCACGCCACCGACGATGATCCGTGGGATCAACTCCACGATGGTCGCGCCGAACACGATCGCGGCGAGCGGGACGAGCATGGCGACGAGTCCGGCGAACCGGGCGTTGACGCGCATGCGATCCGCGAGCGCGCTCAGGCTGAGCGCGTGGTAACCGGGGATGCCGCCGAGGGCACCGGAGACGACGTTGAGCACACCTGAGTCGCGGAGCTCCTCGTTCGTGTCGAGGTCCCGCCCCAGGACGACCTCGGTGCCGCTCACGTTGAACAGCATCGCGAGGACCGCGACGAACACCGCGGTGGCGATACCCGCCCACTGCCCGAGCACGGCGCCCCAGTCGGCGCCCGTGAGTGCGCGGACCGTCCACGGCTGCCACAGTCCAACCGACTCGAACGGCCCGAGAAGCCAGCGGCCATCCCTCGCCTCCTCGAGCGTCGAACCGGTGACGAGCACGCCGACCACGAACAACAGGAGTCCGACCGCGAGGATGATCGGGATCACGAGCGGACGTCTCACGAGCCGGGTGGCGATCAGCAGGATCACGCCGAAGATGAATGCAGGGACCCAGCGGACCAGCTCGTGCTCGCGCAACAGGCCCTCGATCGTGCGCAGGGCCGGCGCGACGCCCGAGGCGACGTAGATACCGCCCTTGAGGAGCAGCCATCCCGTGCCGGCGAGGAAGCCGCCGACGACCGGATACGGGACGAAGCGGACGACGTTGCCCAGCCGGAACGTTCCGAGCACCAAGAAGACGACACCGCAGAGGATCGTCACGACCATGGTCGCGGCGATGACGGCCAGGAAGGGATCGGGCCTCTCGATGGAGGCCGAGCCCGCGGTCGCTCCCGACGTCGTGGCGACCTGCACGAGCGCCGCGGCCTTCGCCGCGGCGGCTCCGGCGACGCCGGCGAGCACGGCCGTGGCCGCGTCCTGCACGCTGCCGACCACGCCGCGGGAGCCCGCCCTCCAGGCAAGGATCCCGAGCGTCAGCGCGGCGGCCACGAGGTACAGGCCGATGCCGTCGGCCAGGTGGGTCACGAGCCTGCCGCCGAACACGAAGGCGGCGAACGCGACCGCAAGGACCAACTCGACCGTTCCGATGATCAGGCCGGCCGCGACCGAGGCCAGCAACCCCACCGATCGTCGCGCTTCGGACACGTCCATCCCCCCTGCCGGGCCCCGGTCTAGTCGAGTAGTGCGTCGAACGCTCGCAAGGAGTCGCTCAGACGCTCCGACAGCGTCGTCGCGAGCCACCGGTGCACGCGTGCGGCCAACTCCGGCTCGGAGTTCTCCATCCGCTCCATCGATGCCCTGCTGAGCCGGAGGACCACGCTCGGCGTCTCGGCCACCACGTCCGCCGTGCGCGGGACGCCCGTGTAGACCGCCACCTCTCCGACCACCACACCCGGGCGGATCGTGCCGAGTCGCATCCGCGTGCCTTCGGGCGCCACGACCTCCACCACGAGTCGGCCGGCCTCGAGGACGAACACGTCGCTCGACGGGTCACTCTGGCGGATCAGCACGGTCCCTTCGGGGAGCGGAACGCGCTCGAGGTACGGCAACAGGCCGGGCGGCATGCCGGCGAGCGCCTCGCCTCCGTCCGGGGAGGTCAGCGGGGCGGCGGCGTCGGCGGCGGCGTCGTCGGCGGCACCCGTGAGCAGACCGTCCTCGGCACGCTGCAACCCGCGGTCCAGGTCCGGCTCGAACCGGACGACGCCCTCGGACGCCGCGACCCCGCCGCGCTCGAGCTGCCTTCGAACCGGGTCGGACGCGCCGGTGAACACGATCTCGATCCCGTTGGCCTCCGCGAGATGGATCACCTTCACGAAGGCCACCACCGCCGAGGAGTCCACGCCCGTCACCCGACGCAGGTCGATCACCAGGAACCGCGGCGCTCCTTCTTCCACGCGCTTTCGGATCCGCTCGAGCAGGCCGCTCGAGGTCCCGAAGAAGACGAACCCGTGCACACGCAGGATCTGGACGCGTGCACCCAGCGTCTTCAGCGCCGCCCGCTCGCCCTGGGGACGATCGACGTTGCTGTGGTAGGTGTCCCCGAACTCGACCTCACGCACCAGATCGATCCGGCCGTAGCTGATCGCGAACAGGACGACCGCGAGCACCAGGCCGATCACCACGCCGGGCAGGAACCCCCGCGCGATGATCGTCGCGAGGATCAGCAGGACGATCACGTACTCGACCTTCGGCAGGGTCCGCCGCTTGTCCCACACCCACTCGACGATGAAGGCCAGGCCGAGGAACACCAGCACGCCACCGACGATGATCCGTGGGATCAACTCCACGATGGTCGCGCCGAACACGATCGCGGCGAGCGGGACGAGCATGGCGACGAGTCCGGCGAACCGGGCGTTGACGCGCATGCGATCCGCGAGCGCGCTCAGGCTGAGCGCGTGGTAACCGGGGATGCCGCCGAGGGCACCGGAGACGACGTTGAGCACACCTGAGTCGCGGAGCTCCTCGTTCGTGTCGAGGTCCCGCCCCAGGACGACCTCGGTGCCGCTCACGTTGAACAGCATCGCGAGGACCGCGACGAACACCGCGGTGGCGATCCCCGCCCACTGCCCGAGCACGGCCAACCAGTCGGCGCCCGTGATGGCGCGCGCCACCCACGGCTCCCAGAACGACGAACCGGCGTCCAACGGCCCGAGGAGCCACCGTCCCGCCTTGGCCTCCTCGAGCGACGACCCCGTCACGAGCATCCCCACGAGGAACCCCGCCAACCCGACCGCGAGCAGGATCGGGACCACGAATGGCCTCTTCACGATCCGGGTCGCGAGGAGCAGGAGCATCCCGAACGCGAACGCCGGCACCCAGCGCAGCAGCACCTGCTCGCCCGTCAGGTCGCCGATCGCGCTCAAGGCCGGCAGCTCGCCCGATGCGACGTAGATGCCGCCCTTGAGGAGCAGCCATCCCGTGCCGGCGAGGAAGCCGCCGACGACCGGATGCGGGATGAAGCGGACCACGTTCCCCCGCTTGGACATCCCGAGCGCCAGGAGCACGACGCCGGTCACGACCGTCACGACCATGGTCGCCGCGATGACGGTGAGGAATGCCCGGTCGGGCCCCCCGTACGTATCCAATGCCGTGGTCGCGGCGACGATGGCGAGCACGGCCGTGGCCGCATCCTGCACGCCGCCGACCACGCCGCGGGAGCCCGCCCTCCACGCGAAGATCCCGAGGGTCAGCGCGGCCGCCGCGAGGTACAGGCCGATGCCGTCGGCCAGGTGGCTCACGAGCAAGCCGCCGAAGACGAAGGCGGCGAACGCGCATACGAGGACCACCTCGACCGCGCCGATCATCAGGCCGGCCGCGACCGTGGCCAGCAAGCCGCCAGATCGTCGCTGCTCGGACACGCCCCTCCCCTCCGCAACGCCCCCTCGTGAGAGGAGGACTCTATGCGCACGGCGGCGGGTCGCGCACAGCGATCGCTGGCCTGGATGTCGCTGGACCGATCGTGGTGAGGATGCCACGCAAACACGCGGTCGCGTGTCCTAGTCGCATGAGCCAGGAAGGGAAGACGATAGCGGCGTCCATGGAGCCTCTCGAGGCAGGCAATCAGAGCCGGCTCGCCGAGATCTACGTCCGGCACGCGCCGGACGGGATCCGCCTCGCCTATCTCCTCACCGGCGACCAGGCGTTGGCGGAGGACCTGGTGCACGAGGCGTCCCTGCGGTTCGTGGGTCGTCTCCACTTCGTCCGGGATCCCGAGGCATTCGAGGCATACCTGCGTCGCACGATCGTGAACCTCTCGAAGAACCACTTCCGGCGCAGAGCCATCGAGCGTTCCTACCTCGCCCGCCAGGCGCCGCCGAACTCGACGCGCTGCCCGCGAACGCGTTCGCGCCGTTCACGAAGCAGACGTGGAACGACTACTGGTGGCTCGACATGTGCCTGGGATGGCCGGCGCCCGATCGGTTCGAGCCGGCCGTGCCCGAGGGCGCGATCTTCGTCGGGATCCCGGCCCTGATCCTGGCCGGAGACCTGGACACGGTCGTGTCGACAGAGATCTCGAGAGCCCTGGTGGAGTGGTTCCCGGACGCCACCTTCCTGCTCGTCCGGGGGGCCGGCCACATCACGATCGAGAGCAGCACCTGCGCCGGCGAGATCGTGACGACCTTCTTCGACACGCTCGACGTCGGCGACACGACCTGCGCCGGCCCCCAGCCGCAGTTCGAGCGGTAAGCCCAAGGCTGGAGCGCTCCTACACGTTCGGCAGACGCCGTTCGTTGACCTTTCGAGATGTGGGATGTAGGAAGCACGACGGGGAGAGCCGACGCCGGCGAGGTGGGCATGAGCGGCCGAACACCGGCGTCGTTCGAGGAGTTCTTCGAGGACGAGCGGGTCCGCCTGCACCGGGTCCTGTTCGCGATCACCGGGAGCCGGCACGAGGCCGAGGACATCTCCCAGGACGCCTTCCTGCGCGTGTGGGAGCGCTGGGACCGTGTCGCCGCGATGGACGAACCCGTCGGCTACCTGCATAGGGTCGCCATGAACGTGTTCCGCGACCGCCGCCGTCGTCTGACGCTGGGGATCAAGCGGGCCGCCCGTCTGGCGCCACCGCCCGACCAGCTCGAGGCGGTCGAGGCTCGATCGGTCGCGTCCGGCGTCCTCGCCCGGCTCACCCCGAGGCAGCGGGCCGCGATCGTGCTGACCGAGGCACTCGGCTACTCGGCGGAGGAGGCGGGCGGGCTCCTCGGCATCAAGGGCTCGACGGTGCGCGCGCTCACCTTCCAGGCGCGCTCGACGGTGAAGGACTCGATGGAGAAGATCGATGGCTGACCTGAAGACGCTCGTCGAACGAGAGATGGACCGGGCCGGCTCCCCCTCGTACGCGTTCGAGGACCTCGCCGGTCTCCGTGACCGCAAGCGTCGGACCAAGCAGATCTCGGCGGCCGTCGTGGCACTGGGGTTGGTCGTCGGGCTCGCGCTCCTCGGCTCGAGCATCCTGCGCAGCTCGCCGGCGCCTCGCCCCGGTGAGGAGGACACCCCACCGCTCTCGACCAACGGCCGGATCGTGGTCTCGCAGGCCAAGGCCGGCATCTGGATCCTCGATCCACGAGACCATGCGGGCCAGCCGGAGCTCCTCGTCGACGACCCGGGTCTGCCGAACGTCGGCCTCGCCTTCTCACCCGACGGGACGCGCCTCGCGTACGCGGTCTCCGAGCCCGAAAAAGAAGACCGATCGTCCCTCGGCGTGTGGATCCTCGATCTCGAGACGGGCGCCTCGGAGCAGATCGCGACGTGCGCACCTCTCGGCTGCCCTCGCCTGATCGACTGGTCGCCGGACGGGTCACAGCTGGCCGTCACCGACGACGATGGCCTGTTCCTGATGGATCTGGACGGGAACCGCGGGGAGACCCTGGCGTTCTTCGACGGCCAGCTCGGACAGCCGTCGTGGTCGCCGGACGGTTCGGGGATCGCCTTCTCGGTCCGTATGGGCGGATTCCCCGACTACGGACCCTCCCAGCTGTACACGATCGCTCCCGACGGCTCCGGCCTCACCCTCGTGCTCGAGCGACGCTGGAACGGCGTGATGGATCCGGCGTGGTCCCCCGACGGCACGCGGATCGCGTACTGGGACTGGGGAACCGACGAGGCGTACGTCCCCGAGACCGCGACCGAGGAGGCGTGGCCCAAGATCTGGGTCGTCGACGCGGACGGCTCGAACTCGACTGCGCTCTACGTCGACCGATCCGGCACCGGGCCCGGATCGAACTTCGGCGGCGTCAGCTGGTCGCCCGACGGAGCGCAGATCGCGTTCGTCCTGGGCTACGAGTTCCACATCATGGACGCGGACGGGAGCGATCTGCGGTCCGCCGCATTCCCCAAGCACGCCGCGTTCGCCTACCGGCCCGCGTGGCAACCGATCCCCGAAGACGCTTGAGCGATGGGACGGCCCGATCGTGACGATCCACCCGCCGGCGCCAACACCTCAGCGGGCGTGCTGGTCCAGGTGCGTGTCGAGCCGTGCGGCAAGACCGTCGAACCGCGCTTCCAACGCGTCGAAGCGCGCGTCGACCCGCGCGAAACCCGCGTCCATCCGCGAATCCATCCGTCCCGCCAGCGCGTCGATCCTCGACCCGAGATAGAACAACGTCCCGAGAGATGTGGCGGCCAGCAGGCCGATCGCGGTCCAGATCGCGGCTTCCATCCTGGCTGCGAGATTAGCACCAGCCACTGACATCCTTGTTGCGGCCTGACCGGGGATCGGTATCAGCGCCTGAGGAGCGAAGTCAGCCGCTCAACCATCGCGTGTTGCCCGCTCCGCCCACCTTCTGACAGACTCTTTTCGGCGCTCGGAGACCGCTCCCCGCGCACCTGCGGGACCCATCGAGGCACTCGAGGCAGGAGGCCCGATGCCGGATCGGTTCGGACACATCCTCATCGTGGACGACGATCCGCTGAACCGGGCCCTCCTTGAGAAGAGCCTTTCGAACGACGGGCATCGGACATCCGCGGTCGACAACGGCTTCGCCGCGTTCGACGCGATCGGTGCCGAGCGACCCGACGTGGTCCTGCTCGACGTCGAGATGCCCGGCCTCGACGGGATCGAGGTGCTCGAGCGGCTCAAGGCGGACGCCGGCCTCCGCGACATCCCCGTGATCATGATCTCGGGCATCGAGGACACCGAGGCGATCGTCCGCTGTATCGAGGCCGGCGCCGAGGACCTCCTGCCCAAGCCGTTCGACCCGGTGATCCTCCGCGCCCGGGTCGAGGCCGGGCTGAACCGTACGCGCCTGCGCGAGCTGGAGCAGGAGCGCATGCGGAACGTGTTCACGCGGTTCCTGCCGGAGCCGATCGCGGCGGAGATGCTCGCGCGGAGCGACGGCGTGGCGGCGATCCGTGCGGTGCGGCTGTGGGCGACCGTGATGTTCGTCGACCTGCGCGGCTTCACCACGTTCGCCGAGTCCCAGCCGGTGGAGCGGGTGATCGGCGTGCTCGGCCGCTACCAGGAGACGATGGGAGGCGCGGTCCTGGACCACGGCGGCACGGTCGTCGACTACCTCGGCGACGGGTTGATGGCGGTGTTCGGCGCGCCGATCGAGGGCGTGGACCACGCCGACCGCGCGGTGGCCGCCGCCCGCGAGATGACCACGACCCGACTCGCGGACTTCAACGGGTGGCTGGAGGCCGAGGGCATCGCCGACGGCTTCCGCATGGGGATCGGCCTCAACTCGGGGCGGGTCATGTCGGGCACGCTGGGCTCGGAGCGCCGCATCGATTACGCGGTGATCGGCGACACCGTGAACACCGCCGCGCGGATCGAGCAGCTCACGAAGCAGACCGGCCACGCGGTCCTCATCGCCGACCAGACCCGCACGAACATGACGGCCGCGACCGAGGACCTGGTCTTCGTGGACGAGTTCGAGATGCGCGGCAAGCAGTCGCGGATCAAGCTCTGGACCACGCCCGAGGGCCAGGTCACGTGACCGACGACGACATCCCGGCGCTCCGCGAGCGCGTCGCCCAGCTCGAGGCCGCGGAGGCCGAGCGCGACCGCGCCGAGCTCGTCCAGGCCGCCCTCTACCGCATCACCGAGACGGCGAGCATCGCCGAGGACATGCAGGACTTCTACCGCAAGATCCACGCGATCGTCGGCGAGCTGATGTACGCCGAGAACTTCTACATCGTCCTGTACGACGAGGAGCGCCAGGCGATCAACTGGCCCTTCTTCGTGGACGAGGTCGACGAGGATTGGCCGGACCCCAACGTCTGGGAACCGATGGGGACCGGCCAGGCGACCGGCATCACCGCGTACATGTTGCGCACAGGAGCTCCGATGCTCAACACGACGGCCGACTGGGAACGGCTCATCGCCGAGGGCGCGATCGCCAAGGTCGGCAAGGAGGCGGTCACCTGGCTCGGCGCCCCCCTGCGGTCGGAGGACCGGACGATCGGCGCGGTCGTCGTCCAGAGCTACCGGGAGGAGCATCGCCACACCGAGGCCGACAAGGACCTCCTGGTGTTCGTCGGGCGACACATCGCGGCCGCGCTCGAGCGCACCCGCCTGATCGACGAGACACGCCAGCGCAACGCCGAGCTCGCGCTGATCAACGACGTCCAGCGGGGGCTCGCCGAGAACCTCGACATGCAAGCCATGTACGACCTCGTCGGCGACCGGCTGCAGGAGATCTTCGACGCGCAGGTGGTGGACATCGGCATCATCGACGACGAGGCCGGCCTCATCCACTTCCCGTACACGATCGAACGCGGGGAGCGTTTCCCCGACGAACCGATAGAGGTCATCGGCTTCCGTCGTCACGCGCTGGAGACGCAGGAACCGCTGGTCGTGAACGACCGCGTGACCGAGCGGCTCATCGAGTTTGGGCAGCCCGGGGCCATCCAGGGCGAGCCGGCTCGGTCGTCGGTCTTCGTGCCACTCGTCGTCGGTGGCAGAGCCACCGGGGTGATCTCCCTCCAGAACCTCGACCGGGAGCACGCGTTCAGCGACGCGGACGTCCGGCTCCTGACGACGCTCGCCGGCAGCCTGAGCGTCGCGCTCGAGAACGCCCGGCTGTTCGAGGAGACGCGGCAGCGCAACGCCGAGCTCGCCCTGATCAACGACGTCCAACGGGGGCTCGCCGAGAACCTCGACATGCAATCCATGTACGACCTCGTGGGCGAGCGCATCCAACGGATCTTCGACGCGCAGACGGTCGACATCGGCGTGGTGGATCCGGACGCCAACCAGATCTGGTTCCCGTACTCGCTCGAGCGCGGTGTTCGGTTGATCGACCACCCGATCGAGATGATGGGGTTCCGGAAGATCGCACTCGAGACTCGTCAACCCGTCGTCGTCAACGAGGAGATGGAACGGCGGTGCATCGAGGCCGGGAATCCGATCGCGATCGCGGGCGAACCCTCGAAGTCGTCGCTCTTCGTTCCGCTCCTCGTCGGGAACCGCGGGACCGGCGTCATGTCATTGCACAACCTGGATCGCGAACACGCATTCAGCGATGCCGACGTTCGGCTGCTGATGACCCTCGCGAGCAGTCTCAGCGTCGCGCTGGAGAACGCCCGGCTGTTCGAGGAGACGCGGCAGCGCAACGCCGAGCTCGCACTGATCAACGACGTCCAGCGCGGGCTCGCCGAGAAGCTCGACATGCAGGCGATGTACGACCTCGTCGGCGACCGGATCCAGGAGATCTTCGACGCGCAGGTCGTCGACATCGGCGTGCTCGACCGCGAGGCCGGGCTCATCCACTTCCCGTACGCGATCGAGCGCGGGGTCCGCTTCCCCGACGAGCCCATCGAGGTCATCGGGTTCCGCCGGCAAGCGCTCGAGACGCGGGCGCCCGTGGTTGTCAACGAGGACCTGGCCGAGCGGTCGGCCGACGTCGGGCAACCGCTCGTGCTCCAGGGCGAGCCGCCGATGTGCGAGGTGTTCGTCCCGCTGATCGTCGGCGGCCAGGCCACCGGCGTCATCTCGCTCCAGAACCTCGATCGCGAGCACGCGTTCAGCGAGGCAGACGTCCGGCTCCTCGCCACCCTGGCCGGCAGCTTGAGCGTTGCGTTGGAGAACGCGCGGCTGTTCGAGGAAACCGGCCGGCGAGCGTCCGAGCTCGCGATCGTGAACAACGTGGGCCAGGCGATCGCCGAACAGCTGGACCTCGACGCGCTGATCGAGCGCCTGGGCGATCAGCTCCGCGAGGTGTTCACGGCCGACCTGGTGTACGTGGCGCTCCACGACCGCGCGACCGACCTGATCGAGTTCCGCTACTACAGCGAGAACGGCGAGCGGCGGGAAAACCCGCCGCTCCGCTACGGCGAGGGGCTCACGACCAAGATCCTCCAGACCCGCGAGCCGCTCCTGCTCAACCGAGCGAGCGCGTTCGAACAGGTCGGGGTCGCGCCGGTGGGCACGCCCGCGAAGTCCTACCTCGGCGTGCCGATCGTCGCGGGGAGCGACGGGATCGGCGTCGATCAGCGTACAGAGCATGCAGCAGGCCGGCCGGTTCGGCGAGTCGGATGCTCGGCTGCTCGCGACGATCGCGACGAACGTCGGCGTCGCGATCCAGAACGCGCGGCTGTACCACGAGACCCAGCGGCGCGCGAGCGAGATGGCGGCGCTGGCAGAGCTCGGACGCGAGATCGGCGCGCTCCTGGACCTCGAACCGATCCTGCGGAAGATCGGGGAGCGCGCCGGCGAGCTCCTCGAGGCGGACTCGAGCGCGGTCTTCCTCGAGCGGGAAGATCGCTTCGTGCCGGTGGTCGCGCTCGGAGAGTTCGGCGAGGCCCTGATGAGCGACTCGATCGTGCCGGGCGAGGGCATCGTCGGCGACCTCGCGCTCCGCGGCGCCGCGGAGGTCGTGAACGACGTTCGGGGCGACCCGCGAGCGGTCCAGATCCCCGGCGCCGAGTACGAGCAGCTGGAGCGCCTGATGGCCGCACCGCTCGTCGCACGCGGGCGCGTGATCGGCGTGATGGCGGTGTGGCGTACGACGCGCGCCGTGAACCCGTTCACCGACCAGGACCTGGACTTCCTCGTCGGCCTGTCGCTCCAGGCGGCGATCGCGATCGAGAACGCGCGCCTGTTCGGGGAGGCGAAGGAGGCGCAGCGCGTCGCCGACGAGGCGAACGCCTCGAAGAGCGCGTTCCTCGCGACGATGAGCCACGAGATCCGAACCCCGATGAACGCGATCATCGGCATGAGCGGCCTGCTGTCGGAGACGTCGCTCGACGCCGAGCAGCACGAGTACACCTCGACGATCTCGCGCAGCGGCGAGGCGCTCCTGTCGATCATCAATGACATCCTGGACTTCTCCAAGATCGAGGCGGGGCGCATGGACCTGGAGCTCGCGCCGTTCGACGTGCGCGGGTGCATCGAGTCCGTGGTCGACCTGATCGGGCCGGTCGCCCAGCGTAAGGGCCTCGAGGTCACGTACGGGATCGAGCCGGGGACTCCGGAGACGGCCGTCAGCGACGGGAGCCGGCTGCGGCAGATTCTGCTGAACCTGCTCAACAACGCGGTGAAGTTCACGGAGGCGGGCGAGATCGTCGTCCACGTCTCGTCCGCGGAGGCCGAGGAGCCCGGCCGCATCGCGTACCTCGTCACCGTCCGGGACACGGGCATCGGTATCCCGCCCGAGCGCATCGAGCCGCTGTTCGAGTCGTTCACCCAGGTCGACGCCTCGACGAGTCGCCGGTACGGCGGGACCGGCCTGGGGCTCGCGATCAGCCGCCGGCTCGCCGAGCTGATGGGTGGCACCGTCACGGCCGAGAGCAGTGGGGTCCCCGGCGAAGGGAGCACGTTCCACGTGACGTTCGAGGCGGGGGCGACCGACATGACGCCGACCGCGCTCCGCCGGGACGGCTCGTTCGCCGGCCGTCGCGCCCTCGTCGTCGACGACAACGCCACGAACCTGTTGCTGATGACGGCGCTCCTCAGTGCCTGGGGGATCGAAGCGTCACCGCGGGGAGCGGCGAGGAGGCGCTCGGCGTGATCGGCGACGGATTCGACCTCGCCGTCATCGACATGCTGATGCCGGGGATGGACGGACTTCAGCTCGCTGCGCGTATGCACGAGCGGGTCTCGTCGCTGCCGACGATCCTCGCGTCGTCGATCCCTCGCCACGACGTGATGCAGGATCCCCGCTGGGACGATGCCGGCATCGCCGCCGTGATCGTGAAGCCGATCAGGGCCTCGATCCTGCACGGCGCCGTCGCGACCGTGCTCGACGTCCGGAGCGACGAAGCGGACGCGAGAGATCCCCGACACGGCCCTGGACATCGAGCTCGCCGCCCGGCATCCGCTCCGCATCCTGTTGACCGAGGACAACGTCGTGAACCAGCGGCTCGCGCTCCGGTTGCTGGAGAAGATGGGATACCGGGCCGACGTGGCCGGCAACGGCATCGAGGCGCTGGAGGCCCTCGAACGCCAGACCTACGACCTCGTCCTGATGGACGTGCAGATGCCGGAGATGGACGGCGTCGAGGCCACGGCGCGCATCCTCGAGCGCTGGCCCGACGGGCAGCGCCCCAGGATCGTCGCGATGACGGCCGAGGCGATGCACGGCGACCGGGAGGGGTTCCTGGCCGCCGGCATGGACGACTACGTGGCCAAGCCGATCCGCACGGCGGACCTGGTCGCCGCCATCAAGCGGACCCCGAGCCACGCCGGCGCCGCACGGCCCGTTTCCGCCGCGGCGGATGACGCACCGCCCGTCGTGGACCCCACCGTCCTGGCTCGACTCGCCGAAAGCATGGGGGGCGACGAAGCCTTCGTAGCGGAACTGATCGAGGGCTTCGTCGCCGACTCGCCCGACCTCGTGGCGGCGGCGCGCCGAGGCCTGGAGGCGGGCGATGCCGGCGAGGTCCGGCGCGCGGCCCACACGCTCAAATCGAACGCGGCGACGTTCGGCGCCCACGGACTCGCGGACCGCAGCCGATCGCTCGAGGCGGCGGCGACACACGGCGCGCTGGACGAAGGGCAGGCGCAGCTCGAGGCGATGGCCCGCGAGCTCGACCTGGTCCGCGAGGTCCTGTCTGGCGTGTGGCAGCAGATCCGCGCGGCCGGCTGACGTAGGAGCACGGGATGAGGGCGGTCGTCCAAGACCGGTACGGCTCACCCGATGCTCTCGAGCTCCAAGAGATCGACGAGCCGGTGGCCGGGCACGACGAGGTGCTGGTGCGCGTGCACGCGGCCTCCGTGCATCCCGATGTCTGGCACGTCATCCACGGCGTGCCGTACGTCCTCCGCATCATGGGAGCCGGGGTGCGCAAGCCGAAGAACCCCGTTCCCGGGATCGACATGGCGGGACGCGTCGAGTCGGTCGGCGCGAAGGTGACGCGGTTCCGGCCGGGTGACGACGTCTTCGGCGAGATCATCCGGGGCATCCAGTGGAAGAACGGAGGCGCCTTCGCCGAGTACGCGACGGCTCCCGAGGCCAAGCTCGAGCTGAAACCGGCCAACCTCACGTTCGAGCAGTCCGCGGCCGTGCCCACCTCCGCCCTGATCGCCCTGCAGGCCGTGCGCCATCAGGGTCACGTCCGGCCGGGACACAAGGTCCTGATCAACGGCGCCGGCGGGGGTGTGGGCACCTTCGCCGTGCAGCTCGCCAAGGCGGACGGAGCGGAGGTGACCGGCGTCGACAGCACGAGCAAGCTGGACCTGATCCGGTCGATCGGCGCGGACCGGGTCACCGACTACACCCAGGAGGACTTCACCAGGAGCGGTGAGCGCTACGACGTGATCGTCGACATCCCGGGAACCCGCTCGTTCTCGGACCTCCGGCGCGCGCTCACGCGCGAGGGGACGTACGTGTACATCGGGCACGACCTCGGAGGTTCGCGGGCACGCTGGATCGGGGGCATCGGTCGCTTCATCCGGCTTGCCCTCCTGAACCCGTTCGTCAACCAGCAGATGAACCCGCGCATCGAGAAGGGGACCGGGGCGCCTTTGGTCGTCCTGAAGGAGCTCATCGAGTCCGGGGAGCTCACGCCGGCTATCGACCGGACGTTCCCGCTGAGCGAGGTTCCGGAGGCCATCCGCTACCTGGAGTCGGGAGACGTTCGAGGCAAGATCGTCATCACCGTGTGAACGATCCTCTCGTACGCGCTTCGGCCTCGAACGTCCCCACCGCTGACCTGCGTGCGCCGGATCTCCTTCCCAAGCGGACGGGTGCGGGATAATCCGCAGGTGGTCGGTCCCGACGAGCCCGAGAGCACGCACGCCGACGAGGGCTCGACAGGGGCCCAGATCCGGACGTTCCTGATCGCCGACGTCCGTGGGTACACGCTCTTCACGCAGGAGCGCGGGGACGAGGCGGCGGCCAAGCTCGCCGCGAAGTTCGCCGACATCTCTCGCGACGTGGTCGAGGCGCGAGGGGGCACGCTGCTCGAGCTCCGGGGCGACGAGGCGCTCTGCGTGTTCGCCTCGACCCGCGAGGCGATCCGCGCCGCCCTCGACCTCCAGCAGCGGTTCGTCGAGGAGACGCTCGAGCAGCCCGAGCTGCCGCTCACCGTCGGGATCGGACTGGACGCCGGCGAGGCCGTCTCCGTCCAGGGCGGATACCGCGGCGGCGCGCTGAACCTCGCAGCCCGCCTGTGCGGCCAGGCCCGGGCCGGCGAGATTCTCGCCTCCCGAGAGGTCACGCATCTGGCTCGCCGCCTCGACAGCGTCCGGTACGAGGACCGAGGCTCGCTGACGTTCAAGGGTATCTCGGACCCCGTCGGCGTGGTCCGAGTCGTGCCCGAGGGCGACGATCACGTCGAGCGACTGCGCCCCTTCGCGCCTCCTCCTCCCGCCGCGAAGAAGGGCTCCCGCCGATGGGCGCTCGTCGGCGTCGTCGTCGTGGTCCTGGCGCTGACCGCGATCTCGATCCCGCTGCTCGGATCGGACGACAGCGCCGTGACGATCGGGACGAACTCGATCGCGCGCATGAACGCGGAGGACGGGAGCCTCGACTTCGTCACGGCGCTCGGCCAGCGCCCGGGCGCGAGCGCGATCGGGTTGGGGAGCCTGTGGGTCGTGCAGCCGGACCGCGGTGTCGTCGCCCGCTTGAGCCTCGAGGATGGAGCGATCATCGACACGATCCGGGTCGGTGCCTCGCCGGCGGGGGTGGCGGTCGACGAGGACTCGGTGTGGGTGACCAACGCCGGCGACGGCACGGTCAGCCGGATCAACGCCGCGACCAACGAGGTGAGCCAGACGCTCGACGCCGGCTCCGGTCCGTCGGGGATCGCGGTCGGCGACGGCGCGCTCTGGGTCGCCGACACGATCGGCGCTCAGCTCCTTCGCGTGGATCCGGCGACCGAGGAGACCGTGGCCGTGGCGCTCGCCGGCCAAGCGTCCGGCGTCGCGTTCACACCGGATGGCGTCTGGGTCTCGGTCGCCCCGGCCGGGGTCGCGCGAGTCGACCCTTCGAGCCTGGTCGTGACGCTCACGCAGACCGTGGGCACCGGACCGACGGCGGTGCTGCCCGCTTACGACTCGATCTGGGTCGCCAACCACATCGACGGCACGGTGTCCCGCCTGGAGCCATCCACCGGGCGCGTACAGGCCACGGTCGAGGTCGGGGAAGGCCCGAACGGACTCGGGGCGTCGGAAGGCTCGCTGTGGGTCGCGAACGAGTTCGACGACTCGATCACCGCGATCGACCCCGGCACGAACACCGTCGAGCGGACGACGCCGGTCGGCGGGGCGGCGGCGTCCGTGGCGATCGATGGCGACGGTCTGTGGTTGGCCGTCGGAGCGTCGGCCCGCGAGCACCGCGGCGGAACGCTGACCGTCTCCTCACCCGAGTCCGACGCGCCGCTCACGTGGGATCCCACGTACGTGAACGACTCCATCGGCTGGCAGGTCCTGTCGGTCACCAACGACGGGCTGCTCGCCTACCGGAAGGTGGGAGGCCCGGACGGCGCAAGGCTCGTCCCTGACCTCGCGTCGGCGCTCCCCCAGGTCTCCGCCGACGGGCTGACGTACCGGTTCCCGCTGCGCGACGGCATCCGCTACTCGACGGGCGATCCCGTTCGGGCCGAGGACTTCCGGCACGCCCTGGAGCGGACCCTCCTGGGTTCCGATTGGTCGTACCTCTACGGCGCGATCGACGGCGCGGCCGCCTGCGGCGAGGACGCATCCACCTGCGACCTGTCGGCCTCGATCGTCGTCGACGACGACGCGGTCACGTTCATCCTCGCGAGCCCGGATCCCGATCTGCCGTTCAAGCTCGCGCTGCCGCCGGCGTTCCCAGTCCCCGCCGCGACCCCACTCGAGGACCAGGGCCTGACCCCCCTGCCGGCGACGGGGCCCTACATGATCTCCGAGGCCGGCGACGACGGCTTCGAGCTGGTGCGCAACCCGGAGTTCCGCGAGTGGTCCGGCGCCGCCCAGCCCGCCGGGTTCGTCGATGCGATCTCCTGGCGATTCGACGAGAAACCCGCCGGGGCCTTCGACCGGCTCGTCGCCGGCGAGCTCGACCTGATCACCGACCAACCGGCTCCCGAGGACCTGGCGTCGCTCCGGACGGCCCACCCGGACCAGGTGGTGACGTCGCCGTTCCCGGCCACGTTCTACGTCGGGTTCGACCTCCACCGGCCACCATTCGACGACGCGCGGGTGCGGCAGGCGGTCAACTATGCGATCGACCGCGACCACATCGTCGAGCTGCTCGGGGGCCCGGCGACCTATCGCCCGACGTGCCAGGTCCTCCCGCCCAACATCCAGGGCTACGAACCCTTCTGTCCCTACACCCTCGGGCCTGACAGCGGCGTGTGGTCGGCCCCGGATCTCGACCAGGCCCGTGCCCTGATCGACGACGCGGGGGCCGTCGGGGAACGGGTTACCGTCTGGGTGAGCGACGCCGACCTCCCCGGTGGTGTCGAGGCGATGCGGTACGTCGTCGAGGTCATGAATGAGCTCGGCCTGCGCGCGGACCTGAAGGTCGTCCACAGCATCGACGAGTACGCCGGCGCGGTCTACGGGGGAGAAGCGCAGGCGTTCCTGTTCGGATGGCTGGCGGGGTACCCGGGCGCGGGAGACTTCATCCCACCCCAGTTCCGCTGCGGCGAGGGCGCCAACGCCGCGCGCCTGTGCGACGAGAGCATCGATGCGGCGATCGACGAGGCGCTACGGCTCCAGGCGACCGATCCCGCCGCTGCAAACACCACCTGGATCGAGATCGATCACCAGCTCGTCGAGGACGCGGTGTGGGCACCGCTCGCCAACCTCGTCGTGACGCAGGCCGTCTCCGCTCGTACGGAGAACGTCCAGGCCCACCCCCAGTGGGGGATCCTGCTCAGCCGCCTCTGGGTCCAGTAACGCGTCGAGGTCTCGGTCCATGCTCCTGGGCGCGCAAGAGTAACTAGAACCGAACGCGGGGCCGGCCCGGCGCGTTCATGGAGCGTGATGATCGAGCCGACGAGCGTGAGCGCCGTGCCCGAGGTCGCCGAGGCCTCGGCGTTCGAGGAGTTCTTCCTCGCCCAGCACGAGCGGCTCTTCCAGGCGCTCTACCTGCTGACCGGCGACCGATACGAGGCGGACGACCTGGCCCAAGAGGCGCTCCTGCGCGCATACGAGCGATGGGACCGTGTCTGCGCCATGGACTCACCCGACGGCTACGTCTATCGGACGGCCCTGAACCTACATCGCAGCCGCCTGCGATCGCTCGTGGTCCGGGCTCGCCGGGTCTTCGCCGCGGTTCCGGCCGAGGACCTCAGCGGACCGGTGTCGGCCAGCCATGACGTCCGACGGGCGCTCGGACAACTCCCCCGCGGCCAACGGGAGGCGCTGATCCTCGTCGAGTGGCTCGGCCTCGGATCCGAGGAGGCCGGCCGGGTGCTGGGGATCGACGCGTCGTCCGTCCGGGGGCGCCTCCACCGCGGACGTGCGTCGCTCCGCGACCTTCTAGGAGACCGTGATGAGTGAACTGCGAACGTTGCTGGAGCGTGGTGTCGGAGGCGCGTCCTCACCGCCCGATGGGTTCGAGCGCATGCTGCGCCGACGCGAGCGCAAGCGTCGGAGCCAGCGCATCGCGGCGGGCGTCGTTGGGATCGCGGTCTTCGCGGCGGCGGTCTGGATCGTGACCACCGGTGGGCCGATCGACCGCACCCTGACGCCGGGCGGCAGCGGATCGACGGGACCGACGGGGCCACCCCCCCACCCCACCGGCGTGGGCTTGCTCGGCTTCCCCCCCGAGGGAGCGACGCCGAGCACCCCCGAGGTCGGAGAGCTCGTCCTGGGCATCGGATTCGGGCACACCGCAGGGGACGCCGGGAGGTTCTCTCTCCACATGTACGCAGACGGGCGGGTGATCTGGCAGCGGCTCGGCGATGGCCCCGGGGGTTCGAACGCGTCCTCGACCGGCCTCATCGAGCAGCGCCTCACGCCCGAGGGCGTCGAGCTCGTCCTCGCCGAGGCCCTCGCGACCGGGCTCTTCGACCACGATCGCGAGCTCGTTGGCGCCGACGGCCTTCATTACGGCGGGATCGAGGTCCGCGACGGCGACCGGGTCGTCCACCTCGCCTGGGGCGACGTGGGCTTCGATGCTGGCGACGAGCCCATGGCGACGACCCCGACACCGGAGCAGGTGCGCGCCCTCGAGCGGCTCGACGCGCGGCTCGAGGATCTGACCTCGTGGCTGCCGGCGAGCGCATGGGCGGACCCGGAGTTCAGGGCGTACGTGCCCTCGAGGTACTCGGTCTGCTACATGGGGCAGGACGAACCGCTCGGACGGCCCCAAATCTTGGACCTGCTCCCGGCCCCGGTCGGAGATCTGCTTCGCACGCTGGACCTGACGCAGAGCTATCCGAACGGCTTCCGTGATTCGCACCCCTTCTGGTGCTCCGTCGTGACGACTGAGGAGGCCCGCGGGCTCGCCGAGATCCTCGAGGATGCCGGGTCGTCGATCCTGAGTGAGGAGGGGCCCGAGTACAGCTTCTCGCCGCCAGATCGGAGGTACGAGACGGTGGACGTCGGGCTCGGCGCGGTCCTGCCCCACGAGTTCGTGGACGACTCGCCGACCGCGTGAGCGCCCGCGAGGAAGGAGTTTGCGAGATGACGACCAAGCAGATCGAGCCGGACCTAGACGCCCGGCACGAGAAGCAACGGCACCGGCGCTCGAGGAACGTCACCACGAGGTTCGGTGTGCTCGCCGCGGCGGCGGCGCTCGGCTTGGCGGCGGTCGCTTGCTCGTCCGGACTAGGAGATGACCAGGACGCGCCTCCGCCCGCCGACGAGCCCAGCGTGGCTCCGGTGGATACGACCGCTATGGAGGTCGCCACGGGGTTCCTCGAGGCGTTCGGCGCCTTCGACGTGAGCCAGGCGATGACCTACCTGGCCGACGACGCGGTCATCGCGTCGATGGGCGCGGCGGATGATCCTCGACTCCTGATCTCGTACCTGGAGGCCACGGGCTACGAGCAGACCCTCGAGCCCTGTGAGGAAGTAGGTGACTCGGCCTCCGGCACCAGTGTTCGTTGCCCGTTCGATTTCCACGCCCTCAGGTCCGGCGAGATCGGCAAGGGACCGTTCTCCGGCGGCGCCTTCGATCTCGTCGTTCGTGACGGAGAGATCGTCGAAGTTTCGCAGGGCTGGGAGATCGAGGAGTTCTCGCCTCAGGTCTGGGAGCCCTTCGCCGAGTGGGTGTCCACCACCCACCCTAAGGACGCCGCGGTGATGTACACGGACGAGAGCCTGACCGGCGTGCAGCTCACCGAGGAGTCGATCCGTCTCTGGGGGCAGCGCACCCAGGAGTACGTGGCAGACCTTGCAGGGTGAGCCGAGGCGTTCGCAGGCGCCATGACCCTAAAGACCTGCCTCCGCCGTGACTGGGAAGGCGATTCGACGGTAGCGGGGTGCCCGAACTGCGGGGGCTCCACTAGCGCGAGCTGCTCGTCGTGTGGGTGACCCGCGTGCGAACCCTTCGGTGACGCTTACGCGAGCCCGGACCGGAGCCCTCGGACCTCGTACGTTGGGATGGGGCGAGCGAACCCCTTCAGCTCGAGATCGCCGACGGCAACCATCTCGACGGCTTCCTCCACCGCAGCGAAAACCCTGGGACCGATCAGGATCTGACCCCCGTCGGCGTGCGTGCTGAGTCGGGACGCGAGGTTCGTCACGGGCCCGAGCGCCGCGTAGTCGTACCGACCCTCGAACCCGATCCTGCCGAGCGTCGCGTACCCCGCCTCCATACCGATCCCGAGCCCGAGCTCGGTCCCACGTTTGCGCCAGGCGCGCGCCAGCTCCTCGAACCGCTCCTGCGCGGCGAGCGCGAGCCGGATCGCCGCGAGCTCGTGGTCCTCGATCGCGACGGGATCGTTGAAGAACACGAGGATCCCGTCGCCGGCGAAGTGCTCGAGCGTCCCCCCGTAGGCGGGTATCAGCTCGCCGATCGTCTCGTGGTACGGACGGAGCACCTCGAACAGCTCCTCCGGCGCGGCCGTCTCGGCGAAGGAGGTGAACCCCCGGAGATCGGCGAACAGGCACGTGATGTAGGCGCGGTGGCCCGCGAGGAGCAGCTCACCCTCGGCCGAGGAGATGAGCGCGGCGACCTGCGGCGACAGGAAGCGGGACAGCTCCGTCCGCTGCCGCTCCACGGTGTCGAGCAGCCGAGCGTTGGCGATCGCGATGGCGGCCTGGTCGGCGAAGGTCCTGACGAGCTCGATCTCCCGGTCGGCGTACGGCCCCGGTACGTTCCGACCGACGCTGACGACCCCGATCAATTCCTCCTCCAGGACGACCGGAACGCCGAGCAACGCCCGGTAGCCGATGATCGCCTGCGCCCCGAACGAGTACTCCGGGTCGTCCAGGACGTCGGGGATCTGCACCACCTCCCCGGCCAGCGCCGTCCGTCCGACGACGGTCGTCCGGTCACGCCGGTGGGGATGCTCCACTGCCCAGTCGTAGCCCTCGGAGGGGTCGGCGACCGCCGAAACGATCACGAAGACGTCGCCGTCCGCCAGATAGAGCTGGCCGTGCTCCCCATGACACAGGCGGGTGGCCGCCCCGATGATGGCATCGAGCACGGGCTGCAACCCTTCCGAACGCGCGACCGCACGCAGAACCTCATCCACCGCCTGTCGTTGCTCGCGCAGGCTCTGGTTCTCCCGAGCGAGCTCTTCGGCGTCGAGCGGCTCTCGGACGTCCATCCGGCGGATGCTACCCGAGCGGCTCCTCGAGGTCCGAGGGGCACGCGTCGACGTGCAGGTACTGGTCGCACTCTTCGTCGGTGAGCGCGCGCATGACTTCGCCGCGGGCGATCTCGAGCAGGTCGTCGATATCGAGCGCCCAGATCCGCACGACGCCGTCGCCTTGGGTCGCGAGCATCGAGCCGTCCGGACTGAAGGCCACTTGGTCGACGGTGTCCTGCCCTCGAAGGACCAGCAATTGCTCGCCCGAGCTCGCGTCGAACACCCGAATGGTCCCATCAGAATCCGCCTCGGCGAGTCGGGAGCCGTCCGCGCTGAACGCGAGGTCATTGGGCACGGCCTGGCTCGATGGCAAGGTCCGAAGGAGGCGTCCGGTCCGCACATCCCAGATCGTGGTGTCGGCCGTCCCGATCGCGATCCGGCTCCCACCAGTATCGAACCTCATGACCTCGAAGCCGGATGGAGTTGGCAGATCCGCGATGATCTCGCCGCGCGCCCAATCCCAGATCTGAGCGACCTGGCCGACTTCCTCCGAGAGTGCGACGGCGATCAGGTCTCCGGGGCCGAGCGAGATGGACTCGGTGAACGAACCCTCGAGATGGCCGACCTGTCGCCCAGCGCTGTCCACGACCGTGATCGCCCGGGGGACGACCGAGGCGGCGAAACGGCCATCGGGGCTCCATCCGAAGTCGAGCGGCGGTCCGCTCGCGAAGAGCTCGGCGCCGGTTTCGACGTCCCGGATGGTCAGGCTCCCCTCAGGGATGTCAGCGCCCCGTTCGATGACGGCGATGGATCTCCCGTCCGGGCTGACGTCGTAGCCTGAGTACGGCCCCTGGGGAAGATCGAACCATCCGATCGGACGGCGCGCCTCCGCTCCGGTCACGAGATTGAGACTGAGCAACGAGCCGTCCTGACCGCTGGTCGTCACGTGACGTCCGTCCGACAGGAAGCTCACGATCTCCGCTGCGCCGGGCACGTTCGCGACCTCGGCGTCGCCCGTCGGGCCCACGTCCCAGACGTCCATGACCCTCGTCTCCGAGCGGGTCATCACCTGGGTACCGTCGGGCGAAAAGGCGATGCCGGTCATCGATCCCGCCCGCGCCGAGAGGATCTGCACATCGGTCGCACCCTGCGCGGTGATCTCCCAGATCCTCGCTGTTCCATCCGCGCTTCCCGTGAGCAGGCGGGTCGCATCGGGGCTCCAATCGACCAGGGGGGCGGCGGCGCTATGCCCCCGGAGCAGGAACTCGAGTCGTCCGTTCGCTCGCAACACCACCGCATCCCCGAAACCGCCCGCGGCGATGCGCCGGCCGTCCGGGCTCCATGCGACGGACATGAGGCCCAAGCCGGACGGATCCTCGATCGCACGGACTTCCGCGGTGTCGACGTCGATCAGGTGGAGGTCTTCGCCGGCCCAGCCACTGACGGCGACGATCCACCTCCCGTTCGGGCTGATCGCGACGTCGTTCACGTACGGCGGTGCGGGGAACGTCACGACCTGGTCCGTGTTCAGGTCCACGACGCGTACCGATCCGTCAGGGACGCCGATCGTGCTGAATGCCGCGGCGACCCGCGACCCGTCTGCGCTGAAGGACGGGCCCCGCGCCCCGCCGGGACCCGAGACGGTCCTGATCACGCGGTCACGCGACAGATCCCAAACCTTGAGCAAGCCGTCCTCGGCGGTCGTGGCCAGCAACGAGCCGTCGGGGCTGAAGGCGGCCCCCGTGAGCCTCCCGTCGTGTCCGGGAAGCGAACGGACGATCTCCCCCGATCCCTGGTCCCTGAGGTCGACGATCCCGACCGGGCGAGGGCCCTCGGAAGCGAAGACGCCTTCCATCACGAAGAGCCCGCGCGGACCCAAGTCGATGGCGCCGAGCTCCCCACTGAAGGCGTCCGGCTCGCCCGAGCCGGGGATCGACATAACGAGCCGCGACGACGTCACGGCTCGGTGGAGCGCCTCCTCGGCCTCCCGCAGGACGGAGCCGTCGACCGAGCGAGTGCGCTGCACCGCCTCGACGGCGAGCAGGAGGCTCAACTGCTGGTCGTTCTCGAGGTTCGCGATCGAGGCCGCCGCGAGCTCCCTCGAGCTCGCCACACGGGCCTCGGCTTCCGCGCGCTCGCTCTGTCTGGTCGCGACGACGGTGAGTCCCGCGGCGACCAGCGCGGCCACGGCGAACACGGCGACGGCCGCCCGGAGCCGCCGGTGGGCACGGCGCTCGAGTCGCGTCTCGCGCGCAGCACGCTCGGCCTCGGCAGTCCGCTCCGCGTCGGCGAGCTGGAGGCTCGCATCCAGGAACTCCCGTTCGACCTGTGCGATCGCGAGGTTCGTCGTCGATGCCCACGTCGCGAACCGTTCCAGGCGCGAGCCGCGGAGCAGGAAACTCGGGTCGCGCCCTGCCGCCCCCCACTCAGCGACGGCTGCTGCGAGCCGGCGCTCGGTGCGCAGGTCGTCCCGTGCCGCATCGATCCACCCACGCAGCCGATCCCACTCCCGAAGCAGCGCCTCGTGGGCCACCTCGACGGTCGGCTCACGGGTCTCCGGATCGCGGTCCAGCGACAGGAGCCGGTGCCGCGCGAAGGCGTCGATCACGCTATCGAGGGCGCGGCCGTCCACCCCCATCCGGTCGAGCTCGGAGCGGCTCACGCGGCGTCGGGTGTCCTCGGACCCCTCCCCGAGCGCGACGAGGCGCAGGAACAACTGCTCGGCGGCCTGCTTGCCGGCCGCGTTCGTCGCCTCGAACAGCTGCTCGGCCCGCCGGGCAAGGGCGCCAGAGACCCCGCCGATCTCCCGGTAAGCCTGGGCCGAGAGCACCCCACGAGAGCGGGCCTCGAACAGCTCTGTCAGCGCGTACTGCATGAGCGGCAGAGCACCGGGCTGCTCCGCGACGTCGGCGACCACCTGGGCAAGGAGCGCGGGCTCGACGGCCACTCCCACGTTCTCCGCGGGTCCCGCGATCGCGCGCTCCAGCTCCTCGGGCACGAGAGGCACCACGGGCTCGGTGCGTGATCTCACGAGCTCAGCGAACCCCCGGTACGCAAGGGGACGGTCGTAGAAATCGGCGCGGAGCGTGGTCACGATCCGTACCTGCGCATCGGATCCGGAGACCGCCAGCCGGATCGCGTCCAGGAACCGACGACGCTCGGCCTCGTCATCGACGAGCGTGAAGACCTCCTCGAGCTGGTCCAGCACGATCATCAGCTCGGCATCGGGGGGCAGCACCTCCTGCACCGCCCGGTGCAACCCGTCCTCGCTCCCCTCCAGCAGCTCGAGCAGTGAGGCCTGCGCCTGGACAGCCACGCGCAGCAGCGCCGCTTCCAACTCTTCCAGCGGGTGAGCTCCGGGAGCCATCTCCACGTAGAACCAGCCGGCTGAGCCATCCAGCGCGCCCCGGCGGAGCGCCGGCACGAGGCCCGCGCGCACGGCCGAGGACTTGCCGCTGCCCGAAGGGCCGACGACGGCCAGGAACCGGGACCCGCCGCCGTACTCACCCAGGCGGGCGAGGAGCCGCTCGACGAGTGCCTCGCGGCCGAAGAAGTCGGCGGCGTCGGCCTCCACGAACGGCCGGAGTCCCTTGAACGGGTTCGCGGCGTCGGAGTCGTCGGCCGTTCGTTCGCGGCTCGGCCCGATCGACGCGCGGAACGCCTCGGCGAGCGTTGAGACCTCCGCGAACCGCAGCTCCGGATCCTTGGCAGTGGCACGCCCGAGTACCTCGTCCAGCGTCTCGGGCAGCTCGGGGCGGGTGTCGCGAACCGAGGGCAGCGGGTCGTTCAGGTTCCTTTGCAGGAGCGTGGCGATCGAGCCCTCGGGGAAGGGCTGCCGGCCGGTGAGTGCCTCGTAGATCAGCACCCCGAGGGCGTAGACGTCGGTGCGCGGCGACACGGGCTCGCCGCGGATCTGCTCGGGGGACAGGTACACGGGCGTTCCGAGCGGACCGGTCTTGGTCGCCTGCGGGTTCGAGACGTCCTTGGCGATCCCGAAGTCGGTGAGGTAGGCGTTGCCGTCCCCATCGAGCAGCACGTTCTCGGGCTTGACGTCGCGGTGGACGATCCCCTGCCGATGCGCGGTCGCGAGGGCTTGCGCAACGTGATCGACCAACGGCGCGAGGTCTGAGGGCGTGAGCGATCCCTCCTCCAGCAGACGGCGGCGCAGGCTCCCACCGCTCAGGTACCGCATGACGAGGTAGGCGCCGTCGGGATCGCGCCAGTAGTCGTACAGCGGCACGATGTGCGGGCTCTCCAGGCGGGCGATGATCTGCGCCTCCGCCTCGAAGCGACGGACGAACTCGGGGTCGTTCGCGAGCTCGGGCACGATCGCCTTCACGGCAACCTCGCGGCCCACGTGCGGCTGGATCGCCCGGTGGACCACCCCGAAGGACCCCTCGCCGATCTTCTCGAGCAGGCGATAGCCGCGCAGGGGCCGGCCATCGAGGTCGAGCGCCGGGTCGTGGCGAAGGATCTGCTCCTGCAGACCCTGCAGGTCGGCGGTCGGGTCGATCCCGAGCTCGTCGGCCAGCAGCTCGCGAGCCCGTTGATACGCGGTGAGCGCGTCGGCCTGACGGCCCGAGCGGTAGAGCGCGAGCATCAGGAGTTCCCACACGCGCTCGCGCAGTGGGTGTGCCGCGGCGAGCGCTTCGAGTTCGGCGACGACGTCGGCGTGTCGGCCGAGCGCGAGCTGCGCCGAGGTCTTCTCCTCGACCGCCTCTAGGTGGAGCTCCTCGAGCCGGGTGATCTCACCGGAGAGTGACGACTCGGTCGCGAGGTCGCCGAGCGCCGGGCCCCGCCAGAGCTCGAGCGCCTCGTCCAGGATGCTCACGGTCAGCCGCGGATCGACGGTGCCTCGGCGGGCCTCCCGCAAGAGCTCTTCGAACCTGAACGCGTCCACCTCGTCAGGGTCAGTGCGCAGGAGGTAGCCGGGGGACCGGCCCTCGATCGCGTTCTGGCCGAGCGCCGAGCGCAGGCGAGAGACGTAGACCCGGAGCGTCGCCGTCGGCTCCTCGGGGAGGGACTCGCCCCAGAGGGCGTCGATCAGGCGGTCGGTCGGGACGATCCGGTTCGCGCCCAGCACGAGGTGGGCGAGCACGACGCGTTGCTTGGGACCCCCGAGCGGGACCGGCCCATCCCCATCGGAGACCTCGAGCGGCCCAAGGACACCGAAGCGCACGGGCCGACGGTACCTCCGCCCCTTCGCGGAGGGAACCCCTCCGACCTGCTCGTCCGCCCTCACGCGATGAGGTTGCCTTGGGCCGATTTCAGATCGATTTCATCCCGCCGAGCTCGTCAGTGAGGTCCGCGATGAAATCCGCCGTTAACCGGCCGTAATGGAACTGAAACGGCCACGGATGACACTGCCCATGATCCCGCCGCGGTGGCGGGCGAGAGGGAGGAGCCGCACATGGCCAGAAAGGTGAGCGTCGGGTTGATCACAGGCGCGCTCCTGCTGTCGGGCGCGCTGGTCGGGGTCTCGTACGGAGGCGGAGGTGGGATCACCGAGCCCCAGGTCCTCGAGCTCGTGACGGGCGGGTGCGCCACCAACGATGACGACCCGGCTACGGAGTGCCGCGTGTTCGACCTCAGGGACAACGAGGGCGATCCGAGCGGCACGATCTTCCGTTTCCGCGTCCCGCTGTCGGATGTCGATGGGAACCCGGTCGGCCGGTCCTTCCTGCAATGCGACGGCGCGAAGGGCACGAGCCAGACCTGCACGTTGATCCTGTCGTTGAAGTCGGGTCCGCACACCGAGCAGGGCACGATCGTCTCGACGGGAAACGGCCTGCCGCCGGTCGCGATCACGGGCGGGTCGGGTGCGTACCTGAACGTGCGCGGAGAGATGACGGGTGAGGAGCAGTCCGACGGCTTCCACCTCTTCGTGAACCTGCTCCCGTAGCACTGCGTGCTCCGGCCAGGTCGCGTGGGTCACCGGGCTCGGCGGGATGCAGGCGGCTCCGAGAAGGAGCCGAGGCCGAGAGGCTCCTCCATCTCGCCGGGCTCGCGGACGGCACGTGGACGCCGGACCAGCCCTGAACGGTCGCGACCTCGACCAGCCGGTGTGTTCGTATCCGAGGTCCGATGCCTGTCTGCAGGCGGCTACTCCAGGTCGCCGAGACCGCGGAGGTGCTCCTCCATCTCGTCGGCCTCCGTGGAACAGGATCAGGTCGTCGGGGCGCGTGCGGCTCACGAACGAGCCGATCGCGTCGTCGAGCTGCGCGTAGACGTCGCGCACCTTCGCGCCAAGCGGAGAGGTCAGCCCGTCGCAGACCCTCCCCGCGGTCGAACGGAATGCGATCTCGGCGACCGCAACGGCGTTCACGAGCCGCGCGATCGCCTCGGCGGGCTCGCGGCGGGCTTACGGTCCACGGCACGATGAGCTGGGTGGCGTCCATGGCGCGGCGAGGCTGACGATCCCACGCGGTCGGTCGCGCCCGGTGACGCCCGAACGTCGCTCGAAGCTCTGCGTCCGGCCGTTGCCACCGGGCTGCCACAGATCGCCGCGCTCGCGTGTCAAGAGGACATGGAGCACGATCGGACCGGGGTGGTATCGGCCGTGGAACGAGAGGCGGGTCTCCGCAGCCGGCTCGCCGACGCGTACGTGCGGTCGGCGCCCGGCGGCATCCGGCTCGCGTACCTGCTGACTGGTGACCGGGCCGTCGCCGAGGACCTCGTCCAGGAGGCGTTCGTCCGGTTCGTGGGTCGGTTCCGGTTCCTCCGCTACCCGGACGACTTCGAGCCGTACCTGCGACGCACGATCGTGAACCTGTCGAAGAACCACTTCCGGCGTCGGGATGTCGAGCGCGCGTACCTGGAGCGCGAGGCCCCGAGGGCCGAGGAGGTGAGCACCGATCCGGATGTCGCCACCCACGACACGCTCCGCTTGGCGCTCCTCCGGCTCCCGCTCCGTCAGCGCACGGCGCTCGTCCTCAGGTACTTCGAGGACCTTCCGGACGCCACGATCGCCGAGCTCCTCGGCTGCCGCCAGGCGACGGTGCGCTCGCTCGTCGCCCGTGGCCTCGAGGCGCTCCGCACGACCCCAGAGGTGATCTCATGAACGACACGGACGTCCGAGACCTGCTCGCGCGCGTCGCCGACGAGGTGCCGGCCACCCCCGTGGATCCGGAGCCGCTGCTCCGTCGCGGCTACCGTCGGATGGCAAGGACGGCGGCCGCCGGCGCGCTCGGGATCGCCTGCGCGATCGTCGTCGCCGTGGGAGGCGTCGGCCTGATCCGTTCGAGCGCGCCGACGACCATCCCGGGCGACCAGGGGCAGCCGACCGAGCCGCCGGAGACCGTCACCGGCGAGACGAACGGCACGACGAACGCGACGTGTGCGGATTCGCAGGACGGACCGCCGCCGCGGGTGTGCTTCGGACCGTTCGAACAGGGGACGTACACGTCGCAGCGCTTCGAGCCCGCCCTCACCTTCACCGTCCCGGCCGGATGGAACAATCCGTGGGACACGCGCGGCTCGTTCGACCTGTGGACGCCGGGGTGGTCGGACGGGGCGGAGAATCCGGACGATCCAGGGATCTACCTCTTCGATCACGCGGGGCTGACGCTCCACCGCGACGCCCGCGCCCGCCGCGAGGGTTGCTCGGACGCCGTCGACGCCGGGGCCGGCACGTCCGCGCTCGAGCTCGCGACCTTGGTGAGCGAGCATCCGGGTATCGCAACGGGTGGGCCGTCGCCCGTGGAGATCGGCGGGCTCGCGGGATACCAGCTCGACGTGTCGATCGCGGAGACGTGGCCGAAGAGCAGTTGTCCCGGGATGGAAGGGCTTGTGACGGTGGAGCCACTCGACGGGGCCTTCCTCGCCGAGGGGCAAGGATTGCGGGAGTGGTACGCCACCTCGCGGCTGATCCTGCTCGATCTGCCGGACGGCGGGAACGTCCTGATCCAGATCGACGGCACCGAGGTGGACGCCGCGATGCCGGTCGTGCGCTCGTTCGAGTTCGACCTGAACTGAGGCACCCCGGCGCGTTCTTCTGCTGGGACTGTCTCTGATGGAAGGGAGCGGCACGATGAGGACTCGCCACGGACGTTCCCTCGCGTTGGTCATCGTGCTCGCGCTCGGGGCATGCACGTCGGGTTCGGAGGCGGCGGACGCTCCGGCTTCTTCCGCACCCACGTCGAGCGACGCGGAGACCACGGCGCCGAGCGAGACGGCTCCCGGTCCGACGATCCAGGACATCATGGAGCTCGCGCCCTTCGCACCGCTCGAGCCCGGGACCTACTCCATCGACCCCGACCTCGACCCCTCCACCCCACTCCGCGTGGTGTACGAGGTTCCCTTCGAGGGGTGGTCGATGTGGATCGGCGCGGCCAAGCCCACGGATGATGGGCACGTCATGGTGAGCATCACCACCGTGACGAACCTGGTGCGGCACGGGTGCCGCGACCATTCGTGGGCCGATCCACCGGTCGGACCGAGCGTCGACGACATCGCTGTCGCGCTGGCCGATCTGGCTCCATTCCGGGTGACGTCACCCCCGAAGGACGTGACCATCTACGGCTACCGCGGGAAGTACCTGGAACTGACCGTGCCCGACCTGCCGGTCGAGGGAGAGGGGGACGACCGCCGCTTCACCGGATGCGTGGGAGGCACCCTCAAGAGCTGGGTCGCGGCCATCGACACAGAGCCGGGGGACGCGTTCTACGGCTACAACGGCGAGCCTGGCCGCACCGAGGAGTTCTGGATCCTCGACGTCGACGGCACCCGTCTGGTGATCGAGGCCAACTGGTCGCCTGCCTCGCCCCGTAAGGACGTGGCCGAGATGGGGGCCATCCTCGACTCCATCCGGATCGAGCCCTGACCTACTCGAGGTAGCCGAGGCCGCGGAGATGTTCCTCCATCTCGCCGGCCTCGGTGTCGCTGACCGTGGTCTCCTCGTCGCCGGTCGGCATGCCGGGGATCACGACGGCGGGCGCTTCCTCGCGGCGCGTCACCGTCGCCGAGCCCACGACCTCGTGGAGCACGCGGCCGGTGTGCTCGATCGAGGCGGGCGCGTTCAGCGCGGCCAGGATCGTCGGCGCCATGTCGATCAGCATCGGCGGCTGCTCGAACGCCGTCACGCCGGGCCCGGCCGCCACGATCACGCCCTCGATGCGGTGGTCGCCGCTGATCCAGTCGGCGTCCTCCAGCGCGCTCTTCGCGTGGGTGAGCGAGTACTGCTCGGCCGGCTCCATCAGGATGTCGGGCGCCGTCTCGGCGTGCTTGCCCTTGAAGATCTCCTCGCGCCGGAAGATCGCCTTCACGGGCTTGCGCCCGGTCTTCGGGTCCACGAAGCTCGAGAGCGCGTCCATCACCTGGTCGCGCACCTTCTCGAAGTCCGCCGGGTCCACGATGCCGGCGGGCTCCCGCCCCGCCAGGTTGATCGAGACGCCCTCGCCCGTCGAGCGGATCGTCGTGAACGCCTTGGTCTTCGACCAGTTGACCGACTGCGGCAGGCTGACCTTCCCGTGCAGGCCGAGCACGTCGTACGCCTTGCGCGCGATCTTGCGCACCGGACCCCACTGCATCGGCCCGAAGACCATGTTCGACGCGCTGAACTCCAGGAAGCCGAACCGCTTCAGCAGGTGGTCCATCTGGACCGTTCGCGTGACCGACTGGAATCCGTGGTCGCTGATGAACAGCACGATGTCGTCCTCGCGCGTGCGCGAGACGAACGAGCCGATCGCGTCGTCGAGCTGCTTGTAGACGTCGCGGACCTTGGCGCCGACCGCGGTCTTCTCGTTGCGCGCGGTGTCGGGGTGATCGGGCGCGACGTAGTTGGAGAGCGCGTGCTGGGTGCGGTCGACGCTCACCCAGACGCTGGCCATCAGGTCCCAGTCCGAGTTGTCCATCAGCCACTCGGTGGCGCGGATCCGCTTGCCGGTGATGTCGAGCGCCTCGGCCAGGTACGCGTCCGGCTTGTTGCGGTAGGTCGTCCACGACATGCCGTTGATCGGCCACGGCACGCCCGCCTTCTCGAGGTCCTCTGCCAGTCGGACCGGCTGCGTGAAGGGGCGGCCCTTCGGGAGGACCCCGCCGGCCGCGATCTTCCCGTCGATGTCGGGCGGGGGGAACAAGAGAGGCACGTCCGCGTATACCCCGACCTTGCCGGCCGCCGAGAGGTCCTCGACGAACGTCCGCTCCTTGATCGACTTGTACGTGACCGGGTACTGCTTGTGGGTCCCCGGCACGGTCTCGAGGATGTCGAAGACCCCGTGGTCGGCCGGGTCCACCCCCGTTAGGAACGAGGGCCACGCCGCCCACGAGTGGGTCGGCACGGTCGAGCGCAGGACCCCCTTCTCCCCCCGGCCGATCAGGGCCTGGAGGTTCGGCAGGTCACCCCGCTCGAGCAAGGGGTCGAGGATGCGCCAGTCGGCGCCATCCCATCCGATGAGCAGTACTCGTGGCATGCGGTCTCCAGGTGCGGCAAACGTCGGCGAGTCTACAGAAGCCCCTTAACCGCGACGCTCGGCTGGTCGGACTCCCCAGTACGTGACCGTAAGTTCGTCATTCATGGATGTTCGCCCACTCGATCGATGCATCCCACCCTTTAGCCAAGCTCCTGCACTCCGGCTAGATGCGAGAGCCGAAAGCGCCGAGTAGATCCCGCACTCCGGCGTCCAGCGCGATCTGCGCTCGCCAGTCGTCGAGCAGCCTGTCGATTGTTCCGATTCCGCCGCGCTGCTGCGCGTAGGACTCCGGATCGTTCCGCCGACCGAGCCATACGCGCTGGTCGTTCGCCTTTCGGGACACAAGCAGTCGCCGACCGTCGCTGAGATCGACGGCGTAATACTCGCCGCCTCGCGGACCGTCCACTTCGAGCACCGTTGGCGGTTCGTTGGCCATCGTCGCCTCCCGTTCGGAGCCGTCGCGGCGTCATCCGTGGCGCCGGGGAACCTGACGAGAAATCATTACGCATCGGCACACCCTGCGTCCGGGTCGCTTATCCATGTGATGGGGTGCCGTCCTTCCGCTACCTCGAGGACCGGGGGTAGCGGAGGCGGCTCGGGGGAGCTACCACCCCTCCGAGGACACAGGACAGCCGGTGCGACCGGCGGCCCTCGTGCGCCTACTGTGTGCCGCGGAGGTGGCACGATGGACCGTGACGATCCCTCGTACAAGGGCCAGGCCGGCTACACCCGGTTCTTGCTCGCGATCTACGACCCGTGGGTGATCGGCTTCATGGCTCCGGTGGTCTGGAGATCCCCGGCTCACCCGACGGTTGAGCGCTACCGGCGACAACTGGGGAGGCGGCATCTCGATGTCGGTCCCGGAACGGGGTACCTCATCGAGAAGGCCGAGCCGGCTGAGGGCACCGAGATCACGCTGCTCGACCCCAACCCGAACGTGCTCGCGCGTTCGTCGCGTCGGCTCGCGGCGCTGCACCCGATCACCGTGGAGGCCGACGTCATGAAGCCGCTCCCGCTCGAGGGCCGGTTCGACTCTGCCGCCCTAAGCTTCGTGCTCCACTGCCTCCGGGGGCCGCAAGAGCACAAGGCCGTTGCGATCCGGAACATCGCCGCCGTGCTCGAACCGGACGGCGTGCTCTTCGGCAGCACGGTGCTGGGGATCGAAGCGCGACACTCGCGGGCGGCCCGCGGTGCGCTCCGCGCCTTCAACCACCACGGGGATTTCGACAACCTCGGCGACACCGCCGACGGCCTGCGCGAGATCCTCGGCCGATCCTTCGGGACCGTCGACGTCGAGGAGGCCGGGTCGATCGCACACTTCACCGCCACCGGTCCACGCTGAGCAGGGTGGATCCGACCGTAGGGTAGGAGCGGACGGAGGAGGCGATCCGATGGGCGACGTGATCTACGACAAGAGCATGTCCCTCGACGGCTTCATCGCCGGGGCGAACATGCGGGTGGAGGCGGGCCTCGGCGACGACGGGGAGCGACTCCACGACTGGGCGTTCCAGGACGAGGCCGGCAAGGCGCTGATCGAGCGAGAGGTCGCCAAGCTCGGCGCGGTGATCTGCGGCCGCCGCACGTACGACATGTCGATCAAGTGGTGGGGCGCCGACGGCCCGACCGGGCCGGCGCGCGTCCCGCTGTTCGTGCTGTCGCATTCCGTGCCGGACGAGGTCCCCGAAGGCGGCGTGTACACGTTCGTCGAGGACCTCGGGACGGCGTTCGAGCGGGGGAGGGAGACCGCGGGCGACGGGAACATCAGCGTGATGGGCGCCGACGTGGGGCGGCAGTCGTTCCGCGCCGGTCTCGTCGACGTGATCTCGGTCCATCTCGTGCCCGTGCTGTTCGGAACCGGGACGCGGATGTTCGACGACGTCGTCGGCGAGCACGTCACGCTCGAGCTCGTCGAGGTGACCGGAAGCCCGCACGCCACGCATCTGCGCTACCGCGTCGTCCGCGACGGCCGACCGGGCGGCTAGCCGCCTTCCTTGTGCGTGGATCGGGAGCCAAGCGTCAGGAGGCGGAGCCATGACCGAACTGATGGGGATCGCACGATTCAAGATCCACGACGGCAAGCTCGAGGAGTACCAACGCCTGTCCACCGACGCGATGGAGATCGTACGGACCAAGGAACCGGGAACGCTCCAGTACGACACCTACTTCGACGAGTCCCGGACCGAGTGCGTGATCGTCGAGCGGTACCGGGACTCGGACGCGGCCATGGAGCACGCCGCGAACCTCGCCGAGATCTCGGAGGCGGTCCTCGCGATCGTGTCCGTGGTCCACGGCGAGCTCCTCGGGGAGCCGAACGCGGAGCTGCGCGCGAAGCTGGCCGGCATGGACGTCCCGCAGCTCTTCACGCCCGACCGACCAAGGAGCACCCCTTCAGGCGCCTGACGTCGACCGAGTGATCAGCGCCGGCGAACTGCGCCCGTGCGTCAGGTCGAGCGCAAGGCCCCGTCGTTCGTCCCCACCACGATCTGGCGGGCGTCGGAGCCGTCGACCCCGACGCTCCACAGCGAGTAGAGGTAGGTCCCCACGGGTTGCCCCGACACCGGTCGCTGCTCGCCGAACACGACGCGGTCGCCCTCAGGCGAGAACCCGATGACGTTGAGCCACGTTCCCGGCTCGCCTTCGAACAGCAGGGTCGACGAGCCGTTCGTCACATCCAGAAGGCGGAGTTGGTTCGGGGTCGGTGCGCCGTTCGGGGCCGTTCCGCCGCCGGGTGGGTGTGAGGCGACCGCGATCAGCTCGCCGGTCGGCGACCACGTCGCGGTGATCGCGACATCCCCGAGCACCTCACGCGGTTCGGACCCATCGGCGCGAGCGACCATCAGCGCGTCGCGCGTGCCGTACGCGACCTGCGATCCGTCAGGCGAGTAGGCCAGCGCAGGCACCCAGACCCCGCCGGCTCGGGTCCGGAACGCCTCACGGAACGGGAGCTCCCCTGGGGTCCCGCCGTCGAGGGGCACCTCGAGCTGGTTCACGAGCAGCGAGGCGCCGTCCGGCGTCCAGATCGGGTCGCGCTCGCTGGACGGGTCCCATCCGGGCAGCACCGCGACTTGCGTCTCGCGGGTGCCATCGACCCGGTAGATGCCGATCGTGAACGTGCCCTCGTCCCAGGAGTACTCGTCCCACACCGCGACGCGAGTGGAATCGGGCGACCACGCGATCCGGTAGCCCTGCGCCCGGAAGGTCCCGACGACGTTGCCGTTCAGGTCGGCGATCACGACGTCGCGGCGGGTGGGGTTGAAGCACTCCGCGAAGCGACGGAAGGCGAGGTATCGCCCGTCCGGCGACCACGACGGGAGCGTCGTGTAGACGTCGCCCGGGCACTCGTCGTCGAAGGCCCCGACGTCGACGATCGCGACCGCGTTCGACCCGTCCGGGTCGGCGACGTAGATCTCGCCGTCGAGCACGTACGCGAGGGCGCCCGACAACACCGGCGCCGACGTCGGCTCGACGGGCGGGTTCGCCGGGATGCCGTCCGACGTGAGCGACCGCACGAGGAAGATCCCCACCGCGAGCGCGACGATGACGCCGACCGCACCAGCCGCGAGCCGCTGGTTCCGCTGCTTGCGATCCCTGCGGTCCACGAGACGCTCGAAGGCGTCGTCGGGCGGGACGAAACCTCCGACCACGCGTCCCAACCGCTCTCGCTCGTCCATCATCGGGCGTCACCTGCCTTCTCGCGGATCGCGGCGCGGGCGCGCGTCGCGAGGGTTCGCACGGTGCTCGCGCGCATGCCGAGCATCTTCCCGGCCTCCTCGGACGAGAGGCCGACGTAGCCGGTCAGGAGCACCGCGGCGCGTTGGTCCGGCGTGAGCTCGCTGAGCGAGCGGACGAGGAGATCACGGTCATCGACGTTCGCGAACGCGTCCTCGCTTGAGGCGATGCTGAGCGTCTTGCGCAGACCGAGCACCGAGCGCCGGTACCGGTTCCGAAACACGTTCATCGCCGTCCGGAACAGGTAGGCCGACGGGTCGGCGAACTGGACCTCATCCCAGCGTTCCCACAGCCGCAGGAACGCGTCCTGCATGATCTCCTCCGCCTCGTGGCGGTCGCCGGTCACGAAGCACAGGGCGCCGAACAGACGCGCGTGCTCCTCGCCGAAGAAGTCCTCGAACCGCAGGGATGCCTCCGCCACCGTCGCCTCCAGGGCCTGCTCGTCCGAGGTCCCCACCACGCGTTCGATCATGGCGCATGGACAACCGGGGGGCCCGGTCCGCTACAGGTGAAGCCGAAGAGGGCCGTAGGCCCTCGCCATCCCGCGCGAAGGCCACCCGCACGACGAGCATGCCTTGTGGACGGGAACGCGAGCGCGGACAATCCCGACGTGCCCCGCGCCCTGGTGGTGCTCGCGTTCGTGGTCGTGGCGGTCGTGGCGACGACCGGTGGCGCCACGAGCCTCGCGGCGGAGACGGTGGTGCTGCCACCCGGCCTGACGTTCGACGACTCGGTCCTGTTGAGCACGCAGTTCGAGCTCGGCGCCAACGGCGAGGCGGTGGTCGTGCCGATGACCGTCAGCGGGACGATCACGTTGCAGGAGCCGGGGCTCGAGCCCCAGCTGCACGACGCCTTCTACTGCTACAGCGGATGCCCCGACGGTGTCCAGCAGACCGGCGGTCTGTTCTTCGGGCACGATCAGGGGACCGGCGGCGACATCGATTACCAGGACATCACGGTGTTCGTGAAGGGGAACACCAGCGGGAACTTCGTGGCCACGCCGCCGTTCGACCCCAGCCACAGCTACACGTTCGACTTCGCGTGCGATGAGAACTCCCAGATCGTCTGCGGGCAGATCCGCGCGCTGGCCGTGCCGTTCGCGAACCCCGCCGCGGACCTCCAGGCGAGCGGATCGTTCACCGTCGCGCTCGAAGGCGGCGCGGCCGCCCAGGGTTGCACGGCCGTCGAGGGGGTCGTGACCGACCAGGAGGGCAAGCCCGTGTCCGCGGCGCACGTCCGCCTGGACTCGGCTGGGGTCACCGCGGACGAGGCCGGGACCGGGACCGACGGGCGCTACCGCCTCGCCATCCCACCCGATGCCGGGGCCGACCTCCGCGTCGTGCTCCTGGCCGAGGAGTTCGCGCACTCGCCCGGGCGGTTCCGGATCGTCCTCGGCACCGAGACCATCGGAGCCGCGAGCCCGCCGATCGACCCATCGGGTGCGACGTGCACGCAGGACTTCGCGATGGCCAGCCTCGCCAACGGGATCACGCCCATCCCGCCCGCCGGGGTCAGCGTGCCGGCCGCGTTCGGCGCCTACCAGGCCGTGGACGCCGCGTGGACACTGGCGACGCGCCTGCAGCCCGAGCCCACCGTGGGTCTGCCCGTTCCGGTCTTCCTCTCGTGCGAGCGCTCGACACCGACCGTCGGCGTGATCTGCCCCGTCGACCCCGGGGTGCACTTCTTCACGATCGAGGGCACGCAGCCGTACATCGCGGTGTCCTCCTCGCTCAGTTCCGTCGGGCCCGCCGACATGGCCAACATGCTCGGCCACGAGTTCGGCCACCTCTTCATGTTCTCGGCGTTCGGGGCCTTGCCGCGGGCCGCCGGGACCACGAATCACGGCGGCTACTACGTCAACACGAGCTCGTCGGACGCGTGGGTGGAGGGGTTCGCCTCGTTCTACTCGCTGATGGTGCGCCGCCAGGTGTCGGGGCAGCCCGAGACGACCGTGGTCGGGAGCGCGGGCGACATGGAGATGGATGCCCCCGCCTTCCTGAACTCCGGGAAGTGGGAGGAGTTCGCCGTCGTCGGGATCCTGCTCGACCTGTCCGACGGCCCCGGGGACTCGAGCCGTGGGCAGGACCGTCCGGTCGCCTCCGAGATCCACCTCAGCGAGGAGCGCGACCTGTTCGTGGCCGAGGTCCCGCCGGAGACGCCGGTCGGCACCCCATGGCGCGCGGACCTCGTCTCGAGCTCCGGCACACGCCTCCGAACGGTCCGGGGAGCGGTCGTCGAGTTCAAGGGGCTGCGGGTGGCGATCGGCTCGCTCCCCGGCGTCCGCTTCGACCGGGTCCGCCTGGTCCTGCGGCCGCCCGGACGCCTCCTCGACGACGATCCGATCGCGGGAGACCTGTTCACGCTGTGGCCGGCGATCTTGAACTTCCGCTCCGACAAGCCGGAGTCGGTGAGCGCGAACAACCACCTGTTCGACGTGCAGGACCTGTACCGCGCGTCACAGCTGCTGCTCGGGTCGGACCGGGACGGGAACGGCAACGGCATCCCGGACGTCGACGAGATCTTCGCCCGGCACGGCTTCTTCGACGACACGAGCGGCGGGGTCAGCAACCTGACGCTCGACGCGGGCGAGCTCCCGGGGCTCTCGAGCCATACCGAGACGAGGATCGGGCCCAACGTGTTCCCCGCGATGATCCCGCGGGCATCGCCGCAGGTGCTCCCCGAGATGCAGGCGCGGATCGATACGGGCGGCGTCGAGGCGACCGCGCTCGTGCAGGTCGACCTCCCGGGTCCCGACGGCGATGCAAGCTTCGCCGTGCTCGTGGATCCCGACGCCCAAGGGCTGGTCGCGTTGCCGGTGCCGCCTCCCGGAAGCGGAGCCAGGGTGTCGGTGATCATGCTCGCCGACGGACATCGACCGACCCTCGCGCTGAGGGTGGATCCCGACACGTTCTGGCAGAAGGCTGAGCGGAACCCGGGCCGGTCCTTCCTGTCCGCGAGCGTGGTCCTGGTGCCGGGCGACGTCCTCCTCGGGGCCGGGTCCGGGTCGACCGACCAGGACGGGGGGATCTCCTCCGTTTGGCTCGTCGGGCTCGTCCTGTTCGTCGTGCTGGACTTGGCGCTGCTCGCGGTCGTGAACATCAGGCGCCGCCGGTCCGATCGCACCGGCTGACACCTCACTCCTCGAGCTGGATCCTCGTGACCTTGCTGGTATCGGCTCAGACGACCCTGAAGTACGCCCAGTCGGACTCCGACGCACTGAGCTCGTTGGTTGGGTCGACGATCGCGTTGATGCGATAGCGAAGCCCGCGCTTCGGATTCGTCACGATCGCCGCGGCCTCGCTGCGGCGGTTGAGCTTGAATCCGAGGAAGTCCTGGCGCTTCCACCTGCCATCGACGAACTTCTGCAGCTCGAACTCGACGAACGTGCCCTGCAGGTTGGGCGTCACGTGGACGGCGAACGCCGGATGATCGCCGGATCGTAAGAGCCGATACCGTCCCGCGTCGTCGAAGCCTCCGAGGAGCGCGGCCTCGATGATCGATCGGACGCGGATGATGCGCTTGCTTTCGAGCGGCAGGAATCGCCCATCACCGTCCCACTCCACGGTGACCGTGGAGTCCGCGCGCAGATCGGTCAACCGGACGCGAAGATCCCCGCCTGAGCCGACCGACCGGTCGGCCACGAGCTCCTTGTCACCGCCCGCCGGTCGTACGTAGACCCGCACGGTCCGGTTGTCACTTTCGGCGTTCATGTGAAGGTCGACCACAACCGAGGAGCCGTACGGAACCGCATCGGGAGCGTCGATCGAGATCTCGCCTTGCCGGGGATCTCCCGGCAAGGCGAGCAACGCCGGACCCATTCCTCCGCCGAGCAGGAGGAACATGGCAGAGCCGTCGGGGCTGAATCGGAGCCCGTCGTCCGCCGCCGGCATGTTGACGTCGAGCAACAGCCGCAGGATCTTCTCGCCGTCACTGAACCGGTAGACGTGCAACTCAACGCCCGACTGGTGGTCCGTGCGGTCGGCAGCCAGCACGAGTCTCGAGGAGTCCGGGTAGACGGCTCCCGCGCGGGCGAAGACCGACGTCCGGTATTCGGCTTGCGTCTTGGTCAGCGAGACAGGATCAAACTCCCACGCGCCCAGGTCCGCCCCGACCGCCGAGATGACGAACCGCTGGCCGTCGGCCGACCACTCGGCGAAGCTGGGGATAGCGGCCAGCGGGGAAGACGCCTGAAGGACCGGACTCCCACCGGCGACGGAGAGGCGTTGCATCATCGTGCTGACCAGGATCAGCGCGTTCGGATCCGTGGCGGAGCTCCGGATGTGGAGTGCGGAGTAGTTGCCGTCGTGGACCGTGACCGAGCCCGCCTGATCCACGTTCGCGATGGCCGACAGTCCATCGTGGAAGCCGGTCACCCACAGCTCCCCGCCGGCCCAGGCAACCTGATTCGGGTCGACGAGTGGGGCCGTCGCGATCGAGGTGTGCATGAACGGGAACGGGGTCGACAGATCGAACACGTCGATCCGATCTGCTCCGTGAGAGGTCACATACATGACGTCGTCCTTGATCATCAAGTCTTGGAGGGACACGAGGCCCGTCAACGTCCCCACCAGGTTCAGCTGATGGTCGAAGACGACGATCGTGGTCCCGTTCTGGTCGCCGACGAACACGAAGCCGGAACTGACCTCCAGCTCGAGAAGGCTTCCGACCCCGGGGATCGGGACCGGGTCGAGGGCCGACCCCGTCGCCGCCGAGGCCGGCATGAACGACGTGATGAGCACGGACGCGGACAACACGAGGATGGCTCGTCGCATCACCGGACGAGCCTATCCCTCCGCTCGCTCACAGCGAGCTCCTCCTCTTACGTCTGCCTTCATCAGCGTGATCGCGGCGGGAACGACGATGAGGCTAGTCGCTCGGCTTGGGCACCGGCTGCCAGGCGATCGGCCCGGTCGGCCTCCCGGGGAGGGAGACGTACTTCCCTGTATCCGCATCGATCACCCGGAGCGACCCGCCCGTTCCCTCCATGAGCAGGATCTGGGTGCCGTCGGGCGACCACTCGGGACCCTGGACCCCGTAGCCGGCACCCCCGATGAAGCAGCAGCCCTCGGTGAGGAGCCGGCGCTCCGATCCGTCCGGTGCCATCGCCCACAGCTCGAAGGGCAGCCCGAGCGAGAGATCGGCTGAGGTCGGCTCCGCGCCCACGGCCGCCCCCTCCCACGCCACGAACGCGATCGTCGAACCGTCCGGTGACCAGGCGGGCTGGGTCGGCTCTGGCGAGGGGAGGTCGTCGGCGAGTTGGGTCGGCTCCGACCCGCCGACGGCCATCGTGTACACGAACCAGCGCTCGCCCACCCGGGCCGAGAAGGCGATGGAGGCCCCATCCGGTGACCAGCTCGGGTCGACGGGCTCGGCGACCGATCCCGTCGGGATCTTCACCCGATCGGTCCCGTCGGTCTTCATCGTGTAGAGGGAGGAGCAGCCGCCGAAGAACGAATCCGCCAGATCGCACCCCGAGCTCTCGGCCTGTGAGAACGCGATCCGAGATCCGTCGGGAGACCAGTCGATATCGCCCTGGAAGACACAGGGGTCCGTGCAGGAGGTGAGCTGGTGAACCCGCTCGGTCGCGATCTCCATCACGTAGATCCCCTCGAGCTCCGATTGGCCCGGCCCGTCGAGCTCGTACGCGATGCGCGTCCCATCCGGTGACCAGTCCACGCTCCCGAAACCCACGCCGTCGCACGACCTCGTCTCACCGGGGCCGGACGGACAGGCCTCGAGGATCTTCCTTGGCTTCTCGCCGCTGGGATCGACCAGGAACAGGATCCCGAAGTCGGACAGCCTGTCGCTGAAGTCGATCACTTCGGCGCCGACGTAGGTGAGGTCCCCGTTGCTCGCCGACGGCGGAACGGGCGCGGCGGGGCGCCGGCTCCGGTCGAACGGATTCCCCCCTAGGACGAACGCGAGGGCGGTCACGAACACGGCGATGCCGACGGCCGCCGCTGCGACCCGCTCGTTCCGCCGCTTGCGGTCACGCCGGCGGAGCATCCGCTCGAACGCGTCCTCGGGGAACGCGAAGCGCTCGCCGACCCGCTCGATCACCGCTCGTGTTTCGCTCATGCGTCCTCGCTCATCCGCTGTCGGAGGGTCTCGCGGGCGCGGGAGGCGAGGCCTCGCACGGTTCCCGCGGTCACGCCGAGCGCCTTGCCGGCGTCCTCGCTCGAGTAGTCCAAGACGTCGATCAACACGACCGCCGCGCGCTGGCGGGGCGAGAGCTCGCGTAGCGCCGCCACGACGTCCTGCTGCTCGTCGATGTCGGCGAAGGGCACGGGATCGGGGGCGAGGGCGAGGCGGCGGCGGAGCGCGAGCGCGGCCCGTCGCCCACGCTTGCGGAACATGTTCATCGACGTGCGGTACAGGTACCCGGTGGGGTCCTCCATCGCCCCGACCCGTTCCCAGCGCTCCCAGAGCGCGAGGAAGGCGTCCTGCATGATCTCCTCCGCCTCGGCCGCATTGCCGGTCACCGCGCAGAGCCGTCGGAACAACGTCCGTGCCTCGCGGTCGAAGAACGCCTCGAAGCTGAGGGACCCGGCCACGACCGGTGCCTCCTCGGGCACGACCGATGTCTCCTCGGATGCGGGTCGAGCCACGAGCGTCATGTCGTCGTCCATCGAGAGATGAACCCGCGGATCGCCCGTTTCGTTGTCCGATGGCAACGTTCCCTGCTCCCGGGGACTTCATCACTTGCGATGAAGAGAACGAGCTTGATGCTGCTGACGCTGGCGATCCTCGGCCTCGCCGCATGCTCGGGGTCGAACGATACGCCGACCCCGCAGGACGCGCCCCATCCCGGACCCGGGGACGTCGTCTTCAATCGCCTGGCCGGAGGGGAGCTCGGCCTGTTCACGATCGACCTCGACGGGAGCAACGAGCGACAGATCCGTGTCCTCGGGGACTTCGTGACCCTGTCGCCGGACGGGACCCGGTTCATCGGCGCGGTTCCGGGTTCGGACGAGCGGATCACGCCCGAGTCGTTCGACGTCGACGGTTCGGACCACTCGCTGCTGTCGATCGACGACCCGACGCTTCAACTAGGGGACGTGCGGTGGTCGCCTGACGGCACCAGGATCCTGGCCCAGGGGTGGGATGACACCGACCCCTCCCGCAAGGGCCTGTACACCGTCAGCTCCACCGACGGTGGGGACCTCGTCCGTCTGACCGATCCCGGGGCCCCGGACGACTATCCCGTCACGTACTCGCCGGACGGTGGGAAGGTCTTGCTCGGCCGCGACGCGCCACCGCTCAACCATCACGGGCCGATGACGCTGATGGTCGTCGACGCGGACGGCTCCGACCTGGTCCGCCTGAACCCGCCCGGGACCACGGCCGGCCTCACGTTCGGTACCCAGTCGGCGAGCTGGTCCCCGGATGGCCGGCAGATCGCGTTCGTGGCGTCGAAGGGCTCGTTCGCCGACGACCCATGCGCTGCTTGCGCCGTTTTCGTCGCGAACGCCGATGGGACCGAGGCTCAGCGGATCACACCTTGGAACACCACGCTGATCGCCCAGTGGTCGCCGGACGGGACCTGGATCGCTTTCGACATGTCCCGCGACGGTGGTCCACACGATCTGTTCGTGGTGCATCCGGACGGGAGCGAGCGCACACGGATCACGACCTCCGAGGACGGCCTCTTCTCCTTCGGTCCAGCGTGGTCGTTCGACAGCACGCAGCTCCTGATCGTCCGCGGTTCTGGGTTCGACGTCACCGACCTGTGGACCGTGAACGTCGACGGAACGGAGATGGTCCAGGTCACGGATCAGCCCGCCGAGTACGGCGGGTACGGCTTCGTCCCGTCGACCGACTGACCGTCCACCCTCGACTTGACCGCCCGGGGGACATCTCCGAGGCTAGTTCACGTGGGTCCGGAGACGAAGTACACGAAGAGCGGAGACGCGCATGTCGCCTATCAGATCGTCGGTGACGGCGAGCTCGACCTGCTCTTCGTCGCCGAGTGGCTGAACCACATCGACGAGCAGTGGGAGCAGCCGCGGATCGCTGGGTTCCTCGAGGGCTTGGCCCGCTTCGCGCGGGTGATCCTGTTCAACCCCCGGGGCATGGGCGCCTCGGACCCGCTCCCGATCACCGAGCCGCCCACCGCGGAGCTGTGGATGCAGGACGCGGTCGCCGCGCTCGATGCGGCGGAGACCGAGCGAGCGGCCGTCTTGGGAGCGGGCCTCGGCGGGACGGTCGCGCTGCTCCTGGCGGCGACGTATCCGGCCCGCGTGTCCTCGCTCGCGGTGGTGAACACGGCGGCGCGGATGGCGTGGGCCGAGGACTACCCGTTCGGCACGCCCGAGGAGTTCCTCGCGAAGGCCCGCGAGGGCATGGCCGCGCACTACCCGAGCGCCAAAGGCGTCCTTCCCATGTGGGCGCCGGAGCTCGTGGGAGACGAGCGGTTCGAGCAGTGGCTCGAGCGGTACCAGCGGATCGCGGCGAGCCCGGGGATGGCGCTCGCGGTGCAGGGGATGCTGTTCGGCCTGGACGTGCGTGCAGTGCTCCCTACGATCCACGTGCCCACCCTCGTGCTCCATCGAGCCGAAGCGATGCACGTGAGCCCGGCGATGGGCCGGTACATCGCCGACCACGTCCCCGGCGCCGTCTACCGCGAGCTCCCGGGCGCGGGGCAGGCGTACTGGGCGGGCGACCCGCAGGAGATCGTCGCGGAGGTCCAGGAGTTCTTCACCGGCGCGCGCGAGGTCGTCTCGGTCGATCGCATCCTGGCGACGGTGCTGTTCACCGACATCGTCGGCTCGACCGAGCGCGCGGCCGAGCTGGGCGACCGGCGATGGCGGGAGCTGCTCGATGAGCACCACCGGATCGTCCGTGGCGAGCTCGAGCGTCACCGCGGCCGCGAGGTCTCCACCGCCGGCGACGGGTTCCTGATGACGTTCGACGGGCCGGCGCGAGCGATCCGGTGCGCGATCGCGATCCGCGACGCGCTCCGACCGGCAGGCATCGAGATCCGCGCGGGGCTCCACACGGGCGAGGTGGAGCTCCGGGGGGACGACATCGCCGGGATCGCCGTGCACATCGGCGCACGTGTCGGCGCTGCGGGCGCGCCCGGCGAGGTGCTGGTCTCGCGAACGGTCGTCGACCTCGTCGCCGGCTCGGGGATCGCCTTCGAGGAGCGCGGCACCCACGTGCTCAAGGGCGTCCCGGACGAGTGGGCGTTGTTCGCCGTCGCGGCGGACTGACCTCAGACGAGAAACTGATCGTGCGACTTCTGGAACTCGGCGTCGGGCTGCTCGCCTCTCGCGCGCATCTCGTTCAGGGCGCGGAGGTACCGCTCGAAACCTCCGGGCGTGTGGAGGTTCAGGAACCTCGCCGGACCGCCGATCGCGACCGGGAACGCGTGCACGGCGCCACGCGGGGCAACGACGAGCGTGCCGGCGGCGGCTCGAACGGCGCGTCCGTCGATCTGGAACTCGAGCTCTCCTTCGAGCACATAGAACGAATCCGAGTGGTTCGCGTGATAGTGCGGATCTCCGGGCTCGGTCCCGGGCTCCAGGACGTACTCGCTCACCATCAGGTCGTCGAACGCCGCGAGCAACGCGGCGCTCCCGAGCTGCTCCGCTCCCTCCCGGCCCTGGACGTGGACGTCCATCTCAGCGTTCCCTCCCATCGACGGCGGCCGCGAGCGGCGGGATGTTCTGGTTGAGCCGGAACAGGTTGGTCGGGTCGTACCGCGCCTTGATCGCGGCCAGCGCGACCCACGTCGGCCCCGGGTACGCCGCCCGGACGCGCTCCTCGTCCTCGTCGGCGAGGAAGTTGACGTACGCCCCGAGATCGTTCTGCCGGAGCGTCGCCACGAAGTCCTCCACCCACCGCTCGCGGACGGCCTTGTCCTCCTCGCCCTCGTAGAACGCGGCGAGGTTGACCATGATCTTGCTCGAGCGGTGGGCGAACGCCGTGGCGTCGGCCGGCACGCGGGCCATCGCCCCGCCGAGCACGCGGAGCTGCGCCACCCGCATCGACGCGTCCGACGACTCGAGGGTCTTCATGATCGTCGCCGCCACGCCGAGGTCGATCCGGTCGAGGAACATCGTGCGACCCACCGCGAGCGGGTGGTACTCCTCGTCCTCCGGCGGATAGATCTCGGGGTACGGCATCGGTTTGACCATGTCGGCGATCGGCTCGGCGAGCGCGCGGAACGGAGCCAGGGCGCGCTCGCCCGCCTCGGCGTCGCCGGCGTAGCACACGAGCGCGAGCACGATGAGCGCCCCGTGGAGCTCCTCGGGCACGAACGGCATCGGCGGGGCCGGCATGACGTTGGCGATCGTCGAGAGCTCCTCGGGGGCGGCGTCGGCGAGCTCGATGAACGAGGCGACGATCTCGGGGGACACGGGGAGCAACAGCATCCCGCCGACGACCTGATCCAGCTCGTGCAGCCGGAACTTGAAGCGGGTGGCGACGCCGAAGTTGCCACCGCCGCCGCGGATCGCCCAGAAGAGGTCGGGGTGGTGGTCGTCGTCGACCCGCAGGAGCTGCCCGTCCGCGGTCACGATCTCGGCCGCGAGGAGGTCGTCGATCGTGAGGCCGTGCTTGCGGACGAGGTACCCGACCCCGCCGCCGAGTGTGATCCCCCCGATCCCGACGGAGCCCGTGTCGCCGAATCCGGTGGCGAGGCCGTGCTCCGCGGCTGCCGTCGTGTACTCCACGGCGGTCAGGCCCGTTTCCGCCCACGCGGTCCGTCCCCGGACGTCGATGTCGAGCGCCTTCATGTCGCGGAGGTCGAGGACGATCCCGCCCTCCGTCGTGCAGTGGCCGGCGCCGCTGTGGCCGCCGCTGCGAACGGCGAGCTCCACCCCGTGCCCGCGCGCGAAGTCCACGACCCGCGCGACGTCGAGCGCGTCGGCTACCAGGGCGATCGCCGCGGGCCGCCGATCGAAGCCCCCGTACACGATGGTGCGCACCTCGTCGTAGTCGTCGTCGCCGGGCGCGATGACCCGGCCGGTGAGGCCCTTACGGAGCTCGGGGATCGAGATCGAGGATGGGGACGTCACGGGAACCTCCAGGATGGGCGGACTGGATCGCTACCGGATACGACTCTGGCTGAACCCGTGAATCATCGGTGACGGGGGGTCGTGTCGACACATCCGACGGGCCCCCCTGCGGGTGGCGTAGCGTTCTGCCCGACCCAAGGGGGTGGGAGATGAGCTTCGAGCTGCTGGGCGACATCGACTGGCTCGCCGTGATCGTCGGCGCGGTCGCCTACTTCGCGATCGGCGCGGTCTGGTACGCGCCTCCGGTGCTCGGAAAGATCTGGATGGCCTCGAGCGGGATCCCGGACATGCGGGGGTCGGGGCAAGCGGGACCCGGGCCGGCGATCTACGCGGTGCCGCTCGTCGGCAGCGTGCTCTCGGCCATCGCGCTCGCGATGTTCGCGCTGGTGAGCGCGACCGACACGGTCGGCGAGGGGATCGTGCTCGGTCTGGTCGTGGGGATCGGGTTCGCGGTTTCGATCGCGCTGGTCACCGCCACGTTCGAGTCGAACAAGCCCAAGCCGTTCGTCTGGGGCGCCGTGACCGGCGGCTACCACCTGCTGGGCAACGTGATGGCGGCCATCGTGATCGCGCTCATCCAGTAGACACCGCGCGTGGACCGTTCCCGATCGCTTCCGTCCGTCTAGCGGGTCTCCCACAGACCCATCGTGTTGCCCTCGCTGTCCTTGAAGTAGGCGTAGGCGCCCATCCCGGGGATCTCCTGGCGAGGCTGGACGACGCTGCCGCCACCGCCCTCGATCCGCTTCATCGCTTCGTCGATCGAGGCCACCTCGATCGTGACGACGGGCGACGGCGTGTCGTCCGAGCGCTTCATCATCCCGCCGTTGATCGCGCCGCGCTCCGTCGGCAGCTGCTGGTCGTCGACCGGGACGGTCATGGCGATCGTGTAGTCCATGCCCTGGCCCGACATGTCCTGCAGGTCCCAGCCGAAGGCCGAGCGGTAGAACTCGGACGCCCTGGCGAGGTCGTCCGTCGGGATCTCGAAGTGCACCACCTTGTCCATCTCGATGCTCCTTTCCCGTCGATGCGTCGCGTCCGTCGACCGGCGGGCGCCCGTGGACGCTATCCCGCGGATCCGCGACCGGTCAACGTCCCCGAGGCCCCGCACGAGCGAGCGCCCTTGCGGCGGGTGGGTGCACCGGGCGGGTAGCTCAGCTCGAGATCGTGACGGCGAACTTGCCGCGCGTGCGGCGCTCGCCCACGAGGCCGAGGGCCTCGGGCAGCTCGTCGAACGTGAACGTGCGCGTCATCGGGACCTGGAGCGCGCCCTCCGCGGCCATCCGCAGGACCCGCGCGAACGCCGCGGGATCGGACTGGCCGTCGACGTCCGTGGCCCGGATCTTCCGACCCGCGAACGCCTCGGCGTCCGCTCCGCCGACGGTGCTGGCGATCGCGCCACCGTCGCGGACCAGGTCGGCGGTCGGGCCGAACCCGTCGCCGAGGGGCACCGCGACGATCAGGGCGTCGACGCCGCCGGGGTGCGACCCTCGCACCGCCGCGGCGACGTCCCCCGAATAGTCGGCCACCTCGGCGGCGCCGAGGCCGCGGATCCAGTCCTCGTCCTTCGGCAGGACCGTCGCGATCACCGTGGCGCCGCGGGCGGAGGCGAGCTGAACCGCGTACGAGCCGACGCCGCCCGTCGCTCCGGCGATCAGCACGGCGTTTCCCTCGGACGGCGCGACGGACTTCGACCGCGACGAGCGCGGTGGTCGCGGCGAGCCCGACCGACGCCGCCTGCTCGAAGGTGAGGTTCGCGGGCTTGGGCTGGACGAAGCCCTCGGCCGGCACCACGACGAGCTCGCCGAACGCGCCGCGCCCCACGTGCGGCTCGTTCGGCGTGATACCGGCGACCTCTTCGCCCACCCCGAACGTCGTCACGCCCTCGCCCACCGCGTCGATCACGCCCGCGAAGTCCTTCCCGATCACGACGGGGTAGCGATGCTCCATCATGCCCCGCGCGTGCCCCGAGGCGACGAACACGTCGAAGCCGTTCACGGAGGACGCGCGGACCCGGACCCGGACCTCGCCGGGTCCCGCCTCCGGAGCCGGGACCTCGATCGCCGCCGCCGTCGCGTGCTCGTCAGCCAGGCCGAACGCTCTCAAGGTGAACCTCCCGAGTCGTCGAGGAAACCGCTCGGTAGCCACAACCCCTCAGGGCACCGGAACCTTCCGCCGTGGTTCCGAAACATCGGGGCCTCGTCGGCCCGCGCCGCTGGGCACGCCGAAACGTTTCGTGAGTGCTTTCTCACCGGAAACGCCGTTTTACGGAGTCTGACCTGGGAAAACGCTGACCGTCCGCCCCGTCTGTGGGTGGCTCTTCGAGGAGGCTGTCGGCGTGAGGAACCCAGGACTTCGTAGATCCCCAGTCTCGGCGCTCATCACGGTGGCGTCGGCGTTCGTCGTGGCGGCGGCGGTCCTCGTCGCTTCGCGGGACGGCTTCGTACGCACCGAGGAGGGGACCGCCTGTCCGGCCGGCTACACCTCGTTCGAAGAGCTCGAGGCCCGCGAGGGCGGCGGAGCCGAGGCCGAGGGTCTCGAGGGTCTCTGCGTCAGCAACAAGCATCCGGAGTCGCTCGCGGAGCTGTCGATCATGCAGGCGGAGCGGGCCGCGATGTACCTGTCGGCGAACGGGACCTTCCCGGCCAACGCGCGGGAGCTCTCGCTGGCACAGCGCGACGCCCTCGCGGCGAAGGCGAAGACGGACGAGCTCTCGCACCCCTGGAAGCCGGTCGGCATCGGGCCGCTCCAGTCGGCCGACGAGGGGTACGACTCGGTGAACGGCCTCGGGCTGGTCGAGCTCGCGGGGCGGATCACGGACTTCTCCTACGACAAGGTCCACGACGACCTCTACGCCTCGGTCTCCTCGGGCGGCGTCTGGCGGAGCGACGACCAGGGCGCGAGCTGGGTCTCGATCGGCGACACCCTTCCCACCCAGGTCGTCGGCTCGGTCGCGTACACGCCGGCCGGCGGCGGGCGCATCCTGGCGCTGTCCGGTGACGGCTCGTTCGGTGCGCTCTCCTACGAGGGGATCGGCGCGTACTACAGCACCGACGGCGGGGCGACGTGGCTGAAGGCGACGGGTGTCCCGAACGACGCGTTCGGGTTCCAGCTCGCCGTCGACCCCACGAACTCAAAGCGTCGTCTACGCGGCGACGGGAGCGGGCCTGTTCCGCTCGACCGACGCCGGCGCGACGCTACACGAACGTGAACCTGCCGACCGGCGCGTGCGCCGGCCGGTCGAACCGGGCGGCTGGGTGCGTGTTCGCCAACGTCGTCACCGACGTCGTCGTGGAGGAGCCGGGCGGGATCGGCAACGAGCGCGGCGGCAACGTCATCGCCGCCGTCGGGTGGCGCGGCGGCAGCGCCACGAACCCGAACGGGACGGTGCAGTCGCCGAACAACGGGATCTACGCGTCCGCGACGGGCGCGCCCGGCACGTTCACGAAGGTCAACACGGTCGGGTTCACGCCGCAGGAGCGGATCGGCCGCATCGAGCTCGGCGCGGCGATCGGCGCGCAGCAGAACCACGACTACCTCTACGCCATCGTCCAGGACGCGGTGTACCTGCGAGACGGCGCGCCGGCGATCGACGCCCAGGAGACCGAGGGCCTGCTCAACGTGCCGACCGTGCTGGACGGCGTGTACGTCTCGTCGGACTTCGGCACGACGTGGACGAAGATGACCGACGGCCTGGCGCTGCAGGAGCCCACCACGGGCTCCGCACTCGCGGTGACGGCGCAGGCGCTCGCGAACATCGGGCCCGGCGTGCAGGCCTGGTACAACGACTTCATCGTCCCGGACCCGACGCGACAGGACCCGCTGCTCGGGATCCCGACCCGCCTGATCTTCGGGCTCGAGGAGGTCTGGCAGAACAAGCTCACGCTGGTCCCGCAGAACGGCCCGTCGCGGTTCGGCGTGATCGGGCGGTACTTCAGCGGTGAGACGTGCCTGTTCCTCGACGCGCAGCCGTGCCCCACCGACGACGGCGACATCCTCGAGGCGACGACCACGACGCACCCCGACCAGCACGCGGCGATCTTCATCCCGCAGATCGGCGGGGGCGCGAAGCTCGTGGTCGGTAACGACGGCGGCGTCTACACGCAGACCGTGGGACCCGGCGACGAGTTTCAGAACAGCAACTGGGGTGTCGGCTCCAACGACGGGTTCAACACCCTGCTCCCGTACCACGCCGTGATCGCGAACGACGGCACCGTCTGGATGGGGCTGCAGGACAACGGCTCGGTGAAGATCCAGGACGCGCCGGATCACAACGGGACGATCCAGCCGCAGCGGCAGATCATGACGTTCGGCGGGGACGGCTTCTTCGTCGCCGTGGATCCCAACGACTCGGACATCGCGTACAGCGAGACGACCGAGGGCACGATGCGCGCCACGACCGACGGCGGGCGGACCTGGGCCGGGATGGCGCCGGCCATCACGCAGGCGAAGTTCGGCAACATGTTCGTGATGGACCCGACGGACCCGAACCACCTGCTCACGGCCGGCAACGAGGTGGTCGAAACGGTCTCCGGCCCCGGAACGGGCACCGAGGGCTGGGTCCAGGTCTACGACCTCGGGACGGCGCAGCACCCGGGCGATGCGGCGGCCCAGCCGACCCCGCAGGATCCCGGGAACTCGATGTCCGCCGTCGCCTTGCAGGGCGATGCCGCGTACGTCGGCTTCTGCGGGACGTGCGACGTGCTGAACTCCCCCGCGCCGTTCGAGACGGGGCTCGCCACGAACGTGGGCGGCGCCCAGCCGCCCGCGCGCACGACCTCGGACGGCTGGCACATCGCCTCGGCGCAGGGACTGCCGAACCGCTACATCACGTCGATCGCGATCGATCCGGTGGATCCGCGGACCGTCTACGTGACGCTCGGCGGGTACTACCGTCGGTGGACGCCGCCGGGGACGCTGGACGGCGCGAGCACGACGGGCGGACACTTGTATGTGTCCCGCGACGCCGGCCAGACGTTCACCGATATCTCCGGGACGCTGCCGAACACCCCCGCGACCTGGGTCGTGTTGCGCGGAACCCAGATCCTCGTCGGGACCGACATCGGGGTGTTCGTCCTGACGCCGCCGAAGCGGCCCGGGCCTTACACCGTGAGCGTCCTCGGCAGCGGCCTGCCGAACGTTCCGATCTCCTCGTTGGCGCTGAAGCCGGACGACCCGAACCTGCTGATCGCCGCGACGTTCGGCCGGGGCGTCTGGCAGTACCGGTTCGGTCCGCCTCCGCCCGCCGGTGAGCCGCCGCCTCCTCCGCCCCCGCCTCCGCCGGCGACCGGCGAGACCGTGGCGGGGCCGTTCGGGTTCGAGGTGAGCGAGGACGGATGGACGGCGACGTCCACCAGCGAGACGATGTTCTGGCGACGCGGCGCGCCGGGCCACCTGTCCACGTCCAGCATGCAGGTGATCCCGTACACGGACGAGTCCTCGGCCACGCTCACCTCGCCGCAGATGACGCTGCCGGCCGATTCGTCGGTCACCGTGTCGTGGTGGCAACACCTGAACGTCGAGGCCGGCTTCGACTACGTCTCGCTGCAGTGGTCCAGCGACGGAGCCACGTGGAACGCGGTCGACGGCGCGTCCTTCACGGGCATGAACGCGGCGTTCCCCGACTTCGATCAGATGACCGCGACCTTCGTCGCACCCACGGGGTCGCTGTACCTCCGGTTCCAGCTCGCGAGCGACCAGCTGATCTCGTCGCCGCCGTACGAAGGCGTCGCGGTCGACGACGTGCTGATCACGAGATAGCGGTCGACGGGGGCGGGGGCGGCTCCGGCGCGCCCCCGCCCTCGACCTATCCGGCTTCCTCGGCCCGTCGGAGCGCCGCCGCGACCCTCGTCATCTCGAGCTTCGCCCCGCGAGCCTCGGCCTCGGCCGTTCGAAGGGATCGGCTCGCCTCATCCAGGGCGGATCGGGTTCGCTCCAACTTCTCGCGCAGCCTCTCGACCCGCCTGTGGGCCGCGCTCTCACGCTTGGAAGCCAGGGCGAGCTCCTTGCGAAGTCGGTCACGTTCACGGTTCCGTTCCGCCTCCGCGTCTTGGGCGCGAGTCTCGCCGCTCCCCTCGCGGCCGTCGTCCCGCTTCTCTCGTTCCCCTTTCCTCGTGACGAGCCGCAACCGGTCGACATCGCCCAGACCGGCCGGAGGAACGAGCGTCCGCTCCACCCGGGCCGCCAGCAGCACGTCCCCGACGTCCTCATCGACCGAGGCGGCCTCGAACGTCCCCGAGAGCTCATCGAGGGATCCCTGAGGGTCCTTCCCCGCGGATCGAAGTGCCTCCGCGGCGACGTCCCGCAACCGAAGCACGATCTGGCGCCGGCGCTCGGCCGCCTCGCGGAGCCCCTCGGCCGATGACCCCGAGACCGCTCGTTGCTGCTCGGCGCGGAGAGCCTGGCCGGCCTTCAGCAGCCCTTCCACCAGCTCGCGATCGCTCCGAGCAGCGACGTTGATCGCCCAAGCCGACAGGCTCGGACGCCGAAGCGCTCGGACCCGCTTCTCATCCTCGCGCCGCCCCTCGCCGCGGAGGGTGTCGCCGAGTTCGTTCCTCGAGGCCGTGAACCGCTCGGGAGGAAGGGCGTAGAGCACGCCGATCCGATCCTCGAGGTCACGATCCATCTTCCCTTCCTACACCCGCACCGCGGAGTCGACCAATCCGTGCTCCGCACACCCCGCCGTCCGACCTCGCGCGGCTAGACGCCCCGATGGCGCGCGAGGAAACGATCGCGGAGCGCTTCGTCGGACACGCTGGCGGCCATCTCCTCCGCGACGCCGCGCGCCCGGCGTCGGAGTTCCTCACCCTCGTCCGGACGGCCCGATCGATCGCGGATCTGCGCCATCAGCGCCAGCGCGTCATAGAGCGCCCGGCGCTCCCCGAGCCGCTGCGACCCGTGGATGGCCTCGTCCAGGTGACGCTCGGCCTCATCGAGACGCCCCTCGGCGATCCGCGCGCTCGCGAGCTCTACGAGTGCCTCCGCGACCAGGATCGGGATCCTCCTCGAGCCGAGGTACTCGAGCGCGCCGGCCGCCCACGTCGCGGCCTGGGCAGGATCGCCCGCCGCGAGCGCCGCGCGAGCGTGCGCGAGGTCCGCCCCCACCCGGGCGAGCGTCAGGTCGGGCTCGGGCAGTTGGATCTCGAGCCCCTCGAGGGCCGCCCGCGCGGCGACGTGGTCGCCCCCCGCGAGGAACGTCTCGGCGAGTGCGACCTGGACGATCGACCTGGCGGACGGGATCTTCTCCATGGCGATCTCGAGCGCGCGCTCCGCGAACGGGATCGCCGCCTCGACGTCGCCGAGGTACGCGAGGGTCCGCGCGAGGTCGGCGCGGGGACCGATCGACGCGAACGCGAAACCGCCACCTTCGCCCAGCTCGAGGCTCCGATGCATCGATCCGATCGCTGCAAAATCGCCTCGATGGAGCTGGACGCGGTAGACGAGGATGAGCGCGAACGACTGCCCCCACGCGTTGTCGATGGACTCGGCGATCGACAGGGCCGACCGCGCGTCCGCGAGCGCGAGGTCGAGATCCCCCGCCAGCAGGTGCGTGCAGCTCGCGAGCACGAGGTTCTCGGACAGCATCGGACGGTTCCCGAGCTCCTCCCACAGCTGCCGGCCTTCCTCGAGACGCAGGGACGCGGTGGCCAGATCTTCGTTCGCCATGTGCGCTCGCCAGAGGTCGTTCAGCGTGAAGGCGATCTGTTCCCGGTCGCCGAGCGTCCGGGAGATCTCGAGCGAGGCCTCTCCCGCCGCGATCGCTTCGACATGATCGCCACTGCCGTAGACGTTCGCGACCAGGATGTTCCAGAGCGAGCGCGCCTCGGCGGCGCGATCGCCGAGACGGCGAGCCGTCGCCACGTTCTGCTTCGACAACCGGCGCCCGAGCTCGGGGTCGAACCTCGGCGTCGCCGTCGAGTACAGCAGCGCGAACGCCGTATCGGCGCCGAGCTCCATCGCCTCGTCGCCGACCTCCTGAGCAACCGAACGCATCTCCTCGTAGTTCGCGATCACGTCGTCGTAGCGTCCGGCGAGCTCCAGAGCGGTTCCCCGGCGCTCGTAGACGGAGCGGAACAGCGACGGCTCCGCGCCGACGCGACGCGCCGCATCCAGTGCGGTGCGGTACTGCGCCTCGGCCTCGGCGTTCGCGTAGAGCCGGGCGGCCGCATCGCCGGCGATGACGGCATACCGCAACGTCGCCTCGTCCTCGCCCGCCTCGCCGAAGTGGCGGACGAGCAGGGGCGCCACGTCCTCCACGCGATCGCCGTTCGCGGACTCGAGCGCCTCAGCCACGCGTCGATGCACCGCCCGCCGGCGTTTGAGCAGGAGCGAGCCGTACGCCGCCTCCTGCGTCAGCGCGTGGCGGAACGTGAACTCCGACGGCGGGATGCGCCCGGTCGCCCGGATCAGGTCACGCCGCTCGAGCTCGAGGAGGGAGCTACGGACGTCGTCGCCGGCGTCCACGACCGCGAGCAGCAGCTCCTGGTCGAAGGTCCGCCCGATCACCGAGGCGGTCTGCAGCGTTCGGCGAGCCTCCTCCGGCAGCCGATCGAGGCCGACCGTGATCAGGCTCTGGATGGTGTCGGGGATGGCGATGTCGCGGGCATCCGCGGCCAGGCGCCCCCGTCCATCGGCCGTCCCCTCGACGACGCCGCGGTCGACCAGGGCTCGGGCGACCTCCTGGAGGAACAGCGGGTTCCCCTCGGTCCTCGCGAGGATCCTGTGCCGCAGATCGTCGGGCATCTCCTCGAGCGGGAGGAGCTCGTCGATCAATTCGCCGCTCTGCCCCTGCGTCAGGGGCTCGAGCTCGATCAGCGTCGAACGGCGTGGGAGCTCCGCCTCGACCCACTCTTTGAACTCCCACGATGGGGCGCTCCGATCGGGGCGGAACGTGATCAGGAACACGAGTGGCGCCTCCTCGGCCAGCCGGGAGGTGGCCCGGACCAGCTCGAGCGACGCGTGGTCGCACCAGTGCAGGTCTTCGACCACGATCAGGCGTCGCCCGCCTTGCGCCAGGGTCGTCCCGACCAGGAGCTCGGTCGCCTCGCGTTGGAACGCCTCGCCCTCCAGGCGCGGGTCACCCTCGAGCTCGACGCCGAGCAGGGCCCGGGCGACCCGCTCGCTGCGCTCCCCCCAGCCTGCCGGCGCGATCTGCATCAGGTCGGCGATCTTCGTTCGCACGGACTCGGCCGGGTCGGCCTCGACGATGCCGGCACGTTCCCGGATCAAGCGCCGGTACTGCGCGTACGGCTCCATCGTGTCGTAGGGGACGCACTGCCAGAAGTCCCATCGACGGTCGTCGTCCGGGCTCAGGCCGGACCACAACGCGTTCGCCTCCTCGACCAACCGGCTCTTGCCGAGCCCCGGCTCCCCCGTGATCAGCACGACCGACCCCTCGCCACGCCGGGAGTCCTCGAGCGCGGACCGCACGACGGCCATCTCCGGCTCGCGGCCGACGAGCGGCGCCTCGAGCCGTCTCGCGGCGCGCACCTTCCACGGCGCGGCGAGGCGGCCGAGGACCCGGTACGCCGGCACCGGCCGGCGCTTCCCCTTCAGGTCGACCCCGCCCAGCGGCTCGGCGTCGAACAGGTCGGCGACCAGGCGGTACGTGTCCTCGGTGATCTGCACGGTTCCCGGCTCGGCCGTCTGCTCCATCCGGGCAGCAACGTTCACGGCGTCGCCCATCGCCGAGTACTCCTGCTTGAGCTCGGATCCGACCTCGCCGACGACGACGGGGCCGGTGTTGATGCCGACCCGAACGTTCAGGTCGAGGCCGCGCTCCGCGGCCACCCGCTCGCGGAGCGGGCCGATCGCGGAAACGATCTCGAGGCCCGCCATCACCGCGCGCTGCGGGTCGTCCTCGTGCGCGGTCGGGGCGCCGAAGAACGCGAGGATGGCGTCGCCCATGAGGCGCGCGACGGTGCCTTCGTACCGGTAGACGGGCGCGATCAGGGACTCGAACGCCTCGTTCATGACGTCGGTCCAGTCCTCGGGGTCGAGACCCTCGGCCATCGAGGTCGACCCTCGCACGTCGCAGAAGAGCATCGTGACGACGCGTCGCTCGCCCGACATCTCTCGGGCCTCGCGAGGTGCCGCGTCCAGCCGGGTGCCGCACGCGTTGCAGAAGCTCGCTCCGGGCGGATTGCTCGCGTCGCAGGCCGGACATCCGGGCATGGCCGAACGATAGCCCGCCGCCACCACACCGGCTTCGGCACGCGTCGGCCGGCCATCCGATCCGACGTTCTTCGGTCGGGGCGTTCCGGGCGACCCGCGAGCCGATATCGTCTGGCGCGTGGAGACCTGGGAGGCGATCCGGACCCGCCGCGCGTTCGACGACGTCATCCACTGCGAGCGCTGGTAGCTCCCGCAGGTGGCGGTGCACACGGACGTCCTCGGGCCACGTGCGTTGAACCGCGCGCTGCTGGAGCGGCAGATGCTCCTCCGCCGGCGCCGGGTCCCCGCCCTCAACGCCGTCGAGCGGCTCGTCGGCCTGCAGGCACAGGTCCCGCGCGACCCGTACGTCGCGCTGTGGTCGCGGCTGGATCGATTCCGTCCGGAGGCCCTGGCGGAGCCGATCGCCGACCGCCGAGCCGTCCGCATGGGTTTGCTCCGAGCGACGCTCCACCTCGTGACCGCCCGGGACGCGCTGAACCTGCGGAGCGTGATCGACCCCGTGATCCAGCGCACCCTCCACACCCAGAGTCCGTTCGGCCGGCGGCTCGCGGGGCTCGACGTGTCGGAGCTCGAGGCCGTGGCCACCGCACTGCTCGAGGAACGGCCCCGCACCCGCGCCGAGCTCGGTCCGCTCCTGGCGGAGCGCTGGCCGGGTCACGACGCCGCCTCGCTCTCCTACGCGGTCACCTACCTGTTGCCGCTCGTCCAGGTCACGCCCCGCGGCATCTGGGGACGGTCCGGACCGTCCGCGTTCACCACCGTCGAGCTCTGGCTCGGCCGGCCGCTCGAGCGAGAGACCTCACCCGACGCGTTGGTCCTGCGCTACCTCGCCGCGTTGGGTCCCGCGACGCCCGCGGACGTGCAGGCCTGGTCGGGCCTGCAGGGGATGCGCGAGGTGCTCGAGCGACTCCGCCCCCGCCTGCGAACCTTCCGGGACCAGCACGGCCGCGAGCTCTTCGACGTGCCCGGCGCGCCGCTGCCCGACCCGGACACGCCGGCGCCGGTGCGCTTCCTGCCCGAGTACGACAACGCGCTGCTCGGCCACAAGGACCGAAGCCGGATCGTCTCGCCCGACCTGAAGGGGTGGACAGATGTCGGCTGGGGCTGCGTCCTCGTGGATGGCTTCACCGCCGCGCGGTGGAAGCTCGAGCGACAGAGGGACTCGGCCATCCTGCGGATCGAACCCTTCCGCACGCTCGCTCGTGCCGACAGGGCCGAGGTCGACGACGAAGGGACTCGCCTGACGACCTTCCTTCAGGCGCCCGCGGTCGCTACGTCCCGGGGATGAACAGCAGCATGAGCTGGCCACCCTCGCCCGTCGCCGAGTCGGGTTCCAGGCTCTGGTCCGGCACGCTCATCTCGGTGTGGTGGGCCTGGACGTCGAGGAGCCACCATCCCGGCCCGAAGACGTCGCTCACGTCCACGGCGCCGCTGGACTCCCAGTCGCCTGGGCCTCGGTCGTCGACGATCGCCTGATCGGGATCGGCCCTCGCCACCGGCGTCAGGGTGCCGGTCGCGAGGTCGTAGACGAGGACCCGGTTGTAGCCGGACTTCTTCCAGTTCCGGTCCTCCTGGATGACCAGCGCGGCATCGGAGAGCCCGAGGTTGTCGGGACTGAAGATGTCGTCGCCGTCGGCAGCGTCGAGGACCACCGAGAGGGTGGCGTTCCTCGGACTCGCGGGATCGACCTCCATCTTGTAGATCCGGCCGTGGGTGATCTCCTGGTTCGCTCGCCCGGTCTCGGCGAAGTAGATCGTCCCCAGGTCGTTCGGGTCGTCGATCTGGTCCTCGATGCGGTTGAAGTCGAACGCACCCATCGACTGAACCAGCTTCTCGAGCTGGAGGGGAAGCAGGTTCTCCGCGCGCGGGATCCGCGCGAAGTGACCGCTCATGCTCTCGCCCTTGCCGAGATCGTCGGCCGACGGGTTCCCGTCGTTCACGGGATCGTCGGGCACCCAGACCCGTAGCGAGCCCTGGCTGCCGTCGATCGCGCCATCGAAGCTGCCCGCCGTGTACGCGAAATACTGCGAGAACTCGCTGAACCCGTCCTCGGACAGTCCTAAGAACGCATTGGAGAGCCCTGCGACCGGGACGACGTTCTCGTGACCGAAGTGGCCGAACCATGGTGTCTCGTGGACCGCGCCGGTGCTCGCGTCCATCGCGATCGACATCCCCTTGCGGGGACTGTGCTTGGACTCCTCACCCGTGAGGTACCACGGCACGCCGTCGATGATCTCCAGCGTGCTCGAGCAGAACCACTCGTAGCCCTCGGTCCCGAAGACCGCGTACTCGGCCGCCGTCACCTGTCCGAGGGCGTTCAGCGTCACGTGGGAGATCCGGGAGCCGGACGGGTCGAAGTCGGGGTGCAGCTCGTGGTTGAAGAACACCTCGATCACGCCGGCAGCCGACTCGTACCACCCGATACCGTCCGGCACACCGGACATCTGATACGCATCGGCGCCCTCGCCGATGATGTCGCCGGTCGTGAGGATCGGCTGCACGACGACACCGGGTTCGAGCGCCACGAGGAACGGCCGTTCGCTCGTGACGAACGGCGTCGGCGCTAGCGCGTTCTCCCCGGACGCGAGACCGCCCGGAACGAGCAGCCAGATCGCCGCGACGACGTTCACCACTACGACACCGACGCCCCTCGCACGTGCCATGGAGCTCCTCCCTCATCTTCCGGTCGACGGGCGCGACGCTATCCTCGCGCGTCACACGCGGTCAAACGCGAGCCGGAACCGCGCCGAGCGTTCCGACGACGTTCACGGCCGGTTCCCTTTCCCGATACCCGGCGCCGTCACCCTGGATGGGCAAGGCCCCCGGAGGACGACGACGCGCCCGTGACGCACAGCGACTGGATGGGAGCGCTGGCCGCGCAGGTCGAGCGCATGCGGCTGGCGTACCCCGACGACGAGCTCGCCGTGGTGTTCGACATCGACGGCACGATCGTCGATACCCGACACCTCGTTGTCCACGTCCTCCTCTCCTACGACCGCCACCACGGCACCGAGCACTTCCGCGGGATCACCGCCGAGGACGTGGTTGAGCACGAGGCCCGCGTCGATCAGATCCTCGGATCTTTCCGCTCCCCGCTCGGGTCCGCCGCGACTTGCGGGCGTGGTACCTAGAGCACGTTCGCCGCCCCGAGGCCGCCTCCAGTGCCCGGTCGACTTCCTGGTGCCGCTGTTGCTCGCGGCGCCCGAGTTCGCCGAGGACGCCCTCACCGTGCTGGCCGCCTGGGGCATCACCCGCGTCTCGCTCGACTGGCGGACGCCCGGAGGAAGGGACGTGCTGGACGTCGTCGAGGGCTTCGGGTGGGAGGTCAACCTGTACGGCGTCCCCGACCTCGGATCCTTCCTCGAGGCGGCGCTCCTGCTCCCGGCCTCGGTGACGGCCGACTTCAACTTCCCGAGTGGAGTTACTTCGGACGGGGGCCCGCCCGCGCCCTCCCGGTGGCCACGGGCGTCTGAACGGTCCAGCCCGTCCGCGGTGGGCGGCGCTCCCGCCGCGGCGCGGCCCACGCGCGGGACGTAGGCTTTCGGCATGGCGGGCTACGCCTCACCGGAGCAGGAGTGGCACGACCTCCTGAGCGGGACGCACCCGCATCTGCAGGACAAGAGCCCGCTGCGGTTCGTCCCGTCGAACCCGCGCTGCCGCCTTTGCAAGGCCCCGTTCGGCGCCCCCGGCGCCCTGATCTTCCGGCGATACGGGTACGCGCCCTGGGAGAAGAACCCGAAGATCTGCGGGCGGTGTTTCCGGAATTTCGAGGCCCTGTCCAAGACCTGCCCCGGCTCCTCGGAAGACGGCGAGATCGGGGGAGCTGAGGTCGAGGTGTCGATGCTGTTCGCCGACGTCCGGGGGTCGAGCGAGCTCGCCCGCCGGATGCCGGTCCTGGACTTCACGCGCCTGATGAGCCGCTTCTACAAGGTCTCGAGCGAGGTCCTGTTCGACGCCGATGCGATCATCGAGAAGTTCGTCGGTGACGAGGTGGTCGCCCTGTTCCTCCCGTTCCTCGCGGGGCAGCACCACACGCGGCGGGCGGTCGAGGCCGCCGAGGAGCTGCTCCGCGCGACGGGTCATGGCTCGCCCGACGGGCCCTGGGTCCCGCTCGGAGCCGGCGTCCATACCGGCACCGCGTTCGTCGGGATCGTCGGGTCGAAGGGGCAAGGGACCGGCTTCACGGCGCTCGGCGATCCGGTCAATATCGCGGCGCACCTCGCATCACAGGCGGCGGTCGGCGAGATCCTCGTCAGCGAGCACGCGGCGACGGTCGCGGCGCTGCGCGATCGGGGGGTCGAGCGGCGGCACGTCTCGCTCAAGGGACATCCGCTCGAGACGCTGGTGCTCCGGGGCCCTCCCCCGATGAGCTCGTAGCCGCCGGTGGGGGTGATCGGGAGATCCTCCGGGTGCAGCCCGGCGAAGGCCGGACCGTCGGCCTGATCGTCGGGATGATGCTCACGGCGTCCGCCGGCCTGACGATCGGCGAGAGCGGGGTCAGCGCGCTCTTCTTCGATCGCGTCGGTGCCGACTCGCTCCCGGTGATGTACCTGGCGCAGGGCGCGACGGGACTCGCGGCGATGCTCGCTCTGACGGGCTCCCTCTCCCGCTTCGACCGCCGTCGTGCCTACGTCATGCTCCCGGTGCTGACCGCTGCCGTCGTGACCGTCGAGCGGGCCGTCCTCGCGGCCGATCCGACATGGATCTATCCGGTGCTCTGGTTGACCGTCAGCGTCGCCATGTTGCCGCAGGCGATCTTCCTGTGGGGGACGGCGGGCCTGGCGACCGACACGCGGCGCGCGAAGCGGCTCTTCCCGCTGTTCGGCGCCGGCTCGATCCTCGGCTCCGTCGCGGGCGGGCTCGTCACGCGTCCCCTCGCGACGACGATCGGCGCCGAGAACCTCCTGCTCGTATGGGCGTCCTCGCTGGTCTGCGGCGCGCTCCTCTGCTCGGCGGTGTTGGGTGTCCGCCGCCGAGCGACCGCCGGTCCCCTGCGGCGCCGGCGGCCGACCGCGCTGCGCGACGTGCGACAGGGCTTCACCTTCGTTCGTCGTTCCCCGCTGCTCGTGTCGATGACGATCGCGGCGGTGCTGTTCTCCGTCCTGTTCTACTCGCTCTACCTGCCCTTCGCGCAGTCGGCGACGGCCCGGTTCCCCGATCCCGATGAGCTCGCCGGGTTCTTCGGCCTGTTCTGGGCCGGCGCGACGGCCGCCGCGTTCCTGGTCGCGATGCTGCTGGCGAACCGGCTGCTGGGTCGGTTCGGCGCCGCGGCGATGCTCCTCGTCCTCCCTATCCTGTACGCGGGCTCGTTCGGCATCCTCCTCGTGACCTCCTCGTTCGCGACGCTGGTCGCCCTTCGGTTCGGCGTGAGCGTCTGGCTACAGGGCGTGAGCTCTCCGGCCTGGGAGACGCTGGTTAATGTCGTCCCCGAAACGCGCCGCGACCAGGTGCGCGCGTTCCTGAACGGGGGTCCGACCCAGGCGGGTACGGCGATCGCGGGCATCGTCACGCTGGTCGGCCAGCAGGCCCTGACCGCGCGGCAGCTCTCGACGATCGGGCTCGTGGTCGCGGCGATCACGATCGCGGTCGCATGGCGGATGCGGCGTTCGTATTCGGGGGCGTTGGTGGACGCCCTCTGCGCCGGGCGGCCGAGCGTGTTCGAGGGCGCCGCCCAGGGCGTTCCGGTGCTGCTCGACCGCGACGCCCAAGCGCTCGGCCTCGCGCTCGAGGCATCGGGCGATCCCGATCCTCGCGTGCGACGGTTGGCCGTCGAGATGCTGAGCGCCGGCGCGGCCGAGCAGCGCGTTCGGCAAGCCCTGGTGGATCGGTTGGGGGACGAGGATCCGACGGTCCGGACGCACGCGATCCGGGCCCTCGGCCGCGAGGAGCCGGTGGATGCTCCCCTCCTCGCCCGCTCGCTCGAGGACGACGATCCCGAGGTCCGCCTCGCCGCGGTCTTGTCGCTCGCGAGCGTCTCGGCCCATCCCGCGGTTTCCTCACGGCTCCGCGAGCTCTCGATCGACGCCGACCCGTCGGTCGCCTCCGCGAGCTGCGTCGCGCTGCTCAGCGGACCGTCCCGGCGCGAGGCTGCTGAGGCTCTGCATCGGTTGCTGTCCGACGAGGACGCGAGCGTTCGAACCGCCGCCGTCGGTCAGCTTGCGTCGGCCGCCTCGGACGACGTCCTCGCGTCCGCTCGACCGATGCTGGCGGACGACTCTCCGGCCGTGCGGGCACAGGTCCTGCGGACCCTCGCGTCGGCCGTTCCCGAAGCCACGATCGATCCCGCGCTCGAGGCCCTGGAGGCCGGCGACGGTTCCATGCGCGACATCGCCTTCGAGGTGCTCGCCGAGCTCAACCTCGGCGACCACGCGCCGAGGCTGCTCCGGACCGCAACGACGCACGGCTCACTGGCGGAGCATGACCACGAGCTCGCCCGAACGATCCCGGCGGACGGGGATGCCCCGGAGCTGCTGCGGGAAGCGTTGCTCGACCGGGGGCGGGGCCACGCTCTGGTCGCGCTGTCGGCGCTCGCCCTCGTGAGCGACGAGCGGGAGGCCATGCGAGCCGCGCTCGAGAGCCTGGCCGCGACCGAGCCGGGACAGCTGGCGAACGCGCTCGAGACGCTCGAGGCGAGCGAGCATCGATCGCTCGTCCGGCCGCTCCTCACGATGTGGGAGGGTGACCCAACCCGCGGCGACCCGCGAGTGGAGACTCGCGAGGACTGGCTCGAGGCCGCATCCGAGGACCCCGATCCGCTGATCCGCTCGTGCGTCGAGCTCGTGCGGTCGGTCCGAGAACCAGGAGACGACATGACCCGCTCTCGAACATCGATGTCCCCGATGGAACGCGTCCTCGTCCTCCGGAAGATCCCCTTGTTCGCCGGGCTGTCGCCCGCGGACCTTCAACGGATCGCGGGGATCGCCGAGGAGCGGACGTACGCCGACGGCGAGGTCATCGCGGGCGAGGGTGAGACCGGCGACGAGCTGCATCTGGTGGTGAGCGGGACCGTCGCGGTCGTCCGCGGTGACACCGCAACCGCCTCGCCGGTCGCCCACCGCGGCCCGGGTGAGGTCGTCGGTGAGATGTCGATCATCTCGCGCGCGCCGAGGATCGCGTCGCTCGTCGCCGAGGGCGACGTCCGCACCCTGCGGATCGGGCATCGCGAGTTCGAGAGCATGATCCGCGAGCGCCCCGACCTCTCGCTGGCCGTGATGCGGGTGCTGGCCGAGCGCCTCGGCGCCCAGACGGCCGACCGAACGATCGCCGACAAGGCCTGAGTATCGACGGGGAGACCAACGCGACGTCCGGAGCGCGGTGCATAGCAATCGGCCCGCTCGTCGTCGTGGCCGTGTCCCGACCCGCGTGTAGGTTGGCATGCCGTGAGGCGCATCGGGGCCGAGGAGCGACGTGCGCGTCTCGGGCTGCGACACGGGCTCGCTCGACCGGTGCGCTCCGTGGATGATGCCGCCGCCGCGATGGTCGGATTGCACTCGAGCGATCCCTCGACCGTGTACCTCTCGTCGTGGGCCAGGGTCGAGGGGTTCGCTCCCGCCGACCTCGAGGACGCGCTCTACGAGCGCCGATCACTCGTCCGGATGCTCGGGATGCGCCGCACGCTGTTCGTCGTCCCGCGGGACCTGGCCGCGGCGATGGACGAGGCGTGCGCGAAGGCCCTCGCGCCGCCCGAGCGCCGCCGTCTGATCGGGATGCTGGAGGAGCAGGGGATCGTCGCGGCGGGCCGAGGCGAGCGGTGGGTACGACGGGTGGCGTCCAAGACGCTCGATGCGCTCGCCGCGCCGAGGGGAGGCCACCGCGCGCGAGCTCACGAACGATGTTCCCGAGCTCCGCGGCAAGCTCAGCTTCGGCGAGGGCAAGACGTGGGCCGGGACGATGGGCCTCTCGACCCGGATGCTGTTCCTGCTCGCGACCGAGGGTCGGATCGTCCGGGCGCGCCCGCTCGGCACGTGGACCTCGGGCCAGTATCGGTGGGCGCCGACCGAGACCTGGCTCGGCGCGCCGTTGCCGCAGCTGGATCACGCGGAGGCCTGCGCCGACCTGCTGGGTCGGTGGCTGCGAGCGTTCGGGCCCGCGACCCGCACGGACATCCGCTGGTGGACCGGGTGGACGGCGAAGCTCGCGACCGCGACCCTCGATGGACTGGGCGCGGTGGAGGTCGAGTTGGACGAGGGCCCCGGCTACGTGCTGCCCGAGGACCTCGAGCCGGTGGGCGAGCCCGACCCGTGGGTCGCGCTGCTCCCGGGGCTCGACCCGACGGTCATGGGCTGGAAGGAGCGCGCGGTGGTATCTCGGCGACCACGCGTCGGAGCTGTTCGACCGCAACGGCAACGCCGGACCCACGGTCTGGGCCGACGGGCGGGTCGTCGGTGCCTGGACCCAGACCGACGACGGCGAGATCGTGGTCGAGCTCCTCGACCCGGTCGACGCGAGGACCCGAAAGGCCATCGACGCCGAGCGCGACCGGCTCCCCGATTGGCTCGGCGACGTGCGGATCAGGGCGCGATTCCCGACGCCGACCGAACGCAGGCTCGCGAACCGGTAGGTCGCCGGCACGAGCGCCCTGCTAGGTGACGACCCCGCTCGACTCCCGCCGCTCGACCTCGTCTCGCACGGCGGGGGCGACCTCCGTGCCGAGGAGCTCGATCGCGCGCATGAGGTTGGCGTGCGGCATCGGGCCAACGCTCAGCTGGATCAGGAACCGGTCGTGATGGAAGATCTCGTGCTGGAAGAGGATCTTCTCGATCACCTGCTGCGGCGTGCCGACGAAGTTCGCGCCGTGCAGTCCCGCGGCGGCCTCGTAGTCCGCGCGGGACATCGGCTGCCAACCGCGCTCGCGGCCGATGCGGTTCATCACGCTCGAGACGGCGGGGAACGAGTCGTCGAGGGCTCGCCGCGAGGTGTCCGCGATGTAGCCGTGCGAGTTGATGCTGAGCGCCGGCGGCGGGTCGAAGCCCGCTCGGACCGCCGCCTGGCGGTGGAGCTTCGCGAACGGCGCGAATCGCGCCGGCTCGCCGCCGATGATCGCGAGGGCCATCGGCAGGCCGAGCGTCCCGGCGCGGATCGCCGACGCCGGGTTGCCGCCCACCGCCACCCAGACCGGGATCGGCTGCTGCACCGGACGCGGATATACCCCGAGGTCCTCGATCGGCGCCCGGTGTTTGCCGCTCCACGTGACCCGCTCCGAGTGTCGGAGCTTGAGGAGCAGCAGGAGCTTCTCGAAGAACAGGTCGTCGTAGTCCTCGAGGTCGTAACCGAACAACGGGAACGACTCGGTGAACGAGCCGCGGCCCGCCATGATCTCGGCGCGGCCGCCCGAGAGCAGGTCCAGGGTGGAGAACTCCTCGAACACCCGCACGGGGTCGTCCGAGCTGATCACCGAGACCGCGCTCGTGAGGCGGATCCGCTCGGTGCGCGCCGCGATCGCGGCCAGCACGACGGCGGGCGCGGAGACCGCGAAGTCGGGCCGGTGATGCTCGCCGACCCCGAAGACGTCGAGCCCGACCTGGTCGGCGAGCATCGCCTCCTCGAGCAGGTCGCGCAGGCGCCGCTCCGGACCGATCGCCCGCCCATCGCTCGGATCGGGCGAGACCTCGGCGAACGTGTAGATCCCGATCTCCACGCACCGATGGTCTCACTACCGAGTGGTTCATGCAGCGGCGGGCGATCGCGACCTCGAGGTCGCCCGCTCGGCGACCAGGTGCTTCACGACGTAGGCGGCGTCGCGCCCGACACCCGGGAGAACATCGGAGGACGCCGCGTACTGGAACACCAGGCCGACGAAGTACAGGCCGGCGTGGCCGTCGACGACGCCGCGCTCGTGCCGCGGCTCACCGCTCTCATCGAAGATCGGCAGGTCGATCCACGAGAGATCGTGGCGGAACCCGGTGCACCAGATCACGTTGGTCACGTCGAGGACCTCCCCGTCCTCGAGCACCGGCCTCCCGTCCTGCACGGCGACCGTCTTCCCGACCCTTCGCGGGCTCGGTCGATCTTGGCGGTCTGCTGGGCCACGCCCCCTCCATCCTCGGGCGGCTCCCCCGTAGCCTAGTCAGGCACGTGCGTCTTCCGTCAGACGGGTGCCGCCCGCCACCACCTTCGCTGGGCACCTTCGCTCGGCACCCCCCAGGCACCTTCGCTAGGCTGCTCCCATGGCAGATCGCGGCGCGTCGGACACGTTCTGGGAGATCCGCAACCCCGACGGCGGGGCGATGGGACTCGAGTTCGCGCTCGCCGGATGGCGAACCACGAGGTGGTGTTGGTCCACGCGGCGCCTTCGCGGATGGACGTGGTCGTGCGCGACGAGGCGGGCGCGCGGCTCGCCGAGGGCAGGGACCTGGAACACGAGATCCGTCGCGCCGATGTCGCGCCTCACGCTCCGGGGAGCGACGATCCGACCGCGAGAACCTGTGGCCGACCGACGAGGACCTGGGGCGTCCCGTGATCCTGCCCGGTGGGGAGGTTGGGCTGCTCAGGTCCTGGTGGAACGCCGAGGACCGCTCGAGCTGGCGCTGGCAGGTGGAGTTCATCAACTCCGTGTGACGGCGGCGGCCGGGGTCCCGCGCCGTCAGTCCGCCGGCACCAGCCGGAACACCGATCCCGAGAGCGAGAGGACGTACAGCTCGCCGTCGGCGTCCTCGCCGAACGACGCGAGGTTGTCCACGGTGATGCCGAGCTCGCGATGCTGCGTCGCCTCTCCGTCGCGCAGGCGGAACGCCTCGATCGCGCCGCCGCAGAAGTCGGCGAAGACGTACGCGCCCACGAGGTCCGGGATCGCCGTCGCCCCGGTAGACGTAGCCGCCCGTGACCGCGCACGCGCCGACGCCGTTCGCGTACTCGAACACCGGCGGGATGGCGCCGTCGGGCGCGTCGCCCTCGAACCGTTCGGTGCCCTCGACCAGGTCCCAGCCGAGGTTCGCGCCGGAGGGGGCATCCGCGGGCAGGACGTCGATCTCCTCCCTCGCGTTCTGTCCGACGTCGCCGATCCACAGGTCGCCGGTCGTCCGATCGAACGAGTACCGCCACGGGTTCCGCAGGCCGAAGGCCCAGATCTCGGGCCGAGCCCCCTCGCGCCCGACGAACGGGTTGTCGCTCGGGATGCCGTACGGGTCGTCCGCGCGAGGGCCTCGGCGAGATCCGCAGCATCTTGCCCAGGAGCGTGTCGAGCGACTGCGCGTTGCCCATCGGATCGCCGGCGCTCCCCCCGTCGCCGAGCCCGACATAGAGGTAGCCGTCCGGGCCGAACACGAGGTTGCCGCCGTTGTGGTTCGAGAACGGCTGCTCCACGAACAGCACCTCACGCCGCGAGCCGAGATCGGCCGTCCCGTCCTCGAAGCCGAACTCGGTGACGTGGGTGTGACCGACCGTGTCGGTGAAGTTCACGTACAGGAACCGGCCGTCCGGCGAGAACGCCAGACCCAGCAGGCCCTGCTCGCCCCCGAGCGAGACCTCCGCCCGCATGTCCAGGACCACCTCGGGCTCGTCGCGCCCGTCGAGGAGCGCGACCACCCGCCCGGTCTTCTCGGCGACGTAGATCGCGTCGTCGCCCTTTCTGACCGCGAGCGCCAGCGGCTGCTCGAGCGTCGCAACCAGGCGGAGCTCCACACGGACCTCGCCGAGCTCCGGCGGGTCCCGGGACACCGTGTCGCCGGTCGGCCCCGCCGTTCCGCCGGGGGGTGGGGCGGCCGGCTCTCCGACGCACGCGCCCGCTACGGCGAGGACGACGACGAACGCGGCGGCGCGAGCGCGGGACGGCCGGGCGCTGGCCGGCCCGGCCGTCTCGGACGTTCGATAGGTCACCCGGTCAGGCTAGCGACCTCCGCCGGTAACGCCGGACCGCGATCGCGGCCAGGACTACGAGCCCGGCTCCGAGCGCGGCGATCGCCCACGGCGTGGCCGGGTCCTCGGCGCTGGTGGTCGTCACGGACGCGACGTTCTCCAGCTCCGCCGGCGGCGTGTCCTCGGTCACCGGGATGACCGGGCCGCCGGCGTTGGACGCCGTCATCGCGCCGCCGACGCCGTCGCCGACGACGACCGTCCCCACCATGCCGACGTGGTACGTGCACACGTACGGGTAGGTGCCGGCCTCGGTGAAGCGGTACGTCACGCTCCGGTGCTTCCCCTTCAGGAGGTCGTAGCTGCCCCAGGCGCCGTGGGCGCCGAGCACGTTGTGCGGCACCGGATCGGTGTTCGTGAACGTCACGTCCGACCCCACCGGCGCGCGCAGGATCGTGGGCGCGAAGCACATCTGCTCGACCTCGACGGTCGTACCCGAGTCGTCGGTGACGGCGGACCCACAGCCGCCCCCGCCGCTCGCGGCGGCCGTCCCGGGGACGAAGGCGACGACGGCCAAGATCCCCAACCCCAGGGCCGCTGAGAGCCCGGTTCGGATCCGTCCGGCCATCTCGGTCTCCTCTCGCAGGCATGACCGGCTCTCCGGCCGGCACACCCAGAACGACCGGGCGGATCCGCCCACGGTTCCGCCCGGTAGGGAGCTCGTCGGCGGCGGGGCTCCCCCCGCGCGAGGGCGACCTCTAGGATTCGCCGGGATGAAACGGTGTCCGTCGTGCGGCGAGGAGAACGCGGACCGTGCGCGGTTCTGCCAGAACTGCGCCACCGCGCTCGGCGAGTCCGAGCCGTCCCAGGGCGAGGTCCGCAAGGTCGTCACGATCGTATTCGCCGACGTGACGGGCTCGACCTCGCTCGGCGAGCGGCTGGACCCGGAGGCGATGCGCCGGGTCATGGGCCGCTACTTCGACGAGATGGCCGCGGTGATCGAGCGCCACGGCGGCACGGTCGAGAAGTTCATCGGCGACGCCGTGATGGCGGTCTTCGGCATCCCGCGCCTGCACGAAGACGACGCGCTGCGCGCCGTGCGCGCGGCCGCCGGGATGCGCGACGCCCTCGCCGCGATGAACGAGGACCTCGAGCGCGACCACGGCGTCGGCCTCGCGGCGCGGATCGGCGTGAACACCGGCGAGGTCGTCGCCGGCGACCCGACCGCCGGGCAGCGACTGGTGACCGGCGACGCGGTCAACGTGGCCGCGCGCCTCGAGCAGGCCGCCGAGCCCGGACAGGTGCTCCTCGGCGACTCGACGTTCCGGCTGGTGAAGGACGCCGTCGAGGTCGAGGCCGTCGAACCGCTCGCGCTGAAGGGCAAGGCCGAGCCCGTCCCCGCGTTCCGGCTCCTGGCCGTCCGCGAGGACACCGCCGGTCACGAGCGCCATCTGGACTCCCCGATGGTCGGGCGCCAGAAGGAACTCGAGATGCTCGAGCGCGCCCTGGAGCGGGTGGTGACCGAGCGCACCTCGCACCTGTTCACGCTCCTCGGGCCCGCAGGCGTCGGGAAGTCGCGCCTGGTCCAGGAGTTCCTCGTCGGGCCGGCGTCCTCGGCGGTCCTCCTCCGGGGCCGGTGCCTGTCCTACGGGGAGGGCATCACCTTCTACCCGCTGGCCGAAGTGGTGCAGGAGGCGGCCGGCGTGGAGCGATCCGACGACGTCGGCGTCGCCCGCGCGAAGCTCGCGAGGATCGCGGCCGGCGCCGACGATGCCGACCGGATCGTGGCGCTGGTCGCCGGCCTCCTCGCGTGGGGAGAGCCCGTCGCGGCCGAGGAGGCGTTCTGGGGCGTCCGCAAACTCCTCGAGCACCTCGCGCGCGACCGGGCGGTGGCCGTGGTGTTCGACGACATCCACTGGGCCGAGCCGACCTTCCTCGACCTGATCGAGCACCTCGCCGACTGGACGCGCGACGCCGCGCTCCTGCTCCTCTGCGTGGCGCGCCCGGAGCTTCTCGAGATCCGCTCGGGGTGGGCGGGCGGAAAGATGAACGCGAGCACGATCTTGCTGGAGCCGCTGGACGGCGAGGCGTCGTCGTCGCTGGTGGACAACCTCCTCGGCCGTGCCCAGATCCCGCCATCCGCCCGGGCCCGGATCCTCGAGGCGGCCGAGGGCAACCCGCTGTTCGTCGAGGAGATGCTCGCGATGCTGATCGACGACGGATTGCTGCGGTTCGAGGACGGCGCGTGGCGCGCGGTCGAGGACCTCGCGAACGTGACCGTTCCGCCGACGATCCAGCTCCTGCTCGCGGCGCGCCTGGACCGGCTGGATGCGGAGGAGCGCGCAGTCATCGAGCGCGGCGCCGTTGAGGGCAAGGTCTTCCACACCGGAGCGGTCACGACGCTGGCCTCGGAAGCCCTGCGCCCCAACGTCCCGAGCCGTCTCCTCGCGTTGGCGCGCAAGGAGCTGATCCGGCCGGACCGGGCCGACTTCGCCGGGGAGGACGCGTTCCGCTTCCGCCATCTGCTGATCCGCGACGCCGCCTACCAGGCGATGCCGAAGGAGCAGCGCGCCGACCTGCACGAACGCTTCGCGGGATGGCTCGAACACGCCGCGGGCGACCGCGTCACCGAGTACGAGGAGATCTTGGCCCACCACCTCGAGCAGGCATACCGGTACCGGCTGGAGCTCGGCCCGTCCGACGACCGGACCTCGGAGCTCGGCGCCGCCGCCGCGCGCCGGCATCGGTCTTCGGCGGATCGCGCGACCGAACGCGGCGAGTTCAGCGTGGCGCTCAATCACCTCGAGCGCTGCGTGGAGATGACCACCGAGAGCGACCGCGTGGCTGCGCGCATCGAGCTCGCCCGGACCTGCGGGGAGCTCAACCGCTTCCCCGAGAGCCTCGCGACCGCGGAGGAGGCGAAGCGCGAGGCGGGCCGACTCGGCGACGAGCGGTCGGTGCGGCTCGCCGACCTCGAGCGGGCGCGAGCGCGCGGCCAGGTCGACCCGAGCTTCACCACCGCCGAGGGGACCGAGATCGCGAGCTCCGCGCTCGCCTGGTTCGAGTCCGCCGGCGACGAGGTGGGCCAGGTCCGGGCGCTCGTGGCACTCAGCCGCTACGTCTTCTACGCCGGCCACTGCGCCGAGGCGCTCGCCATCACCGAGCGGCTCCTCGATCGCGCCTCGACGCTCCCATTCCACGAACGCGACGTCGTCGCCTCGGGCTTCTTCGTCTACAGCTACTTCGGACCGGGTCGCGTCGAGGACGGGTTCGACTTCTCCCGACGCGCCGAAGCCGTCCTCGGCGACTCCCTGGTCGGCCGGGCGCTCACGCGGACCCACCAGCTCGGCATCCTCGGGATGCAGGGGCGCGAGGAGGAGGCCCGTGCCGCCAAGACCGAGGCCGCGCGGCTGTGGGAGGAGCTCGGGAACCCGGACGACAGCATCACGATGAACCAGTTGCTCGGCGAGACGGAGTGGCGGCTGGGTCGGCTCGACCTCGCGGAGGCGAGCTTCCGGGAGTCCATCGCGGCGTTGGACGCGCTCGGCGAGACCGGGTTCAACTCGACGACCCATGGGTCGCTGGCGGTGCTGCTATGCGAGCAGGACCGCTTCGACGACGCCGCGCCCGTCGCCGAGCGGTGCCGAGAGCTGACGTCCGGGGACGACTTCGCCTCCCTCACGCTGTGGCACCAAGCCACGGCCAGGATCGCCTCGCACCGCGGGGAGCACGAGGCGGCGATCGAGCTCGCCGACGCGGCGATCGGCTTCGTCGACGACACCGACTACCTCTGTTACAAGGGCGACGCGCACGTCACGCGGGCCATCGTGCTCGCGAACGCCGGGCGGATCGACGAAGCTCGCGCCGACCTCGAGCGGGCGCTGGCCTTCTTCGAGGCCAAGGGCGTCGTGCCGACCATCGCCCGCACCCGCGAACGCCTGGCGGAGCTGGACCGAGCCGAGAGCTAGACGCCGTCCGGACGAGGCGGGAGCGCCTCGGGGTACAGGGACCGTGCGGCGCCCGGGATCCGCTCGACGAACGCTTCGAGCAACCCGAGCAGCTCCTCCAGCTCCCACGGCTGGACCTGGCTCCGGTACGCGAGGATCCAGCGTCCCTGGACCTCGAATCCGGGGGTCGGCGCCATCCCCAGCAGCCACTCGATCATCCTCGCGTCGATCACGGCGCTCGCGAACCTCGGCTCTTCGCACCGCACCTCGAACGCCCGGTTGAACGCGTCGGATTCGAAGCGCACGTCGGGCATCGCGAGGCGATCGGCGACCGCCGTGCGGAGCGTCTCGGGGCGGATGTCGAGCGAGGGCCAGCCGCCGGGGATCGCGGCGGCGGCACACGAGAAGCGCCGCACGTGCTTCTCGGTCTCCGAATACGCGTAGTCGAAGGCGCGGAGCTCGAGGCCGTGCCACGCTCCCCACAGGACGTTGTCCACGGCGCCGTAGGACAAGGCTGTGCGCCGCAGGAGCGCGAAGGGCTCATCGAGCGTGCCGAACGGGTCCCGTTCCGCGTACCGGAGCCCGAGCCGGCGGGCCTCGTCCTCCAAGGCGCGCTGCCGTGGACGGCCTCGGAGCCATCCCGCCCAGAAGAAGAAGCCCACGATCAGGCACGCAACGAGGACCCGGCCGAACAGCCGGAGGTCCCCGCTCGCCAGGGTCCCGAGGAGGACGAAGGCCGCGAGGCCGGCCAGGACCTTCGTCGCCGTCGAGCGCTGCATCCCATCTCCATCGGCAGTCGGCCGGATCCACTCGAGCCTATCCCCCGCGCCCGTGGAGGCACGGGGCTGGCGGCGGGGCCCACCGACCTGCTACCGTTGCTTCGAGGGCAACGATCGCGGTTTTTCAGCTACGAGCAGTTCCCTCACCCCGGCTGCTACGGCCGGCGCCGAAGGGCGGCACCACAGGCCCGGACGGCGACAGGAAGGAGGGATCGCACGTGGCAACTGGAACCGTGAAGTGGTTCAGCCCCGAGAAGGGCTTCGGCTTCATCACTCCGGAGGACGGCAGCGCCGACGTGTTCGTGCATTTCAGCGCGATCACCGGCGAGGGCTACCGTAACCTCGAGGAGAACCAGCGGGTCGAATACGACGTGACCGACGGGCAGAAGGGCCCGCAGGCCGCGAACGTCCGCCCCGCCTAACGTCTCCGGACGTTTCGGACAGAGCCCGGCGCAACGCGCCGGGCTCTTCCCGTTCCTGGAGCGGCTCACCCCGGCGTTCGGCTAGCGTTGGCACTGAACGCTCGACGAGAGGGGCCGCGGTGCTCGCACTCACCACCTACACGTTCCTGAAGTTCCTCCACGTGCTGCTTGCGGTGATCGCGGTTGGGTTCAACGCCTCGTACGCCATCTGGCTCGCGCGTGCACAGAAGGAACCCGAGCACGTGGGGTTCGCCCTGAAGGGCGTGAAGGTCCTCGACGATCGGTTCGCGAACCCCGCGTACGGGCTCCTGCTCGTGACCGGGCTTGCGATGGTGTGGGTGGGCGACCTCGACCTCACGACCTTCTGGCTCGCGGCGGGCCTCGTGCTCTACGTGATCGCCGTCCTCGTCGGCCTGCTGCTCTACACGCCGACGCTCCGCAACCAGATCCGCGTGTTGGAGGAGTCCGGGTCGGCGTCGCCCGAGCTCGCCGCCCTCTCGAAACGGGGAACGCTGATCGGCGTGCTCCTCGCGGTGGACGTGATCGTGATCGTCTTCCTGATGGTCACGAAGCCGACGCCGTAGCCGGGAGCCTCGCGGTCCCCCTCGGAGACTCGAGGCCTGCGCGTGCGCGCCTCGCCTCAGCGCAACGACGCGAGCGTCGGTCGCTCGTGGGCCGGGGCAGCGAGCCAGCGCTCGAGCGCGAGGCGCACCACCGGCCACTCCTCGTCGATCACCGAGAACCACGCCGTATCGCGGTTGCGGCCCTTCACGATCATGTGCCGGCGGAACACCCCCTCGAAGGAGAACCCCAGCCTGAGCGCGGCGGCGCGTGAACGGGCGTTCAGCGCGTCGCACTTCCACTCCACGCGGCGATAGCCCCATACGTCGAACGCCTCGCGCATCATCAGGTAGGCGACCTCCGTGTTCGCCTCGGTCCGCTGTGCCGACGGCGCGTACCAGATGTGGCCGAGCTCGATCCGGCGCATCGCCGTGTCGATGCTCAGGAAGCTCACGACGCCGACCGGATCGCCGGCGGGTGTGACGACGCTGAGGAACAGCGGGTCATCCGACGGCTCGATCGACGCGAGCCACGCCCTCATCTGCTCGGCGTCCGCGAAGGGACCGTATCCGAGGTACGTCCACATGCGGGCGGCCTCGATACTGCCGTCGTGCGAGGCGCGCCACAGCGGCTCGGCGTGCGCAGCGGCGTCGAGGGGAACGAGCGAGACGTACCGCCCCTCGAGCGGTTCGCGTCCGGGTGAGCGCGCCGACCGGTCTTCGACGGGGTCGCCGACGGGGAGCTCCATCCGGCGAGCATCCCAGGTCGCGCGGGCGCCGCGACCCGTGCGATACTGGAGGTTCCGGCGCTCCCCGCGCCGAACCCGCGACCCGGTGCCCACGCGACCGGCTCGAGCGGGCAAAGGGGCTCCGCCTCGGGGGCAACGGTCAGCCACGACCCGTGGGTGACGGCCGAGGGAGCGTGGGTCCCGGGTCGTCGTCCGCGAGGAGTGAGACGGATGACCGAGGACAAGGCCCGCAAGCGTCAGATCCGCGCTCGGATGGCCAAGACCGGCGAGCGCTACACCGCCGCCCGCGCAAACGTCGTCACGGCGAAGCTCCCGCCCCGCGTCGCCGACCCCGGGTCCTCGGACGCGTCGGTCCGCAAGGGCTCGGGCAAGACGTGGGACGAGTGGTTCCGCATCCTGGACGCTTGGAACGGAACGGACCACACGCACGGGGAGATCGCGCGGCACCTGCACGAGGAGCTGGGCGTCCCGGGGTGGTGGTCGCAGACCGTGACGGTCGGGTACGAGCGCGCACGCGGGATGCGCGCCGTCGGCCAGAACTCAAACGGCTTCTGCGTGTACGCGTCGAAGACCGTCGCGGTCGATGTCGACCGGTTGCACCGGGCCTTCGCGGACGCCCGTCAGCGCAGCCGGTGGCTTGACACCGGCACGCTCCGCGTCCGGACCTCCGAGCCCGGTCGCTCCGCGCGATTCGACTTCCAGGACGGTAGCTCGCGCCTGGTGGCGTGGTTCGAGGCGAAGGGGCCGGGGAAGTCGACCGTGCATCTCCAACACGAACGCCTCGCCGGTTCGACGGAGGTGGGGCGGCTCCGGGCGTTCTGGAAGGAGCGCCTCGGGAGGCTCGCCGCCATGCTCACGGGATAGCGCGGCTATCCTTCGAGCGTGCCTCTGTACACGCTCGTCGAGCCCTCGGAACCACTCGTCGCCCCGGTGATCGTCGCCGCGCTGGACGGCTGGATCGACGCCGCGAGCGCGTCCACGTCGGCCGCGGGCAGGCTCGCGGAAGACGCGGACACGCTGGCATCGTTCGACGACGACCTGCTCTTCGACTTCCGTTCGCGCCGGCCGATCCTCGACGTCGTGGACGGCACGCTCAACGAGCTCACCTGGCCCGAGCTCACCCTGGCACGGATCCCGATCGGCGGTCGCGACGTGCTGGTACTCACGGGTGCTGAGCCGGATTTCCGGTGGCGCGAGCTCGGGCGCGACGTGGCCGAGCTCGCGCTCCGACTCGGCGTCGTCGAGTGGGTGAGCCTCGGCGCGATCCCCGCCGCCGTGCCCCACACGCGGCCTGTTCCGATCCTGGCGACGGCGTCGAACTCCGGCCTGCTCCGCGGTGGCGAACAGCAGGGGCCCGACGGGCTGTTGCGCGTCCCCGCCGCCGCGCTGTCGACGATCGAGCTCGCGGTGACGGGCAGCGGCATCCCGGCCGTCGGCTTCTTCGCACAGGTGCCGCACTATCTCGGCGGGCCCTACGCCTCAGCCACGATCGCGCTGCTCGAGCACACGGGGCGCCATCTCGGCGTCGAGATCCCGCTCGGCGACCTGCCGGACGAGGCGATGGCGCAGCGCGAGCGGCTCGACGCTGCCGTCTCTGCGGACGAGGACTCGACCGACTACCTCTCGCGCCTCGAGTCCGTCGTGGACAACCAGGAGATGCGGAGCCCCGGCGACCTCGTGAGCGAGATCGAGCGCTTCCTGCAGCAGGGGGGCGACGCCGGGACCTCACCGCCTCCGCTGGACGGCTGAACCGCCCGGTACCATCGGCGCGTGACCATCGAAGCCCCCTCCGAACGCACGCGGGTCCGTCGCCTCCCCGAGCGCGGGGTCTACGATCCCGAGACGATCCACGCGATCTTGGACGAGGCGCTGATCTGCCACGTCGCGTACGTGCAGGATGGCTCGCCGCGTGTGATCCCCACGATCCACGCGCGCATCGGCGACACGCTGTATATCCACGGATCGAACGCCAGCCGGACACTGCGCGCGTCGAAGGCCGGCGCCGACGTCGCGATCGGCGTGACCTTGCTCGACGGCCTCGTGATGGCTCGCAGCGCGTTCCATCACTCGATGAACTACCGCTCGGTCGTGGTGTTCGGGCACGCTCGCGACGTGACGGATCCGGACGAGAAATGGGCGGCGCAGCGCGCCCTCGTGGAGCACGTCGCGCGCGGGCGCGCGTCCGAGGCACGGATGCCCAACGAGGGCGAGCTGAAGCAGACGACGATCCTCGCGATCCCGATCGCGGAGGCCTCGGCCAAGGTCCGCACCGGACCGCCGAAGGACGAGCCGGCGGACCTCGAGCTCGACGTCTGGGCCGGCGTGCTCCCTCTCCACCTCGTGCCCGGCGACCCCGAACCCGACCCGCAGCTGAAACCGGGACTCGAGCCACCGCCGTCCCTCGCCGATTACCACCGGTAAGGAACCGCTCGCCCGGCCGGCCGCACGCGGGCGTAGTGTGCGCGGCAGGGCGACCCGCGGAGGTATGCGGATGAGGCGAACGACGCTCGCGGCGGCCGTGACGGCCACCCTGGTGCTCGGCGCGTCGTGCGTGGGGGATCCCGGCCCGGCGTGGCGGCCCGCTTCGTCCGTGGTCCCCGAGTCCCGATTCGCGGCGCTGTGGCCTGAGCAGACGCTCGTCGCGACCATGCAGACGCAGCGCGCCGTGGACGGTGGCGACGACGACCTCGCGTGGCGGACCGACGCCGCCGACGTCGCCTCTCGATTCGCCGCGCGCGTGCTCGGATGGGAGCGGAGCCGGATCGCCGAGCACGAGGCGTGGCACCTGGGTTCCGGCATCGAGATCGCGCGCGTCTGGCTCTGCGACGAGGACGGGTGCCCGAGCACGGGCGCGGCGTTCGACCAGGAGGTGATCCTGAAGCGCCTCGCGGGCGCCGGCGACTCGGGCGTCTGGTCGGTGACCGACGTGACGAGCGGCCGCCTGTTCCTAGACGAGGGACCGCAGATCCGCATCCGCGATCCGTTCGTCCGCGCGGGGCGGCGACTGCACGCGATCGCCTTCGGGGGCGCACTGCCCGACGGGACGAAGGTCGTCGCCGGCTCCACCACGATCGGCCCGTGCGGTCCGTTCGCCGAGACCGCGACCCCGACGATCCGGTTCTCGCGCGTACGGTTCCAGGTGGGCGCGGTCCTCGACCGCAGGTGCGCGAAGGTCACGCGGCCGGCTGAGACCGCCGGCTACGTCTTCGTCTACCCGCTGCTGCGCGGCGTGGCCTTCACCCCCGCGACCCTGTTCACCGAGCCCCGCCCCGAGGGCAGCCGCCCGCTCATGGACCTCACGGCGATGGCCGTCCGGTTCACCCCGCGCGCCGAGGTCCCCAAGCCGCCGGGCGCGTGGCTGTCGCGCGACCCGGCGACGCTGCCCGCGTGCTCGCCCGACCGGCTCCGGCTCGCCGTCGGCGCCGGCAACCCCCTTCCGGGTTTCGGGGTGGGGGTCTTCGCCGAGGTGCGCAGGGCCCGCGGCGCCCCGTGCCACGCGACGCTCGACCTCACGCTCACGCTGTTCGACGCGGACGGACGCCGTGTGCGCATCCTCGGCGAGCGCGTCCAGCGGGTGGACGGGTACCTGCCCGGGTACGAGCCGAGACAGCGCGCGCTCCATGCGGGCTGGGGTCTGTACGAGTGGTGCGGACGCTCCGAGACCGGCCCGTTGATCGCCCGCATCCGGTCCGGGACCCTGATCGGCGGTGTCGCGAGCTGGCAACTCGTGCGCTGGTGCTCGCACGAGGACGGCACGCCCCGGCTCGAGGTGCTCGAGCTCGATCCCACGCCCTGACCTCGACCATCGGCGAGCCGTAGGCTGACGCGGCCATGGACGCCGCCCCACTCCCGAGCCTGCGCCAGAACCTGCGCGCGATGCCGCCCGCGGCGTGGATCCTGTTCGCCGGCTCCTTCGTGAACCGCCTCGGCACCTTCGTCCTGCCGTTCCTCACCCTGTACCTCACGCGCAGGGGATACTCGCCGGCGCAGGCCGGGATCGCGATCGCGTGTTACGGCCTCGGCGGGCTCCTCGCCCAAGCCGCCGGTGGCCTCGTCGCGGACCGCCTCGGCCGGCGCAACGCGATCGCGCTCTCGATGTTCGGGGCGGCCGCGTTCACGCTCGCCCTGTGGCGGGCGACGAGCCTGGCCGCGATCTACCCGATCACGTTCGCGCTCGCCGCGCTCGCCGAGCTCTACCGCCCCGCCTCGGGCGCGCTGATCGCCGACCTGCTGCCGGCCGAGCAACGCGTGACGGCGTTCACGCTCTACCGGCTCACCGTCAACGTCGGGTGGGCCGTCGGGCTCGCGATCGGCGGGTTCCTGGCCGACCACTTCGTCGGGATCGCGTTCGTCGGCGATGCGGTCACGTCGGTCGCGTTCGGCGTGATCGCGTTGGTCGCGCTGCCGCACGGCACGAGGACCGCCCGCCGCGAGGAGACCCACCTCGCCACGGCGCGCGCCTCGATCCTGGCGGACCGGGGTTTCCTGCTGTTCCTCGCGGGGGTGCTCACCGCCGGCGTGGTCTACTCGCAGAACGTCTCGACGCTGCCGCTGCACGTCCGAGACGTGGGGTTCGACGCGTCGACGTACGGCCTGTTACAGGCACTCAACGGCACGATCGTCGTCCTGTTCGAGCTGGCGGTGATCTCGTGGACGCAGCGGTTCGACCGGTTCCGTATGATCGCACTCGGGAGCCTGCTGATCGGCCTCGGGTTCATGACCCTCACGTGGGCCGAGTCCCTCCCGGCGCTGATCGGCTTCATCTTGATCTGGACCCTCGGCGAGATGATCGAGTCCCCGCTCGCCTCCGCCGTGGCCGCCGACCGCGCGCCCGAGCACGCCCGCGGCCGCTATCAGTCCGCCTACGGCTCGATGTTCGGGGTCGCCTGGATGCTCGGACCTGTTCTCGGGACCAGCATCTACCAGGCGAACCCCGGCGTCCTGTGGCTCGGGTGTGGGCTGCTCGGGGTCGTCTCGGCCGTGCTCACGCTCTCCGCCCGGCGGCACCCGGCGCCCCGCCTCGAGCGGGTTGACGCCCCGTGAGGTAGCGGTTAGATATATCGGAGCGATATACTCAACCGATATATCGGAACGCAACACGCCGGGCCCGAGCAGCGGGCCGCGTGCAGACACGACGGAGGGAAAGGAAGCGGATGCTGGAGCTCGCGATCCTCGGATTGCTCAAGGAGCGATCCATGCACGGGTACCAGCTGTCCAAGCGCCTGACCGACTCGCTCGGGGGGTTCTGGCGCGTCTCGTACGGGTCCCTGTACCCGACGCTGAAGCGCCTGGAGCGCCAGGGAGCGGTCGAGCAGGTCTTCGACAGCCAGGAGGTCGGCCGGCGCAAGAACGTATACCGGGTGACCGAAACGGGCGAGAAGCTCTTCCGGGAGCTCCTCGAGGAGGCCGGGGCCGAGACCGCCGGCGAGGACAACCGGTTCCGGGTGCGCCTGGCCTTCTTCAAGTACCTGGCGCCCGAGACGCGCATCCGCCTGCTCGAGCGCCGGCGCGCGTTCCTCGAGGAACGCCTCGTCACGATCCAGTCCTCGCTCGCGGGCGGCGGAGGCGACACGTACACGCTGTCGCTGATCCAGCACGGCCGCGAGTCCACCGAGCAGGACATCGCGTGGCTGAACGGCCTGATCGCGGCGGAGCGCCGCACGGTCGATTCGAGCACGGGGGGAACGAAGCGCCGGCCGCGGGAGACCACCCGGTCGCTTCGCAGAAAGGAGCGCGCCACATGAGCAGCATCCGTCTGGCGATCGTCGGCGTGGGCAACTGCGCGTCGTCGCTCGTGCAGGGCCTGACGTACTACGAGGAGGCCGACCCCGGCGACACCGTCCCGGGGTTGATGCACGTGGACCTCGGGGGCTACCACATCCGTGACGTGGAGATCGTGGCCGCCTTCGACGTGGACGCCAAGAAGGTCGGCAAGGACGTCGCGGAGGCGATCTTCTCCGAGCCGAACAACACGATCCGGTTCTCGGACGTGCCGCCGAGCGGCGTGACCGTCCAGCGCGGCCCGACGTTCGACGGCCTCGGCCGCTACTACCGGGAGACGATCGAGGAGTCCGAGCTCCCACCGGTCGACCTCGCGAAGGCGCTCCGCGAGGCGGAGGCCGACGTCGTCGTCTGCTACCTCCCGGTCGGCTCGGAGCAGGCGGCCAAGCACTACGCGCAGGCCGCGCTCGACGCCAAGGCGGCCTTCGTGAACTGCCTGCCGGTCTTCATCGCCTCGAACGTGGAATGGGCGCAGCGGTTCGTGGAGGCCGGCGTGCCGATCATCGGCGACGACATCAAGAGCCAGGTCGGCGCCACCATCGTCCACCGCGTGCTGACGAAGCTGTTCGAGGACCGCGGCGTGAAGCTGAACCGGACCTACCAGCTGAACTTCGGCGGCAACATGGACTTCATGAACATGCTCGAACGCGAGCGGCTGACCTCGAAGAAGGTCTCGAAGACCCAGTCGGTCCAGTCCCAGATGCGCAAGCCGCTCGACAAGCAGAACATCCACATCGGGCCTTCGGATCACGTACCGTGGCTGGAGGACCGCAAGTGGGCCCAGATCCGCCTGGAGGGTCAGGCCTTCGGCGACGTGCCCCTCACCGTCGAGCTGAAGCTCGAGGTGTGGGACAGCCCGAACTCGGCCGGCATCGTGATCGACGCGATCCGATGCGCGAGGCTCGCGCAGGATCGCGGCGTGGCGGGTCCGCTGATCGGCCCGAGCGCGTACTTCATGAAATCACCGCCGGTGCAGTTCAGCGACGATGCCGCCAGGGAGATGGTCGAGGGGTTCATCCTCGGGAACGGCGACAGCCGGTCCGCGGACTGGACCGCGTTCTTCGACGTTCAGCCCGCCGATTCCGAGACGTAGGCCGGGGCTCCTCGCGTTCTACGCCGAGGGCCGGGGCTCGGCCGGCCCCTCGGGGGTACGCTTGTGCGCGTGACCGACGCTCCGCCACCGCCGGCGTTCGAGGACGACGACGCGTACGAACGCTCGCTGACCGACGTGGAGTTCTGGGCCCCGTACGCGAAGGCCGCGCTCCGCACGGCCGGGCTTCCCGACGACGGCGAGGTGGTGACGCACTTCCCCACGACCCATGTGGCCGCGCTCGTCGGCGGCCACCACCTCGTGAAGCTCCACTACGAGGAATGGTTCGGCGAGGACTGCTACCAGACCGAGCGCGAGGCGTACTCGCTGCTCGGAGGCGGCGATCTGCCGATCCCCGAGCTGGCCGCCGACGGCTCCTTGTACCCCGACATCGAGGGATGGCGATGGCCCTTCCTCGTCCTCACGCCGATGCGAGGTCGATCGATGCGCGACCTCGGAGACTCGCTCACCGCCGAGGATCGCCAGCGCGCCGCTCGTTTCGTCGGGCGGACCCTCCGCGACCTCCATGCGACGCCGACGCTGGACGGCGAGTGGCTCACCTTCGAGATCTACGTCGACATGATCGCGAAGCGCTCGACGCGATGCCACCGGGACCACGCGCAGTGGGGTTCGCTCCCCGAGCGGTTCGTCGGGCAGATCCGCGACTACGTCTGGGGATCTCGCGAGCTGATCGATCCCGAGAAGCAGAAGGCCATGCTGATCCACGGCGACCTGCACGCCGGGAACGTCTTCCTCGAGGGCGACCCCGGCGCGATGCAGCCGACCGGCATCGTGGATTTCAACGACGCGTACGAGGGCGACCGGCACTACGACCTCGTCGCGATGCACGCGAAGGCGTTCGGGGCCGACAAGGCGCTGCTGCGCGGAGCGCTCGAAGCCTACGGCTGGGATCGCCTCGGCAAGGCGTGGCCTCGGCGGATGATGACGCTGACGCTCGTCCACGATTACGACATGGTCGAACCCTGGGCTTCGCGCATCCCCGACGATGCCGAGACGCTCGAGGACCTCGCCTCGCTCCTGTGGGATCTCGATGCGCCCGGGCTTCCCGATCCCTTGGCCGTTCCTTCGGCCGATCCTCTGACCGTTCTCCTGCCCGAACCGTCGGCTCATCAGGTCGCCGATTCGACACGGCCGTCCCCGGCACGCTAGAACGGGTCGTGAACCGCGACCCGTCGGGCGCGTTCCTCCCTCCGTTGTCGGTGGTCTTCGACGACGCCTTCGAGGGTCTCGCGTTCATCCGCGTCTCCGACGGTCACATCCTGGCCGTCAACGACGCCTGGTTGGCGATCACCGGTTACGAGCGCGAGGAGGTGATCGGCCGCACCGGGCTCGAGCTGGACCTGTGGCCCGATCCGGAGGACCGAGCGGCCGTCGTCGCGAAGGTGCGAGCGGGCTCGGCCGTCTCGGGACTCGAGACCCCGGTCCGAACCCGGTCGGGCGAGATCCGCCTCATCGAAGCGCGCGCACGGACGGTTGAGCTGGGCGGCGAGGAAATCGTCTTCGCCTCGATGCGCGACATCACCGACCGGACCGCCGCCGAGGACGACCGGCGCAAGCTCGTCGCGCATTTCGTCCAGGCTCGAGAGGCCGAGCGCCGCCGCGTGGCGGCCGAGCTACAGGAGAGCACCCTCCAGACCCTGTCGGCCGCCCTGCTCCGCGTGGAGTCCCTGGTGGGATCGTCGTCGGATCCCGCGAACGCCGAGATCCTGCGCGCGAGTGCGACGGCGCTGCGGACGACGATCGACGGCGTGCGCCGGCTCGTCTTCGAGCTGCACCCGACCGCCCTGGAGCACGGGCTCGGACCCGCCCTCGAGGACCTCGCGGCCCGCAGGCTCGCCCCGCGGGGCGTGCACGTGGCCATCGAGGACCGGACAGGCCCGTCCCTGCCTCGGAGCGTCGCCACGAGCGCCTACCGCCTGCTCCGGGAGGCGCTGGAGGCCCTGCCCGCCGGCGCGGCCGCCGTCCTGCTCCGGCTCGACGATTCGGACCTGCGCATCGAGGTCCGCCATCTCGAGGGGCTCGGGATCCCCGTGGAGGACCTGGAGCGCCTGGACCGTGCGGTTCGCCTCGCAGGCGGGTCCCTGGTCGCCGACGTCGCCGACGGGCCGCGGCTGGTGATCGAGATGGGTGCCGAGCCCGAGGTGACCGTCGAACCCTGAGCTCGCCGTGCGCCCTACCATCCCGGCATGAAGGGGACGCGGGAGCGGGCTCGCGAGGCGCTCCACAGCGGCGACTTCCGCAGGCTGTTCGCGATCCGCCTCGTCTCGCAGTCGGCCGACGGCCTGTTCCAGGCGACGTTGATCTCGTCGATCGTGTTCAACCCGGATCAGCAGAACACGGTGAAGGGCTTCGCCATCGCCACGCTGATCGTCTCGTTGCCGTTCTCGATCCTCGGGCCGTTCACGGGGGTGTTCATCGATCGCTGGTCGCGGCGCCGGATCATGGTCGTCGCGCCGCTGCTCCGGGCGGGGCTCGTCTGGCTCGCGCTGTTCGACCCCGAGGCCGCGGCGCTGCCGTTCTACGCCGGGGCGCTGTGGGTGCTCTCGGTGAACCGCTTCTACCTCGCGACCGCCGTCGCCGTGGTCCCGCGCCTGGTCCCGACGGAGGACCTGCTCATGGCGAACTCGATGTCCACCGTGGGGGGCACGGTGGCGCTGCTCGCCGGCGTGTTCGCGGGCGGCTGGTACACCGACCTCGTCGGGAACGGACCGGTGATCGCGCTCGCAGCCGGGCAGTGGGCGATCGCCTCGGCGATCGCGGCGCGTATCTCGACCCCGCTGGCCCCACACGCGGCGCCGGATACGGCCGTCCGCGACGAGCTCCGCCGGGTGGTCCGTGAGTTCGCGGACGGCGTCGCGCACCTGGTGAGGACGCCGCGAGCGCTCGGGCCCATCACGTCGGTGACGCTGCACCAGGTGGGGCAGGGCATCGTGCTCGTGCTGTCGCTGTTCGTGTTCCGCGACCGGTTCGAGCAAGGGGTGGGATCCTTCTCCAACCTGATCGGTGCCGGTGGGGTCGGGGTCCTCGTCGGGATCCTCACGGTGGGCAAGCTCGAGGAGCGCTTCGCGAAGGAGCGGATCGTGGCGGGAGCGTTCCTGGCCGCCGGGATCGTGCTGATCGCCGTCTCGCTCTCGATCACGGGCTGGAGCGTGCTGCTCGCGAGCTTCGCGATCGGCCTGACGTTCGCCTGGCTGAAGATCCCGGTCGACACGATGGTGCAGGAGGCGATCCCCGACGGCTACCGCGGACGCGTGTTCGCCGTCTACGACGTCGCCTACAACCTGTCGAGGGTCGCCGCCTCGTTCCTCGCGATCCCGATGCTGCCGAGGCTCGGCGAGGCAGGGTCGGTCGCCCTGATCGGCGTCGTCTACCTGCTGTGGGTGCCGGTGCTCCCCAAGTGGATCGGCCGGATCCCCGAGCTCCGGCTGCGCTTCTACGAGGGCGGCCGCGCCGAGGAGGAGCCGCGCGCGGTGGTCTGGGGCGGCGTCGAGGAGCCGGTGGAGGTCGAGAAGCGCTGGCTCGAGGAATCCGACGGGGGACGGCGGATGCGGTACCGCCTCGCGATGGCCGACGGCACGGTGATCGAGGTCTCCAAGCCGGACGCCCCCGACGGCACGTGGCGACTGGACCGCGAGGTGAGCTGAACCCCGGTCAGGCGGCGAGCGCGGGCTCTTCGACGAGCGCGCCGGGCATCTCGGCCCCGCGGCCGAACACGCGCAGGGCGATGAGGCCCGCAGCCACCGCGATCACCGCGCCGAGCGCGAGCCCAGCGCGCGGTCCGAGATGCTCGCCGACGAAGCCCGCGAGCGGACCGCCGATGGGCGTCCCGCCCAGGAACACCATGCCGTAGATCGCCATCACGCGCCCGCGCATCTCGGGACGGGCCGTCAGCTGCAAGAGCGAGTTCGCGGTGATCATGAACACGATGGCGGCGAACCCGACTACGACCATCGTGGCGAGCGCGAACGAGAGCGTGGGCGCGAGCGCCATCGCGAGCGAGAGGACGCCGAAGGCCGCGGCCTGGACCGCCAGGCGCCTCGGGGTGGGGCCACGGCGGTTCGCCATCGCGAGCGCGCCGACCAGCGAGCCGACACCCATGAACGACAGCAGCAGGCCGAGCGTGCCGGCGTCGCCGTTGAAGCTGTCCACCGCGAGCAGGGGCAGCAGCACGGAGAAGTTGAACGAGAACGTGAACAGCACAGCCATCAGCATGAGCGGGCGCCGGAGCTCGGGCGTGGTCCACACGTAGCGGAGCCCCTGGCGGACGCGACCCTTCGCCGGCCCGTCGTAGCGCCGACGGTGGAGCTCGTCCGGGCGCATGGCCAGCAGCGCACCGATCACCGCCAGGTACGACAGCCCGTTGACGAGGAAGCAAGCAGCCAGGCCGACGGTGGCGATCGCGACGCCCGCGAGCGCGGGCCCGACGATCCGGGTGCCGGTCATGACGGCGCTGTTCAGGCTGATCGCGTTCGCCACGTCATCCGGGCCGACCATCTCGGCGTAGAAGCTCTGCCGGGCCGGCATGTCGATCGCCGTGACGATGCCTTGGAGCAAGGCGAGCACGTAGACCACAGACAGCGTGGCCGAGCCGGTGGCGACCAGGGCCCACAGGACGAGCGCGAGCGCCCCGAAGGCCACCTGCGTGCCGATCAGGATCCGCCGCCTGTCGCGGTGGTCCGCCAGCGTGCCCGCCCACGGCCCGAGCACGATCATCGGCCCGAACGCGAGCGCGGTCTCGACGCCGAGCGCCACGCCGCTGCCGGTCAGCTGGAGCACGAGCCAGGCGGTCGCGACCATCTGCATCCAGGTCCCGGTCACCGAGACGAGCTGCCCCGAGAAGAACAGGCGGAAGTTCCTCGCGTGGACGAGGGAGTGGAACGTGCGGTGGAGATGCCGGCGGACGGTCTCGGTCACGATGCGCCCTCGGTGAGCCGCTCGAGGAGCCCGGCGGCATCCTCCAACAGGACGACCTCGTCCGGCTGGAGCTCTCGCAGGCGCTTGGCCAGGTAGGCCTCCTTGCGCCGGCGGCTGCGCTCGAGGAGCGTGCGGCCCGCGGGCGTGAGCCGGACCCAGGCCACACGGCGATCGTCCTCGTCCGGCTCGCGCACGACCAGACCGGCCTCGACGAGGGCCGCGACGATGCGCGTCATCGTGGGCGGTTGAACCTGCTCGACCGCGCAGAGATCGCTCATCGTGAGTCGCCCGGCGGCGTCCACGGAGGAAAGGGCCGCGAGCATCGACGGGGTGATCCCCGGCTCGGCTTCCTGGCGGAGCTTGCGGGCCAGGCGCGTCACGCCGAGCCGCAACCGCGCGGCGAGCGCCTCGGTGTCGGGGGAAGCGGGTGTCCGCACGAGGCTCATGGTACTACGCAACGCTAATTAGCGGCACGAACTTCCCACCAGGGCTCCGATCCGGGAACTCCCGTCCCCCTCCCTCCCGTCCTTCGACTGCCACACTGGCCGCTAGGAGGCGAGCGACATGCGAAGGATGATCCTGGGCCTGGCGGCGACCTTGGTGCTCGGGGCGTGCGCCGACGACGGGACGGCGCCCGGCGCTACGGGAGGAACGGCTCCGACCGGCGCCACCGCCACGGGCCCGACGGCGGCGACCGGTCCGACGGCGACGACGGGCGCGACGGGAGCGACGGGCCCGGCGCTGGACGAGCTCGAGGACGGCGAGCACTTCGGCTTCATCAGCGCCGTCGACGCCGAGTCCGCGACGATGGTGTTCGACCTCGCCTACTCGTATACCGGCGAGGACGCCAACGAGGTTGCGGCCGAGCGCGGGGACGAGGTCCCGGTCCCCAACGACTACTACGTCGTGAACGACAATCCGAAGCTGCGGACCCTCGCGGTCGCGCCCGACGTCCGGCTCGCGCTCCTGGACTGGAACCGCTGCTGCGACGAGATCATCGACGCGGACCTCGAGACGTTCGCGAACGTGATCGCCGACGGCGGGTTCGTGACGATCGACGACCAGCTCTACTACGGCACCGACGGCTCCTACTGGCTCACGGTCGATGGTGGCATCGTCGTCGCGGTCGAGGAGCAGTACCGGCCGTGACCCGAGGGTGGATCGCGGCGCTCTGCTTGGCCGCCGTACTCGCGGAGGCCTGCTCGTCGGCCGTGTCCTCGCCGGAGGCGTCCGGGCCGGTCGTCGTCGAACCGTCCGACGCGACCGACCCGACCGGGCCGACCCTCGGCGCCACCGGGCCCTCGGGCGTCACCGCACCCATAGAGCCGGACGAACCCGAGCGCCTGCGGTTCGCGGGACGGATCTCGCCGGTCCCGGCGCTGGTCGAGGCCGACATGCTCGGCAAGACCTGGGAGCCAGGGTGCCCGGTCCCCATGGCGGACCTGCGGCTGCTCCGCTTCAACTACCTCGGCTTCACGGACGAGATCAAGCGCGGTCGCATGGTGGTCCACGAGGACGTGGCGACCGACGTGCTCAGCGTGTTCGAGCAGCTGTTCGAGGCTCGCTTCCCCTTCAAGCATGTGGAGCTGTCGAGCCGGTGGCGCCCCAACGGTCCCGTCGACACCACGCGGAGCAAAACCGCGGCCTTCAACTGCCGCCCGGCGCTCAACCCCGACCTCACACCGACCGGGACCTGGTCCGAGCATGCCTACGGCCTCGCGATCGACATCAACCCGCTGCAGAACCCGTACGTCGCGCCCGACGGGACGGTGCAGCGACCGGCCGCCGAGGTGTACCTCGACCGGACGCGGGATCTACCCGGGATGATCCACGACGGTGACCTCGTCGTCCGGGCCTTCGCCGGGATCGGGTGGGAGTGGGGCGGCCACTGGAGCGGCTCGAAGGACTACATGCACTTCTCGCTCCGCGGGCGCTGACCGCCGCGCTGGGATACTCGGCGCGTGCCGAGGGATTGGGATGCCGCGACCTACGACCGCATCGCCGATCACATGACCCGGTGGGGCGCGGCGGTCCTCGATCGGCTGGAGCTCGACGGCGACGAGACCGTCCTGGACGCCGGGTGCGGCTCGGGACGCGTGACGGAGCTCCTGCTCCAGCTCCTGCCCCGTGGGCACGTGGTGGCGCTCGACGGCTCGCCGTCCATGCTCGAGGAGGCTCGGCGGCGGCTCGCTCCGTTCGGCCACCGCGTGACGTTCGTGACCGCCGACCTGCTCGAGCCCCTTCCGCTCGCGGCGCCGGTCGACGCGATCCTGTCGACGGCGACGTTCCACTGGATCCGGGACCACGACGCGCTGTTCGCGAACCTCGCCGCGGCCCTCCGCCCCGGCGGGCAGCTCATCGCCCAGTGCGGAGGCGCGGGGAACCTCGCGAGCGTGGCCCAGGCGCTGCGCGAGCTGGGGGCGGACCCATTCGGCACCAAGGTGTACGCGACGCGCGAGGAGACCGAGCCACGACTGCGCGGCGCCGGATTCACCGATATCGAGTGCTGGCTCCACCCCGAGCCGACGCCGTTCGGCTCGGCCGACGAGCTCCACACGTACCTGGCGACGGTCGCGCTCGGCGACCACATCGAGCCGATGAGCGAGGACGAGGCGCGCGTGTTCGTCGACGCCGTCGTCGCTCGCTTGCCGAAGCTCGAGATGGACTACGTCCGGCTGAACATCCTCGCGCGCAGGGCGTGAGCTCCGCGCCTCAGATGAAGAGCTGGATCGCGCTCTCCTTCATCTCGAGCAGCGCGGTGGCGGCGCCGATCGGCTCCTCGAGACCGTCGATCAGGTCGTCCGTGTTGATGCCCATCAGGTCCATCGTCATCTGACACGGGATCAAGCGGACGCCCATGTCCTGAGCCAGCTCGAGCAGCTCCGTCGGGTGCGGGGTCTTGTAGTCCTCGGCGACCTTGCCGAGCATCCACGGACCCATGCCGGCGAAGTTGTACCGCGAGAGCTTCGCCTTGCCAGTTGAGCCCGGGTTCATCTGCCCGAGCATCTTCGTCATCCAGTCCTTGCCCGTCTTGCGGCGCCGCTCCGGCTTCACCAGCGCGAATAGGCCCCAGAAGGTGAAGAACACACTGACCTCCATCGCGGAGGCCGCCGCGGTCGTCGACAGGATCAGGGTTGGCCAGATCCTGTCGAGGTGACCGTCCCACGCGACGATCGTGATCTTGTTCTTGCGGGCGAGCCCGTCGGCCGAGGCCCGCTCGTCCAGCGCATGGTCGATCAGCTCGCGCAGGGCGGCCTCGTCCGGAGCCGTGGCCCCTTCGGTCGCCGGCGTCGTCGAGATCTCCTCGATCGCCATCGTCACGCCTTCCGGATCACGTAGCGGAAGACGCCGGCGTCCTCGCTGACGTCCAGCAGCTCGTTGCCCGACAGCGTGGCCCAGCTCGGCACGTCGGACTTCGAGCCGAGGTCGGTCGCGAGGAGCTCGAGCAGGTCTCCCCGCGCGGCGCCGCGCAGGGCCTTGTGGAGCGAGACGAGCGGCCCGGGGCACGACTGGCCCCGTGCGTCGACGGTGGCGGAGACGACGTTCATGGTGGGAACCTCCTCGAGGGATCCGGGTGGGGAACGGTTCGGTGCCGGTGCGCGGGTCTATCGACCGCCGCAGGGCACCCCGGGACAGCAACACCGGTCGGGGATCATGGCCCCCACGAGCCCGCGGCAGCGTGTCCGGATCATTTGCAGGTGCAAATCCTACCCTCGGACTCGGCTTCGGGCAACCTCGGTTTGACCTGGTCGCGAGCGTGTGGTTGCGTTCCGAAAACCGGGATCGCTTGGGAAGGAGAGGGAGATGGCGCTGCGACGTGGTACCCGTTCGTCGGCCGTCCTCGCGCTCGCGTCGCTGATCGCGCTCGGGACGAGTCAGCTCATCCCGGCGGGTGCCGAGGCGAACCGGCCGAGGCACGTTCAGCTCTACCGCGCCACCTTCGAGTCCCGACTCGCGAGGGTCGCCGAAGCCGCGAAGGCCGGGGCTCGAGCGCCGTCCGCACCGGTGCTGGACGACTTCGCGCTCGTCGGCCACCTCGACCTCGGATCGACCGAGATCCATGCCGACGTCTGGAACCATGAAGACACGGCCTACGTCGGCACCTGGGGCGGCCCCTGCACCGGATCCGGCGTCAAGGTCATCGACGTTTCGAACCCGTCGGCCCCCACGCTCCTCGGGAACGTGGCCGGCATCCCAGGGACGAGCACGGAGGACGTCGTCGTGCGGAGCGTTTCGACGCCCGCCTTCACCGGCGACCTGCTCGTCGGGGGGATCCAGCGTTGCAACTTCGACGATCCGGCCCTCGACGACGACCTGTTCGGGATCGAGATCTGGGACGTCACCGACCCGGCGAACCCGGTCCACTTCTCGCACTTCGGCATCACGACGGGTGGAGGCGGCGTTCACGAGCTGGACCTGTTCCAGCGCGGAGGCAACGTCTACGCGGTCGGGGCCACGAACTTCTCCGAATGGTTCGACCCGTGCCAGTGCGGCGATGTCCAGATCGTGGACCTGACGGATCCCGCCAACCCCGCCCTCGTCGGCGAATGGGGAGCGGGACAGGAAGGTCTTTCCCCGGGCCCGTTCTTCGGCTCGGGAGCGTTCGGGGCGGCGTTCGCGCACAGTGTCCGCGCGAGCGTCGACGGCACGCAGGTCCTCGCCTCGTACTGGGACCTCGGCCTCGTCACGCTGGACATCTCCGACGTCACGAACCCCACGTTCGTCTCCAGCACGGTGTACCCGGAGGGAGCCGACGGCGACACGCATTCCGTGGTCGAGTACGCGGGAGCCAGCGATGACTTCCTCCTCGTGAACGACGAGGACTTCGATCCGAGGACTCCCGCGATCGTCTCGTTCGGTGCGGACTCGGCCTTCGCGCCCGAGGGCCCTCACGCTCCACCGCTTGCGTTGGTGTCGGGGGGCGAGTTGACGGCGCGGGTCCTGCGCCCGGCGCGCCAGGGATGTCGGCCCTCCGACTACGAGGGCCTGAGGGTCAGGGGCAAGATCGTCGTCCCCCGGTCGTTCTTCCCGTTCTTCGACCCGGCCCCCGGGAAGGAGCCGGCGTGCCGTCAGCTCCGGCAGCAGCGGCTCGCTCAGGATCGCGGGGCGGTCGCGGTCGTCCACGACTTCATCGCCGAAGCGACCAGTCCACAGCCGGTCGATGGAGGTGGGGGCATCGAGATCCCCGTCCTGTTCATCGACCACGCCTCCGCGCGGGCGATGCTGGAGTTCGGGCGGGCCACGCTGACGGCGCCCGAGCCATCATGGGGGTTCCTGCGGGTGTTCGACGCCGAGACGGGAGAGCAGGTCGCGACCTTCGACGACCTTCCCAACGTCCACGACCTGGCCGGACCGCCGGGTGCGTGGAGCATCCACAACACCGAGGTGTCCGGCGACCGCTCGTACTCAGCCTGGTACTCACACGGGATCGTGGCGCTGGACCTATCCCCCCTCGATGCCACCCCCGCCGGTGATCCGGTGCTCGTGGGGCAGTTCGTCCCTGAACCCGGGGCCTCGTCACCCACACCGTTCCTCCCGGACGGGATCCCGTCGGTCTGGGGCGTGTTCGTCGATCCCACGGGCCTGGTCTTCGCCTCCGACATGCTGAGCGGCCTGTGGATCGTCGACCCGATCGGAGACGCTGCCCCGTAGGCGAAAGGGGCCGGAGCAGCAGGCGACCGCTCCGAGGGCTCGTTCTGGCCCTCGTCGTCTGGCTCGCGGCCGTGGCCGGCGGGCAGGTTGCGGGCGCCCATTCCGTCCTGGAATCGTCCCGCCCCGCGGACGGCGGCACTCTGGACGGGATCGACAGCGTCGCGCTCACGTTCAGCGAGGCCCCCGACCCGTCGTTGTCGACGATCCAGCTCGTGGACCACCTCGGACGGGTGGCCGACCTGCCCGAGGCGTCGGCGGCACCGGGTGATCCACGGACCCTCGTCCTCCCGACGGGTGAGCTCGAGCGCGGCGCCTACACGGTGCTCTGGCGGGTGGTCTCGCGTCTCGATGGGCACGCGACGGCCGGATCCCTCGTCTTCGGGATCCAGGTGCCACCCCTCGAACGCTCGCCGCGAACGCAGGAAGAGACCACCCCGATCTCGCCACTCGAGGTCGGGGGCCGCTGGCTGCTGCTCACGGGTCTGATCCTGCTGTTCGGAGCCGCCGCGATCGCGGCCCGCGCCTTCACCGATCACCCACGCGGGATCCACCTGCTCATGGTCGTGGCCACGGCCCTCGCGGCGCTCGGCCTCGTCGCGTTAGCTACCGCGCAACGAACCGCTGCCGGTGTCCGCCTGGGAGCGTTCCTCCAGACCACGGTTGGCGTCGCGGTGGTCGGCAGAGGCATCGGGATCGCGACGGCCGCCGTGGGGCTGACGCTGCTGGCGAGAAGGCGCGCGACCTCGACGGGTCTCGCGATGATCGTCGTCGGCGCGGCGGCGGCCATGTTCGTCGACGCCGCGGCCGGACACGCCGCGTCCGCCGCCACCCTCCCGTGGCTGGCGATCACGCTGCAGACGACGCACGTCGCGGCGGCTGGCGTCTGGATCGGAGGGCTCGCCGGATTGCTCATCGGGATCCGCGGCGCCCCGAGCGAGGCGAAAGCCCTCGCGATCCGGAGGTTCTCCTCGACCGCCGGCCTCGCCCTCGGGACGGTCGTCGCGACGGGCACGGCGCGCGCGCTCGGCGAGCTCGACTCGCTCGGGCAGCTGGTCACGACCACCTACGGCCGCGTCGTCCTGGTCAAGGCCGCGGCGCTCGTCCTCCTGGCGGTGCTGGGTGCGGTCAATCGATACCGATCGCTCCCTGCCGCGCCCTCCGATCTCAAACCGCTCCGCAGGATCTCCGCGGCCGAGCTCACGGTAGCCGCCGCGGCGATCGGCGCCGCAGGCGTGCTGATGGCGCTCGCACCACCGGCCTCGATTCTTCCGATCCGTCCCGTACCCGAGGTCGCCGCCCTCGAGCTCGAGCTGACCAACTCGGATGCGTCGCTGCACGGCCGCATCGAGGTGAGCCCGGGGCTCCCCGGCCCGAACCGCTTCGTTGCCTACGTGACCGATGCGGCGGGCCGGCCCCTGCCCGTCACCAGCGTGACGCTTCGGCTCGCGCCTGCCCGAGGAACGGCGGGCCAGGCCTCGATCCTCGAGCTCGCGCCCCAGGCGACGGGAACCTTCGCGGCGATCGGCAACGGTCTGGGTGGCGACGGTCTGTGGGAGGGCACGCTCCTCGTCCGGAGCGGTGATGACCGAAGCAAGATCGCGTTCGAGCTGGTGACGCGATGCGAAGCCACGCCGCTCGGAGGAGGTGAGCCGCAGATCTATACGCTCGGGCTCGACGGTCGGGGCTCGGTTCAAGGTCTCGTCGGAGGGATCGGCGGGGGCACGTATCAGGTGCACTTCACGTTCCTGGATCCCGATGACCGCGAGCTACGGATCGAAGGGGAACCCGTCGTCACCATCTGGCAACCGGGAACCGACCCGATCCGCCCCCGGACCTCGCGGCTCGGCCCCGGTCACGTCGCCGGAGAGGCCGAACTCGGAGCCGGAGCGTGGTCGTTCCTCGTCGTAGCGGAAGACGGGGACGGGAGACCGCTCTTCGGCTGCTTCGAGGAGGCGCTCGGCCCTTGAGGAGCAGTATGGTGCCTAGCGAAGCCTGCAGCCAGGCATCCCTCGGAAAGGGGTCGGCAACGAGGCTCCTCCTCGGCTTCTGGACGCTGTTCGTCGCGATCGGCGCCGTGCACCCCGTGTCCGCCGCCGACTCCGCGGATACCGCTTGCACGTCGCAGCCGAGCATCTCCAGTTCGGGTCACATCGGGATCTGGCTCGGCGGTTTCCCGGCTCTGGCCTCGGCCTCCGATCCGTTCTACTTCGCCGCCGAGGACGACGGCGTGGGCCGCTTCCAGATCGACGCCGGCGCAGACGTGTGCAATGAGACGGTAGCGGTCCGGTACGGAACGCGAGATGGCACGGCCTTCGCCCCGAGCGACTACGACGCCGTGGAAGGCAAGGCGAGGATCGTCGTGTGGCATCTCGGCTCTCGGTGGATCGTCGAGGTTCCTCTGGTCGCGGATGGGGTCGTCGAGGCGGCCGCCGAGTCGTTCCGCGTGGCGTTGAGCGCGCCGGACAACGGGAGCCTGCGCGAGCCGTCCAGCGCCCCGTTCTTCGTCGTCGACGTCGACGGACCCGCACGGGCGAGCCTCGGGGAGACGTCGGCGACGGTCAGCGAGACCGCCCGCACGATCAGCCTGGTCGTCTTCCGGGCCGGGGCTGCCGATGCGGGGTTGACGGTGCCCTTCACCGTCGAGCCCTCCGGCGCGGCTCCGGCCACCGCTGGCGACGATTTCGTCGTCGAGTCGGGCAGCCCGCTCACCTTCGGCGCGGGGGAGCGCGCGGCCGTGATCGAGATCTCGATCGTCCAAGATGACCTGACGGAGCCGGATGAAACGCTGCGCGTCACGCTGGAGGAGGACGCACCGGATACCACCCGATCGGCAACGGTCACCCTGCTCAGCGGACAGGACTCGCGACCGCCCCGGAGTCGGTTCCACCATCCGCGTCAGGGCTGGACCTACGCCGCCGACGACTACCGGATCCGGGAGCTGCACGTCTTCACCGGCGACGGGGAGGGCTCCGGCGTTATCGAAGTGGAGCTCGCGCTCCGTCGGACGGCGAAGAGCGGGGCTTGTGCCTGGTGGAACGGCGAACGGTTCGTCGCGGCATCCTGCACCGAGAAGACGTGGCTCCCCACGGGCGAGTACGAACCCGGCGCCTTCTACTTCTACCGTCTCGAGCGACTGGAGCCGAGCGCCGGATCCATGATCAAGAACTACACGGCATTCGCTCGAGCCAGGGACGCGTCGGGGAACATCGAGGGGGAGTTCGAGAACGGCGAGAACCGCAACACGTTCGAGATCGGGCGGGGGTAAGGGAGGACATGATGCGGGTCGGGGGGGAGGAAGGAGAGGCCTCGAGGACTCGGCGGAAGCGCCGGATGGCGGCGATCGCCGTGATCCTCGCCGTCCTGATGCCGTTGTCGACCGAGGCCCTCGCAGCCCGCGTGCGGGTCCGCGCAACCGACCGCGACACGTGGCGGCCGAGGCATCTGTACATCACCATCGGAGACCGGGTGGTATGGACGAACCCGGACTCGCGGGTTCACAACGTCGTCGCGTACGGCGGCGGATGGCGATTCGATCGGCGCCTGGAGCCCGGCGACCGTGCTGCGCGTGTGTTCGACGAGATCCTGCCCGGGGGCGACCCGTACACGTACCGCTGTACCCTCCACTCGGCCATCGCGGATGGCCGGTGCGAAGGGATGTGCGGCTCCATCCACGTGTTCACGGACTGATCCGCGGCCGCCGGTATCGGGACTCGACAGCCTCGTGCGGCTATCGTGTGCTCGTGCGTATGCCTGTCCGCCGCGCCATCGCCGCCGTGCCGGTGGTGATCGCGAGCCTCGTGGTCACTGCGCAACCCGCGGAGGCCGCCACCTGCGTCTTCGACGCCCCGACCGCGACCCTCGCCATCAGCGTCGGGAGCGGCGAGACGGCCACGATCTCCCGGAGCGGCATGGCGATCACGCTCGACGGCACGCCGTGCGACGTGGCGACGGTCGATACCACCGACACGATCTCGGTGACGGCGACCGGCGCGCCGGACACGATCACGATCGACCTCGGGAACGGGCCCTTCGCGCCCGGTCTCACGGCGGAGGCCGACGGCGATCCCGAGATCGAGTTCACGATCGACATGCCCGCCGGCTCGCCGGTGCTCAGGATCCTCGGGCTGCCCGGGAACGACACCATCGTGGTCGGCGCGGGCGGCATCAACCTCAACGCGGCCGAGACCCCCGGGGACGTGGACGTCGCGATCGTCGGGGCGCCGACCCTGGTCGTGGATGGCGGGGACGGGGACGACGTGCTCTCCCTGGACGGCGGCGCGGGGACGGGCGGCCCTGCGGCGGGTGCGACGCTGATGGGCGGCGACGGGGCCGACCGGATCTCGGGAGGTCCGGGGGACGACTCGCTCGAGGGTGGCGCGGGGACGGACACGGTCGATTTCGGGAGCGTCTCGAACGGCGTCATCGTGAGCCTCGCCACGCCTGGCTTGGCTACCGGCGACGGCGCCGACTCCCTCGACGGGTTCGAGAACGTCATCGGGACGGCGCTGCGTGACGTCATCACGGGGAACGCCGACGCCAACACGATCGACGCCGGGAACGGCGACGACACGATCCGCGGGGGTGCCGGCGACGACGAGCTGATCGGAGGCAGCGGGATCGACTCGGTCGTCTTCGACGACTCGGCGGCGGGTGTGACGGTCGACCTGAACGAGGGCACGGCTTCCGGTGACGGCGCAGACGCGCTTTCCGGATTCGAGGACGTCCGAGGCTCCCCGCACGACGACTCGATCAGCGGCACAGACGCCGCCAACAGGATCAGGGGGAACAAGGGGTCCGACACGATCACCGCGGATGCCGGCAACGACACGGTGACGGCCGGTGAGGGGAACGACGTGCTGTCGGGCCAGGTCGGACGAGACGACCTCTTCGGGGGCAAGGGCAGGGATCGGCTCGACGGCGGCGAGGGCAGGGACCGGTGCACGGGCGGGCCCGACCCCGACTCGTTCGTGTTCTGCGAGAACTACCGACCGGAACGGTAGCCACTACAGGAGCCGGCGGCGCGCCGGCGGCCACCACACCAGCAGGACCCTGGCGCGAACATCGCTCCGACGGAACGGGCCCAGCTCGCGGCTGTCCGTGGATCCGGCCTCGTTGTCGCCCTCGACCCACAGCTCACCGTCGGCGAGCACCGCACCGCGCGGCGTGAGATCGCCCGGCAGGCCCGTCACACGCTTGACCATCTCGAACCCCGGACGTTCTGGGTGCTCCACGACGACGACGTGGCCGTGGCGGATCCGAGCCGGCGCCACGGCGAGGGCGAGATCCCCCGGCTCGAGCGATGGACTCATGGAACGCCCGCTCACCTCCACGCGGAAGGGGCGCCATCGCACGAACGCGTAGGCCGCGGCGGTCCCGACGAGGACACCGGCGACCAGCGGCTTCCGCGTCCATCGACCCTGGTGATACGTTTCGGACCGAGAAGGGTCGTCGTCCGAAGGAGGGGGAACGCTCATGCTCGAGAGTCTGCTGAAGCCCCGGCGCGTCGTCCATGCGCACTGCGACTTGCCGTGCGGCATCTACGACCCGGCGCAGGCACGGATCGAAGCCGAGTCCGTGAAGGCCATCCAGGCGCGGTATCAGGACGCCGAGAAGTTCAAGACGGCCGGCGAGTCGGTGGAGGACTACCGCACCCGCACCCTGGCGATCAAGGAACAGCGCGCGGACCTGGTGAAGGAGCATCTCTGGGTCCTGTGGACCGACTACTTCAAGCCGGAGCATCTCGAGAAGTACCCGAACCTCCACGACCTGTTCTGGAAGGCCACGAAGGAGGCCGGGGCAGCGAAGAAGTCGCAGGACCCCGAGCAGGGCCAGAAGCTCCTCGACGCGATCGACGAGATCGGCAAGATCTTCTGGGAGACGAAGGCCTAGGCGTTCGCTAGCCTCCCGCCGTGAAGGACATCGGTCTCGTCGGCGCGCCGTTCAGCGGGAGATCGACGCTGTTCACCGCGCTGACACGGAGCGGCTCGCACGGCGGACAGGCGAACCACGCCGTCGTGCCGGTCCCCGACCCGCGTCTGGCAGTCCTCACCGAGATGGAGCGCTCGCGCAAGACGGTGCCCGCGCAGGTCGGCTTCGTCGACGTGCCGGGTGGGCTCGCGAGCGCGCAAGGCGTCGCGAAGCTGCGGGAGACCGACGCCCTCGCGATCGTCGTACGCGCGTTCGGCGCTGACGCCGATCCGGCGAAAGAGCTCGGCTCGGTACGCGCGGACCTGATCCTGGCCGATCAGGCCGTGATCGAGCCCGCGCTCGAGCGCGCGACGAAGCGAGCGAAGGGCAGGCCGACGCCGGAGGTCGAGGCACTCGCCCGTTCGAACGAGGCCCTGGCCGCCGAGATCCCCCTCCGCGAGGCCGACCTCTCCGAGCAGGACCGGCGCGAGCTGAAACCGATCGCCGCGCTCACCCTGAAACCCTGGGCCGTCGTCGCCAACCTCGAGGAGGGAGCCGACGTCCCGGACGGACTCGCCGAGGGCACGGTCGGCGTGTACGCCTCGATCGAGGCCGAGACCGCCGAGATGGAACCCGACGAGGCGCGCGCCCTCTTGGACGAGTTCGGCGTGCACGAGCCCGGCCTCGAGACGGTGATCCGCGCGAGCTACGGGGCGCTGGACCTCATCACGTTCCTCACCACGGGCGAGGACGAGACGCGCGGGTGGGAGGTGCGTCGCGGCGCGAAGGCGCCCGAGGCCGCAGGCACGATCCACACCGATCTGGAGCGCGGCTTCATCCGCGCCGAGGTGATCGGCTACGACGACCTGGTCGCGGCCGGCTCGATGGAGCGAGCGAAGACCAAGGGCCTGATCCGCGTCGAGGGCAAGGACTATGCCGTCCGCGAGGGCGACGTGCTGCACGTGCGGTTCGCCGTCTGAGCCCGCTCCTACGTCGCTCCATCGTTCTCGCCCTCGGCGAGATGGTGGCCGGGACAGGCGTCCACGAACACGGCCCAGTGCCCGTGGTTCTGGCCGCGCGCGATCGTGGCGATCGTCGCTCCCCCGCGCTCCACGATCAGCAGATCGCCCTGCCACATCGTGGCCGGGTAGCCGGGCTTGCGCAGCACGTCGGTGTCGAGGAGCCCCTTGACGGCGCGACGAGCGGTGTCCTCGGCGGGCTCCTCGAGGACGAACGTCTCGAGCTCGAGCGACCGGGGATCCGTGCAGCCGAGGTCGGGCGAGACCCACAGTTCGGCATCGTCGCGCACGGTCAACTCCCCGGTCCGTTCGAGGAACGACGATCCCTCGAGGACGCAGGCGACCAGAGCCCGCCCCGGCTCGATGGAGAGGACGGCGTCGGTGGGACGTCCCGGGGCGAGCTGTGTCTCCACGACGTCGGCGGGACCTCCGTCCACCGGCCGCAGTTCCAGGGCCACGGCCCTGCCCGGGTTGTCCACGCGAACGTGGACGCCGTCCGGCCGCGCGCGGACCTCGGGCCCGACCACCCGGACGCCGTCGGGCCCGCAGATGACGTGCGCCACCTCGGGTGTCCCGGCCGCGTCGTCGTCGGGTCCGAGCACGACCACGACCGCGCCGAGCACGACGGTGACAACCCCGAGGACGATGGCGATCCGGCGCACGCGCGAACGATACCGTCGGCGAGCGCCTCCGACGTGCACTCCGTGTTCGAGGTGATCGAGGCCGGTGCCGCCGTAGGCGGAGCCAGGCCGTAAGCTGGGGCCCCCATGGCCGATACCGAAGCCCGCGACGACGCAACCGAACGCGCATCAGGCGATCCTGCCCGACCGTTGTCCGACGCGACGACCACGGCCGCCGGTGGGTTCGAGGAGCGGAGGCGCCGACGGTTCGTCGGATCGACGCCGTTCCTGATCCTCGTCGCGCTCGGGGTGGCGATCTTGGTCAAGACGCTTCTCGTCCAGGCCTTCTACATCCCATCCGAGTCGATGCTGCCGACGCTCCAGGTGGGCGACCGCGTCTTCGTGAACAAGCTCGCCGGCGTCGAGCGGTTCGATGTGGTCGTGTTCGAGAACCCGAACGGCGGCGAAGCCCCCGACCGCGGGGTCGTCGGCGGCTTCCTGCACTGGCTCGGCGAGGGCATCGGCGTCGCACGACCCGAGCACGAGGACTACATCAAGCGGGTCGTCGGCCTGCCGGGCGAAACGGTCGAGATCCGCGAGAACGTCGTGTACGTGGACGGGGTGGAGCTGGACGAGCCGTACCTCACGAACGGCGCCCGGGCGTGTAACGGGGACTACGGCCCGGACCAGGTCCCCGCGGACGCGCTGTTCGTCCTCGGAGACAACCGGTGCAACTCCGGCGACAGCCGTTTCGGCCTCGGGTACGTCCCGGTGCGTAAGGTCGTCGGCCAGGCCTTCGTCATCATCTGGCCGCCGTCACATCTCGGCGGGCTCGGCTGAGATCGGGCCGCCGGGTCCGACGGGCCGGTCAGGCGGGATGAACAGCCGGGCGAACGACCACACGAGCGCCGCGATCCCGAACGCCGCGAGCCACACGAGCGCGGGCGGCGGGTCGAGCGCGAAGAACCCCTTCGTGGCGGGGAGCAGCAGCGAGAGCACGAAGGTGCCCGCCAGCCCCCAGATCAACGCGAGGCGCGTCCGCGTGAGCGGCGCCGCGATGATCGTGAGCACGAGGAAGCCGACCCAGCAGAGCACCATGGTGGCGGTCGTCCGCGCCTGGGCGAGGCTGACGCCGGGCTCCTCGCGTGCCAGCACATACGCGAGGAACGTGGCGATAGCCGCCAGGGTTCCCGCCGGGATCGTGAATCCGAGGACCCGTCTCAGGAACCCCGGTCGCGCGCGCTCGGCGTTCGGCGCGAGCGCGAGGAAGAACGACGGGACACCGATCGTCAGCGCGCCGATCAGCGTGAGGTGACGCGGCAGGAACGGGAACTGCAAGCCGACGACGCCGACCCCGAGTGCAAGCAGGAACGCGTAGACGGTCTTCGTCACGTAGAGGTTCGAGGTCCGCTCGATGTTGCCGAGCACGCGCCGGCCCTCCCCGACGACCGCGGGCAGGGCGTCGAACGTTGAGTCCAACAGGACCAGCTGCGCCACCGCACGCGATGCCGATGCGCCCGAGCCCATCGCGATCCCGATGTCCGCGTCCTTCAGCGCGAGGACGTCGTTGACGCCGTCGCCGGTCATCGCGACGACGTGGCCGCGCGACTGCAGGGCGGCCACCATCGCGCGCTTCTGCTGCGGCGTCACGCGGCCGAAGATCGAGCGCTCCTCGAGCACGTCCGCGAGCGCTTCGGGGTCCTCGGGCAGCGTCTTCGCGTCGACGGGGGCGTCGGCCCCGGGCGCGCCGACGCGGCGCGCGACGGCGGCCACGGTCTGCGGGTGGTCGCCGGAGATCACCTTCACGGCGACCTCCTGCGCGGCGAAGTAGGCGAGCGTGGCCGCCGAGGTCTCGCGCACCCGGTCGCCGAGGATCACGAATGCCACCGGTACGAGCCCACCCGGCATCCGCTCCCCCTCGAGCGCCGCGTCCGTGCGCGCCAGCAGGACCACCCGCCGGCCGGCCTCGGCGTGCTCGAGCGCCGAGCGCAGCACCGCGTCCTGGGGCGTGTCGAGCAGCACGTCGGGCGCCCCGAGCACCCAGGTCCCGCGGCCCGCGAAGGACGCGGCGCTCCACTTGCGCGCGGAGGAGAACGGCACCGCGTCCTGCATGGGCCAGCTCTCGGGAACCTCGGGGAACGCCTCGGCGACGGCGCGGAGCGTGGCGTTCGGGTGCGGGTCGGACGTCGCGAGCGCCGCGAGCGCCTCGCGGTGGGCGCGGTCCCCGGCGAGGATCTCGACCTCCTCGACCACGAGCCGGCCCTCGGTCAGCGTCCCGGTCTTGTCGATGCAGAGCACGTCGACGCGCGCGAGGACCTCGACCGCGGGAAGCTCCTGCACGAGCACCCGCCGCCGGGCGAGGCGGACGACGCCGACGGCGAACGCCACGCTCGTGAGCAGCACCAGACCCTCGGGGATCATCGCGACCGTGCCTGCGACCAAGCCGCCGAGCGCGTCGTGCAGGCTCGCCTCGGAGCGCAGCTGGCTGATCAGGAGCAACGCCGCCGTGGGGATCAGGAGCCACGTGACGATCCGGAGGATCGCATCGATGCCCGAGCGCAACTCCGAGCGCGTGAGCGTGAAGCGCCGCGCCTGCTGGGCCAGGCGGGCTGCGTACGCCTCGGCCCCGATGCGCGTGGCTCGGTACCGCCCACTGCCCGCGGCGACGAAGGAGCCGGAGAGGACCTCGTCGCTCAGCTGCTTGACGGCCGGCTCCGACTCCCCGGTGAGGAGCGACTCGTCGAGCTCGAGGCCCTGAGCGTCGAGGATCTCGCCGTCGACGACCACCTGATCGCCGGGCTGCAGCTCGAGCACGTCGTCGCGGACCACCGCGGAGACGGCCATCTCCTGGACCCGTCCCTCCCGGACCAGGCGTGCCTTCGGCGAAGTGAGCACCGACAGCCGCTCGAGCGTGCGCTTCGCGCGCAGCTCCTGGTAGATCCCGATCGCCGAGTTCCCGATGAGGACGAAGCCGAACAGCGCGTCCTGGATTGGCCCGACGTACAGGATCACGACCAGCAACGAGCCGAGGAGCGCGTTGAACCGCGTGAAGACGTTCGCCCGGACGATCTCGGCGACGGTGCGCGAGGGGACCTCGGGGACGTCGTTGACCTCGCCGCGAGCGACGCGCTCGGCGACCTCGGCTTCGGTGAGTCCGTCCAGCTCACCCGCCATCGGGCGAAGCCTAGCCGCGGTCACTCCGGGACGGGCAGGTCCTGCTCGGCCGCCCACGCGTCGAGCAGCCGGTACGCCTCGTCCTCGTCGATCGGCCCGCGCTCCAGACGGAGCTCCATCAGGTACTCCAGCGCGCGGCCGACCACCGGTCCGGGTGGGACGCCGAGGCGCTCCATCACCTGGCGGCCGTCGAGCGGCGGGCGCATCGCCTCCAGGTTCTCCTCCTCGGCCAGGCGCGCGATGCGGTCTTCGAGGTCGTCCTGCAGCGCCTCGAGCTTCTTGGCCTTGAAGCGGTTCTGCGTGGTGCAGTCGGCGCGCGTGAGCTGGTTCAGACGATCGAGCAGCGGGCCGGCGTCGCGGACGTACCGGCGCACCGCACTGTCGCTCCACTCCGTGTAGCCGTGGAAGCGCAGGTGCATCTCGACGAGCTTCACCACGTCGTCGATCACCGACGTCGGGTAGCGGAGCGCCTGCAGGCGCTCGCGCGCCATCCGGGCGCCGACCACCTCGTGATGGTGGAACGAGACGCCCTCGGCGGTGATCTCGCGCGTCCTCGGCTTGCCGATGTCGTGCAGGAGCGCGGCGAGCCGCAGCGTGATGTCCGGCTCGCATTTCTCGATCACGGCGTACGTGTGGTGCAGCACGTCCTTGTGCTTCTGCACCGGATCCTGCTCGAGCCGCAGCGCGGGGAGCTCCGGCAGGAACGCCTCGGAGAGGTCCGTGCGCACGACGATGTCGAGCCCCTTCGAGGGCTCGTCGCCGAGGAGCAGCTTGGACAGCTCGTCGCCGATCCGCTCTGCCGAGACGATCGCAAGACGCCCCCGCATCCGCTCGATCGCCTCCAGGACCCGCGGCGCGGGCTCCAGTCCGAGCTGCGACGCGAACCGCGCGGCACGCAGCATCCGCAGCGGGTCGTCCGAGAAGGACACCTCGGGCTCGAGCGGCGTGGCCAGGCGCTTCGCGGCGAGGTCCTTCACTCCGCCGAAGGGATCCACGAACGTGCCTTCGGGCAGGCGCACCGCCATCGCGTTCACGGTGAAGTCCCGGCGCGACAGGTCGGTCGTGACGTCCTTGCCGAACGTCACGGTGGGTTTGCGGTGCTCCTCGGCGTAGACCTCCTCGCGGAACGTGGTCACCTCGAGCAGGGCGTCGCCCTTACGCGCGCCGACCGTCCCGAACCTCACACCCACGAGGTACTGCCGATCGGCCCACCCGCGGAGCACCTTCGTCGTCTCGCGCGGGAGCGCGTCGGTCGCGAAGTCCAGGTCGCCGTGGTCGCGACCGAGGAGCAGGTCCCGAACGACGCCTCCGACCAGGTACAGCTCGTACCCCGCCAAGCGGAAGCGTTCGCCGAGCTCGATGGCGAGTGGGGGAACGTCGAGGAGGGCGCCGTCGTCGCGGCGCGACCGATCGGCCATGACCACCCAGGATACCCCCCAGCCATCGGCGGCCTGCGATAGCGTCGCGCCGATGGGACCGCTCCAGCTGCTCGGATTCGTGTGGACGCTGCCGAACACCCTCCTCGGCCTCCTCCTCGGTGCGCTCACGTTCCAGGCGCCGAGGACCCACGGCGGCGCGATCGTGTTCGACCGCCGGGCTCGGGGGCTGACGGCCGTGCTGCGCAGGATGCATCGCTCAGCGATGACTGTGGGGTTCGTGATCGTTTCCGCCGTCCCCGTCGAGGGACGCCTGCTCGTCCACGAACAGCTCCACGTGCGGCAGTACATGGTGTGGGGGCCGCTGTTCATCCCCGCGTACCTGCTGCTCGCGATCCCCTTCGGCTACCGGCGGCACCCGATGGAGCGGGCGGCCCGGCGGGCGGCGGGCGAGGAGCCGGAGGGACAGGGCGGCTAGCCGGACAGGCCGATCGTGCCCCGGGCGAGCGTGCCGCGGAGGGCGAGCACGAAGTCGTGCGGGGAGGTCGACGTCCGTCGAGCCTCGTCCTCGGAGACCAGCCCTTCCTGGACGAGCTTCACGAGCGCCTGGTCGAACGTCTGCATCCCGTAGAACTCGCCCTCGGCGATCACGTCGCGGAGCTCGATCGTGGCCTCGGGGTCGAGGATCCTGTCGTAGACCCGACCCGTCGCCACGAGCACCTCGATGGCGGGGACACGGCCCTTGCCGTCGGCGCGGACGACGAGACGTTGCGAGACGATGCCGCGGAGCGCGCCGGCGAACGACGTCCGCACCTCACGCTGCTGTTGCGGGGGGAACAGGTCGAGCAAGCGGTTGATCGTCTCGGTCGCGTCGATCGTGTGCAGCGTCGAGATCACCAGGTGTCCCGTCTCCGCCGCCTGGATCGCCGAGAGCGCGGAGCTCGGGTCGCGGATCTCGCCGACGAAGATGACGTCCGGGTCCTGACGGACCACGTGGCGGAGTGCGGCCTCGTACGAGTCGGTGTCCAGGCCGACCTCGCGCTGTTGGATGATCGCGCGATCGTCGTCGTGCACGACCTCGATCGGGTCCTCGATCGTCACGATGTGCGTTCGCCGGTTCCGGTTGATGTGACCGATCATCGCCGCGATCGTCGTCGTCTTGCCGGTCCCGGTCGGCCCGGTAACGAGGACGAGTCCGCGGGACGCCTCGGTCAGCTCGGCGATCACCGGCGGCAGGAGCAGCTCCTCGATCGTCGGGACGTCGGAGCGCACCCGGCGGATCGCCAGGCCGACCATGCCGCGCTGGCGGAACACGTTCACGCGGAAACGCCCGACACCCGCCAACGTGTGACCGAAGTCGGCCTCGTTCGAGCGTTCGAACTCGCGGCGCTTGTGCTCGGGCATGAGGGCGATCGCCGCACCGACCGTGTCGTTGTTGGACAGGGCGGCGAACGGGGCGGGCTGAAGCTCGCCGTCGACCCGCACGAAGGGCACGTTGCCGCCTTTCAGGTGCAGGTCGCTCGCGCCCACCTCGACGGTGTAGCGGAGCAGCTCGGTGACATCCACGCCCTCGTTCCTCTCCCGACCGTGCTCGAGGGCTCTACGGCTCGAGCTCGTGCCCGGGTGCCAGCCCCGGTTCCGGCTGGCGCTCGTGCTCGAGCTCCTCGGAGATCTCCTCGAGCTCCTCCCTCACTTGTCGGCGCGCGGCGAGGATCTTTGAGCCCCCGACGAGAAGAAGTAGGACGACCAGGAGGGCCAGCCCGATCGGGGTCAGGTACCGCTCCCAGCGCTCGTAGCTGGCCCCCAGGGCGTAACCGAGGACCGAGTGCCCGGTCCCCCAGATCACGGCCCCGAGCACGTCGTAGGCGAGGAACCGGCGCCAATCCATCCCGGCGACCCCGGCCACGATGAACCCCACGCTGCGGACCACCGGGATGAATCGGCCCAGGAACACGGTCTTGCCGCCGTGCTCCCGGTAGTAGCGCTCGGCGGCCTCGAGGCGCGCCTGCGTGACGAAGACCTTCCGACCGTGCCGCTCGAGGAACCCGCGGCCGAACCGCCGTCCGATCCAGTAGCCGAGGTTGTCGCCGAGGATCGCGCCGGACACGGCCACCATGACCACGCCCGGCAGCCAGAGGTCGCCGAGCGCCGCGTAGACTCCGCCGATGATCACCAGGGTCTCCCCCGGCACGATCACCCCGGCGCCCACCGAGTTCTCGAGGAATGTCGCCGTGCCGACCACGACGTATCCCCAGGGAGCCTCGAGGTACGGGCGGAGGAGGTCGATGATCCGGTCGAGCACGACGGCCAAGTATAGGGACGGCCCTCGGCGCTCCCGGGAACCGCCTGCGTCGCGCGGACTCCCGCCCGCCGTGCCCTGATGCAAACACGCAAGGAGACGTCGGCCGGCGGCGTGGTGTACCGGCGCGGGGACGACCGCGTCGAGATCGCCCTGGCCGCCCGACGCACCCGCCGAGGCGATCTGGCCTGGGGCCTGCCGAAGGGCGCGATCGAGCCCGGCGAGTCCGAGGCCGAGGCTGCGGTCCGCGAGGTCCGCGAGGAGACCGGTCTCGAGGCCGAGGTGGAGGACGACCTCGGCGAGATCCGCTACTTCTACGTGTGGGAGGGCGTCCGCGTCCGCAAGCGCGTGCACTTCTTCCTGATGCGCGCGACCGGCGGCGACATCCAGGACCACGACGAGGAGATGGAGGAGGTCCGCTGGTTCTCGGTGCGGACCGCCCTCCGCAAGGCCGCGTACCGCGGCGAGCGCGAGGTGCTCGAGCGCGCGGCCGAGCGTCTGCGGTGACCGAGGTTCAGGTCGTACGCCGCCGAGGGGTTCGCGGCCCGGGCGCGGGGCGAGGGGTAGGATGACACGGCCGACCATGCGACGGCTCGCTTCGTCCGTCCTCGCGCTCGCCTGCCTCCTCGCGCTCCTCGCCCCCTCCGCATCTGCGCAGGAACCCCTCGAGGTGGCGAGGCTCACGCTCCTATCGCAGACCCCGTGGAACTCGAGCGCCCAGCGCCAGCTCGACCTGCGGTTCCGCGCGACGAACCCGAGCGGCGAGCCCATCTCGGACCTCTCGATCGGGGTCACGCTCTACGGCCGCGTGATCACGAGGACCGCCTACCAGCAGTCGCTCGTGACGGATCCGGCGCTCGTGATCGACGCGGAGACGCTCGCCCGTGAGGGGCCGGTACCTGCGGGGGGGACACGAGACTTCGAGGTCTCCTTCACGCTCGACTCGCTCGGCATCGACCCGTCGCAGTCGGGCGTGTACCCGCTGAAGGTGGACCTCCGCAGCGGGGTGACGTCGATCGCCGCGATCCGCGCACCCGTGATCTTCCTCGTGACCGAACCCGCGCAGCCGCTCGCTCTGTCGTGGACGTTCGTGCTGGACCATCCGATCGCGTTCGGCCCCGACGGCGTGTTCACGAACACGTCGCTCGAGACCTCGCTGGCGGGCGGTGGCCGGCTCGCGGGGACGGTCCGGGCCCTGCTCGAGCTCGCCGGGCGGCCGGCGATCGACGTGGACGTCGCCGTATCGCCGATGCTCCTGACCCAGCTCGGCAGGATGCGGGACGGGTACGAGATCGTCGACGCCGGACAGCCGCGACAGATCCCGCCCGAGGAGGACGGGGCGGCGCTCGCGGCGGGTGTCCTCGCCGACCTGCGGACGATCGCGGCGGCGCCCAACGTCCGCGTCACGGCGCTGCCCTTCTCGACGCCCGAGCTCCCGGCGCTGCTCGCGGGGGGGCTCGCGCGCGACGTGACCACCCAGCTCGAACGCGGACGCGAGGTGGTCGGGGGGTTCCTCCAGACGACGGTGGTCTCCGGGATCCTCCGTCCTCCGGGCGCAGCGCTGGATGAGGACACCCTGCGCGAGCTCGCCTCGGCCGGGATCGTCACGCTGGTCGTCGGCCCTACCACGGTGGTGGTCCCGCCGCAGCCCCTCGGTTTCGCCGGACCGCCTACGGCCGCGCTCGGAGAGATCGGGGAGCTCACGGGCGTGGTCCCCGAGCCGGGCATCGACGCCCTGCTCTCGAACACCGCCGCGGTGGCCGACCCGGTCCTCTCCGCGCAGGCGGCCCTCGGCGAGCTGGCCACGATCTGGCAGGAGCGACCGGGCGAGGTCCGAGGCGTCTCCGTCGTGGTCTCCGAGGACGCGGAGCTGCCCGGCGGGTTCTTCGTCCCGTTCACGCGCGGCGTCGCCGGCGCCCCCTGGCTCGAGCCCGTCTCGGTCGCCGAGCTCGTAGCCGCCTTCCCCCCCGCCGACCCGACCACGATCGCCGCGCCGGCCACCGGCCGGTTCGGCCCGACCTACATCGCGGAGTTGAAGCAGGCGCGACGGCGGGTGGACACGCTCCGATCGATGCTCCCCGAGGAGAGCGAGGAGCCCGAGCGCCTTGAGAGGACGCTGCTGCTGGCCGAGTCCCGCCAGTTCCTCGCGCAGCCCGGGTCCGGTCTCGCCTTCATCACGTCGGTGCGCGACTCGGCGGAGGGAGCCTTCGACGCCGTCGAACTGGAGACCGCCGAGATGGTGACCCTCACGTCGGACTCGGGCAGCGGGCTCCCGGTCACCGTGACGAACCGCTACCAGGAGCCCCTGCGCTTCTCGGTCCGGCTGGTCTCGCAGTTCCTCGAAGACGAGCCGACCCTGGACGTCGAGCTCGATGCCGGCGCGACCGAGACCTTGACGTTCCAGGTCGACCTGGCGCGCACCGGGCGCTTCACCGTGCAGGTCCAGGTCGTCTCCCCGAGCGGGCGTACGATCGACCAGCACGAGCTTACGGTGCGCTCCACCGTGTACAACCGGATCGCGCTCTTCATCACGATCGCGGCGGCCTTCGTGCTGCTCGTGCTCTGGGCGAGGAGGTTCGTGCCACGTCGGACCTCGTGACCCCCGAGACGCCGGGAGCCCCGGAGGTGCCGGGTGGTCCCACGGATACCACGTCGTCGTTCGTGCGGAGTACCGCCGTGATGTCCGTGGGCACGGCCCTTTCGCGGATCACCGGCTTCCTGCGGTTGGCAGCGATGGCGTTCGCACTCGGCATCACCGAGTCGCGGCTGGCCGACGCCTACAACATCGCGAACATCACGCCGAACATCATCTACGAGCTCGCGCTCGGCGGGATCTTGACCTCGGTGATCGTCCCCGTGTTCGTGCAGTGGCTGCGGACCCGTGGGCGCGAGGAGGCGTGGGACGTCGCGCGACGCCTGTTCGCGTTCGCGTTCGTGGTGCTCTCGGTCGTCGCGGTGCTCGGCATCCTCCTCGCTCCGTGGATCGTGCGCCTCTACACGTCGGGATGGCCGGACGCCGATCGGGCGGCCGTCGGCGACCTCGCGACCTTCTTCCTGCGGTGGTTCATGCCGCAGATCGTCTTCTACGGCATCGGCGCGATCGCGATCGGGCTGCTCAACGCGCACCGGCGATTCGCCGTGCCGATGTTCGCGCCGATCCTGAACAACCTCATCGTGATCGCGACGTTCGTCGCCTTCGCGGCGATGCCGGGACCGCGTGACGGCGAGTTGATCACGGGAGCGCAGCGACTGGTCCTCGCGATCGGGACGACGGCGGGTGTCATCGGGATGACCCTCGCGCTGCTGCCCGCCCTGCGCGCGACGGGCTTCAGGCTCGCATGGCCGCGTGGGTGGCGGCACGAGGCGATCCGCCAGGTCGCTCACCTCGCGAAGTGGGTCGTCGCCTACGTGGGCGCCAACCAGCTCGGTTACCTCGTCGTGATCCTGCTCGCCGGACGGATCGAGGGCGGCTACACGGCGTACGCGGCCGCGTTCATCCTGTTCCAGCTCCCGCATGCGATCTTCGCGGTCTCGATCTTCACCGCGCTCCTGCCGGCGATATCGGAACGGTGGACCGCCGGCGACGTCGACGGCTTCCGCGCGTACCTCGGCCAGGGGATGCGCGCGACGGCGGTCGTCATCGTCCCGGCCGCCCTCGGCTACCTCGTGCTCTCGCGACCGGTGGTGCGCCTGCTGCTCGAGCACGGCGTCGTGACGCCGCGCAGCGGGCGCCTCGTCGCCGACATCCTCGTCGCGTTCGCCGTCGGGCTCTTCCCCTTCTCGGCGTTCCAGCTCCTCCTCCGGGCGTTCTACGCGATGCAAGACACGCGTACGCCCGCGCTCGTGAACGTCGCCTCGCTCGTCGTCAACGTGATAGCGAACGTCGTGCTCTTCTTCGCCTTCGACCTCGGTGTCCAGGGGCTCGCTCTGGGGCACGCCGCGTCATACGCGGTCGGCTCGGCCCTGCTGCTTGTGCTGATCCGCCGCCGGCTCGGCGGCCTCGACGGTCGGAGCATGCTGCCGGTGCTCGGTCGCGTGGTCGTCGCGGCGGCCGCGACCGCCTGCGCGGCGTGGCTCGTCGCGACCGGGCTCGCCGAGTGGGTCGGGACCGCGACCCTCGGCGAGCAGGCGCTGCAGGTCCTTGCCGCCGTCGGTGCCGGCCTGGTGGTGTTCCTCGTGGCCGCGACCCTCCTCCGGATCGAGGACGTCACGAACGTCCGGCGGCAGCTCGCGGGGAGGTGGCGGCGGTGAGGGATGAACGCGGTCTGGTCGGCAAGCTCCTCGTGATCACGCTGCTCGGCACCGCGCTCGTCGCGATCCTGCTCCTGGACGCCGGGTCGATCGTGCTCGCCCGAGTGCGCACGGCCGACCTCGCCCAGGACGCCTCGTTCGCGGCGGCCGAGGCCTTCGCCGAGTCCGGGGACCGCGAGGCTGCGGAGTCCGCCGCGCGCGCCGCCATCGAGGACGCCGGAGCGCGGCTGAAGCGGCTCGACGTCCTGCCGAGCGGCGAGGTGAAGGTCGTGCTGACCGACCGCGCGGGGACCCTGCTCGTCGGTCGGATCTGGTTCCTCGAGGACCTGGTCCGCGTGACCGTCACCGACACCGGGTCCGCGTCCGGATCCTGACGGGCGCCGCTCCCGGGCGCGCTCGAGACGCGGCTTAGACTGCCCGGATGCGGACCGAGCGGCCGGTCACGGTGCTCGCGGGGCGGTACCGGCTCGAGGAGGAGCTCGGGCGGAGCGCGACCGGCATGATCTGGCGCGCGACCGACACGTTGCTGTCGAGGACGGTCACGGTGAAGCTGGTGCACCCGGAGCTCGCCGGCGACGCCGCCTCCGCCGAACGGCTGACCGAGGAGGCTCGCCGCTTCGCGACCGTGAGGTCGCCGGCCATCGCACGCCTGCTGGACACGGGCGAGGAGGATGGGATCGTCTTCCTCGTTCGCGAGCACGTCGACGGCTCGAGCGTGCGCTCGCTGCTGGAGCACGACGGCCCGCTCGCGGCGGACAGAGCCATGAGGATCGTCCTCGAGACGCTCGAGGCGCTCGCCGAGGCCCACGACGCCGGGGTGTTTCACCTGAACCTCGAGCCCGACGACGTGCTGATCACATCCGACGGGACGGTGCGGGTGACCGACTTCGGCATCGGGGCCGTGATCTGCGCGACACGCGAGCCCGACGACGTGATCCGCATGCTGGGATCCGGTCGCCTCGCTCCCGAGCAGCGCTCGGGCGGAGCGATCGATGCCCGCACCGACGTCTTCGGTGCCGGCGCCCTCGCGTTCGAGCTGCTGACCGGCGAGGCGCCGGACGAACGGACCTCGCCCCGGTCGATCCGAGGCGACGTGCCACGTCCCATCGACCGGGCGGTGGCTCGCGCGCTGTCCGAGGACCCATCGGAGCGGTTCCCCGACGCCCGCTCCTTCGCCGCCGAGATCGCCGGCCGCGCCGGCGAGGGGCCGTCCGCCCCGCTCGACGATGACCGCCCATCGGGAGCGCTCAGATCCTGGCTGCTGGTCCCGGCGCTGATCGGCCTCGGGGCCGCGGCCGTGATCGCGCTCGGACTGTGGTTGGGGGGACTCGAGGTGGGAGGGCCGCTCGGGATCCGGGTCGCCGAAGAGCCCGTCAGCCCGCCGCCGCAGACCGCGACCCTGCTCGTGCGACCGGTCGCCGTCACCGTCCTGGACCCGTTCGGCGATGGCTCCGAGAACGACTCGACCGCGCCCTCAGCGATCGACGGCGACCGCACGACGGCCTGGCGCTCCGAGAACTACTTCGACGGCGAGCTCCGCAAGCCGGGCGTCGGGCTCGTCTTCGACTTGGGGAGATCGCGGCTCGTGGACGGGGTCCGCCTGTCCACACCGAACCCGGGTTTCGCGTTCGCGCTCGCCGTCGGCGACGACCCAGCGACGCTCCTCGACGCGGTCGGCGGGGTCATCGTCGCGCAGGGCGAGACCCGCGCCGAGCTCGAAGGCGCGGGGCGCTACGTGCTCGTGTGGATCACGTCGGTCGTGCCGGTCTCGGACGGGGACCGCGCCGAGGTGGCCGAGCTTCGCGTGACGGTGGCCGCCGGTGCGTGACCCGTCGGTCCGCGACGAGGACCTCGTCCGCATGTTCCTTTCCGGGGACCGCGCCGCGTTCTCGGTCCTGGTCGAGCGCCACGAGAAGCGCGTGTACAACCTCGCCCTACGCATGACGGGCCGAGAGGAGGACGCGCGCGACGCCGCTCAGGACGCGTTCCTCACCGCGCTGCGCAAGCTCTCCTCGTTCCGCGGCGAGGCCGCGTTCACCACATGGCTCCATCGCGTGACCGTGAACGCCTGCTACGACCTGCTGCGCAAGCGACAGCGCGCGCCGATGTTGCATCAGAGCGACGACGACCGTCCCGGGCCCGAGCCGCCACCCGCGCCCGACCACGCCGACGTCGCGAGCCTGTCCGTGGACGTCCAGCGCGCACTCTTGCTGGTCCCCGAGGACTTCCGCGTCGTGATGATCCTGCACGACGTCCAGGACCTGGCCCAGGACGACGTGGCGGCGATCCTGCAGATCCCCGTGGGCACGGTGAAATCGCGCTTGCACCGGGGCAGGATCGCACTCGCCAAGGCCCTCGGCCTGCCCCCCCGCGGGGAACGCGAGGCGCCGTCGGGACCGTCTGAGGGCTCGGTGTCCCGATGACCCATCCCGAAGAGCTCCTCGCCGGCTACGTCGACGGCACGCTCACCGAACCGGAGCGTGCCGTCGTCGACGCACATCTAGCCTCGTGTCCGGTGTGCCGCGAGGAGGTCGAGCTCGCCCGCGGCGCGGTGACCGCGCTCGCCTCGCTCGAGGAGGCCGCGGTCCCGTTCGGCGTCACCGGACCGGTCCTCGCCGAGGCGGGCCGCCGGTTCGAGCGCCGTCGCGACGCCGTCTGGCAGCGCGTGCAATGGGCCGCGGGCGCCGCCGTCGCAGCCGCCCTGGTGCTGGTCGTCGTGGTGAACATGGGGAACGACGACGGAGACGACCTGGCCTCGGCGCCCGCGGCCGAGGCCGCCGCGACGGGCGCAACCGGTTCCGGAGGTGCGTTGGAGTTCTCGGCGCAGTTCGGCGGGCTCGAGCGGCTGGACGCCGATTTCGACGTTGCCGGCGTCGATTCCCTCGCCAAGGACGAGGCCGCCCGGGCCGCAGCACCGCCGGCCGCCTCGATCTCCGAGGACGCAGGGGGGATGGATCTCCGAGATGAGCGGTTCGCGGCGCCGGGCAAGGCCATCGACTGCATCCGCCGCAGCGGCGGTCCCGTTGACGACCCGCGAGACGTGCTCGTGCGGCTGATCGAGGCCGAGTTCCGAGGCACGCCCGCCTACCTCGCCGTCTTCCTCGAGGGGCCCGGCGCGGGCCAGGACCCCGATGCGGTCCTGGTCTGGGTGGCCTCCACCCTCGACTGCACCCCGCTCAACCTCACCTCTCAGCGGATCTGACCCTCCGGTCGGGCCGGGCCGGGACGGTTCGAGCGCGCACTCGTAGAGTGATGGATCGTGAGGTACCGCGTGGAGCAGCTGGCGTCCGCGTGCGACGTGTCGGTCGACACGGTCCGCTACTACCAGTCCCGCGGCCTCGTCCCGCCGCCCCAGCGCGAGGGCCGCGTGGCTTGGTACGAGGACGCGCACGCCGAGCGGATCCGAGGGGTCCGGGCCCTCCAGCACCAGGGCCTGTCCCTCGCGGCCATCAAGCGGGTCGTGGACGCCGGGCTCGGGACGGCCGACGCAGGGCTGGCGGCCGCGGTGGCGGAGGCCCGCGGGGAGGCGGTCGAGGAGGAGCTCCTCGGACTCGACGCGTTCGCGGCGCGAAGCGGGGTGCCGGCCTCGCTGATCGAGGCCGTGGAGCGCGAGGGGATCCAGCTCGGGCGGCGCGTCGGCGGGGATCGTCGCTACACGGCGGCCGACATCGACATGGTCCGCGGGGCGCTTCGTCTCCTCGAGTTCGGCCTGCCGCTCGGCGAGCTGCTCGCGCTCGCGCGCGATACGAACGAGGCGATGATCGGGATCGCCGCACGAGCCGTGGAGCTCTTCGACGAACACGTCCGCAAGCCTGTGCGCGACACCGCAGGTTCGGACGAGGCTGCCGCGGCCCGGCTGGTCGACGCGTTCGACGCGCTCCTGCCCGCTGTGACGAATCTGGTTGCGAACCACTTCCGCCGGCTGCTCCTCGCCGAGGCCGAAGAGCGCCTCCGATGAACGAGCTCCCCCGCGGCGAGGAGAAGGCCCGTGTCGTCCGGGGTCTGTTCGACACGATCGCCGGACGCTACGATCTCGTGAACCGGGTTATGACGTTCGGGATGGACGTCGGGTGGCGCCGCAGAGCCGTCCGTGAGCTGCGGCTCCCGGGGGGCGCGCTGGTCGCCGACCTCGCCTGCGGCACCGGCGGCCTCTGCAACGAGCTGCACCGCAGCGGGTACCGGGCGGTGGGGTTCGACTTCTCCCACGGGATGCTCGTGAATGCGTCGGTCGAGCCACCGCTCGTGCACGCCGACATTCTCGCGCTCCCCCTCGCCGATGGGCGCCTGGACGGCGCGACGTGCGGGTTCGCGCTCCGCAACGTCACCGATCTGGACGCGCTTTTCGCAGAGACCGCGCGGGTGCTCCGGGCGGGCGGGCGGGCGGCGTTCCTCGAGACCGCCGAGCCCGAGGGTCGCCTGCTCCGCGCCGGTCACGGCGTCTACTTCAAGCGGCTCGTGCCCCTGATCGGCGGTGCGCTCTCGGATCGAGAGGCCTACGCGTACCTGCCGCGCTCGATGGCCTATCTGCCCGCACCGACCGAGCTCATCGCGATGCTGGGCGCGGCCGGATTCTCCGACGCGGAGCGCGTACCCCTTGCGGGCGGCGTGGCCCAGCTGCTGGTCGGTACGCGCCGATGAAGGGACCACGGCTCATCGCGCGGACGCACCCGCTGGGTCCGGCGTTCGACCTGCTCGCGAACTACCACGACGGGGGATTCTTCCTGGAGCGCTCGGGTCTCGGCGTGTCGGCGGTAGGCGAAGCCACCCGCGTACGGGCCGAGCCGGGACCCGAGAGGATCTTGCGCCTGTCGAAGCTCGTCGCGGAGACCCTCGCGAGCGTCGGGCGTGGGCCCGAGGGCCCAGCACCGGTCGCGGTCGCGTCGATCCCGTTCGACGACGGCGGACCGGCCGAGGCCGTCGTCCCCGCCCGGACGGCGGTGCGGACGCGGCCCGGCGAGACCTGGCGCATCGATATCGCACCCGAGGGCTTCGACGCCGCGCACCCCGAGCGCGAGCACTGGACCGGCCGCGCGCAGCCGCACGCCGCCTTCGAGGACATCCAGCTCCGCCCCGACCCCGAGCCCGAGGAGTACGCCTCCGCCGTCGCGCGGGCGGTGGAGCAGATCTCGAACGGCGAGCTCCGCAAGGTGGTGCTCGCTCGCTCGATGCTCGTCGACGCGGGGCGCGAGCTGGATCCCAAGCAGCTCGTGTGGCGCCTGCGAGCCGTCGACCCGGACTGCTTCGCGTTCGCGGCGCCCCAACCCGACCGCAACGCGGGCGTGACCCTCGTCGGCGCGACCCCGGAGCTGCTCGTCCGCCGGCGCGGCGACCTCGTGGAGGCCACGCCGCTGGCCGGATCGGCGCCGCGGTTCGGGGATCCCGCCCGCGACCGCGCATCGGCCGATCGCCTCTTCGGCTCGGTCAAGGACCGCGAGGAGCACGCGATCGTCGTCGAGGACGTCGCGCACGTGCTCGACGCGTTCTGCGACGGCGTGCGCCACGAGCACGAGCCCGAGCTCCGGGGAACCGCGAACGTGTGGCACCTCGCCACGCCGTTCCGCGCCAAGCTCCACGATCGGTCGGTCTCGGTGCTCGATCTGGTGGCGGCGCTGCATCCGACGCCCGCGGTCTGCGGGACGCCGAGGGAGTCCGCGCGCGAAGCCATCGAGGAGCTGGAGCCGATCGATCGCGGCGGCTACGCGGGGCCGGTCGGATGGGTGGACGCCGACGGCGACGGCGAGTGGGCGATCGCGCTGCGATGTGCCGAGATCGGGGGGACCACGGCCCGGCTGTTCTCGGGCGCCGGCATCGTCGAGGACTCGATGCCCGAGTCGGAGCTGGACGAGACCGAACGCAAGTTCCGCGCGTTGCTCGACGCGCTGCGCTGGGGGTAGGTCCTCAGTCCCCGGCGACGCCGAGCCACAGCGGCGCCCCTTCCTGCCCGAACCCCGCTCGCCGGTAGAACGGGACCGACCGCTCGCTCGGCCACACGACCACGCCGTCGACGTCGCGCTCCCGCGCGTGCGCGAGGGCCTCGTCGAGCAGGGCTCGCCCCAGACCGGCGTCCCGCAGCCCCGGCTCGACGTACATGTTCGTGACGTAGCCGACCGGCCGCTCATCGCGCCGGCGATCCGGATGCGGCACCTTCTGGACGAGGTGCAGCCAGACGCAGCCGATCAGGCACCCGGCGTCCTCCGCGACCCAGATCCGCCAGGCGTGCGCCGCGAGCGCGTCGGCCACGAACGCCGCCATCTCGGCATCGAAGGCAGCACGATCGAGCGTGGGCGGGGTGCCCTGTTCGATACGGAACTCCCAGCGCAGCCGGGCGAGCTCGGGCCCGTCCTCGACGGTCGCCGGCCGGATCGTCCCGCTCACGCGAGCGAGCGTAACGCCGCCGCCACAGCCTCGCCGACCCGCGCGTGGCACCGGATGTTCTCCTCGCGATCGGTCGGGACTTCGACGACGTGCACGCCCCCCGCCGAGCGCGCCTCGTCGACAGCGGGGATCAGGTCCTCGGCGCGCGTCACGAGCGCATGTCGCGCACCCGCGGCCGCGCAGACCGCGCCGAGGTCCAGCCCGTGGGGGGTGGTGAACAGCTCCTCGAGCTCGGGTAGGTCGCGCTGGGGCAAGAACGAGAAGATCGCGCCCCCGTCGTTGCTGGGCACGACGAAGACGGCGTCGTGGCCGCGCCGGGCGCTCCACAGCAGGGAGCCCGCGTCGTGCAGCAGCGTCAGGTCGCCACAGAGTGCGATCGTCGCCCGCCCGGACGCCGCGACGCCGAGGGCCGTCGACACGAACCCGTCGATCCCGCTCGCGCCGCGGTTCGCGATCACGCGGAGGCCCGTCCGCGGCCCCATGTACGCGTCGAGATCGCGCACCGGCATGCTGGAGCCGACCACGAGCGTCGAGCCATCGGGCGCCGAGGCGGCCACGTCGCGCGCGACGCGCCCCTCGTACGGCTCATCCCAGCCGTCGATGAGCCCGTCCACCACCAGGCGCGCCGCCGTGTCCGCCTCCTGCCATGACGCGAGCCAGCCGGTAGAGGGAGCCGGCGCGAGCCCGTCGAGGACGGTGTCCGAGGCGACCGTCCACGCCTCGGCCCGCATCGACCACGCAGCCTTGCGGAGCGGATCCGCCCCCACGTGATCCGGATCCACCACCACGAGGCGGCCGGCCCTCTCGATGAACGCCAGCCCTGCCCGGGACGTCGGGGCCGCTCCGAACTGGACGACGAGCTCCGGGATGTGGCGCGGAGAGTAGCCGTCGTCGGCCAGCAGGAACTGCCCCGCGGACAGGGCACCGGGGAGACGGACGCCGGAGGTCGGTTCGGCCAGGAGCGGCCACCCGAGATCACGGGCGAGGTCGACCAACGCGTCGGGCGGATCGCGCATCGAGCCCGCGAGGATCACGCCGCGCTCGGTCGAGGTCAGCTCCCGCCGGAGCTCCCGCATCTCGTCCGGGTCCGGACCCTGGACGTTCTCCCAGGATCGGCCCCGCGGAGGTGAGGACGCGGGAGGCGCGACGGTGTCCGCGACCAGCGGTTCGCGGAAGGGGAGGTTGAGGTGCACGGGCCCCGGTGGAGGGCCCATCGAGAGGTGCATCAACGGCTCCACCAACGCATGCCAGGCGCGCGGGTCGAGCTCGTCGCCCGGGTTCGGGGCGTCGATGGACGCGCGGACGTACGAGCCGAAGATGCCGGGCTGATCGATCGTCTGGTTCGCGCCCGCCCCGCGGAGCTCGGGGGGCCGGTCGGCGGTGAGGAGCACGAGCGTCGTCCGCGACATATGGGCTTCGACGACGGCGGGGAACAGCTCCGCCACGGCTGTGCCGCTCGTGGTGGCGACCGCGACGGGCCGGCCCGTCGCCTTCGCGATTCCGAGGGCGAAGAACGCGCACGCCCGTTCGTCGAGATGCACGTGCAGCCGGACGTGCGGATGGCGCGACAGCGCGAGCGCGATCGGCGTCGAGCGGGACCCCGGCGACAGGCACGCGTGCTCCATCCCGAACCGCACGAGGTCCTCGACGACTCCCCAGGCGGCCGCGAACGACGACTCGGCCTCGGACATCACGCCCTCCGCGCCGCGGCAGGGGTCATCGCGCCAGCCACAACCCGGCCGCGAGCAGCGCCCCGAACGCGACCTGCAGCCTGGCCGTCCCGACCAGCACCGGGACGAGCGCCCGCCCCTCGGCGGTCCCGATCGCTCGCACCGGCCGGAGCGCGAGCGGCGCAGCCCCGAGCGCGAGGAGCGCCCACCGCGGCATCCCCCACCGCTCACCTGCCGCGACGGCGGCCACGACCGATGCGAACGCGAGCGCGACGACGACCCGATAGAGCGCTCGCGTCCGACGCTCGCCGAGCCGGACCGCCAGCGTCCGCTTTCCGGTCGCGGCGTCGGTCGGGATGTCGCGAAGGTTGTTCGTCATCAGGATCGCGACCGCGAACACACCCATCGCCGCGCTCGACCACCAGGCGGCGGGCGGGACGCTCTCGACCTGCACGTAGGCGGAACCGGCCGTGGCCATCACGCCGAAGAACACGAACACCATGAGCTCGCCGAGGCCGAGCTCCGCGTAGGGCCTCGGACCGCCGCTGTAGGACCAGAGTGCGAGCATCGCCAGGGCACCGAACGCGACCAGCCAGAGGGTGGTCGCCAGCGCGAGCGCGAGGCCAGCCACGGCGGCCACGAGGATCCCGAGCAGCGCCGCGGTCGTCACCGCGCGCGGGGACGCGGCACCCGAGCCGACGAGACGCGGCGGGCCCAGCCGCTCCGCCGTGTCCACGCCCCTGATGCCGTCGTGGACGTCGTTCGCGTAGTTGACGCCGACCTGGAGCCCGAGCCCGACGAGCAGTGCGGCAGCGAGCCGCCACGGGATCACGGAGCCGGCGGCCGCGGTCCCGACGACCACGGGCGTGACGCTCGCCCCGAGGGTCCTTGGGCGTGCGCCCTGGATCCAGAGACCGAGCCGGCTCGCGGACGCCGCAGCGGTCACGGGCGCTTCGGGAACCTCGAGAAGTCCGGGTCGCGCTTGTCCACGAACGCGTCCCGTCCCTCCTGCGCCTCGTCGGTCATGTAGTAGAGGAGGGTCGCGTCGCCGGCGAGCTGCTGCACGCCCGCGAGGCCGTCGGTTCCGGCGTTGATCCCGGCCTTCAGCAGGCGCAAGGCGAGCGGGCTCATGCCGAGCATCTCGCGACACCACGCGACGGTCTCCTCCTCGAGCCCGTCGAGCGGGACGACCGCGTTCACCAGGCCCCAGCCCAGCGCGGTGGCCGCGTCGTACTGGCGGCACAGGAACCAGATCTCCTTCGCGCGCTTCTCGCCGATCTGACGCGCCAGCAGGTTGATGCCGTATCCGCCGTCGAACGAACCCACTTTGGGTCCGGTCTGCCCGAACCGAGCGTTGTCCGCCGCGATCGTCAGGTCGCAGCACAGGTGCAGGACGTGGCCGCCGCCGATCGCATACCCGGCGACCATCGCCACCACGGGCTTCGGCAGCCGCCGGATCTGGATCTGCAGGTCGAGCACGTTCAACCGCCCGATCCCCCGCTCGTCCGCGTAACCGTCGTCGCCGCGGACCTTCTGGTCGCCGCCACTGCAGAACGCGTCGGGTCCCTCGCCGGTCAAGATGACGACCCCCACGGCGGGGTCGTCGCGCGCGGTCTCGAACCCCTGCGAGAGCTCGCGCACCGTGAGCGGACGGAAGGCGTTCCGGACCTCCGGCCGGGCGATCGTCAGCTTCGCGATGCCCTCGGCGGTCTCGTACCGGATGTCCGTGAACTCGCCGGCCGGCTGCCAGGCGGGGCTCGAATCCATGACCACCAACTCCTAGAGCGTACACTCGAACGGTTCCGGCTAGCCTATCCGACGTGAGCGCCCTCGAGCACGTCGGACTCCATGCCGGGGACCTCGTCGCGGTGGCCCTGGAGCCCGGCCCCGCATGGCTCGACGTCGTCCGCGAGGCCTGGGAGGCGGACGCGGCCGTCTTCCCGGTGGACCTGCGGCTTCCGACCGCCGAGAGCGCTCAACTCCTCGGGCGAGCACTGCCAACCGTCGTGCTCGACCGAGGCGGCGCCCGCCGGGTCGAGGGCGTCGAGGAGGACCCGCGCGTCGCCCTCGTGGTCCATACGAGCGGCACCGGCGGTGAGCCGAAGCTCGTGCAGTTCGAGCGCCAGGCGATCGACGCGGCGGTTGCGGCGTCGGCGTTCGCGCTGGAGGCCACGCCGCACGATCGGTGGATCTGCTGCCTCCCACTGGCGCACGTCGGCGGGCTGCTCGTGTTGCTGCGAGGCCTCCTGCTCGGTGCGCCGGTGAGCGTGCACGCGGGATTCGACCCCGCGGCGATCGCCGCCGAGCCGGATGCGGCGTTCGTGTCGCTCGTCCCGACGATGCTCGTCCGCCTCCTCGATCATGGTGTCGACGCGTCGCGGTTCCGCGCCATCCTCGTCGGCGGCGCGCACCTGACCCCCGAGACCCGGGACCGCGCAGAGGGCTCCGGCGCCAGGGTGATCGAGACCTACGGCCTGACCGAGAGCGGCGGCGGCGTGGTCTACGACGGGTTCCCGCTCCCGGGCATCCAGACGCGCATCGATGCCGACGGTGGGATCGAGCTCCGCGGACCGACGGTGATGCTCGGCTACCGCTTCGACCCCCAGGCGACGGCAGCGGCCTTCACGGCCGACGGGTGGCTGCGTCCGGGGGACGCCGGCGAGATCGACCGCGACGGGCGGCTCCACGTCGTCGGGCGCATCGACGACCTCATCAACAGCGGCGGCGAGAAGGTGTGGCCGCGCGAGGTCGAGCGGGTCCTGCTGGACCACCCGAAGGTTGCCGAGGTGGCCGTCGGCGGGCGCCAGGACCCGGAGTGGGGCCAGCGGGTCGTCGCCTGGGTGGTCCCCGACGACCCCGCCGATCCCCCCACGCTCGAGGAGCTCCGAGCCTTCGGGGCCGAGGACCTCGCCAGCCACAAGTCCCCCCGCGAACTGGTCCTGGTCGACGAGCTCCCGCGGACCTTCACCGGCAAGCTGCGCCGCGCTGCGCTGGGCTCGGAGTAAAGCGGAATAGGCTCCGGTTATCCTCGGTGGAGGGACATCGGTCCCGGTCGGAGCTGTGATGGAAGAGCGGGTGGAAGAGCGCGACGTCGTCGTCCTCGGATCCGGTCCGGCCGGCTACACGGCCGCGCTATACGCGGCGAGGGCGAACCTGAAGCCCCTGGTCCTCAAGGGCCTCGAGGCCGGTGGCCAGCTGATGCTCACCACCGACGTCGAGAACTACCCGGGGTTCGCCGACGGGATCCTCGGGCCTGAGCTGATGGACGCCATGGAGAAGCAGGCGTCCCGGTTCGAGGCCGAGATCGTCGCGCAGAGCGCCACGGAGGTCGACCTGTCCGCCCGGCCGTTCGGGGTCTGGGCCGGCGACCATGAGTGGCGGGCCCGGACGCTGATCGTCGCCACGGGCGCCAGCGCGAAGTGGCTCGGCGTCCCCGGCGAGGAGCAGCTCCGAGGCCGCGGCGTGAGCGCCTGCGCCACCTGCGACGGCTTCTTCTTCCGCGACCGCGAGCTGGTGGTCGTCGGCGGGGGCGACACCGCGATGGAGGAGGCGACGTTCCTCACGAAGTTCGCGAGCAAGGTGACGATCGTCCACCGGCGTGACGAGTTCCGCGCCTCGAAGATCATGCAGGAGCGCGCCCTCGCGAACCCCAAGATCGAGGTGATCTGGAACTCGGTCGTCGAGGAGATCCTCGGCGACGGCGCGGTCAGCGGCGTGCGGATCGCGGGGGCGGGCGAGACCACCGAGCTGAAGACCGACGGGGTCTTCGTCGCGATCGGCCACACGCCGAATACCTCCCTCCTCACGGGCAAGGTCGACCTGACCGACGGCGGCTACGTGGTCATCGAGGAGCCGACGACAAGGACGAGCGTGCCGGGCGTGTTCGCGGCGGGCGATGTCACCGACGTGATCTACCGTCAGGCGGTCACCGCTGCGGGACAGGGATGCAAGGCCGCGATGGACGCGGAGCGGTTCCTAGAGGACGAGGCCCACTCGGCCTGATCCGCCCGAGGGATCGAGACGACGGAGCGAAGGAGGAGCCACGTGGCGATGATCGGTGACGTGACGGACGGCGACTTCGAGGAGCTCGTGCTGAAGGCGGCGGGCCCGGTCCTCGTGGACTTCTGGGCCGAATGGTGCGTGCCATGCCATATGGTCTCACCGGTGGTGGAGGAGATCGGCCGCGACAAGGGCGAGACGCTCCACGTGGCCAAACTCAACATCGACGAGAACCCGGACGTCACCCGCAAGTACGGCGTGATGAGCATCCCCACCCTGATGCTGTTCATGGCGGGCGAGGAGACCACGCGGGTCGTCGGCGCTCGCGGCAAGGATGCCCTGCTCAAGGAGATCGATCCGCACCTCGCCGACTAGCCACGCGCGGGTTGCCGCCTCGGCTCGCGGCACGGAGACTCGGCGGGTGGAGGTGATCCGGAGGGGGGCGCGGGGCGAGGCGGTCCGCGACGTGCAGCGCCGGCTGCTCACGGCGGGGCTGCGCGTGACCCCCGAGGAGCTCGAGGGTTCGTTCGGCGCCTCCACCGAATCGGCCGTCCGCGAGTTCCAGCAGCGACGGGGGCTCCCCGCGGACGGACTCGTCGGCACCGACACGTGGAGCCAGCTCGTCGAGGCCGGCTACCGGCTCGGGGACCGAACCCTGTACCTGCGCTCCCCCGCGTTCCGCGGCGACGACGTACGGGAGCTCCAGCGCATGCTGAACGCGCTCGGCTTCGACGCCGGCAAGCAGGACGGCCTGTTCGGGCGCCGGACGGCGCAGGGAGTGATGGAGTTCCAGCGCAACGTCGCCGCGAAGGTCGACGGCATCGTCGGCCTGGACACGGTCCGCGCGATCGAGCGGATGCGCCCGGCACCCGAGGGCGTCAGCCGCGCCGTCGTGCGGGAAGAGGAGACGGCGCGTCACATGTCGGCCACGCTCGCCGGCTCGGTCGTCGCGATCGACGTCGCCGAAGGGGCGGCCGATGCGGCCGGCGCCGTCGAAGCGTCAGGCGGCGTCGCGTCCGCTGTCGCCGAGGAGCTCCGGCGGCGCGGCGCGCTCCCGCTCGCCCTCCACGGCGACGGCGACGCGACACCCGGCGTGAGCGAACGCGCGAAGCGGGCGAACGCGAACGAAGCCGTGGCCTGTATCTCGGTCGCGGTGACGCAAGGCGCGCGGGTGGCGACCTGCGCGTACTACGGCACGCCGACGACGCACTCGCCGATGGGCCTTCGCCTGGCTGAGAGCATCCACGCGGCGCTGATCGGTGCGAGGTCGGCCGGCGTCGTGCCGGGCGGAGGCGTTCACGCGATGTCGATCGCGATCCTGCGGGAGACCCGGATGCCGGCGGTCCAGGTCGAGACCGGTGAGGTCCGCCCGGAGCTGACGGCCCGGGCGATCGTCGACGGGATCGAAGCGTACCTCGGGGCCGGTCCCGGCTAGCCCGCCGCGCGGCGGCGTCCGACGAGGAGCATGAGGCCGCCGAGCACCACCCCGAGGCCGAAGGCCCTGGCGGCGCGCCGGAGCTCCTCGGGAGCGGGAGGCCGCATGCGGGTATCGTAGCCGCCGCCCGACGGGAGCCCGGACGATGCGATCCAGCCTCATGCTCGAAGGTCAGGAAGGTGTCACCTGGGAACGCTGGCTCGCGGTCGCCCTGGCCGCCGAGCGCCTGGGCTTCGAGAGCCTGTTCACCTCGGACCACTACCTCTCGGTGACGGGCGCCGCCGGCCGCGGCTCGAACGACGCGTGGACGATCCTCGCGGCCCTGGCCGCGCGGACCGAGCGGCTGCGGCTCGGCACGATGGTCTCGCCCGTGACGTTCCGCCATCCGACCGTGCTCGCCAAGATCGCCGCCACGGTCGACCGGATCTCGGGCGGTCGCGTGGAGCTCGGCATGGGTGCGGGCTGGTGGGAAGCCGAGCATCGCTCCCACGGCTTCCCGTTCCCTCCCGCGTCCGAGCGGATGGACGTGCTCGAGGAGCAACTCCAGATCGTGCACGGCCTGTTCACGCAGGAGCGCTTCTCGTTCGAGGGCCGCCACTACCGGCTGGAGGACTGTGCATTCGCGTTCAAGCCGGTCCAGGAACCGCACCCGCCGATCGTCCTCGGGGGCGACGGCGGACCACGGGGCGCCCGGCTGGTCGCCCGGTTCGCCGACGAGTTCAACACGGTCGGTGGGACGCCGGAGGAGGTCGAGGAACGCTTCCATCGCGTGCGCGCCGCGGTCGACGCCGAGGGCCGCGACCAGGCGAGCGTGACGACGTCGCTGATGACGTGGGTGATCGTCGGCGCCGACGAGTCCGAGTTCCGCGGGCGGGTCGAGGTGGCGCGTTCGCGAGACCCGAGGGCCGGACCGTTCGACGCGTACCTCGACGACCTCATGAAGGACTGCATCGTCGGGACCCCCGAGCGCGCCGCCGAGCGCCTATCCGAGTACGCCGCGGCCGGGGTCCAGCGGATCGTCCTCAACCACGAGCTGATCGACGACATCGACATGCTCGAGCTGCTCGGGGCCGAGATCCTGCCCAGGGTCGAGGGCTGATCGCCTCTCCTACCCGCGTCGCCGCGATCGTCTACAGCCCCCAAACCTTGCGCTGCAAGGGTTTCAAGGGCGCCGAGCTACTCGGGCGCGAGCCCGGGGCCGGAGCCGATGATCTCGGAGACGATGCGCTCGAGGTCGTCCGCGGATCCGAACTCGACGACGATCCTGCCGCGCTTGCGTCCCATCTGGATCGTGACCCGGGTCGCGAGCTGCTCCGACAGGATCTCCTCGACCTCGGCCAGGGCGCTCTCCGGCGCCGAGACCGCGGCCGCCGGCGTCGGCCGACCCTGCGTCGCGGGGTGCTCGAGATAGTTACGGACGAGCTCCTCGACCTCGCGGACCGAGAGGTCCTCGGCGGCGATCCGCAGCGCGAGCGTCGCCTGCGCCTCCCCGTCGACGAGCGAGAGCAGTGCGCGACCGTGGCCCGCCTGCATCTTGCCCTCGGCGACGAGCCGCTGTACCTCGGGTGGCAGCTGGAGGAGCCGGATCGTGTTCGCGATGTGCGACCGGGACATCCCGAGGCGCTCGGCCAGGGTCTCCTGCTTGAGCCCGAGCTCCTCGAGGAGCTCGCGGAACGCCTCGGCGAGCTCGATCGGGTTGAGATCCTCGCGGTGGATGTTCTCGATCAGGGCCTCACGGAGGGACTCGGCGTCGTCGCTGTCGCGCACGACCGCCGGGATCGTCGCCAGGCCCGCGAGCTTGGCCGCGCGCAGCCGCCGCTCCCCCGCGATCAGCTCGAAGCCGCTCGCCGATTTGCGCACCACGATCGGCTGGAGCACGCCGACCTCCTGGATCGACAAGGCGAGCGCCTCGAGCGCCCCGTCCTCGAACAGCGTCCGTGGCTGCCTCGGGTTGGGCGCGACCGCGTCCACCGGGACCTCGAGGAGGCCCGCACCCTCCTCCACCGCGCCCGGGATCAGCGCGGATAGCCCTCGGCCCAACCCACCTCGCTTCATGCGTTCCCTCCTCTGCGGAACAGGCCCCTGCGCTTCCTGGGCGCCTCATCGGCCTCCGGTTCAGGTTCGGGCTGGGGATCGGCCGGTTGCGGCGCCTGCCCCTCGTCGATCACGATGACTCGCCCGGGCTCGGCCAGACCTCGAGGGTCCTCGGCGCCTCCAGCCGGCGGTGAGGTCTCGACGGACGCCGTCGCCATCTGGGCCTCAAGCGCCGCCTGAGCCTCCAGTTGGCGCACCCACTCCTCGGCGGGGCTGTCGCCCCGCGGCACGGTCTCGACCTCTGGTTCCGCGGACGCCTCGGGTGATGTCGACGGCTCGGCTATGCTCACCGCGGGTTCGGGGGCCTCGGGCTCGACCTGGGGGCTGGGTGCCGTCACGGACTCCTCGACCTCAACTGCGTCCTGGACCGGGGGCTCAGGCTCCGAGAGGTCCTCGGCCCGGTCTTCCACGGAGGGTGAGCTCGCCGGTACCTCGACGTCGCCCTCGGGTTCCCCCTCGACGACCGGTGGCAGCTCCTCGGGCTCGACCGGCGGCGCCAGCGGCACCTCGACCTCGTCCTCGACCTCGTTTCGCGGTCCGACGAGTGGCCTCGGTGCGCGGGCGAGGTCCTGCTCACCAGGCGGAGGCATGACCATGGTCGGGATCTCGTCCAGGACCGGCAGCGGGCCGTCGAGGGGTCCTCGGGCGGCCACCTCTTTCGCGAGGTCGCGGTAGCGTTCCGCGCCGCGGGACCGCGGGTCGTACACGGTGATCGGCTGGCCGAACCCGGGCGCCTCGGACAGGCGGACCGTCCTCGGGATGATGGTCTGGTAGACGCGCTCCCCGAAGTACTTGCGCACCTCCTCGACCACCTGCTCGGAGAGCCTGGTCCTCGGGTCGAACATCGTCATGACGATTCCCGTGAGGCGCAGACCGGGGTTCACGTTCTGCTGGACGAGCCGGACGTTGCGCAGGAGCTGGCCGAGGCCCTCGAGGGCGTAGTACTCGCATTGGATCGGCACGATGAGCTCCTCGGCCGCGGCCAGAGCGTTGACGGTCAGCAGGCCGAGCGACGGCGGGCAGTCCAAGAAGATGAAGTCGTAGGAGTCCTCCTTGAGCGGCTCGAGGGCCTTGCGGAGTCGGAGCTCGCGGGAGAACTGGCTGACGAGCTCGATCTCGGCGCCGGCCAGATCGATGGTCGAGGGGATCGCATGGAGGTTCTCGACCGGCGTAGGCACGATCGCGCCGTCGATGGGCGCCTCGGCCGCCAGGACGTCGTACACCGTCACGTCGCGGGCTTCGTGACGGATCCCGAGGCCGGTGGAAGCGTTGCCTTGGGGGTCGAGGTCGACCACCAGCACCATGAAGCCGAGCTCTGCAAGGGACGCACCGAGACTCACCGCGGTCGTGCTCTTGCCCACGCCGCCCTTCTGATTGGCGATCGCGATCACACGCGCGCGTCGCGTTGCGGCGGGAGAGGGGTCCGGCGCCGGCTTGGGCCGGCGGGCACCAGTCGTCTTCTTCGCGGTCCGTGGAGCCGACTTCGCCCCCTGGGAGGCTGTCGTCGGCTTGGAGGACGAATGGACTGCCCGGGAGGGGCTGGGCTCGGTCACTGACGGCCCATGATAACCACGGGCCCCGAGCTTTCAAGCACGGGTCCTTCGAGGCGCCTCAGCGCGGCCTCGGCAGGCACGAGCGATGGATCGAAGCGCTCCCCACCGAAGTAGACGAGTCGGCCCCCGGGGCGAAGGAGCGGGGCCGCGAGGCGCCAGCTCTCGGCGGGCGAAGCGAACGCCCGGGCGAAGCAGAGGTCCACGGGTTCTCGCAGATCCTCGACCCTTCCGGGCAGGACCGAGGCATTGGCGATCCGGAGCGACTCGACGACCAGTTCGAGGAAGGCCGCCCGGCGTGGACGACGCTCGACGAGCGCCACCTGGAGCTCGGGCACCCCGATCGCCACGATCGCTCCGGGAAGGCCGGCGCCCGAGCCGAGGTCGTACGCGCTCCGGTCGTCCCGTTCAACGGCCGGGATCGCGCGAAGGCAATCGATCAGGTGACGCTCCCGAAGCCGCGGGAGGTCCGAGACGGCCACCAAGCCGAGGGGGACAGCACGGTCCCGCAGGAGGCCTTCGAACTTGACGAGCCTATCCTGGGCACCGAGCGGGAGCTCGATCCCAAGGACCGTAGCAGCCTCCTCGAACACGTCGCGGTCGCTCATCGATGTTTCACGTGAAACAGGAAGGTGAGGGATGCCCCTTTCGGGCCCAGGGCCGAGGGGATCCGTCAGCGGGTCGGCCGCACGACGAGCCGCCGATCGGGATCCTCGCCGTGGCTCGAGCTCTCGACGCCTTCGACCCCTCCGACGACGTCGTGGACGATCTTCCGCTGGTAGGGGTTCATCGGTTCGAACTCCTCCTCGCTGCCGGTCGCAGCGACCCGGCGCGCAACCTCGAGGGCGCGCGCCTCGAGCCGGTCCCGTTGGCGCTTCTTGTAGTCCTCGACGTCGACGACGACGCGCGATCGCATCCCGGTGCGCTGGGCGACGGCGGCCCGCGTCAGCTCCTGGAGGGCTTCCAGCGTCTGGCCATGGCGGCCGATCAGCAGGCCCATGTCCTCGTCGTCGGGCTCGGGACCGATCACGTCCACGTACATCGTCCCGTCCTCGAGGTTGGGCTCGACCGTGGCCTCGATGCCCATCTTGGCCAGCAGGGCATCGACGAAGTCTGCGCCCACCTCCGCTTGGTCCTCGATATCCTCCGCGGAGATCTCCTCGCGGGGCGCTCGGACCCGGACGACCACGACGGCCTCCTGGGCCCCGACACCGAACAGGCCCTGGCGCGGCTCCTGCTCGACCTCGACGTCGGCCTCTTGCTCGGTCACACCGAGCTCGGCCAGAGCGGCAGCGAGGGCTTCCTCAACGCTCGGGGCGCTTCTTCGGATCTCTTCCACCGCTCTTGCCTCCGGGTCCGGGCTTACGCTGCTGGCCAGGCTTGGGCGAGCCCGGCTTCGGGGCGCCGGGCTTGCGCGTCCCCGGCTTGGTTGCCTGGTTGCGCTGCTTCCGTTGGTCTTCGGCGCGCTCCATCATCGAGGACATGAAGCCCTTCTTCTCGGGCTTGCGCTTGCCGTCGGCAGCGGCTGCCAGCGACTCGGCCGTCGGCCGGCTCTTGAGCATGAAGTACTGCTGACCGATCTGCCATGCGTTCGACGTCGTCCAGTACAGCACGAGGCCGGCGGGGAAGAAGATCCCGAAGACGCCGAACACGAGCGGCATGACCTTCAGCAGCGCCTGCTGCTGGGGTGAGGCCGCGCCCGGCGGGCTGGCCTTCTGCATCTGGCGCTGCTGGAAGAACGTCGTCCCGAACATCAGGACCGCGAAGACGTAATAGGGGATCCGATCCACGGCCGTGTCGCCGCAGTCCACCGGGTACTCGAGGTTGACGGTCTCCCCGTCCACCGTGATGCGATCGCCGAGCATCGCCTCCGGGTTGCCCGCCTGCGTCGCCGAACACAACAGGTTCATGCCGACGAACGAGGTCCCGCTCGACGGGCCGGGCTCCGTGGGCACCTCGTCGAGGGAGCTCACCGGGGGAATCTGCTCCGTCACCACCGCGTAGAGCTCGCTTTCCGCAGGGATGTGGATGGGGTGCTGGGGGAACCGCAGCACCGAGTACATCGAGATCAGGATGGGGAACTGCAGCAGGACGGGCCAGCACCCGGAGAACGGGTTGACCCCATACTCCTTGTAGAGCTTCATGATCTCTTCCTGCTGCTTCTGTCGGTTCTGCTTGTACTTCGCCTGGAGCTGCTTGACCTTCGGCTGGATGATCTGCATGTGCTGCATCGAGCGGATCTGCCGGATCCCGAGCGGCAGCAGGACCACACGGATCAGCACGGTGAGCACGATGATCGTCACGCCGAAGTTCGGGATCACGCTGTAGATCTGTGCGACGACCCAGCCCAGGCCGTCGAGCAGCGCCTGCCATGGCGCGAGCGCGATCACGAAGCGCTCTCCGAAGGAGTGACACTGTCATACATCTCGACGGAGGGGCGTCGGGCCGGGACCTGATCCACGCCGCCGGCCGTGAAGGGCCCGCACCGCGCGATCCTCCAGATCGCCATCAGGCTCCCGCGCGTCGCGCCGTGGATGCGGATCGCGTCCCGCGCGTACTGGGAGCACGTCGGATGGAAGCGGCACTGGCCGCCGAGCCAGCCTGAGAGCGTGATCCGATACAGGCCGATACCGGCGAGCAAGAAAAGACGGGCCGGGGCGCCGAGCGCCCGAAGGAGGATCCAGGGCCGGCTCAAGGAGCCACCACCCGTGCGCGCGAGAGCAGTTCTTCCACCTCCGCTACCAGTTCGTGCGTCCGCGCCCCGCGGATGGCCGAGCGAGCGACGAGCACGATGTCGAGGCCGTCTCGGACCGGAGGCGCGAGCTCTCGCCACGTGGCCCGCAGGATCCGCCGGGCCCGGTTGCGCACGACCGCACCGCCGACGCGACGGCCCGCCACGAACGCGACCGACCCCGAGCCGAGCGCGACAAACACTACCACCCGCTTTCCGTGGGTTGCCTGTCCCGTCGACAGGGCTCGCGCGACGTTCTTCCTGCTCGTGGCCTGCTCGTCGCGAGTGTTAGGCAGACAGGCGCGTACGACCCTTGGACCGGCGCCGGGCGATGATGGCGCGGCCGGCGCGGGTCCGCATCCGGATCCGGAAGCCGTGTCGCTTCGAACGACGGCGGACGTTCGGCTGATACGTTCGCTTGGTCATCGAGGCCTCTTCGGGGTTCCAGCCGGCGCGGAAGGCCAGCGAGGCAACGAGTATACCGACAGGCCCCGTTGCCGACCCGAGACGCCTCCGGGACCGGCCGGCCAGAAAAGTGTGACAAGAGGCGCGCGGGTGGGGGCCATGGGGAAAACCTCGGTGCTATAGTCCGGCGCGCTTCCTCCGGCGCCCGCTCGCTCCCCACGAGTCGCGTTGCCCTTCCCCCAAGGGTTTCCACATATGTGGAAAGGCTCTGTGGATAGTTATGGTCATCGCGTCGTCTCAGGAAGCCGCCGACCGGACGTGGACCCACGTCGTCGAGCGCGCGCGGCTGGAGTTGCCCGAGAGCTCGTTCTCCATGTGGTTCCATGGCGTCCGCGCCACGGGTCTGCACGACGGGATCCTCGAGGTACAGGCCCCATCGGAATACGTGCGCGACTGGCTCACGAAGCATTACGTCGAGCTGATCCAGTCGGCCGCGTCCGAATCGTTCGGGCTGCCGGTCACGCTCCATCTGGTGGCCGCGCCACCCGGCGAAACCCCTGCAGCGCAACACGAAGCGGCTGAGCCGCCGGCGGCGATCGCTCGCGAGCCGGTGGCCAGGCCCCCCGGCATGGGAGCGCCCGGCCTGCCGTTCCCGAACTACACGTTCGAGACGTTCGTGGCCGGCCCGTCCAACCGCTTCGCGCACGCGGCCGCGATGGCCGTCGCGGAGTCACCGCCGTCCAAGGCCTACAACCCGCTGTTCATCTACGGCGGTGTCGGTCTTGGCAAGACGCACATGCTCGTCGCCATCGGACACCACATGCACCGGCTCTCGCCGCGTCTGCGGGTGAAGTACGTCACGAGCGAGACATTCATGGCCGAGTTCATCAAGGCCGTTCGCGAACGGCAGGGCTATCAGTTCGCCGCGCGCTACCGCGACGTGGACGTGCTCCTCGTCGACGACATCCAGTTCTTGGCCAAGCGCGAGGAGACGCAGACGGAGTTCTTCCACACGTTCAACGCCCTGCACGCGAAGGAGCGCCAGATCGTGATCGCATCGGACCGGCCGCCTCAGGAGCTCGGCATGGAAGAGCGCCTGCAGAGCCGGTTCCGGCTCGGCCTGTGCGTCGACGTTCAGCCTCCCGACCTGGAGACGCGGATCGCGATCCTGCAGCTCAAGGCCCAGCGCGAGGCCGTGCTCGTCCCCGACGACGTGATCGAGTTCATCGCCAGCAAGTTCGACCAGAACATCCGCGAGCTCGAGGGTGCGCTCGTCCGCGTCGTGGCCTGGAGCGACCTCACCGGCCATCCCATCTCGAATGAATTGGCCGAGCACGCCCTCGAGGACCTCCTGCCCCAGGCCGAGGCGGAGATCCCGCCGCAGCTGATCCTCGAGGAGAGCGCCAGGTACTTCGGCTTGTCCGTGGACGATCTCACCTCGCCGAACCGCTCCAAACCGCTCACCACGGCCCGGCACGTCGCCATGTACCTGATGCGCGAGTGCAGCGGCCAGTCCCTCGTGAAGATCGGAGAGACCTTCGGTGGCCGAGACCACACGACGGCGCGCCATGGGATCCTGAAGATCGAGCGCGACATGCGCGCCCGTAGCACCACCTACCGCCAGGTCCAGGACCTGTCGCGGATCGTCCGAGACCGCGCGAGGGCCACATGAGCGGCTGGGGACGACCTTGGGGACAACCCGGGACCCGTCCGGGAGCCCGCGGCGGACCCTCCCGGCCGGGCGACCCTTCTCCCCACGCCGTCCACATGTCCGATGGGCCCGGTACGCTCGCGGAATGGGCCGGTTCTCCCCTTTTCCCCAGGCCCTACTACTACTGGTATGAAAAGAACGAACCAACAGAAGCAGCGAGGGGGTGGACAGGTGAAGTTCCGGTGTGACCGAGACGCCTTGTCCGAGGCGCTCCAGACGGTTCAGCGCGGGGTCTCGTCCCGACCCGGGATCCCGGCTCTCACGGGCGTGCTGATGGAGGCGTCGCCGGACGGGACGCTGACGCTCACGACGACGGACCTCGAGGTCTCGGCGCGCCTGGCGATCGAGGTGCAGGTCGCCGAGGAGGGAACGGCCCTGGTTCCGGCCCGGCTCCTGGCCGACACGGTGAAGAGCCTGTCCGACGCGCCGGTGGAGTTCGAGGCCGATCAGGCCCAGGCCCGGATCCGGTGCGCCGCGTACGAGGGCGCGCTCCGGCTGCTGCCGGCGGAGGACTTCCCGGCGCTGCAGGCCCCGGCCGGGACCCGGGTGATCGTCGCCGCCCCGCTGTTCGCCGAGGCCGTGGGCCAGGTCGCCCGGGCCGCGTCGAAGGACGAGGCGCGTCCGGTCCTGACCGGCGTTCTGGTCGAGGTGAGCCGCGAGGGCGTGACCCTCGTCGCGACGGACTCGTACCGCCTCGCGGTGCGCGAGCTCGTGGCTACGGCCGGGGGCGAGGCCAAGGTGATCGTGCCCGAGCGGGCGCTCTCGGAGGCCGGCCGCGCGGCTCAGGCGATCGAGAAGGGCGACATCGAGGTCTTCCTCGACGAGAGCCAGGCGAGCTTCCAGGTGGGGGAGCTCCGGCTCACCTCGCGACTGATCGAAGGCGAGTTCCCGAACTACCGCCAGCTCCTGCCCGAGCAGTACGACAGCCGTCTCACCGTGTCGCGCCAACAGCTCGTGGAGGCCGTCCGGCGTGTCGGCCTGCTCGCTCGCGACACGTCCCCGGTCCGCATGGAGTTCAACGCGCTCGGCGTCAAGCTCTCGAGCTCCTCGCCCGACGTGGGCCAGGCGGTCGAAGCCGTCGAGGCGCGCTACGAAGGCGAGGACCTCACGGCGGCGTTCAACCCGACGTACCTCGCGGACGGGCTCGCGGCGGCCTCGGGGGAGACCGTGCGGCTGGAGGTACGCGACGGGTTGAAGCCGGGCATCGTTCGCGGCGAGTCGGACGAGTTCACGTACCTCGTGATGCCGGTCCGCCTGCCCACCCCGGTCGGCTGACCGGGACGGCCGTTGCGGCTCGCCTGGGTGGAACTCCGGGACTTCCGGAACCACGCCGAGACGCACCTCGAGGACATCCCCGAAGGGCTCGTCGTCGCCGTCGGCCCCAACGGTGAAGGCAAGTCGAATCTCTTGGAAGGGATCGGCTTCCTGTTCTTCCTCGCGTCGCAGCGAACGTCCTCGGCCGAGCCGCTCGTACGACGTGGCGCCGAGGCTGCCTACGCCCGCGGCGAGGTGGAGACGGAGAACGGCCGCATCCTCGTCGAGGTGGAGATCCCCGGGCGCGGGGCCAATCGCGTCCAGGTGAACGGTTCGCCCGTACGGCGCAAGCGCGATGTCCGCCGGCAGGTGCGCGCGGCGATGTTCACGCCGGAGGACCTCACGATCGTGATCGGCGACCCGGGCAAGCGCCGAGACTTCCTGGACGAGACGATCCGCTCGCTCTGGCCGTTGAAGGAGTCGGCGATCACCGCCTACGACAAGGTCCTTCGCCAGCGGAACCGTCTGCTGAAAGAGTGGGAGGGGCGCGGGAAGCCGAGCGGCCTCGACGCGTGGGACGCCGAGCTGCTGCAGGCCGGGTGCACGCTGATCCGTCTGCGCGCCGAGGCGGCCTCGCGGATCGGCCCGCCCGCCGAGGAGGAGTATCGGCGTCTGGCCGGCTACGGGCTCGCGTGCGAGTACGCCCCCAACGTCACGGGCGACCCACTCGAGGAGGCGTTCGAACGCCGGCTCGCCGAGCGTCGCGCCGACGAGCTGATCCGCCGGACCACGCTCGTCGGGCCACACCGTGACGACCTCGCGCTCGCGGTTCGGGACCTCGGGGCGCGAGCTTTCGGGAGCCACGGCGAGGGGTGGGCGGCGGCGCTCTGCCTGCGTCTCGGACTCGCGAGCGCCATCGAGGCCGAGGTGGGGGAGCGTCCGGTGATCCTGCTCGACGACCCGTTCTCGGCTCTGGACCCGGCCCGGCAGCGCCGCGTCGCCGAACGCCTCGCCCCCCGGGGGCAGGTGTTCGTCAGCGTCGCGGACCAGGTGCACGTTCCCGCCGATACGGTGGCCGTCTGGGCGATCGCGGACGGCGTCGTGACCGTCGGGGGGGCATGATGCCGCACTCGAAGGGATGGCGGTCGCGCAAGGACGAGCGGACGCTTCGTGAGACGCCGATCGGCGAGATCGTGGAGGGACTGATGCGCGAGCGGACGTTCGCCCGCGGGGTCCCGATCGGCCAGCTCGCGAGCGGATGGTCCGACGTCGTGGGGCCCCGGCTCGGGGCCGAGTCGGCGCCGCTGAGCCTCGAGGCCGGCGTCCTCGTCGTTGCGGCGAGCACGGGGCCGTGGGGGGCGCAGGTCCGGTTCTTGGCCCAGGAGATCCGCAAGAAGGCCAATGCGGCGCTCGGCGGTGACGAGGTGAAGCGCGTCCAGGTCGTCGTCCGTCCCGACCCCCACAAAGGTCTGTAGCGCAAGGATTCCAGCGACGCTCCAGAGCCACCGAACGGTGCGCGAAACCCGTTCGGATGTCACCCCCGATTGGTAGAATCACGTGGCGTAGTTCCGCGGGTTCGTGGTTCCCCCAGACGCCTCGTCTGGGCGCTCCTGTGCCCGTTTCCCCCCGACGGAGGTTGGTTGGCCACAGCGGCGAAGCAAACGCGAACCCGGAAGCCGAGCGGGTACGAGGCCTCGGACATCCAGGTCCTCGAAGGTGTCGAGCACGTCCGGCTGCGCCCCGGTATGTACATCGGGACGACGAGCACCCGGGGCCTGCACCACCTCGTCTACGAGGTCGTCGACAACTCGATCGACGAGGCGATGGCCGGCCACTGCGACCGGATCATCGTCCGCATCCTGAAGGACGGCGCCGCTCAGGTGGAGGACAACGGGCGCGGCATCCCCGTGAAGCCGATCCCCAAGGCCAAGGACCGGCGCCCGGCTCTCGAGGTGGTCCTCACCACGCTGAACGCCGGAGGCAAGTTCGGCGGCGGGGGCTACCGCATCTCGGGTGGCCTCCACGGGGTGGGCGTGTCCGTCGTGAACGCGCTCTCGGTCAAGCTGACGGTGCAGGTCATGCGCGACGGGTTCGTCTGGACCCAGACCTACTCGCGCGGCAAGGCCACGTCCAAGCTCACCAAGGGCAAGACCACCACGAAGACCGGCGCGATCGTGACGTTCTGGCCGGATCCGGAGATCTTCGTCGAGGGGGTCGAGTTCGACCCCCGGCTCCTCGCCGAGCGGCTGCAGGAACAGGCTTTCCTGACCAAGGGCATCGAGATCCAGCTGATCGACGAGCGCGAGGCAAAGCCCGTCAAACAGGTCTTCAAGGCCACGGGCGGCATCGCCGACTTCGTGCGGTTCCTCGCCACGGGCAAGGAGCCGATCCACACGAAGGTGATCTCGATGGAAACGCGCGAGGACAACGCCGAGGCGGACATCGCGCTGCAGTGGACCACCGGGTACTCGGAGTCGATCCATTCGTTCGCCAACACGATCAACACCCACGAGGGCGGCATGCACGAGGAGGGCCTGAAGAAGGCGCTGACCAACGTCGTCAACCGCTACGCGCGCACCAAGGGCTTGCTGAAGGAGAAGGAGGACAACCTCCTCGGCGAGGACGTGCGCGAGGGGCTGATCGCCATCGTGAGCGTCCGCCTGCGCGAACCGCAGTTCGAGGGCCAGACCAAGACCAAGCTCGGTAACACCACGATGCGTTCGCTCGTCGAGACGACGGTGAACGAGCACCTCATGACCTGGCTCGAGGAGCATCCGGGGGACGCCAAGCGCATCGTGATGAAGACCAGCCAGGCCGCGAAAGCCCGCCTGGCCGCGAAGCAGGCACGCGACCTCACGCGGCGCAAGTCGTTCTTGGAAGGCGGCGGCCTGCCGGGCAAGCTCGCCGACTGTCAGCTCACGGATCCGGCCGCATGCGAGCTCTACATCGTGGAGGGCGACAGCGCCGGCGGCTCGGCCAAGCAGGCGCGGGACAGGGCCACCCAGGCGATCTTGCCGATCCGGGGCAAGATCTTGAACGTCGAGAAGGCCCGACTGCACAAGATCTTGGAGAACCAGGAGATCCAGGCGTTGATCACGGCGATCGGGACCGGGATCAGCGAGGAGTTCGATCTCCTGAAGGCCCGCTACCACCGCATCGTGATCATGGCCGACGCGGACGTGGACGGCGCCCACATCCGCACGCTGCTCCTCACCTTCTTCTTCCGCCACATGCGGGAGTTGATCGACGCGGGTTACATGTACCTCGCGCAGCCGCCCCTGTACCTGCTCAAGCAGGGCAAGGAGGAGCTTTACTTCTACACGGAGCGCGAGTGGGATACGTGGCGAACGGAGAACGGCAACGGGCGCAAGCTCGAGCCGCAGCGCTTCAAGGGCCTCGGCGAGATGAACGCGGACCAGCTCTGGGGAACCACCATGGATCCCGGTCAGCGCACGTTGCTCCAGGTCACGCTCGAGGACGCCGCGCTGGCGGACCGCCTGTTCACGATCCTGATGGGCGAGGACGTGCCGGCGCGGAAGGAGTTCATCGAGCAGAACGCGAAGGACGTTCAGAACCTCGATGTCTAGGCGCCGGGCCAGCGGTGGCGGTGAGCTGACCCTTCTCGCGGGTCGGGTCGAGCCGATCGGCCTCGAGGAGGAGATCCAGCGCTCCTACCTCGACTACGCGATGTCGGTGATCGTCGGCCGCGCCCTGCCCGACGCCCGCGACGGCCTGAAGCCCGTGCACCGTCGGATCCTGTGGTCGATGCTCGAGTCGGGCCTGCGGCCCGATCGCCCGCACCGCAAGTCCGTATCCGCGGTCGGCGAGGTGCTGAAGAAATACCACCCGCACGGCGAGCAGAGCGTCTACGACGCCCTGGTCCGGATGGCGCAGGACTGGTCGATGCGGGCGCCGCTGATCGACGGGCACGGCAACTTCGGTTCGGTGGACGGCGACCCACCGGCGGCGTACCGGTACACGGAGGCGCGCCTCGCTCCGATGGCGATGGAGATGCTCCGCGACATCGACGCGGAGAGCGTCGACTTCATCCCCAACTTCGACGGCTACGAGCAGGAGCCGACCGTGCTGCCCAGCCGGTTCCCCAACCTGCTCGTGAACGGCGCCGGCGGGATCGCCGTCGGCATGGCCACCAACATCCCTCCCCACAACCTCGGCGAGGTGATCGACGCCGTCGCGCACTTCCTCGACCACCCCGAGTCGACGCCGGCCCAGCTGATGAAGTTCGTGAAGGGTCCGGACTTCCCCACGGGCGGCACGATCCTCGGCAAGCAGGGCATCAGGGACATGTACGAGACCGGCCGAGGGTCCATCAAGGTGCGCGCCGTCTCGCACATCGAGGAGGGCCTGCAGGGCCGCTCGAAGATCGTGGTGACGGAGCTCCCGTACCAGGTCAACAAGGCGCGACTGGCGGAGAAGGTCGCGGAGCTCGCCAACGCGGGCCGGCTGAAGGACGTCGCCGACGTCACGGACGAGTCCAACAAGGAGGGCATGCGCTTGGTGGTCCACACCAAGCGCGGCGCCAACCCGCAGGTCGTCCTGAACCAGCTCTACAAGCACACGCAGCTCCAGGACAACTTCGGCGCCATCATGCTCGCGCTCGTCGACAACGTTCCCCGCACGCTCAACCTGGCCGAGCTCGTCGGCTACTACGTCGACCACCAGGTCGAGGTCGTCACCCGCAGGACCCAGCACGAGCTGAAGAAGGCGGAGGAGCGCGATCACATCGTCCAGGGCCTGCTGATCGCCCTCTCCCACCTGGACGAGGTCATCAAGATCATCCGCGGCTCGAGGGATGCGGACGAGGCGCGCACCAAGCTCATGACCAAGTTCAAGCTCAGCGAGATCCAGGCCAATCACATCCTGGATATGCCGCTTCGCCGCCTCACCCGTCTGGCGCGCGAGGAGCTCGAGGCCGAGCACAAGGAGCTCCTGGCGACGATCCGACGGCTGAAGGCGCTCCTGAAGGACCCGAAGAAGATCCGAGCCCTGATCAAGGAGGAGATCCTCGAGATCCGCAAGCGCTACGCGGATGCTCGCCGGAGCAAGCTCCAGGCCGACGTCGGCGACCTCGACGTCGAGGACCTGATCGCCGAGGAGCCCGTCGTGATCACTGTCAGCCGGGCCGGCTACGTGAAGCGTCAGCCGATCGAGAACTTCAAGCGGCAGGGTCGCGGGGGACGCGGCGTGATCGGCGCCAACCTCAAGGAAGAGGATGTGATCCGCGACGCCTTCACCACGACCACCCACCACTGGCTGCTGTTCTTCACCAGCAAGGGGAAGGTCTACCGGGTCAAGGTCCACGAGGTCCCCGAGTCCGGTCGAACCGCGCGCGGCACCTACGCAGCCAACCTGCCGGGCGTCGGCATCACGGCGGACGAGAAGGTCCAGGCCGTCATCGACCTGAAGGAGTACTCGCAGGGGCGGTACCTGCTCTTCGCGACCCGGAAGGGCATGGTGAAGAAGACCGCGCTGCCCGAGTATGACTCGCCGAGAACCGGTCTCGCGGCGATCAACCTGAGGGACGGCGACGAGCTGATCGACGTGCGACTCACCGACGGCAAGGACGACGTGTTCCTCATGTCGCGCAAAGGCCAGACGATCCGCTTCCGAGAGGGGCTCGCCCGCCCGATGGGCCGCCAGACGGCCGGCGTCATCGGGATGCGCCTCGCGGCCGACGACGAGGTGATCGCCCTCGGCGTGGCGTCCGAGGGCGAGGAGATGATCAGCGTCACGCAGCAGGGCTACGGCAAGCGCACGCCGCTCAAGGACTACCCGCCCAAGGGCCGAGGCGGCAAGGGTGTGATCGGCCACACGCTGACCAAGAAGACCGGCCTGCTCGCCGGGGCGTTCATCGGCAACAAGGACCAGGACATGTTCGCGATCTCCTCGTCCGGCATCGTGATCCGGGTGGCCGCCGCCGACATCCGGCGCGTGGGCCGCGCCTCCCAGGGCGTGCGCACGATGCGCGTTGAGGAGGGCGCGACCGTGGTCGCGATCGCGCCCGTCATCACTTCGAACCTGGTCGAGGTGTAGTCGCGTCCTCGAGGAGCCTCCTGAGGTCGCGCTCGATGGAGGCGGTGGTCACGGCTCGTAGGATGTTTTCACCGTGGCCGGAGGCCTGACCCTCATCGCGATCGGAAGCGCGCTCGGCCTGCTGACCGTGTTCGTAGCCTGGCGTCGCCTCTCCGCGACCGTGGCGTTCGCCCTCGCGTCCGTGTGTGGAGCCGCGGTGGGAGCGGGAGGGCTCCTCGTCCAAGAGACCCGCGCGGCCGGCGACTGGGTCGTGGCGCTCGTCGCGCTCGGTGTGCTCGCACCGCTGCACTGCCGGCTCGTGTTCGGGCCGCCCGGGCCGATGGTTGCTGCGGGACGCGATGCCGCGTAGAAAGAGCGCAGACCGATGAGCAAGCCCGCCGGGGACACCACCGTCGCAACGCCCGAGCCCATGCCTGCTTCGGGCAGGCCCGCCCCGGGCACCGGAGCGCCCACGCCCGCCGCGGGAACACCGGCGAACCCGCCCGACAGGGTGAAGCGCTTCCACAAGCCCAAGCCGCGGCAGGCCCGCGTCACGATCCGCAAGGTGGGGCCGTGGTCCGTGCTCAAGCTCTCGCTCCTCTTCTACATCTGCGTGATGGCGGTGATCGTCGGGGCGCTCGTGATCCTCTACGGGTTCCTCGGTGCGATCGGGGCCCTCGATTCCACGGAGCGGCTGATCCGGGATCTGTTCGCCGACCAGTCGTTCCAGATCCACGGCAGCTGGCTGTTCTCGCGGGCGGTCACGATCGGGTTCGCGATGGCCGTGCTGTTCACGCTCATCAACGTGTTCGTCGCGTTCCTCTACAACCTGCTCTCCGACATCGTCGGAGGCATCGAGGTGACCCTGTCCGAGCGACGCTGAACGAACGCGCAGGTCATGGGCGCGATTGACATGGTTTCGAGGCCACGCGTACGCTTGCGCGAGACCGGGTCGGAGGCCCCGGTGGAGTCGTTCGGGCCTGTAGCTCAGCTCGGTTAGAGCGCATCCCTGATAAGGATGAGGCCGTTGGTTCAAGTCCAACCAGGCCCACTCGAGAAGGAGGCGGCGATGGCCGAGGAGACCGAAGGCAAGAAGAAGAGCGGGTTCTTCGGGAAGCTCATGAAGATCGCGTTCATCGCGGCGATCGTCGCTGCGGTCGTCGCCGTGTTCAAGCGGCGGCGCGGGAAGGACCTCGACGAGGACGAGTGGCAGGAGTTGCCCCCGCCGGCAGGCGGGTAGACGCGTCCGAGCACGAAGCGTGAGGAGGGTCCGCGGCCGACGGCCGCGGACCCTCCGGCGTTCCGGGCGCTCTTCCGCGGACCGCTAGACTCGCTCGCCGTGGTGACCCGCGCGTGGGAGCTGGCACACGATGCGGCCCGCGCGGCCGGCGTGGAACTCCGTCCGCTCGACGAGCTCGAGGATGCCGAGCGGATCCTGCGCGTGATGATCGCGACGTGGGGCGATCACCAGCTGGTCCCGCGCGAGATGCTCCGCGCGCTCGGTGAGAGCGGCAACGTCCCGTACGGCGCGTTCGACGGCGAGGAGACGGTCGGCTACGTGCTCGGGTGGGCGGGCGTGGACGACGAGGGTCTGCATGTCCACTCGCACATGCTCGCCGCCCTCCCTGACCGACGTCACCGGGGCGTCGGCTACGCGCTGAAGCTCGCGCAGCGGGCGCAGGCGCTCGACCAGGGGATCGGCGTCGTGCGGTGGACCTTCGACCCGCTCGTCGCTCGCAACGCGTACTTCAACCTCCACAAGCTCGGCGCGGTCGCGGATCGATTCGAGCGGAGCTTCTACGGCGAGATGACGGACACCCTCAACCGAGGGGACCGCACGGACCGGGTGGTGGTCCGGTGGACCATCGACCGGGACCCGGGACCGCGAAACGTGCTCGTGTCCGACGGGTGGACGATCCTTCATCGCGACGGCGAGCGCCCCGGCGAGCTCCTCCGCCCGTCGGGACCGCGCGCCCTGGTCGAGATCCCCCGTGACCACGCCGAGCTCCGCGCCGTCGATCCCGCGCTCGGGGCCGAGTGGCGCGAGGCGGCCGCTCTCGCGATCGAGTCGTGCCTGGAGGCTGGCCTGGTTGCCGCGGCCTTCGACGGTGAGCGCTCGCGCTACGTCTTCGTCGAGCGCGAGGAGGTCGCGGCGTGACCCAGGTCCGCGCGGTCGAGCTCCGGCTGGTCGGGCTCCCGCTCGTCCGGGCGTTCAGGACGAGCTTCGGCGAGATGACCGAGAAGGTGTGCGTGCTGGCTCGCGTCGAGACGCCGGCCGCCGAGGGCTGGGGGGAGTGCGTCGCCGGAGCCGAGCCAGATTTCTCCGAGGAGTGGAACGAGGGCGCGTGGCTCGTCCTTCGCGATCTGCTCGTGCCGGCGCTCCTCGCGGCCGGCGACGTCGGGGTCGAGGACCTCGAGCGCGTGTTCGCCTTCGTGCGCGGCCACCCGATGGCCAAGGCGACGCTCGTGAACGCGTTCCTCGACGCCGAGCTCCGCGCCGAAGGCCGTCCGCTGTCGTCGTACCTCGGCGCCGAGCGCGCACGTGTCGAATGCGGCGTGTCCGTCGGGATCGCGCCCACCGCCGAAGAGCTCCTCGCGCAGGTGAGCGGCTACCTCGCCGAGGGGTACCGGCGGATCAAGCTGAAGATCGCGCCCGGCACGGACGTGGAGCGCGTGCGCGCCGTCCGGGGGGCCCACCCGGACATCCTGCTCTCGGTGGACGCGAACGCCGCCTACCGTCCCGAGGACCTCGAGACGTTCCTCGCGCTCGACGCGTTCGGCCTGCTGATGGTCGAGCAGCCGCTGCACTTCGAGGATCTCGTGCGGCACGCCGAGCTCCAGCGGGCGATCCGCACGGACGTGTGTCTGGACGAGTCGATCCGCTCGGCCGCGGACGCCGAGGCGGCGATCGAGCTCGGCGCGTGCCGGATCGTGAACGTGAAGCAGGGACGGGTCGGTGGGCTCCTCGAGGCGAAACGGGTGCACGATGTGGCCGCCTCCCGCAACATCCCCGTGTGGTGCGGCGGGATGCTCGAGACGGGGATCGGACGCGCCGCCAACCTCGCGCTCGCCGCGATGACGAACTTCCGCTTCCCCGGCGACACCAGCGCGAGCCGCCGCTACTTCACCGACGACCTCACCGAGCCGTTCGAGCTGGCCCCCGACGGCACGATGGCGGTTCCCGACGGACCGGGGATCGGCGTCGACCCGCGGCCGGATCGCCTGGCCGCATGCACCCTTCGCGTCGAGCTGTTCGAGAAAGAGTGACAAAACCACCGGTTCCCGTTGACCGCTTCCGGGCGGCTCCATACAGTGCGCGTTGAGAGACCGCTGTGACCCTCGGGTCGCGGCGGTTTCTCACATGTGGGGTCCTTTCGCCCGGCCCGCGGCAACGTTCGATCTCGCGTTCGCCCGCTCCTTGCGCCCTCGCGCGGCCCCGCCGTCCTAGACTCAGTCGGTCGTCGGAGCGCGAGCGAGGGTTGATCACATGAGGAAGCGGGTCATCCGGGCCGGCGAGATCGAGATCGAGGACTCCGAGGGCCGTGTCCGCGCCCGATTCGGCGTCACGAACGAGGATCTCCCGTTCATGTCCTTCTACGGGACCGACGACAAGCTGCGCGCGCGCTTCGGCGTGCAGCCCGACGGCTCCGCCGGCCTCGCGATCGCCGACGACGAGGGCAAGGTTCGGGCCACGCTCGGCTTGTTCTCGGACGGCTCGGCGAGCATGGCGATGGTGGACCGCAACGGGAAGGTCCGGGCCAAGTTCGGCCTCGGCTCCGAGGGCTCGCCGACGCTCGCACTCCGCAACAAGGACGGCGAGCTCGGCCTCGTCTACAGCCTGGCGCAGCAGGGTTCCCCGACGATCTCGCTGCAGGACGAGGACGGGAAGGTGCGCGTGCGGCTCGGCCTGGCCGCCGAGGGTTCGCCGATCCTGCGCTTGCTGAACAAGGACGGCGAGCTCCGGGCGATCATGGGGCTCACCTCCGACGGCACGCCGGTGATGCAGTTCCTCGACAAGGACGGCGAGCCGATGTGGACCGTGCCCGCGACCCTAGAGAAGGCCGTGACCCAACCCGCGTACGAGGCTCCGGCCACCTCGGCGGAGTCCACGGAGGCCTGAGCCGGGCGTGTCGGGGTGGTGGGCCGCCGCCTTCGTGGTCCAGTGGGTGTTGCTCGCGGCGCTCGCCGTCGTGGTCGTGGCGCTCGCGCGCCAGGTCGGCGTGCTCCACCTGCGCCTGGCGCCCGTGGGCGCGCTCGAGGTGGACGAGGAGGGTCCGCCCCTCGGTTCCACGCCCGAGCCGCGTCTCGCGTCGCCGAAGGAGGGGGAGCGGCTGGTGCTGGGCGGGCCGGGCGAGCCCCGGCTCGTCGCGTTCGTCTCGGCGACGTGCCCGATCTGTGACGCGCTGCGCCCCTCGCTGCCGGCGGCCGCCCGGGCCGCGGGCCTTCGCCCACAGGTGATTTCCGACCGCGATGCCGAGCGTGCCTTCGCCGTGCCCGGCGTCCCCTTCGTGGTCGTGCTCGACGACCTCGGCGTGGTCCGCTCCAAGGGGACGGTGAACACGCTCGAGCAGATCGACGGTCTCATCGACACCGCGCGGCGCCGGATGGCCGAGGCCACGGCGCGTCGAGCCAGCTGATGGGGCGACCCGAGGTCGAGCTCGCCCGCCGCACCAGCCGCCGCTCGTTCCTCGGACGGATCGGTCGCGCGGTGGTGGCGCTCGCCGGCGGTTCGATGGTCGCGGTCGCCCTCGCGCCCGAGCGCGCCGAGGCGCATCACATCTGCGGCCACCTGTTCACGACCGGCTCGTGCCCGCATCCGTACGCGCCGCAATCGCGGACCGATGCGTACGGCTTCCCGGTCCATCCCGTCCACGGGTTCCCCGTGGACGACGACGGCTACGTCTACATGTCGATGCGCCAGGCGCGTCGCAAGGTCTGTCAGACGGTGGTCCCCGAGTGGTACCCCTTCGTCCGCGACCCCCGCTACGGCGGTGGATGGAGCCGCTGCTGCAACGGCCGGATCCGCCACATCCAGGACTGCTGTTCGCCGTCGACGACCCGGATCAACGGCGACGGCTCGGTCCGCGGCTACTGTGCGCCGAACCTGCGCGTGTTCTGCATCACCTACCAGGAGCTGAACGTGACGTGCTGAGCGAACCCCTGGCCCTCGCGGTCGTCGCCGCGTCGGCCCTGTCGGGGCTCACCGCCCTGTTCGGTCCCTGAGGGCTGTCGATGGCGGAGACCATCACCCCCGTGGTCCACGGGGGCAGCCGGAGCCGGTGGGCCGTATCGGTGACGCTCCACGTCCTGGGCGCGGGGCTCGCCGCGGCCGCGTTCGGCGCGCTGCTCGGAGCCGCCGGCGGGCTGCTCCACGCGCCGTGGGGGGCGGCCGGTTGGTGGCTCGTCGCGGCGATCGCCATCGCGTACCTCGTCGCGGAGGCGACCGGCCTGCGCGTCCCGGTACCGCAGCTCCGCCGACAGGTGCCGGACTGGTGGCGGACGTTCTTCGGTCCCGCGCCGGCGGCGTTCCTGTACGGCGCCGGCCTCGGCGTCGGGTTCCTGACGTACCTCACCCACGGCACGCTCGTCGTGGTCGCGCTCGCCGCGGTAGCGAGCGGGCAGTCGCTCGCGGGCGCGCTGCTCGTCGCGCCGTTCGGAGTGGCGCGAGCCCTGACCATCGTGGCAGCCCGCGGCGTGCGTTCGCCGGCCGAGGCCGCGGAGCTCGTGGGTCGCCTCGCTCGGTCCTCGAGCCGGACGGGCTGGCGCGTCGCCCACGTCGTGGCGCTCGCCGCCGTCGGAGTCGCCGCCGCCGTCGCGCGCGAGACGGAGGTGGCGCCGGCGCCGGGAGAGCTCGCCGCGGCGGTCGTCGCGGGCGCGTTCCTCGTTGCGGCGGTGACGAAGATCGCGGACCGGAGGGGCTGGCGTCGGGCGCTCGCCGCCTATCGCCTGCCCCGATCGATGGAGCGGACGGCCTCGATCGGCGTGCCGGCGATCGAGCTCGGGCTCGTCGCCCTCCCGCTCCTCGGGTGGCCGTCGACCGCCGGCCTCGTCGCGCTCGTGACCCTCGCCGCCTTCTCGGTCGCGATCGTCCTGGCGCGCGTCCGTGTGGGACGACGGCTCGACTGCGGGTGCTTCGGGAGCGCCTCGACACGTGACTACCGGCTGCTGCTCGCGCGGAACCTCGGGCTCGGCGCGCTCGCCTGGATCGCCTGGACACGGGCCACGGATGCGCCGGTCCTCTCGGCACCCGGTGCGCCCGGCTCGAGCGACGCGCTCCCCGTCATGCTCGTCGCCGGCGGGATCGCGCTGACGGTGTGGCTGGTAACGGCGTCGGTCTCCCGATCGCGAGGGGGGAGCCGGTGAGACGGGTCCTCGTCGCGGCCCTGTCGTTGGCGATCCTCGCCGCGGCACCGGCGCTCGCCAACCACACGACGCAGCAGGACCCACGGGACGTGCACGGGCGTCTGGACGTCGCGGAGATCCGGTTCGATCATTCGCCGGGGCTCCGATGGGAGCTCCTGACCTACCGGGGGTGGAAGCTGGATCAGCTGTGGGACCGTGGCTACCTGCTCGTACGGCTCGACACGAGGGGGGACGACGACTCGGACTACCTCGCGATGGTCCGCTCGGACGGCGAGGACCTGGTCGCCGAGCTCTACCGCGTTCGGAAGGACGGTGCGCAGGTGTCGGCCGGCTCCCTCGAGACGCGGAAGCAGTCCCAGCGCCTCGCCTGGGTCGAGGTGCCCCTGAACGCGATCTCGATCGGCAAGGGTCGGACCTCGTACTTCTGGTCCGCGAGAACCGCGTTCGTCTCCTCGGTCTGCCCTCGGACGTGTTTGGACCACGTCCCCGACCACGGCCGGGTCGAGCAGGTACTGCCGACGCCTTCGCCGAGCCCGAGCCCCAGCCCGAGTCCGAGCCCGAGCCCGAGTCCGAGCCCGACGGACGCGCCGCCGGGACCGCCCTAGCGGAGGTCGTCTGATGACCCTCTTCTTTCCGGTGGAGGAATACGAAGGGCGCTGGCGCCGGGTCTCCGACGAGATGGCGGCACGTGGGTTCGAAGTCGCGCTCGTGTGGAGCCGGAGCGCCGGTGGCTATGAGAAGTTCGCCGACGTCTTCTACCTGACGCACTATTACTCGAATCAGTCCGGGCAGGCCGACGAGGACGACTGGATCGGGGTGGGGTTCGCCGCCTTGATCCTCGAGCGCGGGCAGGCCCCCGAGCTGATCGCCGATCTGACCGAGTTCCCCGAGGAGCAGGTGGCGACCGAGCGGATCGTGCGCTCGGACGAGCCGAACCGGGTGCGGCTCGTCACGGATGCGATGCGGGCGCGCGGGTTCACGGAGGGACGTGTCGCGCTCGTGGGAGACGGGTTCCTCCCCTGGAGGTACGCGAGGATCCTCCAGGAGGAGCTTCCCCGTGTCGAATGGGTGCCCGCGGACGAGCTGGTCGAAGCGGTGCGCCGCCACAAGTCGCCGCGGGAGCTCGAATGCTTCCGTCAGGGTGGCGAGATCGTGACGGCCGCGCTCACGAAGCAGCTCGAGGCGGCCGTTCGTGGAGGGACGCAGGCGGACATCGCCGCCGCCGGCGCCCACGAGCTGCTGCGACGCGGCGGGATCTTCCACATGATCCCCGTGGCGAGCGGCACCGGACGGGACCTCGAGGCGTTCACCAACGAACCGCTCACCGGTTTCGACGTTCGGATCGCAGTGCGGGCCGGCGACCTCGTGCGCACGTGGATCTACGGCCCGGCGTGGCAGGGGTACTGGCTGGATCCCGGACGGACCGTGGTGGCCGGGGGCAAGCCTAGCGGGGCCCAGCGTCGGTGGATCACCGCGGCGAACGACGTCGTGATGCGGCTCATCGACGAGATCCGACCCGGACGAAGCGTGCGCGAGATCGCCGAGCTCGGCGGCCGTCTGCGCAAGGAGACCGGGACGGTGGACGACGCCACCGCCGAGACCTTCCCGCTGCTCGGCCACGGCAACGGCCTGTTCTGGGAGCGGCCGACCATCTGGCTCGACGTCGAGGCCAACGAGGAACGCTGGGCGTTCTGGGAGGGGCAGACGATGGGCGTGGAGGTGTTCCTCTCGCACCCCGATGTCGGCAGCGTTGGGGTGGAGCAGAACATCATCGTTCGCGAGACGGGGAACGAGCTGCTCACGCCTGTGGCCCTGGACTGGTGGTAGCCGATCAGGACCTCTGAGCTCGGGGCCTCAAGCGCCGTGCCGGGCCCTCAAGCGCCGTGCCGGGCCCTCCGAGAACATGTCCATGCGCACAACCCTGCCGGATGCCCGGCGCCCCCTTGACGGGGAGCGGCCCTGATGGACGACGCGAGCCCGAGCACGGAGGGCTCCGCGGCCCGGCCGAGGGCGATGGCGTTCGGTCGGTCCGTCGTGGCCGCGATCGTGGCCACGCTCCCACGCGGGAACGCCATCACCCCCGAGTCGTGGAAACGGCGCCACCGAGCCATCTTGGTGCTCGCCTGGCTGCACGTCCCGGCCCTGTACATCGTGGGGGTGCAACGCGGGTACGGTCTCGTGCACCCCCTCGTCGAGGTCGCCCTGATCCTCATGTTCGCGGTGGCCGCCGGGTTCAGGAGCCTGAGCCGAGACGCGAGGGCGTCGTTCGCCACGTTGAGCCTCGTCTCGTCGTCCGCCGTGCTGGTCCATCTCACCGGTGGCCTCATCGAGATGCATTTCCATTTCTTCGTCGTCGTGGCGGTCGTCGCGCTCTATCAGTCGTGGTTCCCGTTCCTGGTCGCCATCGCATTCGTCCTCGTGCACCACGGCGTGGTCGGCGCGATGGACAGCCATTCCGTGTTCAACCACCCCGCCGCGCTCCGGAACCCATGGAAGTGGGCGGGCCTGCACGCCTTGTTCATCGCCGGCGAGAGCGCCGCTGCCCTCACGGCGTGGAAGTTGAACGAACTGAGCATCGAGGCGGAACGCGCAACGCGTGCCGACCTCGAGGGCGCGGTCGCCGACCTCTCCGAGGCCCAAGCGCTGACGCACATCGGGAGCTGGGATTGGGACGTGGCCTCGAACCACCTCGTCTGGTCCGAGGAGACCTACCGGATCTGCGGCGTGGTCGACGACGTCCAGCCGACCTTCGAAGGGTTCTTGGGATCGATCGTCGAGGAGGAACGCGAGGAGGTGCGCGACCTGATCGAGCGCTCCCTGGCGACCCGGGTGGACGTGAGCTACGAGTGTCACCTCGCGCGTCCGGACGGGAGCGTGCGACTGATCCAAGGCCTGGGCCGCGCGATCGAGGACAAGGCTGGTTCCGTGCGGCTGGTGGGCACGATCCAGGACATGACGGAGCGCAAGCAGGCGCTCCACGACGCCCTGACGGGGCTGCCGAACCGAACCCTGTTCCTAGATCGCGTGGAGCATGCCCGCACCCAGCAGCAGCGCGACCACTCGACGCTCGGGCTGCTGTTCGTCGACCTGGACAACTTCAAGGCCGTGAACGACACGAAGGGGCATCTCGCCGGGGACGCGGTCCTACGACGGGCCGGAACCAAGATCGGCGCCGTGCTCCGACCGGGAGACACGGTCGCCCGCCTCGGTGGCGACGAGTTCGTCGTGCTGCTCAGCGGGATCGACCGAGCCGAGGAAGTGACGGCCATCGCCGATCGCATCCTGGAGGCCGTGGCATCGACCGATCCGACCGACGACACGATCGCGGCGAGCGCAAGCATCGGGATCGTTGTCGAGCCCTCACGCGGGACCCGCACCGCGGCAGAGCTGGTCCGCGACGCCGACATCGCGATGTACGCGGCGAAGCGCAAGCGCAAGGGCAGTTGGGAGATCTTCGACACCAGCATGCGGGAGGACCTGCAAGCGCTCCAAGCGCTCCGCGGCGATCTGCGGCGCGCGATGGACGAGCACGAGCTCATGCTGCAGTACCAGCCGATCGTACGGCTGTCCGACGGATCGATGGAAGGGGTCGAGGCGCTCCTACGTTGGCGCCATCCGGAGCGCGGCTTGATGCCTCCTCTCGACTTCATCTCGATCGCCGAGGAATCGGGTCAGATCGTCGACATGGGGCTCTGGATCCTCAGGAAGGCCTGCGAGGACGCCCGGAGATGGCAGCGGCGGTTCCCGATGGAGCCTTCGATGCTGGTGTCGGTCAACGTCTCGCCGGTGCAGCTTCGCGACCATCGCTTCGTCGAGAAGCTCGCTCATCTCCTGTCGGAGTTCGAGCTGGGGGCGAACAGCCTCGTCCTCGAGATCACCGAGGGATCGCTCATCCACGACGGGCAGATGGTCGATCAGCGTCTCCACGAGATCAGTGCTCTTGGCGTGCAGCTGGCGATTGACGACTTCGGGACCGGCTACTCGTTCCTGGGCTCGCTCCACCAGTACCCGATCGACCGTCTCAAGATCGACAAGCTCTTCATCGACCCGATCGCAGGAGGGACTCGAGAGTCGGCTCTCGGGCGAGCCGTGCTTCAGCTCGGGCAAACGCTCGGTCTCAGCGTCGTGGCGGAGGGGGTCGAGACGCTGGAACAAGCGGACGCGCTCCGTGCGATGGGGTGTGCGCTCGCGCAGGGCTACCTGTTCTCCAAGCCCGTCGACGCGGAGCAGATCGATGCGATGCTCGAGGAGCACCGTCGAGCCGACGCGTCGGATGGCAAGTCGCCGTACCCGGCGATCCCGTAACGGTCCGGAACGTGGCCGAGCTCCGCGTTCGAGCCATCAGTCGGGCTGCTCGCGGTGAGCTCGGCGGCGCCGATGCCTGTTTCCGGGGTCGCCTCCTCGGTAAGCTTGGCGATCACGGATGCTGGGATCGGGAGTGATCTCTCTGCCATTTTCCCTGCATCCCCCGGGGACGTAGCTCAGTTGGTAGAGCACCTGCTTTGCAAGCAGGGGGTCGGCGGTTCGAGTCCGCTCGTCTCCACAGGTCAGAGGCTCTCAGCATCATGCTCCGCAGTCGACACGCGTCCACGCGGTCGTGACGCTCTCCATGGCCTTCCATCGGGCTCTCCCGGTGGCAGCGCGAGAGAGCCCGAGGGCGTCGTTCCACCCGAGGGATAGGCTTGCCGCATGGGCGCTCCAGCGGTCACACTTGCGCTTCCATGGCGACCCACCGCCGTTCCGGCGCGAGCAACGCCGCCCGCTTCCTGTGGGGGTTCCTGACCCTCGCCCTCCTGGTCGCGCTGCTGGTCTCCTTCGCCCTCTCCCGCTCGTCCATCGAGAAGGCCGAGACGGATGCCGAGGAGCGTGCGCAGGAGTACGCGGCCTCGGTCCTGTTCACGGCCCTCACCCCCGAGCTGGTCTCGAAGGACATCCTCGGGCCCGACTACCGGGATCTGATCATCCGCGTCCAGGCGGGCATCCTGTCCGACGATCGCGTCGCCCAGGTCCGGATCTGGAAGCCTGACGGCGACCTGATCTTCTCCACCGCGCAGCGCGACAAGATCACCGAGTTCGTCGCGCGGGACAACCCACAGATCGAGCAGGCCCTCGAGGGCGACGTGGTGAGCCTGCTCACCGAATCGACCGTGGCGCCGAAGGCGGGTCTCACCGGCTCCAGCGAGCAGCTCTACGAGACGTTCGTCCCGCTCCGCCTCGCGAACCAGCTGAGCGTGTCGGGCGTCGTGCAGATCGACCAGCTGTACGCGGACATCCGCGCCGAAGGGCTCGAGGTCTGGCGGCCGGTGCAGATCGTGATCGCGATGCTGCTGCCGATCGCCCTCGTCCTGTTCGTGATCGCCATCCGCTCGAAGCCCGCCGCCGACGCCGCGGGTCGCGGCGGCGATGCCGTGATCGACGACCGGAGGGTCCGCGACGCGGAGGAGCGCGCAGACGCGGCGGAGCGAGCCGCGCGCGACGCCGAGGACAGGCTCGCCGAGCTGCGGCGCCGGGCCGACGTCCCCGCCGGGGCCGCGGCCGCCACCGCCGATGCCTCGACCGCGCAGGTCGAGGAGCTCGACCTGCGGCTCCGCGCAACCGAGGCCGAGCGCGAGCAGCACTTGGGCGAGATCCAGCGTCTGCGCGCGGCACTCGCCGAGAAGGAGGCCACCATCGCGATCGCGCGCGAGGGGGCGACCGGGACGCACGCCGAGACCCTGCGGGCGCAGGAGCTCGTGAGCCGAGCCGAGCTCCTCGCCACCGAGTCTGAGCAGCGTGCCACCGAGGCCGCTCAACGCGCCTCGGACGCGGACCGGCGCATCGTCGACGTGGAGACCCAGCTCAGGCTCGCCGAGCAGCGCGCGGCCGAACTCGAGACGAGCGCGGCCGCCGCGGCTGCGGCGAGCGCGAAGACGAAGGAGGCGGAGGGCAAGAAGGCCGCGGCGGAGCTCCGCTCCGCTCAGCTCGAACGCGACGAGGCGCAGCTGAAGCTCGCCGAGGTCGAGACCGCGCTCGCGGACGCGACCGGGAGGCTGGCGGAGCGCGAGGCGGCGACCGCCGGCGTGAGCCAGGAGCGCTCGCTGATCGCCAAGGAGCGCGACGACCTCGTCTCCAAGCTGAAGGAGAAGGACGCGGACCTCGCCGTCCGGATCCGGGAGCTCGAGGCGAAGAACGAGCAGCTGGCCGCGAAGGACGGCGAGCTCTCGGCCAAGACCGAGGAGCTCGCGGCTCGCGACGCGGAGCTCCAGGGCAGAGCCAGCGAGCTCGCCGCCAGAGACGCGGAGGTGGCCGCCAGAGGCAAGGACATCGAGGCCAAGGACGCCGAGCTCGCGGCGAAGGTGAAGGAGATCGCCGCGAAGGACGAGGACATCGCGGGGCGGGCCAAGGAGCTCGTGGCGCTCGGGGCGGAGCTGGCGGCCCTGAAGACGGCGACGGAGAACGCTGCGAAGGAGGCCGCCGATCGCGCGGCCACGGAGGCGAAGGAGGCCGCAGATCGCGCGGCCAAGGAGGCGGCCCGGCTCGCGCAGCTGGAGGCGGAGCTGGCCTCCGTCAGGTCCGAGGCCGGTGAAGGCGAGGCGCGAGCCAAGGGCCTGGTGGCCACGCTCGCTGCGGCCGAGGCGAAGGCGCTGGAGGAGGAGGAGGCTCGCGTGGCGCTCGAGGCCAAGGCGGCGGAGGAGGAGCGGGCGCTCGAGGCCAAGGCGGCCGAAGCGGAGGCGACCCGAGCCGCGCTCGAGGGCAAGGAGGCCGAGGCGGAGGCGACCCGAGCCGCGCTCGAGAACGCGCAGGTGAGGGCGACGGCGGCCGAGGAGACCCGGGCGGCCCTCGAAGCCGAGTTGGCCGAGGTGAGGGCGGCCGCGGCCGCGCAGCCCGAGGGTCCCACGGTGGACGAGCTCCAGGCTCGGGTCAAGGAGCTGGAGGATCAGCGCCGTCAAGACGTCACCGATCTGCAGCGCGCGCAGGAGGCCCTCGCGAACACCCAGCTCGAGTTCCAGCAGACCGCGCGCAAGCTCAAGGAGGCCGATAGCAAGATCCGCGAGCTCGAGGACGAAGGCGTCGAGCGCCGGCTCGAGCGCCCGGAGCCCGCGCCCCGAGAGCCCTCGTTCGGGCCGGCGCCGGCGTACACGGAGCCGGCGTTCCAGGAGGCGGCGTACCAGCGGCCCGCCTACGACGAGCCCGCCTACGAGGAGGGGGCTCCCCTGTCGTCGTTCGCGGCGCGGCTGTCCTCGCTCCGCGAGGAGATCGCCTCGGCCACGCACCCGGCCGGAGTCGACGGGGGGACGCCGGAGGAGCCGGCGGAGGAGACCTTGTCGCTGCGCGAGCGACTCGCGCGGGCCGCCGCGGCCCGCCACCGCGCGCCGGGCGGGCCGCCCGACTAGCGGCGCGTCGGCTCGGGGAGTAGGTCCACCGCGTAACCGGACAGCAGCGTGCGCTGCACGTCAACGGCCGGCAGAACCGTGCGGACCCGGTACCCGTACCGGAGCGCGAGCTCGAGGTGGGGCTCGCAGAGCGGGACCATCCGCCCGCCTCGATGCCTGACGACGACGTCGCATCGGGAGGACGACCGTCCCCACTGCCAGAAGCACAGCAGGCACACGAGCCGTAGGCGCTGGGGGTAGGCGAGCTCGGCCCGATACCCATTCGCGTGCTCGACGACGCGGCCCCAGAGCGCCACGGTCCCGATGACGGCGGGGTCGCGCGTGCGCCGCAGGGCGTCGGGATCGTGGACCGCGTGCAGGCCGCACGAGCACCAGGGATCGGGGACCGGCCCGCGATGACGACGGCGACACTCGGCCCGCGCGGGGCGACGTTCGGGCCACGGCCGCCCATCCCCGGCGATCGGTCGCAGGGACGCGTCGGTTCCGTCGCGGGAGCCGGCCAGCGTCCAGGCCCGCCAGCTCTCGATCGCCTCGGAGATCGTCGAGGTGCCCGGCTCCAGCAGCGTCCCGAGCATCGGCTACGCGGGGGGCTCCGCGGGCTCGGGCGCCGGGTACGGCGCCGGGGCCGGGGAAGGCTCGGGCAGTGTGACGGGCTCGGGGATCGGCAGGACGACGGGTTCGACCTCGATGATGCGTCGCGGGGGACCGATGTCCATGGGGATCCCTCCTCGCGTGCGGTCATTCGCCACGCCAGGGCACGAGCCTACCTCCCGTGCATGCGGTCGCGCCAGGCCGGTTCCTCAGCCGCGCACGAGCTTGAAGATGCCGTCGAAGTCGCTGAAGTAGATCGTCCCGCCGGGTCCGACCTCGAACGAGAGGGTCCCGCTCGGATGGTCGTAGACGACCGTGCGGCGCACGACCCCGTTCCGGTCGCCGTCCAGGATCATCCGGTAGACGGGGCCGCTGTTGACGCCGCCGAAGAACGCGGCGCCCTGGCTGCGGTGGCCGAGGCCGCAGCCGTCGCAGAACGCGATCCCGGTGATGCCGATCGGGTCGTCGAAGTACGTCTCGGGCAGCACCGGGTCGGGCCCGTCCTGGTTCGTGTTCCCCGGCGAGGAGCCATCGCAGGTCTGGTTGGGCCCCCAGCCGTAGTTGCGGCCTCGGCGGATGACGTTCACCTCGTCGTTGCATCCTGGGCCGTTCTCGCTCTCCCACAGGTTGCCCGTGAACGGGTCGAACGCGAACCCGAAGGAGTTGCGGATCCCGAACGCCCAGATCCGGTCGTCGAACGGGTTCGTCGCGGGCACGTCGCCGTTCGCATCGATCCGCAGGATCTTGCCGAGGTCGTTGTTGGACCGGTCCTGTGCGTTCGACGGATCGTGCCCCTCTCCCACGATCGCGTAGAGCCTGCGGTCCGGACCGAACGCGATGCGCCCCCCGTTGTGATACGGGCTGGAGCTCGCCTCGCTGCTGAAGATCACCTTCTGGTTGGTCCCCGAGCCCTCGTCGTCGCGGAACCGCAGGATCTGGTTGCGCAGGTTCCCGCCGGACGTCCGTGTGACGTAGATGTACACGAACGGCTCGGCCGGGTACCGCGGGTGGAGCGCGATGCCGAGCATCCCGCGCTCGCCTTCCCCGTTCACGCCCGACACCGTGACGAACGCCGAGTCGTCGCCCGAGGCCATGTCGATCACGCGGACCTCGCCGGTGTTCTTCTCGACGTACCAGATCTGCTTGCCGGGGCCGAACGTGATCGCCACCGGCGCGTCGAGGCCGCCGGCGACCTCCCGGGCGTCGATCGCGCTCGCGGCGGCCGCCGTCGCGGCCAGGGTCAGCGTGCAGAGCAGGAGGGTTGCCGCGGTGGTCGCCGCGCGGTGTCTGAGCATGCGTCGGTCTCCTCTACAGTGTGCCCGCAATGACCTCGTCGATCTTCGGCAACGTCGTCCACCGTATCGAGGACCCCCGGTTCCTGACCGGGCGGTCTCGCTACGTGGACGACCTACAGACCGAGGGGGCGCTGCGGGTCGTGTTCGTGCGCTCCATCATGGCGCACGCGCGCCTCGGAACCGTGGACCTGTCGGCCGCGGCGGCGATGCCGGGAGTCGCAGCCGTCCTGACGGCCACCGAGCTCGACCTGCCATCCCAACCGCCCGCCGGCAACGTCGAGGGGCCCTTCGGCCTGCCCCCGCTCGCCTCGTCCGCCGTCCGGTACGTGGGCGAGCCGATCGCGATGGTGCTGGCCGGGTCCGTGGCCCAGGCGCTGGATGCCGCCGAGGCAGTGGGGGTGGACTACGAGCCGCTCCCGACGGTCGTCGGGATCGACGCTGCCTTGGCGGAGGACGGCCCGGTGCTGTTCCCCGCGGCAGGAACGAACCTGGCGGCGTCGTTCGAGGCCGGCTGGGACGTCGACGTCCTGGACGACGCCGAGGTGGTGGTCCGCGTCCGGATGGTGCACCAGCGGCTCGCGCCCGTGCCGATGGAGGGCAACGCGACGCTCGCCGAGCCGGGCCCGGGAGGCACGCTCACGGTCTGGGTGTCCTCGCAGGTGCCGTTCGACGTCCGCGACGATGTGGCCGACGTGCTCGGTCTGGACCGTGACGCCGTCCGCGTCGTGGCCCCCGACGTCGGTGGCGGGTTCGGGACCAAGGGCCACGTGTACGCCGAGCAGCTGCTGTGCGCGGCCGCGGCCGTCCGGCTGGGTCGGGCGGTCGCGTGGGCGGAGTCCCGTTCGGAGAGCATGGTGGCGCTGCACCATGGGCGCGCGCAGAGGCACGAGGTGGAGCTCGGCGCACAGCGCGACGGCACGATGACCGGCCTGCGCGTGGACATGGTGGCCGACCTCGGCGCCTACCCGGTCGGCGCGTACGTTCTCCCGAACACCCAGACGATGCTGCCGGGCGCCTACCGGATCCCGCGCGTGGCCTCGCGCGGACGCATGGTCGTGACCAACGCGACGCCGGTCGATGCGTATCGGGGGGCCGGCCGGCCCGAGGCGGCTTTGTCGATCGAGCGCGCCGTCGACCTGCTCGCGACCGAGCTCGGGATGGACCCCGTCGAGCTCCGGCGGCGCAACCTGATCCCGCCCGACGCGTTCCCGTTCACGACCGCGGTCGGATCCGTCTACGACGTCGGCGACTACGAGCGCGCCCTGGACGAGGCCCTCCGGCTTGCCCGGTACGCCGATCTTCGCGCGGAGCAGGCGGAGCGTCGCGCCCGGGACGAGCGTCTGGCGATCGGCATCGGGGTCAGCACCTACGTCGAGGTCACGGGGGTCGCGCGCAAGGAGTACGCATCCCTGACGATCGAGCGCGACGGCGGGGCGACCGTGCGCGTCGGCACGAGCTCGCACGGACAGGGTCACGAGACGGCGTTCGCGCAGCTAGCGGCCGGCATCCTGCGGATGCACGCCGGAGCCGTGCGCGTGATCCACTCCGACACGGCCGAGGTCCCGCGGGGCGGTGGGACGTTCGCGTCGCGCTCGCTGCAGATCGGCGGCTCCTCGGTCTTCGAGTCGGGGACGGCCGTGGAGGCCAAGGCCCGCTCGTTGGCGGCCCACCTGCTCGAGGTCGGGACGGACGACGTCGTCCTGTTCGAGGACGGACGGATGGGCGTGGCCGGTGCTCCCGATACCGCCTTGTCGTGGGCCGAGCTCGCCGAGGCTGCCACGGATCCCTCGCGCCTCCCCGACGGGATGGAGCTCGGACTGTCGGCCGAGGGGCAGTTCGTCCAGCGCGGACTCACCTTCCCGTTCGGTACCCACGTCGCGGTGGTCGAGGTGGATCTGGAAACGGGAGACGCACGCCTGATCCGTCACGTCGCCGTGGACGATTGCGGACGTGTCCTGAACCCGATGCTCGTCGAGGGGCAGATCCACGGCGGGCTGGGACAAGGGATCGCGCAGGCGCTCTTCGAAGAGGTCGTCTACGACGAGCAGGGGACGCCCCTCACCTCGACCCTCGCGACGTACGCGATGCCCTCGGCGGCCGAGCTGCCGTCGTTCGAGACCGGCCGGACGGAGACGCCGACCCCGCTGAACCCGCTGGGGGCCAAGGGCGTCGGCGAGGCGGCCACGATCGGCTCGACACCGGCGGTCGTCAACGCCGTGGTGGACGCGCTCGCGCATCTCGGCGTGCGACATCTGGACACGCCGCTCACGCCGGAGCGGGTGTGGCGGGCCATCCGCGCCGCGGCGGGGGATGCGTAGGCTGGTGCCCATGCGCCGGTGGATGCTCGTCGTCGTCGCGACGCTCTCGGTCCTGTCCGCCTCGTGCTCCGAGGGCGTGGAGCAGGCGACCGACGTCCTGACGCGCACGCCGACCGTCTCCCCGACGCCGACGCCGACGCCGACGCTCGCCTCGCCCAGCCCGTCGCCGTCCTCGGAGCCGGGCGAGGAGCCGGCGATCGAGGTCGCCACGCCGGTATCCGGTGACGAGGTCGTGAGCCCGATCCGGATCTCGGGGACGGCGGACGTGTTCGAGGCCACCGTGAGCGTCCGCGTGCTCGGCGGCGACGGACAGGAGCTCGCAGCGACCTTCGCGACCGCGACGTGTGGCAGCGGGTGTCGCGGAGAGTTCGAGGTGGAGCTGTTCTTCTTCGTCGAGGAGCGCCAGCCCGGCACGGTCGAGGTCTTCGAAGAGAGCGCCGAGGATGGCTCGGTGATCAACCTCGTGAGCGTGCCCGTCATCCTCGTGCCCGGATCGTGAGCAGACTGCTACCCTGCCCGCCGCCATGACGGTCGATCAGGATCTCCCGCTCTGGGAGCAGCGCTACCACGCCCCCACGCCGACGTTCCCGCACTGGTCGCGCTCGGCGCCGGACCGGCTGGTGCTGATGTCGGACGAAGAGGGCTCGTTCCAGGGCTACACCTGGGATCGCTCGACCGGGTCCCGCCTGCGATTCACGGACGAGCCGGTCGGCGTGCTCTACGCGACGGTCTCCGGCGACGGGAACGAGGCGATCTGGTTCTCGGACCCCACCGGGGACGAGTCCGGCCGGTGGCTCGCGGTCCCGTTCGAGGGCGGCGAGCCGCGTGAGCTGTTCCCCGGAGCTCCGCTCGGATGGCCGGACGGCCTCGCGATCGGACGCGAGCGGGTGGTCGGCGTGATCGCCGACCGCGACGGCTTCGGCCTCTACGCATCCGAGGACGGGGGGCCGGCCAAGGAACTGCTGCGCGACGTCGATCAGGTCTCGTTCTCCGGGACGGACTTCCACGTCGAGGGGTTCAACGTGTCCGGCCTGTCGGCGGACGAGACGCTCGTGTGCGTCGAGGTCGCCCAGGACGGGGACAACATCCATCGCGCGCTCCGGGTCCTCGACGCTCGTACCGGCTCCGTCGTCGGCGAGCTCGCGGACGGCCCCGGCCTCGGCCTCTTGTCGTTCGCCTGGTCGCCGGTGCCGGGCGACCAGCGCCTGCTCTTCGGCTACGAGCGCGACGACCTGATGCGACCGGCCATCTGGGACGTCTCGAGCGGGGAGCGCAAGGACATCGCGCTCGAGCTGCCGGGCGAGGCGATCCCCGTCGACTGGTGGCCGGGCGCCGACCAGGTCCTGTTCGCTCATCTGTTCCGCGGCCGGGACCGCCTGTACCGGCTCGACCTCCAGACGGAGACGCTCACCGAGATCCTCCATCCACCGGGCGAGATCCACGGCGCCCGGGTGCGGCCGGACGGTCGCGTGTGGCTCCGCGTCTCGAGCGGCGACCGTGCCTCGCGCCTGCTGGACGACGCCGGGACGGAGGTCTTCGCGCCCGAGCGCCCCGGTCTGCGCGAGGGGCGCCCGTACCGCGAGTGGCTGTTCCGCAATCCAGACGGCGATCTGGTGCACGGGTGGCTCGTCCTGCCCGAGGGTGAGGGCCCCTTCCCGACGTACCTGAAGGTCCACGGCGGACCGAACTGGCTCTACCTGGACACGTGGTGGACCGACGTCCAGGCGCTCCTCGACCACGGGTACGCCGTGGCGATGGTCAACTACCGCGGCTCGATCGGCTACGGGCGGCGGTTCCGCGATCACATCATCGGCAATATCGGATTCCCCGAGGTGGAGGACGTGCTTGCGGGGCTCGACGACCTGGTGGCACGTGGGGTCGCCGAACCGACCCGCGTCGCGATCGGCGGCTGGTCGTGGGGCGGCTACATCACGCTGCTCGCTCTCGGAACGCATCCGGACCGGTTCGCGGCCGGGGTCGCGGCCGTGCCGGTCGGCGACTACATGGGGTCCTACGACGACTCGGCGCCGTCGCTGCAGGCTTACGACCGCTCTCTGATCGGCGGGGTCGTGCACGACCTCCCCGATTTCGTCCGGGAGCGCTCCCCGATCACCTACGTGGGCGACGTGCGCGCGCCGGTGCTGGTGCTGGTCGGCGAGCACGACACGCGGTGCACCCCAGGCCAGGTCTACGCCTACGTGTACGCGCTGAAGGCCGCCGGCGGCGACGCGGAGCTCTACAGCTACGCCGAGGGCCACAGCTCCTACATCGTCGAGGAGGAGGTGCGCGAGTGGCGCACGGTCATGGAGTTCCTCCTGCGGCGGATGCCGCCGGGGTAGGCCCGCTACACGATCCCCTGGTCGAGCATCGCATCGGCCACGATCAGGAAGCCGGCGATGTTCGAACCGTTGACGTAGTTGCCGGGGGTGCCGTACTCCTCCGCCGTCTCGAAGCATTGCTGGTGGATCGCCTTCATGATGTCCTTCAGCCGCTTGTCCACCTCTTCGCGCGGCCAGCTGATCCGTAGTGCGTCCTGCGACATCTCGAGACCCGACACCGCGACGCCCCCGGCGTTCGCGGCTTTGCCCGGGCCGTAGAGGATGCCGGCCGACAGGAACCGCGAGACACCCTCGGGGACTGTGGGCATGTTCGCGCCCTCGCTCACGACGGTGACGCCGTTGTTCAGCATGTTCGCGGCGTCCTTCGCGTTGATCTCGTTCTCGGTGGCGCTTGGGAACGCGCAGTCGGCCGGGATGTCCCACAACGGGTCGTGATCGCCGCTCGGGTCCGCGGGCGTGAAGGTGGCGGCCGGGAACCGCGCGGGGTACTCGGCGATGCGGCCGCGCCGGACCTCCTTCAGCTCCATCACCCACGCGAGCTTCTCGTGGTCGATCCCGTCCGGGTCGTGGATGAACCCGCCCGAGTCGGACAGCGTCACGGTCTTGGCCCCCATGTCGAGGAGCTTCTCCACGGTGTACTGGGCCACGTTCCCGCTGCCGGAGACCAGACACGTCTTCCCGGCGAGGCTGTCGTCCCGCGTGCCCAGCATCTCGTGCGCGAAGTAGACGGCGCCGTAGCCGGTCGCCTCGGGGCGGATCAGCGAGCCGCCCCAGTGCAGGCCCTTGCCGGTGAGCACGCCCGAGAACTCGTTCCGGATCCGCTTGTACTGTCCGAACAGGAACCCGATCTCCCGGCCTCCGACGCCGATGTCGCCGGCCGGCACGTCGGTGTTCGGCCCGATGTGGCGCGCGAGCTCGGTCATGAACGACTGGCAGAAGCGCATCACCTCGGCGTCGCTCTTGCCCTTCGGGTCGAAGTTCGAACCGCCCTTGCCGCCGCCCATCGGGAGCGTGGTGAGCGCGTTCTTGAATACCTGTTCGAACGCGAGGAACTTCAGGAGGCCCAGGGAGACGGTGGGGTGGAAGCGCAGACCGCCCTTGTAGGGGCCGATCGCGCTGCTCATCTCGACGCGGCACCCGCGGTTGACCTGGATCTGGCCGGCGTCGTCCACCCACGGGACCCGGAACATCACGACGCGCTCGGGCTCGATCATCCGCTCCAAGATCCGCTCTTCCCGGTAGACCGGGTGCCGTTCGAGCACCAGCTCGAGCGAGTGGACGACCTCGGCCACGGCCTGGTGGAACTCGGGTTCACCCGGGTTCCCGGCGACGACATCTGCCATCACCTGTTCGACGTACTCGTTCATCCACCCCTCCCCGGGCCGGTGCGTACACTCGGCTGCGTGAGCATATGGGTCATCCTGTCAGCCGTCGCGCTGGGGGTCGTCATCGCGTGGGTCGGGCTCACGGCCCTGCGAGCCGCCTCGGGCATCGGCCTGACCGAACCCCCCGAGGTCGAGGACGTCGAGGCCCTTGAGGTCTTCCTGGTCTGCCGAGAGTGTGGGACCGAGTTCCGGGTGACCCGCCTGGGAGAGCTCCAGATGACCCGGCACTGCGGCGAGCCGATGGAGGTGGTCCGTCGTCGGGCGGCCACGCCGTAGGGAGGTTCTCCCCACTCGGGTCCACGGCCGCACGCGGCTTCTGCCAGGGTTGTCCCCAGGTTCTCCCCACCGGCCCGTGCAGCCGGACGCCACGGGGCCGAAGGGTCGCGGGAGGGCTTCCACATCTGGGAACAGCCTGGGGATAATCACATCGGTGTGATTCGCCGGGTGGGCCTAGGTCTTCAGCGCCACTGGGTCGCCGCGCCGAAGCCGGCCGCGATGAACCCGAGCCCGATCCACAGCCAGTGCTGCTGGGTGCCGCCCGGGGTGAGGTCCATGTAGTTGAGGACGATGAGGGCGATCCCTACGCCCAAGAGCCCGAGCACGAGGCCACCGAACCAGCGCGGGCTGGGCCGGGGCCGCTTCTTCGTCGGGGGCGCCGCGTAGGGGCGGGTCGAACGCTTCTGACGCGACCTGGACTTCGGCATGGCGTCGTCGATGTTACCCGGGCACGAGCATCAGGGAGCGCTCGGCGGCCGCCTCGATGGCCGAGCGGGTGACCGGACTCGGGCGCTGCCGGCCGGCCGACCACAGCGCGGCCTGATCGGACCAGTGCGGCGAGACCGGGTTGCCCGACTGGCCCGTCGGCAGCACGGCGGTGGAGGCGTCAAGGTCCCCGAGGTCCACGACCGTCCGCCACGAGGGAACCACCTCCGCCTCGAACCCGTATCGTGCGTCGTAGCCGCCCTGCAGGACCGTCTGCTCGTCCCCGCCGAGCTCCGACTCGGCCGCCACGAACATCGGGGCGAGACCCGGCATCCTCGCCAGGGGATGCGCGAACCGCACCGTGTGCAGCGCTCCCCACCGCCACGCGCCGGGCTCGGGCCCCAACCGCTCGGTCAGCTGTGCGATCGCCTCGTCCAGCGTCCCGGCGAGCAGGTCGTCCCACCCGCCCCGGAGCCCGACCCACACCGGTGGCTCGGCGTCCAGGAGCGCCGGCAGCGCCTCGCAGGCGAAGGCCTCGCGCCAGGCGAAGTAGCGGTCGAACGCCGTCCGGTCCCGATCGCCGCGCAGGAGCCGCCACGCGATCCGCGCGACCCAGGCGTGCACGAGGGCCGCCTCCACGGAGCCCGCGGCGACGTCGCCGTCCCAGGCGCGCAATCGGGCGAGTGCGTCGTGGGCGACGGGTGTACCCGGCTCCATCACCTTCAGCCTCGGCAGCAGTGCGAGCGCGGGCAGGGACACGGTGTCGACCTGGATCCGGGCCATGTCGTCGACGCCGAGGGATCGGCCGCTCTCCTCGATCAGCTGCGCGATGCGGCGCGCGCGGTACGGGGAGTGGAAGTCGTGCCCGATCAGATGCGGGTACGTCGCGTCGTGGATCCGGTTGTTGGCCGTCACGATCCAGCCGGCGTCCGGGTCGCGGCTCCAGGGGAGGTCGTCGAAGTCGATCCAGCCGTCCCACTCGTGCTCGGAGGTCCAGCCCGGGACGGGCGCCGTGCCGTCCCCGACGCGGCGCACCGGGTAGCGCCCCGTGCACTGGAAGCCGATCGTGCCGCCGACGTCCGCGTAGACGACGTTCTGCCCGGGACACGAGAGCCCGCGGAGGGCCTCGCGGAACGCCTCGAACGACTCCGCCTGCGCGATCGCGGCCACGGTCGCCGGCTCGAAGACTCCGTCGGTCGCGGTCCACCGCAAAGCGTACGTCTCCTCGAGCGGCACGAACTCCGTTCCCGCGACGCCGACCGTCGCCGACGCGAGGATCGGGCCATGGCGCGACTCGCGCACCTCGAGGGTCACGGGGTCGCTGCCGCGCACGGCGATCACCTCGCGGTGGACGGTCAGCGCCTCCCACGCGCCGTCGTGCTCGGCGGCCGACCCATCCTCGTTCAGCCGCTCGAGGTACAGGTCCTGGACGTCACCGGTCACGTTCGTCATGCCCCATGCGTGGTGCGGGCTCGCGCCGATCACGATCCCGGGCGCGAACGGGAACGCGACGCCGCGCGCCTCGTACCCGGGCGCGCGCAGGCCGAGCTCGAACCACGCACCCGGCTGTTGGACGAGCAGGTGCGGATCGTTCGCGAGCAGTGGACGGCCGCTCGCCGTCCGCGAGCCCGCGACCACCCAGTTGTTCGAACCCTCGGGCGCGCGGGGCAGGGCGTCGAGCAGCCGCCCCGCCAGAGCCCCCGCGGCGAGCGACGGCGCGTCCTCGGGCAGCGGTGGGAGCAGGTCGTCTGCGGCACTGTCGCCGAAGCGCTCCGCGAGGTGCACCCGCAGCAGCTCGGTGTCCCAGTTCCCGGACAGACCCCACGCCACGTACGCGTACGTCGCCGCCCACGCGCCGAGGTCCTCGGGCAGCTGTGGTTCGACGGCGAGCAAAGCGTGCTCGACGGGCGGCGCTGGCATCGCTCCGACCCAGGCCCGCGCCCCCTCGACGAACCGCGAGAACATCGCCCGCGACGCGGGTGACCACCGGTCGGCCTCCCGGGCGCCGATCCGATGGAATCCCACGGTCCGCGCGAACCGGTCCGAGTCGAGCGCAGGCTCGGAGAACAGCTCGGCCAGCCTGCCTCCGGAGGCCCGAAGCGCGAGGTCGATCTGGAACAGGCGCTCCGATGCCTGGATGAAGCCCTGTGCGAACCACAGGTCGTCCATCGAGGACGCCGAGATGTACGGGATGCCCCAGCGGTCGCGCAGGACCTCGACCGGCTCGAGGAGCCCGGGTGCGGCGAGCTCGCCCTCGGTCGGCGGGAGCGCGGCGCCGGCCGCCGCCCGGAGCTCGTCGAGGAAGTCGACCATGCGGTCCCGCAGCCTACCTGCGGTTGAGTGCAGGCGGCGCGGTCTGGAATGATGCGGCGATGACCGAGCACCGACCGTGGTTCGCGAGCTACCCCGAGGGGATCCCGCACACGCTCGAGCCCTATCCCGACCTTTCCGTGTTCGGGATGCTCGAGGCGGCCGCGCGCTCGCGCCCCGGCTCGGCGGCGGTGGCCTGGTTCGGTCGCACGATCTCGTACCGGGACCTGCTGGGCGAGGTCGAGCGCTGTTCGGCCGCACTCGCGGGGCTCGGCGTCGGCAAGGGCGATCGGGTCGCCCTCGTGATGCCGAACTGCCCGCAGTACATCATCGCCTTCTACGCGACCGTGCGGCTCGGCGCGGTGGTGGTCGGCAACAATCCGCTGTACACGAAGCGCGAGATGGAGCATCAGCTCAGCGACTGCGGCGCCGAGGTGGTCGTGGTGCTCGACCTGCTGTACTCGGACTTCGCCGACGTGTTCGCCTCGGTCGGGATCGCGCACGTGATCGTCGCGCGCCTGAACGATTACATGCCCTTCCCGAAGAAGCAGCTCGCGCCCGCACTGAAGTTCAAGAAGAACCAGCGGGAGCAGGGCAAGCCCTGGCCGCCGGTGCCGCGCGACGCGCCGGTCAGATGGTGGGAGGCATGGCTCGCCTCGGCCGGACGGGTGCCGGTGGCCGCCACGATCGTTCCGGCGACCGATCCCGCCGGGTTCATCTACACGGGCGGGACGACCGGCGTGTCCAAGGGCGCGATGCTCTCGCACCGCAACCTCGTGTCGAACGCCTTGCAGGCCAAGGCGGTGTTACAGCTGGTGGAGGGCGAGGAGGCGCTCCTCGGGCCGTTGCCCTACTTCCATTCCTTCGGGATGATCACGATGAACGTCGCCATCATCGTGGCCGGCAAGATGGTCCCGATACCCAACCCGCGAGACCTGCACCTGGTCCTGGAGGAGATGGCGAAGGAGAAGCCGACATTCGTCCCCGGTGTCCCGAGGCTCTTCAACGCGATCAACGAGTCGCCGTTGACCGCGAAGTACGACCTGCGATCGGTGAAGGCCTGCATCTCGGGCGCGGCCCCGCTCCCGATGGCCGTCGCCGAGCGCTTCGCCGAGGTCACCGGCGGAGCCAGGCTCGTCGAGGGCTACGGCCTGACCGAGTGCTCGCCGCTCACGCACGTGAACCCGCTCTCGGCACCCCGAGCCGGCTCGATCGGGCTGCCGGCTCCCGATACCGACTGCAAGATCGTCGACCTCGTCGACTCGGACAGAGAGCTCGGGCCCGGGGAGCGCGGTGAGCTCTGCATCCGCGGCCCGCAGGTGATGCTCGGCTACTGGAACCGGCCCGAGGAGACCGCGCTCGTCATCCGGAACGGGTGGTTCCACACGGGCGACGTCGCCGTGATGGCGGAGGACGGGTACTTCTCGATCGTGGACCGGCTGAAGGAGATGATCATCGTCTCCGGGTTCAACGTGTACCCCAACGAGGTGGAGGAGGTGCTCTACCGGCACCCGAAGGTCTCCAAGGCCGCCGTGATCGGCGTCCCCGACGACGCCACCGGTGAAGGGGTCAAGGCGTTCGTCGTCCTCGTGGAGGGTGCGACCGCGACGCCCGAGGAGATCGTGGCGTGGGCACGGGACCCGGCGAACGGCCTCACCGCGTATCGCGCCCCGAAGCGGGTCGAGATCCGCGACTCGCTGCCCGAGACGATGGTGGGCAAGGTCCTGCGCCGTGTCCTCGCGAAGGAGGAGCGCTCGAAGGCCCCCGCGGGTCCGCCCGCCGGGTGAGCGAGCCGCTGCTCGACCTCGGTGAAGGCGTGGAGATCCGCCTCCTCGAGCCCTCCGATGCGCAGGTGGTGTTCGACGTCGTCGACGAGAACCGCGGGCGCCTACGGCCCTGGATGCCATGGGTCGACCCAACGACGGGCCCCGACGACACCCTGGCGTTCATCGAGAACGAGCGCCGGTCTGGCGGGCTCGACGCGCTCGGCATCTTCGTTGATGGTGAGTACGCCGGCGCGATCGGGATCCGCGTGGACACGCTGCACGGCGACTCGGAGATCGGCTACTGGATCGGGGCGGCCCACGAGCGCCGGGGACTCGTCACGCGGGCCTGCCGCGCGATGATCGACCACGCCTTCGGCGAGCTCGGTCTCCATCGCGTCACGATCCGGGCCGCGCCCGACAACTCCCGGAGCCGTGCGATCCCCGAACGCCTCGGGTTCACCGAGGAGGCGCTCCTGCGCGAGGCGGGTCGTGGCGGCGACGGGTATCACGACCTCGTGGTGTACGGGCTGCTCGACCGCG
>CAVTGO010000003.1:0-3473 GCA_963734275.1 uncultured Actinomycetes bacterium
AGTGGCCGAGCGCGTGACCGCGTTCGGCGCGGTCGTCTTCGACCTGTTCGGCACGCTCGTGTACGAGCTCCCCCGAACCGAGTGGGACGCGTGGCTCGACACGTGTGCTGCGACGCTCGAGGCCGACGCCGGCGTGTTCCGCGACGCCTGGGAGGCCACATCGATCGAGCGTCAGACCGGCGCGATGGGGCCGATCGAGGAGATCCTGCGGACGATCGCCGCCCGGGCCGGCGCGTGGCCGTCCGATGCGCAGGTCGCCGAGGCTCTCGAGGACCGCATGGCGATGTACCGCAAGTGGTTCGAGCCGCGGCCGGGCGCCGCCGAGCTCCTCGCCGAACTCCGCTCGCGCGGGCTGCCGCTCGCCCTGATCAGCATGTGCGCACCCGATACGCCGGCGCTGTGGCGCTCGTCCGCCCTCGCGGGCACCGTGGACGCCGAGGTCTTCTCCTCCGAGGTGGGACTGCGCAAACCGGGGCCCGAGATCTACCTCCTCGCCGCAGAGCGCCTCGGCGTCGCGCCGACCGGATGCCTGTACGTGGGCGACGGGAGCTACGGCGAGCTCACGGGTGCGCGCGAGGTGGGGATGACCCCAGTGCTGATCCTCGATCCCGAGGACGACGATGGCCTGCGACCCGAATCCGAGCGCGCGGCGTGGGGGGGCCGGACGATCGGACACCTGAGCGAGGTGTCGCATCTCCTCGCGGCCGGTGCCCCTTAGCGTTCCAGGGTCGCGGGATGCGCCGCCGGGGTCGTTCCGAGCGCGTTCGCGAGCGCCGCGACCTCGCCCACGACCAGCGTGGCCGGCGGTCCGATCGAGGCCGCCGCGGCGAGTGCCGGGAGGTCGGTGAGGGTGCCGACGACCTGCCGCTGGTCCTCGGTGGTCGCCCACTGGACGATCGCAGCCGGCGTATCGGGCGAGCGTCCCGCCCGGATCAGCTCGGCGCAGGTCTCATCGAGCTTGCCCGCGGCCATGAGCAGGACGAGCGTGTCCGTCGCCGTCGCGACCTCGGCGAGGTCGACCCCGTCGCCGTGCGCCGTGCTGGCCGTCACGATCGTGACGCTTCGAGCCACGCCCCGATGCGTCACGGGGATCCCCGCCGCCGCGGGCGCCGCGAACGCCGAGCTCACGCCGGGCACGACCTCGAACGGCACGCCGGCGCGGGCGCAGGCGAGCGCCTCCTCGCCCCCGCGGCCGAACACGAACGGGTCGCCGCCCTTCAACCGGACGACCGTCCGGCCCGCGAGCGCGCGCCGCACGAGGAGCCGGTCGATCTCCTCCTGTGGCATCGCCGCCCGTCCCGGCTCCTTGCCCGCGTAGACGCGTTCCGCCGCGGCCGGGGCGAGCTCGAGGAGGGACGGCGAGGCCAGGCGGTCGAACACCACGACGTCGGCGAGGGCGAGAACCTCGGCGCCGCGAACGGTGATCAGCTTCGGGTCGCCCGGACCGGCCCCCACGAGGAAGACGGTTCCCGTCACGCGACCTCCTCGTCGCCGAGGAGCCGCTGCGTGAGTCGCCGCCGGAGCTCGTCCGCGCGCCCGGCGCGCACCAGCTCGACCGCCTCGTCGAGGTCCAGCGCCCGCCGCCAGCGCCTCGCCCGCACCTTCAGGTCCCCGAGCGCGGGCAGCGTCTCGGCGCGCACGTCGGCGACCACGGCGAGGACCTCCCCCCACACCTCGCCGTACCGTTCGCCGAGCTCCTCGCGGAGCTTGCGCGCGACGGCCGGGGAGCGGCCCCCGGTCGACACGGCCACGACGAGGTCGCCGCGCCGTACGATCGCCGGGGCGGCGAAGTCGCAGTTGGGGATGTCGTCCATCACGTTCACCAGGACGCCGCGCTCGCGCGCGGCGGCCGCGATCGCGTCGCGCTCGGCCGGGTCGTCCGACGAGCCGACGCAGACGAACGCGCCGTCGAGTTCCGACGGCGACCACGCCCCGGCCTCGAACACGTCCACCGTGGCGCCCGCCGAGCGCAGTGCCTCGGCCTTGCCCTCGGCGATCGCGAGCGAGCCGATCACGACCGCACGGCGGCCGGCGAGCTCCAGGAACACCGGATAGGCGAACGGCATGGCTAGGAGGCCTCCTCGGCGAGGGTCGGCGCCGCGGTCTCGCCGCCGGTCGTCCCGTTCGCCTTCTCCGTGTCGCTCGGGGTGCCGAGCAGCTGGACCGAACAGTGGATGCCGCACTCCTTGTCGGCCTCGGACTCCCACCACCAGCGTCCCGCGCGCTCGTGCTCGCCGGGGAGCACGGCCCGCGTGCACGGCGCGCAGCCGATCGAGGTGTACCCGTGGTCGAACAGCTCGTGGTACGGGACCTCGTGCTCGCGGATGTAGTCCCACACCTGCTCGAGCGTCCAGTCCGCCAGCGGGTTCAGCTTCACGATGCCGCCATGGTCTCGGTCGAGCTCGATCTTGGTGATGTTCTTCCGGCTCTTCCACTGTTCGCGGCGAAGGCCCGCCACCCAGGCGTCCAGCGTGGCGAGCTTGCGCTTCAGCGGATCCACCTTGCGGATCTCGCAGCACGCGAGCCGCCGGTCCACGCCCTTGTACATGAGGTTCGGGCCGTTCTCCTTCATGAGGCGCTCCACGTCTGTGCGCTCGGGGAACTCCCACTCGACCTCGATCCCGTAGCGCTCGCGGACCTCCTCGAACAGCGCATAGGTCTCGGCGGGCAGCCGCCCGGTGTCGAGCGTGAACACGCGCACGCTCGGATCGATGCGCCAGGCCATGTCGGTGAGGACCATCCCGTCCACGCCGCCGGCCGCGCTGATCGCCATCCGCGGATGGAAGCGCTCGAGCCCCCATGCGAGCAGCTCCTGCGCGCTCGCGTGCTCGAAGCGCTCGGCGGCTTCGTGCACCCACGCGGCCTCCTCGTCGAGGACCGGGATCGTCGGTTCGTGGATCGGCTCACGCTCGCTCACGCAGATCCCTCCCCCCGCAGGCCGAGGAAGGCAAGCTCGAAACGCCGGTCGCAGACCCGGCAGACCCACCCGCTCGGGTCGTCGGGACGCAGGTCGGTCTCGCCGCAGTACGGGCAGTAGAACGGCTGCGCGCGCGGCGTGTCGGCGGTCATCGCGGATCCCACCTGGCGAACTCGGCGAGCTCGTCCTCGGAGAGCGAACGAACGAACTCGCGGAAGCTCGCGCTGCCGTTCCGACGATGGGTGTACCGGCGAAGCAGCGTCTCGACGTAATCGGCCGCGTCCTCGGCGAACACGCGGACGCCCTTGGCCTTGCGCGCGAACCCTCCCCCCTCGCCGAGACCGCCTCCCAGATGCACCAGGAACGACTCGCTCCTCGTGCCGTCCGGCCGTGGCCGGACCGCGCCCATCAGCCCGATGTCGGCCACCTGGAACCGCGCGCACGAGTTCGGGCACCCGTTCACGTGGATCCGCAGATCCTCGTCGAAGCCCGGCAGTCGCTCCTCGAGCTCCTGCGCGAGCCACATCGCGCGGCCCTTGGTCTCCGTCAAGGCGAG
>CAVTGO010000004.1:0-22253 GCA_963734275.1 uncultured Actinomycetes bacterium
AAATTAGGGCGCGCCGCGCTCTCGCTGAGCTTGCTGCCAAGAATGGCAACGTCGTTGAGATGCGGAAGCAGGTCGACAAGGCTCTTGAATTGGCGGATCCACCGGCCGACCTCGTCGGAGGCCAGGTCTTGCGGAACTCCAGGAGTTTCACCGGTTCTTTTGCTGTGTACTCTGCGCTCTGGGCGAAGAATGTTGCTGGAGGGGCTGGGCCTGAGGCGTGTGCCGCCGCAGAAGATTACTTTGCGATCCTGTTCGGACAGGACGATTGCCAACTATGCCGCCTCAAAGAGTTTGGAGGTGAGTCGTAGAGCGTACAGACTGGGCGCTCGCGCCGAATGCCGCCGCTGTGGTCTGCACCCACAGGAAGACTTACATCTAAGAACTTTCACAGCGGCCTGGTTGAACAATCCCGATAGAAAATAGAGTGCTCATGTACCAAATTTAGCGATCGATAGCTGTTCCAGACAGGGGCGAATTCGTGTCGGAGTGCGTTTTCTTTAGGTCAAGCTGACCGGCAGAGGTAGCCCTATTGCGCGCATCGTTGGGACATATTTGTGTTGCGGTTTATCTTGTCGAGGATGTCGTCGGCGATTTGGTCTATATTAACAAATGTTCTTGATTGTTCGGCCAGGCGATGAAGGCTCGGATCTTGGCCCGCTCCAGCTCGGCCACCCCCGACGGCGCATCGCTTCGACTCGCCCGGCTTGAACAGCTGCTCTAGATACATCCGGACCGCCCGCTCCCGGAACATGTGTGCATCCTCCTGTGTGGGTCAACACCCTCCGGAATCTCGAGCGCGGTTCACCCGAGTACGTCATGACGATGCGTGCGACCAGAGGTGCTGCCGATCCTGCGCGACGCCTGCGTACCAAGTGAGTAACATCTCATCAGCCGACAAGTGCACCAAGATGGACAGTCCCGGACGTTCGTACGCGGTCGTCCGCACTCAACAGGGAGGTGGGTCATCCCTGATAAGGCAAGGTGAGTGGTTCAACTGTGCTGAGCCGACCTGGGTGCCTAACTGGGTGATGATCAGACATCCGACATCCGACGATCCGTGCTTAGATGCTGGTCGAGGGCAGGGGACCGCGTTCGAGGATTTCGGCGAGGAGCTCGGCGGTGGCGGTGAGATGTTCCTGGTTCCAGGTCCATATGCTCCACCCCAGGTGGGTGAAGCCGATCTGCAGCTCGTAGCAGTGGTGGCGTACGGCGGCGTCGACGAGGGCGCCCTGGTCGGCTCGTAATCCTGGGTCCTGCAGCAGTCCGGACAGCGGGTCGGTGGTGGCGGCGGCGATCCCTGGGTAGAACACGGGCCCCCAGACACTGCACCAGGCGGCGTCGTAGAGGAAGTCACCGCGTAGCGAATGCTTCCAGGAAATCACCGCCTGAACCCGGCGACAGTCCGGACTCACCAGCACGTTGCCGTGCAGGAGATCACCGTGTATGAGATCGCGGCGCTCGGGGCAGGCCGCGACCAGCGTCCTCACCCGGTCGCAGACCGCCGTGGAGAGGGCCCTGAGCTTGGGGTCGGCGTCCAGGGCGGCGCGCCATCCGTACGCCCGATTCCCCGGATCGTCCACCAGTCTGGCGAGGATGAGTTCCCGCCAACTGCGGACCGGCGCGCCCGCCGGGTGCCACATCACCGGGGTACCGGGGGATGCGGGTACCCGGTAAAGCGCGACGAGCAGGCGGGTGAGGGTGGGGGCGACGGCATCGGCGCGCTCGACCGGTGTGTCCTCCAGGAACTGCCCGTGATGACGTACCGAGATGGCGTAGGCCAGTCCGGTCGGTGTGGTCCCCACCTCCCTGACCTGCGGTACCGGTAGATCCGGTCCGCTGAAGGCCATAGCCATCCGGTCGGTCTCGTACCAGGAACGTTCAGGACCGAAGCGGATCACCAACTCTTCCTCGCCCGCTCGATAGGCCCATGCCGATGACCACGCCCCGCCGGTAAGGGGTTCCAGGTCGCTGGCAGTGCCGCCGGAGTGCTGGGCGAGGAATGCGGCGACCTCTTCGTGCCTGGGCCGTTGCATCCCGCCAGTATCCGCCCGGGCGGTGAACAGAAAGTCACGCGGACACCCGGTGACGGGAGCCACCCGAGCCGTGCTAGGCGGAGTAGTTGTTCTCCGGCAGGTGGGTGACGCATCGGCGCGATCCACCGGAAGTTGCGCCCGAGAGGCGTCTTGCACCAGCAGTCGGCTAGGCAGGCGCAGGTTCGCCTTCGCTCTATGAGGGCATTGACGCCAGCCAGGGCGACGATAGATCCGCCAGCAACGAGCAACCATCGGCTCATGCACCGACGGTACTCGGGCTGGACCTGATAAGGCAGACGTCACTCGGTCAATCGATCAGCCTGGCATGGAACAGCACGTGCGGACGCAGGGGGAGACTAGGGGCGATGTCTGGATGCTCAAACGTCTTGTGCATGCTCAGTCCGAGCCGCTGCATGACCGCCTGCGAACGGGTGTTGAGCACGGCCGTGAAGGACCAGATGTCCCGCAGCCCGGCCTTCCGGGCGATCGCGAGCGCGGCGTTCCCGGCTTCAGTGGCGTAACCGTGGCCCCAGGCGGGCCGCGCAGTCGCCAGCCCACCTCCACGCCTGTTACGCCGATCTTCGGGGGCACCGGGTTGAGGCCGGCCATCCCTAGCAAGACATGATCATCAACGCGCTCGACCGCCCACAATCCGTACCCCTGCAACTCGAACTCCGCCTCCCACCCCGCGATCCCGCGTTCGGTCTCGGCACGATCTGGTCGGGTAACGAAGTACTGCATGACCTCCGGGTCGGCGTTCAGGGCAGCAAACGGGTCGACGTCACTTGCGCGCCAGCGGCGCATAGAAGACGTTCGGTCTGCACCTCGTCAAACCGCTTCACGGCGCGACACTATCCGCGATCGGAGAAGCGACTGTCAGTCTGGTGGGGTTCAGGCGCAAGCGGGGGCGTACGCCCGGCCGGGAAGGACCTCTTCGCATTCCTCTGGGGTCAGAGTCCTGCCGGCTACGCGGCAGGCCCTGGCCAGCCACTCCGCGGGATCGATCACGAACGCTCTGAGCACTGGGCCGCTGGTCACGACGAGGCGCCCGTCCGGGGCGAACCGGGCGCGCGCGTCCAAGGCGTCCACATCGAGTGGCAGGGGCCCGGCCACCTGCCGAAAGGTCCGCGCGTCCCAGACGGTCACGGCGGGAGGAAATCCGCTGACCGCCACGTAGCGCCCGTCGGGGCTGATCGATACGTTGATCGCAGCGCCCGAGTTCGCCTGAGGGGTGGCGCGAGGGCGTGCCCGTCAGTGGCGTCGAGGATCCGCAGCGTCCCGTCGACCATGGCGAGAGCGAGGTGGCGGCCAGTGGGATCTGCGGTCACCTCGCCGACTTCGGTGTCCTGGCCGAACGGGATCCGCAGCCTCACCTGACCGGTGACGGCATCCAGCACGAGCAGGTCGTTCCCGGACTGTGGTAGGGCTCGCGAGACGAGCAGCGATCCCCGTCGGCCGACCAGCCCTGGACCCGAATGAACTGGTCCGTGTCCGGGCTGGAGGCCAGCGGCAGTCGAGCGAGAACGGTGCGCGTGGCGACGTCGAAGACAATCGGCCCGTCGCGGTCGCGGATGGTCGCCGCCCGTGTTCCGTCCGGCGAGACCCAGGTGTCCGGAGCGTAGGTGATGCCATCGGTCGCGGGCAGATCCACCGAGCCGAGCATGGTGCGCGTGCGCGCGTCCCAGACGGCGGTTCCCTTCTTCGTCCTGACGCACGAGCCGCCGGACCCGCCGGACCCTGGGATCACGTTCCTCAGCGGCGACATCGGGGAAGCGGTCGCCACGGCACTGGCCGCTGCGGGCGGGAAGAACCTGGAGATCCTCGGCGCCGACGTGGCCGGTCAGTGCCTGCGGCGGGGGCTCGTGGACGAGATCTTGGTGTACGTGATGCCGGTTCTGCTGGGCGACGGTACCCGCTTCTCCCCCCGGGCCTCCCCAGGATCGACCTGGAACCGGTCAGTAGCACGCGGTCGCGAGACGTCACTATCCTCCGGTTCCACGTCCGCACGTAGTACCGGGCGCAGCTTCGCCCTCAAGCAGGTGCGCGCCGCTCGGTCGGTTGTTGGTTGGTGGTGGTGGTGGGGTGTTCTCAAAACGCCCTGACCACACGGAATGGGCGTCGTTCTGGCGAGTACCCACAGGTTAAGGAAGGTAGTACCCACAGCAGGTCAGACGCCTAGCTGTCTCCTTCGGGTTTCGACTCGCCCCCGGCTTCTGGATCGGACTCTTCGTACGTCCCGCTCTCGATCTGCTCGAGGATCCGGCGCGACTGCGTCTCGAAACTCGCAGGAACGAACAGCTCGGCGGGGCCCACGGGGTACGGCCCTTCATGCTCTCCCTCGAGTTGGACGGGGATCCCCTCCGCCTCGAGGCGACCCTTCACGATCTCGCCCTGGAGCCACGAGTGCGTTGCGAACACTCGAACGAAGCCCGCCCCCATCCGTCCCCTCAACTCTCCTCGGCCGGGTGTGGATCGGCGTGATCAGTGGCGCCCGGCGCCTCGTCGCGAACTGAGAGCGCCACTTCCTCCGGTGACGCGAAGTCGTCGTGCTCGACCGAGCCTTCCGCGACCAGGTTGCCCTCCTCGTCTGGGACGCCGTCGTCGACGACGCCGAGCGCCTCCTCGGTGGTCCGCCCCTCGGGTCGCTCGCGGGCGAGCGCCTCGTCTAGGCCCTGACCGGCGATCGCCTCCTCCGGGGTCGTCCCGCGCAGCTCGGCGCCGAACGCATGGTCGGCGCGCATGATCTCCGCCTCGAGCTCGCTTCCGTCGTCCCCGTCCCAGGGGTCGTCTGAATCGATCCGCTCTGTCATCGCCACACCTCCTCGGCGGGATGTTCGCATCAGCCGAACGTGAACGCGAACGCGGCCGCGCTCGGATCGAGGAACTCGATCGCGAACACACGGTCGACGATCTCGCCCGGCTGCCGGACCAGCTGATACATCCGCGGCTGATCGAGGGCGCCGTCCCCGGAATCCTCGATGTCGCTGCCGGCTGCGGCGGCCGGCGGCTCCCCGTCAATCGAGACGCGGAACCGCACCGACCCACCCGGAGCAGCCGGTCCCATCACCAGATGGACGTCGCGCGCGTGGAAGGCGAGCTCGATCCGGCCGTTCGGCTCGTTCGAGACCACGCGCTCCGCCTCGGCCGTCCAGTCGCCGGTGAGCGACCAGTGGTTCAGCTCCAGGCGTTGTGGAGCCTCGTACACGTGTCGGGCATCGCGGGCCATTTTGCCGGGTGAGGCGAAGTCCCGGGTCCGCTCGGAGCCGAGGTACGTCTCGGCCGAGCGCAGTTCGTCCCAGGCGGCCTCGGCCTCCGGGCCCGCCCCGCTCACGGGCGCGAGAGCGGCCCCGACGTCGGTCGCTCCGGCCTCGGCCAGCAGATCCTGGATCACGACCTCCGAGCGTTCGTAGTCGCCTTCGCCGAACCGGTGGTGGCGGATCCGTCCCTCGGCGTCCACGAAGTAGAGCGCCGGCCAGTACCGGTTGGCGAACGCGTCCCAGACCGCGTAGTCGTTGTCGAGCGCGATCGGGTAGTCCACGTCCATGCCGGCCAGCGCCCGGCGGACGTTCTCGACGTCGTGCTCGAACGAGAACTCCGGCGTGTGGACGCCGATCGTGACGAGACCATGTTCGGCGTACTTCCTCGCCCAGGCCCGCACGTACGGGAGCTGCCGGAGCCAGTTGATGCACGTGTAGGTGCAGAAGTCGACGACGACCACCCTCCCACGCAGGTCCGCGGGCTCCAGCGGCGACGAGTTGAGCCAGCCGGTCGCGCCGTCGAACGACGGGACGTGCCCCTCGCTCGAGGACGGAACCGTCGGACGGGTGATATCCATGCGGGTCGAACGCACCTCCTTCATCGCAGGGACCGGAACGTGGTTCGGACCTCCTCGGAGAAGGACCCTGGCTGCTCCCAGGCGGCGAAGTGCCCGCCCTTCGGGAGCCGGTTGAAGTGGATCAGGTTGGGATAGGCCTTCTCCGCCCAGCTCCGCGGAGCCGTGTAGATCTCGTCGGGGTACGCGCTGACGCCGACCGGGAGGGCGACACCTTTCGGAGCGAAGAACGCGAGCTTGCTCTCCCAATACAGACGAGCCGACGAGATGGCCGTGGTCGTCAACCAGTAGAGGGTCGCGTTGTCGAGGATGTCGTCCTTCGTCAGACCCTCGGACTCCTCCGTCGATGACGCGAGCGATCAGCGAGAGGCTGCGTGCGTCGTGGTCCAGCATCCAGGCGGCCAGACCCACGGGCGAATCCTCGAGCGCGTACAGCGTCTGCGGGCGGTTCCCCATCTCCTGAGCGTATGCCAGCCCGTGCTTGTAGAAGAAGTCGAGCTGATCCCACGCGTACCGCTCTTCCTCCGACAGGCCGGCGGGCGCGGGCTCGGCGAGCCCGAGCGCGTTCGCGATCTCGGACGGGATCGTCGCCGGCATGTTCGTGTGGATCCCGAGCAAGCCCGGCGGCTCCAACAGCGCCATCTGCTCGGTGACGGCGTTCCCCCAGTCGCCGCCCTGCGCCACGTAACGGGTGTATCCCAGCCGACCCATCAGCTCGATCCAGGCACGCGCGATCCGGATCGGGTCCCACCCCGTTGTGGTCGGCTTGCCCGAGAACCCGTGACCCGGCAACGACGGGATCACGAGGTCGAAAGCGTCCTCCGCACTCGCGCCGTGCGTCGCCGGGTCGGTGAGCGGCCCGATGATCTTGAGCTGCTCGATGATCGAGCCGGGCCACCCGTGGGTCACGATCATCGGGAGCGCGCCCTGATGCCGCGAGCGAACGTGGATGAAGTGGATGTCCACGCCGTCGATCTCAGTGGTGAACTGGGGCAGCGCCTGGAGCCTGGCCTCCACGCCTCGCCAGTCGTATCCGGTCGCCCAGTGCCGAGCGAGCTCCCGCATCGTCTCGAGTCGCACGCCCTGGGACTCATCCGGGACGGTCTCGCGGTCCGGCCAACGCATCCCCTCGATGCGTCGCCGGAGATCGTCGAGGGCCTCCTGCGGGACGTCGACCTGGAAGTCGCGGATCTCGTCGTTCATCTTCTTCCCCCTCCTTCGTTCTCGATCGCGTGCTCTTACACCTCGAGGACCGCATCCGCGAAGGCCTGCGGTGCCTCGTGCGGCAGGTTGTGCCCGATACCGCCGGAGATCGTCCGATGCTCGTATCTGCCGGAGAACTTCGTGGCGTACGCGCTGGGCTCGGGATGTGGGGCGCCGTTCGCGTCCCCTTCCAGCGTGATCGTCGGCACGGTGATCACGGGCCCCTCGGCCAGGCGGCGTTCGAGGTCGTCGAACCGTCGCTCGCCTCGGGCGACCCCGAGCCGCCACCGGTAGTTGTGGATCACGATGTCGACGTGGTCAGGGTTGTCGAGGGCCGCGGCGCTCCGCTCGAACGTGGCGTCGTCGAAGTCCCACTCCGGTGATGCGGTCTGCCAGATCAGCTTCGCGAACTCCCGCCGGTACCGCTCGTAGCCGGCTCGACCGCGCTCGGTCGCGAAGTAGAACTGGTACCACCAGGCGCGCTCGGCATCTGGCGGGAGCGGCGCCTTGTTGACCTCCCGGTCGCCGATCAGGTAGCCGCTCACGGAGACCAGACCCTCGACGCGCTCGGGCCACAGCGCCGCCACGACGTTCGCGCTCCGGGCTCCCCAGTCGAAGCCCGCGACGATCGCGGAGCCGATCCCGAGCGCATCCATCAGGGCGATCGCATCCACCGCCAGCGCCGCCTGCTGGCCGTTCCTGAGCGTGTCGTCCGAGAGGAAGCGGGTCGTGCCGTACCCACGCAGGTACGGCACGACCACGCGGTATCCGGCCGAGACCAGGATCGGGGTGACCTCGGCGTAGCTGTGGATGTCGTACGGCCACCCGTGGAGCAGCAGCACCGCCGTGCCCCCGGGGGGGCCAGCATCGACGTAGCCCACGCTGAGGTCGCCCGCGTCGACCTGCTTCAGCTCGCCGAAGGGAAGGCGGATCCCCTCCTGCGCGGTCGTGGTCTGGGTCTCCATCGTCGCCTATGACGAGACCGCGCTCCGCGAGCGCGCGGCCTCGAGGATCAACTCGGCGGTTTCCGACGGATGTGAGACGCCCACCACGTGCGAGGCACCCGCGACCTCGACCGTCCTCCGCGCCTCGGCGCGCTCGGCCATGATGCGCTGCGCCGCCACCGGGATGTTGCGATCCTGGTCGCCGAAGATGAACCAGCTCGGCACGTGCCGCCAGAGGGGATCGTCTCCAGACCGCTCGGACAGTGCCGCCTCGGCGATCGGCCGCTGCGTGACGGCCAGCAGCCGCGCCTGCTGCTCGGGGAGGTCCGCGCAGAACTGCTGGTGGTACTTGCCCTGCGCGATGTACAGGTCGACGCCCCCGTCGGCCAGCGAGACCGGCTCGAGCGTCTCGGCGAGCGTCCCACCGGGGACCAGCGAGGATGCCTCGCCCGGGCTCTCGCCGGCCTCGAGCGCGAACGCCGCCACGAACACGAGGCCGACGATCGCACCGGCGTCCGCGGGAACGTTCGTGATGACGCCGCCACCGTACGAGTGACCGACGAGCACGGCCGGCCCCTCGATCGTCCTGACGACATCGGTCAGGCCGGCGGCGTCGCCGGCGAGCGATCGCAGCGGGTTGGCGTACGCGATCACACGATGCCCTTCGTCGATCAGCCTCTCGGTCACGTCGTTCCAGCTCGATGACTCGGCGAACGCGCCGTGCACGAGGATGACCGTGGGCTGCATGTCCTCACTCCCTTCCGCCGGTCATCCGGCATCGCCTCCGCTCGGGAGGTCCTTCCCGTTGGCTAGTGCGCCGCCACCGGCGTCGCCACCGCCGACTCGGGGATCCGAACCGGCGAGGGAGCGCGCGACGTGAGGATCGCGCTCATGACCGCGATCCACGCGAGCGCGACGATCGGCAGGATGACCCTGGCGAAGGCACCATCAGGTGCCCAGACCCCGTCGCTTGCCCACGTGGACCCGCCCGCGACGCCGAGCACCACCACGACCAGCCCGATCGCGAACGCCGCGCTCGAGATCGCACCGGACAGCCGCAGCCCGAACGTCCCGGCCATGATCAACATCGCCACCGGGAACCAGACCAAGACGGTGCCGGCCCCGGCGAGGTCGTTCAGCACCGACGTCAGCGTCTCGTTCCCCTGGCCGGGGTAGGCTGCGGCGGCCGTTGCCGCCAAGGTCACCACGAAGACCCCCCCGAAGACCGCGCTCGCGGCGGTCGCGGCCGACGCCCAGATCCCCTCCCCGGCATCGCGGAGGTCCCTGGAGAGCGCCGCCGCGAACCAGAGCAGGTTGAGCAGGTTGAAGCCGAGCAGGAACGTCCCGATCAGGACGCGCCCGCGCTCGTCGCCGTAGAACGAGGCGAGCGAGTCGGCGGACGCCCCGATCTCCGGCTGAGCTCCACGGATCACGTACGAGACGACGAACAGCACCGCGAAGAGGACGCCGCTGCTGCGGAACACCCGGTCGAACGTTGCATCCTTCATCTGAGTCCTCCTTCAGGAGAGCGCTGGGTTCCGGAGCCTTCCGTCTGCTTGCCTCGATCCTCGATCGCTACCACCCCCTGTCGCCGGCGCTCGAGTGCTCCTCCCGCATCTCACGATCCGGCAAGCCAGAACGTGCAGTGGTGCCGCGCGACGAAGTCCGTCTCGACCTCCGGCTGCGGCGGCACGAGCGACATCACGCGGGTGCCGTCGGTGACCGGCGGCCAGGGAACCGCCGCGGTCGACGGGTCGCCGTTCGCCGCGAAGCGCACCCAGGCCGCGCGCATGGCGGCCGCGAGCGCCTCCTGGTCGGCATCGAGCCCACCGGGCACCGGCGCGTTCGGGAGGTCGAAGAGGTACTGGAGCTCGGACGAGTGCGTCGCCACGGGTGCCACCGCGCCCGGCGGTGCGTAGCGCTGAGGCGCGTCGTCGTCGTTGAACTCGTAGGCGAACGTCGGCACGCGCGCCGAGGTCCAGCGGTCGAGCTGCAGCGCCGTGCACGCGAAGTTGGCGTCCCCGACGAGCGCGCTGATGGCCGCCTTCGGCGTCGGGTACGTGGCGAGCGGGTACTCGGCCGCGATCTCCGCCAGCGCGTCCGTCCGACACGCCCAGCATCGACGCGATCGCATCTTCGTACTCCTCGGTGGTCTCGACCTCGGGCACCAGCACGAACGTGCCGCCGCTGACGGCCAGACCGAGCCCGTCGACGAAGAGTCGCTCCTCGTCGTGGTTGGTCCCGTTGAGGATCGGCACACGGGCGAACCGCCCCGCCGCGAGCGCCGTCCCCATCGACTCGGTCAGGACCTTGCCGTCGACGACGCCCGGGATCGCGGCGGGTGGGAAGAAGGTGACCAGGTCGTCGACCGACACCCCACGAAGGCACGCCGCGGTCTGATCCGGGCACCCGACGGTGGTCGCGAAGCCCTGGCCGAACGCCTCGGCGGCGGCGAGGGGCAGCTGCGTCATCGCGAAGGCCCCGCTCTGCACGATCGCCCGCTGGAAGAGCCCTCGGGAGCCGCGAGAGACCATGTGGGCGAGGACGGACAGGCCACCGGCCGATTGGCCCGCGATGGCCACCCTCTGCGGGTCGCCGCCGAACCGCGCGATGTTCTCCTGCACCCAGCGCAGCGCGGCCTGCTGATCCATCAGCCCGTAGTTGCCGGAAGGCCCTCCGGGCGACGACGCCAACGCCGGATGCGACAGGAAGCCAAGGGCGCCGAGCCGGTAGTTGATCGTGACGACAACGGCGCCATCCGCGGCCAGCTCGGAGGCGTCGAAGTTGCGCGCGGCATCCTGCGTCAGGCCGCCGCCGTGGATCCACACGAGCACGGGTCGGGCCGCGCTGCTCCGGAGCGTCGGCGTGGACACGTTGAGGTAGAGGCAGTCCTCTGCGATCAGGCCCGGAGGGAAGAACAGGTTCGCCGACTGAGGACAGCTGGGGGCGAACGCGGTCGCGTCGCGCACCCCGCTCCAGTCGGCCGGAGGCCGGGGGGTCCGCCACCGGAGACGCCCGGTGGGTGGGGCGGCGTAGGGGAGCCCGCGGAACGCGTAGCCGCCGGACACGGCGACGCCGCGGACGGCACCGCCGTCGATCGCGACGACCGGGCTCGCGCCGGGGTCGGCTGAGGCGACGACCGGGCTGATGCCCACCGCCGCGATCGCCAGCGCGGTCAGACGGTCGCGAGGAGCGAGGCGAGAGTGGTGACGGCGGAGCGTGGTTCGTGCCCTTCGTGGTGACCGACATGTGCGCCTCCCTGGGTTGGTGACGGCACGAAGCCTGCTCATCCGCGGGGGCGCGTCGAACCCGTGGAAGTCCCTGGGCTGGTCCCTGGTCTGCTACCTGACGAACTCGCGGGAGCGGCGCAGACGCGTCGCGATCTCGGACTTCAGATCGATCGTCCCGCGCGTGACGTGACTCAGGTGCGTCCCGATGGGCGCGCTCTCGTCACGCAGCGCAGTCCGAAGCTGCCTGCGGGAGCTGATGCCGAGCTTCGCGAACACCTTCCGGAGGTGCCACTCCACCGTGCGCGCGCTGATGAAGAGCTGGGCGCCGATCTCCGGGTTCGAGAGGCCGTCCCGGGCGAGCCGGGCGATCTGCTCCTCCTGCGGCGTGAGCTCGGTGCGCGTCTCGGGACTGCGCTTGCGCACCTTCTCGCCCGTGGCGACCAGCTCGCGGCGGGCGCGCTCGGCGAACGCCTCCATGCCGATCGCGACGCACAGGTCGTACGCCGTTCGCAGTTGCTCGCGCGCGTCGAGGCGTCGACCCTCACGGCGTAGCCACTCGCCGTACAGCAGGTGCGCGCGGGCGAGCTCCGGACGCAGCTGGGTCCGGCCGAACCGCTCGATCGCCTCGCGGTACAGGAGATCCGCGTTCTCGCCTTCGCTCAGCAAGGCGCGGGAGCGCGCCTCGGTGCCGAGCGCCCAGTCGGTGCCGGCCGGCTGTGTCGTCTCCGCGAGCCGGTCGAGCGCCGTCCAGGCGCGGTCGGTGTCGCCCACGCGTGTGGCTGCCTCCACCAGCTCGGGCAGTGCCCACACCGATGTGTAGGGATCTTTGTCGGTCGCGGTCACCTGGCGCGCTGCCGACGCCGCCTCCTCGTAGCGGGCGAGCCCGTTGTACAGGACCGCGGCAGCCCACTGGGCGACCCTCACGAAGAGACCCGCCCCCACTGCCTCGGCCGTCGATGTCATGGTCTCGATCAAGGGGGAGAGCTCACCTTCCCTCCCTTGCAGCGAGAGGAGCCGGATCGCCGCGAACGGAGGGAGCTGACTCCCGGTCGCCGCCGCCACGGTGTCGCTCTCCACGATGAGCAGGCCGGCACCGGCGAGATCGCCGTTCCACACCCTGTCCAGCGCCAGCGCGGAGAGATAGATGGGCAACTCTGCGAGCGCACCGGCGTCGCGGACGATCTGGGCCTGTCGCTCGAAGATGGCGGTCGAGCCATCGGAGTCCCACGTCGCATGGCTGGCGACGGGGGTCAACCAGCCCCAGCGGAGGACGTCTTCGACGGGCATCTGCGCGACCGCGGTCGCCGCGCGCTGCAAGATCGGCGTCGCGACGACGCGTCCGTCGGTGTGCATCCGGGCGAGCCCTTCGAGCAGGAGGTCCGTGGGACGCGGGGTGCCCTTCGGCGGAGGGAGCTCTTCGATGGCTCGGCAGATCTCGAGGAAGACGCCCGGATGCCCGAGATGCGCGGCAGAGAACGCCGAACCGTACGCGCTGAGGTACGCCCCGCGAGCGAGCTCGAGGTCGAACGGTTCGAGCTGTCGCGCAGCTTGCAGGAGCAGGGGGGCCGCATCGCTGCCGTAGCTGAGGACCACGGCAACCTGACCGCGGAGGAGAGCCGCTCGGGCGCGTTGGAACCCGTCCAGAGAGTCGGCCTCCGCGGTGACGAGCAGCCCGAGTGCGCTGTCGAACGCCCCCGCCTGGTAGCTGGCCTCCGCCGCGGCCAGCGCCCGCTCCGAGCGTCGCGCCGGATCTCCCGTCAGATCGACGGCCCGTTCCAGGAACGCGGCCGCGGCGGCGACGCCGCCGCGAGCCTGCGCCCGGCCGGCGGAGCGCTCCAGCTCGACGGCGACGTTCTCGTCGGGCCCCGCCGTGGCGCGCGACCGGTGCCAGGCGCGTCGGTCCGGGTCGGTCTCGGCATCGGTCGCATCGGCGAGGGCCCGATGGACGCGGTGCCGGTCCTCGGCGGCCGCCGAGCGGTATACGGACGAGCGGACGAGCGGGTGCGCGAACTCGACCCGCCGACCGACCGTGAGCAGCCCAGCGTCCACCGCGGCGTCCACCGCCGACATGTCGATCTCGAGAGCTTTCGCAGCAGTGTGGAGCAGGAGCGGGTCGCCGAGCGGGTCGGCGGTCGCGGCGAGGACGAGGAGCTGCGTGTCGGAGGGGAGCCGATGCAGACGACGCAGGTAGCCCTCCTCGATCCTGCCGGCGACCAGTCGGGTCTCGGGGAACGCGAATCCGCCGGCGAGCTCCGCAGCGTTCCACGTTCGCGGGAACTCGAGCAGCGCGAGCGGGTTGCCGTGGCTCTCCGCGACGATCTGATCGCAGACGGCCGCATCCAGCGGGCCGATCAGGTTCTCGAGCAGCAGAGCCCGTGCGTCACGATCGTCGAGTGGGCCGACGACGAGCTCGGGGAGTCCCGCCATGGCGCCGTCACCGATCCCCGTGCGCGCGCTACAGACGATCGCGACCCGCTCGGCAAGGAGGCGGCGTGCGACGAACGACAGCACGCGTGCAGATGCCTGGTCGAGCCACTGCGCGTCGTCGAGGATGCAGACGAGCGGCTGGTCCTCCGACACATCGGCGAACAGCGTCAACGTGGCGAGCCCGACCAGGAACGGACCCGGGGCCGGGCCCTCGCTCAGCCCGAAGACCGTCTCCAGCGCGGTGCGCTGTGGCACCGGGAGCCGCTCGAGGTGGTCGAGCATCGTCACGCAGAGCTGGTGAAGGCTGCTGTAGGCGAGCTCCATCTCGGACTCGACCCCCGCCCCCCGAGCGATGCGGGAGCCCGAGGACTCGACGTGCCCGGTCAGGTGGCCGAGGAGCGCCGTCTTGCCGACGCCGGCCTCGCCTCGAAGGATGAGCACCCGGCTCGTACCGGCGAGCGCATCGACCACGAGCCGATCGAGCGCCTCGACTTCAGCTTGACGCCCGAGGAGTCTCATGACCGGCTCACCACCCCCGATGCGGGAGCCCCTTCGGCGCAACCGTACACCTGTCGTCCTCGGAGCACGCGCGGCCACTTAGTGCGAGGCGCTCCGGGGGACCAGGGAGTTCCCCTGGTGCGACCCGGGAACCCCGACTCGCACGCTGACCCGGCATGGGTGGCGAACCGCAGCTCGCCGGTCAGACGCTCCTCGTGATCGGCGGGAGTTCGGGCATCGGCCTCGAGACCGCACGGCGAGCTCGGGCCGAGGGAGCCGAGGTGATCCTGACGGCGCGCGACCCGGAGCGCGTCCACCGCGTCGGGCCTGGAACTCGAAGCGAGCATCGCCGCCTTCGACGCCACCGACTTCGACCGGCTGGGCAGGTTCTTCGACGAACTGCCGACGCCGATCGACCACGTGCTACTCACCGGACCCGGTCCCCCGGCCACGTCGCTCGTCGGGTTCGACGTCGAGGCGGCACGCCGCGAGCTGGACGCCCATCTGGTGCTGCCACTGCAGGTCGCGCGGGAGGCCGCCGACCGGGTTCGTCCCAGCGGAACGCTGCTGTTCACAGGCTGCCTCGACGGCGGCCACTCTGCGGTTGGACCGGCGTTCAGCACGGCGCTCACGGCTGCGCTCTCGGCCATGACCAGGCACCTCGCGCGTGAGCTCGCGCCCATCCGCGTGAACCTGATCGCGGCCGGCTTCGTCGACACGCCGCTGTCGGAGGCGGTCTTGGGCGATCGACTCGAAGCGCGACGTGTGGAGCTTCGGTCGAGCCTGCCGATCGGGCGCGTGATCGCCGCGGCCGACATCGCCGCGCTCGCCGTCCATCTCATGACGAACACGGCGGTCACCGGCGCGACCTTTGACATCGATGGTGGCCAGCAGCTCGTCGAGGACTGAAGGCTCCTACGCGAGGGACACATGGCGTTGACGAAGCGTTGACCCAGGCGCCTGTCGTAGCCACCTACCTGGGAAGAAAGCCAGCATCTTCCGAGGGCATGATGTGCTGACACGGCGGAAGAGGGCCCTGAGCTGGAATGTTGCTGGTGGGCGCTGGAGGATTTGAACCTCCGACCTCCTCCGTGTCAAGGAAGACCCGTGTAGTGCTGTGACCAGCGTCTTTGCTGGTCAGCCTCCGTTTCGGCGACCTCTGGAGTCCCGTTGAGTACCGCTTGGTTCGGTCGGCTCCTTGACCTGCCGTTGACCAATGGGGTTGGCAGACTCCGGGAGGTGTGGACAGCATCCGTGAGCCATGCTCACAATCCCGCGCACTTGGTCGGCATCCAGGTGCTCGGCCGTAGGAGAGCCGCTGGTGGGTCACGAGCGCGATCTTCCGATCCTGCTGACGAGCTTCATCGGGCGCGAGACCGAACGTGTCGCCGTCTCGGATCTGCTCGATCGAGAGCGGCTCGTCACGCTGGCCGGACCCGGTGGATGTGGCAAGACGCGGCTCGCCTTGCAAGTCGCTGCTGAACGAGTCGGCCTCCATCCGAAAGGCGCCTCGTGGGTTGATCTGTCGAAGCTCGCCGACAATGACCTCGTCGTCGACGCCATCGCGTCGGCACTCGAGATCAGGGAGATGCCAGGGCGGCCGCTCACCACCACACTGGTTGACGAGCTGCAGGGTGGACATCTCCTCCTCCTCGACAACTGCGAGCATCTGGTCGATGCGTGCGCCAAGATCGCGCACGAGCTCGTGCGCTCGAGTCCCGGCCTCCGGATCCTCGCGACCAGTCGAGAGCCGCTGGGGATCGATGGCGAAGTCGTCTGGCGCGTGCCCTCCCTGGAACTTGCCGAGCCGGGCGCCCCGACCGAGGTGCTTGCTGCGAGCGAGTCCGTGCGCCTGTTCACCGACCGCGCGTCGCGCGTCAACCCGAGCTTCCGCCTCGGTGACGAGAACGTGGCGACCATCGACGAGATCTGCCGTCGGCTCGACGGCATGCCGTTGGCGATCGAGCTCGCGGCTGCGCGGGTCCGGATGATGACGCCCGACCAGATCGCGGACGGCCTCGGGGACCGGTTCCGCCTCCTCACCTCGCCGACACGAACCGTTCTTCCGCGACACCGGGCGCTCCGCGCATCCGTCGACTGGAGCCACGACCTGCTCTCCGATGAGGAGCGCGTGGCCTTGCGACGATTGGCGGTGTTCGGCGGCGGCTTCACGCTCGCGTCGGCCGAGGCCGTCTGCTCCGGCGACGGCATCGAGCCGCAGTCGATGCTCGACCTCGTGTCGCCGTCTCGTCGACCGGTCGCTCGTGCAGGTCGATGGTGCTGGCCGGTACCGCTTGCTCGAAACGATCCGGCAGTATGCGCTGGACCGGCTGATCCGCTCCGGGGAACACGACGCGACGCAGAACCGCCACCTCGAGTATTTCGTGCGAGTTGTTGAATGCGCCGAGCCGGAGATGGAAGCGGCTGGGCTCATGGCATGGCTGCCGATCCTCGACGGCACCACGACGACCTGCGATCGCGCTCGATTGGAGCGTCCACACGAACCAGGGACGCCTCCTGCGCCTCGGCGGGGCCCTCTGGCTGTTCTGGGCAGCTCCGCGGTCACGTCTCCGAGGGCCGACGTCGTGCTGAGATGCCCTCGGCTTCGACGGGGTTGATCCGCAGCTGCGCGTGAACGTGCTCTCGGCGTCGCGGCGCTCGAGACCTATCACGGTGATCTGCCCGGCGTTACCGACGGTTCGCGAAGAAGCTCTGCGCGATCGCGCGGACGCTCGGCGACCACCGAGTCGAAGGTCGGGCCCTGGACACCCTCGTACGCGACGCGTTCCTCGACCCCCCGCTGCCCCGGCGATGTTCGAACGGAGTGCGAGCTCTCGGAGACGCCGGTGACAGTGCGTCCTGGCGGACGCGCTCAACGGGCTCGGCATCGCTGCGGTTCCTCGCCGGCGACCTTCCCGGGGTCGGCCCGCATTCGAGAGGGTCCCTCGTTACTCGCGCCAGAACGGGAACCCCAACACCTTGATGGTCGCGCTCGGCGTTCTCGGGTTACGTCGCGCGTTCCAAGGCCGGCTCGACGAGGCGGAGGGCCACGACCGAGAGCCTCGGGTTCGCCGCATCCTGCGTGATGACGTATTCACCGGACAGGGGCTGTTCGGTCTGGGATTGTCGAAGCCTTCGAGGCCGGCACGAGGAGGCGGAGCGCTCCTCGAGGAGAGCGTCGAGATCGGCAGAAGAGCCCGTTATGCTGGTCTTCGCCCTCGTGACCCGGGCGCTCGCGCGCTGGCTCAGGGCGAACATCGCCGGGTCGTGCGTCGGACGCCGCAGCCGCATTGCGCCTCGCGCACGAACTCGGGATGCCGTGGCCGACAGCGTGGAGCCTCTCTTTCCTGGCGCATGCTGCGCGGAGGAGGCGGTGATCTGAGATGGCGAGACGGCACCTCGCCGAGGCTCTCGAGGTTGAGACGTCTGTCGGGATGCGCTCCGATGTGGTCCTCGACGCACAGGCCAGACTCGCCCGGGCCGACGGAAACCTGCAGCTCGCCGGATCCTGCATCACGAGGCACTCAGGACCGCGAAGGCGTCCGAGAGCATCCTGCTCGTGCCGATGCAGCTCGAGGAACTTGCCAGACTGGCGTCGCTCGGCGGAAGCCACGCCGAGGCGGGGCGTCTGTTCGCGGCGGCGGACACGGCGCGGACCACCTTCGGCCTCGTGCGGTTCACGGTCGAGGAGGAGGCGTACCTGGCCGACGTCGGCGTCGATCACGCGACGCGCTCGGCAGGAGTTCCGTCGAGCATGCGGAGGGCAGCGAGATGTCCCTCGAGGATGCTCTCGCCTATGCCTCGCGCGGCCGCGGACCGCGCAACCGCCCAACGACAGGCTGGGCGAGCCTGACGCCGACCGAGATCGAGGTCTGCGTCACGCGCCGAAGGGCTGACCAACCCGCAGATCGCCGAGCGTCTGTTCGTGTCCAGGAGCACTGTCAAGGTGCACCTCGCGCACTCTTCGCCAAGCTCGGCGTCTCCACGCGAGCCGAGCTCGCCGCCGTGGCTAGCAAGCGCGACCTCTGACGGAGTGGAGGCCCGAGATAGCCCATCTGGTCGATGTTCCGAGCGCCCGTCTCCGCGGCCCTTGCCCGGGAGCGGGCCGCCGGGCCCGCGGACGGAAAGGAGAGCGAGATGGCGACTCCTCGGAGAGAGCGGATGGCTTCGGAGACGCGTACAACGCGCACGATCTCGAGATCAACCCGTCGGCTACTTGGGGTCCGACGTCGTGCTCGTGGCGCCGGATGCCGGTGAGCTCAAGGGCGCGGACCAATTCCTCGGGTACATGAAAGGCTTCTTCGACGCCTTCCCCGACGCGAAGCTCGAGCCCGTGGCGGGCTATGACGCGGGCAACACGACGATCGACGAGTGGATCTTCCAGGGAACTCACACGGGCCCCCTGACCCTGCCCAACGGCAACACCATCGCCCCGACGGGCAAGCGGATCTCTGTGCCAGGGATCGATCTCGAGACATGCGACGAGGACGGCTCCTGATCGGAGACCGGCGTATTTCGATCAGCTCGAGTGCCTGACGCAACTCGGCCTCGTGCCTGAAGCGACGTGATCTCAGGCAGTCCGCGGACAGGCCAGCGGGGGGGCCCTGCTCAGCGACGGATCCTCCAGGCGATCCCAGCGATCGGCAGCCTGATATCGAAGCGTGACCCGGACGATGGCCGGCTCGAAACCTCGATCGTGCCGCCGAGCGCGCGGACGATCCGATCCGCGAGCGATAGCCCCAGACCGAAGCCGTTCCCAGAACGAGCGGGGTCCACTCGATAGAACGGGTCGAAGACGTGCTGCACGTGTTCGGCTGAGATCCCTTCGCCCGTGTCCTGGACCGAGAGATGCACGCCTGATTGGTTGCCGACGCCCCTCCACCCGGATCATCCCGCCGGGCGGTGTGTGGCGAACGGCGTTCCCAAGGAGGTTCTGCAACACCCGCTGCACGTGGGGGGATACGAGCACTTCCGCCGCGCCGCCGAGGTCGACCGTGACCTGGACAGCCATTTTCGTCTGCCACCATCTTCACCGTCGAGATGGAGGAGGTGACGATCCCGGCGAGTCGGACGCGGTCGCCTTCTGGATCCACTTGGATCTCGTCGACACGGACGAACTCCAGGAGGTCGTCCACGAGGGATGACAAGCGCCCCACCGCTCGGAGCATCTCGCCCGCGTACCGACGCACCGTGGGCAGATCCTCAACGACACGGTCGTCGGATCGCCTCAGCCATCGCACGCAGGTTCGAGAGTGGCGTCCTGAGGTCGTGTGACGCCGCCGTGATCAAGTCGCGCCGGAGACGATCGATCTGCTGTTCCCGGTTCCGAACGCTTTGCAGCCGTTCCGCCGTCTCGTCGACGGTGGACGCGAGTCTGTCGAGCTCGGCGCCGGCATCGATGGGACCCACGCGAGCGGAGAGGTCGCCGCCACCGATGGTCTCGGCCGTTCGCGTGATCTGATCGAGGGCGGAGACGGAGTTTCGCGCGGAGACGAACGCAGCGGCAAGCCCGGCTGCGCCGGCGTGGCCCAGAACGACCGAGATCATCGTTGCAGCGCGGGCCGAGACGACCATCGCCTGAGCGAGCGCCAGCAGGTTGCCGATCGCGACGAACGTGCCCACGGCCGCGATCGCAAGGTACCTCTGCCGGAGAGAAGTCCTTCGGAGGAGCCGGGACGCGAGCGTGGCGGCTGCGACCGTGACGATCGTCGCCGGCCCCAGGAGCATGGCAAGGCGTGTAAGCTCCGACGCCTTCATGCCCAGCGCGGCGGCGACCGCCAATGAGCCGATCACCCCCCGAGCGCCACCAATGCGAGGAGCATGGCGACTGGCTGGATCCGTCTCACGGCTCGAAGCGGTAGCCCACGCCCCAAACGGTCAGGATGTGACGTGGATCGGAGGGATCCGGTTCGATCTTCTCCCGGAGCCTGCGTACGTGGACCGTCACCGTGGACGAATCTCCATGCCACGCGCTGTCCCAGACCTGTTCAAGGAGCTCGAACCGTCTGAAGGCTCTGCCCGGGTGGGATGTCAAGAGCTCGAGGAGATCGAACTCTTTCCTGGTGAGCGGGATCAGCGTCCCTTCACGCCTCACCTCCCGGCGTCCCGAGTCGATCTCCAGTGGCCCGACAACGATCGGTTCGCCGTCCTTGTCGCCTGAGGGCCGGGCACGGCGGCGGAGGACACCCTCGGATCCTGGCAACAACCTCGCGGGGGGAGAACGGCTTGGTCACGTAATCGTCGGCGCCCCGTTCCAGCCCGACAACCGGTCGGACTCCTCGCTCTTGGCGGTGAGCATCAGGATCGGCAGGTCGAGTTCCATGCGGAAGCGGCGGAAACTCGAACCGTCGATCTTCGGCAGCATGAGGTCGAGCACGACGAGGTCGGGTCGAAACCGCTCCGCGAGCTCAACCGCCGTCTCGCCGTCCGAGGCGACGTCACGCGGAATCCTTCGCGCTCAAGGTATCTACTGAGCACGTCGCGGACGATCTCCTCGTCGTCCACGACCAGCACGCGGTCTCCCACCTCCCTATCTTGACCTGCTGACAACGGAACCGCCCAGGTCAGCGGCCGCTGGCGGGCGCCGGGCCGGCCGTGCGGGGGGCCTACGCCGGGATCACGGGGCACACGAACCTCGTGACCTCGAAGGTCGTCGCTCCACCGGCATCCGGATCGGCGAGGACAGCCGCGATCTCGTCGTTCGTGTCGATCACACCATCGGATCCGCCATGCTGGGTGACGGCATCCGCGTACGAGGTGTTCCACTCGATGCCTTCCACGATCCAGCGCCCGCCGTTGTAGCCCCTGTCACCGGGCGCGGCCGTGGCGACGTTCATCTGGGCGCCGAAGAACTCGTAGATCGTGTCGAAGGAGTGGTCCGGAGCACCCGTTCGGGTGAGGTCGGTCGGCGTGGCGACCGTCCGATACACGGTGCCGTTCACGAAGAACGCGGGGCCTGGAGGGCCGACCCTCGCGAGGGCGGCGGCTGGGACCGCGCTCACAGCGAGGGCCGTCCCGACCATCACGATCATCCTCTTCACTGTCACTCCTCCCCTCTCTGAGCGGCTCTCGTTCCGCTCGGTGTCGTTCTTCTAGTCTCGGGACGGGTTGATGACGGCCCACGGACGAGGACCTTTCGAGATGCTTACTTCTGGATGAGCGGGTCGGCGAGATCAGGCCGAGACCGGCTCCCACACCATCTCGCTCACCGACAACACGACGTCGAAGCCGGAGCCGTTCGCCTGTCGTCTGACCTCGCCTTCGACCGCGCACACCCGGTCGTTGAGCCATCTGTAGCGCTCATCCTCGCTCGTGTGCTGCGCGATCCAGAGGAGGCTGCGCATGCCCGTGTCGGTCAGGGTCGCCAGCCCCTCCCAGTGGAACAGGATCGTCCCGCCGTCATCGGTCTCGAGCACCCCGCGGAACTCCGGCTCGAGCGCGCCGTCGACCCGACGCCGCGGGAAGTTCGCGGCGCGGTACCGTGCCGAGAGGCGGCCTTCAGCCAGCCCTCGGCGATCAGGAAGCTCTGTGCCTCAGTACCGGACCCGCCTTCCCGGGTGACGTTCCACGCCTCGGGCGTGGTGAACGTCACCCGGTAGAGGGTTCGAGCCGCATCAGCGCGCCGCCAACCCTGCGACCGTCGTCGGGACGCCGTCCCAGGCACCGAGCATCGAGAGGTGTCCGCGCCCGTCGACCGACCAGCCCACGATCTGGCCCTGGTCGGCGTCGATCGCGTAGAGGAACCGACCGTCATCCGACAGGTCTTCGTCACGGAGTCCGGAGCGACCGTCCTCCGTGACGCCCGCGGTGGCGTCCTCGAGTGTGAGCCCGCCATCCATGTCGATCGCGTAGCGCGATACGGCGCCGTCCGCGAAGTTGGTGGTGAAGGCGTAGCGCCCGTCGTTCGAGATCACGGCCCAGCAGATCTCGCTGCGACCGTTACCCACGCTCGCGGTACCCGGCGTGATCGTGTCGCCGTCCACGCGGTAACTCGACGCCGCGGCCGCGCCCTTCTCGGCGCGGAAGGCCTCGGTCACGACGAGCGTCCCGTTCGACGAGATGGCGAACCCGTACGGCGTCGCACCGA
>CAVTGO010000005.1:0-149590 GCA_963734275.1 uncultured Actinomycetes bacterium
GAGACGGTCTTCTACGGCGCCTCGGCGATCTCGCCCGCGCGGCTCAAGGAAGCGATCGAGCGGATCGGCCCGGTCTTCGCGCAGTTCTACGGCCAGGCCGAGGCGCCGATGGTGCTCACCTATCATGCGCAAGGCCGATCACGACGTGAACGACATGCGCCGGCTGGCGAGCTGCGGGCGGCCGGCGCCCTGGGTACAGGCTCGAGCTGCTGGACGCCGAGGGCAATGCCGGTGCCCGACGGCGAGCCCGGCGAGATCTGCGTGCAGGGGCCGCTGGTGATGGACGGCTATCGCGATCCCGAGCTGACGGCCGAGGCCTTCCGCGGCGGCTGGCTGCATACCGGGGACGTCGCGGTGCGCGATCCCGACGGCTTCCTGCGCATCGTCGACCGGACCAAGGACATGATCATCTCGGGCGGGTTCAACATCTATCCGCGCGAGATCGAGAACATCATCGCCGAGCATCCGGCGGTGGCCGAGGTCGCGGTGATCGGCGTGCCGCACGAGAAATGGGGCGAGGCGGTCAAGGCGGTCGTCGTGCTCAAGCCCGGCGAAAGCGCCGGCGAAGCCGACATCATCGCGCCGGTGCGCGAGCGCGCAAGGGCTCGTTCCAGGCGCCCAAGTCGGTCGAGTTCGTCGACGTCGATCCCGCAGACGCCGGTCGGCAAGCCCGACAAGAAGGCGCTGCGCGCGCACTACGCCGTCCAACCCGCCGCAACCTAGGACCCTGCCTTTGACCGACCCCAGCCAACCCCTCGCCGGCCGCGTCGTGCTGATCACCGGCGCCGGCCGCGGCCTCGGCCGCGAGCACGCGCTCGCCTGCGCCGGCGCTCGGCGCGCGGATCGTGGTCAACGACTACGGCGGCTCGCGCCACGGTGTCGGCGCTTCCTCGGAACCGGCGGAGCGGTGGTCGCGGAGATCGCGCCGCCGGCGGCGGGGCGTCTCCCGACCCCGGCAACGTCGCCGAGCCCGAGGATGCCGCGGCGATGGTCGAGTTGGCGTTGTCGCGCTTCGGCCGCCTTACGACGCGCTGGTCAACAACGCCGGCATCCTGCGCGACAAGAGCCTGGCTCAACATGTCGATCGACGAGTGGAGCCAGGTCGTCGACGTCCATCTGCGCGGCACCTTCGTCATGACCCAGGCGGCGGGGCGCCGCTGGCGCGACCAGGCCAAGGCGGGAACGACGGTCGCGGCGCGCGTGGTCAACACCTCGTCGGGCAGCGGCCTGTTCGGCAACTTCGGCCAGGCCAACTACAGCGCGGCCAAGTGCGGGATCGCCTCGCTCACCGTGCTCGCCGCGATCGAGCTCGGCCGCTACGTGTCACCGCCAACGCCATCGCGCCGGTCGGCAAGACGCGGCTGCTGTCCGAGGACCCCGAGGCGCTCAAGCTCAACGAGGGCTTCGACCCGATGGACCCCGCCGACGTTCTCCGCTGGTCACCTGGCTGGTCAGCGAGAACTCGGTGAAGGTCAGCGGGCAGATCTTCTCGGTGGTCGGCGGCTATGTTGGCGTGGTCGAGGGCTACATCACCGGTCCCTTCATGCAACACGAGGGCAAGCTCAGATCGCCCAGATCGACGCCGAGCTGCCCGCGGTCATCGCCAGGGCGCGGCCGCGCACCAACGTGTTCGCATCGCATCCTTACCTGAAAGGCCGCTGATGCCGATCGACCTCTCCGCGGTCGGCACCGAGACCGGGCCGCATCCGGTGACCTGGAACTCGCGCGACGCGATCATCTACGCGCTCGGCGTCGGCGCGGGCTGCGGAAGACCCTTATGGCGAACTCGCCTTCACCACCGAGAACTCGGCCGGGATCGCGCAGCAGGTGCTGCCGACCTTCGCGCTCGTGGTCAACGCGCGCTCGGCGCCGATGCTTGCGATCGGCGATTTCGACCGCAGCAAGTCGGTGCACGGCGAGGAAATGCTGGTCCTGCATCGAGCCGCTGCCACCCGACGGCGCCGGCTTCAGCAACAACCGCATCGAGGCGATCTACGACAAAGGCAGCGGCGCGCTGGTCGTGCGTTCGACAGCCTGACGGCCGAGGACGGGCGCCCGCTCGCCACCGCCAGGATCGGCCAGTTCATCCGCGGCGAAGGCGGCTTCGGCGGCGATCCCGGCCGAAGCTCGACTGGGCGGCGCCGGAGCGGCCTGCGGACCATGTCGTCGAGCAGCAAACCCGGCCGGACCAGGCGCTGCTCTACCGGCTCTCGGCGACCGCAACCCGCTGCATTCCGACCCCGCCTTCGCCACGCGCGGCGGCTTCGAGCGGCCGATACTGGACGGCATGTGCAGCTTCGGCTTCGTCGGGCGCGCGTGGTGGCGCTGGCCGGCCACGATCCGGCCCGCTTCAAGTCGATGAAGGCCCGCTTCTCGAAGCCGGTCTTTCCGGGCGAAACCCTGCGCACCGAGTTCTGGGCCGACGGCGGCTCGCTGCGCTTCCGCACCTTCGTGGGAGATCGTATGGTACTCGACGCCGGGGAGGCAGAGTAGCATGAGTTCGAAATCCGTACCGACGCCGACCCCCGAGACCCAGCCTTTCTGGGACAAGGCACGCGCGCACGAGCTGTGGCTGCCGAAGTGCGTGGACACGGGCAAAGTGTTCTTCCCGCCGCGCGCCTTCTCGCCGTTCACCGGCGGGGCAGTCGCCTGGGAGCAGGCGAGCGGACGCGCGCGGCTCGCCTCGTTCGTCATCGTCCATCGGGCCATGCCCGGCTATGAGGCACCCTATGTCGTCGCCCTGGCCGAGCTCGAGGAAGGCCCGCGGATGATGACCAACCTGCCCCGGCGCGCCCGCCGATCCCGCCGCGCTGCTGCGTCGGCGCGCCGCTCACCGTCACATTCGAGGAGCGGGGCGACGTGGTCATCCCGCAATTCCGTCTGGCGGACGCGGCATGAGCGAGGTGGTGATCGTCGGAGCCGCCAAGTCCGCGCGGCTCGGGGTCATCCCGGACGAGTCGGCGATGTCGCTCGCCACCGAGTGCGCGATCGCCGCGCTGGCGCAAGCCGGACTGAAGATCAGCGACGTCGATGGCGTCGCCGGGACGATGTCGCCGATCGAGATCGCCTTTGCGCTCGGCGCCAGGCCGCGCTGGCTCGCGGGACGATGGTCGGGGGCTGCTCCTACTTCCTGCACATCCGCCACGCTGTCGCGGCGATCCGCGCCGGCCAGGCCCAGGTCGTGGTGATCGCCCACGGCGAATCCGGCCGCTCGCACGTCGGTTCACCGGGCTGGGCGCGCGCGCCGAGCAGCATGACCGGGCAGTTCGAGCACCCCTACGGCGCGCTTGCCCCTTACGCCAGCTTCACCCTGCCGGTCGTCGCCTACCTCGACAAGTACGGCCTCGGCGAAGCCGATCTCGCCGAGATCCCGGTGGCGAGTCGCGCTGGGCCAGCCCGCAACCCGCGCGCCTTCCGGCCCAAGCTGCTGAGCGTCGACGACGTGCTCGCCTCGCCGCTGATCGCCTGGCCGTTCCACCAGCTCGAATGCTGCCCGGTCAACGACGGCGGCGGCGCGCTCGTGCTGACCTCGCGCGAGCGCGCCGCCGACATGGACCTCAGCCACCGCCCGGTCACGGTGATCGGCAGCGGCGAATCCTGCGAAGGCCCGGGCCCCCTCTTCATGGAGGACCTGACCAGCTTCCGCGGCTTCCGCGACGCTTCGGCCGAAGCCATGCGCACCGCCGGGATCGCGCACGCCGATGTCGACCACCTGATGATCTACGACGCCTTTGCGCACCTGCCCATCTACGGGCTCGAGGACATGGGCTTCGTCGGCCGCGGCGAGGCGGTCGACTTCATCCGCGGCGGCGCGACCAGCCCCGGCGGCTCGCTTCCCACCAACACCAACGGCGGCGGCATCCTCTACGCGCACACCGGCATGTACGGCATGTTCGCGCTGCTGAAGCGGTGCGCCAGCTGCGGGGCGAAGCCGCGGCGCAGCTCGACGGTCCGCAGGTTAGCCTGGCCTCGGCGCCGGCGGCATGTTCAGCGCGGCCGGCGCTGTGGCGTTCCGCGCCGGCTGAGCGTCAGGCGCGCTCAGGCTGCGCGTCCGCTTCGTGGGTGGGAGGCCGCAGGAACAGGAACAGCGACGCGCCGATCGCGGTCGTCAGCGCCATGATGTAGAGGTAGGGGCTGAAATGGTCCTCGATCCTCAGCGTGACGCTGAGCAGCAGCGCCCCGAGGGTAGAACTCAGCGTCATTCCCGCGGAAATCAGCCCGACCACACTGCCGTAGACCCGGCTTTCGAAATGACGCGCGGCGAGATAGGCCATGAGGTCGATCTCGGCCCCCTGGGCGAGGCCCATCAGCACGATCGCCAGCGTGACCACCGGCAGCGCATCGAGCGGCGACGCCATCAGGAACAGCCCGATCGTCGGCAGGCCGAGCGCGACCGCCGCCACGATGTTCGGCGGCAGCCGGTCCACCGAGAAGCCGCAGAGGAAGCGCCCGCACATGACCGTCACGCCGTAGAGCGAGATCAGCCAGGAAGCCGCCGCCGAGCCGATCTGCTGCTCCATCAGCACCAGCTTGAACTGCGAGCCGGTCAGCACATGGGTCCCGTTGCACAGCGCCAGCCCGCCAGCGAGCAACCAGAAGAACGAGCTGCGCGAGATCTGCCGGTAGTCCCCCAGTTGACCCGCCCGCGCGGAGGCGTCGCCGCGTCGGGCGCGCGCTGCTCCTGCTTCGGGATCATGACCAGGACCACGACTCCCGAGATCGCGGTGAAGGCGCCCAGCGCGACGAAGCCGGCCCGCCAGCCGTGCGTGTCGATCAGCCAGTTGAGCGCGGGCACCGCGAACACCAGCAGGAACGCGCCGCCGCTGGCCACGATCGATAGCGCCAGGCCGCGCGCTTCCTTGAAGTTCAGCGACACCAGCCGCGTGTAGACCAGCGCCGAATTGGTCGTGCCGATCGTCAGCTGCAAGAAGACGAGCGCGAAATAGACCGCCAGGCTGCCGTTCATCATGCTGCAGGCGAACTTGGCGAACGGCAGGCAGACGATGCCGATCACGGTGATCCGCTTCACCCCGAACAGATCGGTCAGCCAGCCGACGAAGGGCACGATCAGGATCTGGGCCATCCCGAGCGTGCCGATCAGCGCGAACTCTGCCCGGGCCCAGCCGAATTCGGCGATGAGCGCCGGGGCGAAGAGGCTGGCGGTCGAGATGGGGTGAGGCCGAGGTCCCCGACGCGAGGCCGAGCGTGGCCGCGAACAGCGCCCGCCGAGTTCTCCCGGAATTCGTGACCGCCCTTCACCCCGCTCTCCCGATTTGCCGCGCTTCGCCCCCTTTGCGGGATCAGGTCGCCCGCGGCCCGTCCTCGCGCCGCGGCGTCGCGATCGTGGCGATCAGGGCGCCGCGATTCTCGATGCCGTTGCGGGCGCCATCATCTCCCTCGCCGCCTCGCCGCCCATGATGTCGACGGGCTCCTTGCCGAGCGCGTCGAACGCCTCCTGGCGACGTCGTCGGGCGACTGCGCCTTGGTGATATACATAGCCGGCGCGCGCCATGTAAGGCGTCGCGGTGAAGTTGATGACCAAGTGCATCACGTCGATGCCCATCGGCGCGCATTCGGCCCAGATCGCTTCGGTCCACAGCCGGCTGAACGCCTTGACGCCGCAATAGGTCGCCAGCGTCACCGAACCGAGATAGCTCGCGGTCGATCCGGTCATGATGATCCCCGCCGCGACCGCGCGGCTTCATCAGCGCGCCGTAGTGGTGCAGGAAATCGGCCTGATTGATCACGTTGATGCCGATCAGGTCGCGGTAGGCCTGCTTGTCGAGGTCGATGAAGTTGCCGCGGATCTTGTTGGCGCCGGCGTTGTAGAATAGGAAGCCGACCTCGATGTCGTCGGTGAGCTTGCGCGCCTGCTCGATCGCGTCGTAATCGGCGAGGTCGATCGAGCCGGTGCGCACCTCGACGCCGTGCTTTTCGCGAATCCACCTGGCCGTCTCTTCGAGCGCCTCGAGCTTGCGCGCGATCAGACGATTTGCTGCCGGCATCCGCCAGCTCGTGCCAGGCCGAAGCCCAATTCCCTGGAGCCACCGGTGATCACCGCCCAGGGGCCATACTCTCTTGAGATCGCTCATGCGTGATTTCCTTTCGCTCGACCGGCTGCTTGCGGCGCGCCAGACCTTGGCAACCCATCCCAAACCGTTCTTGCAACAAAAACTAACCGGTCGATTGCAGAAATCAATCGGTCGGTTTATTGTGAGTTCCGGATTCCCGTCGAAGGGATGCGGGAGAAGACCTTGAAAGAGCGCCCAACCGAAGGCCTCGCAGCCACGGCCGCCAATGACCTGGTGGCAGAAGACGATGGCGCCGAGGCGGCCGCCGCGGCCCAGACCTCGCGCCCGCGACGCCGCGCCTACCTGTCGGCCGACGAGCGCAAGCAGCAGATCCTGCGGGCCGCGCAGGAGGCTTTCTCGCGATCGAGCCTGCACGGCGTCAGCACGCGCGAGATCGCCAAGGCGGCCGACATCAACCCGGCGACCCTGTTCGAGCACTTCGGCTCCAAGGAAGCGCTGTTCCAGGAAGCGGTGATCGGGCCGCTGTTCAAGGAACTGCGCGAGATGAAGAGCCGCGCCTCGGTCTACCAGGGCTCCTCGCGCGATCTGACGAGCGAGGTCGCCGTGGCCGGCGTGCAGCGGCAGATGGGTGTGATGAAGCGGCTGTTTCCGCTGTTCACCACCGCGCTGTTCTCGGACCTGGAGACCGGCAAGGCGCTCTACCGCGAGCATTTCGTCCCGTTCATTGAAGAACGCGAGAACATGATGCGCGGGCTCGCGACGGCCGAGACCGACCCCTATTTTCTCCAGCTCATGACGATCGGCGTGCTGTTCATCGTCGCCATGGACGAGACTTTCGGCGATGGGCGGCTGAGCCGCGCCGCCGCGGCCAAGCAGTTCGTCAACCTGGTCGAGCACGGCACGGCGCCGCGCCCGCATGCGGCCGCCTCGACTCGCCATCCCTTGCCCGGCTCGCAGCTGCACGACCGCCGAAGGCTGGGCAACTCGGACCTCTGGGTTTCGCCGCTGGCGCTCGAAGCCGCCGATTTCGGCGGCATCGACCGCGACCTGTCGACCGACAGCCTGCAGGAAATGCTCGACCTTTACCTGACGCGCGGCGGCAATTTCATCGAGACGACCAACTATTTCGAAGGCGACCGGCTCGAGGAGATGATGCTCGCCCTCGTCCGCGAACGCCGCGACGAGATCGTCCTCGCCGCCAACCATCGCCTGCTGCCCTCGACGAGCCATTCGCGCCGCGGCGGGACCTTTCACTTCCGCTTCGTCAGCTCGGTCGAGGAGCGCCTCGGCCAACTGGGCGTCGACTACCTCGACCTCCTTTTCGTCGATGGGCTGGAGGACGGCGTGCAGGCCGCCGAAGTCGTCGATGCCTGCGACGAGCTGATCAGGGCGGGCAAGATCCGCTACGCCGGCTTCTCGGACATTCCGGCCTGGCAGGTCTCGCGCACAAGGCGACGGCATGGCAATTATCCGGCTCGAGGTGCTTGGCGGCAAAACTCCTCTTGAGGCTGCCAGGACACCCAATATGGATTGGCTTGCGACGCGCGGTGTTTTTGGTTTGGCTCATGTGATTCCAAAAGGTTTCCCGCCCGGCAGCGATGTCGGCAACATGAGTATCATGGGCTATGATCCTGCGGTGTATCATACCGGCCGGTCGCCTCTGGAAGCCGCAAGCATGGGGGTACGCTCGGACCTAAGGACATCCCTTTCCGATGTAATTTGGTCACCTTCGGCGGCAGCGGTCCTGAAACCATCATGGAGGACTTTACCTCGGGGCATATTACTACCGAAGAAGCTCGTGAAATCATCCGCGACATCGCCGCCACGCTCGGTGGCGACGGCATCGAGTTCTTTCCCGGTGTCAGCTATCGTCACTTGATGGTCTGGCGCGACGGCCAAGAAAAGTGGAAACGACGCCGCCGCACGATATCACCGATCAGAAGATCTCCGGGTATATGCCAAAAGGCGATGGCGCCGAGCAATTGCTTAAGCTTATGGTGATTCTCAGGCGATTCTCGCCGATCATCCGGTCAATAAAACGCGACAAGCCCAGGGGCAACGACGGGCAACCAGTATCTGGTTATGGGGACAGGGGCGGGCGCCGGTGCTGCCGCCTTTGACGAAACGCTTCGGGATTAAAGGCGGCGTCATCTCCGCGGTCGATATCATCCACGGCCTTGGCGTATACGCCGGCCTACGAGCACATCGATGTGCCGGGAATCACCGGTTTTCTGGACACGAATTATCGCGGTAAAGGTGGAGTATGGCGTCAAGTCGCTCGATAAGAACGACTTTGTTTTTATTCACGTTGAGCGACCCCGACGAAGCCGGCCATATGGGCGATGTCGAGAAAAAAATTCAGGCTCTAGAAGACTTCGATGAAAAGGTTGTGGGCACGGTGCTCAAAGGCATGGCGCACAGAAAAGATTGGCGTCTGTTATTGATGCCCGATCATCCGACTGCTTATCGCGCTGAAGACACACGTCTCTGAGCCGGTGCCCTTTGGACTTATTCGCCGCAACAGCCTCGCAATAACGGCAATGTCGGGTACAATGAGAAGGACGCTGCTAAGACCGGCGTGGTTGCCAAGAAAGCCTTTAAACTCATCGACGCCTTAATCGAGGGGAGGCAAACGTGGACCGAAATCTAGCTCTAGAGCGATCCGAGTCACTGAAGCGACCGCCTTGAGTTGCGCCCGCTTAACCGGTCGCGGCGATGAAAAGGCCGCAGATCAGGCGGCGGTGGATGCGATGAGAAAGGCATTCGATGCCCTTCCGATCGACGGCACCGTGGTTATCGGTGAAGGCGAACGAGACGAGACAGGTCGCGCCGACTTCGTCGCCCAGCGGCGATGTACGAACGGGATGCTGCGCGCCTGCGCCATCGCGTTCGCGCGGGGAATCCCTGAGGATAGGCCCGCTGAGGGCGAGTCCCGATGACGATCAGGTCGACGCGGGCGTTCGGGTCGCTCATCGGGACGTGCCCAAGGGTCTGCGTGGTCCCTGAGCAGCGAAGGCGAGTGAGCTGAACGAGGAGCGCGGCAGCGGTTCGCACGGCATGCCCGATCTGCCATCGGTCCCGTGTCGTGGCCCAGTCGACCGGCGGAGCTGAGACGCTCCAATCACCTTCGGCGAGGTTGATGGGCACGTTGATCGAGAGAGTGACGACGAGGACGACGAGAAGCAGAGCGAGCGCTGCCAGGGTCAGCCAGAAGGCTCGATCGCGCATCCGGGCGTTCAGGGGTGAGGATGCCGGTCCCGATGATCGCGGGGAAGAGCAGCACGGTCGCCAGCGCGGGCAGCGCGACGAGCGCCACCTGTTGGGGAGTTCCGCGGTAGGCGCGCCCGGATCTGACCGGCTCGTCGGGCCCGCCGCCGACCAGCACGAGCCGCACGTCGGTCTTGGTGTGCCGCATCGCCTCGACCACGAGGGGCTGGCGCTTCAGGGCCTCGAGGCGGCTCGGGAACACGATCGCTCGCCGTACGGGCCGGGCTCCATCGGCAGGAGCGCCTCGACGATCGGGCTCGGGTGGTAGAGCACCTCGGAGCTCAGCCGGTTCGAGTTCCAGAGCCGCTCCTGCACGTTGGCCGAGTTCGTGAAGATGCGCTTGGCCTCGCCGAGGGCGACCCGGTCGCTCTGCTGCACCATGTCGCGGACGGCCGGCCCCTCGACCTGCTTCGACAGGTCGGCGAACTCCGGGTGGTCCCACAGCTCGTACGCGCTGCGGTGCTGGTGATCAGCCAGACCACCTTGCGCTCGTGCGGCACGAGGTATGCGGGGAACTTCAGCGCGATCACCATGTCGATCGGCAGGCCGTTGGACTCGGATAGGTCGAGCGCGCGCCAGACCGCCATCTGGTGGACCAGCTCGGTCGCCGGGTACCACTTGCCCGCGACCACGACCTCCTCGGCCTCGTGCCCGGCAGTCTTCAGGGCGCGGACGAGCGCCTCGGTGTGCGTCTCCGCGCCGCCGGCAACGAACGGCGTCTGCGGGTGGACCACCGCGATTCACTCGCCCCGCTCCTGTCTCAGGCGCGCCACCTCGGCCTCGAGGACCGCCACCCGGTCCGCGAGCGCCGCGTTCAGCTCGCCGAGGTCGGCCAACAGGCGGTCGTAGCGCCAGGAGATCGGTCTGAACAGGCGGAAGAGCCGGAACTTCAGTCGTCGCCGCCACTTCGAGCGGGACGCGAGGTTCGGTTCGCCGCGTGGGATGAGCGCCTTCTCGTCGTCGCGCATGAGCATCGCGAAGTCGTGGAGCGCGTCGCGAACCTCGGCGGTGTCCATGCGGGACCGCGGCGTGGCCTCCTCGGCCCAGTAGAGCTCGCGCTCGAGGGCGCCCCGAGCATCGTTCTCGCTGGTCATCGGGGGTGAGGGTAGCACCGAGCTCTCCAGGGACAGCCCGATGTGGGAGAAACGCGATCGGCCTACGCTTCTGTCTCGCGACGAGGAGGAGCTTTGGAGGGCTTCGACTATCGCAGCGCTAGTGAAGAGGAGATTCTCGCGCGGGCTCTCCAGCTTGAAAGCATGCTGCTCGGGGACATCCCAGGCGGGAAGTTCACGGCAACTGATCCGCGTCGAGGACGCCAGGAGGTCGGTCATGCCGTCGAGGCATGGTTTGGAATTCCGCCTAATCCGAACCCAGGCCCTGACTTCCCCGCCGCAGGCATTGAGCTGAAGACAATCCCGCTCGTGCAAGGGGCGAGACGGCTGCGAATCAAGGAGCGGACGGTCATCTCGCTCATCGACTTCGTTGCTCTGTCCGGTGAAGTTTGGAAGACCGCGAGTGTCCGCAAGAAGTTGCGGATACTGTTCGTCTTCTTCGAGCACCTCGCGAACCAATCGAAGGCAGACTTCCCGATCCATTCGGTCGTCATTTGGACGCCGCATGACGAGATCGAGAGCCAGATCAGACGGGATTGGGAAGCCGTGCACGTGAAGGTGCTGGGCGGACTCGCTCACGAACTAACTGAGGCCGATGGTCGCATCCTCGGGCCTTGTACGAAGGGTGCCAACTCCTCTGTGCTTCGATCACAGCCGTTCAGCGATCAACTCGCGAAGTCGCGAGCGTTTGCTCTCAAGCCGTCCTTCACGTTCGGATTGTACGTGGAGCCACTTTCAAAGCCGCTCGGGACTAAGGAGATCGCGGAGAGCGTCAACCTCCGTCACCTCTTGCGAAGCTTTCACGGGTTCGTCGGTCGAAGTGTGGGCGACGCGAGCATTGAGCTGGGCATCAGGCCGAGCAGAGCGAAGAACTACGCAGCTAAGGTTGTTAGGAAGGGAATCATGGCGTCCTCTTCTTTGGCACCTGTAGAGTTCGCACTCGTCGGGCCAACAATCCGAACACCCCGAATCGCACCCGGCCTTCTCCCGTACGAAGCAGTCTCGTTTCCGACGTTTGTCCATGCCGAACTGGTTGATGAGTCTTGGGAGGACAGCGCCCTTCTCTCGTATGTTGAGCACATGCTCATAGCGCCAGTAACGGCACCCCTCAGGTCGACTCCGCAAACCGAGTGCGTAATTGTGGAGCCCCTCTATTGGCGACCGACAGCTGGACAACTAGAGGTCATCGAGGAAGAGTGGACGATGTTCCACAACCTTGTCGCGTCCGGGAAGGCGGGTTCCCTTCCTCCTGAAAGCCAGACTCACGCAATCCACGTGCGACCGCACGCGCGCGACTCCATGGACCGTGAAAGCACACCGGGGGGCGGCTCTCAGACCAGGAAGAGTTTCTGGCTCAACAAGCGTTTCGTGCAGGAGATCCTGGCGTCAGCCTGACAAGGAGGGGACTGCGGCAAGTGGCGCCGCTAGTGACCCCTTCGCGAGTTGGATCCCCGACTCGCTCGACCGGCCCGACAACCAACGCGTTCCCCATTATGAAGGCGCGGCGGCCATCAGGCATCCCTGTATCGGTCCAATTGTCCGGGAAGCCGTTCAGTCGTTCGAGCTCCAATGGTGTCAGCCGCCGGTAGCGCCCACCTTCGGTCCTGATGATGTGCTTGAACCTCGAGGGAGTAGACCCGCCTTCGCCCGTGAGAATCGTCCGCGCGGGTTGGTTGATTGCGTCGGGAAAGGCTATCGCCCCTTCCGAGTACTCGTAACGGTGACCGTTCTTCGACACCCGTTCCTGATGCTTGGCTCCCTTCAGGTACTTCCACTGAGGAAGCCTTGCCTTCGGGACGAAGAACTCATCCGGAATCTCGTCTTCAGGCTCGAGCACATCGGCGAGGACTGACCGCCGTCCATCGAAGTCCGCCTTGACATCACGGGTCCAGACCTGTCGGTCCCACATCACGCCACTCACCCGGAACGGCGTAGCCATTCGACCCCAGCCGAAATCCTGAGTGATCTGGGCGGGGTGACCCTTGAGCTCCAACGTCGGTACATCCGCACCTTCGAGACTCACGATGCTCGCGTCGTCGGCATTGACCGGGAGGGCGGACGCAAGAGCGCCGTCTTGTAGGAGCCAAGGGATCGGTCCATCCCAGAGTCGGATCGAGCGATCGGCGATGAGATGCGCGACGATGAAGACCCTTCGCCGTCGCTGCGGGAATCCGTAGTCGGCAGCGTTCACGACCCGCCACTCGACGAGGTATCCGAGGTCGGACAGGCACGCGAGGATGATCGCGAAGTCGCGCCCTCGCTGCGTGGCAGGCGACTTCAGCAGGCGGTCGACGTTCTCGAGGAAGACGAGTCGCGGACGCTTCGTCTTCGAGGATCCGGTAGATCGACCACCAGAGGACGCCCTTCTTCCCCTCGATCCCGTGCGCCTGGTTAAGCGTCTTCGCGACCGAATAGTCCTGGCACGGGAATCCCCCGACGAGCAGGTCGTGGTCTGGGATCGGCTCGCGCTCGCCGGCCTCGATCTCGATCGAGAACGACAGCCGATGTCCTCGTTGACGTGGACCCCGCTGTCGAAGTGGCTCGACGTAGCAGTCGAACGCGTGCTGAGCCTTCGTCGAGGGCTCCCACTGGTTGGCCCAGACGACCTCCCAGCCCGCCGGCTCCAGACCGAGACGGAACCCGCCGACACCCGCGAACAACTCGACGACCTTCCCCGCCGAGCCCGGTTGACGGGGCCGCTCGCGCACTCGGATCCTCCCTACTCGGGCCGTGCTGGGAAGGAATGACACGGCTGTGATTCCGACGGGCGGAGCCTAGCACCCCACTCAGACAGCCGCCCGCACCCCGTTCGACCAGCGGCAATCCGCTGCCAGCGGACAGCTCTCGCACCTCGGGCGACCAGGGAGGCAAACCGTCGCCGCGAGATCGAGCACCGCCCAGTTCCACTCCCTCACGCCGGTCCGCGGGGTCACACGATCGACGACCGCCCAGAGGACTCGGTCGGTCGAGGCCGGCAGCTCGCCCTCCAGCCCGAAGTACCGGCGGTATACGCGCGCCGTCACTCCATCCACCGTGGCCTGCCGACGCCCGAACGCGACGACCAAGGTTGCGGAGGCTGCGTACGTACCAACCCCGGGAAGCGCAAGCAGTCCGTCGAGCGTTCTCGGCACGCCGCCAAGCTCGACGACAGCCACAGCAAGCGCCTTCAGCGTCTCCGCACGTCTGACCAGGCCGAGAGGCCGGATCGACCGACTGAATCGAACCGACCCGTGCTCGAGTCAGCGCGGGCGCATCCGGCCACCGCCTGACGAACTCCTCGAACACGCCCGCGACGGTCCGACCCCGGGAGCGTTGGAGCAGCACCTCCGCTACGAGGACCTGGAAGGGATCTCTCGTCTCGTCGCCACGGGAAGTCCCGACGATGCCCTCGTCCCCAGCGCTGGAGCTCGGGGACGAAGCTGCTCCCGGCAGCTGATTCCATGACCCGTCACCCTACCGGCCTGGGTGTGACCCAGTTCACAGACAACGCGCCTCGCCCGTTGGATCATGCTGGGTATGGATGTACTCGTGACCATCACCGTGCTCGACGATGACGGCGAGGAGCTCGACACCGTTTCCGCCTCGACCCACTCCGAGTTCGAGGGTTTGGACGACCTCCCGCAGCGCGCCTTCGCCCTCGCCCTGGAGCACCTCGATATCGGGCAGGCCTAATCTCACCGCTCTCGGGCGACCTCGAAGTGCTTCAGCCTCTCGGTGAACCCGAGCAGGTAACGCTTATCGTCGGGGAAGTACCTCGCCTTGTCATTGTCCTCACCGGCGAACGCCTTCACGTCGTCGAACGAGTCCCAGAACGAGATCACGCCGAACTCGGCCTCGTCGCCGTCGAGACGCCGGAGCACCATCACGCCGCGGTTACCCGCCGTCTCCTTGAGCGCGGCGACCCCACTCTCCTCGAGGTATTCGAGGTACGCGTCGTAGTCCTCGGCATTCGTGCGTCCGAACCAGATCCGTGCGATCACAGCCCACCTCCGTCCGACTGAACCTCGCAGTATCGTCCGCCCCGTCGGCGAGGGCCAGGTCGAGCGCAACCGGGCGGCCTGCCGAGGGATCGGGTGCTCTCGCGCCGGACGCGCGCCCCGCCGTGGACTTGCGATGCAGTGATCATCGGCATAGGTTCGGCCGCATCCTCAGGGAGGGAGAGAACACATGTCGCGGCTCTCGCGTGGCCTCACGCTCGTCCCGGTCATGATCCTCGTCGGAGGCATCCTGATCCCGTCGGCATCCGCCGCCGCGCCGCGTTGCGACGGCGTGCGGGCCACGATCGTCGGGACGAACCGAGCGGACGTCATCGTCGGCACGGATCGGAAGGACGTCATCGTCGGCCTCGGCGGGTCAGACACCATCCGCGGTCGAGATCGCGGTGACCTGATCTGTGCCGGGTCTGGGAACGACGTCGTGAAGGGCGGCGATGGCATCGACGTGCTCTTCGGTGAGGGAGGCGACGACCGACTCATCGGCGGCGTGGGCTTCTTCAACCAGATCATCCCCGGTCCGGGCAACGACTTCGTGAACGGTGGGCCTCAGACGGATGACCGAGCCAGCGACGAGCTCATCTACCTCGACGCCGCCAACGGCATCCAGGCCGACCTCGGCGCCGGAACCGCCACCGGCGAGGGCAGCGATGAGATCGTGAACATCGAGTGGCTGATCGGCAGCTCCCACGACGACGTCCTGATCGGGTCTGACCTACCCTTCGAGGTGATCTTCGGGGCCGACGGGAACGACGTCATCAACGCCCTCGGCGGCGAGGACGCGATGGCCGGCGGAGCCGGTGACGACCAGATCGATGGTGGTGACGGGCCCGACTTCCTCGCCGACTGGTTCCTCACCGACATCTACGGGCTCCCATCGCTGACCGGCCCGCTGACCGTCGACCTCGTGGCGGGGACGCTCACAGGCAACGGCTCGGACACGCTCGTCAGCATCGAGGGTTCGAACGGAACCCCAGGGGACGACGTCATGGTCGGCGACGACGGAGACAATGACTTCGTCGGGCTCCAGGAAGGGGACGACACCGTCGACGCCGGTGGTGGCGACGACCTCGTCGACGGGAGCGACGGGGCCGACGACCTCGATGGCGGCGCGGGGACCGACATCGTCGGCCACCTCGATCTGTCCGCCGGGGTGACGATCGACCTTGGAGCAGGGACCACGTCGGAGGGGGACACGCTCGCGAACTTCGAGGACATCATCGGGACCTTCTTCGACGACGTCATCACGGGCGACGCTGGCCCGAACACCATCGAGGGCACCGACGGCGCCGACCAGCTGTCCGGCCTGGCGGGCGATGACGTGTTGTTCGGGGGGTGGTCCGACGGGTTCGATGACGGATCGCCCGACTCGGCGGATGGGGGCGCTGGCACCGATGTGTGCGATGCCGAGACGGAGACGGCGTGCGAGGCGGATCCGCCCGCGCTCGCCGTGTCGCTCGCGTTCGGGGAACGAGGGGTGCCGAGCGCCTGGATGATCTATCGAGCTCGGCTCGTGTAGCGGCTCCGGCGAGGCGGCGTTACTCGGGCTCGCGCCGGCCGGCCTCGCGTCCCACCACGAACCAGATCGCGTGGACGGGCACGTCGCCCTCGTTGAAGAACCGGTGCGGCGTCGTCGAGTCGAAGGCGATCGAGTCGCCGGGACCCAACACGTACGTCTGGAACCCGATCTGGATGTGGAGCGTGCCGCTCATGACGTAGCCGTACTCCCGGCCGTGGTGGCGCATCAGCGACTGATCGGGTGTGGACGCTCCGCCCACCTCGTAGATGGCCTCGAGGAAGTCGATGCCATCCTCCCGGTCGGCGGCGAGCTCCTCCCAGCGGACACCGGAGTCGAGGTCGATCGTCGCCCGCTCCCCCGGATGCACGACCGGAGAGCGCTCGGCCCGGCCGTCCCCATCGGGACCGTTGGTCTCCGGGAAGTCCGCACCCCTGATCACCCGGTCGAGCGAGACACCCAGCTCGGTGACGATCGAGTACAGCGTGCCGACCGAGGGCCGCGACTGCCCGCTCTCGAGCTGGGAGATCAAGCTGGCCGAGAGCCCGAGTCGTCGCGCCAGCTCGCGCTGGCTGATCCCCGCGCGGACCCGCTCCTCGCGGAGGCGACTGCCGATCCCGTCGAGCAGCTTCGGATCTCCCTTGGCGTCCTGCATCACATCAACATCCAGCCGCCGTCCACGTAGAGGTTCTCGCCGTTCATCGCAGGATTCTCGAGCAGGAAAACGGTGGCGTCGACCACATCCGCCATGGTGGCGAGGCGCTTGGTGGGCGTCCGCGCCACCACATGCTCCAAGGGCTTGCCGGACCAGAACGGGCTGTCGCCGGTGATGCCGGGGTGGATCGCGTTGAACCTGATCGGCGCGAGCTCGATCGCCAGCGTCGAGATGAGGCTGCTGATCCCTCCGTTGACGGTGGTCACCGTGGTGGATCCTGGATACGGACGATCCTTCGCCCGGCCGCCGAACAGGACTACGGACGAGTCGTCCGAGAGTCGGTCGAGCAACGTGTGGATCGTCTCGGTGTACCCCACGAGTTTCATCGTCGTGAGCTCGATCGCCTCGGAGATCTTGTACTCGCGCACCGGGTTGTTGTCCCGGGCGATCGCGGCCAGCACGAGGCGGGACACGGGCCCGACGTCTGCCAGCGCGTCGGCGATGGTGTCCGGCTGGCTGAGGTCGAAGCCGATGCCGGCGACCCCTGTCCCGATCTCGTCGGCGACGGCCCTCGCTCGGTCGGCGTCGCGGCCGGTGACGATCACCGGACGGCCCTGTCCCTGGTAGTGCGCCGCCACCTGCCGGCCCAGACCGGCGGTGCCACCCACGACCACCACCAGCCCCTCGGCCATATCGAACAGCTCCTCGCTCGGCAGCGCCAGCGACACTACTAGATGAGGGACCCCGTGTGCAGGGTGGCTGATCGGTCGTGGGGCAGGTCCCGGGGACTGGCTGGCGAAGCTCGGGCGAGATGTGTAGTGTCGCTGAACGGTGAGGGCGAAGCCGTCAAGGGTTGCGGTGATCGGTACGGGTCGGATGGGGGGCGCGATGGCGGCCACCATCAGCCGTGCCGGATTCGACACCGTCCTGTGGAACCGCGACGCCGCGAAGGCCGAGCGCCTGGGCGAGGACCTGGGGGTCGCGGTGGCGACCTCGCCGGCCGAGGCCGCCTCCAAGGCGGACGTCGTGCTCAGCAGCCTCGCCGACGACGCGGCCGTCGAGGACGTGTACCTCGGCGCTGAGGGCATCGTGCACGGCATCGCCGCCGGATCCGATCGCGGTCGACGCCAGCACGATCGACCCGCGCACGGTCGAGCGCGTGGGCGCGGCGGTCGACGAGACCGGCGCCGGGTTCCTCGACTGTCCGGTCTCGGGCAGCGTGAGCACGGTCGAGGCCGGCACGCTCACGATCATGGCCGGGGGCGACGCGGCCCTGATCGAACGCGTCCGGCCGGTGCTCGACGCCCTGGCCTCCAAGGTGATCCACGTCGGCGGCCGCGGAGCGGGCGCTGCGACGAAGCTGGCGGTCAACGACCTGGTCCTGGGGTTGAACCTGGCGCTGTCCGAGGCGCTCGTCCTCGCGGAGCGCGCCGGCGTGGATCGCAAGGCCGCCTACGAAGTGTTCGCGAGCGGGGCCGGCGGGGCGCCGTTCGTGCAGTACAAGCGCGCGGCGTACGAGGACCCCGACGGCACGCCCGTGGCCTTCAGCATCGACCTCGTCGCCAAGGACCTCGACCTGATCCTGGGGCTCGGCGAGCGCGTGGGCGCCCCGCTCCGTCAGGCGTCAACCTCGCGCCAGATCGTCGGCGACGCGATCGCGAACGGGTTCGGGGGACGCGACCTCAGCGCGATCGCCGTGTTCCTGCGGGGAGAGCCGGCCTGATGTCGGCCCACATCGTGAAGCTCGCGGCCGACCTCGACCACCGCACGCCGGTCGAGTTCGAGGGCCGGAGCAAGGGCTACACCGGCGACAGCCGTCGTCGACGAACCGGGCGGGTCGGTCCAGATGGGGTTCCGGCTCGCGCGGCTGGACGCCGGCGGGCACGTCGACGCGCACGTCCATTCGTTCGAGGAGTCGGTCTATGTGATCGATGGGTCGCTGACCGTCGACACGCCCGAGGGCAGCGTCGAGCTCGTCGCCGGCGACTACGGGCTCCTGCCGCGTCGGCGTGACCCACGCCTTCCGCAACACGTCGGACGACGTCGCGAGCTTCGCCGAGATGAAGGCGCCGCTTCCCCGCGAGCGGTTCGGGTTCGACACGCGGTTCCCGCCGGCGCTCGAGACCGGGCCGGCCCGCCGCGATCGACGTCCGCGACCCGCGCACGCGATCGTTCGGCCACATCGACGCCGAGTCGATGGACCCCGCGATGCAGACGCAGGACCGGCTGGCGGTGAGCGCGAGCATGCGGACGGCTCTGCTGGTCTACAGCGGCATCACCGTGAAGATGATGGTGGACTCGGACCTCGGCGCGGACCTGTCCACGATGTTCATGGTCCAGTACGAGCCGGGCGGGTTCGCCGGCGCCCACGACCACCCGCTCGAGGAGACCTACCTGATCCTCGAGGGCGAGGTGGAGGCCGACTTCGACGACGCCACCTACCACCTCGGCCCGGGGGACGTGGCGTGGGCCGGGGTCGGGTGCGTCCACGCGTTCCGCTGCGTCGGCGAGGGTCGCGTCCGGTGGCTGGAGACGCAGGCACCGCAGCCGCCGCCCCGCCACTCGTACCGCTTCGCCCGCGACTGGACCTACCTGGAGACCGCGCTCGCCGACGAGACCACGACCTGAAGGAGCGAGGAGACGGCATGGACGAGTTCCCCGTAGCGACCGCCCCGGCACCGGGGATCATGGGCGTCGACTGGGAGATGCGGGTCGACTTCGAGCGCCTGCGCCAGTACCGACTGGGCCGGGTCCGGACGATGCTCGAGGAGTTCGACCTCGGCGCCGTGCTCCTGTTCGAGACGTCCAACATCCGCTACGCGACCGCTACGCAGATCGGCTACTGGGCCTTCAACAAGGGCGAGCGCTGGGCGCTGGTGACGCGCGAGGGGCGGCCGCGGATCTGGGACTTCGGCTCGGCGGCCAAGGCGCACCGCCTGCAGCTCCCGCACATGTACGACACGGAGAACTCGATCGGCGGCAACACGGGGCTGCAGGGCGCGATCGGACCCGAGACCGGCCTGCACGCCCGCGCCGTGCGGGAGATCAAGGCCGCGCTCGAGGAGGACGGCGTCGGCGGGGACAAGCTCGGCGTCGACCTGGCCGAGACCGCCGTGTTCCTTGCGCTTCAGGCCGGCGGGCTGGCCGTCGTCGACGGGCAGCAGGCGATGATGCGCGCCCGCGAGATCAAGAGCCCGGACGAGATCGTCCTGCTGACGCAGGCGTGCGCGATGGTCGACGGCGTCTACCAGGACATCTTCGAGATGCTGAAGCCCGGGGTCCGCGAGTCGGACGTGGTGGGGATGGCCCACGCCCGCCTGTTCGGGATGGGCTCGGAGTTCGTCGAGGCGATCAACTCGATCGCCGGCGAGCGCTGCAGCCCGCATCCCCACGTGTTCAGCGACCGGCTCATCCGGCCCGGCGACCAGGCGTACTTCGACATCATCCACGTCTTCAACGGCTACCGCACCTGCTACTACCGCACCTTCGTCGTCGGCCGCGCCACGCAGGCCCAGCGCGACGCTTTCAAGCAGTCGCGTGAGTGGATGGACGCGGCGATCGACGTCGTGCGGCCCGGGGCGACGACCGACCAGATCGCCAAGGTGTGGCCGCGGGCCGAGGAGTTCGGGTTCCAGGACGAGATGGACGCCTTCGGGCTGCAGTTCGGCCACGGCGTCGGCGTCGGTCTCCACGAACGCCCGATCATCAGCCGGCTGAACTCGCTCGAATCGCCGGTGGAGATCCAGGAAGGGATGCTGTTCGCCCTCGAGACCTACGCCCCGGCCGCGGACGGCCGGTCCGCTGCGCGGATCGAGGAGGAGCTCGTGGTCACGGCCGACGGCTGCAAGGTCATCACCCTGTTCCCGTGCGAGGAGCTGATGGTCGCGAATGCCTACTGATCCGCGGCACGACTACGCGCTGCGGGAGCCGCGGCTCCCGAAGCCCGTCGACGACGCGCTCGCGACAGGCCGACATCGACCTGGACGTCCGGCTCGAGCATGTACCGCACGCTCAACCAGCTGCGGGCGTTCGGCAAGCGTGCCCACGACCTGTTCCTCCAGAACCTGGTGAAGGGGACGACGCACCTCTCGCTCGGCATGGAGGCGATCGCCACCGGCTTCGGCGCCGTCCTGCAGCCGGGCGACTACTCGTTCGCCTCGTACCGCGGACACGCGCATTCGCTCGCGCGCGGCATGGACCCCGGCGCGGCCTTGGCCGAGCTGTGCGGCCGGCAGAACGGCATCCTCGGCGGCAAGGGCGGGTCGATGCACCTCACCGACGCCCCGAAGGGGATGATGGGCTCGTACGCCATCATCGGAGCGCACCTCTGCATCGCCAACGGCGCGGCGTGGTCGGCGCAGCTGCGGGGGACCGACCAGGTGGCGGTCGCGTTCTTCGGGGACGGCACCACCAACATCGGGGCGTTCCACGAGGCGCTCAACATGGCGAAGGTCTGGAACCTCCCGTCGTCTTCGTCTGCGAGAACAACCTCTACATGGAGTACACGCCGATCGACGTCGTCACCGCGGTCGAGCACCCGGCGGCGGGACGGGCGTCCGCGTACGGCCTGGACGAGATCCTGATCGACGGCAACGACCCGGACGCCGTCTACCTCACGGCCGTCGACGCCGTCGGCAAGGCCCGCTCCGGGGGCGGGCCGACGCTGGTCGAGGCGCTCACGTACCGGTCCGGCGGCCACTCACGAGCCGACCCCGGCAAATACCGGCCGCAGGTGGAGGTCGAGGCCTGGGCCGAGCGCGACCCCATCCCGCTCTACCACGCCCGGCTCCGCTCGCTCGGCGTGGAGGAGGAGCGCCTCGAGGCCGATCCAGGAAGCGGTGGCCGAGGCGATCGACGCCGCGACCGCGTTCGCCCAGCTCGGCGAGGAGCCGGGCGAGGCGGCGCTGATGACCGAGGTCTACGCCGACGGAGGTTCCGCGATGGCGGAACTGACGTACCGCGACGCCGTGGCCTACGGCATCGCGCAGGAGATGCGGCGTGACCCGAACCTCGTGATGCTGGGCGAGGACATCGGCGCCCGCCGGCGGCGTGTTCAAGACGACGGTGGGCCTGCTCGACGAGTTCGGCCCCGAGCGCATCCGCGACACGCCGATCTCCGAGCAGGCGATCCTCGGCGCCGCCATGGGGGCCGCGATGACGGGCCTGCCGGTGATCGCGGAGATCATGTTCTCCGACTTCTTCGCGGTGTGCTGGGACATCGTCGCGAACCAGATCGCCAAGAGCCGGTACATGACCGATGGCCAGGTGAGCTTCCCGATCGTGATCCGGACCGCGAACGGCGGCGGGGTTCGCTTCGGCGCGCAGCACTCCCAGAGCGTGGAGAACTGGGCGATGATGATCCCCGGCCTCAAGGTCGTCGCCCCCTCCACCCCCGAGGACGTGGTCGGCCTGCTGGCGGCCTCGATCCGCGACCCCGACCCGGTGATCTTCTTCGAGCACAAGGCGCTCATGGGCACCAAGGCCGAGGTCCCCGACGGCGAGATCGTCGACGCGCTGGGGACGGCGAGGATCCTGCGGGAGGGTACCGACGTCACGATCGCCGCGCTGGCGCTGATGGTGCCTCGCGCGCTCGAGGCGGCCGGGCGCCTGGCGCAGGACGGCATCTCGGCGGAGGTCATCGACGTCCGTTCCCTGGTCCCCCTCGACACCCGAACGCTCTGGACTCGGTGACCAAGACCGGCCGGTTCTTCACGGTCGAGGAGAACCCGCGCCTGTGCGGGTGGGGAGCCGAGCTCGTGTCGATCGTCGCCGAGGAGGCGTTCTGGGACCTGGACGGCCCGAGCGTCCGCATCACGACCCCCCACATCCCGCTGCCCGCCGCCGCGTCGCTGGAGGACCTCGCGATGCCGTCGGCCGACCGGATCTACGAGACGGTGTCCAAGTCGGCCGAGACCCGGAGCGACGCGTGAGCGCGAGGATCCTGCTCCGCGGCGGGTGCGTGCTCACCCTCGGAGCCAAGACGCCAACCACACGGATGCCGACGTCCTGATCGACGACGGCACGGTGGCCGAGGTCGGCCCCGGGCTCCGCGCCCGCGACGCGGAGGTGGTCGACGCGACCGACACGATCGTCATGCCCGGGTTCGTCGATACCCATCGGCACGTATGGAGGTCGCTGTTCCGCAACCTCGGCGAGGCCGGCTCGGGCGCCGAGCCGCCGGTATCGACGGGCGACCTCGGCGGACACTACGGGCCCGAGGATGTCTACGCCGCCACCCTGATCGGCCTGCTCGGCGCGGTGGAGGCGGGGATCACCACCGTCGTCGACTGGTGCGACCTTCCCCTCGACGATGCGTCCACGGACGCGGCGCTCCAGGCTCACGCCGACGCCGGGCTGCGGACGGTGTTCGTCCACACCGCTCGCAGCCTGGATCTCGCGGATCACGACACCCGGCGACTCACGCGTCTCGCCGGCGCCGCCGGGTCCTCGACCACGATCGCACTCGGATCCGAGCTCGGAGGAACCGATCCTGGCCAGATCGCGGGCGACCGGGAACTGGCCCGGGACCTCGGCTCCCCCCTCCACGTCCACGCCGGTTCACGGACACCGGGCGCGATCGCCCGTCTGGCCGAACAGGGACTCTTGGACGGCGACATCACCCTCGTCCACTGTTCCGGGCTCGACGACGCCGATCTGGACACGATCGCTTCGTCGCGCGCCCGCGTCTCGCTGGCACCTTCGAGCGAGATGGCGGGCGGCCTGGGATCGCCGCCGATCCAGGGGCTGATCGACCGGGGTATCCGGCCGGGGCTGGGCGTCGACGACGAGCGGGTGGCTCCCGGCGACCTGTTCGCCCAGATGCGAGCCACGATCTCCCTTCAGCACGCGACCGTGTTCGACCGCAAGCTGGCCGGCAAGGCCGGCCTGCCCAAGCTCATGAGCACGCGGGACGTGATCCGCTTCGCGACCGTGGAGGGGGCCCGCGTAGCGGGCCTCGGCGGGGTCACCGGCTCGATCGAGCCGGGAAAACAGGCCGACCTCGTCGTGCTGCGAACCGACCGCCCCAACATCTTCCCGATCAACGACCCGATCGGGGCGGTGGTCTGGGGCATGGACACGTCCAACGTGGACTGGGTGTTCGCGGCCGGTCGGGTCCTCATGCGCGAAGGGGTCCTCCAGGCGGAGGTACCGCGCGCCCGGGACCTGGCCACGGCCGCGTGGAGCGCGTCGCCGCCGCTGCCGGTCTCGTCGTCGGCGCCGCATCCGGAGGCGCGAGATGAGCACCCGGCAGGCCCCGTCGTCCGCGCTCACCACGTTCGTGGTCGCGTCCCGCTACCTGCCCGTGTACGTCGCGCTCGCGCTGCTCGTCGCCGTCGCCGCGATCTGGGCGCCCGCGACCTTGCGGGGACCGGGCCTGTCCGCGATCGCGCCCTTCGGCACGTTCCTCGCCATCACCGCGCTCGGCCAGATGCTGGTGATCATGACCGGGGGCATCGACCTCAGCGTCCCCGGGACCCTCACCCTGGCCGCGGTGGTCACCGTCGGGGCCGGGAACGCGTCGGACGAGCGCATCGTCGCGGCGATCGGCACCGCGCTCCTGGTCGCCGCGCTCGTCGGGCTCGTCAACGGCATCCTCATCGGGGGGCTCGGCCTCAACGCACTGATCGTCACGCTGGCGGTGGGTCAGATCGTGACCGGCATCGCCTACCGCTACTACTCGAGCGTCGCGATCCAGACCCCGGTCCCCGCGGGCCTGTCCGAGTGGACCTCGGCGAAGTTCCTCGGCATCACGCGGAGCTTCTGGGTCGGGGTGGCCATCACGGTCGTGCTGATCGTCGTCTTCCGGTTCACGACGCCCGGCCGCAGGTTCCAGGTCGTCGGCGCGAACCCCGTCGCGTCGTGGATCGCCGGTCTCCGGGTCAACCTGAACCAGGTCTCCGCGTACGTGGTGGCGGCGGTCCTGTACGGCGTGGCCGGGATCTTGATCGCGGGGCTCCTGCACACCCCCAACACCACGATCGGGGCTCCGTACCTCCTCGGCCCGATCGCCGCCGTGGTCATCGGCGGGGCCTCCCTCACCGGGGGGTCTGGCCAGCCCGCTGTCCACGTGGGCCGCGGCCATCTTCCTCGCGGGGCTCAGCCAGATGCTGCGGGTCATGGGCCTGCCCACCGCGCTCCGGTTCGTTGTGTTCGGCCTCGTCATCATCGGCGGCATGCTCGTCTCGGGCGACCGGATCATCCGGGCGGTGGAGCAGGTCCTTCGAGAGCGGAGACGACCGGATCGCTCGGCGACGCCGTCCATCGACGGCCTCGGCGAGGGACGCGCGCGGAAGGAGGCTCGGATGTGACGGACGACGATCCGCGATAGCCAGGGTCACCGACCAGGAGGGGGAACATGCAACGGATCAGGATCATCGGCCTCGTCGCCATGTTGGCGCTGGTGGCGGCGGCGTGTGGCAGCGACGACGGAGACGGCGCGGGACCGACCGGCGACACCGACGGCGGCACGACCGGCGCCACCGGCGCGACGGGCGAGGGTCCGTTGGCGGAGTTCGGCGAGAGTACCGACGCCGATCCGGCGTTGGTAGAGAAGGCGCTCGGACCGGTCGGCGAGGTGCCGGACATCGTGCTGGCCTCGATCGCACGCGCGAACCAGGACCTCGACCAGGCCACGATCGACAAGGCGATGGAGTGCTGGAACTCGCCGGAGTGCGAGACCGGCAGCGGCGGCGAGCTCGTGATGGGCTACGCCGACGGGGGCGGACACCTCAACGTGTGGCGCGGCGTGACGCACATGGAGGCGATCCTCCAGGCGCTCACCTACCCGGAGATCGGCACGATCGTCTCGACGGAGGCGCTGTGGGACGCGGACCCGGCCGTTCCGGCCGGTGACATCCAGTTCCTCGTCCAGCGTGGCGCCGACTTCATCGTCGGGTACCCCGACGCCGGCGTGGCGATCGCGGACGCGATCTTGGAGGCCGAGGCTGCGGGCGTCCCGTACATCCCGTTCTCGGCGGGGTACGTCGGTCTCCCCGGTCAGGAGGGCGCGCTCATCCCCGGTGAGGACTACACCGCGGTCGTGGGCGAGGACCTGTGTGCGCTCGGCGAGAGCTTCGCCGACGTGCTCAACACCGGGATCGACTCCGGAAGCATCGGCGTGTTGGGCGGTACGCCCGGCAACGCCCTGTCCCTCGGATGGCAGCAGTGCCTCACGCCGGCGTTGGAGGACGGGATCGAGCTGGTCCAGCCCCCGGCCGACACGTTCTGGCTGAACGACGTCGCGCTCGAGGTGGTACTCGGGATGCTGTCCACCGAGCCGGACATCCAGGGCTACGCGTACGAGTACGCCGACGGGCTCAACACGGCCCTGCAGGCATACGACGAGCTGGGCATCCCGCTCGACGACCTGACGGTGGCGCTGCGGACGGATGAGCAGACGTTGTTCTGCGACTGGGTGGAGCGGGCCAACCCGAACTACCACATCTTCTACTCGGCCGGCGGCAACTTCCAGTCACGGACGGCCGTCACCGCGGCGATGCTGCATCTGCAGGGCGCGGAGATCCCCGGCGAGATCGTCGTCCCGCATGTGATGCGGGAGGTCACCGAGGCGGACTGCAACCCGGATGCGGCGACACCCACGGTGTCGGGCACGTCCCTCGTGCCGGACGACGTGCTGTCGTTGATGTTCCCCGAAGGATGAGGAAGAGCGATCCCGAAGGAGGGTCGTCGACACCAGACCTGGTCCTCGAACTGTCGGGAGTGTCCCGGCAGTTCGGGGCCGTCCGAGCGCTGACGGACGTCAGCCTGGACTGCCGCGCCGGCGAGGTGCATGCCGTCGTCGGCGAGAACGGGTCCGGCAAGTCGACCCTCCTCGGGATCGCCAGCGGGTTCGTCGATCCCGACGTGGGCACGGTCCACATCGGGGGCGAGCGGCTCCGGCGCGACTCCCCCGCCGAAGCGCGCGAGCTGGGCCTCGCGATGGCGTACCAGGACACGTCGCTGGTCCTCGCGCAGCCGGTCAAGAACAACCTCTACCTGTCGACCCCGCCCGAGAAGCGCCCGCCGTACTGGCGGAGGAAGCGATGGGCGCGACGGGTGCTGGCGGAGTTCGACCTGGACCTCGAGCTGTTCCCCGACGCCCCGGCCGGGGCGCTCACCCTGGCCGACCGCCAGCTCTTCGAGGTCGCGAAGGCGCTCGTCACCGACCCGAAGGTCCTGCTCCTGGACGAGCCCACCACGGCGCTCGGGCCGCACGAGGTCGAGGCCCTCCACCGAACCTTGATCGCGTGCCGCGCGCGGGGCGTCGGCGTCGTCTACGTGAGCCACCGGCTGCCGGAGGTGCTCGAGATCGCGGACCGCGTCACCGTGCTGCGGGACGGCCGCCACCAGGGAACGTTCGACGCCACGGCGATCTCCGAGCACGAGCTCGTGGACCTCATCGTCGGCCGCGAGTTCGAGGCCGCGTTCCCCCCGCCCGCGCCGACGAGCGAGGTTCGGGGCGAGGCGCTCGTCGTCGACGGCCTGCAGGGTCAGGCGTTCGGACCCGTGAGCTTTACGCTGACGCGCGGCGAGATCGTCGGGATCGCGGGGGCGGAGGGCAACGGGCAGCCACAGCTGTTCGACTGCCTCGCCGGCCGGCAGCCGCCGCGAGCGGGCCGGGTCGTCTGCGCCGACGAGGAGCTCATGCTGATCTCGACGCACGAGGCCGTGCGGTCGGGGATCATGCTCCTGCCCGGCGACCGCAAGCACGAGGCGCTGATGCCGGTGTTGGGCGTCCGGGTCAACGCCACGGTCCAGTCGCTCCGGCGGTTCGGCGTCTTCGGCTTCCTGCGCCGGCGCCAGGAGCGCAAGACCGTCCGGGAGCTGATCGAGCGGCTCGAGATCCGCACGCCGTCGGTCGAGCAACCGGTCGAGTTCCTCTCGGGCGGCAACCAGCAGAAGGTCGCCGTCGCCCGCACGTTCCTGCGCCAGCCGACCGTGATCTTGGCGTACGAGCCGACGCAGGGCGTCGACGTGGGATCGCGCTTCGACATCTACGCGGCGCTCCGTTCGCGGACCGACGCGGGGGCGGCCCTGCTGGTGAAATCGAGCGACCCGCTCGAGCTCGCCGGGCTCTGCGACCGCGTCCTCGTGATGTCGCGGGGTCAGATCGTCGAGGAGATCCCGGGCGACGAGCTGGACGAGCTCCGCATCGTCGAGGCGATCGTGCGCGGACCCGGGATGTCGCGGGCCGGACGATCCCCGTTGGGCGCGGCCGTGCCGAAGGCGGCGGCGCGCCGGGACACGGCGTGACCGACCGCACCGACGCCGCCCGCCGCGCGTTCCGCAAGGTCCTGCGGGACGCGCGCGACGTGAACGAGTGGCGCAAGATCGTCCGGTTCCGACTCTGGATGCCGGTCGCGCTCCAGCTCCTGATGATCGGTGCGGTCCTCGTCTACGCGACCTCGCGGTTCCCCGGGTTCGTCAACGCGGCCAACCTCACGAGCGTCCTCCTGCTGGCCGCTCCGCTCGCGGCCGTCGCGATCGGCCAGACCCACGCGCTGCTCGTCGGGTCGCTCGACCTGTCCGTCGGCGCGATGGTCACGTTCGGGGTCGTCATCGCCTCGTTCCACCTGGGTCCCGAGGCGACGGACGCCGAGCTGTTGCGTGGGGTCGGGCTCATCTTCCTCGGCGGCCTGGCGGTCGGGGTCGTCAATGCGGCGCTGGTGGTGTGGGTCAAGATCCCCTCGATCATCGCCACCCTGGCCACCCTCAGCATCCTGAACGGCATCTCGCTCGCGCTGCGGGAGACGCCGGGTGGGGTCATCGACCGGGACTTCACGTCCACGTTCAAGAGCGGGCTCGGTCCGATCCCGGTCTCGTTCCTCGTCATCCTGATCGCGGCGGCGGCCCTCGACGCCTGGCTGTACGGCAGCGGCTCCGGTCTGCGCGTGAGGTCCGTGGGGTTCGACGAGCGATCGGCGAAGCGCAACGGGGTTCGGACCAAGTGGGTCCGGGCCAGGGCGCTGATCCTGTCCTCCGCGTTCGCAACGATCGCGGCCTTCCTGGTGATGGCGAGGTCCAGCGTCGGGAACGCCGCGATCGGCGAGAGCTATGCGCTAGACAGCATCACGGCGGCGGTGCTCGGCGGGGCGGCGCTGTCGGGCGGGCGAGCGACGTTCCTCGGAGCGGTGGTCGCGTCCGTGCTCCTCGCCCTGATCCTCGTCGTCCTGCCCTTCCTCGGCCTCAGCTCGGAGCACGGACTGATGATCGTCGGGCGTCCTCGTCCTGCTGGGCATCGTCCTGTTCCAGGCCGGCGACATCAAGGAGCTCGTGAAGCGCAACTACAAGCGCGCCCGGCGGCGTGTGATCGGGAGCCGGCCCCCCAAGGTGGCCGAGATCCCCGCCCTGTACCCGCCGGGTCTGGACTTCGCGGTGGTGCCGACGGAACCGGACCCTGATCCGGGGCGGCACCGTGCTCAGCCTCGACCCCACCGTGGGCGACTTCCCGTCCGGCGACGTGTTGATCGAGGGCGACCGGATCGTCGAGGTCCGCCCCGGACTGCAGGTCGACGGCGCGGAGGTGATCGACGCGAGCGGCATGATCGTCATGCCCGGGTTCGTCGACACCCATCGGCACATCTGGGAAGGCCTGCTGCGCAACATCGGCACCGACGTCCCGTTGGAGGGGCGGTCGAGCTACATCTCGTTCGTCCTGCACAAGCTCGCGCCGGCGTTCCGGCCGGAGGACGCGTACGTCGGCGACCTCGTCTCCGCCCTCGGGGCGATCGACGCCGGGATCACCACGCTGCTCGACTGGTCGCACATCCAGGGCTCCCCCGCCCACACCGACGCGGTGATCCAGGCGCTGAAGGACTCCGGGCTGCGGAGCGTGTTCGCCTACGGGTTCCCGTGGTGGGGCAAGTGGGAGGAGCGCCAGCCCTCGTGGTTCGTGCGGACCGCGACCGAGCACTTCTCCACGAAGGACCAGATGCTCACGCTCGCCCTGGCCGCGCCGGGTCCCGAGTTCACCGACTTCGAGGTCTCCCGCGACCACTGGAAGCTGGCGCGGGAGGCCGACGCCCGCATCACGACGCACGTCGGCGTCGGCAGCTACGGCCAGGACGGCAAGGTCCAGGAGATGGGCGAGGCGGGCCTGCTCGGACCGGACACGACGTACATCCACTGCACCACGCTGAACGACACCGAGATCCAGATGATCGTCGACACGGGCGGCACGGTCTCGCTGGCCTCGCCGGTCGAGATGATGATGGGCCACGGGATGCCGCCGATCCAGAAGTTCCTCGACCGGGGACTGACGCCCAGCCTCAGCGTGGACGTCGAGACCAACGTGCCGGGCGACATGTTCAACCAGATGCGCTCGGTGCTCGCGCTCCAGCGGGCGATGGCGACCGCCGAGGGCAAGACCCCGCTCACGATGAAGGAGGTGCTCGCCTGCGCCACGATCGACGGGGCCAAGGCGAACGGTCTCGACGCGAAGGTCGGGACCCTGACGCCGGGCAAGCAGGCCGACCTCATCATGCTGCGGACCGATCGGATCAACGTCACGCCGCTCAACGATCCGGCGACCGCCGTCGTCGCGGGGATGGACACCGGGAACGTCGACACCGTGCTGATCGCGGGCCGGCGTGATGAAACGTCACGGCCGGCTCCTCCACGTCGACTGGCCGGCCGTGCGGCGGATGGCCGCCGAGTCACGCGACCACGTCATCGCGAAGTCGGGCTTCAAGCTCCCGAGCATCTGATCGTCGGGGCGCCGGGCCGCTATGGTTCGACCCATGACCGAGGAGCACGTGCTCCGCAACCGCGCATCGTGGGACGAGGACGCGCCGAGCTGGGTGGAGCGCGGCCGACGCGCGTGGGCCTCCGAGGAGCCCGACTGGGGCATCTGGGGCGTCCACGAGTCCGACTGGCATGTCCTGCCCGACGTGGACGGCCTCGACGCGGTCGAGCTCGGGTGCGGGACCGGGTACATCTCCGCATGGCTCGCCCGGCGAGGGGCGCGACCCGTCGGCCTGGACAACTCGTTCGAGCAGCTCGCCACGGCGCGCATGCTCCAAGACGAGTTCGACCTGCCGTTCCCACTGGTGCATGCCGACGGCGGAGCGCCCGCCGTTCGCGAACGAGAGCTTCGACCTCGCGATCTCCGAGTACGGCGCGGCGATCTGGTGCGACCCCTACGCGTGGATCCCCGAGGCCGGGCGCATCCTGCGGCCGGGAGGGCGGCTGATCTTCCTCGGTCACTCCCCGATCATGATGCTGCTTGTCCGGACGAGGAGGGAGTATTCGCCGACGAACGGCTCCAGCGCGACCAGTTCGGGATGCACCGCTTCGACTGGGGCGACGCCGTGGAGTTCCAGATCCCGCACGGCGAGATGATCCGGCTCCTCCGGGGAGCGGGATTCGAGATCGAGGACCTGCTCGAGATCCGCGCGGACGAGGATGCCGAGTCCGACCACGTCGACTGGGTGAGCCCGGAGTGGGCCCGGCGCTGGCCCACCGAGGACGTCTGGAAAGCGCGCAAGCGCGCCTAGGACCCTTCCTCGACCTCATCGCGCAGCGCAGAGAGCCACTCGATCAAGATCAGGTCCTGCGGCCTGCCGGCCGTGCGCTTCATGCGGATCAGGTCGTCGGTCGAGGCGACGCGCACAACGAGCCCGTCGAGATCCTCGTCGCTCGCCGATCTGTTCAGCTCGTTGAAGCCCTCGTGCCCGCCGGGGTGCCGAGCACGTCGAGGCCCGTTCCCTACTTCGCGTCGGCGAAAATCGGGCCTTCGCAGTCGGTGCGGAGCGGGACCGGGGCGGGCTCGCGGGGCTCCTGCTCGAAGTCGAACGCCGAGAGCATCGGCGTCGCCTCTCGGTCGCGGTGGGTGAGCTGAGTGAGGCCCCAGTTGTCCTCGATGAACCGCAGCACGCTGGAGAACTCGCCGAGCTCGTCGCTGACCACGCCCTGTTTCGCGTAGGGGCTGATCACGAGCATCGGGACCCGGATCCCGAAGCCGAAGCCGTCCACCTGCGGCGGCGCCACGTGGTCGTAGAAGCCGCCGTAGTCGTCCCACGTGAGGAAGATCGCCGTGTTCGGCCACATGTCGGAGCGCATGATCGCGTTGATCACCTTCGTGGACCAGTTCTCGCCGTGGCAGAAGTTGTACTCGGGATGCTCGGACAGCTCGAACCTGGGCGTGATCCAGGTGACGGGCGGGAGCAGGCCGGCCTTGATGTCCTGCACGACGTCGTCCACGGGGAACATGTGCCGCTGCCAGCGCTCGGGGTCGTTCCGGTAGCGGCTGATCGCGCTGTACGCGCTCCAGATGTACCCCTTCTGGTCCTCGGCGGCCGCGTAGTAGGCCCACGGGATCCTCGGCGCGGTTCAGCAGGTCGCCCTCGGTGAGGAAGTCGAAGCAGGGATGGACCATCTTCGTGCGGCCCTCGGAGTCCTCGACGGCGACGAGCTGGGTGTCGGGGGCGTCGCAGCCGAACGTGTTGGAGCCCATCGTGATGCCGGGGATCCGTCTCGGGTTGTCGTGCGCCCCGCCGGACTGCGCCGCGATCGAGTACAGGTGGTTGGGGAACGATGGACCGTGCGCGCTCGCGAAGAAGTTGTCGAACAGGGCGTACTCCTCGGCGTAGTGCCAGTAGTTCGGGAGCTGTTCGCTGCGCGAGCTGGCTGTACGCCCAGTCGCCGTGCTCGCCCCTGGTCGAAGCCGTCCATCGCGCCGTCGTTCCACGCGGCGAGCGCGCACGTGTAGCAGTGCGGGATGTCGCCGGGCAGCCGCCCGTCGGTCGCCGGGGATCAGCTCGCGCGGCGCGCCGCCGCTCCATCCCAACCGTCACGCCGTTGGCGCCGGGGAACGTGCCGAACAGGTTGTCGAACGTCCGGTTCTCCTTGATCAGGAACACGACGTGCTTGATGGGGAACTCGGTCTCGAGCTGCGTGGCGTCGAAGACTTCCGGGGCTCCGGTCGTGATGACGCTCGGGCTCGGGAGCGGGCTCGGCGAGGCCGTCGCACGCGGCTCGGGCGCGCCGGAGCTGCAGGCGGCGGCGACGAGCGCGGAGCCGAGGGCGACCACGGCCCACACGGACGCGCGGAAGCGGACCTGGCTCCGCATGGGTCGCGCCAGTCTAGCGACCGGCTGCGTTCCGGCTCGTTCCGGCTCGATCGCGGTCGCCTACTCGGCGAAGCAGAAGACGTCCATGAAGCACCTCGACGGACCGCACGTCGTCGCCGGGATCGTGGTCCGCCTCGGTCGTTGCCCGGACCTCCGACCACGATGTCACCGGGATGGTCGTCGATCGCCGACAGGCAGCGGTCGCCGCCGGCACCGCCCACGATCCGATCCCTGCCGAGATCGCCGCGGACGTCGTCCCGACCGGGTCCGCCGAACAGGTCGTCGCGGCCCTCCTGGCCGAACAGGATGTCGAACCCGGTGTCGCCGCGGACGGTGTCGGCACCCGGGCCCGCGTCGACCAGGTCCTGCCCCGGACCGGCGAAGACCACGTCGTTGCCTCTCAGGCTTCGATGAAGTCGGATCCGCGGCCCGCGCAGATGACGTCGCGGCCCGGCGTGCCCGGAGGTCGTCGTCCTGATCCGTCCCGTCGATCGTGCACGCCGGCCGGCCTCGGCGCGAGGCGGGCCGCTCGGATGCCGAGGCGGCCAGGATGGCCGCCGCCGCGAGCACGTGACCGCACCGAGGATGATCACCTTGCGCATCATCTGCCTCCTTTCCTCACCTGAACGCTACTCCTTGAGGGCGCGCCCCAGTTTGCGGGGAAGCCGAAGGGGCGGGTGGTTTTGCCGCCGACTCTCCGCAAACGCTGGATGGCGAGGCTCTCGGCTACCGACCTAGAAGAAGATGAAAACTTCGTATCGCCGGGCGTCGCTCGCCCGGCGCCTGCTGCTAGCCCTGGCAGCGATGTTGCTCCCGCTCGTCGCGGTGGCCGGGGTTGCCGTGGTCACCTCCCGCGCGACGACAGCCGTCCTCCGGGACTTCCGCGCCGAGACCCTCGACGAGTCCTCCCGGATCGAATCGGTTCGAGATCTCCTCGTCCGCGCGGATGACGTGGGGGAGGCGTACGTCGAGGCCGACGATTCGGGGGGAGCGGCGCAGTTACCTCGTGCTCAGTCAACGCATCAGTCTGGGGGCCAGACCTCAGGACCCTCGACACGCCGGAAGAACGGCTCGTGGCGGCGGAGGCCAGCGCCCGGTGGGCGGCAGCGGACGCCGTCGTCGAGATCGCCGCCCGGGTCCCGGTCGCGGAGCGAGATCAGGCCATGGATCCCTTCCACGACGACCTCGACATCGCGGCCTCGCTCGTCGCCGACATCTACACCATCAACCTTCGGGAAGTGGGCACCCAGATCTCCTCGCTGCAGGTCCGCGAGCAGAAGCAACTGCTCTCGACCTTCATGACCTTGATGATCGCATCGATCGTCGCCGTCTGGCTGTCCCGCAGGATGTATCGCTCGATCACGACGCCGCTCCAGCTCCTGGAGAAGGGCGCGGTCCGGTTCGGCTCGGACGACCTGTCGCACCAGATCCCCGTGCGGGGCGACGGCGAGCTCGCTCGCGTGACCACCGCCTTCAACGCCATGGCCGCCACGCTGCTCCGAAGCCGAGGACGGATCTCAAGGTTCATGCGCTGCACGATCCCCTCACCGGACTCCCCAACCGGATCCTGTTCATGGAACGGATGGAGCACGCGATCGAGCGCGCCCGACCGGCGGAGCACACCCGTCTCCGTCCTGTACATCGACGTCGATGACTTCAAGGACGGTCAACGACACCCTCGGGCACGCGGGCGGCGACGAGACGCTGATCGCGGTCTCGGGGACGCTGGCCGGGCTGCTGCGTTCCGAGGACACCGTGGCACGGATCGGTGGCGACGAGTTCGTCGTCCTGCTCGAGGAGGACTCTGGACGGGGCCACGCGTGACCGCCGACCGTATCAGCCATACGTTCGGAGACATCTGGCAGGGTCGGCAGGACACGTCCGGCGGGATGCCGATCGGCCTCAGCGTCGGGATCGCGACGCGCCGAGGCATCGAAGGTTGCGACGACGCTGCATCCGTCGAGCCGACGCCGCGATGTACATGGCCAAGGCGGCCGGCAAGGGAAGCTGGCGCGTCTCGACGAGACGAGGACGCCGGGCCGAGCCTCGGCTCGGAGCTGCACCGCGCCGTCGCAAGATGAGGAGTTCGTCGTCCACTACCAGCCGCTGGTCGCCCTGCGTACCGGGGCGATCGAGGCCGTCGAAGCGCTCGTGCGATGGAACCACCCAGAGCGCGGCCTCCTCGCTCCGGACGCGTTCCTCGATGAGGCCGAGATCCGGCCAGATCGTGCAGATCGACCGATGGGTGCTGCAGGAGGCCTGCCGGCAGGTCCGAACATGGAAGGAACACGTCCCGGGCGCAGCGGACCTGTCCGTCCACGTGAACCTCTCGGCGACGGCAGCTGCAACTACCGGGATGGGCCGACAACGTCACGCGAGACGTTGCGCTCATCCGGCCTGGCTCCCGAGCATCTCGTCATCGAGATCACCGAGACCACGCTGGTGGCCGACGCCGAGACGGCCGCGAAGGGAACTCGGCAGCCTGAGAGCATCGAACGTCAGGCTCGCGCTCGACGACTTCGGGACCGGCTTCTCCTCCCTCAGCCACCTCTTCCGCTTGCCCGTCGACGTGATCAAGATCGATCGTTCCTTCGTCTCGGGCGTGGGGGCCGACGACGAGCGGTCGCGGTTCGTGCAGGCCCTCGTCAACCTCGGCAGGTCGTTGGAGCTCCAGATCGTCGCCGAGGGCATCGAGGAAGAGAGCGAGCTCGTCTACCTCCGGTCCATCGGGTGCGGCCAGGGGCAAGGCTTCTACTTCGCGGAGCCCTGCGACGCATGGGGGCTCGAGACGATCCTGCGGGCCGGGGGCCTGCTCGGTCCCGGCGACGGACGCGAGACCGCGCATCCCGCTCACCCGCCACTCCGGCACGGCCCATGGTCTCCGCCGCGGCCTAGGTCGGACCCGCGTCGAGGACCTCGCGCAGGGCCTCCCCCAGCGGAGGCATCGACGGGATCGTCAACTCCGGAACGAAGACGCTGGTCAGGGCGCTGTTCCGCGGGCGCGGCGCGGGGAGCGCGAGATCCTCGGCACGTTGAGGCTCGACGGTCCCGACAGGCCCGCGAGCGCCTTGGCGCGCTGGAGGACCTCGTACCACGACGTCGGCTCGGGGCCGGCGAGGTGGTACGTGCCGAACCGCTCGGTGAGCGCGAGCGGCAGCAGGCGCTCGGCGAGGTGGCGCACGTACGTCGGGGTGCCGATGCGGTCGGCGAGTCCGCCGGCGGTCTCGCCCGCCGCCGAGCCGCCGGAGCGCGCCGGTCAGGTAGTCGCTGCCGCCGCCGAACACGAAGCCGGTGCGGACGATGACGTGCTCGGGCGTCAGTGGCGGACGTTCGACTCTCCCGCCGAAGCTTGCTGCATGCCGTACACGGTTGCTCGGGTCGGGTCGGGTCGCGCTCGTCGTAGGGCGCATCCTTCTCGCCGTCGAAGACGTAGTCGGTCGAGACGTGCAGGAGGATCGCGCCGCTCGCCGCCGCCGCCTCGCGCGAGGTTCCACGGCCCGAGCGCGTTGCCCGCCACGGCCGCGTCGATGTCGCCGGGTCGGCCTCGCACGCGTCGACGCTTGGTGAACGCCGCGGCGTTCACGATCAGGTCCGGGCCGAGCGTCGCACGACGATCGCATGCACCGCGTGGCCGTCGCCGATGTCGAGCTCGGCGTGGGTGAGCGGCGCGCACGTCGTGGTGCGGGGCCGCCGAGCACCGCGGCGAGCGCGCGGCCGAGGCCGCCGCCGGCCCCGGTCACGAGCGATCCTCACGCCGGCGTGCGCGCGCTGCAGCACCTCGTCGACCCAGTCGAGGTGATCGCGGTACCAGGCGAGCGTGATCGCCAGACCGTCGGAGAACGGCGTCGCCGGACGCCACCCGAGCGCCTCGAGGCGCTCCCACGACATCCCGTACCGGAAGTCGTGACCCGGGCGGTCTCGCACGAACGTGATCGAGCGACGGTCCGCGCCGAGGTACGCGCACGACGCGCTCGACGAGCCTCGAGGTTCGTCATCTCGGTCCCGCCGCCGATGTTGTACACGCCGCCGGGCTCGCCGTGATCCATCACCGTCGCGATCGCGCGGACGAAGTCGCGGACGTAGAGCCACTCGCGCCGGTGCCCGCCGTCGCCGTACACGGGGATCGGCCGGCCCTGCATCGCCGCGGTCGCCCACGTCGGGATCGCCTTCTCCGGGTGCTGGCGCGGGCCGAAGGCGTTCGTGCCGCGGATCGTCGTCACGGCCATGCCGTACGTCGATCACGTACGACCGCGCGAGCAGGTCCGCGCCCGCCTTGCTGGCCGAGTACGGGTTGCGGGGGCGCATCGGCGAGTCCTCGGCGAACGCGCCCTCCGCCCGGCCGAGCCGTAGATCTCGTCGGTGGAGACGAGCACCATCGGCGTCTGCAGCTCGCGGCACGCCTCGAGCACGACCTGCGTGCCGAGCACGTTCGAGACCACGAACGCGCGGGAGTCCTCGATGCTGCGATCGACGAAGGACTCGGCGGCCGCGTGCACGACGCGGTCGGCCTCGGCGACGAGCGGCTCGACGGCGTCCGGGGTCGGCCACGTCGCCGAGCACGAACCGGAACCGCGGGTCCGCGCTCGTGGTGCGCGAGGTTCGCCCGGGTGCCCGCGTACGTCAGCTTGTCGAGCACCACGACGTCGTTGTTCGAGCCACGCTCGAGCAGCAGGTCCACGAGGTGCGAGCCGATGAACCCGGCTCCACCGGTCACGAGGATGCGCTCGCGACGTGTCGGCCACGGGCCGAGCTAGCCGTGGGCCCCGGCCGCCTCCGGCGGCCTGCGGAGGACCTCGGCGGTGGCCGGCGCGCGCTCGCCTCCCACGTGTACGCGCGGACGCGCTCGCGACCGGCGCGCCACCAGGCCCTCGCGCAGCGCCGCCGTCCGAGAGCAGTCGCTGCGAGGCCCGCGGCGATCTCGCCCGGGTCGTGCGGGTCGACCAGCACGGCGGCGTCGCCCGCGACCTCGGGCAGCGAGGACGTGGTCGAGGTCAGGACCGGGCACGCCGGCCGCGAACCCCTCGAGCACCGGGAACCCGAACCCCTCGTACAGCGACGGGTACGCGAGCACCTCGGCGCCGGCGAGCAGCGCACGCTTGTCGTCCTCGGGGACGTAGCCGGTCATCACGACCCGGCGACGGACGGTCTCGGGCAGCGCCGCGCGACCGCGACCTCGAGCCGCCCGGCTCTCGCCGGGGATCCAGTTCACGCGTCCGCCGGCGACCACCAGCTGCGCGTCGGTGTCGACGCGTCGGAACGCCTCGAGCAGGCCGTGGAGGTTCTTCCGCGGCTCGATCCCGCCGACGAACAGCGCGTACGGGCCCGCTGATCCGGTAGCCGCGCGCGGGCGCGGCTCGAGCTCGTGCGTGCTCCGGGCGCTCGAACGGCTCGACGCCGTGCGGGATCGCGTGGACGCGCCCGGCGGCGATCTCGTCGACCGTGCGCGGCGAGCAGGTCCACGCCGCGTCGCCTCGCGACGGGCACGATCACGCCGGCCGCGCGCTTCGGAGCGCGCTCGCGCGAACCGTCGCCGCCACCGCGGTCATGCTGCGGCGCGGTCTCCGGGCATCGCGCGTACGCGAGGTCGTGCACCACGAGCACCACGCCGCGGCGACGCGGTCGGCGGCGGGACGAAGTTCGTCGCGAGCAGGGCGTCGAACCGCACCGCCGAGCCACTCGAGCCGCGGCACGCGGAGCCGCCAAGACACCGGCTGGAACACGCGCGCGGGGAACCGCGAGGCGTGCTCGGTCAGGTTGGGCGCGCCCACGTCTCGAAGAACGCGCGCACGCGAGAACAGGCCCTCGCGCGTGGAGGTACCACGCGACGTACTCGGGCAGCGGGTCGACGACGCGGGAGGTAGCGGATGATCTGCTGCGGCGTAGTGCCCGACGCCGGTCCGTCGCGGGTCGAGCGCCGGCCGAGCGTCCAAGGCGATCCGCACGCCGTCAGTCGACCTCGACCAGGCTCTGGTCCCCGACCACGAGCCGGTGCACTCCGCCGGTGCCCGAGTGCCGGACCTCGGCGCCGCGACCCGAGGACCGAGCCGGTCACGGTCCGCACGCCCTCGATCCTCGAGCCCTCCATCGCGATCGAGTCCTGACACGGCGCTGCCGATCACGACGCAGCGACGGCGCCGAGCGCGACGTTCGGGCCGACCTCGGCGTCCTCGACGAGCGCGTTCGCGCCGACGATCGCCGGGCCCGACGACCCGCGAGCGCACCACCTTCGCGCCCGGCTCGACGACGACGACGCCCTCGAGCGCCGAGTCGGCGTCCACCTCGCCCTCGACGCGCGGCTCGAGCACCGACGAGCATCATCCGGTTGGCCTCGAGCAGGTCCTCGGGACGCCCGGTGTCCTTCCACCAGCCGGTGAGCATCTCGGCGCGGACGGTGCGGCCCTGGTCGACGAGCCACTGGATCGCCTCGGTGATCTCTAGCTCGCCGCGCCAGGAGGGCTCAGGTGTTCGCAGGCCTCGATGATCGCGTCGTCGAACAGGTACACGCCGACGAGCGCAAGGTCCGACGACGAACTCCGGCGGCTTCTCGACGAGGCGGACGACGCGGTCGCCGCTCGAGCTCGACGACGCCGAAGCGCTCGGGCTCGGGGACGCGCGCCAGGAAGATCTGGGCGTCGGGGCGGTGGCGCTCGAACTCGGCGACGAACCGCGCGATGCCTTCGAGCACGAGGTTGTCGCCGAGGTACATCACGAACGGCTCGCCCGCGACGAAGCCGGCCGCGCCGTCGAGCACCGCGTGCGCGAGGCCGAGCGGCGCCTCCTGCTCGATGAACGTCGCCCGCAGCCCGAAGGCGCTCCCGTCGCCGACGGCCGCGCGGACCTCGTCGCCGGTCTGGCCGAGGACGATGCCGACCTCCTGATACCGGCATCGCGGATCGATCGCAGGACGTGGAACAGGATCGGCGTGTTGGCGACGGGGATCAGCTGCTTCGCGCTGGTGTGGGTGAGGGGCCGCAGGCGGGAGCCCTCGCCCCCCGACAGGACGAGCGCCTTCACGCGGGGCACTCCATGGGCGCCTCGGTCGAGGGCGGCGGGAGCTCGTAGCTCGGCGTCACGACGACCGCGACATCCTGCCCGGCCGGCAGCGTCCCCTCGGGGGCCGGGACGAGCTCGAGGTTGCGCGAAGTATGCCCTGGACGACCTTCGCCTCCGCCTCCTGGCCCTTCTGGTACAGGATCACCGAGCCCGGCACCGGCGAGGTGAACGTCGAGCCCGGGACGATCCCCGGCGTCACGTCGAACCCGCCGTCGGTGAGCATGCCGAGGATCGACGCGGCCACGGTCTCCGATCGCTTGTCCACGACGACCGTCACGATGTTGGCCGGCGTCGGCGGGACCGAGCCGAGCTCCGCGCCGAGGTCGCCGAGGGCCTTCGCCGTCCGCGATCCGCTGGAACAGCTCGTCCGCGTCGGGCTGGACGGGCTTCACGATCGACAGGAACGTGCCGCCGTCGACGTAGGTGCCGGTCGGCACGCCCGGCACCGAGCGGAAGTCCGCCGCGCCGGTGTTCACGCCCTCGAGCGTGCTCGCCAGGTACGACGAGCTCCGCCGGATTGCGCAGGCCCTCGTCGACGACGAGGTTGCCGAGGAGCTCGGGCACCAGCGTGGGCAGGCGCAGGAGCTCGGTCGGCGACAGGAGCTTGGAGACGACGGCGCGCATGAACTGCTGCTGCCGGCCGATCCGCGCGAAGTCGGGCGCCCGGTCGTCACACGGCTGGTGGCGGGTTCGGACGTACGCGAGCGCGGTGGTGCCGTCGAAGCGCTGGCACCCGGCCGGGATGTCGAGCCCCGTGAGCTCGTCCTGCATCGGGTACGGCACGCACATGTCGACGCCCTCGAGCGCGTCGACGAGTCCCTGGAACCCGGCGAGATCGGACGTAGAGCACGTGGTGGATCCGGAGACCGGTGAGGTCGCGCACCGTCCGGGCCACACGCTGGGCGCCCCCACCCTCGATCCCGCCCTCGAACGCCGAGTTGATCTTGTCCGAACCCCTGGCCCGGGATCTCGACCCACAGGTCGCGGGGGAAGGACAGGAACACGGCTTCCTTCTGGTCCGGCTCCGTGTGCACGAGGATGATCGTGTCCGAGCGGTTCTCGCCGCCGATGTCGTCGTCCGTGCCGAACGCGATCAGCTCCTCAGGCGTGAGCCCCTCGCGCGAATCGCTGCCGAGGAGCAGGTAGTTGCACGCGCGCTCGTCGCAGATGCCCGCGATGTCGGGCTCGACCTCGGCTCCGGTACCGCCGCTCGCGCCGACCGAAGGGATCGTGACGATCTTGCTGCGGGTCCAGAAGTAGCCGCCGAGGCCGATCGCGCTCGCGATCATGACCAGGGCGGACACGCCGGCGGTGACGGCCAGGAAGGCGCGCCGGACATGCGGATGGCCCGCTGAGGTGGGCTGCAGGGAGGCGTCGTCGGCCATAGGCTTCGGGCGGACAGCGTACCCGGCGGGCTCGCGTCGGGTCGTGGAGATGCCCGTGACGATCGTATGGAGACCCTCGCCCGAGTACGTCGAGCGCGCGAACGTGACGCGCTTCATGCGGGCGCACGGCATCGGGACCGAGGAGGAGCTCCTCGCCCGGTCGGTCGCCGACGTCGCGTGGTTCTGGGACGCCGTCGTCCGAGATCTGGGCCTCGAGTTCACCGCGCCGTACGAGCGGGTGCTCGACGACTCGCGGGGCATCGAGTGGTCGACGTGGTTCGGCGGCGGCCGCGTGAACCTCGGATGGAACTGCGTCGGCCGCTGGGCCGAGCGCAACCCCGAGGCGGTCGCGGTGATCTGGGAGGGCGAGGAGGGCGCGACCTCGAGCACCACCTACGCCGAGCTCGACGTGCGGACCCGCGCGCTCGCGAGCGGACTGGCTGGCCTCGGCGTCGGGCCGGGCGACGCGGTCGGCATCTTCCTCCCGATGACCCCCGAGGCCGTGGTCTCGGTGATGGCGTGCGCCTCCCTGGGCGCGGTGTTCCTCCCGATCTTCAGCGGGTTCGGCGCGGACGCGGTCGCCGTGCGGCTGAACGACGCCGGAGCCAAGGTGTTGATCACCGCCGACGGATACCCGCGGCGCGGGAAGACGGTCCGCATGAAGGAGGTGGCCGACGAGGCGGTGACCGCGGTCCCCACCCTCGAGCGCGTGGTGGTCGTCGCGCGCGCCGGGCGCGACGACGTCCCGTGGGCGCAGGGGCGTGACGTCGCGTTCGACGAGCTCGCCGCGAGCGTGCCACACGCCGAAGGGGGCACCCGCGCGTACGCCGAGCTCGACCCCGAACACCCGCTGTTCGTCGCGTACACGAGTGGAACCACCGGGAGACCGAAGGGCGCCGTCCACGTGCATGGCGGGTTCCTGGTCAAGATCGCCGAGGAGGTCGCCTACCAGGTCGACCTGCACCCGGACGAGCGTCTGTTCTGGTTCGCCGACCTCGGCTGGATCATGGGCCCGTGGGAGATCGTGGGCGCCCTCGCGCTCGGTTCCACGGTGGTCCTGTACGACGGCGCGCCGAACCACCCCGGCCCCGACCGGATCTGGGACCTCGTCGAGCGGCACGGAATCACGCACCTCGGTGTGTCGCCCACGCTGATCCGCGCGCTGATCCCCGCGGGCGAGGAGCCCGTGGCCCGGCACGACCTGTCGTCGCTGAGGATCCTCGCCTCGACGGGCGAGCCGTGGAACCCCGAGCCCTACCGCTGGTTCTCCGACGAGGTCGGCGGCGGCCGCCTCCCCATCATCAACCTTTCGGGCGGGACCGAGGTGGGCGCGTGCTTCCTGTCGCCCCACCCGATCTCGCCGCTCAAGCCGTGCTCGTTGCGCGGGCCGGCACTCGGGATGGACATGGCGATCTACCGAGCCGACGGCTCGGAGGCCGGGCCCGGGGAGGTGGGTGAGCTCGTGTGCCGCCGGCCGTGGCCGAGCATGACCCGCGGGCTCCGCGGCGACCCCGAGCGGTACCTCGACGCGTACTGGCGGCGATTCCCCGGGGTGTGGTGCCACGGCGACTGGGCGAGCGTGGACGAGGACGGTCACTGGTTCCTGCACGGACGGAGCGACGACACGCTGAGCGTGGCCGGCAAGCGGCTCGGCCCGGCGGAGGTCGAGGGCGTCCTCACGCTGCACCCCGCGGTCGCGGAGTCCGCCGCGGTCGGGATCCCGCACGAGGTCAAGGGCGAGGCGATCTGGTGTTTCGTCGTCGTCAGGCCGGGAGCCGGCGACGACCAGAACCTGCCGACCGCGCTCGCGGACCTGGTCGCAGAGCACCTCGGCAAGGCCTTCCGGCCCTCGCGGATCCTCCTGGTCCCCGAGCTCCCGCGGACGCGCTCCGCGAAGATCCTGCGGCGGGCGATCCGCGCGGTGGTCGCCGGGGAGGACCCGGGCGACCTGTCGAGCCTGGAGAACCCCTCGGCGCTCGACGCCGTCCGAGCCGCCGCCGGCCGGTAGCTCGGCGCCGCGTTGGGTTTCGCCCTGAGCTCGCCGCGCCGATAGGCTTGGCCCCGATGACGCAGACCGGACCCGTGCAGGTGCTCGCGGTGGGCCTCGACCCCGGCTCGTTGCCCGACGCCGAGGTCGAGCAGGCCGACGACCTCCTGGGCGCGCTCGCCCACCTCGCCGACGGAGGGATCGAGCTGGTTCTCCTCTCGCTGGACATCCCCGACCAGGGCGGCGTCGACGCCGTGCGCGCGATCCGCGAACGCGCGCCGGCCGTCCCGGTGATCGCGGTGGGGGGCGCCGGGCAGGACGCGGAGCGCGCCATCGACGCGGGCGCGAGCGACGTCCTGCCGCCCGATCCCGACCACGAGCTCCTTCGCCGCGCGATCCGCTACGCGACCTCGATGCAGCGGATGGAGGCGGAGCTGCGGCGCCGGCAGGTGGTGGACGACCACACGGGCCTGTACAACGCGCGCGGGTTCGAGCAGCTCGCGAGCCACCACCTGCACATGGCCGACCGCTCGCGCCAGCCGGTCGTCCTAGTGTTCGTCCGGCTGGACCAGCTCGAGGACGCCGACGGCGACTCCGACGCCGTCGTCGAGACCGCCGTGGTCCTGCGATCGGCGGTACGCGACTCGGACGTGATCGCGCGGATCGGGGCCGGGGCCTTCTGCGTCCTGCTGACGGGCGACGCGACCGGCGCCGAGAGCCTGGTCCTGTCGCGCCTCGTCGAGGCCGTAGCCGTCCGGAACGCGTCGGCGGGAGCCGCGGGGCGGATGTCGCTGTCGGTAGGCGCGGCTTCCTACGACCCGGAGCATCCCGTCGGCGTGGACGAGCTGATCGCTGAGGCGGACCGGCGGATGGGCGAGACGACCCCGTGAGCTCGCCCGGCCCGACGATCCGAGGGATGTCGCAGCGCGAATCCCCCGGAAGGCACGAGCCGAGGGATGAGCACAGGCACGAGCGGAGGGACGAGCGAGCTGCTGCTGCTCCAGGCACCGGTAGCACCATCGACGCGGGGGGCTGCCGTGGCGCTTGACCTGTCCGAGGTCCGGGACCGCGAGCTGGTCCTGCGGATCGGGCAGGGCGACGAGGACGCCTTCCGGGGACTCTTCCGCCGCTACGCGCCGAGCGCGCTGTCGCTGGCTCGGCGGGTGGTCCGCCAGCCCTTCCTCGCCGACGAGATCGTGCAGGAAGCGTTCCTCGCGGTCTGGCGCAACCCGGACGGGTACGACGAGGGCCGCGGCTCGGTCAAGGCCTGGCTCATGGGCATGGTCCACCACCGCGCCGTGGACACCGTGCGCCGCGAGGAGTCCCAGCGGCGGCGCGCCGAGGATCCTCGGAGCGCGGAGATCGTCGTCGTGGAGGACCCGGCCGACCGGGTCGTCGACGAGCTCGGGCTCCCCGAGGAGCGTGAGGCGGTCCGAGCGGCCCTCGAGGAGCTGCCCGCCGAGCAGCGCCAGGTCATCGAGCTGATGTACTTCGGCGGGCTGTCGCAGTCGAAGATCGCCGAGCAGCTCGACCTGCCGCTCGGCACCGTGAAGTCGCGGACGCTGCTCGGCATGCGCCGGCTGCGGACCGCGCTGGTTGGGACGATCCGATGAACGACCACGAGCTGATCGAGGAGCTGACCTCGGCCAGGGCGCTCGGCGGCTTGGACGCCGAGGACGCGGCCGTGCTCGAGGCGCAGATGGCCTCGCACGGCCCCGAATGTCTCGAGTGCCGCCGCCTGTCCGACGAGGCCGACGAGGTCGCGGGCCGGCTCGCCTTCGCGCTCGACCCCGTGCCGGTGCCCGATGGCTTCGAGGACCGCGTGGTCGCGGCGGCGGGGATCGGCGAGCGCGTGCCCCTGCGCCGGGCGCAACCTCGCGAGCTGCAGCGCGCGCGGTCGCGCAGGACCCCGCCCGGGGTGCGTCTGCGGCCCCTCGTGGCGATCGCCGCCTCGCTCGTGCTGTTCGCCGGCGGGTGGCTCGCGAGCGGCCTGCTCAGCGGCGACGAGGCCGGCGTGCCCTCCGGCGCCCGGGTCGTGGCGTTCCAGGGCGAGGGTGGGGCCGACCTCTCCGTCGCGTACACGCCGGGCGAGCCGGGCCTGTACCTGCTCGGGTCGGGCCTCGAGGCACCGCCCGAGGGCATGGTCTACGAGGTCTGGATGATCCAGGGTGGCACGCCGATCCCCGGGACGTGCTTCGCTCCGGCCGAGGACGGCTCGCTGTTCACCTTCGTCGACGCGGAGCTCGGCTCGACGGACACCATGGCGGTGACCATCGAGCCTGCGACCTGCTCGGACCAACCGACGTCGGACCCGATCCTCACGGCCCCGATCACCGCGTAGCCCGCGTTCCGGGCTTCAGCCGGCCAGCATCTGGCGCAGCACCAGCTGGAGGATCCCACCGTGACGGACGTACTCGACCTCCGACGCGCCGTCGACCCGCACGAGCGCGCGGAACGCGGTCGCTCGGCCGTCCTCGCCTTGGGCGATCACCTCCACCTCCTGTGCGGGGACCAGCCCGGCGGACAGGCCGCGGACGTCGAAGGACTCGCGGCCGGTGAGCCCGAGCGAGGCCGCGGAGTCGCCCGCGAGATACTGCAGCGGCAGGATGCCCATCCCGACCAGGTTGCTGCGGTGGATCCGCTCGTAGCCCTCGGCGAGGACCGCCCGCACGCCGAGGAGCGCCGGCCCCTTCGCGGCCCAGTCGCGGCTGGAGCCGCTGCCGTACTCCTTGCCGGCGAGCACCACGAGCGGCACGCCCTCGTCCCGGTAGCGCATCGCGGCGTCGTAGATGGTCATGGACTCGCCGCTCGGCAGGTGGGTCGTCCATGGCCCCTCAGTGTCGGGCGCCAGCTCGTTGCGCAGGCGAACGTTCGCGAACGTCCCGCGCATCATCACGTGGTGGTTGCCGCGGCGCGCGCCGTAGCTGTTGAAGTCGCGCTGCTCCACACCGCGCTCGAGCAGGTACGTGCCGGCCGGCGAGTCCGGCTTGATCGCCCCGGCCGGCGAGATGTGATCCGTGGTGATCGAGTCCCCGACCTTCACGAGGCACCGCGCACCCAGCACGTCGATGGGATCGGCGGGCTCGGGCGCCAGGGCCTCGAAGAACGGGGGCTCCTGCACGTAGGTCGACGCCGGGTCCCACGCGTAGACCGGACCGGTCGGGGTCGGGAGCGCGTTCCAACGGTCGTCGCCGTCGAAGATCCGCGCGTACTCCCGCTCGAACTGGTCGGTCGAGACCGAGGACGCGACCGCCCGGCGGACCTCCTCGGGGCTCGGCCACAGATCGCGCAGATAGACCGGGGTGCCGTCGGCCGCGTGGCCGAGCGGATCGTTCGCCAGGTCGATCTCGACGTGCCCGGCGAGCGCGTAGGCGACGACCAGCGGCGGCGAGGCGAGGTAGCTGCCGCGGACCTGAGGGTGGATCCGTCCCTCGAAGTTGCGGTTGCCGGACAGGACCGCGACGACCGCGAGGTCGCCCTCCTGCACCGCCGCCGCGACCTCCTCGGGCAGCGGTCCCGAGTTGCCGATGCACGTGGTGCACCCGAAACCGACCAGCGAGAACCCGAGCTTGTCGAGGTATGGCGTGAGACCCGCCGCATCGAGGTACTCGGTGACCACGCGCGACCCGGGCGCGAGCGACGTCTTCACCCACGGCTGCGTCTCCAGGCCCGCCTCGACCGCCCGCTTCGCGAGGATCCCCGCCGCCAGCATCACCGAGGGGTTCGAGGTGTTCGTGCAGCTCGTGATCGCCGCGATCACCACCGAGCCGTGCCGCACGACGCCGTGGTTCAGGGGGACCGGCTCCTCGGCGCCGGGCTCGACGGGCTCGTCGCCGCCGACGGAGACCTCGGGGTTGCCGCCCTCGTCGAGCAGGCGACCGACCTCGGTCGGCTCGGGGTCGGGCTCCAGCCGGTCACGGAACGCCTCGACGAATGACGCCCACACGCCCGAGAGCGGGACCCGGTCCTGGGGGCGCTTCGGCCCCGCGAGCGAGGGGACCACGGCGGACAGGTCGAGTTCCAGGACCTCGCTGAACGCCGGCTCGGGGTCGCCGTCGCGGCGGAACAGGCCCTGCTCCTTGCAGTAGCGCTCGACGAGGTCGACGCGGTCATCGCGGCCGGTCTCGCGCAGGTACCGCAGCGTCTCGTCGTCGACCGGCCAGAACGCGGCGGTAGCACCGTACTCCGGGCACATGTTCGAGAGCGTCGCCCGGTCCGCGAGCGAGAGGGTGGTGCACCCGTCGCCGAAGAACTCCACGAACCGGCCGACGACCCCGTGCGCTCGCAGCATCTGCGTGAGGGTGAGCACCAGGTCGGTCGCCGTGGTCCCGGCGGGCAGCGCCCCGGTCACGCGCACCCCGACCACGATGGGCGGCGGCAGGAACATCGGCTGGCCGAGCATCGCCGCCTCGGCCTCGATCCCGCCGACCCCCCACCCGAGGACGCCGAGGCCGTTGATCATCGTCGTGTGCGAGTCCGTGCCGACGAGCGTGTCCGGCGCGGCGACACCGTCGCGGACGGTCACCACCCGCCCGAGGTACTCGAGGTTGACCTGGTGGCAGATCCCCGCTCCCGGCGGGACGACGCGGAGGCCGTCGAACGCTTCCTGCGACCAGCGCAGGAGGGCGTACCGCTCCCCGTTGCGCCGGTACTCGAACGCGATGTTCGCCGCGTAGGCCTCGGCCGTGCGGAACAGGTCCACCTGGACCGAGTGATCGATCACGAGATCCACGTCCACGAGCGGGTTCACGCGCGCGGGGTCGCCTCCGGCGCGCGCCATCGCGCTGCGCATCGCCGCGAGGTCCACGACGGCGGGGACCCCGGTGAAGTCCTGCATGAGGACCCGGCTGGGCATGAAGGCCAGGTTCGCGTCCGGGTCGGCCAAGGGCCACGCGGCGAGCGCGCGGACGTCGTCCTCGGTGACGTCGGGCGACGATCCGGCACGGCGCAGCAGGTTCTCCAGCAAGATCCGCACGGTGTGCGGCAAGCGCCTGGCCTCGCCGACACCCTGCTCGGCGAGCCAGGCCAGGCGGTGGATGCCGACCGGACCACGATCGGTCTCGAGCTGCCCCTTCGCGCCGCCGAGCTCGCCGCTCACGATCCCGACACCCTCAGATGCGCAGGTGCGACGGGGGCTGGGTCTCGTCCTCGCGGGGCTCGGCCGCCGCCGCCGCCGTCCTGCGACGGTGCTCCTCGATCGCCTCGCGCTGGGTCAACCGGTGCTCGCGACGGATCTTCGCCTCCCGTTGACGCCGCACCTGGGCCGCACTCTCCGCGAGGAGCGGCGGGACCGCCCGGGGCTTGCCATCCGCGTCGAGGGCCACGAAGACGAGGTAGGCGCTGGAGGTGTGCACCCGCTCCCCCGAGACGACGTCCTCGACCTCGACCCGCACGCCGACCTCCATCGAGGTCGTGCCGACGTCGTTCACCGAGGCCACGGTGGTCACGAGATCGCCGACGTGCACGGCGTGCATGAACGACATCTCGTCCATCGACACCGTCACGCACAAGCCGCCCGCGTGTTTCATCGCCGCGAGGCCGGCCGCCGTGTCGACGAGCTTCATGACCACGCCACCGTGCACGATCCCGGCGATGTTCGCGTCCGAGATCTCCATCAGCTGGACGAGCGTGACCTGCGACTCGGATACCCGCTTGTCCTTCGGCTCGTTCCTCATGCCTCGATTCATGCCCCGATGCTAGCCGCAGTTCGCCGGTGGTGGCTCGGGCCGCCGGTAGCATGGCCGGCCATGCGCCGCCTCGGCCTCCCGGTCCTCCTGCTCGCCGTCGCCGCGACGGCCTGCGACGGAGGCTCCGCGACGGATCCCTCCCCGTCGCCGACGGGGCCCACCGACACGGCCTCGCCCTCGAGCTCCGGATCGCCGTCGGCGAGCCCGCCGGCCTCCCCCTCGCCCACCCCGAGCCCCGAGCCGGAGCCCGACGTCCGGCTCCCGGCGGACGCCCCCGCGTCGCTCGACGACGGCGTGGTGCGGGCCGCGATCGCCTCTGGCGTCTTCACGCCGCTCGCGCCGCCGGGCGCGCAGGTGGGTGCGACCGAGGTCGCCGGACCGGCCTCCGACCCGAACGAGCTCGCCTTCACCTGGCGGCGCGGCGAGGATCCCTTCGCATCCGAGCACGGGTTCGAGATCTGGCGGCGCGCGGGCGACGGGGCCGAGTGGCGCGTGGTCTACGCCTTCACCGACCGCCAACGCACGGGCGTGTTGGGCGTGTCGTTCCAGACGGCCGACCTCACCGGGGACGCGCTCGTAGACCGGTTGACCCTCGAGGACCTCGGCGGCAGCGGCGCGTGCGGCATCTACCGCGTGGTGTCCTCGACACCGGACGACGCGGCCGAGGTCTTCTCGCGCCAGGTCTGCGACACGGAGATCTTCGTCTCGGGCGGTTCGCTCACGGTCCGCGAGGCGGTCTACGAGCCCGACGACCCGCACTGCTGTCCGAGCGCGTTCCGCACCTCCACGCTGGAGTGGGACGGGAGGGCGTTCGTCGAGACCTCGAGCACGGTGGAACCGACGGGCTAGACCAGCACGGCGGTGCTGCGCCTGCGACCGGTCTTCTGCACGATGATCGACGCGGGGAACTGGTCCTTCACCCGTTCGGCGTGGGTGATCACGAAGAGCTGGTGGAACCGCGACGCCAGGCGGCCGAGCGTCTGGACCATCAGGTCCTTGCGCTCCTCGTCCAGCGAACCGAGCACCTCGTCCAGCACCAACATCCCGACGTCCGTTCCCGACACCCGTGACAGGTGAGTCGAGATCGCCACGCGGAGCGCGAGGTTGGCCAGGTCGGACTCGGAGCCCGAGAAGCGGTCGATCGCGAAGTACTGGTCCCCGTCCGCGATCTGGATCGCCAGGGTCTCCTCGTCCACGCGCAGGTCGTCGTACTCATGGTCGGTGAGCTCGCGGAACAGCGCCTCCGCCTCGCGCGAGAGCTCGGGGCCGACGCGGGCGACGAGGTGGTCACGGAACCCGTCGAGGAGCATCGCGACCCGCTCGACGTACCGCGCCTCCGAGCGGAGCTCGTCCACCCGCTTGGCCGTCTCCCTCGCCTGCCGGAGCTCGCCCGTCAGCTCGGCGACACGGCTCGCGGCGTCCTTCGCGGCGTCGCTCGCCGCCCGCTCGGCTTCGCGTGCCCGCTCGTGGGCCTGCCGGGCCGCCGCGAGCTCGTCTCCCAGACGGGTGTGCCGGGCCTCGTCGAACGAGAGCGCCTCCGCCTCCTCGGAAAGCGCGGCCAGCTCGGCCTGGAGCGCGGTCACACGATCATCGATCGCGCCGAGGTCCCGGCGCGTGTGCTCGAGGTGCTCGCGCTGGGCCCCGAGCTCGGCGACCCGCCGGCCGAGGATGGAGGCGCGCTCGGCCGCGGCGCGGAGCGCGTCGACCTCGGGGATCAGGTCGCCGAATGGCGCGGCCAACCGAGCGACCTCCGCGCGGTGCTGCTCGAGCCGCTCGAGGAGCGAGGTGCGCCGGTCGGCGGCGCGCCGAGCCTCCTCACCGCCCTTCTCCGCGGCGCGCATCGCCTTCTCGGCGGCCGCGCGGGCCGCCGAGGCCGATTTCGATGCCTTGGCCGCCTGGGCCGCGTCCTTCTTCGCGGCGGCGACGCCCCCCTTCGCGTGCCGGACGTACTCGGCGAAATCCGCGCCGAGCGGCCGCCCGCACGTGGGGCACGGCTCGGAGGGATCCGCCTCCTCGGCACGCTCGAGCCGTCCCTGCGCTTCCTCGAGGAGCGAGACGCGGTGGCCGCGCTCCGCCTCGGCCTCCGCCGCGGCGAGCTGCGCGTCGGCGTGGGTCCGCGTGGCGAGCTCGAGCTCCGCGAGGACGGCCGCGGCGTCGACGTCGGGGAGGGCCTCGAGCGCCACCTCGGCCTCGGCGAGCACGGTCGCGGCGTCCGCCAGCTGCGTGGCCGCGCGGAGGCTCCCCTCGACGTCGACGAGACCGGCGAGCTCGGCCTCGAGCGCCGGCAGCTCGGCGAGGGCCTCGGCCAGGGTCTCGACGCGCTCGGACAGGGCGGTCCGTTGGTCCGCGAGCCGGCCGTGCTCCTCGGTCTTGGCGACGAGCTGGACCGTGAGCTTCTCGACGCGCTGGCGCGCCGCGTCGACGTCGGCGAACGCGATCGCCGCGGCCTTCTCGGCGGCCGCGGCATCCTTCAGCGCAAGGGCGGTGGCCTTCGCGACGTCCTTGGCCTCGGCCGCGGTCTCCTTCGCGCCCTTCAGCTCGGCCTCGATCGCCGAGAGGTCGGTCACCGCGCCCGCTAACTGGGTCGCGCTCTCCTTCGTGGCTTTGGCCTCCCGGCGGGCGGTCAGCCGTGCGTCGTCGACCGGCTTGATGCCGAGCAGCCGGAGCGCCATCTCTCGGCGCTCGCCCGGCCGCATCGAGGAGAACGCGTCCAGCTGCTTCTGCTCCGCGTACACGGACGCGCGGAAGACGTGGCGATCCATCTGGAGCAAGCGCCGGAGCTCCGCGTCGACGTCGCTGGTCCCGGACGCGAGCTGGAGACCGCCGCCGAACAGCTCCGCCTCGGGCGCATGGCCGCGTCCCCTGATCGCCCGCCGGACCTCGTACGGCTGGCCGCCGTGCTCGAACACCACGCGCACCTCACAGTCGGTCAACACGCCGTGGGTCCGGATCAGGTTGCGCTTGGTGCGGGCGGCGTCGACGCCGTAGCTGGCGAAGGCGATGGCCTCCATCAGCGTGGACTTGCCGCTGCCGTTCTCGCCGAAGATCCCGATCACGCGGGCCGGGAGCTCGAGGTCCACCTCCTCGAACACGCGGAAGTTGCGGAGCGAGAGCTCGAGGACCTTCACACCGTCTCCCCGCGAGCGTCCTCGAGGAACCGCGCACCGAGGGCGACCACGCGCGGGCGCTCGAGGCCCGCGAGATCCTGCACCTCGACGTACGCCCCCCACTCCTGCTCGAGGGAGCCCACCGTGGGCCCGCCCTGCAGCGCGAGCGCCTCGGCGCCGTAGTCGGGTTCGATCTGCACCCACAGCGCGCCGGGCACGGCCTCCTGGAACTGCTCGTTCGCGACCTGGCGGAGCGACGCCGGGTCGACCTCGTTCAGGTACGCGCGGACGATGCCGCCGTCGGCCGTCCCCCGCGCGGCGCGCTCGACGGCGTCCACGAGTTCGCCGGCCGACAGGCCCGCCGCCGGCACGCTCACCGTGACGAGCGGCCGCTCGCCCGGGTTCTCGATGTGCTCGAGCTTGCCCGTGTCCGTGTCCAGGACCACGAGGCCCTTCGCGGTCTCCGGCGAGTCGGCGAACGTGAGCGTGTCCGTCGCTCCCGCGTACCAGGTGCGTTTGGAGACCTTCTGGAACCCGTGGTAGTGGCCGAGGATCACGAGGTCGAACCGCCGGTCGAAGGCGGCCTCCTCGACCTCGAGCTCGTTGATCTCCCGCCAGGCCCGGACCGGCAGGGACGTGAGGGCGACGTGGGCGATCAGCAGGTTGGTGGCGTCGGGACGAACGTTCCCGGCCGCCGAGGCGAGCTGTGCCCGCAGGTCGTCGACCGACAGGGTCTGCGGCACGGCGTGGACCACGACGCCGGCGAGCTCCGCCGCGACCGCCTCCATGCGCCACGCGAACGTCACGCCCGGGAAGACACGCTCAAGCGCATCGTAGGGCGAGCCCACTCCCCGAACCCGAGGCGTGTCGTGGTTCCCGCTGATGGCGACGCCAGAGAGGCCCGCGTCAGACAGGCGCTGCAGCGCCTGGAGCACATGCGAGAACACGCGGTACGTGGGCCGGGCTTGGTCGAAGACATCGCCCAACCAAAGGAAGCCGTCGGGCTCCTGGCGGATCGTCTCCTCGACGGCCCAAGCGAACGAGCGAAGGAAGTCCTCCTCGCGCAGGTTCCGCGCCTGGTCGTCCCGGAGGTGCGCGAGGTGCGTCCGTCCGAGGTGGGCGTCGCCGAGGGCGACCAGCCGCGCCATCTACTCGGCGAACCCCGCCCCGGCGCCCTCCGGCCGCGCCGGCAGGGGCGAGGGGCCGTGGACCGACTTCAGGTACTCCTCGTAGAGGTAGACGCGTGCCGGGAGCGCGAACGGCGCCTCCAGGTTGGTCACGATCGCCTCGCCGGGCATCAGCGTCTGGATCTCGGGCCCGAGGTCGGAGATGTCCTGCTTGGAGCTGCCCCGCAGGATGTTCCGGTCCTTCTCGTCGGCCAGGCCGAGGATGAAGAACGTGTTGAACTGCGAGAGCAGCTCGTCGTCGATCAGCTTGGGCTGCTGGCTGACGGCACACAGGCCCACCTTGAACTTGCGCCCCTCGCGGGCCAGCCGCGGGAACACGTTCTCGTCGCCGCGCTGCGCCCTGGAGAGCACGCGCTGGGCCTCCTCGAGCGCGACCAGGGTCGGCGGAAGTGCCGCGAAACGCTCGCGGTCCTCGAGGTAGATCTGCCCGTAGGTCTCGAGGACGCGGCGCGTGACCACCGAGGCCACGAGGATCTCCTCCATCGAGGACAGTCCGCTGGTGTCGACGAGCACCGAGTAGCCGTCCATCAGTTCGTCGACGATCCGCTCGGAGAGCGACGGCTGTGACGGGTCGCGCGAGATGCACGGCATGTCGAGGATCCGCTGCGCCCGGCGTTGGATCACCTGCATCGTGCTGGTTGCCACGCCGAGGTCCTCGGCGAGCGCTGCGGCGTCGAGCGCCTCGCCCACCTGCACGATCCAGTCGTCGCCGAAGGCCCGGATCGCGCGGTAGATCGCGTCCTCCTGCGCGTGGCTCCACTGGTACGCGGTCTGCAGGTCGCCCTGCGTGAGCTCGGCGAGCGAGAGGCGGAGCGACGTCGCCGAGGCCCCCGCCGCCCTGGTGGCGTAGACCTTCAGCCGGTCCGCGGCCCAGGGATGGTCGCGCAGGCCCCGGCGGATCCCGCTGCCGCCCTCGAGGTACTCGCCGTGCGGGTCGAACAACAGACACGCGTACCGTCCCTGCGACGCGAGGATCTGACCCGCGAGCACCTTCATGAGGTTCGACTTGCCCATCCCGGTCGTCGCGAAGACGCCGACGTGCGAGGTGAGCGTCTCGCCCTTGACCCCGACCTCGAGATCGATCGTGTCCTCCCCCGAGCGCAGGAGCCCGACGCGGACGTCGCCCATGCGCTCGCGCAGGAACTCGAAGTCGTCGGTGGTGGGGGCGGTGACCCTCGCGAACTGCGCCGGGAGCGACTTGGGCTTGCGGAAGCCGCCTCCCGCGTCGATGTAGCCGAGCGGCTGGCAGGTGGCGACCTTGTACAGGCGCTGTTCGGGATCGTGGAGCGTGTACGGCGTGCCCGCGGCATCCCCTGCCATGTAGGAGCCCGCCGTGCGCTCCGACCACGAGGGGTCGCTGGAGTCCGAGCCGTAGCTCACCTGGATCACGCGGAACAGGAAACGCCGGGCGCGCTCGGCGTCCTCGGCCGCGAGGAGTTCGCCCAGGAACAGGTCCGTGCCGTAGAACGACCGGAACGTCGCCTCCAGCACGCTCTTCCCGAAGATCCGGCCCTTGTACTCGGTCATCGGTTCAGCACCTCGTGGAAGTCCTGGAACAGCACCTCCACGTCGTCCTCGGAGAGGCCGCGGCGCGAGAGCGCCTCGCGGAACGCGCGTCGAACGTCCACCACGTCGTAGCCGGTCACGCGCGCGGCCTGGTGGGCGCGCGCGAGCGGGTAGGGGTACCCGACGAAGGCCGGGTCGTCCGCGAGCCCGGCCAGGCGTCCGAGCACCTCATGCGCCGGCTCGGGACCCTCCGCCACGTCGACGCGGAAGGCGTACGGCGCCGTCGGCGCGAGGTGCGCGACGAAGATGTCCCCGACATACAAGCGTCCGAAGACCGGGGCCGTGGAGATCCGCGCCGCCCAGGTCGAGCGCGGGGCCTCACGGTCGCCTCGACGCTTGAGCAGCGTGACGAGCGGAACATCGCGACCCCAGTACAGCGTGGAGGCCTTCACGACACCGGCGAGCGACACACCCCGGGACACGGCCTCCTGGTGCACGCGCCGGACCACGAGCTGCGGGACGAGCGGCCCGCCGTGCAGCGAGCCGTCGACCAGGACCAGGTCGCCCGCGGCCGCCTCGCGGACCGTGCGCGCGACCTCGGCCCACTCGGCCCACTCGCGCAGGGCGTCCACCGGGCGCGGCAGGTCCGGGATGCGCTCGGGCTCGGCGCCGCAGAGATCGGTGAGGACGGCGCGGGCGAGCGCCTGCATCTCCTCGGGCGAGACGGCCCGCACGGTGAGCGTGCGGCGATCGACCGCGTCGGTCGTCCCGTTCGCGAACCGCACCCGTGCGGCCCGGTACCCGGCGACCTGGAACGAGCGGGCGTCGGCCACCACGCACGACCCGCCGTCCACGGCCCAGACCCGCCCGGGATCGCGCCGAGCGATCGCTTCGAGCTCGAACGCGTCGGGGTGGCCGGGCACGACGAGCGCCTCGTCGAGCCCCATCTGCCCCTCGAGCACGTGGATCTGTGAACCGGGCCGCTCGAGCAGGTCGACAACGAACGCGGCCGCCTCGTCGAGCTGCGATCCCTCCACGAGATCGAGGGTCAGGAGGCGCGTTCCCCCGTTCGTGGCCTCGTTCATGGCCTCGGTCACGGGCGAAGAGTACCCGAGGCGCCCGACACCGCCGACGGCCGTGCGCGCCTGGTCAAGACCGACTAGTCATTCCGGGCTATTTCCCCCACCCGGGGGACTACACCCGGACCACCCGTGGAGCCGATATCCCTCATGACGCCCAAAGAGCAACACCAGAGACGCCCAAGAGATCCGAGAAGGGAATCGAGATGTTGGGATCCTTGGCTCGGCGGCAACGACGACCGCTCTGGGGGGCGCTTTCCCTCCTCCTAGCGATCGGGACCGGCCTCGTGCTCTTCGCGGCGGCCCGTGCCAAGAGCGAAGCGGCCGGCGAGGCCGCCATCGACGCGAGGCTCGCGGCGCAGACCGAGCTCGCGCCGATGCTCCAGCCCCGCGACCTGATGGCCCCGATCATCGGCCAACGCGCCGAGGATCTCGCGGCCGGGATCGACCGCGCGATCACCTCGGTGAGCACGGTCGACGAGGTGCGCATCTACACCGAGGTCGGGCGGATCCTCTACGCGGAGGACCCTTCGCTCGTCGGAACGAGGCCCTCGTACCTGCGCGACCTGACGTTCGAGGTCGCCAACGGCCAGACGGTGAGCCGTATCCGGGCGGGCCTGATGCAGACCTACGTGCCGCTGTGGCTCGCGCCCGGCGGCGAGACCGTCGTCGCCGAGCTGTCCCAGGCCTACGACCCGATCGTCGCGGGGGTGGCCGGAGGCTGGAACCGCCTCGGGCTGGTGACGGGTGGACTGCTGCTGTTGACGCTCGGGATGGTCGTCGTGACCACGAGGGCGTCCGCGATCCACCCGATGGCGGTGCAGGTGTACGGGAAGGCCGTGGTCCCCCCGCAGGCCAACCGCGCCGATCTCCGGGCGCAGGAGGAGCAGCGGCGCCAGGCGGACGAGCGTGCGAAGGCGGCCGACGAGCGATACCGGACGGTGAAGGAGCAACTCCGCGAGCAGGTCGAGAAGGTCAGGGAACTCGAGGGGAGGATCGCCATGGACGACATGCAGACCACGACGAACAGCGGCGAGCTGCAGGTCCTGCGGGACCAGCTCCGCGACACGGCAGAGCGCCTGCACAAGGCCGAGCTGGACAACAACGCCCTCCGCGAGCGGCTGGCGCTGCGCCAGCAGGAGCTCGAGACGGCGAAGCACCGCGCAGCCGCGGCACGCGCCGACGGGGACATGACCGAGCTGAAGGAGCGTCTCGAGGCGGCCGAGCGACGGGCCAGCGAGATGTCCCGTGACATGGAGAAGATCGAGGCCGAGCTCGAGTACACGACCGGCCGGTTCCACCTCTCGAAGCTCTCCGAGGCGCTTCGCGAGTTCGACAACGACGAGGAGAGCATCGACATCGACGAGGAGGACGACCTGTACGAGCACCCCGTCGTCCTCCGGTCCACGGTCGCGACGCACAGGAAGGTGAGGTGAACACCATGACGGACACCCTCGAGGAGATCGAGACACAGCACGAGGCCAACGGCCTGGCTCGCGGGATCGCCGTGGCCGGCCTCCAGGTGGCGCAGGCAGCGGACGAGCTCCAGCAGGCGGCGGAGCGACTCATCAACGCGGAGGGACAGGCGCGAGAGGCCGAGCTCCGGTGGAAGGTGGCCGAGGAGCAGATCGCCCAAGGCGCCACGAAGAACGCGGAGCTGCTCGAGATGCTCCAGGGCGCGCGCGAGGGGCAGACCGAGGCCGACGAGCGGTGCCGCCGCGCCGAACAGCGGATGCAGATCACGATGGAGCGCCAGAAGATCATGGAGGAGCAGCTGGCGAAGGCGGAGGACCTCCTGACCGAGGCCGAGGCCAAGCCGCAGGTGACGGTCATCCTGGACGACGAGCGCACGGCGCTGCAGGAAGCCGTGGCCGCCGAGGTCCGCAGGCCGCTCACCTCGATCCTCGGGCTCAGCCTGGCACTGCGTCACGCCGACCCGACGACGGCCGAGGGCAAGGACATGATCAAGCAGCTCTCGACGAACGCTCGCAAGCTGGACCGCCTGGTCGGCGAGATGCTCGACCTGGACAAGATCGCGAGCGGCGCATTCGTGCCGAACCTGCGACGGACCGACCTCGAGGCGCTCGTGCGCCGCGTCGTCGAGGAGTCGTCGGACCTCGCGAACCGCGATGTGCGGGTCGAGGCCGAGCACGTGGCGATCTCTGTGGACCCGGCGCTCACCGAGCAGATGGTCGAGACCCTGCTCGCCAACGCCGGCCGCAGGACCGCGCCGGGCAACCCCGTGCGCGTGTGGATCGCCTCGGACAAGGGTGGGGTCGTCATCGCGGTCGATGACACCGGATCCGAAGTTCCGTCGGGGCTGCGAGGCGTCAAGTTCGCGACCGTGACGGACGAGGGTCCCGGCGCTCGGGGCGGCAAGCCGAGGGGGGCGACGGGGCTCGCCCTGCTGTCGAGGCTGGCCCTGGTCCACGGCGGCAGGGCCTGGGTCGAGGAGCGGGAGGGCGGGGGCGCGTCCTTCCGCGTGTTCCTTCCCGACGGTGGCCAGCAGTCGCTCGCGGTGCCGAGCGACGAGCCCAGCGACGAGCCGAGCGACGTGGAGGACGCGCCGATCGCGCACACAGCCGTCGTGATCAACCCGCTGGACGAGCGCGCCGTGGCACTCGCGAACGCGCTCAACTCGATCGGAGACGAGGAGGACGACGAGGACCTGAGCGCTGCAGAAGCAGCCGCGATCGCGGAGGACGTGCGCCGGGAGCTGACCAAGCTCACGGCCCTGTCCGACGAGCTCGCGAGCTGAGGGTTCCGCACGAACCCCCCCAAGAGGGCCGGGACGCCGCCCGCGGCGTCCCGGCCCTTCCCCTTGTCACGCCGGCCACGCGAGCGCCCAGGCCCCTTCGAGGGGTAGGCTGCAGCGCCGATTCGCGCGACCGAGGAACCTCTGGGGGCGCAGGCGGCCGAGACCGAGGGAGGGCTTAGGTCATGCGACGGATCATGTGGGTACTGGTCGTGCTCTCCGCGCTCGCGCTCGGCGGGTGCAGCGGTTCGGACGACCCCGAGGGATCCGACACAGGTGGACCCGGCGCGACCGCGGGCACCGGCGGAGCACCTACCGGCGAGACGACCACGGGCACGACACCTGATGACGGCGGGTCCGTCGACACCGGGGAGCCCGGCGCGTCCGTCACGGTCTCGGGAGACCTCGAGGGAACCTTCAACATGGACGACGTCACCAACCTCATCACCGATCCTGCCTTCATGGCCCCGTTCTTCCTGGACACCGGCACGCTGAGCAACCTGAGCATCGCCGGTCCGACGTTCACGGGGACGCGCGAGACCAGCGGCGACCTGAACGTGGCGCTCAACATCTCCGAAGGGGTCGGACTGAACGACCCCACCCATGGGTTCACCTCGACCGAGGGCGAGTGCGACGTGACGATCGACGAGCTCACCGACGACGGCGGGCTCGTGGGCAGCCTCGCGTGCAAGGGTCTCACGAGCTCCGAGGGCTTGACGATCGACTTCTCGGCGTCGTTCAGCGCATAGCGCCGCCGGCAGCGCTCAGTCGAACACCTTGAGGAGCTCCCGCGCGATCACGACGCGCTGGATCTGGTTCGTGCCCTCGTAGATCTGGGTGATCTTCGCGTCGCGCATGAAGCGCTCGACCGGATACTCGCGGACGTAGCCGTAGCCGCCGAGCACCTGGACCGCATCGGTCGTGATCCGCATGGCGGCGTCGGAGGCGAAGCACTTCGCGACGCTGGAGAAGTACGTCATGCGCGGGTCTTTCGCGTCGCTGAGCGCGAGGGCCTTGTAGACGAGCAGGCGCGCCGCCTCGAGCTGCATCGCCATGTCGGCGAGCATGAACGACACGCCCTGGAACTCGGCGATCGGTTTGCCGAACTGTTCTCGCTCCGTGGCGTACCGCGCGGCGAAATCCAGGGCGCCTTGTGCGATGCCCAGGGCCTGCGCGCCGATCAGCGGCCGCGAGTGGTCCAGCGTCGCCAGCGCGATCTTGAAGCCCTCGCCCTCGGCGCCGATCAGCTGGTCGGCGGGGATCCGCGCGCGCTCCAGCACGACCTCGCGCGTGGGCGAGCCGCGGATGCCCATCTTGTCTTCCTTCCGCCCGAACGAGACGCCCGGGTCGTCGGCCATCACTAGGAATGCGCTGATACCGGCCGCGCGCTCGGCGGGATCGCGCGTGGCGAACACGACGTACGCGTGGCTGACACCCGCGCCGGTGATGAAGCGTTTCGTGCCGGTGATGACGAAACCATCGCCGTCGCGCTCGTACCGCGTGGTCATCGCGGCGGCGTCCGAGCCGCTGCCGGCCTCGGTGAGGGCATACGACATCAAGACGTCGCCCTTCACGATGCCCTCGATCATCTGCTTCCGCTGCTCCTCGGTGCCCGCGAGCATCAGCGGGATCACGCCGAGTTTCGAGACGGCGGGCGCGAGCGCGAGACCGGCTGCCACGCGCGAGAGCTCCTCGACAAGCACGCCGAACGCGAGCGACCCGCCGCCCGAGCCACCGTATTCCTCGGGGTAGCCGACACCGGTCAGCTCGTTGTCGACGAGCACCCGGAACAGGTCCTCGGGCCACTCGTCGGTGCGGTCGATCTCCTCCGCCCGAGGCGCGATCTTCTCCTCGGCGATCGCTCGCACGAGGGATCGGAACTCCTCGAGCTCCGGCGGAAGCTGGAAGCGCTCGAGGTCCGCCATCTCAGACGCGCCGGAGCACGAGCGCGTCGCCCTGTCCCCCGCCGCCGCAGATGGCGGCGCCGCCGAGGTCCACGCCGCGTCGCCGCATCTCGTGCGCGAGCGTGAGCACGATCCGCGCGCCGCTCGCGCCGATCGGATGCCCCAGCGCGACCGCCCCGCCGTTCACGTTCACGAGCTCCTCGTCGAACCCGAGGATCCGGGCGACGTTCAGGGAGACCGCGGCGAACGCCTCGTTCACCTCGAGCAGACCCAGGTCGTGCACGTCCAGGTCCGCCTTCTTCAGGGCGTTCTGCAGCGCGATCGCGGGAACGGTGTGCAGGTACGAGAAGCGCTCGGCGCTCATGCCGTGCGCCACGATCTCGGCGATCGGCTCCAGGCCGAGCTTCTCGGCCTTCGCGCGGCTGGTCACCACGACCGCCGCGGCGCCGTCGCTGATCTGCGAGGCGTTGCCGGCCGTGATCGTGCCGCCGTCCTTGAACGCGGGCTTCAGGTTCGCGAGCGCCTCGACCGTGGAGTCCGCCCGGATGCCCTCGTCGCGCCCGACGACGGCAGGGTCGCCCGAGCGTCGCGGGATCTCCACCGGGACGACCTCCTCGGCGAGCGCGCCGGCTCCCCACGCGGCGGCGGCGCGACGGTGCGAGCGCGCCGACCACGCGTCTTGATCCTCGCGCGAGATGCCGAGCTCCGCGTTCACCTCGTCGCTGGACTCGCCCATGTGCTGCTGCGTGAAGGTGGACCACAGGCCGTCGTGGATCATCGAGTCCACCAGCTCGGCGTGGCCGAGGCGCGAGCCCGCGCGCGCCTTCGGCAGCACGTAGGGCGCGTTGGTCATCGACTCCATCCCGCCGGCGACGACCGTCTCGACCTCCCCGGCGCGGATCAGCTGGTCGGCGAGCGCGATCGCGCTGGTGCCCGACAAGCAGACCTTGTTGATCGTGAGGGCCGGCACTTCCTTGGGGACGCCGCCTGCGATCGCGGCCTGGCGTGCGGTGATCTGGCCGGCTCCGGCCTGGAGCACGTGGCCCATGATCACGTAGTCCACCTGGTCCGCCGAGACGCCCGAACGCGCGAGCGCCTCGCGGATCGCGAGCGCGCCGAGCTCCACCGCTTGCAGGTCCGCGAGCCCGCCCCCGAAGCGCCCGATCGGCGTCCGAGCACCCGCTACGATGACCGAGCCGCTCATGGAGCCAGTTTACCCTCGCGCCATCTCGCGAAGGCCTCGAGGCCGTCGGGACAGAACGGCTCGCGCGCGATCATCGCGTCGACCTCGTCGAACGGTAGGAAGGCACCCCACACGACCTCCTCGGGTTGCCATCGGATCGCTCCGTCCCACACCACGTCGTACACGGCGCCCCAGGCTTCGCCGTCGGGTCCCGAGTACCGGAAGCGGAACCGGAACTGGGGTGGCACCGACACTCCGAGCTCCTCCTCCACCTCGCGTGCCGCACCGTCGTCGTAGCTCTCACCAACCGCGTTCACGCCGCCCGCGGTCACGTCGAAGAAGCTTGGGTAGATGTCCTTCGTGTCGGTGCGGCGGTGGACGTAGAGGTCGCGCGCGGCGTTCAGCACCAGAACGTAGGTGCAGCGGTGGAGGAGTCGCCTATCGCGCATCTCTCGTCGGGGAACGACGCCGACGACGTGGTCCTTCTCGTCGACCACCTCGAGGAGCTCGTCGGCGGGTCTCGTCATCGAGATCGGACGATACCGGCCGGGCCGGCGGGCTACGACGTCTGCGGCCCGCGGGCCGACAGGGCGTAGTCGATCTGCTCGAGGATCTCCTCGCCGAGCAGCTCGTCACGGGCGATCAGGCCGTCACGGAGCGAGACCACGACGTCCCGGTTCTCGTTGAGGAGCTTGGCGACCTTCTCCTTCTGCTCCTCGAGGATCTCGTCCACCCGCGCCTTGCCGTCGCCGTCCGAGAGGACCTTGCCGACGAGGTTCTTGCTGCCGATCGGCCCTTCGGCGATCGCGTCGAAGCTCACCAGCGAGCCCGCCATGCCGAACGACCCCACCATCTGCGCGGCCAGCGTCGTAGCGTGCTGCAGGTCCGAGGCCGGGCCGGTGCCCGACTCGCCGAAGAAGATCTCCTCGGCGACCAGACCGCCGAGGGCGATGGCGATGCCGGCCTCGATCTCCGTCCGGGTGCGCGTGAAGCGCTCCTCCTCGTCGCCGTGCGAGAGCAGGCCGAGCGCCTGACGGCGCTTGATGATGGACAGGACCTCGAGCCGGCGGCCCTTGCCGAGGAAGTACGCGACGGTGGCGTGGCCGGCCTCGTGGGTGGCGACGGACACGCGGTCGGACTCCGTGTAGACGACCGGCTGCTTGAAGCCGAGCTCCTCGGTCATCTTCGCCTCATGGATGTCCCCGATGTTCATCGCCTTGCGCCCGTTGCGGAGGGCGACCAGCAGGCCCTCGTCGAACAGGTGCTCGATCATCACGGGCGTGTAGCCGAACGTGTCGTGCGCGAGCCGCTCCCGCATGTGGTCGTCGTCGAGCTGCTCGTGGTGCGTCTTGCGGTCCAAGAAGAAGTCGACCAGCTCGCGGCGGCCCGACTTGGTCGGCACGTCGAAGTACAGGCGCCGGTCGAAGCGACCGGGTCGCATCAGCGCGGGGTCGAGGTTATCGGCACGGTTGGTGGCGGCGATCAGCAGGATGTTGTTGTACGAGGGCTTGGCCGCAGCGATACGCCGTTCCGGCGGCAGGTAGCCGTTCACCCACTCGATCATCGCGGACTTGATGCGGGCGCGTCGCGGCGGCTGGTCGAACGACTGCATCTGGATCAGGAGTTCGTTCACCATGCCGGAGCCGCCCGGGCTCACCATGTTCGAGGCGACCCGGCCGAGGCCGGTGCCGTCGGGGCTCGCGCCCAGGCCGCCACGGTCGCCGCCGATCGCGTCGATCTCCTCGATGAAGCCGATCGCGCCGCCCTCCTTGCGCGCGAGCTTCCGCAACGCTTTGAAGAACGACCGGATCCTCGCCCCCGTCATCCCGAACCACATCGACTGGAAGGCCGGCGCCGAGATGAACAGGAACGGCACGCCGGCCTGCTTGGCCATCGCCTTCGCGAGGTAGGTCTTCCCGGTCCCCGGAGGGCCCTCGAACAGGATGCCGCGCCTCGGGTTGCCCCCCAGCTCGTTGCGGAACGTCGCGTAGCCGAGGAACACGTCCAGCGTGCGCGTGACCTCGTCCACCTGCGTGTCGAGGCCCTTGACCGCGTCGAGGCCGACCTCGATCTCCTCGGGTCGCACGACCATGTGCGGGGAGCGGCCGCTGAACAGCGGCATCAGCATCATGAGGACGATCGCGGCGATCAGCAGGATCACGGGCAGCCAGATGATCGCGTCGGGACCGAGCGCCGGGAGCTGGAACGGGTTGTGCGTGAGGTAGCGGTACCAGAGGTAGCCGTCGAAGAGCGCGAGCACGAGGATCAACCGCCACAGTCGACGGCGGCGCGTCTTCTCGCGCACCTTGAAGACGTCCTCGCGTCCCTTGGAGAAGACGTCCGAACCTTGCAAGATTGCGGCGGTGGATCGATCGTGCTGCTTCACGAGCACCTCGGGGATCGGCGTCGGCAGGGATCGACATCGTACGGGAGTCGGCCGAATGGCGCATCGGGCTTTGGTCCCTTCGGCCGGGGGCCGGTCGCCCATCTGGGGACCGCCGGACGCCGGGCCGAACGGCTATCGTGCCTGGCTATGGCCAGGAAGAAGCTGACGCCCGTGACCAAAGACGACGCCCGGACGATCGGGGCGATGCTGCGGGGCCTGCGACGAGCGTCCGGCTATCGGGCCGTGCAGGAGGCGGCCTCGACGGCCGGGTTCCCCTCGGCTCGCCAGACGATCTACGCCTACGAGCGGGGCGGACTCACCCCGTCGCTCCAGCAGTTCCTGGAGCTCGTCGAGTTCTACGCGCTCCACCCCACCGCCTCCGACGGCGCGAAACCGGTGGACGACCTTCGCGTCCAGGCCGTCGCCGCCGTGTCCCGGGCGCTGACGTTGCCCGCCTATCACGTCCGTCAGGCGCAGGACCTGATGGACCGGCTCCAGCCACCCCTGACCGAGGGCACGCGCCGCCGGGCCCGATGATGCTGACGCGGATCGACCACGTAGGCATCGCCGTCGAGGACCTCGACGCCGCCGTCGAGCACTACCGGCGCACGCTCGGCATCGAGCCGACCTACCGCGAGCGCGTGGATTCCCAGGGCGTCGAGGAAGTCCTGCTCGCGGTCGGCGACTCCTTCATCCAGCTGCTCGGCGCGCTCGGACCGGACACGCCCGTCGGGCGGTTCCTCGAGTCGCGGGGTCCCGGCGTCCACCACATCGGCTACGCGGTGGACAGCGTCGCGTCGGTGCTGGAGCACCTGCGCGCCGAGGGTGTTCCGCTGGTCGACGAGGAGCCTCGACCCGGCTCGCGCGGAACGTCGATCGCGTTCGTCCACCCGAGCGGCATGGGGGGCGTCCTCGTGGAGCTCGTTCAGGGCTAGGACGGCGCCGGCACGTCGGTGAGGCCCCCCTCCGGGGCGTTGATCAGGACGGCGACGTTGCCCTCCGGGAGCCGGCCCTCCTCCATCAGCTGGTGGGCGAGACCGGACTCCTCGTAGCCGTACGTCGTGCCGAGGGTCGTTCGGACCTTGCCGGCGCGGACCAGGTCGTTGAAGGCCGAGGCCTGCTGGTCGTTGAACAGGTGCGAGCCCTGGTAGCGCTTCTGCAGGTACCAGAGGTAGCGGACGTCGATCAGCGTGTCGTAGCCGCTGGTGCCGGCGCAGATCACGATCATCCCGCCGCGGTCGCACACGAAGTTCGATGTGGGGATCGTGTCCTGGCCCGGGTGCTCGAACACGATCCTCGGGCTGGTCTTCTCGCCGAGGACCTCCCAGATCGCCTTGCCGAACGCCTTCGCGCCCTCGAGCCACGTCTTCCACTCGGGCGAATCCCAGGCGGGCGGCACGCCCCAGTGCGTGAAGTCCGTCCGGTTCACGTAGCCGACCGCGCCGAGGCTCTGCGCGTAAGCGCCCCTCTCGTCGCTCGAGACGACGGCCACGGCCCGTCCCCCCGCGAGCGCGACGAGCTGGATCGCGAGCGAGCCGAGCCCGCCGGAGCCACCCCACACGAGGACCACGTCGCCCTCCCGCACCGTATTGGGGGGCCAGCCGTGCAGCATCCGGTAGGCCGTAGAACCCGTCAGCGTCGGCGCCGCGGCCTCCTCCCACGTGAGCGCGTCGGCCTTCGGGAGGCACTGGTGCGCCTGCACCTTGGTGAACTGCGCGAAGGAGCCCCAGCAGGTGTCGTACCCCCACACCCGGAAGCTGGCCGCGAGCCCGGGATCCTCGCCCGCCGCGACCCAGGGGTCTTCGAGATCCCATTGGCCGGCGTGGACGACGACGTGGTCGCCGACCTTCACGTTGGTGACCTCCGGGCCGACGGCGTAGACGACCCCCGAGGCGTCCGAACCCACGATGTGGAAGTCGGTGGGCTCGCCCCAGCGGGCCTGCGTCTTCGTGACGTCGACCGGGATGCCGCGGGCCGCCCACACGTTGTTGAAGTTCACGCCTGCGGCCATGACCATCACGAGCGCGTCGTTCGGCCCGAGGTCGGGCACGTCGATCACCTCGTCGCGGATCGCATCGCGCGGTTCCCCGTAGCGGTCGGGACGCACGAGCTGCGCGTGCATCTGCCCCGGAACCTCTCCGACCGGCGGGATCTCGCCGATCTCGTACAGGTCCTTGCCCATGGCTCCACCCCTCGCGACGTCGTGGACGGCGCGGGGAATCTATGCGAGCGGTCGGGGCGCCGACAAGGTCAGTCGGCCCGGTCCACGTTCTGTCCGGCGTTCTGGGCGGCGCTCTGCGGGCACGTGGCCGAGCGTGGGCACCAGGTGCAGTACGGCCCGGGTTGCAACGGGAGCGAGCGTCCAGCCTGGGCGGCCGCGGCGGCGCGGACGGCCTCGACGACCCGATCGGCGGCGCGCTCGAGCGTCCGCTCGTCCACGTCCTCCGCCTGCCACTCGCCAGACTCGAGGTACAACGTGGCCACCCGGTACGGCGGGACGCCGAACCGCAGCGACAGCACGAGCGCGTAGAAGCGCATGTCCTCCGCGTGCTCGGGCCACGCGCGGCCGGTCTTGAAGTCCAGGGCGAGCCGTGAGGACCGTCCGGGCTCGGGGATCGCCGCGCCGAGGACGAGGTCGATCGTCCCGCTCAGCACCAGGGCCCCGCCGAGCAGTTCCGCGCGGACGGTCCACTCGGTGGAGGGCGAGAGGTCTCGGCGCATGCGGCGGAGCGGCGGCATGGTGGAGCGGAACAGCTCCAGGGTCTTGGCGGCGTCCATCAGCGCCTCGTCGCGCCGGAGCGGCGTGAGCTGGTCCCAGTACGCGCGGAACGCCTCGTCCTCGACGAGCCGGTCTGCGGCGACCTCGACCAGGCCGTGAGGTTCGCGCTCCTCGCGCCCGGCGATGTCCAGCTCGAGGGCCTTGTGGGCGAGCTTGCCCGCCGCGAACCGAGGCGTGTACGCGAACGGCGCGCGCTCGCCCGCGCGGACGGCCTCGAACAGCCCCGGGCACCGACCGAGATCCGACAGCGCGCTCTTGCCGAGCCAGAGCGGCTGCGGGAGCGGGAACGCGCGCGCCGTCTCCTCGATCCGATCCCGCAGGCGCGGCACCAGGTCCGACGGGAACGAGGGACGCTCGCCGAGCCCGATCAACCCCTCGAGGGATCGCCGCTGCGCCGGGGTGAGCTCGAGCGTGGCCTCCATGCTCCGGATCGTAGGTGGACCCACCGACACGGCCGAGACCCCGGACGAAGCGCGCGGATAAGGGAGGACCGTCGGCCGCCGAGAGCGGCCGACGGTAGACTCCCCACCCATGGCCACCACCGAGGAACGGCCGGCCTCCCCCAGCACACGCACGGTCGAGGAGCGGATCGAGGAGCTGCGCAAGCGCCGGGCCGTCCTCCTGGACGCCTCGCGCAAAGAGGCCGTGCGCAAGCAGCACGAGAAGGGCAAGCTCACGGCCCGCGAGCGCGTGGAGCTGCTGCTCGACCGAGACGCGTTCCAGGAGACCGATCCGTTCGCGATCCACCGCTCCCACGACTTCGGGATGGAGCGCAACCGACCGGCCGGGGACGGCGTGGTCACCGGCTACGGGACGATCGACGGCCGTCGCGTGTTCGTGGCGTCGCAGGACTTCACGGTGTTCGGCGGGTCGCTCGGCGAGACGCACGCGCAGAAGATCTGCAAGGTGCAGGACCTCGCGATGTCCACCGGCGCGCCGTTCATCCAGATCAACGACTCGGGGGGCGCGCGGATCCAGGAGGGCGCGGCCTCGCTGGCGGGCTACGGCTACATCTTCGAGCGCAACGTGCGCGCGAGCGGCGTGATCCCGCAGATCAGCGTGATCATGGGGCCGTGCGCCGGCGGCGCCGTCTACTCCCCCGCCGTCACCGACTTCACGTTCATGGTCCGCGAGACCTCGCACATGTTCATCACCGGCCCGGACGTGATCAAGGCCGTGACCGGCGAGGAGGTGAGCTTCGAGGAGCTCGGCGGCGCCATGACGCACGCCAGCAAGTCCGGCGTGGCGTCGTTCGTCAGCCAGGACGAGGAGGAGTGCCTGGCGATGGTCCGGCACCTGCTCTCGTACCTGCCCTCGAACAACCTGGAGGACGCGCCGAGCTACGCCGCCGTCGACGACCCTGACCGGCGCGACGAGGGACTCACGCACCTGATCCCGAACTCGGCCAAGGAGCCGTACGACATGCACGAGGTGATCCGCCGCGTGGTGGACGACGGCGATTTCTTCGAGGTCTTCCCGTTCTGGGCGATGAACATCGTGATCGGGTTCGCGCGCCTGGACGGGCGGACGGTGGGTGTGGTCGCCAACCAGCCGAAGGTGCTCGCGGGCACCTTGGACATCGAGTCCGCGGAGAAGGCATCACGGTTCGTGCGCACGTGCGACGCGTTCAACGTCCCGATCGTGACCTTCGTGGACGTACCGGGGTTCCTCCCCGGGACCGCGCAGGAGTACGGCGGCATCATCCGCCACGGCGCGAAGCTCCTGTACTCGTTCGCCGAGGCCACCGTGCCGCGGCTCACCGTGATCACGCGCAAGGCCTACGGCGGCGCGTACCTCGTCATGAACTCGAAGCACCTGCGCGCGGACGTGTCGTTCGCGTGGCCCACGGCGGAGATCGCGGTGATGGGCCCCGACGGCGCGGTGAACGTCGTCTTCAAGAAGCAGATCGAGAAGGCCGAGGACCCGGTCGCGGCTCGCGCCGAGCTGATCGCGCAGTACCAGGCGAAGTTCGCAACGCCGTACATCGCCGCCGAGCGGGGCTTCATCGACGACGTGATCGAGCCCGCCGAGACGCGCCCGCGGCTGATCAGGGCGCTGCGGATGCTGACGACCAAGCGCGAGACCGTGCCGGCCCGCAAGCACGGGAACATCCCGCTGTGACCGACGACGGCCGCCGCTTCCGGCTCCCCGAAGACCTCACGCCCGAGCAGGAGCAGGCGGTGATCCGCGCCCTCGAGCGCTACTTCGCCCAGGAGAGCCCGCACCCGCACCCGTGGGTGCTGGCGGGGCGCGTGGATGCGACCCGCCTCGGTGCACTCCAGGCCCGCCACGCCACGGACGCGCCTTGGGCCCTCGCGCACTGGGCGCCGTTCGCGCGCGCGGCGTCCCGCCGCTCGAGGGCCGCGGCGACGCCCGATAGATGGTGGCCACCCGCACCGCCCGCGCCGTCGCCGGCCGGGATCGAAGCCGACGCCGCGTTCCGAGACGGAGGCTGTTCGTCGCCCCGGCCGTGGGGCAACGGGCCGGGCGACGCGTACGGCTGGCACGCGCACGGGTACCACAAGGTGCTGTTCTGCCTGGAGGGCTCGATCATGTTCCACCTCCGCGACGCGCGACGTGAGCCTCGCGGGCGGGCGACCGGCTCGATCTCGAGCCGGGGACCGAGCACGCGGCGACGGTCGGGCCCGAGGGATGCGCCTGCGTCGAGGCCTCGCGGTGAGGGTGCGCGTTCCACGTCGATCAGCTCTTCTTCCCCGCGCCCGGCGGGATCGGCACGTACGTGCGCAACCTCGCGCCGGCGCTGGCGGCGCGAGGATCCCTCGCTCGAGCTGACGCTGTTCCACGCGCGGTTCGCGACGCGCGAGGTCCCCGAGCGGTGGATGCGCGACTACTGGGTCGAGGAGCTTCCCGCGTCGATCCGATCGCTGTACCCGAGGTGGGACCTGCTCGGCCGGCCGGCGCTGCCGGCGTCGCTCCGGGCCGCCGACCTGGTGCACGCGACGAACCCCGCGGCGATCCCGCCGGCGGGCGACGGACAGCGGCTGGTCGTCACCGTCCACGACCTCGCGTTCGAGCACGTTCCGAACCTGTTCCCGCGGGCCGTGGCGCCTGCTGTACCGCGTCGGGCTCCGCGCCGCTGTGCGGCGCGCCGACGCGATCATCACGCCCGTCGCGGAACACGGCCGAGGACGTCCTGTCGCGCACGCGACGTCGACCCGCGCAAGCTCCACGTCGTGCCCCTCGCGGCGTCGTTGCCGCGGGGAGCGCTGGACGCCGAGCCGAGGTGCTCGGCGCGGCTGAAGGTCCGCGCGCCGTACGTGCTGTTCGTCGGGACGCTCGAGCCGCGGAAGAACCTCGTGCGCCTGGTGCGCGCGTACCGACGGGTCGCGGCCAACGGCGTGCCGCACGCGCTCGTCCTCGCGGGCCCGCTCGGCTGGCAGCCCGAGGCGCTGATGCGCGAGCTGGCGCTGCGAGGGACCCGGGCGAGATCTCGATGACGGGCGCGCTCTCGCCGGACGAGCTCGACGCGCTCTACCGGGCCGCCGACGTGTTCGTGTACCCGTCGCTGTACGAGGGGTTCGGCCTGCCGGTCGTGGAGGCGATGGCACGCGGCGTGCCGACGGTGGCCTCCTCGACGACGTCGTCGCTCCCCGAGGTCGCAGGCGATGCCGCGCTCGGCGTCGAACCCCCGCTCGGTGCGCGAGATCGCCAAGGCGATCGAGACGCTGTGCTACGGACGTCGAGCTCGCCGAGAGGCTGGCCGCGCGAGGGCGCGCGCAGGCCGCGCGCTTCTCGTGGGACGAGACCGCGCGGATGACGCTCGGCGTCTACGAGCAGGTGCTGGGGGCCAAGTGAAGGTCTCGCTGATCACGACGGTGAAGGACGCGGCCGACGACGTCGGCCCGTTCCTCGCGTCGCTCGCGGTCCAGACGCGCCAGCCCGACGAGGTCGTGGTCGTGGACGGCGGCTCCACCGACGGGACGCGCGGAGCGCCTGCGCGACGCCGACGGGCATCACGCTGATCGAGGAGCCGGGCGCGAACATCGCGCGCGGCCGCAACGTCGCGATCGCCGCGGCGACCCACGACGTGATCGCGGTGACCGACGCCGACTGCGTGCTCGAGCCCGACGTGGCTGGAGCGGCTCGCTGGTCGCCGCTCGAGGCGGGCGCCGACGTGGCGATGGGCGTCTACCGGCCGCTCGCCGAGACGTTCCTGCAGGCGTGCATGGCCGCGGCGAACCTGCCCGACCCCGACGAGTGGAACGACGGCGACGTTCATGCCGAGCGGGCGCTCGGTGGCGTTCCGGCGCGAGGCGATCGACGGCGGCCGGCGGCTACCCGGAGTGGCTCGACATCGGCGAGGACATGTTCGTGGACCTCCGGTGGCGCGAGCTCGGGCTCGACGATGCGGTTCGCGCCGCGACGCGGTCGTGCACTGGCGCCCGCGCGCCACCCTGCGCGCGACGTGGACGCAGTACTTCCGGTACGCGCGCGGCGACGCGATCGCCGGGATGTGGCCCGAGCGCCACGCGCTGCGGTTCGGCGTCTACTCGGCGGGCGCTCTACGCGTCGGTCCACGCGCGGGAAGCTGCGCAAGGTCGGCGGCGCTCGCCGGCGGCGGCGCCTACGCGGCCGGCCCGCTCCGCCGGGCGATGGAGCGGTTCGAGGACCCGGCCGACCGGGCGAAGGCCGCGCTCGCGGTCCCGGCGCTGATGGCGTTCACCGACACCGCGAAGATGGCCGGCTACCTGGCCGGGCTGCCGAAGCGGGACGATCGTTCGCGGGCGCGCACCGTGTAGCGTCCGCGAGCCTCGTGTCCGCCCTCAGCCCTCGTAGTCGTAGAAGCCGCGGCCCGACTTTCGCCCGAGCCGGCCGGCCGTGACCATGCGCCGCAGGAGCGGCGGGGGCGCGAACGTCGGCTCCTTGAACTCGTCGAAGAGCACGTTCGCGATGAACAGGTGCGTGTCCAGGCCGATCAGGTCGATCAGGCGGAGCGGTCCCATCGGGTGCGCGAGGCCGAGGTGGATCGCGGTGTCGATGTCCTCGCGCGTGGCGAAGCCCTCCTCGAGCATCCGCACGGCGCTGTTGAGGTAGGGCACGAGGAGCAGGTTCACGATGAAGCCGGCGCGGTCGCGCGACTCGACGGTGGTCTTGCCGAGCACCCCCCCGTAGGCGCGCCCGAACTCCATCGTCTCGTCGGAGGTCGTGATGGCCCGCACGAGCTCGATGAGGCCCATCACCGGTACGGGGTTGAAGAAGTGCATCCCGAGCACGCGGTCGGGCCTCGCGGTCGCGGCCCCGAGGTCGGCGATCGGGATGGATGACGTGTTCGAGGCCAGGATCACCTCCGGGCGCGTGACCTCGTCGAGGCGGCGGAACAGCGCGACCTTCGTCTCCCGGTCCTCGGTGGCGGCCTCGATCACCAGGTCGGCGTGGGCGAGGTCCTCGACGTCTGTCGTCCCGGAGATCCGGCGGAGCGTCTCGTCGCGCTCCGCCGGCGAGAGGCGCTCGCGCTCGACGGCCTTCGTCGTGGAGGTCTCGATGCGGCCGCGCCCGGCGGCGACCAGATCGTCGTCGGACTCGAGGTAGACGACCCGCTGTCCGGCGCGCGCGGCCACCTCCACGATGCCCGAGCCCATGAGGCCGCACCCGACGACCCCGACCGTTCGAACCTCTTCGGCCTTCATTTGCGCCCGCTCCCGGCTCGTCGGCCCGCTGACCGGGCCTTGTCGGAGGCCAAGCGTACAATCAGCGAGATACCCGACGCGGCCCCAGATCTCATCCGAGATCTGGGCCCGAGGATCCGAGCGCATGCAGGGACCCCGACGCACGTTCACGCTCCCGGCATTCGGGCTCGCGCTGGCGGGTCTCGTCGCGGGGCACCTCCTCTCGTACGCGCTCGCGATCTCCGATGAGCACCAGCGCGCGTTCGTGCTCCGATCGACGGGGCACGACTACCTCCCTGCCGCAGGGGAGATCGCGCTGGTGCTGGCGGTCGCCGCGATCGTCGGGGTGATCGCAGGCTCGATCGGCCGGCGCACGACGGCGCCCGCTCGTCCCCTCGTCGCACGTCTGATCGCGCTCCAGGTCGGAGCGTTCCTGGCGGTCGAGGTGCTCGAGCGCCTGGTCGCCGAGGCGCCGCTGGCCGGGCTCGGACACGACCACCTGCTGGTCGTCGGCGTCGCGGTCCAGATCGGCGTGGCGCTGCTCGGGATCGGGCTGCTCCGCGCACTCACCCGGGCGGGATCGTCGCTCGCCGCAGCGTTCGCCGTCGCTCCGGTCCTCCGCCGCCCACGGCTCGCGTTCGACCTCCCCTCGATCTCGACGCGTCCGCCCGTCCTCGTCCTCGCCGGCGCGGCCGGCGTCCGAGGCCCGCCCGCTCCTTCGAACCTCCCCCGCTAGTCCATCGCGGACGCGGCTCCACGCCGCCGCGCGCCGCATCCACAGGAGGATCGATGACAACCAAGCTGATGAAGCTCGTGCTGGTCGCCGCCGTCGTCGGAGCCGTGGTGCTGCCGGCCTCGGCGGCATCCGCACACACCGGGAAGAGGATCGGCGACCTGGAGATGGTGGTCGGGTTCGGGACCGAGCCCGCCTACGCCGGCCAGCCGAACAGCGTGCAGCTCATCCTCGTGCACGACGGCGAGCCCGTGACGGACCTCGGGGACACGCTCGGCGTCGAGGTGTCGTTCGGCGAGGAGTCCACCCAGCTCGCGATCGAGCCGTTCTTCGAGGTGGGCGAGTTCGGCACGCCGGGCGACTACCGCGCGTGGTTCATCCCGTCGCGTCCGGGTCAGTACACGTTCCACTTCACCGGCACGATCGACGGCGAGGACATCGACGAGACGTTCTCGTCGGGGCCCGACACGTTCGGCGACGTCGAGAACCCGTCGGAGGCGTCGTTCCCGGTCCAGGACCCGACGACCGGCGAGCTCGCCGAGCGGATCGAGCGCGAGATCCCGCGGCTCGAGGCCGCGATCGGCGATGCGGCGTCGGCCGCCCGGACGGAGGTCGCCGCCGCGGAGGACGAGGCGTCGAGCGCGAAGACGCTCGCCCTGGTCGCCGTGGTCGTCGGCGCACTCGGGCTGCTGATCGGCATCGGCGCCGCGGTGATGGCGAGGAGGCGGGCTGCCTGAGCCTCGGGCTCCTCGCGCACGCCGGCACGCCCGACGAGCTCGTGGGCTCGCTCCTGGTCGGGGCGGCGATCGTCCTGCTCTGGGTGGGCTCCTCGCGCCTCCGAGGTCGGGGGTTCCCGAACCTCCCACGGTGGGGCGGCCTGGTGCTCCTCGGGCTCGCACCGGTCGCCGTGGTCGGCGCGGTGGTCGTCCCGGGCATGCTCGGCCCCCGCGCATCCGGTCCGCGGCCGGCCTCGACCGCGACGATCGCCTTCGTGCGTCCTTCGCCGGACGCCACCGTCGAAGCGGGCGAGCTCGCCGTCGAGCTGCGCCTCGACGGCGGGACCGTGGTCGAGCAGACAACGACGGTCGTCGCTCCGGACACGGGGCACATCCACCTGTTCCTGGACGGGAACATCGTCTCGATGAGCTACGGGCTCGTCCAGGAGGTGCCGATCGAGGATCTCGCGCCCGGGCCGCACCGGCTCCAGGCCGAGTTCGTGGCGGCGGATCACGTGCCCTTCGACCCGCGGGTGACGGCCACGATCGTGTTCGTGAAGGAGGGGCCGTGAGGGCGCGTCGATGGACGCTGCTCGCGATCGGGGCGTTCGCGATCGGGGCGTTCTCGGCGCTGACGCCGGGCCTCGCCGGGGCCCACGCGGCGCTCGAGGAGAGCCGGCCGGCCAACGGGGAAGCGCTGGACTCCGCGCCGACCGAGATCCTGCTCCGGTTCACCGAGCCGCCCGACCTCGAGCTCACGACCATCGGCGTCGTGAGCTCGACGGGAGCGTCCGTGGAGACGGGCCCGGTCCGGGCGGCACCGGACCGGGCCGTGCGCGTCCCGCTGCCGGACCTCCCCGACGGCGTGTACACGGTGACGTGGCGGACCGTGTCGCAGACCGACGGCCACGTGACGGCCAGCGCGCTGTCGTTCGGCGTCGGCGTGTCGGCCGACGAGGTCGGCCCCATCGACCCCTCGCAGATCGCCGAGACCCCGCCCCCCACCCCGATGTCCGTGGGCGGGCGATGGGCCCTGTACGTGGGGCTCGTCATCCTGTTCGCGGCGGGCGTCGGGGGCCTGTTCGCGTTCGGGCCCGAGGTCGCCACGCGGGCGTGGGTCCTCGCGGGCGCGTGGGCACTTGCCGTCGCCGGCGTGCTCCTGATGATCGCGGCCGAGCGCGCCTCGGTGGGCGTGTCGCTCGGGACGCTGCTCGGTTCGGACACCGGGGCCGGGCTCCTGCGTCTCGGCGTCACGGTGGTGGTCGCCGGGCTCGCCGCGGGCGCCGCCGCGATGCGCCCGGGCCGCGAGACGCTCGCGGTGCTCGCGGCGGCGGTCGCGCTCGCGCTGCTGGCCCGCGTGATCGGCGGTCACGCGGGCGGGAGCGCCGGACCGGTCGTGCTCCAGTGGCTGCACCTGGTCGGCGTCGGAACGTGGATCGGCGGGCTCGTCTGGCTCGCACTCGGCTTGCGTCGCGGCCTCGAGTCGTCGGTCGTGCGGAGGTTCTCGACGCTGGCCGCGGGCGGACTCCTGCTCGTCTTTTCCACCGGCGTCCTGCGGGCCTCGAACGAGCTCGGCGGGCTCGGGTGGTGGCTGCACGCGTTCGACTCGGACTACGGGACCGCGCTCGCGATCAAGCTCGCGCTGGTGACGCCGCTCGTGGCGCTCGGCGCGCTGAACCGGTACCGGAACGTTCCGAGGCTCGCCGAGCGCGGCCCGCGTGCCCTGCGCCGGACCGTCGCGGGCGAGCTGGTCCTCGCCGCCGGGGTCTTCGCGGTCACCGGCGTGCTCACCGGGCTCCCGCCGGACGAGGCTCGCGCCGAGCCCGCCGCCCCCCAGCGGCTCGTGGTCGAGGGATCGGACTTCGCGACCACCACCACCGTGCGCCTGCTGGTGACGCCGGGAACCGTCGGCCCGAACGCGTTCGTCGCGACCGTGCGCGACTTCGACACCGCCGAGCCCGTGGACGCTCAGCGGGTAAGCCTCGACTTCGAGCTCCCCGGTCGCCCGGAGGTGAGCGCGCTGCTCGAGCTCGAACCCCGGGACGACGGGACATGGGCGGCGGAGGGCACCCCGTTGTCCCTCCCCGGCGCCTGGGAGGTGACCGTGCTGATCGAGCACCATTCGGGATCGGTCGAGGTCCCGCTCGAGGTGCGGCCCAGGACCGAGCAGCGGATCGAGGTCTCGCGTGTCGAGGGACAGCCGAACCTGACCACGATCCATCTGGCGGGCGGTCTCCAGCTGCAGAGCTACGTCGATCCGGGGATCACCGGCCGGACGAACCAGGTGCACGTGACGGCGTTCGACGCGTCGGGCACGGAGCTGCCGCTCGCGCGCATCTCGGTCGTCGCCGAGCCTCCGTCGGGCGAACCCGTCGAGCTCGAGCTGATCGAGTTCTCGCCCGGTCACGTGGCGGCCAACCTCGAGCTGGAGCCGGGGACGTGGGGCTTCCGCATCGACGCGGAGGCCGAGGATGGGAGCATCCTGTTCGGCACGTTCGAGCAGACCTTCGAGGGATGAGGGGGACCGCGGTGAGGACGATCCGGCGGCCGGCGGCGCTCGCGCTGCTCACCCTCGCGGCCGCGGCGTGCGGCGGCGGCGACGGATCCGCCGCCGAGCGGCCCCACCCCGATCGAGCGGCCAACGAGCACGGCGGTCCTCACGATCGTCTCCCCGGAGACCGGCGAGGTCGTCGACGGCTCTATGGTCCACGTGGTGGTCGATCTCGAGGGCGCCACGATCGTGCAGCAGGCCTCGACGGACATCCGGCCGGATGAGGGGCATCTCCACCTGCTCCTCGACGGCGAGCTGCTGTCGATGACGGCCGCTCTCGAGCTGGACATCCCCGACGTCGAGCTCGGCGACCACCTCCTGCAGGTCGAGTTCGTCGCCGCCGACCACGCGCCATTCGACCCGCGCGTCGTCACGGTCGCCTCGTTCGAGGTAGAGGCGTGAGTCGCTCGCTCCTCACACGCTCGAAGGACCCGACGGCCGCCCTCGTCGCCGCCGCCGGGCTCGCCATGCTTCTCCTGCGGCCGACCTTCGTTCAGAGCGCGCCCCGCTCGCCCTTCTTCATCCTCGGAGCCCTCTACACCGCGATCCTGATCGCCTCGCTAGCGGTCCCGCTGCGGCCGGCTCGACCGAAGCACCTGAACCGCGGCCTCGTGCTGGGGGCGGGTCTCGCGGCGCTCGGTCTCGGGACGCTCGCCGCGGGAACACCGGTCCCGGTCCCGTGGGGCGCGTGGGCGCTCCCGATCGCCCTGCTCGCCGCCGTGGCCGAGGAGGCCTTGTTCCGCCGGGTCGCCTACGGCGGGCTCGAGCGGTGGGGAACGACGGCGGCGGTCATCGGCTCCGCCCTCCTGTTCGCGCTCGTGCACGTGCCGCTGTACGGGACGGCGGCGCTGCCCCTGGACCTCGGCGCCGGGCTCCTGCTCTCGTGGCAGCGGTGGGCCTCCGGCACCTGGACGGTCCCGGCCGCGACGCACGCCGCCGCCAACCTGCTGGCGGTGCTCCGATGAAGCGCACCGTGGCCGTCGTCGCCGCGCTCGGCCTTCTGGCGCCCGCATGCACGAGCGCCGAGGAACCGATCCGGATCGGCGCGGTGTACCCGCTCTCGGGAACGCAGGGCGAGGGCGGCGTCGAGGAGTTCCGCGGCGTCCGGCTGGCGGTGGACCTCGTGAACGAGGACGGCGGCGTGAACGGGCGCCCCGTCGAGCTCGTCCCGGTCGACGTCGCGAGCGGCGACGGGGCCCCCGCCGCGATCGAGGGGCTCCGCGCCGACGGGGTGGAGCTCGTCCTCGGCTCGTACGGCAGCACGATCTCCGCGCCCGCGGCCCGGGCGGCCGCGGCGCGCGACATGCTGTTCTGGGAGACCGGCGCCGTCGGCGAGATGACCGGCGAGGGCGCGGGCGAGCTGGTGTTCCGGTTCGCTCCGACGGGCGCCGTGCTCGGACGCCACGCCGTGGCGTTCGTCTCCGAGCGCCTGGCGCCGATGCTCGACCGAGACCCCACCGAGCTCCGGTGGGCCGTCGCGATGGTGGACGACGCCTACGGGCGCGCGGTCGCGGCCGGCGCCCTGGACGAGATCGAAACGCGCGGACTCTCGCTCGCCGGGGCGTTCCCGTACGACCCGCGCACGGGCGGGATCCGCGACCTCGTGCGGCGGCTCGCCGCGGCCGACCCCGACGTGCTCTTCGTGGCCTCGTACCTGGAGGACGCCGTCCAGATGCGGCGCGAGGTCGTTCGCGCCGGCCTGGACCTCGTGACGGCGATCGGCACGTCCTCGAGCTACTGCATGCCGGCGTTCGGCGAGCGGCTCGGCGCCGACGCGGTGGGCCTGTTCGCGTCGGACAAGCCGGATTGGTCGTCCCTCCAGACCCGCGGCCTGACCCCCGAGGGCGCGGCGCTGTACGACCGCGCGGAGGAGGCGTACGACGCGCGCTGGCACGCGGACATGAGCGCGGCCGCGCTCGCCGGGTTCTCGGGGGCGTGGGCGCTCCTGCACGAGGTCCTGCCCGCCGCCACCTCGACGGGGCCGGCCGGCGTCGCGGCCGCCGCCACCGCCGTGACGCTTCACCCCGGGTCGCTCCCGAACGGCAGCGGGCTCGCGTTCGGCGAGCCGGGGACGGCGGACGCGGGCCAGAACCTCGAGGCGGCCAGTGTGATCTGGGAATGGGTCGCGCCGGGCGAGCGGCAGATCGTGTGGCCCCCGCAGTTCGCGACCTCCCCGATCCTGCCGCTGGATCCGGCTCCATGACCGATCGCCGGCGCGCGCTCGTCCTCGGCGCGATGGTCGTAGCGGTCTACATCGCGGGCGCCGCGTGGTCGGGCCACCTCTCGCCGGCGGCGCGCCGGCCGATCCTCGACGGGCTCGCGCCGCCGACGCCGTACCGGTGGGTGGATCCGCCGCCCGAGCTCGCCACGGAGAACGTCCTCCCCACGCCGGGAAGCGTCGTGGCCGAGCTCGGCCCGGGCGGGATCGACACGACCGTGTTCACCACCCCGGACGCGCAGGTCTCGGTACTCCTGCCCGAGGGGAGCATCCGGCCGTCGAGGGGCGGGACCACGGTCGAGGTCACCGCGGAGCCACTCGACCCGGCGACCCTCGAGGCACCCCCCGAACCGCTGCGGATCGCCGGGAACGTGATCGAGGTCCGGGCCGCGTACGAGCCCTCGGGCGATGCCGTGACCGAGCTCGCCGAGCCGTACCAGGTGGTCCTGATCTATCCCCTGCTGCCGAACGATCACGGCGGCCACGTGGTGATCACCTCGCCGGACGGTGAGACGTGGACCGAGGCCGAGACGAACGACCTGCCGAGCGTCCAGCAGGCCGATGCCACCGTGGACGCGTTCGGCTACGTCGCGGTGGCCAGGACCCGGCCGGCGTCACCGACGGGCGGCGCGGACGGAGGACCCGACACCACGTCGTCGCTCGTCGCGGCGGGCGTGGCGGTCGTGGCCGTCCTGCTCGGTGGGTTCTGGTGGATCCGTCGCGGCGAGCGCCGCGCGTCGTGAGCGACTAGCAGACCTGCGCGAGGAGCGGGAACGGGTTCACCGCCGGAGGCCCGTAGCTGGTGTCGATCACCGAGTAGCCGTACGGGCTCGCCGGCCAGTCCGTCGGGGTGACGTTCGGGTGCCACTCGAAGTGGTTGTGCGGCGTGCTGGCGTTCCCCGTGGTCCCCACGTAGCCGATGACGTCGCCCGCCGAGACCGGGCCCGTCACGCCCGGCTGCATCAGGTGCGCGTTGTACGTGTAGCCGAGGGCGCCGTGCACGTAGACCGCGTATCCGCCGAGCGAGTTCGTCCCGACCGTGGCCGTGCCGTCGAACGTCGCGCGGATGATCGTGCCCTGCGGCGCGATGATGTCGTTCCCGGCATGCGGGTGATAGCCGCCCCCGTACCGGGGAGCGCCGAACCCGTCGTAGACGGCGCGCGGCTGATCCACGGGGCAGTACTTGAAGAGCCCGTCCGCGGCCTTCACGCCGAGCAACGCCTCCAGCTCGCGTTCGTACTTCTTCTCGAGCTGCCGCACGAGCTCCTCGGCGCGCGCCTTCTTCGCGTTCAGGTCGTCGAGGATCGTCTGCTGCTGCCCGAGGTTCGCATCCATCGCCGCATCCTCCGCCTCGACCAGCCGGAGCGCCTTCGCCGCCCGGGCCTGCAGCGCCGCCTGGTCCTTCTTCTCGGCGGCGAGCGCGTTCTTCAGGTTCTGGACCTCGGTCGCGAGGTCGACGTCGGTCTGCGTGAGCGCGTTCATGTACTCCACGCGCGCCGACAGGTCGGCGAGGGAGCTCGCGCCCAGCAGGAACTCGAGCTCGTTCCCCGGGCCGCTGATGTAGGCCTCGCGGGCGCGGGCGTCCAGCTCGGCGTTCAGGGCCGTGAACTCGTCCTGCGCGGCGCGGAGCTGGAGCGTCGTGTTGCGAAGCTCATCGGTGATCTGCAGGTAGCGGCCGTACGCCTCCTCGCGCCGCTGCGCGATCTCGGCCGCTTCGAGCAGCAGGCCGGTCATGACCCGCTGCTGATCCTCGATCTGGTCCTTCAGGAGCTCGAACTCGCGCTTGGCCGCGTCGAGCTCCGACTTCGTGCTGGTCTGCGCTCCCGCGAGAGGCGACAAGGTCGCGACGAGCGCGAACGCCGCCGCCACGCCGAGAGCGCGGCGAAGGACGACGCGGGCTGCTGTGGAGTTTTCGGCCATGGGAAGTTCCCTCTGCTTACCGGACGGCCAGAGCAGGTGTCAACCGCGACCGTCAACCGTAGGCGCAGCTCGAGGGTCTCCCGGGAGCACCCCCGATGCAATCACCCTCGACGGGCCGGGAGCGGGCCTTGAGCGCGACGACCTGGGGATCTAGAGCTCGGTGCCCGGCAGGCCGAGCCCCCGCGCGATCAGCACGCGCTGGATCTCGCTCGTGCCCTCGCCGATCTCCAGCACCTTCGCGTCCCGGTAGAAGCGCGCGACCGGGAACTCCTCGACGAAGCCATAGCCCCCGTGGATCTGTACCGCCTCGCGGGCGCAGGACACCGCGACCTCGCTGGCGAACAGCTTCGCGATCGCGGCCTCCTGTTTGTACGGGCGCCCCTGGTCGCGGAGCCACCCCGCGCGCAGGTACGCGAGCCGGGCGGTCTCGACGCCGACCGCCATGTCGGCCATCTTGAACTGGAGAGCCTCGAACGCGCCGATCGGCCTGCCGAACGCCTCTCGCTCGCCCGCGTACCGCACGCTCTCCTCGAGGCACCCGCGGGCGAGCCCGACCGAGAGCGCGGCGATCGCGACGCGCCCGTCGTCGAGCGTCTCGAGGAACCGCGCGTACCCGCGCCCTCGCTCGCCGAGCAGGTTCGCCTCGGGAACGCGGCACCCGTCGAGGATCACGTCGCGCGTGTCGCTCGCGCGCCACCCGACCTTGCGGTACGGCGGGCCCACCGAGAACCCGGGCGTGTCGGTCGGCACGATCACGGTCGTGAGGTCGCCGGCCTCCTCGTCGCGCGCGGCGACGAGCACGACCGCCGAGAGCTCGGTGCCGGCGTTCGTGATGAAGGACTTGGAGCCGTCGAGGACCCACTCGTCGCCGTCGAGGCGCGCCGTCGTGCGGACCGCGTGCGCGTCGGAGCCGCCGCCCGGCTCGGTCAACGCGAACGCGCCGAGGATCTCGCCGCGCGCCATCGGCGCGAGCCAGCGCTCCTTCTGCTCCTCGGTGCCCGAGCGGTGGAGGGAGTTGGCGGCCAGGCCGACACCGGCCTCGAGCGTGATCGCGACCGAGGAATCGTAGCGCGCGATCTCCTCGAGGCAGAGGCAGAACGTGAGCAGGTCCGCGCCGAGGCCCCCGTGCTCCTCGGGGAACGGGATGCCGAACAGGCCGAGCTCCCCCATCTTGCGAACGACCTCGAGGGGGAATTCCTCGCGCTCGTCGTACCCGGCCGCCGCGGGGGCGACCACGTCTTCGGCGAAGGCGCGCACGGTCGTCTGTAGCTCTCGCTGTTCCTGCGTGAGGTCGAAGTCCACCGCGCACCAGCCTAGCCCGTGTCGCGGGGTCCTCGAGGCTGCGTACCATGCACCGGTGAGCACAACCTCGACGGACCTGAGCGCCGGCCGGGAGGCGTTCGCCCGCCGCGCCTGGCCCGAGGCCTATGAGACCCTGAGAGCCGCCGCCGCCACCGCCGTCCTCGAGCCCGAGGACCTGGAGCTGCTGGCGAAGTCAGCCTGGTGGGTCGGACGCCCGGACGAGGCGATCGAGGCCCGCGAGCGCGCCTACGCCGCGTACGCCGAGCGCGGCGACAACGTGCGGGCGGCCTTCATGGCCCTCACGCTGCGCCGGCAGCAGTCAGCCAAGCTCCGCGGATCGCTCGCGACCGGCTGGCTCACCCGCGCCGAGACGCTCCTCGGAGACGAACCCGAGTCGATCGCACACGGCTACCTCGCGCTGGCGCACGGCGGCCTGGCTTGGAGCCGAGGCGAGCTGGAGCACGCCCGCGAGCACATGGAGCGAGGCGTGGCGATCTCCGAGCGCGTCGGCGACCGCGACCTGAACGCCTGGGCCTCGATGTATCGCGGGATGGTCCTCGTGGACCTCGGCCGCGTTGAGGAGGGCTGGATCCTCATGGAGGCGGTCAGCGCGTCCGCCGTCGGCGGCGAGCTCGGCGGCTACACGACTGGCGGCATCTTCTGCAACGTGATCAGCACCTGCCGTGACCTCGCCGACTACCGCCGCGCGACGGAGTGGGCCGATGCCGCCACGCGCTGGTGCGAGCGCCAGTCGATCAGCGGATTCCCCGGCGTCTGCCGCGTCCACCGGGCCGAGGTGATGCGGTTGGTCGGCACGTGGGGCGAGGCCGAGACCGAGCTGATCCGCGCGTGCGACGAGCTGCACGAGTTCAGCCCCGTGCACGCCGGCGCCGCCTTCCACGAACTCGGCGAGGTGCGCCTGCGTATGGGCGACCTCGCCGGCGCCGAGGAGGCGTTCGCCCGTGCGCACGAGATGGGCGAGGACCCCCAGCCCGGGCGCACGCTGCTCCTGATCCGCCAGGGCAAGGTCGACGCGGCCGCCTCCTCGATCCGGCGCAGCCTCGAAGACGAGAGCTGGAACCGGCTGATGCGCGCCCGGATGCTGCCCGTCCAAGCCGAGGTCGCACAGCTCACCGGCGACCTGACGACCGCGCGCGCGGCGGCCGAGGAGCTGGACGCGATCGCCGGTGAGTTCGGGACCGAGGCGATCCACGCCGCGGCGGACTGGGCGCACGGGCTCGCCGACCTGGCCGAGGGCGAGGCGGCGAGCGCCGCCCGGCGGCTCCGCAAGGCGCGGCAGCGCTGGCGTGAGGTCGACGCCCCCTACGAGTCGGCACGGGCGGGCGCGAAGCTCGGCGAGGCCCACCTGGGCGAAGGCGATCCCGAGGCCGCGCGCCTGGAGCTCGAAGCCGCGCGCTCGGCCTTCCAGCGTCTCGGGGCGGGGCCCGACGAGCGCGCGATCGACGAGCGACTGGCTGCGATCGGCACAGGCGCCGCCGCACCGACGGTCGCGAGGCGCACGTTCGTGTTCACCGACATCGTGGGCTCCACGACGCTGCTCGAGGCGATCGGCGACGAAGCCTGGAACGACCTCCGGCGCTGGCACGACGACACGCTGCGACGCAGCATCGAGGAGCACGGCGGCGAGGAGGTGGACCACACGGGCGACGGGTTCTTCATGGCCTTCCCCGACGCCGCCTCCGCGGTGGCCTGCGCCCTGGACATCCAGCTTCGACTCGCGGACCACCGCCGCGACCACGGGTTCGCGCCGCAGGTGCGGATCGGCCTGCACGCGGCCGAGGCGAACCAGCTCGGCGGCAACTACTCCGGGATGGGCGTGCACACGGCCGCCCGGATCGGCGCGGCGGCGGGTGCCGGCGAGGTCGTGGCGAGCGCCTCGACCATCGAGGGGCTCCACGGCGTGACCGCGACGGACCGCAGGGCGGTCACGCTCAAGGGGATCGCCGGACCCGTCGAGATCGTGACGCTCGCCCGGCAGTAGCTCAGCTCCCGATGCGTTCGAGGAACAGGTCCGGCTCGCGCACCATCTGGACCGAGTGGTGGGAATCGAGGTGCTTGCGTGCGCGCTGCGACATCCTCGTCCCCGCCCGCGGCGTCCGCGCCGAACACGCGGGCGATCCACCACACCATCCCGGCGGCGTCCTTGGTCCAGCCGCGCTCCAGCTCCCGGTCGAGGATCCGGCGGGCACGCTCGAGCGCGGTCTCGCGGTCGCCATCGGCGTAGAGGATCTCCAGCTCCGCGTCCATGAGCCAGTCGCCCGGGGCGGGCCCGTCCGGGCCGACGAACGGCGCCGCGTCGGTCAGCACGCGACGCGCCTCGCCGAGCTCCCCGGTCTCGGTGAGCGCGCGGGCGAGGGCGCTCGCGGTCCACGTGATGAGGCTCCGCTCCTTGAGGTCGCGGCACAGGCGGTAGGCCTCGCGCAGATCGCGGAGGGCCTCCTCGTAGCGGGCGGAGAGCCGATGCACGATGCCCCGTGATGTGACCGCGCTGGCGAGCTCCCACCGAGCGCCCAGCGCGCGGAAGGCGTCCACCGCGCGATCGAGGTGCACCACCGCACCGTCGAGCTGCATCATCCGACGCAGGGCGCCGCCGACGATCTCGCGCCCGACCGCGACCGAGAACGGGTCGTTGGCGCCCTCGGCGATCGAGAGCGCCTGCGACCCGAGCGCGAGGCAGACCTCCTCGTCCCCCACCTCGGCCTCGACGCCCGCCAGGGCGCCGAGCGCCCGGGCCTCGGCCCACCGGTCGCCCTCGGGATTGGACCGCGCCACCTCGAGCGCCTCCTCGAACATCGCACGCGCCGCCTCGAGCTCCGTCCAGAACGGCTCCCACCCGGCGACGAGCAGCGTTCGCGCGAGCGTCCAGGGGTCACCCAGCTCGCGCGCCGACGCGAGCGCCGTCGCGAACAGCTCGGCGGCGCGCTCGCGGTTGCCCCGGATCGACAGCTCGATGTCGCCGAGGAAGCGCGTGGCCTGCGCGCACACGGCCGGGTTCCCCTCGCCGAGCTCGGCGGCGCGCTCGAGCACCGGCACCGCCCCGTCGAACTCTCCCTGCCAGTACCGGGCCTCGCCGAGGCTGGCGAGGATCGCCGCCTCGCGCTCGCCCCAGGTACGCTCGGGTCCGGCCATGTCGATCGCCCGCGCGTACAGGTCGGCGGCCGCCCGCGCGTCCGAGGCGTCCAGCGCCAGGTCGCCGGCGTGCGCGAGCGCCTCCATCGCGCGCTCGGCGAGCGTCCGGTCCCTGGGGTTCAGGTCCAGGGAGGCGCGCGCCGCGCGCTCCAGGTGGTACGCGATCGCCCGCGGGGAGCGCGCGGCGGTCTCCGCGTCCGAGGCCAGCTTGTTCGCGACCTTCAGGTGCAGGCGCTGGCGCTCGCGCTTGGGAAGGCTCTCGTACGCGACGTCGCGCACCAGCCCGTGGCGGAACCGCCAGCGGTCGGCCCGCTCCTCGTCGCGCAGGATCAGCTCCTCGTCCTCGAGGAGCGAGAGCACCTTCTCGTTGGGCTCCGTGATGATCGAGAGCTCCGACAGGTCGAAGATCGAGCGCGCGAACACCGACGCCTTGCGCACCAGGTCCTTCGCCTCGGCCGGCAGGCGGTCGATCCTCGATGCGATCACCGCCTGCACGGTGGGTGGCAGCAGCTGCTTGGGCAGCGGTGCCGTGTCGGAGGGGAGGTGGCCCTCGGTGTGGCGGAGCATGCCCGTGGTCTCCACGATGAAGAACGGGTTGCCGCCGGCGTGACGGGCGACCCGCTCGGCCGTCGCCTCGTCGATCCCCTCGCCCGCCTCGAGGGCCAGCTCGGTGGCATCGTCGAGCGACATCGCCTCCAGATACAGGGTGATCGAGTCGCCGAGCCCGCCGCCCCAGTCCGGACGGGCGTCGAGCAGGTCGTACCGCGCGACGGCCAGCACCAGCAGCGGGATCCGCTTCGCGTCGCGCACCACCTGCTCCACCAGGTCGAGCATCGAGGGCTGCGCGAGGTGCAGATCCTCGAACACCAGGACGACGGCTCCGTCCCTCGACAGGCCCTCGAGCAGCGCGAGCAGGCCGGAGCGCACCTCGGCAACGCGGTAGCGCCGCCCGTGGTCGGGCTTGTCGTCCCCGATCCCGAGCGCGGTGGCGAGGCGCGAGACGACCTGCGGGATCTCCTCGCGCGGGCAGCAATCGAGGACCAGCTCCTCGAGCCGGGCCAACAGGTGCTCGGCCGGCGCGTCTTCCCGCTCGCCGAGCTGCTGCAGCAGGACCTGCGCGACCGGCGCGAACGTGACGTCCTCCTCGAACTGGTTCGCGCGCCCCACGAGCACCGTCGTGCCCTCGGGGACGCCGTCGAGGAACTCCTCGGCGACGCGGCTCTTGCCGATGCCGGGCTCGCCGAGCAGCGTGGCGAGGTGTCCGCGCTTGGTCTCGCGCGCCCCCTCGAACGTGTCGACGAGGAGGCGCAGCTCGCGCTTGCGGCCCACCAGGGGGATCGTCCGGCGCGCGGATCCGGGCGCGAGGCTCACGACCGGCCACGCCCGCGCGGTGTCTTCGAACCCCTTGGCCTCCACCTCCCGCGGCTCGCCGTACTCGACCTGCGCGAGCGTGAGCAGGTGGCTGGTGTCGTCCACCAGCACGGTGCCCGGCTCGGCCGCCTGCTGGATACGGGCCGCCAGGTTCACCGTGGCGCCGAACAGGAGGCCCTGCTCCGAGGGCTCGGAGCCGATCGCCACCGGCCCCGTCGCGATCCCCACGCGGACGAGGAGCGGCGCCGGCACGCCGAGCTCCTCGCCCACGCGCCCGATCCGCGCGGTGAGTCCGAGCCCCGCTCGAACCCCGCGCAGGGCGTCGTCGTCGTGTGAGGTCGGGATGCCGAACACGCCGACCACCGCATCCCCGGCGAAGTTGAAGGCGCGACCGCGGAGTGACTCGAGCTCGTCGGTGACCGTCCGGTAGTAGGCGGCGATGACCTCGCGGTAGCGCTCGGGGTCGATCTGCGACGAGAGCCGCGTGGATCCCACGAGGTCGACGAAGACGACCGTGACCACCTTGCGTTCCTCCGGCGGCGGCGCGCCGACCGGGTACCCGCAGTTCGAGCAGAACCGGGCCCCGCTCGGGAGCCGCTCACCGCATCGCTCACACGTCGCCTTGGCCACGGGAGGAGTCTACGAGCCGCGTGCGACGGGCCGGTCGCCGAGCGCTCTAGCTCGGCGGATCCCGGAACGCTCTTTCCCCGGCTGTCAGCCCACGTCTTGAATGACCAACGGGGAAACAGGGGGGCGCCGAAGCTGTCATCAACACGGCGTGCTACGGATCGATCAGCCATGTTGCTGGTCAACGATCTCTCGCTCAGCGGCCCTGCGTCGACATCGTGGGTCAAGCCTCTACGCTGCGACTGAGATCGGAGACGTAGCGGATTTCGGCATCGCGACGCGACAGAAATATCGACGAGTGTGACGGAGTTCACTGCGGCGCCGAACGCATGTTCGTACGATTCGGGGCATGAGCATGTTGCGCTCGGCACTCGACGAGCTGCGGATGGAAGACCTGCGGTTCGTCGGCGACGAGGGACTCGCCACCGACCTCGACGAGATCGAGCGCGCACAGCGAGCGCTCGACGCGGAGCGGGCGCGCCGGCTGTCCGAGTACGAGCGCCGAGGCGCGTTCACGACAGACGGCTTCCTCTCTGTCTCGGCGTGGCTGGCCGCCCGTCAGGCGGTCGCACCGTTCGTCGCGGCCGAGCGCGTGCGGATCGCGCGTGCGCTCGAGGCGATGCCGGCCACACGCGAAGCCCTCGCTCAGGGCGAGGTGTCGAGCACGGCAGTCGGCGTGTTGGTCGCCGCGCGGGAGGCGTGCTCCGAGGCGTTCGACGCCTCGGAGGGATCGCTCGTCGAGGCCGCGCGGACGCTCTCGTACGCTCAGCTCCGAAGGGCCGTCGAGTACTGGCGACAGGCGGCGGACCTTGAGCGAGCCGAACGGGATGAAGAGCTCGCGGCCGAACGGCGGCGACTCCACGTCTCCGCGACCCTCGACGGGATGGTCCGGGTGGACGGCGACCTCGACCCCGAGACGGGTCAGGTCCTGATCAGCGCGCTCAGAGCTGTGATGGACGCCGATGCCCGCACGCACGAGGGCCCGGAGACGCGGTCCCCGAGCCAACGCCGCGCCGACGCGCTCGGCGAGATCTGCCGGCGGTGGCTCGACATCTGCGACCGGCCGATGATCGCCGGTGAGCGGCCACACGTCGTGGTCCGGGTCGACCTCGATACCTTGCGAGGACAGGTCGGCCGCTCCGAGCTCGACGACGTCGGCCCCATCACGCCGGAGACCGCTCGACGCTGGGCTTGCGATGCGAAGGTGAGCCGCGTCATCACGCGTGGCGCCTCCCACCCACTCGACGTCGGTCGGACAACGAAGGTTGTTCCGGCACCGCTCCGGAGGGCCGTCGCCGATCGCGACGGCGGGTGCCGGTTCCCCGGATGCGGACGTCCGCCCGGGTGGTGCGACGCGCACCATGTCCAGCACTGGGCCGACGGAGGGAAGACTGCGCTCGACAACCTGGTCCTCCTCTGCCGGCCGCATCATCGGTTGATCCATCGAGGATTCGGCGTCGAGATGGTCGATGGACAGCCACACTTCACTCGGCCGGATGGCAGCTGGTTGAGCGACAGGGCTCCCCCCTAAGGGGACCACCACTACGACTCGGCCAGCCCGAAGCCCTCGATGTCGAGGATCGACCCGCTGCGTTCCGCCTCAGGCCGCAGTACGACCTCTACGCGGCGGCCGATCTCGAGGGGCTCCTCGCCGGGCTCGAGGACGCGATGCAGGAGCACGGTGTCCGCCCCGTCGAGCCGCACGAGGCCGAGGCTCACCGGCGTATCGAGCGGCTCGCCCTCGATGCCGACGAACACGATGGTGAACGACACGAGCTCGCCGCCGGGACCGGCCTCGACGGTCGGCTTCAGCTCGGCGAAGCACCGCTCGCAGAACAGCCGGGCGGGCACGTAGGTGAACGAACACGACTCGCAGCGCGAGCCGAGGAGCACGCCGCGGTCACGGAGGGCGGTGAAGAACGCATCGCCGGCGACGCCGGGCGTGTAGCGGTGGCGGACCGGCAGGTCTCCGGGCCACCGGCGAACGCGGTCGGGGCGCGCGATCCTCTCGAGCATCAGGCGTCCCTCCTCGGACGGAAGTACGCGATGTCCAGGATCGAGCCCTCGCGCTCGGAGACGGGTTTCCACACGGCCTCGACGGCCATGCCGATCGTCACGTCGTCGGGCGCGACCTCGCCGAGCAGGTGGAGCAGGCCACCGTCCGAGCCGTCGATCGAGATCACGGCGGGGAGCTCGGGCGTATCGAGCCGCTCCATGTCCCACCGCACGTGGCAGATCGAGAACGTCTGGACGACGCCGGTGTGCTCGACGGCCACCCACGCGTCGGTCGGGCGGAAGCAGCGTTCGCAGAACATGCGCGGCGGCACGAGCACGCGATCGCACCGGCGGCAGTCGCGCCCGTAGAGCCGGCCGTCTTTCAATCCGTCGAGGAAGCGGCCGATCGCGACGCCCGCGTCCCACGCGTAGCGCGCCCCGATGGCGTCGTCGACCGCGCCGGTCGCGGAGCGGAACTCGGCGTCCGAAAGCGAGCGGCCCTCGGTGGTGACGGGCGGCGTCTCGGCGACCGGCGGCATCTCGGGCGGCATCTCGGGCGGCATCTCGGCGGCCTGCGGCGTCTGGGTCGCCATGACCGGCGGGCCGCCGTCGCGACCCATCACGACGACGGTACCGACCTGCATGAGGTCGCCCCAGGCCTGGGCGACGCCGCGCTCGGGGGTGCCGGGGACCTGACGCGCGCCGGCCTCGCCGCGGAGCTGCCAGAAGAGCTCGGCGATCTTCATCAGGCCCGCGGCAGCGATCGGGTTGCCCACACCGAGCAGTCCGCCGGACGGACACGAGGGCAGGTCGCCGTCGCGGTTCAGCACGCCGTCGCGCGCCGCCTCCGGGGCCTTGCCCTTGTCGAACAGCAGCAGCCCCTCCAGGTGATGGAGCTCCTTGTAGTCGAACGGGTCGTAGGGCTCGGCCACGTGGATCTGCTTGCGCGGCTCGGTGACGCCGGCCATGCCGTACGCCATGCGCGCGGCGTTCGCGACGTACTCGGGGAAGACGAGGTCGCGGTTGGTCCAGTACGCGGTGTCGAGGTTCCAGCCGACGCCTTGGATCCACACGGGCGAGTCCGTGATCCGCGCCGCGGCCTCCTCAGACGCGACGACGATCGCCACCGCGCCGTCGCTGATGGGCGAGACGTCCAGGCGCTGCACGGGCCACGCGAGCGTCTCGGACGCGAGGACGTCCTCGATCGTGATGTCCGCCTGGCCGAGGAGCGCCGCCGGGTGGTCGGCCGCGTTCCGCTTGTTCTTCACGGCCACCGCGGCGATGTCGCGCTTGTCCAGGCCGTACGCGTTCATGTAGCGGTTCATCTCCAGCGCGAAGATCCACAGCAGGTTCGGGCCGAGCGGACGCTCGAGGATGTTGTCGAAGATCGTGAGGAACGCGCCCTGCGGGTGCGGCTGCGTCGAGGACATCTTCTCCTCGGCCACCGCGAGCACGACGTCGGCCATGCCGCTCGCCACCGTGTAGTGGGCCTGGATCGCGGTGAACACGCCGCTGCCGCCCCCGACGTACGTCCGGATGTACGGCTTACCGAACGCCCCGGCGCCGTCCGAGAGGTACTCCCCCTTCATGTGCACGCCGTCGAACGCGTCCGGCGCGCTGGTGAGGCAGACCGCGTCGATCGAGTCGAGCTTCAGCTCGCACGACGCCAGCGCGGCGCGCGAGGCCTGCCACGACAGCTCCTTGCCCGTCTCCTGCGCGCGGCGCACGAACCGGGTCATGCCGGCGCCGACGACCGCGACCCGGCGAGCCATCAGCCCGGGTCCTCGACGTACTCGATGATCTGCAGCGCGTTCCCGTCGGGGTCGGCGAACGACGCGAACCGGGCCCGGCCCTCGACCTCACCGACGTGCTCGTCGAACACCACACCCCGGCCCTCGAGCGCCAGCTTCGAGGCGTCGAGGTCATCCACCCGAAGCACCACGGTGCCTCCGTGCGGCAGCTCGCGCATCTCCGGCCTGCCGGCGTGCAGGCCCAAGCGGACGGGGCCCGCGTCCAGCTCGGCCCAGTCGTCGCCGTCGCGCCGCAGGAGCGCGAGCCCCACCGTGTCCCGGAAGAAGCCGACCGAGCGGTCGATGTCCGAGACCCAGAACCACACGTGGTCGATCGCGCCGCTCACCCGCCGGCTCCCGAGTCGTTCGCGAGCACGGCCACCGCGGCGGTGGTGCTCGGCGCGGTGCGCGAGGAGTGCGCCACCGCCACATACGTGTCCTCCACCTGTCGCTCGCCCGCCTCGCCCCGGAGCTGCTCGACGCACTCGAGCATGCGGACGAGCCCGTTCGCCTCGAACAGGTTGCCCTGGCCGAGCGAGCCGCCCGAGACGTTGACCGGCAGCTCACCGTCGGCGTCGAGCTCGCCGTCCTCGAGCAGCGCCGCGAGGTCGGCCGCCTCGCCGAGGCCGAGAGCCTCCAGGTGCAAGAGCTCGCGGAACGCGCAGGTATCGTCCACCTCGGCGAGGTCCACCTCCTCGGCGGGGTCCTGGATCCCGGCGCGCGTGTAGGCGAGCTCGGCCGCGCGGGTCACCTGGTCCGACTCGCCCCACAGCCGGCTCTCGAGCGTCGGCGTCGAGCTCGACCACCCCACGCCGAGGATCCACACCGGCGCCTCGGTGAGGTCGCGCGCGCGCTCCTCGGCGGCGAGCACGAGGACGACGCAGCCGTCCGCCGGGCGGGCGATCTCCAGTTCGCGGAGCGGCCACGCGACCGGCTCCGAGCCGTCCACCTCCTCGGCGGTCAGGCTCGCCGGGTACGCCGCGCGCGGGTTGTCGAGCGCGTTCGTGCGGTTCTTCGCGACGACCATCGCGACGTGGCCCTCCGACAGGCCGGTGCGCTCCAGGAACGCGTTCATCTCCAGGCCAGCGAGCGCCTCGACCGGGACGCGGAGCGGGCGGTTCAGCACGGGGTCGAGCGCGAACGCCTCGATCGCGCCGAGCGTGAGGACGTCGGAGACCTTGCTGTGCGCCTCGACGGCTACGACGTCCGCGAGACCCGAGCGGATCAGCATGAGCCCGGTGGCCACACCCAGCAGGCCGTCCCCGGCGACCGTCTGCACCGGGCGCTGCATCGCGCCGAGCTGGTCCGGAACGTACTCGTCGAAGATGCTGGTCCCCTCGAGCAGGTCCTCGGAGCAGCACACGAACGAGCCGACGTCCTCACGCGGGTCCACGCCCGCGTCGTCGTAGGCGCGCGTGGCCGCCTCGAACATCAGCTCCTTGTAGGAGAGCCCGGCGAGGATGGGCGCGAAGCCGGCGTGCCCCACCCCGACGACGGCGACCCGGCGATCCACGGCGCCTATCCTCCCATCCGCGGCAGGCGGAGGACGAACCCATGGCGTCGGCAGGCGGAGGATGAACCGGCGGCGCCGGCTACTGCCCGAGGATCTTGCGCTTCTGGTTCTGGAACTCGGACTCGGTGAGCACGCCCTTGTCGCGGAGCTCGGCCAGGCGTTCCAGCTCGCCGGTGGTGGACGGCGACCCCGGCGAGGCCGGCGGCGCCGTGGGAGAGGCCGGCGGCGCCGCGGGGACGGCGGAGCCGGGCGCCTGGAACATGCGCTGCTTGTTCCGCTCGCCCTGTTCGTAGATCGTCCGCTGGACGGCCTCGGGGCTCCGGATATTGGCGAAGACGTTGCGCCCGAACTCGCTGGCGGACTGGATGACCAGGTCCCCGGCGCCCACGATCCGCTCGAAGATCGACTGCTGGAACCGCACGTCGTTGATCGCCTCGAGCGGGATCTCCATCGAGCGCTTCGCGATGAACCCCTCGCGGTGGATGACCCGGTCCGACGTGACGGCGAAGTTCGACGTGGCCCACGCGATCACGTGCCGGAGCACGTAGCCGACGAGCACGACGACGGCCAGGGCCACCGAACCCCAGATGACGACGGTCCGCGCGGCGCCGTCATCGGGCGCGTACGCGAACGCGAGGCCGAGGCCGACGACCACCAGGATCGTGACGACGATGGGCCCGAGGAGCGCGATCCAGTGCGGCCGCAGGTCCAGGACGAGCTCTTCTCCCTCGATGAGCAGCCGTCTCGGGAACGTCATGCGCGAATCCTACTCCAGGTGCTGCACCTCGCCGAACCGCACGACCCGTTCGCCCGCGTCGGTGCGCACGACGAGTCCGCCCACCGGATCGACGTCGTCGGCGACGCCTTCCACGACCGATCCGTCCTCGACGGTGGCGCGGACGCGCGTGCCGAGCGTCGCGCATCGGGCGCGGTAGTCGCTCACGACCTCGCGCGCGAACGCGGGCTCGGCCGGGTGGTACCGCGTCACGAACGCGGCGAGGAACGCCTGGAGCAGTTCCGCGTCGCCCACCGCCACCGCGCCGGCGCCGGGGATCTGCGGAGGCTCGCCGAGGTTGACGCCGACGCCGATCGCCACGTGCTCGAACCGGCCTTCGCGCACGACGGACTCCGCGAGGATCCCGCCGACCTTCCGAGCGTCCACCAGGACGTCGTTCGGCCACTTGCACGCGGCCGCCGACCCGCCGGCCTCACGACACGCGAGCGCCACGGCGCTCCCGGCGAGGAGCGTCAACAGGCCGCCCAAGGCCGGGTCGAGGTCGGGGCGAAGGATCAGCGAGAACATCAACGCGGAACCCGGCTCGTCGACCCAAACGCGGCCGAGCCGGCCGCGTCCGGCGGTCTGGTGCGCGGCGGCCACGAGGGTCCATTCGGGCGCACCCTCCGAGGCCATCGCGAGGGCGGTCTCCTGCGTCGAACGGGTAACCTCGTCGAACCGGACCGGGGCCGTGAGCCCCACGCGTTCGAGCGCGAGAGCGAGCGCGGTATCGGACAGCACCGAAGGTTTGACTCCCGTTCGGGGGTCCTCGATTATCGGCTGTCGGAGCGGGCCACGTGGCGAAACCTCGGATCATGATCGCGAACCGCGGCGAGATCGCCGTGCGCATCATCCGGACCGTGCGCGAGCTGGGCTACCAGTCGATCGCGGTCTACAGCGACGCGGACCGCGATGCCTTGCACGTGGAGCTGGCCGACCAGGCCTACCGGATCGGGCCGGCGCTGCCGGCCGACTCGTACCTGTCGATCGGCGCGATCTTGGACGCCGCCCGCAAGGCGAAGGCCACGATGATCCACCCGGGCTACGGGTTCTTGGCCGAGCGGGCGCACTTCGCGCGGGCGGTGGCAGAGTCCGGCTTCGCGTTCATCGGCCCGCCCCCCGAGGCGATCGAGATGATGGGCGACAAGTCGGCGGCCCGCCAGGCGGCCGATCGCGTCGGCGTCCCGATCGTCCCAGGAACGCAGGAGCCGATCACGATCGAGGACGCGCCGCGCGCAGCCGAGCGCATCGGCTTCCCGGTCCTGGTGAAGGCGGCGTTCGGCGGCGGCGGCCGGGGCATGCACGTGGTCCGCAAGCCCGAGGAGCTCGAGAACGCGTTGTCACGCTCGGCGCGCGAGGCGCAGGCCTACTTCGGCCGGCCCGAGGTCTTCCTCGAGCGCTACATCGACCGCGCGCATCACGTCGAGGCGCAGATCCTCGCCGACCAGCACGGCAACGTGTCGTTCCTGGGCGAGCGCGATTGCTCGGTCCAGCGGCGTCACCAGAAGCTGATCGAGGAGACCCCCTCGCCCGTCGTCGACGCGGAGCTCCGTTCGCGGATCGGCGAGGCAGCCATGGCGCTCGCGAAGGAGGCCGGCTACGTGAACGCCGGCACCGTCGAGTGCATCGTGGACGAGGAGGGAGGCTTCTACTTCCTGGAGATGAACACGCGGCTCCAGGTCGAGCACACCGTCACGGAGGCGGTCACCGGCCTCGACCTCGTGGCGCTGCAGATCCGGGTGGCCCTCGGCGACAAGGTGGACGTCTCGGGCGTCCAGTCCCGCGGTCACGCGATCCAGTGCCGGATCAATGCCGAGGACCCGGCCCGCAACTTCCTCCCCGGGCCCGGCCGGGTCACCGCGTACCAGGAGCCGGGGGGGCCGTTCGTCCGGGTCGACTCGTTCGTCCGCCAGGGGCGCGACATCCCGTCCGACTACGACTCGATGTTCGCGAAGCTGATCGTCTCGGCCGACACGCGCGAGCGCGCGGTGAAGCGGGCGCTCCGGGCCCTCGGCGAGTTCCGCGTCGAGGGCGTTCCGACGACGATCGCCCTCCACAAGTGGATCCTGGAGAGCCGCGCCTTCCACAAGGCCACGCACACGACCACCTGGCTCGAGAAGGCGCTCCGCGACGCCGAGCTCCCCGGCGACGAGTGGGCACCGCCGCCCGCCGCCGACGCGAAATGGCCGGTGCCCGCCGAGCTCCTCCTCGAGGTCGACGGCCGCCGGGTACCGATCCGGATCTTCGACCAGCGCCGCGACACGGCGCCCAAGCCCCCCGCCCGTCACACGGGTCACGGCGGTCAGCACGTCCACAGCGTCATCGCGGCGCCGATGCAGGGCACGATCCTGCGGGTCCTGGTGGAACCGGGCCAGGAGATCAGGGCCGGTGACGTCGTCTGCATCCTCGAGGCGATGAAGATGGAGAACGCGGTCCCGGCACCGCGGGAAGGCGTGGTCTCGGAGCTGCCGATCGCGCCGGGTCAGGTCGTGCAGGTCGGCGACACGCTCGCCGTCATCGACTGAGCGCGGCCACCCGCCCAGGTTCGCGGTCCGAGGCCGCCACCCTCGCGGCGATCCTCTCGGGGAGCCAGAGGCAGAACGACGTGCCATCCGGCCCCGAACGATCGAGCCACAGTCGGGCGCCGATCGTCTCGCTCGTCCTCTTGCAGATGTACAGGCCGAGGCCCGTCCCCCCGACGCTCCGCGTCGCCGAGCTGTCCACCTGGTAGAAGCGGTCGAAGATGCGTTCGTGCGCCTCGGCGGGGATCCCGCGCCCCTCGTCCTCGACGCGGATCAGCACGCCGCTGTTGTGCTCCTCGGCCCTGATCGTGATCCGCGTGTCGGGAGGCGAGTACTTCAGGGCGTTCTCGACCAGGTTCGACAAGATCTGGTGGACCTTGGCCTCGTCGGTCTCGACCAGTGGGAGCGTGGCCGGGAACCGCAGGTCGAACGCGTGCCCGTGGGCGCTCGGACGGAGCTCGTCGACCACCTGTTCCCCGACCTGGGCCGCGGACACGTACCCGAGGGTGAGGGGCTCGACGTGGGACTCGAGCCGCGCGACGGCGAGCAGCTGCTCGATCAGCCGGCGCAGGCGGTCGCTCTGCCGATCCGCGGCCTCGAGGAACGACCGGCGCTGTTCCTCGCCGAGATCCGGACCGAGCTGCAGGAGCGTCTTGATGTACCCCTGGATCGAGGTGAGCGGGGTCCGCAGCTCGTGGGACACGACGGCCACGAAGTCGTCCTTCATCCGCGAGAGCTCCTTCTCCTGCTCCAGGGCCTCCTCGAGGCGCCGGACCAGGCGGGAGTTCTCGAGCGATGCCGTCGCCCCCCAGTAGGCGGCCACGACCGGGATCACCAGCAGCGGCACGAGGAACGGGCTGCGGTCGGCCACCACGATCACGACCGGCGACATCGTGAGCAGGGCGGCCGCGGTCGAGGCCTGGAACCAGAAGTCGGAAGCGATGTACCGGAAGAATCGCTCGCGGAGCGAGAGGGCGCGCACGGCGCCGATCAGGACGTCGTTGACGAGGAAGAGCACGGCGGCCGAGCCGAAGACGGCGCCGAGCGAGGGCACCGAGACACGGGAGGTGCCGCCCAGCGCCACGTAGACCACGCCCGCCGCCGCGACCGAGATCGTGTACTGCGCGACGTTGAACAGGACCTTGTGGAACGGCTTGCCGTGGATCAGGTCGGCGATCGTCGTCGCCAGCGCGAACACGATGGCCGCGGCCGCCGTTCCGAATGCGATCAGGACCGCGAAGCCGAACGTGGTCGACGTGCCGATCTCCTCGACCTCGCGCTCCCGCGGGACCGTGATGGGAAAGAGCTCGCCGACCAAGGCGAGGACCGCGAACAGCGAGAACTCCGCGATATGGCTGCTGATGACGTGAAGGTCCAGGCGTGTCGCGAACAGGATCAGGAGCCCGAGACCCACGACGGTGACCGTGCCGACGAATCCGCGTACCGCCCAGGTCGACGGTCCATCGGCGGGATCCGGTCGCTGCCGAAGCGCAGCCGGAGTTGCGATCAGGGCTTGCCGGGCCATTTGCGGGGCGCACCCAGCACGTAGACAAGGATGACGAGCAACGCGGGCGAGTACCACGCGCGCCTGAAGAGGTTCTTCATCTCGGACACCTCCTTCCGTTCGCCGGGGAAGCGATCCCGACGTCCCTCCCGGAACGCCTGCCACTCCCTGTGTGCTTCGGCCGCCCCCGCGGTCCACCTGAGCGATCCGCGAAGCGAGTAGGGACACGGTAGCTTGAGCGTCCTACGTTGCACATCGTCCGATGGGCGCGTTCCCGTGTCGGGTCGAGAGGGTCATGCCATCCACTGGGGGGGAGTCCGAACGGCCGATGTCGACCGGGGCAACCTGCGGGACCTGCACGTGCCGGCGGGGTTCAGGCACCCTGATCAGCCGTCGATACCTGGTCCACATCGAGCGCGCGGAAGGTGGACCGATGGTCCTGGTGGTGGTGGTGATCCTCGCGGTGGCGACCGTCCCGCTCGCCCGCGGGAACCTCTCCGGCCTGCTCGACCTCCGGATGCGGGCCGTGTGGCTCTTAGGGCTCGCCTTCGCGATCCAGCTCGTGCTCACGCTGGTCCCCGGCGAGACCAGCGGCCTGCGGCTGTTGGCGCACGCGACGAGCTATCCGATCGGCCTGGCCTTCGTCTGGGTGAACCGGCGGATCCCCGGGATGCTGGTGATCGGGCTCGGTGCCCTGCTCAACGGGGTCGCGGTCGTGGCCAACGGTGGGGTCATGCCCACCACCGTCTCCGCGCTCGAGACCGCGGGGCTGGACGTGGACCCGGAGACCTTCGCGAACTCGGCGGCGCTCGCCGACCCCCGGCTCCTGTTCCTGGGCGACGTGTTCGCGATCCCGGCCTCCTTCCCGTTCGCGAACGTGTTCAGCCTCGGGGACGTGCTGATCGCCGTCGGCGCCGCGTACGCGGTGCACGCCGTCTGCGGGTCGCACCTGGTCCCCGCGCGGCTGCGGGTCGCCACGGGCGCCGCGAGGACCTGAGGCTCAGGAGGGTGCGCCCCACGACTCGCGGCCGGTGACCCGGAACCCGGAATCGTGGATCTTGTAGGCGCGGTTCACCGAGATCAGGAGCGCGGTCAGCGTCTCCGCGATCCGGGCCTGCGTGAGGTCGCCGGCGTCCACCCATCGCATCCGCGGGATCTGTTCGACCAGACCGCCGACGATCGCCTTGGCCTGCGCGTCGGTGCCGCAGACCAGGACGTCGCTCTCCATGTGCCGCCCTATGTCCTGCAGTGCCTCGCCGGAGACCGTGTGGAACGCCGCGACCATCCGGACGCCGGCGGGCAAGATCGCCTTGGCCTGCTCGGCCGCCGAGCCGTGCCAGGGCCGGACCACGTGCCAGGCCCGCCCGCCGACGGCCGTCGCCAGCGGACTCGTGCAGTCGACGATGATCGTCCCGGCCGCGACGTGGTCCTTGATGACGCGGTAGATCTCCGCCTGGCCGCCGAACGGGATCGTCACGAACACGACCTCGCCGCGGGTCGCGGCCTCCTCGTTCGTCGTCCCCTCCACGAGCGCATCGGCGCCGAGGAGCTCGCGGGCCCGGTCGGCGCTGGCGGCGCCCTTCTCGGCGGACCGGGAGCCGATGATCAGCCGGTGACCCGCCTTCGCGAAGCGCAGGGTGAGGCCGAAGCCCTCCTCCCCGGTGCCACCGATCACCGCGACGTCCATCGCGCGAGAGCCTAGCCGAAGCCCGGTGATGGGAAGCTTCGGTCGTGGGACGGGCGCTCACGTACGGGATCGAGCTGGCGGTCGGACTCGGGTGCCTCGCGGCGTCGGTTCCGGCGTGGAGGATCCCACGGCTCCGATGGTTGGCGGCGGTGCTCGCGATCGCGGGAGCGGTCGCGGCCGGCCACGCGCTGGTGGAGCTGCTCGGCGGTTAGAGGATCCCGCGGTCCTCGAACGCGGCGGTCACGCTGTCCGCGGCGGCCTTGCCGAGGAGCGCCTGCGCCGCATCCACGGTGGCCTGCGCGGCGTCGATGAACGTCGCATCTGCGGCGAAGTCGAAGTTCGCCGTCACGATGACCCTGTCGGCATCTTCCCGGCCGAGCGCTCCGTGGATGTCGTGCAGCGCCCGCGACCAGATCTGCCCGTCGTGATGCGCGCTCCCGTTCCGATCCGCGACGGTGAGGTCGAGGTCGACGCGGCGCAGGCAGTGGGGAACCTCCGTCGCGTAGGTCACGGAGTCCCAGTCCCCGATGCACGCAGGCTCGTACCCCTCCGAGAACGGCTCGCTCATCGTGAACGCCCAGTAGTCGCCGAACCCCTCACCGATCGCGCGCGCATCGTCGCTCGTCCCGAACCCCGGCACCTGGTCGTCCTGGATCGCGTGACCGTACTCGTGCCAGATGATGTCCATGTCCTCGGCGTCGTCCACGCCGCCGCTGCCGAAGAGCAGCTCGTCCTTCACCGGGTCGTAGAAGCTGTTGTCGAAACCGGCCCGGACCTTGACCACCTGCGGGCCCTCGTTGACGCCGGTGAAGCCGAGCTTCCGCAGGTAGCGCTGCGCCTTCGTCACGGCGTAGTAGGCCATCACCTGCTCGAACCGGTCGTCCGACCGGTCGAAGAGGAACCGGCCGCGCGGTTTGAAGGCACACTGCGGCCCGCAGACGTCCGCGTAGTCGCCGAGCAGGAACCCGCTGTGGTCGAGGTTGCGGAGCCGGACCACCCGGTACGCGGGTTCGAGCGCCGGATAGTCGGCGTCCATCTGGTCGGTGAGCCCCTGGTCCTGGAGGACCACGACGGGGTTCGGCAGGAAGACCCTCCCCGTCGGCCGCTCCTCGGCTGCCAGGGCCGGCGCCGCGAGCGCCGGAGCGGCGAGCCCGAGCAGGACCACGGCGGCCGAGACGGCCGCGACGGTGCGCGAGGTTCGGGATGTGGTGATCGCGGGCTCCCGATGTCGTGCGGCCGAGCGGGCTCCGAGTGTAACGGTCGGATCCGCCCTGGCAGGATAGGTCGAACGGTCCCGATGAACGGCTACGTCGGGTGATACTCGCCGAACTCCGACCGCAGGACGTCGGAGACCTCGCCCAGCGTGGCACGCGCGCGCAGCGCCTCGCGCATCGGCGGGAGCAGGTTGGACGAGCCCCGGGCGACCTCCCCGACCTTCCCGAGGGCGCGCTCGACGGCGGCCGGGTCGCGCTCGGCGCGCAGGCGCCGCAGGCGCTCGATCTGGCGCTCGACACCCTCTTCGGCGATGTGCTGCAGTTCAACGGGTCGCTCCTGCGGGTCCTCGAACCGGTTCACCCCGACGACCACGCGCTCCCCGGACTCGATGCCGCGCTGGATCTTGAACGCCGCCTCGTGGATCTCGTCCTGGTAGAAGCCGGCCTCGATCGCCGCGACGGGGCCGCCCATCCCGTCGATCTTGTCGAGGTACAGCCGGGCGCGGTCCTCGATCTCGTCGGTGAGGGCCTCCACGAAGTAGGAGCCCCCGAGCGGGTCGGCAACGCTCGCCACCCCGGTCTCCGAGCCGATGACCTGCTGGGTGCGAAGGGCGATCTTCGCGGCGTGCTCGGTGGGCAGCGCGAGCGCCTCGTCGAACGAGTTCGTGTGGAGCGACTGCGTCCCGCCGAGGACCGCGGCCAGGGCCTCGAGCGTCGTGCGCACCACGTTGTTCTCCGGCTGCTGGGCCGTGAGCGTGGCGCCGCCCGTCTGCGTGTGGAACCGCAGCATGAGGCTCTTCGGGTCCGTGGCCCCGAACCGCTCGGCCATGATCCGCCCCCACATCCGCCGCGCGGCGCGGAACTTGGCCACCTCCTCGAAGAAGGTCATATGGCAGGCGAAGAAGAACGAGAGCCTCGGCGCGAAGTCGTCCACCGCGAGCCCGGCATCGAGCGCCGCCTGCACGTAGGCGATGCCGTTCGCGAGCGTGAACGCGACCTCCTGGACCGCGGTCGCCCCGGCCTCGCGCATGTGGTAGCCACTGATCGAGATCGTGTTCCAGCGCGGGATCCGCTCGCCGCAATACGCGAACAGGTCCGTGATCAGCCGCATCGACGCCTCCGGCGGGTAGATGTACGTGCCGCGCGCCGCGTACTCCTTCAACAGGTCGTTCTGGACGGTGCCCGAGAGCTCCGCGGGCCGGATGCCTCGGTCCTCGGCGACCAGCTCGTACAGCAAGAGCAGGATCGGTGCCGTGGCGTTGATCGTCATCGAGGTCGAGACCGAATCGAGCGGGATCTCATCGAGCAGCCGGGCCATGTCCTCGACCGAGTCGATCGCGACCCCGGTCTTGCCGACCTCACCCTCGGCCCGCGGGTGATCCGAGTCCAGGCCCATCTGCGTCGGCAGGTCGAACGCGACCGAGATCCCGGTCTGACCGTGCTCCAGCAGGTAACGGAAGCGCCGGTTCGTCTCCTCGGCGGTGGCCATACCGGCGTACTGGCGCATCGTCCAGAGCCGTCCGCGGTACATCGACGGGTAGACGCCCCGCGTGAACGGCGCCTCCCCCGGCCGCCCGAGGTCGCGCTCGACGTCGAACCCCTCGAGGTCCTCGGGCCCGTAGACGGGCTTGAGCTCGATCCCCGAGTCCGTGGCGCGCACCTCGTCGGTCACGGCCAGAGACTACCGGTAGCATCCGACCGTGGACATCGTGAACCCGCAGGTCGAGGAGTACATGGGCTCCCTCCTCGCGCGCCACGACGAGCCGGTGCTCCTCGAGATGGAGGCCGAGGCGAAAGAGCGTTCGTTCCCGATCGTCGGACGCCTGGTGGGCGTCACGCTGGAGCTCCTCGCTCGGTCGATCGGGGCGCGCCGGGTGTTCGAGCTCGGGTCGGGGTACGGGTACTCGGCGTACTGGTTCTCACGGGCGGTCGGCCCAGGTGGTGAGGTGCACGCCACGGACGGCGATCCCGCGAACGAGGCCAATGCGCTCGACTACCTCGGCCGCGCCGGCCTCGCCGAGCCCGTGCGTTGGCACGTGGGCGACGCCGTGGCGAGCCTCGCGTCCGTCGAGGGCGGATTCGACATCGTCTACGACGACATCGACAAGGAGGGCTACCCCGACGCCTGGCTCGCCGCCAGGGAGCGGATCCGGGTGGGCGGCCTGTACCTGTGCGACAACGTCCTGTGGTCGGGCGCGGTCGCCGATCCGGGCGGCGATCATGGGCGCACGCCCGAGACGATCGAGGCGATCCTCGAGCACAATCGCCTGATCGCCGAGGACGAGCGGTACCTCTCGGTCATCGTCCCGACGCGCGATGGCGTGATGACGGCCCTGCGTATCTCCTGAGCCGCGACCGGCCCGCTTCGACGTTCCGTAGTAGGCTGCGCGCGGCCTGGGGCCCGGACGCGCACGTTCCCCCCTCGGCACCGCGGTAGATTCTCTGACGGGACGTCGATGGCGAAGCGCAGGAGCGACATCGGGACGCTCTACCGGGGCAGTCCGGGCCAGTGGTCGTGGCTCTTGCACCGCATCACCGGCGTCGCCGTGATCCTGTTCCTGTTCGCCCACGTCGTGGACACGGCCGTCGTGGGGTGGGGACCCGAGGCCTACAACCGCGTGACCGAGGTCTACCACAACTGGGTCGTGCGGGTGCTCGAGCTCGGCCTGGTCGCGGCCGTGCTCTACCACGCGATCAACGGCGTGAAGATCATGGTGTTCGACTTCTGGCCCTCGACGACCCGGCACATGAAGCCGATCGCGCTCGCATCCACGGTGCTGTTCGTCGCCAGCATGATCCCGATCACGTGGATCATGGGCAAGGAGATCCTCAACCTCGCCCTCGGGTGGGAGCTCTGATGGCGGTCGAGACGCAGGACCGGGCCGCGGCTCCGTCGCCGCGGAGGCGCCCGGGGGCGTCCGGTCACCGCAGCGGTCGCGACCGCCCGAGCGGCGGCTTCGAGCTCTGGTCGTGGCTGTTCATGCGCATCAGCGGCCTCGTGCTGCTGCTCCTCGCGGTCGGCCACGTCCTGATCATGCACGTGCTCGACCGAGGCGTGGACCGCGTGAATTTCGGCTTCGTCTCGGCGCGCTGGGGCAGCCCGTTCTGGCGGACGTGGGACTGGGCGCTGCTGGTCCTGGCGCTGATCCACGGGATCAACGGGCTGCGCATCATCGTGCAGGACTACGTCCGCCCGCCGGGGCTCCGCCTGGCCGTCAACATGTTCTTCTACGTCACGGGCTTCGTGCTGTTCGTGCTCGGGACCGTCACCGTGTTCACGTTCGACCCGAGCGAGTGGCCGGGGACGGCCTGAGGCGTGGTCACCACCCACACGTACGACGCGGTGATCGTCGGCGCCGGCGGCGCCGGCCTGCGGGCCGCCATCGAGGCTTCGGATCGCGTGAAGACCGCGGTGATCTCCAAGCTCTACCCGACGCGCTCGCACACCGGTGCGGCGCAGGGCGGGATGTGCGCGGCGCTCGCCAACGTCGAGGAGGACTCGCCCGAGTGGCACGCCTTCGACACGGTGAAGGGCGGGGACTACCTCGTCGACCAGCCCGCGGCGATCCTGATGACCGAGGAGGCCGTGGACGCCGTCTACGAGCTCGAGCACTGGGGTCTGCCGTTCAACCGGACCCCCGAGGGCAGGATCGACCAGCGGCGGTTCGGTGGGCACACCCGCAACCACGGCGAGGCGCCCGTGAAGCGCGCGTGCTACGCCGCCGACCGTACCGGTCACATGATCCTGCAGACGCTCTACCAGCAGTGCGTGAAGCGCGACGTCCGGTTCTTCAACGAGTTCTACGTCCTGGACCAGCTCCTGGTCGACGGGCGCGTGGCCGGCGTCGTCGCGTACGAGCTCGCGACCGGCGAGCTCCACGTGTTCCGCTCCAAGGCCGTCCTGTACGCGACCGGCGGCTACGGCCGGATGTTCAAGGTCAGCTCGAACGCCCACACGCTCACGGGCGACGGCCCGGCCGTGCTGTTCCGGCGCGGGATCCCCCTGCAGGACATGGAGTTCTTCCAGTTCCACCCGACCGGCGTCTACAAGATGGGGATCTTGCTCTCCGAGGCGGTGCGCGGCGAGGGCGGGATCTTGCTGAACAGCGAGGGCGAGCGCTTCATGGAGCGCTACGCGCCCACCGTGCTGGACCTCGCGCCGCGCGACATGGTGAGCCGCGCGATCTTCCAGGAGCTGAAAGAGGGACGCGGCGTCGGACCCAAGCGCGATGCCGTCTACCTCGACGTCCGTCACCTGCCGCGAGACGTGATCGAGGAGAAGCTGCCGGACGTGACGGAGTTCGCGCGGGTCTACCTCGGCGTCGAGCCCACCACCGAGCCGGTCCCGATCCAGCCGACCGCCCACTACGCGATGGGCGGGATCCCGACGGACACCGATGCGCAGGTCGTCGTGGGCGAGGGCGAGACGCCGGTGCCGGGGCTGTACGCGGCCGGCGAGTGCGCGTGCGTCAGCGTGCACGGCGCGAACCGGCTCGGGACGAACTCGCTCCTGGACATCGTGGTGTTCGGCCGCCGAGGCGGGCGTCACATGGCCGGGTTCGCGAAGGAGGCCGAGCTCCCCGAGCACCCCGCAGCGTCCGAGCGCACCATCGCGGAACGGCTCGACGGCCTGCTCAACCGCCCCGAGGGCGCGAACGCCGCCGACATCCGCGCCGAGCTCCAGGCGCAGATGCAGGACCTCGCCTTCGTGGTCCGCACCGAGGAAAGCCTGCGGAAGATGCGGGAGATCCTCGGCGGGTTGCACGAGCGGTTCGAGCGCGTCTACGTACAGGACACGGGCACGACGTTCAACACGGAGCTGATGGAGGTCGTCGAGCTCGGCTTCCTCCTCGACTGCGCGGACGCGCTCGTCGCCGCCGCGCTCGCCCGTGACGAGAGCCGGGGCGCCCACTACCGCGAGGACCATCCCCTGCGCGACGACGCGAACTGGCTCAAGCACTCGCTGGCGTACCGTGAGGCCGACGGATCGATCCGACTGGAGACCAAGCCCGTGAAGATGGGACCCTACGTGCCGATGGAGCGGAAGTACTGATGGCGGGAAGCGAGCTCGGCGAGGTCCTCGAGGCGTCGGACCGGCGTGCGGTCGGCGGGACCGACCGGATGACCCTCACGCTGAAGATCCGTCGCTACAACCCGGAGGCCCGCGGCGACGAGTCCTGGTGGGACGAGTTCACCGTCGAGTGCGATCCGGATGACCGGCTCCTGGACGCGCTGCACGAGGTGAAGTGGTACCAGGACGGGACGCTCGCCCTGCGCCGCTCCTGCGCCCACGGGATCTGCGGCTCCGACGCCATGCTCATCAACGGCCGGAACGCCCTCGCGTGCAAGGTCATCGTGCGCGACGTCGCCCCAAAGGTCACCGTCGAGCCGATCCGGGGGCTCCCGGTCCTGAAGGACCTCATCGTCGACATGGAGCCGTTCTTCGCCGGCTACCGGTCGGTGTTGCCGTTCCTGATCAACGACTCGGGCGAGCCGGACGCCGAGCGTCTCCAGTCGCCCGAGGACCGCCAGCGCTTCGACGACACGACCAAGTGCATCCTGTGCGCCGCGTGCACGACCTCGTGCCCGATCTTCTGGGGCGACGACGAGTACGTGGGCCCGGCCGCCATCGTGACCGCGCACCGGTTCATCTACGACTCGCGCGACGAGGGATCACAGGAGCGCTTGGAGATCCTGTCCGAGAAGACCGGCGTCTTCCGCTGCCGCACGACCTTCAACTGCACCGAGGCATGTCCGAGGGGCATCGAGGTCACGAAGGCGATCCAGGACGTGAAGCGCTCGATCCTGTTCGATCGCTTCTAGCGGGCGGGGGCGACGACGGGGGCCGGCCGGCCTCGGGACGTCCGGTAAGGTCGGGCCGTGGCGCACCTGGTCACGCTGATCCCCGGCGACGGCATCGGCCCCGAGGTCTCGGAGGCCACGCGTCGCGTGCTCGATGCCACGGGCGTGGGGATCGAGTGGGTGGTCGAGGAGGCCGGCGCGGCCACCCTGGAGCGCGAGGGCGACCCGCTCCCCCCTCGGGTGCTGGAGCAGGTCCGTCGCTCCCGCGTCGCGATCAAGGGCCCCATCACCACGCCCGTCGGCGCGGGCTTCCGGAGCGTGAACGTGACGCTCCGCCACGACCTGGACCTGTTCGCGGCGGTGCGCCCGAGCCGCTCGCTCCCCGGGGTGCCGACCCGCCACCCCGGCGTGGACCTCGTCGTGATCCGGGAGAACACGGAGGACCTGTATCAGGGCATCGAGTACGAACGGGGCACGCTCGAGGCGGACGAGCTGCGCGCCGAGCTCCGCCGCCTCGCCGGACGCGAGACGCGAGAGGACGCCGGGTTCACGGTGAAGCCGATCTCGGTGACAGGCGCCCGGCGGATCGTGCGGTTCGCGTTCGGTTTCGTCCGTGCCAACGACCGACGCAAGGTCACGCTCGGCCACAAGGCCAACGTGATGCGGTTCTCCGACGGGCTGTTCCTGTCGATCGGACAGGTCGAGGCCGACGAGCACCCCGACGTCTGGTTCGAGGAGATGCAGATCGACCAGCTCTCGATGCGCCTGACGCGCGAGCCCGAGACCTTCGACGTCCTGCTGCTCCCGAACCTCTACGGAGACATCCTGTCCGACCTGTGCGCCGGGCTGGTCGGCGGGCTCGGCCTTGCGGCGGGGGCCAACCTGGGCTGGGAGTACGCCGTGTTCGAGCCGGTCCACGGCAGCGCCCCCGACATCGCCGGTACGGGCGTAGCGAACCCGGTCGCGATGATCCTGTCGGGCGCGATGCTGCTCCGCCACCTCGGCGAGGCCGGCGCCGCCGGCGCGGTCGAGTCCGCGGTGGACCGCGTGCTCGAGGCGGGCGAGGTCCGCACGCCCGACCTCGGCGGGACCTCCACGACGGCCGAGGTCGCGGCCGCGATCGCCGGACGGCTCCCCGTCGCGTCCTCGGGCTGAGCCCGGTTCAGCCGCGGTGGTGATGATGGTCCTCGGGACCCGGACCGGGCCCCTGCGGCAGCCGTCAACAGCCGGGTTCGCCGAGGTGCCCGCAACACTGCGCCCGGGAGAATGTTGCCTTCACGCGGTTGCGGACCGTGAGCCGGAGCTTCGTGTGGAGCGGCGCGTCGTACTCACGCCAGTTCGTGAAGAACATGCCGAGGTACCTGCGGAGCTCGCGGAGGAACCCGCGGAACGGCACCTACCCGCCGCCGTTGCCCTCGGAGGTGTCGATCGGCACGCGCAGGTCCTCGGGGAGCAGCTCGTTCTTCCGCCACGGCTTCACGGTCTCGGCGTAGAAGTCCCGGCCCTCGCAGTCGTTCACGACCCAGACGGGGAGGTCCTCGACGACCATCGTGCGGACGGCCTCGGTGCCGAGCTCGGGGAAGGCGATCACCTCCTGCGCGCGGACCTGCAGCGCGGCGAGCGCGCCGCCGCCGCCGAGCGCCGCCATGGAGACGGCCGTGTGCTTCCGCAGCTCCTCGCGGACGACGGGTCCGCGGCCGCCCTTGCCGATGATGCCCTTCAGGCCGAGCTCCAGCAGCCGGGGGGTGTACCTATCCATCCGGCTCGCCGTCGTCGGGCCCGCCGCGCCGATCACGTGGCCCGGCCGCTCGGGCGTGGGGCCGACGTAGTAGACGATCTGACCGGCGGGGTCGAACGGGAGGGCCTCGCCGCGGTCGAGCATCTCGATCATCACCTTGTGCGCCGCGTCGCGCGCCGCGTAGATCGTGCCGTTCACGAGGACGACGTCGCCGATCTCGAGCTGGCGTACGTCGTCTTCGGACAGCGGCGCGGAGATGCGCTTGCGGCCGTCCTCGAGCGGCTCGACCGACACGTCAGATCACCCTGGACCCGGTCCGGTGCGCGTGGCACTCGATGTTCACGGCCACGGGCAGCGACGCGATGTGCGTGGGCATGGTCTCGACGTGCACAGCGAGGACCGTCTGGGTGCCGCCGAGCGCCTCGGGACCGAGGCCGAGCGCGTTGCACTTCTCGTACAGCTCGGCCTCGAGCTCCGCGATCTGCGGGTCGGGGCTCGGCTGGCCGACCTTGCGCATGAGCGCGCGTTTGGCGATCACGGCCGACATCTCGAAGTCGCCGCCGATCCCGATCCCGATGATCCCCGGCGGGCATGCGTTCGGACCCGACTCGGCCACCGACTCCAGCACGAAGTGCTTCACGCCCTCGAGGCCGTCGGCGGGCTTGAGCATCGCGTGCCTGCCCATGTTCTCCGAGCCGGCGCCCTTGGCGTCCACCTGGATCCGGATCTGATCGCCGGGGACGATGCGCGTATGGACGAACGCCGGCGTGTTGTCGCCGGTGTTCCGCCGGTCGAAGATCGGATCGCGCACGATCGAGCCTCGCAGGTAGCCATCGCCGTAGCCGGTCCGCACGCCCTCGTCGATCGCGGCGTACAGGTCGCCGCCCTGCACGTGCACGTCCTGGCCGAGGTCCACGAACACGACCGTGTAACCCGTGTCCTGGCAGTACGGGTACTCGCCCTCGGCCGCGAGCTCCTGGTTGCGGATCAACAGGTCGAGGACCTGGCGTCCGAGCGGCGACTCCTCGCGCTCGCGTGCGCGCTTGACGAGCTCCACCATCTCGGGGGGAACGACGTAGCAGATCTCGATGCAGAGCTCCCGCACGACCCGGGTGATCTCTGCCGCATCGACCTCGCGCACCGAACCCATGCTCGAGCCATGCTACCCGGCGGCTGCTTCCCGGAGTCTGGTCCGGGTGAGAGACTCGGCCGCGATGCAGCAGGCCCTCTCCGTCTCACGGCCGACGCCGCTGCGCCTGGCGGGCTTCGTCGCCGGCGTGGTGGGAGGCTTCCTGATGGGTCTCGGCGTCCTCCTCGTCTGGGCTCGACAGGGGCTCCCGCCGCAGGTCGACCCGGACGGCGTGCTGACGGGCCCGATCCACGGGGTCGACATCTGGGAGGGCACGATGGTCCTGGCCGCGTCCGTCCTCGTGCTCCTCGGGACGATCGCGCTCCGCCTCGCTCGAACCGCCGCGGTCCGGCGCTCCATCGCCGTCTCGATCGTCATCCTCGGCCTCGCGTCGGCGGGGATCGCCGTGCGTGGTCGCGGCTCGCGCCGAGGAACGGTTCGCCTCCGGGGACAGCCTGGACGCGGTGGCGGAGGCCTTCGCGGAACAGCTCGAACTCCCCGTCGAGCAGGTGCGGGCGGATCTCGAGGAGGTCTCGCGGGACCTGCTCGAGGTGGAGCTCGCACCGGGGATCTGGCTGACGATGGCCGGGGGTATCCTGGCCGGCGCCGGCGGGATCCTCGGCCTTGCATGGGTGCGACGGACCGAGGAGGGCGCCCGGGACGTGAGCGAACCGCTCCCCGGCGAGAACGTGGCCGGTTAGAGGGTCGCGAGGTCCGCGCACTTCGCGCGGATGCCCTCGGCGGCGGCACGCAGGTCGGCGAGCTCGTCCTCGGTGAGATCCAGCTCCAGGATCTCGGCCACGCCGTCGCGGGACAGCCGCACGGGCACCCCGACGTAGACGTCCTCGATCCCGTACGCGCCGGTGCACCACGCGCAGGCCGGGAGGGGCTCGGCGTCGTCGTCGTCCGCGATCGCGTCGACCATGCGCACCACGGAGGCCGACGGCGCGTAGTACGCGCTGCCCTTCTTCAACAGGCCGACGATCTCCGCGCCGCCGTCGCGCGTCCGGGCGAAGAGCCGCTCGAGCGTCTCCTCGTCGACCAGGTCGACGAGCGGCTTCCCGTCCACGGTCGCGTGCCGCGGGAGCGGGACCATGGACTCGCCGTGCGAGCCGAGCGTCATCGCCTCCACGACGAGCGGCGACACGCCAAGCTCCTCGGCGATGTTCGCCCGCAGCCTGGCCGAGTCCAGCACGCCCGCCATCCCCATGACGCGCGCCTTCGGGAAACCGGACACGTCGGCGGCGAGGTGCGTCATCTCGTCGAGCGGGTTCGTCACCAGGATCAAGATCGCGTCCGGCGAACCGGGGACGACCTTCTCGACCACGTCTCGGACGATCCCGGCGTTCTTGCCGAGCAGGTCCATCCGGCTCATGCCCGGCTGGCGGGGGAACCCGGCCGTGATCACGACGACGTCCGAGCCCGCGGTGTCGGCGTAGTCGTTCGTGCCGACGATCCGGGGCTCGAACCCGACGACCGGCGCGGACTGCCGGATGTCGAGCGCGAGGCCTTGCGGGAGCCCCTCGACGATGTCGATCAGGACGACCTCGGCCCGCCCGCCCTGGACCAGGCGCATGGCCGTGGTCTGTCCGACCGATCCGCTTCCGACGACGGTGACGCGCATGCGTGGATCGCTCCCGGGTGGCGTTGGCGCCGTCATCCTATCCGGCGGCCCGCAGGGACCGGCCGTTCGGGACCTGGTTCCGACCTAATCGAACACGACCGGGCCGGCCAAGGCGAAGGGCCTCATCCCGGCGCCGTCGTCGAACAAGCGGAGGCATACGATCGCGTACCTCCCGGGAGCGATCTCATCGAGCGTCACGGACCCGCCCGGTCGGACCTCCCGCTGGACCAGGACCTTGGCGCCCGGCGGTGGGCCGAGGTTCGGCCTGCCGGCTTCGGCGAGTCGCCGCTCCCGGTCGACGTGCGCCTCGAGCTGCGCGTACGTGAGATCCGTGGACACGAACCTCGTCACCTCGAACGCGAGCACGCGATCGTCCTCATTGACGGCGGTGAGGGCGCCGAGGTGACGTTCGATCGTCGCGTCCACCGCACACCCGGCCTCCGAGAGCGTGAGGGTGCCGAGCTCGGGGGTCGCGACCGAGGTCATGGGCGGAGGGCTCAGGTCCGGATCGGCGGGGACGATCACCTGCCCGCGGTCGAGCACCCGCGTGCTCGCGATGACGATCCCCGTCACCATCAGCGCGGCGGCGACCACGATGGCACCGATGCGCCGGTTGCGCTGCTTGCGGTCGCGGAAGCCATCGAAGCGTTCGATGCTCCCGCGTTGCTTCGTCGATGTGGACATCTCCATGACCTCCACGGCACGGCGGATGCCCTGCGCGGCGCCACGAGCACGCGTATCGAGCCTCATGTCTCGTCCTCCTCGAGCTCGAGCCTGCGTGCGAGCGTCCTGCGGCCCTCGTGCAGGTGCTTCTTCACCGTGCCCTCGGCCGTCCCGAGGACACGAGCGACCTCGGCGACGGACATGTCCTCCAGGTAGTGGAGCGCGATCGTCTGGGCTTGCCGTCGCGGGAGCGACCTGACGACCTGCCAGAACTCGGCGTCCTCCGCGGAGAGCTCGGGCAGCGCGGCCGTGCGAGCGAGCGCCATCTGCGCGAGGGCCTTCGCCTCGACGACACGACGACGGAACAGCGAGACGGACAGGTTCGCCACCACCCGGCGCACCCAGACGCCGGGTTGGTCGTACCTCCCGACCCGCTCCCAACCGCGATGGGCGGCGAGGAACGCCTCCTGGGCGAGGTCCTCGGCCCCCGAACGGCTCCCGGAGAGCGCGTACGCGAGCCCGACGACCGCGGGGAACTCGCGCACGTAGAAATCCTCGAACGTCTCCGAGGACGCGATGGCGGCGGCTTCGGATCGCTCCATCACCGCCCGTCTCCCCTCCTCCTGCCGAGCCCTATCGTCGCTCCACACGGTCACTCGCGCGAGAGGCGGCGGAGGTTTATCCGGAGACGAGACGCTCGATCACGGCGTCGGCGACCTGGTCCGTCGTCGCGGCCGTCGGATCGTCGCGCGTGGGCTTCAGGTCGTAGGTGACGACGTCGCCTCGGGCGATCACGGCGGCCACCGCGCCCTCGAGCCGGTCGCCCGCCGCCGTCTCGCCGAGGTGGCGGAGCAACATGGCGCCCGCGAGCATCATCGCCATCGGGTTCGCGCGTCCGAGGCCCCGGTACCGGGGCGCGCTCCCGTGCGTCGGCTCGAAGACCGCGAGGTCCTCGCCGATGTTCGCGCTCGGCGCCACGCCGAGCCCGCCCACCAGGCCGGCGCACAGCTCCGAGAGGATGTCGCCGTAGAGGTTCGGCAGGACGAGCACGTCGTAGTCCTCGGGCCGCTGCACGAGCTGCATCGTGAGGTTGTCGATGATCCGGTCCTCGAAGGCCACGTCGGGGTGCTCGCCCGCGACGCGCCGAACGGTGTGCAGGAACAGCCCGTCCGAGAACTTCATGATGTTCGCCTTGTGCCCGGCGGTGACCTTGCCCCGCCCGTGGCCCTGCGCGTAGCCGAACGCGAACCGGGCGATCCGCTCGCTCGCGCCCTCGCTGATCGCCTTGATCGACAGCCCCGAGTCTTGGCGGACGCGCTTGCCGGTCGTGCGCTCGATGAACGCGATCAGCTCGGCCGTCTCCGGCGCGCCCTGCTCGAACTCGATGCCCGTGTAGGCGTCCTCGGTCGCCTCGCGCACGATCACGACGTCGACGCCCTCGTACCGCGAACGCACGCCCGGATACCAGCGGCAGGGCCGCACGCACGCGAACAGGTCCAGCGCCACCCGCAGGGCCAGGTTCACGCTCCGGAACCCGGCGCCGATCGGTGTGGTCACCGGGCCCTTCAGCGCCGCGCCGTTCTCGCGGATCGAGTCCAGCACGCGCTCGGGCAGCGGCGTCCCCTCGCGCTCGGCGACCTCGCTGCCGGCGGCCTGGACGTCCCAGTCGATCGCGACGCCGGTCGCCTCGATCGCGCGCTGCGCCGCCGCCGTGAGCTCGGGCCCGACGCCGTCACCGGGGATCAGCGTGACCCGATGCGTCGCCACGTCGTGGGCCTCCTCCCTCTCGCCTCCGGCGCTCGGCCTGCGACCCCGACGGTGGGCCGCGGTAGGCTTGGATTCTGGTGCAATAGCCGCCGGGATGCCCGTCCGAGGCGGACCGTTCGAAACGACCCGAGGGGTACACGGTGACCGAGAAGGGCCTGCGCGAGATCATCGCGGCGCAGACGAGCATCTCTGACATCGACGGCCAGGCCGGACGCCTCTGGTACGTCGGGTACGAGATCCAGGACCTGGCCGGACGGACCTCCTTCGAGGAGGTCGTCCATCTCCTCCAGGAGCTCCGCCTCCCGACCCAGGCCGAGCTGGAGGAGCTCACCGACTTCCTCAACGAGGAGCGCGAGGTGTCGCGGTTCCTGCGCGACCTGATGCCCACGCTGGCCCAGCAGACCTCGCCGATGTCGATGCTTCGCACCAGCGTGTCGGCGGCCTCGGCGTACGATCCCGACGGCTGGGACGACTCGGCCGAGGCGAATCACCGGAAGGCGCTGCGCCTGATCGCCAAGATCCCGACGCTGCTCGCCATGTACCACCGGATGCGCACGGGCCAGGAGCTCGTCGCGCCCAACCCCAAGCTCCCCCATGCCGCGAACTTCCTCCACATGCTCCTCGGGGTGGAGCCGTCGCAGGAGGACGCCGAGGTCCTGGACACGACATTCGTGTTGTACGCCGACCACACGATGAACGCGTCCACGTTCACGGCGAGGATCGTCGCCTCCACGCTCGCCGACATGTTCTCGGCCATCACGGCCGCCATCGCCGCGCTCAAGGGGCCCCTGCACGGCGGCGCCAACGAGGAGGCGATGCGGATGCTCGAGGAGATCGGCTCGCCGGAGCGTGCCGAGGCCTACGTCCGGGACCTCCTCGAGCGCAAGGAGAAGATCATGGGGTTCGGGCACGCGGTGTACAAGACGGAGGATCCGCGGGCCACCATCCTCAAGGAGCTCTCGCGCGAGACCGGCGAGCGCCACGACGACACGAGCTGGTACGAGATCTCCGAGGCGATCGAGCGTACCGTGGCCGAGCAGAAGGGCCTGCACCCCAACGTCGACTTCTACGCGGCCAGCGTCTACCACACGCTCGGGATCCCGACGGACCTCATGACACCGATCTTCGCGCTCGCGCGCATGGCCGGCTGGACCGCACACGTGCGGGAGCAATACGCGGACAACAAGGTGATCCGCCCCGGCTCCGAGTACGTGGGCCCGCGCGACCGGACCTGGGTGCCGATCGAGGAGCGCGGCTAGCCCGCCGGCCTACGGGGTCGCCGGGCGTGGAAGGAGGCCCGCCAGCTCGATCACTCGCCGGACCGAGCCCTCACGCCCGAGCCCCATGACGTGGACACCGCCGACGCCCGTGATCCTCCGGAGCGCGGCCACGAGCTCGGCGCATCGCCGCGCGCCCAGGTCCTCGGCGTCCGGCCCCGCGTCGTCGAGCTCGCGCATCAGGGCGTCCGGCACGGTGACGCCCGGCAGGTGGTCGTTCAGGTAGCGGGCCTGCTTCCCGCTGCGGAGCGGGGCGACGCCCACGATCAGCGCGGCGCGCTCGAAGACGCCTCGCGCCCGGACGACCTCGCCCCACGTGGCGAGGGCCTCGGGGTCGTACGCGATCTGCGTCATCACGAACCCCGCCCCGGCGTCGAGCTTGGCCTCCAGCCGCGCCGGGTCGTAGCGCGGTGCGAGGGGGCTGTCGGCGACGCCGACGAAGTAGCGGGGCGGCTCGTCGATCCGGGCGCCGGAGAGCAGGCGGCCGTCCACGCGGAGATCGGTCGCCAGGCGGATCAGCTGCTGCACGTCGAGGTCGTTCACCGCCGCGGCGTCGGTGTGGTCGCCGGTCGAGAGCGGATCGCCGGTCAGGCAGAACAGGTTCCGCGCGCCGAGCGCCCAGCCGCCGAGGAGGTCTGCCGTCAGCGCCAGGCGGTTCCGGTCGCGCACCGTGAGCTGGAGCGTGGGCTCGAGGCCCGCCCGAGCCACCTCGGCGACCCCGGCCAGCGGCGACATGTGCGCGCTGGCCGTCGGGTTGTCCGTGACGTTGACGGCGTCGGCGTACCCCACCAGGTCCATGGCGTCGTCGCGCACCTTGGCGGGATCGCTCGAGCGCGGCGGTGCGACCTCGGCGGTTACGACGAACCGACCCGCGCGGACGAGACGCTGGAGACGGCTCGCGGATGCGGTCACGTGACGCGGGTCCCGGTCAGTGCTTCTCGGCCTGCGCCTCGGCCGCGCTCACGGTGTTCAGCAGCAGCATCGCCGTGGTCATCGGGCCGACGCCGCCCGGGACCGGCGTGATCATGCCGGCGACCTCCTTGACCTCGTCGAACCGCACGTCGCCGACGAGCCCGCTCTCGGTCCGGTGCACACCGACGTCCACGACGACGGCGCCCGGCTTGACCATGTCCGCCGTGATGAGCTCCGGCGTGCCCGCGGCCGCGACCAGGATGTCGGCCCGGCGCGTGTGCGAGGCGAGGTCACGGGTCTTCACGTGGCATTCCGTCACGGTGGCGTTCCCGCGGATCGAGTCCTGGGCCAGCATGATCGACAACGGCGCGCCGACCAGCTCCCCGTAGCCGACCACCACGATCTCGGCGCCCTCGAGCTCGACGCCGCTGCGCAGCAGCAGCTCAACGATGCCGAACGGGGTCGCCGGCGGGAACGTCGGCTCCCCGCGCACCATCATCCCCACGTTGAGCGGGTGCAGGCCGTCCACGTCCTTGGTGGGTTCCACGGTCGTCTGCACACGGAGCTCGCTGATGTGCCTCGGCACCGGCAGCTGCACGATGATGCCGTGGATCTCGGGGTCGCGGTTCAGCCGGCGGATCGTGGCGAGCAGCTCGCCCTCGGTCACGTACCCGGGGAGGTCGATCTGCTCAGAGCGCATCCCGACGTCGGCGCACGCCTTGTGCTTCGAGCCGAGATAGATGCGCGACGCCTCGTCGTCGCCGACGAGCACCGCCGCCAGGCCCGGCTGCATCCCCCGGTCCACGAGGGCCATCACGCGTTCGGCGATCCTGGCCCGGATCTGTGCCGAGATCGCCCTGCCGTCGAGGATCGTGGCGCTCACGAGCCGTCATCCTACAAATGGGCCTCGAGCGCCCCAACAACGCTCAGGAGGGCGAGGTCGCGACGACCCAGAGGTGGTTCTCGTCGGCGTCCTCGCGCTCCTCGGCCTCCACCGTCGCGAACCCGGCCTCGTCGAGGAGCCGGCGGTTCACCTCGGCGTCGAAGTGGCTCCAGTACATCGGCGCGCCGAAGAAGTCTGGGTTGCGCTCCTCCGGGTTGTCGCCGCTTCCGAGCGTGCCGACGAACAGCCCGCCCGGCCGCAACCATGTCCGGACCCGGCCGAGCACCTCGGCGTGCCGGTCCCGGCGGACGTGGATCAGCGACCAGAACGCCGCGACGACGGCGAACGACGCCGGCGCGAACGCCACCTCGGCGATGTCCGCGCGCACGAACACCGCGTCCGGGGCGTTGCGGCGGGCGAGCGCGAGCTGACCGCTCGACACGTCGAGGCCGATGGTCCTCGCACGGCGGGCGAGCTCGGCGGTGACCAGGCCCGCCCCGCATCCGAGGTCCAACACGCGGCCCCCGGCCGGGATCATCGCGAGCACGCGGTCCAGGAACCGGTGGTAGTACGAGCCCGGGCCGCGGCCCTCGAGGACCTCGCGCGCGTACCGCTCGGCGATCCGGTCGTAGCCGCGCTCGACGACTCGACGCTCCTCGTCCACGGCGCTCAGTGGCGGAAGTGGCGGCGGCCGGTCACGACGACGGCCATCCCTCGCGCCTCGGCGACGGCGAGGACCTCCGCGTCGCGGACCGAGCCCCCGGGGTGGATCACGGCGGTCACGCCCGCGTCCGCCGCGACCTCGACGGCATCGGGGAACGGGAAGAACGCGTCGCTCGCCATCACCGAGCCCTTCGCGCGGTCCCCCGCCTTGCGGACGGCCAGGAACGAGGCGTCGACCCTCGACATCTGCCCGGCTCCGACGCCCACCGTGGCGAGCTCGCGCGCGAACACGATCGCGTTGGACTTCACGCGCATCGCCACGATCCAGGCGAAGAGCAGGTCTCGCCACTCGTCCTCGGTGGGCTCGCGGTCGGAGACGACCTCGAGGTCCTCGCGTAGCTCGGGCGCCGCGTCGCGGTCCTGCACGAGGGCGCCGCCGGGGAGCACGCGGACGTCGAGCCCCCCGCCGGTGGGCAGCGGGGCGCGCACCACGCGCAGACCCTTGCGCCCGGCGAAGGCCGCCAGGGCCCCGTCGGTGAACGCCGGCGCGACGACGACCTCCGTGAACACGTCCGCGGTGGCGGCCGCCGCGGCCTCGTCGGCCTCGCGCCCGAAGGCGACGATGCCGCCGAACGCGCTCACGCTGTCGGACTCGAACGCGCTCGCGTAGGCGTCGGCCGATGAGCGTCCGACGGCCGCGCCGCACGGGTTGTTGTGCTTCACGATCACGGCGGCAGGTCCGAGCGGATCGAGATCGGCCGCCAGCGCGTAGGCGGCGTCGACGTCCAGCCAGTTGTTGAAGGACATCTCCTTGCCCTCGACCACGACCTCCGCGCCGTGCAGCACGCCCGGCCCGGCGGCCTCGGCGTAGAGCCCGCCGCGCTGGTGCGGGTTCTCGCCGTAGCGAAGGTCCGCGACCTTCTCGTACGCGAGCCCGACGAACGAGGGCAGGGCCTCGCCCTCGGCGGCGAACCACGCGGCGACGGCGGCGTCGTATGCCGCCGTATGCGCGAACGCCTCCGCCGCGAGGGCGCGCCGCGTCTCGAGCGCGAGACCGCCGTCGCGCCGGACCTCGGCGAACACGTCGGCGTAGCGGGCGGGGCTCACGACGACGCCGACGGACGCGAAGTTCTTCGCGGCCGCGCGGACCATCGCCGGCCCGCCGATGTCGATCTTCTCGATCACGTCGTCCGGTCCGGCGCCGCTTGCCACCGTCTCGCGGAACGGGTACAGGTTCACCACCACCAGCTCGAAGGGCTCGATGTCGTGCTCGGCGAGCTGCGCCTCGTGGTCGGGCTTGCGCCGGTCGGCCAAGATCCCCGCGTGGATCCGCGGATGGAGCGTTTTCACGCGGCCGTCGAGCATCTCCGGCGAACCCGTGACCTCCTCGACGCCGGTCACCTGCAGGCCCGCGTTCCGCAGCGCCTGCGCGGTGCCGCCGGAGGAAACGAGCTGGACGCCCAGCTCGGCGAGCCCGCGCGCCAGCTCCACCACGCCCGTCTTGTCGAAGACCGCGAGGAGCGCGCGTCGGACCGGACGGACCTCGCTCACCGCGCGACGTCCTCGAGGACGTGGACCCGCCGGCCGTCCAGCTTCAGCCGGCCCTCGACGAGCGCGCGGACCGCGGCGGGGAACAGCCGATGTTCGACCTCATGCACCCGCGCCTCGAGCGCGTCCCGGTCGTCGTCGGGCAGCACGGCGATCGCCTCCTGCGCCACGACCGGGCCGTGGTCGACCTCCTCGTCCACGAGGTGCACGGTGACGCCGGTCACCTTCACACCCCAGTCGAGCGCGTCGGCCACGGCGCTCGTGCCCGGGAACGCCGGCAGCAGGGCGGGGTGGACGTTCAGGATCTTGCCCGCGAAGGCCCGCACGACCTCCGGACCCACGATCCGCATGAACCCCGCGAGCGCGACCACGTCGATCGACGCGGCGCTCAGCGCCTCGACCAACGCACGGTCGTAGGCGGGACGATGGGGGTGCCGGCGCGGATCCAGGAAGAGCGCTTCGACACCGCGTTCCCGCGCCCGTTCGAGCGCCCGAGCGTCGGGGCGATCCGATACCACCAGGGCGACCCGTGGCCCCACCACCGGCTCGTCCAGCAGCGCCTGCAGGTTCGTGCCCTCGCCGGACGCGAGGACCGCAACGCGCGCGTCGATCACGCCTCGCACGCTAGGGACCGGGCCGAGCGACTGTCAAACGAGGCCCGGGATGGTCAGATCGTCAGACGCCGGTGAAGTCGAAGTCCGAGGGGATCTCGACCGGGGGTGAACCGATCACGATCGCGATCTCACGCTGGTCGACCAGCTCGATGTCCGCCGGGTCGCCCTCGAACGCCTCCCCGTCGATGAAGACCTGGATCACGGCGTCGGGCTCGCAGTAGCCGCCGACGCACTCGGCATCGAGGGCCACCCCCCACTCCGTGAAGAACTCGCCGAGCGTGTTCGGGCGGTCGATCGCCGCCTCGGTGTGCAACACGCCGTCGCTCGCGTGCGTGTGGAGCGGCGAGATGCACGGGTCGTCACACCCCTCCTCGGGGATCCCGCCCCAGCTGGGACCGAACTCGGTGTCGAACTCCTTCACGGCCGGGTCGTCGATGTCGATCCCGATCGCCGCGGGGACCTCGACAGGTTGCCCGTTGACGAACACGTCGAGATGCGCGTGGACGTGGAAGTCGAGGAACTCGACGGTGGCGGGCTCGAGCCCCGCCTCCTCGGCGCGCTCGAGCGGATCGGTCGGCCGGGGCCAGGGAGCGGCGCCCTCGGCCGGGGTCGGAGCCGCCGGCACGCCCTCGGCGCCGTCGCCTTCGCCGTCGCCCTCGCCGTCGCCTCCGCAGGAGGCGAGCGCTAGGACGAGCATCGCGAGGGCGCATGCCATCATCCGGGTGCGGCGCGCCGTGGTCGGGGCCATTCAGGTGCAGCGTACAAGTGTTCGCTCCCATCCATCGAGACACGGGTGGGCGGTACGCTTCGTCCGTGCCGCCCGAGGAACGGACCTCTCGGAGCGCCGACCGGTGCGGCCTGCACCCGGGGAGCGCAGCCGTCGCCCGATGCGACGGCTGCGGTCGCCCCTTGTGCCTCTCGTGCGCCGTCCCCGTCCGCGGCAAGGCCTTCGGGGCCGAGTGCCTTGCGGAGGCCCTCGGGTCCGAGGTGGCCCCCGAGGCGGTCGCCCCCGCCCGTCCCCCCGGGGCGTCGGCGAGGCGGGTGGCACGCGCCGCGTTCGCGGCGGCTGCCGTGGCGACCCTGGTGCCGTGGAGCCGGTTCGGGCCCGGTTCGAGCGCCCTCGGCGCGTGGAGTCGCCACGCGAGGTGGTCCACGGTGGCCGTCGTAGCGGCCCTGGCCGGGCTCGCGCTCTCGGTCGCCCTCCAGGCCCCGTGGTTCCGCGCGCGGGGATGGCAGGTCGTCGCGGGCCTCCTCGGGTGGGTCACGTCGGTAGCCTCCGCGCTGTTCATCGCCTGGCCGCCGGACTTCTCCAGCCCGTGGCTCGGGCCCTGGATCGCCGCCGTCTCGGGCGGGATGGCGTGCGCCGCGTCGTTCGTGGCGCTCCGGGGCGCGAGAGAACCCGAACGCGTCAGTGTTTGACTCGGCTCCGGGCGGGGTGTTCGATACCCGCAGCGTGGCTCGGCTGCACCGGTGACCGAGCGCGGGGGGAGCCTGGAAAGGAGCCCGGATGTCGCAAGCGAAGTTCGACATGTCGAAGATGTCCACGGCGAGCAAGATCTTGCTCGGCGCAGGCATCTTGTACCTGATCGATCTGTTCCTGCCGTGGCAGCGGGTCTGCATCGACCTCGGGATCCCGGGGGTCGGCGGGTGTGCCTCTGCCAGCGGGGCCTCGGGGATCGGCATCCTCAACCTGCTGCTGGTCATCGCCCTGATCGCCTGGGAGGGCATGGCCCTGGCCGGCGTCCAGATCAACGCGCCGCGCTCCATGGTGAGCGCGGGCATCGCGGGCGCCATCGTCGTCTTCACGATCCTGAAGATCGTCGTGGACAGCGAGGCGATCTACCTGTTCGCCTGGGTGGGGCTCATCCTGGCGGCGGTCATCGGCTATGGCGGCTGGATGAGGTGGCAGGAGCATCAGGCGAGTGGAGGCGGCACGATGCCCGCTCCGCCCATGGACTCGGGCGGCGGCTTCACGAGCTGACGCTCGACGCACACGTCCCGAGAGGCCCGGCCGTCCGGCCGGGCCTCTCGCGTTGCCGCCTCCCCGGGGGACGGGGCTACGATGACCCGACGCCGTGAAACGATGCCCCTTCTGCGCCGAGGAGATCCTCGACGAAGCGATCAAGTGCCGCTACTGCGGGAGCATGCTCACCAGCGAGGGCGTCACCACAACCCCCTCGCCCGACGACGCCCTCCAGTACACGCATTCGGGGAGCCGGTACCTCCTCGGCTACGGGAGCGACTTCTTCGGGATCTGGGACCGGGGTGGTGGGGGCGGACCGGTCTCGCGCTACCCGAGGACGGACGACGGATGGCGCTCTGCGTGGCTCGCCTTCACGGCCGAGGAGCCGCACAGCACCGAGGTCGGCATCGGTCCGCCGGGAACGCCGGTGCCGCTCACGTCCGGCCCCCCGCCGCCCGGCGGGCTCGGCTCGACGTTCCCGAGGCCCGGCGCCAAGGTTAGCGGCGCGTGGTGGCTGCTGCCGATCTTCATGGGCTGGCTCGGCGGGCTGATCGCGTGGCTGGTGAACAAGGACGCGGATCCGCAGAAGGCCCGGGCCATGCTCATCACCGGGATCTCGATCAGCGTGGCGATATTCGTCCTAGCGGTCGTCGCCATGTCGACGACGACCTGACCCTTCCCCCTGCCCAGAACGCCCCGAGGCCCCCACCGATCACGCCCCACGCCAGCGCGACGAGGGTCCCGCCGACCGGGTCGGGTCCGATCCAGATCGCCCCGCCGCCCGCCTCCTCCCCGAACGCCGCCCCGTAGGCCACCGTGACCGAGCCGAGCAGGCACGTCGCGAACACGAGGGCCCCGAAGACGAGTCCGGCCATCGCCCCCCCGAGCGCCGCGTCGCGCCCGGCCAGCTCCGAACGGCGCGCGACCCACCGCCCGCCGAGGAGCGTCGCGAGCGCCGGCACGAGCAGGAAGAGGAGGTAGCCGCGCGGCGCGCCGCCGACGGCATCACGCGCGACCGCTGAGGGACCTCCGAGGATCGGCGAGAGCGGGCCGGCCGAACGCGGGAAGCGGTCGTAGCAGAGGAACTCGGCCTCCACGCTCCCCCCGACGACGTCGCACCCGCCCATGGCCGGTACCAGCGTCCACGCCGCCTCGTTCGGCGCGAGCGCGACGTGATGGGCGAGGACGACGGCACCGACGCCGGCGCGATCGAACACCGTTCGGTAGTACCGCGCGGTCGAGGGCGTCAGCACGGCCGCGGGGCCGTCGGGTTGCACGACGCCCGCGAGGAAGAGCCCCGCGTACGAGAGCCCGAGCGCGACCGCGAGCATCCGCCACCCGCCCGCGAGGACCGACCCCGCCAGGGCCGGGCGAAGGCCCTCGCGCCGCGACCCGAGCACGGCGTACGCGCCCCCGGCCGCGCCGGCTGCCGCCGCGATCGCCATCGGGAAGACGAACGACTGCCAGACCGACAGGCTCACGCGGAGCTCCCCGGCGATCGAGGAGCCGACCGTGAGGTCTTCGCGGAGACGCACGACGAGTCCGACGAGGAGGCACGGCACGGCGTACCCGGGCGCGACGCGCGCCCCGAGGGCCGCGGCGACCGCCGCGCCCTCCGCGTCTCGAGCCGAGGCCCGGCCGGCCCGGAACAGCATCCACACACCGATCGCCGTGACCCCGAGCAGGGCGATGCCCACGCTCACCGAGGCTCCGCCTCCCGAGGGGATCGGCGAGCCCGGCAGGGCCCCAACCAGCGGCCCGATGTCCACATCGGAGGCCTCGAGCGTGATGGCGACGTGATGGAGCGCCCCGAGATACAGGGCGCCGATCCGGAGGAACGTCGAGAACGGGAGGCCAGGGTCCGCGACGAGGTAGGCGGCGAGGGCGGCCGCTTGCCCGATGCCCGCGACCACCAGGAACGCGAGTGAACCGCGGACGAGGGCGGCCGCCCAGCCGGCCCGCGCGGCCGGCCGGTCGTGCGGCATCACGACAGGGTTGCCTCGACCAGCTCGGCGACCTCGCTCGGCGTCCTGCCGACCCGCACGCCGACGGCCTCGAGGGCCTCGGCCTTGCCCTTCGCGGTGCCGCTCGAGCCCGTGATGATCGCGCCGGCGTGGCCCATCCGCTTGCCGGCCGGCGCTGTGAATCCCGCGATGTAGGCGACGACCGGCTTGCGCATCCGATCGGCGATGAACGCCGCGGCGCGCTCCTCGTCGTCGCCGCCGATCTCGCCGATCATCGTCACCAGGTCGGTCTCGGGATCGGCCTCGAAACGCTCCAGCGACTCGACGAACCCGATCCCGTGGACGGGGTCGCCGCCCATGCCGACGCACGTCGACTGCCCGAGCCCCCGCTGCGTGAGCTCGTGCACGATCTGGTAGGTGAGCGTGCCGCTCCTGGACACGAGGCCCACACGGCCCGCCGAGCAGATCTCGCCCGGGATGATGCCGACGTTCGACCGACCGGGGCTGATCACGCCGGGGCAGTTCGGCCCGACGAGCGCGACACCCGACCCGCGGAGCGAGCTCCTCACCTGCGCCATGTCGCGGACCGGGATCCCCTCGGTGATGCAGACGATCAGGTCGACCTCGGCGTCGATGGCCTCGTGGATCGCCTCGGCCGCGAAGCGAGCGGGCACGAAGATCAGCGAGGTGTTCGCGCCCGTCTCCTCCACGGCGTCGGCGACGGTATCGAACACGGGGATGCCCTCCACGTCCTGCCCGCCCTTGCCGGGCGTCACCCCTGCGACGACCTGCGTGCCGTAGTCGCGGTTGCGCAGCGAGTGGAAGGTCCCCTCCGAGCCGGTGATGCCCTGAACGACGACCCGCGTGTCCCGGTCGACGAGGATCGCCATCTAGGCTGCGGCCCCCTTCGCCAGATCGGCCGCCTCGCGCGCGGCCTCTAGCATCGTGGCGGCGGGGACGATCATCGGGTGATCGGCCGCGGCGAGGATGGCGCGGCCCTCCTGGGCGTTCGTACCGTCGAGCCGGACGACGATGGGCACCCGCGGCGTCACGCGCTCGAGCGCCTCGAGGATGCCCTTCGCCACGAGGTCGCAGCGCGTGATCCCGCCGAAGATGTTCACGAGCACGCTCTTCACGTCCGGGTCGGACAGGATCACCTCGAGCGAGGTGGCCATCGTGTCGACGCTCGCCCCGCCGCCGACGTCCAGGAAGTTGGCCGCGCGCGCCCCCGCCTGCTGGACGACGTCCAGCGTCGACATCACGAGGCCCGCTCCATTGCCGATGATGCCGACCTCGCCGTCGAGCTTCACGTACTGGAGGCCGGCGTCCCTCGCGCGCTCCTCGACGGGATCGATCGGGAACGAGTCCTTCAGCGCCGCGACGTCCGGCTGGCGGAAGAGCGCGTTGTCGTCCACCGTGACCTTCGCGTCGAGCGCCATCACCGTCCCGTCGGTGAGCCGGACGAACGGGTTGACCTCGACGAGCGTGGCGTCGGCCGCGGCCAGGACCTGGTGCATCTTGCCGAGGAGCTCCGCAGAGCCCTCGCGGGCCTCGGGCGGGAGGTGACCGGTGAGGCGGCGGGCGTGGTACGAACGGAGCCCGCGGACGGCGTCGACGTGGAGGCGGCGGATCGCCCGCGGCGTGGTCCTCGCGACCTCCTCGATGTCCACGCCGCCCTCGTTCGAGACCATCGCGAGGTAGCGGCCGGCGCCGCGATCGAGCGAGATCGCCGCGTAGTACTGCGCCGCGATGTCCACGAGCTCCTCCACGAGCACGCGCGTGACGGGCATGTCCTTGAAGCCGTTCTCGAGCATCCCGCGCGCGGCGTCGGCGGCTTCCGGCGGCGAATGCACCAGGGCGATCCCGCCGCCCTTGCCGCGCCCGCCCGCCTGCACCTGGACCTTGACGGCGACCTCGCCGCCCAGGCGCTCGGCGGCCGCGGCGGCTTCCCCCGGCGTGGTGGCCACCTCGCGCTTCGGGAGGGCGATCCCGTGGCGCTCGAACAGATCCTTGCCCTGATGCTCGTAGAGATCCACTAGGCGGTCTGCTCCGCGAGGCGCTCGTTCAGCCACGCGACGATCTCGCCGGTCGTCGCGCCGGGGGTGAAGATCTTCTCGACGCCGGCCTCCTCGAGCTTGGGGATGTCGTCCCTCGGCACGATGCCGCCGCCGAAGATGACGACATCGCCGGCGCCCTTCTCGCGCAGGAGGTTCACGACCCTCGGGAACAGCGTCATGTGCGCCCCCGAGTGGCACGAGAGCCCGACCGCGTCCGCGTCCTCCTGGATCGTGGTCTCGGCGATCTGCTCGGGGGTCTGGTGCAGGCCGGTGTAGATGACCTCGAAGCCGGCGTCGCGCAGGGCGCGCGCTACCACCTTGACCCCGCGGTCGTGACCATCGAGGCCGGGCTTCGCGACGATGATGCGGCGCTTGGCAGGCATCCGCGGGAGAGTCTAGCGAAGCCTCGGTTGCGGCCGGTCCGCCCGGCGACGGAGGATGCCACCCGTGGAACGCCCGGACACGCGGCACACATGGAGCGGGGACTACTCGATCGCGTACCAGGTCGTCGGGGGCGGTCCGGTCGACCTCGTCTATCTCCCCCAGTTCCTCTCGAACGTCGAGTGGAACTGGCAGATGGCCGAGCACGCGCGGTTCATGACACGGATGGCGTCGTTCTCGCGCCTGATCGTCGTGGATCCCCGGGGCGCTGGATGCTCGGACGGTCCACCGCCCGGCGAGGCGGCGACGCTGGAAGACAAGGTCGACGACGTCCTCGCGGTGATGGGGACCACGGCGGCGTTCCGGGCGGCGCTGTTCGGAGGCGGGAGATCCGCGTTCGTCGCGATGCTCGCGGCCGCGGCGCACCCCGGTCGGTTCGACGGGCTGATCCTGTTTGGCGCCTCGCCCACGCGGATCCGCTCCGAGGAGCTCCCCTGGAACGACTCGGAGGAGGAGTGGCAGCAGTACCTCGACATGTTCCGCCGAGCCGACTCCATGCGGGAATGGGCCGCCAGCTGGTCCCGCCGATTCGCCCCCTCCCTGAGCGAGACCGGGATCCGCGCGATCGGATCCTACGGCGCGGTGACGGGCGGGATCGGCGCGAGGATCGCCGAGGACGAGATGTTGAGCCGGGTCGATCTCCTCAGCCTCCTGCCCACGATCCAGGTCCCCACGCTCGTGCTCCACCGGACCGACGATCCGCTGGAGCCCGTGCAGAGCGGCAGGCTGCTCGCCGAACGGATCCCCGGAGCCACCCTCGTCGAGCTCCCCGGTCGCGACAGCCTGCCCTGGATCGGGGAGGCCGAGGCCGTGCTCGAGCAGATCGAGGTGTTCCTCACGGGGGCGCGCCGCACGGCCGAGCCCGACCGCGCGCTCGCGACCGTCCTGTTCACCGACGTCGTGGACTCGACGGCGCGCGCCGCGGCGATGGGCGACCGCCCGTGGCGCGACGTGCTCGAGCAGCACGACCGGATCGTCCGTGCGGAGATCGGCCGCATGCGCGGGCGCGAGATCAAGACGATGGGCGACGGGTTCCTGGCCACGTTCGACGGGCCGGCCCGGGCGATCGGGTGCGCGGCGGCGATCGCCGAGGGAGTGAGGGCGCTCGGGATCGAGATCCGCGCTGGGTTACATACCGGCGAGATCGAGACTCTCGGCGACGACGTCGGTGGGATCGCCGTGGCCATCGGCGCGCGCATCGGAGCGCTTGCCGCCCCCGGGGACGTGTTGGTGTCATCGACGGTGAAGGACCTCGTGGCAGGCTCGGGCGTGGCGTTCGAGGACGCGGGCGAGCACGAGCTGAAGGGCGTGCCCGACCGCTGGCGGCTGTATCGCGTGGTCGGCTGAGATACTCGGCCCGATGGCGAAGAAGCGCTTCCAATTCCGCCCGCCGGGCCTGAAGCCCACCACGAAGATCGGCACGCTCGGGCCGTACCGCGGGCGGCTGGGGCTCGCATGGGTGATCGCGCCGGTGATCGCCGGGCTCGTCATCGTCGTCGCCGGCTGGTTCGCGCTCGCGCGGTGACGCTCCAGGCGTACTGCTGGCCGCCCTCGTCGGCTCCCGGCGAGCCGGTCGCCCTCCACGTCTCCACCGACGCCGAGACGTTCGACGTCGAGGTCGCGCGGGAGGGCGCACGCCGCGGATCCGTCTGGAACGCGCAGGGCATCCGCGGCGGCCTGCACGAGATCCCGCCCGACGCCTCGTCGGGCGGCTGTGGCTGGCCGGCCTCGCTCGAGATCCCTGTGGGCGCGCACTGGAGCTCGGGCTACCACTCGGTGCGGGTCACCGCCGGCGACAAGCACGCGGACGCGTTCTTCGCCGTGCGTCCGGCGCCCGATGAGCGAGCGCCGATCCTGCTGGTCCTGTCCACCACGACCTACCACGCGTACAACGACTGGGGCGGGCCATCGCTCTACACCGGGGGCACGCACGTGTCGTTCGAGCGCCCGCTCGCGAACGGGTTCCTCGACAAGCCCGAGCCCGCCGGACGGATGATGCAGCCCGTCCCCGACCGCGAGGCGATGGGCTATCGGAACTGGGCACGCCCGCTCGGCCTGTCCGACTGGAGCGGCGGATCCGGCTGGTGGAACTGGGAGCGGCCGTTCACGTGGTGGGCCGAGTCGAACGGCTACCTCCTCGACGTCGCGATCTCGCAGGACCTCGAGCTCCATCCGGAGGTCCTCGACGGCCACCGCCTCGTGCTCTCGGTCGGGCACGACGAGTACTGGTCGTGGGGCATGCGCGACTCGCTCGACGCCTTCGTCGCAGCGGGCGGCAACGCGGCGATCTTCAGCGGCAACACGTGCTTCTGGCAGGTCCGGTTCGACGAGGACCACGGCGGGATGACGTGCTTCAAGTACCGCGCCGACGACGACCCGGTGGTCGGCACGGCCGACGAGCGGTTCCTCTCCGGCATCTGGTCGGACCGGCGGGTCGGCCGGCCCGAGACCTCGACGATCGGGCTGACGTTCACCCGCGGCGGGTACTCGCGGTACGGGCTCGGCGCCCCCGAGAGCCCTGCCGCCTACACGGTCCATCGCCCCGACCATTGGCTGTTCGAGGGCACCGGGCTCCACGCGGGCGAGGCGTTCGGCGGCGCGGACGCGATCGTGGCCTACGAGGTCGACGGGTGCGCGATGACCACCGGCGCCGACGGGCTCCCGGCGCCGACGCACGTGGACGGCGCGCCCGAGGGCCTCGAGATCCTCGCCACCGCCCCCGCGCACCTGTGGTCGCGGGACGAGCAGCCCTCGCGGTACGCGCACGAGCTCGGCGAGCTGGAGTGCGCGTCGAGGGCGGTGTTCGGCGACACGAGCCCCGAGCACCTGTCCGAGCTCGCCGACGGCCACGCGGTCCTCGGCGTGTTCGAGCGGCCCGGCGGCGGCACCGTCGTGAACGCCGGCGTGATCGACTGGGCGCTCGGCCTCGGCGACCCGGTCGTGGATCGGATCACCCGCAAAGTGCTCGACCGCTTGTCTCGCTAGACGTCAGCAGGATCTGAGAGCATCCGAGGAGGTGTTGACACACGCCAACACCTGAAAGTAGTGTCGGTAGCGCCGAGTAGCGTCAGGCGATGCGCCGGCGCCACCCGAAGAAGGATATCGAGAAGGCCCTCCGCATGGCTGAACGGGCTGGGTGGACGGTAACCCCGACGTCGTCCGGACACCGATGGGGCGTGATGAGATGCGGCTCCGGATGCCGGGAGCCGATCTGGTCCACGCCGAAGAACCTCGGCCACGTTCGGAGGCTCCAGGAGGCGATCAGGAAATGCCCACACGGGACAAGCGCATGAAGTTCGACTTCCGGCTGGTCCTCACCGAGCTCCCGGACGAGGACGCGGTGTTCGATGCGCTCTACGAGGCCGGATGCGACGACGGCTCGTTCGGATGGGTGGACGACCTCGCGTTCGTGGATTTCGACCGTGAAGCCCGCTCGCTCGTCGAGGCGATGACCACAGCGATCAGAGACGTCGAGTCGGTCCCCCCGATCCGCGTTGCGCACGTCGAGAGCGAGGACCTCCTCACGATGGCAGACATCGCCCGTCGGCTCGGCAGGACGCGCGAGAGCGTTCGGCTCCTCGTCGAAGGCAAGCGGGGGAAGGGCGGGTTCCCCGCCCCCGAGCTCGGCACGGGGACGTGGCGGTTCTGGCGTTGGTCCGATGTCCTCGCCTGGCTCGACGACATACCAGAGGCCCAGCTCGAACGCGCCCGCATCATCGATGCCGTGAACGCCGCCCTGGAGCTCAGACGCCGGAAGGCGGCGCTCCCTCGCGCAGAGCGCAGGCTGGTCGAGGCGCTGGCGGGCTGATACCTCAGCAGGCGACCGTCGGTCCGAACCAGCAGTCGCCGTTCTCGACGATCAGGTAGGCGAAGAGGATCGCGAGCACCGCCAGCGCCACTCCCGCGACCGCGAGTTGTCCCCAGCGGAGCCGAACCGTGACGGAAGCCTCGACGGACTCCGGGGAGCGCCCCACCCGGAGGCGGACGAGCGGAGGAGCACCAGGATCAGCGCGAGGATGGGCCCGCCGAGCACCAACGCCGTATGCCCGGTGGTCATGATGTCGCCGGGCTCGGCCAGCGTGCCGAGCGCGTCCGCGAGCCATGCGATGCCCAGTCCGTGCTTCAGCAGGTTCGCGGCCGTGAACAGGACCGCGGGGAGGACGAGCAGCCCGGCGAGGGCCAGGACGAGCCGTTCGCGGCGAGTCATGACCCGAGGATGCCCCGTCCGGCCGGGCGTCACAAGGCCCGGAACGCGAGCGTCACACGGACGTCGCTCCGCCGCGACGCCGGCGCCATACGATGCCGGGATGCGATGGGACGCATTCGAGGGCTGACCCCGGCGTCTCACCCCACGCGCCGGAGCGGCGCATAGGCCAGCAACAGCCGCTTCTCCCCCACGTCCTCGAAGCGCACGATGGCCTCGGTGTCGGTGCCCGCACCGTGCAGGGTGAGCACCACCCCCTCGCCCCACTTGTCGTGTTGCACGGTGTCCCCGGCGCCGATATCGGGGATCTCGCGACGGCCCTCGACGGCTGTTCGGATCGCCGAAGCGCCGCCCGAGCCCCCGCCGCCGCCGCCGCCGATCACGGTCGCCTCGTCCTCGATCGCGCGGATCAGGTCCGTGGGGATCTCGCCGATGAAGCGCGACGGCGGGTTGTAGGAGGTGGAGCCGAACAGCGTGCGGCTCCACGCATGCGTGAGGTACAGGCGCTGGCGCGCCCGCGTCACCCCCACGTACATGAGCCGGCGCTCCTCCTCGAGCTCGGCCTGGTCGCCCATCGATCGGTAGTGCGGGAAGACGCCGTCCTCGAGGCCGATGATGAACACGACCGGGAACTCGAGGCCCTTGGCCACGTGGAGCGTCATCAGGGTCACCGAGCCGGCGTCCTCGTCGTATTCATCCTGGTCCCCCACCAACGACACCTGCTCCAGGAACTCGGCCAGCGTCCCCTCGGGCGTGCGCTGCTGGAACTCGGCCGCCACGCCCTGGAGCTCGCGGATGTTCTCGATCCGCCCCTCGGCCTCGACGGTGCGCTCGGCCTCCAGCTCGAGCAGGTAGCCGGACTCGGTGGCGGCCGCCTCGACCATCCGTTGCGGCTCGGCGCCGGAGTCCAGCGCCTCCTGCAGCCGGTCCATCACCTGGACGAAGCCCGTGACGGCGCCCTTCGCGCGCGCCGCGAGCTCCCCGATCTCGTCCACGCGCCGGATCGCCTCGAGGAAGGCGATGCCCTCGATCGCCGCGAACCCCTCGAGCGCGGCCACGGTGGCGTCGCCGATACCGCGTTTCGGCGTGTTCACGACCCGGCGGGCGCTGATCACGTCCTGCGGGTTCAGCAGCAGCCGCAGGTACGCGAGGACGTCCTTCACCTCCTTGCGCTGGTAGAAGCGGACCCCCCCGACGACGCGGTACGGCGTGCCGGCGCGCATGAAGACGTCCTCGAGGACGCGGCTCTGCGCGTTCGTCCGGTAGAACACGGCGACGTCCGAGTACCGGTGCCCCTCCTCGTCGACGAGCCGGTGGACCTCCTCGGCGACGAACAGCGCCTCCTCGTGCTCGTTGTCGGCCCGGAACCGGACCACGAGCTCCCCGCTCTCGGTCTCCGTCCACAGGCTCTTCGGCTTGCGCTGGACGTTGTGCTCGATCAGGGCGTTCGCGACGGACAGGATGTTCGACGTGGAGCGGTAGTTCTGCTCCATCAGCAGGACCTTCGCGTCCGGGTAATCGCGCTCGAAGTCCAGGAGGTTCTGGATCGTGGCCCCCCGCCAGGAATACACGCCCTGGTCGGCATCGCCCACGACGCAGAGGTTGCGGTACTTGGCCGCGAGCAGGTTGACGAGCTGGTACTGCGCGCGGTTCGTGTCCTGGTACTCGTCGATCAGGATGTAACGGAACCACTCCTGGTAGTGCTCGAGGACCCCGGGGTGCTGGCGGAACAGGCGGACGGTCTCGCCGATCAGGTCGTCGAAGTCCAGGGCCCCGGCCGCGTGCTTGCGCTCCTCGTACGCGGTGTAGACCTTCGCGATCGTCTGCTCGTAGAAGTTGCCGGCCGCGCCCGCGAACTCGGGCGCGGACAGGACGTGGTCCTTCGCCTTGCCGATCGCGGCCGCCATCGCGCGAGGCGGGAAGCGCTTCGCGTCGATGTTCAGGTCCCGCAGGACGCTCCCGATGAGCCGCTCGGTGTCGCCGTCGTCGTAGATCGTGAAGCTGCTCGGCAGGCCGAGGTGGGCGTGCTCGCGCCTCAGGATCCTCGAGCAGGCCGAGTGGAACGTGAGGATCCACATCCCCTTCGCGATCCGTCCGCCCATCAGGCCCTCGACCCGCTCGGCCATCTCGCGCGCGGCCTTGTTCGTGAAGGTGATCGCGAGGATCGCGTACGGCGAGACCTGGTGCTCGCGGATCAGGTACGCGATGCGGTGGGTGAGGGCCCGGGTCTTCCCCGATCCCGCGCCGGCCACGATCAGCACGGGGCCCTCGGTGTGCAGGACGGCCTCGGCCTGGACCGGGTTCAGGTGCTCGAGCAGGGGGGAGACGGCGGCCACGGGAGGATTCTAGGTGCCGCGCCCGACCCTCAAGTCGGGCACGGAAAGCTGCGACACTTCCCATATGGCAGACGACCTGGCGGACGTCAGGACCTGGGACGAGGACACCCTCGGCGACCTGAAGACGGCGATGCGGAACCGCCGCAAGCGCCAGGGCCGGGCCCTGCGGTTCGCCGGCCTGTTCCTGATCCTGGTCGCGCTCGTGACCGGCGGCTACGTGTGGTGGCTGCTGTGGGGTACGGGGTTCGCGACGCGGGCCGCCCAGAACGACCTCCGGCCGGGCTTCGAGGACCGGGTCGCGACCCGAGACGCCGGCGACGCACCCGCGAAGGTCGTCAACGTGCCGGGGAAGGCCGTGATGATCATCCGGATCCCCACGATCGACATGAACTACGTCGTCGTGGAGGGCACGGACACCGAGTCGCTGAAGAAGGGGCCGGGGCACTACACGTTCACCTCGTACCCATGGGAGGAGGACGGGGCCGTGGCCATCGCCGGCCACCGGACCACCTACGGCGCACCGTTCTGGTCGCTGAACGAACTCCGTCCGGGCGACCGGATCGTGCTGGCGACCGAGTACGGGGTCTTCAACTACCGGATGACCCGCTCCAGGATCATCGACCCGGCCGACGGATCTGTCCTGGAGGACACGGCCAAGCCCACGTTGGTCCTCACGACCTGCAACCCGAGGTTCTCGGCCGCCGAGCGCCTGATCGTGTTCGCCGAGCGCGTCGGCTAGGAGGCTCGACGCCTCACTCCCATTCGATCGTGCCGGGCGGCTTGCTCGTGACGTCGTAGGCGACGCGGTTCACGCCGGGAACCTCGCGCACGACGCGGCTCGCGATCTTGTCCAGCACCTCGTGCGGCAGGCGCGCCCAGTCGGCCGTCATCGCGTCCTCACTGGTGACGACCCGAAGGATCACGGGATGCTCGTACGTGCGCCCGTCCCCCATGACGCCGACGCTCCGGACCTCCGCGAGGAGCACGCAGAACGCCTGCCAGGTCTCGCGGTCCAGGCCGGCGCGGCGGATCTCCTCGCGCACGACGTGGTCGGCGGCGCGAACGATCCGCAGGTTCTCCGCGGTCACCTCGCCGACGATCCGCACCGCCAGGCCCGGTCCGGGGAACGGCTGGCGCTGCACGATCTCCTCGGGCAGGCCGAGCTCCGCGCCGACCGATCGGACCTCGTCCTTGAACAGGTCCCGCAGCGGTTCGACGAGGTCGAACGTCATGTCCTCGGGCAGGCCGCCGACGTTGTGATGGCTCTTGATCCTGGCCGCCGTCCTGCTGCCGCTCTCGATCACGTCGGGGTAGAGCGTGCCCTGGACCAGGAACCGCGCCCCCGCGTGCTCGTGCGCCACCTCCTCGAAGACGCGGATGAACTCGCTCGCCGATGCGCTTGCGCTTGTCCTCGGGGTCGGTGACGCCGGCGAGCTTCGCGAGGAACCGGTCCGCGGCCTTCACGTGCACGAGCGGCACACGGAAGTGGCGGCCGAAGGTCTCCTCGACCTGCTCGGGCTCGCCCTCGCGGAGCAGGCCCGTGTCGACGAACACGCACGTGAGCCGGTCGCCGACCGCCTTGTGGACCAGCAGGGCCGCCACGGCCGAGTCCACCCCGCCCGAGAGCGCGCACAGGACCTCGGCGTCGCCGACCTGTGACCTGATCGCCGCAACGCTCCGCTCGATCACGTTCGCCGGCGTCCACTCGGGAAGCAGACCGCAGCCCTCGTAGAGGAACCGCTTCATCACCGCGGTGCCCTTCGGCGTGTGCGCGACCTCGGGGTGGAACTGCACCGAGAACAGGGCTCGCTCGGGATCCTCCATGGAGGCCACCGCGATCTGCTCCGTGCGCGAGGTGACCCGGAAACCTTGCGGCGCAACCGTTACAGCGTCTCCGTGGCTCATCCACACCTGCTCCCGCGGCGCGAGATCCCGCAGCAGCACGCCGGGTTCGAGCACCTGGAGCGTGGTTCCGCCGTACTCGCGCTGCCCGGTCGCCTCGACCTCGCCGCCGAGTGCCCGGGCCATCAGCTGATGGCCGTAGCAGATCCCGAGCACCGGGACGTCCAGCTCGAAGACCGCCGGGTCGATGGAGGGCGCGCCCTGCTCGTACACCGAGGCCGGGCCGCCCGACAGGATGATGCCGGCGGGGAGGCGGGCCGCGATCTCCGAGGCGCTCAGGTCGTGACGGACGATCTCCGAGTACACGTGGCATTCGCGGACCCGGCGCGCGATCAGCTGCGCGTACTGCGCCCCGAGGTCGACGACCAGGACGGGACGCGGATCGCGGGCCTCGGGCACCGCCCCTAGCGCCCCATCCCGACCTGCTGTTGGGTCTGGTAGGTCTTGCCCTCGGTCTTGATCGAGGGCGCCACGACGAGCTCGGCCTTCTGGAACTCGCGGACGGTGGCGTAGCCGGTGGTGGCCATGGACGTAGCGAGCGCGCCGAACAGGTTGAACGTGCCGTCGTTCTCGTGCGCGGGACCGGTGAGGATCTCCTCGAGGGAGGCGACCTGCTGCGTCTTCACCCGCGCGCCCCGCGGCAGCGAGGGGTGGAACGTCGCCATCCCCCAGTGGTAGCCGCGGCCGGGCGCCTCGTACGCCCGCGTGAGCGGCGACCCGATCATCACCGAGTCGGCGCCGCACGCGATCGCCTTCGCGATGTCGCCGCCGGTGCGCATGCCGCCGTCGGCGATCACGTGGCAGTAGCGGCCGGTCTCGCGCAGGTGCTCCATCCGCGCGGCGGCCGCGTCCGCGATCGCCGTCGCCTGCGGGACCCCGATCCCGAGCACCCCGCGCGACGTGCACGCGTTGCCGGGCCCGACGCCGACGAGCACACCCACCGCACCGGTGCGCATCAGGTGGAGCGCGGTCGTGTAGCTCGCGCATCCGCCGACGATCACCGGCAGGTCGAACGTGGCGATGAACTCCTTCAGGTTCAGCGGCTCCGAGCGGGTGGACACGTGCTCGGCCGAGACGACGGTGCCCTGGATCACCAGGATGTCGAGCCCCGCCTCCAGCACGAGCGGCGCGTACGACGTGACCCGCTGGGGCGTCATCGAGGCGCAGCTCGTCACGCCGGCGTCCGCGATCTCGCGGATCCGCTGGCCGATCAGGTCCTCCTTGACCGGCTCCTTGTAGAGCTCCTGCATGCGCCGCGTCGCCTTGTCGTCGGGGAGCGAGGCGATCTCCTCGTACACCGGCTCGGGGTCCTCGTAGCGCGTCCACAGGCCCTCGAGATTCAGGCAGGCCAGGCCGCCGAGCCGCCCGATCTGGACCGCCGTGGCGGGCGAGACGGCTGCGTCCATGGCGCTCGCCATCATCGGGATCGGGAAGGTGTACGCGTCGATCTCCCAGGAGATGTCCACGTCGTCGGGGTCCCGGGTGCGCCGCGAGGGCACGATCGCGACCTCGTCGAACCCGTAGGCACGCCGAGCCACCTTCCCCTTGCCGATCTCGATCTCAGCCACGCTCAGCCTCCCCCGATATGCAGGAACGCCCACCCGCTGCCGGGTGGGCGTCAGGAACCTCCATCCCACGACGGTATCACGTGCGCGTCCGACTCCCCCATGGATCTGGGCACTGTAGGCGCCGAGGGTGATTGAACACCTCCCCCGATGGGCCGACAATCTCGCGAGCGGTCCCGCACGATCCCGGGGAGGTCTCCATCATGACGCAAGCGCTGAAGCGCGGGCTGTTCGGCTATCGGTCGAGGAGCGTGAAGGCGGTCCTCGCGGACCGCGAGGAGATGTTCGACTCGGGCCTCGCGGGACGCGAAGGCCGCCGAGACTCGGGGCGACGAGCTCGCCACCGAGCTCGAGACCGCGGTCGCCAAGCTCGCGACCACCCTCACCGACCTCGAGAAGGCTCTCAGCGACCTCGAGAAGGCTCGCGCCGACCTCGAGACGGCGGGGGCCGAACGTGACACCGCCCGCGACGAGCTCGCGGAGCGCGAACGCTCTCTCGAGGAGGCGGCCGCACGCGCCACGCGCGCAGAGGCCGCGGCGAAGGACGCGCGGGCCCGTGAAGAGCGTGAGGGCGATAGGGCGCGGAGAGCGACGACGGATCTCGCGTCGGCACGAGAGGACCTCGCCGCGCGCAACACCCGCATCCGGGAGCTCGAGCTTGCCCTCGACCGACTCGATGCCGAGCGCGGACGAGAGACCAAGGACGAGCCCGCCGTCGCCTCGCCCGGCATCGTCACGTCGGGCGACCTCCACCGGGTGCTCCGGGAGACCGAGAACACGATCGGCAGGATCGTCGCGGAGACTCGCGTGCGAGCCGAACACGAGCTCGAGGAACTCGAGCGACGTCGCGACGACGTTCGGACCGAGGTCGAAACGCTCCTCGCTCGGCGCGAGCGACTGGCTCCCCTCGCCGAGAACGTGCGCGAGCTGCTGGGCGAGACGCAGGCACGGACCGAGGAGGCCGACTCGCAACTGCGGACGGTGCTCCAACCGCTCGCCGGGTCGGTCGCCTCGCTGAGCATCCGGCTCGCCGAGCTGATGGAGGAGGCCGAGCGCGAGGACGAGCCCGAGATCGTGACGGAGGGAACGACCGACGCCTCGGACGAGGCCCCGACGACCGTCATCCATCTGGCCGACGAACAGGCACATCGCTCGTTCCCCTGACGAGACCGGTCGAGCCGGCCATTCAAGGTGGGTCCATGACCGGCCGAGATAGCTCCCGATGGAACCCGACCGGACGATCGGCATCTGCCCGACCTGCCTGCTGACGCCGTCCGCCGAGCAGCTCCTGACCCGTCTCAAGGCCGACCTGCTGGCCTCGCGGGCCCAGGACGCCACGTGGTCGTCTGTGGTGTGCCCCGACTGCGGCCGGACCACGGCCATCCGGGACGACCGCGAGGGGTGGACGTTCGGGGACTCGGGCTGGACCTTCGAGCCCCACGAGGGCGATGCGCCCGTCGCGGGCCTGCGGACGGACACCGAACCGCCCGCCGCGGATCTGGCGGACACCGAACCGCCCGTCGCGGACCTGTGGACTGACACCGAGCCGCTGGTCGCGGAGCTCTGGACGGACACCGAGCCGCGCCGGCAAGGCACGCCCGAGTGGCTGACGATCGACGAGGTCGCCTACCTCACCGGCACCCCGGCCGAAATCGTGGGCGAGTGGCTCGACACGAAACGCCTCGAGCCCGTCTCGATCCTCGGCGAGGCTCGGCTGGGCGTGCTCGTGCGAGCCGAGGACGTTATCGCCCTCCGGGGCGAGGATCTCGTCTAGCTCTCCTTCGGACGGGCCGAGTCCTCGCACGACCGCCTCGGCGCTGGTACACATCTCGGCGCGGGCCCCCGACGAGAGGAGCCGCGTGGACCGGCACCAACGGTGGCACCTGACGTTCGCCGAGCTCCTGGCCGTGATCGCCGTGCTCCTGCCGGTCGTCGTCTCGCTGCGCCTCTCGATGTCCACGATCGACCTCGCGTACCTGATCCGCGCCGGGAACGTGATGCTCGACACCCACCACGTCCTTCAGACCGACCTGTTCACCTTCACCGTGAGCGGGCAGCCGTGGCTGAACCAGCAGTGGGGCTCCGAGATCGTGTTCGCGCTCCTGCACCGCGCCGGCAGCTGGGAGCTGATCGCGATCGTCCGCGCGGTGCTCGCGGGCCTCACGTTCTGGCTGGTGTTCCTCGCGTGCCGGACACGAGGCGCGAGTGTTCGGGTCGCGGCCTGGCTCACGATCGGCGCGCTGCTCGTTTCCTTCCACGCCCTGCCGCCGCGTCCGCAGCTGTTCGGGTTCACGCTGTTCGCGCTCGCGCTCTGGCTCCTCGCACGGCGCGAGCACCATCCGGCGGGCCTGTGGCTGCTCCCGCTCATCACGCTCGCGTGGGCGAACCTGCACGGCAGCTTCTTCCTCGTGCCGGTCCTGCTGCTCCTGACCTGGTTCGAGGATCTCCGCGCGAACCCCCGGCTCGCGCGCACCGCGCTGCTCGCCGCCCTCGCTTCGCTGGCCGTGACGCTCGTGAACCCGTACGGGCCACGCGTCTGGCGCTACGTGTACGAGCTGTCCACCGATCCCGAGCTCCGGCGAACGATCCTCGAGTGGCGCCCACCGTCCCCCACGAACGCGACCGGCATCTTCTTCTTCGTGTCGGTCGTCGCGGTCGCCGCCCTCCTGTACCGGCGCCGGAGCGACGTCCGGTGGCCCCGCCTGGTGGCCCTCGGCCTGTTCTTCGTCGTCGGCGCGACCGCCGTCCGCGGGATCATCTGGTGGGCGCTCGCCGCGCCGGTGCTCGTGGCCGACCTCATCCCCGCCGGCGCACCCCGCCGCGACGAGCCCCGAGCGCTCAACACCGGCATCGCCGTCGCGCTCGCGGTCCTCGGCATCGCGCTCCTCCCCTGGTTCCGTCCGACATTCGCGAGTACCGCGAACTCGGTGAGCGCGACCGACGGCCTGCTCGCGAGCTCCCCGAACCAGTACTCGTCGATCGTGCTCCGAGAGATCGAGCCCGGGACCCGCATGTTCGTCCCCGAGATCTGGGCCTCGTGGTTCGAGCTCGAGGTGCCCGCGAACCCCGTCATGATCGATCCGAGGATCGAGCTGTTCACGGGCGCGGTCTGGGACGACTTCGACCAGATCTCGAACGGCGAGGGCGACTGGGAGGCCGTCGTCGACCGCTACGGCATCGACGTGCTCGTCCTCAGCCGAGAACAGCACTCCGGGCTCATCGCGGTGCTCGGCGACCACCCGGGCTGGGACCTCGTCTACGAGGACGCCGACGGGCTCCTGCTCGTACGGCGGCTCCCGTGAGCAGCGCGCCTCGCTCAGCCGAACCCGCTGCCGGGCTCCCGCACTGGCTGCTCGTTGCCCTCTTCGCCGCTTCGATCATGGCACTTAGCGTCGTTGCCGGACGTGATACCTCGATACTCGCCGATTATCGCGTCTTTGTCGATGCCGGACGCTCACTCTATGGCGAAGGGGACCCCTACGCACCCAATGTCGGTACGTTCTTCGAGTACCACTATCGCTATCCTCCGCTGCTCGCGATGCTGATCCCTGGCCTCCGGTGGATCTGGTTCCCCCTCATAGCCGGTGGGATCGCGGTCGCGGTAACTCTTCGTTACCGAGCCCGTGGAGTTGACGGACTGGGGCTGCCAACGCACCTCACGCCGTTGCTAGTTACCAACCTCTTCAACGGCAACGTGCAGGGCATGATCCTTGGCATCGGCGCACTTGCCCCGTTGGGCTTGCGCTCTGCGGCCGTATTGTTGGCTTTTGCGACTTGGGTGAAGCTCTATCCAGCGTGCGTCGTCGTGTGGTGGCTTGGGCGCCGCGACTGGAGATCGCTTGGTTGGTTCGGGGCCACCTTCCTTGCCTTGGGACTATTCCAGCTTCCTTGGATGGACGAATTCATCGCGTATTCAGTCACCCAGACCGGGATACCTTCACAGCTGTCATTGCGGTCCTTCGGCGTGCCGGTATGGGTTGCGGGAATCGCGGCGGTTACCTACCTCACGTATACGCGAGCGCAAACCGAACAGGGATGGCTCTACTGCATCGTGCTCCAGATCATCGTTCTTCCGCGACTCCTGCTATTCAACCTGCCGCTTCTGCTGATGCATCCTAGCGTCCTTTCGCGTCCCTACCTTCCGCTCGTCGAAGGTTCCCGGGCGCCTCTTCGCCTCTTCTGTTTCCTGGCCGCGATCGCGACGGCAACGACCGTCGCGTTCATGTTTTGGCCGTCGTGAGGCAGGTTCGCAGAGCCGAGGTTCGAGACCCGTATCGCCACTCAGCTCTCCTTGGCCACCTGACCCGTCTCCGTAATCCGAAGATCGGTCAGGCCGGAGTGCATCTGGTCGCCTTCCGCCTTCGGCGAGGCGTCCTCGATGTAGCCGAGCTCCTGCAGGCGCGCCAGCACGCTCCGCAGCGACTCCTCGGGGGTCTCGACCATCGTGTCGAGCACCAGCTCGGGGCTCTCGGGGACTTCGTACGGGTCGTCGACGCCGGTGAAGCCCTTGATCTCGCCGGCCATGGCCTTCTTGTACAGGCCCTTCGGGTCGCGGTTGGTCACCAGCTCGTCGAGCGTGGCGTGCACGTAGACCTCGACGAACTCGCCGATCTGCGCTCGCGCGGCGTCGCGCGTCTCCTTGTAGGGACTGATCGGGCAGCAGATCGTCGCGACGCCGTTGCGCGTGAGCATCTCGGCGACGAACGCGATCCGCAGGATGTTCGTGTCGCGGTCCTCCTTGGAGAACCCGAGGCCCTTGCTCAGGTTCTGCCGGACGACGTCGCCGTCCAAGATCTCGGTCTTCAGACCGCGCGCCTGGAACTCGTGGAACAGCATCTCGGCGATCGTCGACTTGCCGGCACCGGACAGCCCGGTGAACCAGACGGTGAAGCCCTTCTGGTCGGGGTGGTGGGTCACAGGAAGCTCCTTCCGACCGCTCCGGGGAGCGGCTCCGCGTCGTACAGCTTCAGGATCGTCGGACCGACGTCGACCAGGCTCATGCCGCTGCGTCTCTCCCGTCGGCTGGCCCGGCAGGCCCGGCCATCGCCCAGACGCCGTTCCGATCGTGGTTGGCCCCGTCGGGGCCGGTGTCGTTCTCGTACGTGTAGATGCTCCGGTTCCCCACCGAGCCGACCGAGCGCCACGCGAGGTCGCCGAAGTAGACGATGAGGTCGGGGGCGACCCCTCGGACCTCCGGGTACACGTCCTGCGGCTTCAGCACCTTCGTGCCGAGCGGCTCCCCGTCGGGGCCGGGCGCGGCCTCGAGCTTGGCGATCAGCTCGTCGCGCGTCTCCTCGTAGCGTGCCGGCTCGAGGATCCCCTGCGGCTCGCGGCCCTTCACGTTCAGGAACAGGCGGCCGTAGTAGCCGCCGTCGCCCCAGGCGATCGTCTGGCTCCAGTCGATCGCCGCTTCCTTGATGGGGATCACGTGCGACGGCTACGCCTCGAGCGCGAGGTACCCCTCCTTGATCAGCCAGTCGTTGAAGCAGAGACCGCCCATCATCGGGCGGGCGCCGTGGTCGCTCATCACGATCGTGATCGCGTCGTCCGGGAGGACCTCGAGGAGCTTGCCGACCTCGACGTCCAGGAACCGGTAGTAGTCCTGGAACGCGGTCTCGTACTTGTTGCCCGCCTCGTACAGCGGGTGCGTCGGGTCCCAGTGCTGCCAGAAGACGTGGTGCAGGCGGTCCGGCGCGATCTCGCACAGCATGAAGAAGTCCCACGGCTTCTCGACGGCGAGCCTGCGGCCCACCTGGAAGCGGCGCTCGGTCATCTTGAAGACCTGGTCGAGCGCGACGTCGTAGCCCGCGCGCCGGAAGTCCGGGATGTCGAAGATGTACTCGTTGCCCTCGCCGAGCTCGGCGACGATCTCGGTCTCGAGCTCGGCCGGGAATGCCCAGGACTTCGCGCTCGGCGGGGTGAGGAAGCAGCCCACGCGCCAGCCCGGGAACTCCTTCGGCGGCGGGAACGACGGCGGCACGCCGATCAGCATCGAGCGCAGGCCCCTGGCGCCGAGGACGTCCCAGACCGCGGGCTCCTTGATGGCGTCCGCGGTGGCGATCGACAGGCCGTCGTAGGTGGTGTCCTTGCGGTTGCGGAAGCCGTAGATGCCCAGCTGGCCGGGCGACTTGCCGGTCATCGCGCACGCCCAGGCGGGCACGGTGATCGGCGGGGTGATGCTCGCGAGGTCGCCCCACATGCCCCGCTGCATCAGCGCGTGGATGTTGGGCGTCTCGGCTTCGAAGTCGCGGAACAGGAGCTGGGGGGTGCCGCAATCCAGCCCGATCACCGCGACCCTGGGCGTGTCGGTCAAGCGTCGTCCTTCGTCGGGTCGGTCCTTCTCAGGGAACGGGAGCCCTCGGCGGGCTCCCGGGCCGAATCCTACCAACGGGGCCGTGCCATCGGCCCCTCCCACCTGCGAGGATGCGGCCTCGTGAACCTCCTGCGGCGCGTCCTCCTGTGGCAGGGCGTCCTCTGGGCGGCCTTCGGGCTGGTGCTCGTCGTCGCCCCCGGGTGGCTCGTCGAGAGCGTGTTCGACCAGCTCCCGCTCGGCGAGGACGCCTGGCTCCGGCTCCTCGGCGTGGTGGGGATCGCGATGGCCGGCCAGATGGTCCTCGTGGCCAGGCGGGTCGAGGACCTGTGGTGGTGGTCCTGGTCGTTCGTGCTTCTGGAGCTCGGGACGTCGGCGGTGTTCGTGCTGAACGCGCTCGTCGGCGTCCCGGACGGCGCCGCAGTCTGGCCGTGGTGGCTCCTCGGCGGGGTGAACCTCGGGTTCGGCGCGCTCGAGCTCGTAGCGCTCGCTCAGGCCGGGACGGAGCGGTCGCCGGTCTGATCAGCTGGAGAACCGAGCGCGGGAGGCGGCCTTTCGGCCGCCCCCCGCTCTGATCTCTACTTGCCGCTGCTCTGAGGCTGCGGGACCTGGATGTTGCCCTGGTCGATGATCTTGGCGTTGGCCGCCGGCGGGTTCGGGAGCGACATCTTGGCCACGACGACCCCGTTCGAGTCCTTGACCTCAAGCCAGAACTTGTCGTAGCCGGAACCCGGCTCCTTGCGGTCCTCGACGTACATCGTCCAGCTGTAGTTGCCGCACTTGCGCTCGCCGCATTCCAGCGCGGGCTGGGAGTTGGGCACCTGGAAGGTCGCCTTGCCCTTCAGCAGCGCCGTCCAGAAGTTGCCGGCGACGTCCTTTGTGGTGGTCAGGGTACCCATCGCGTTGCTCTTCAGGATGTAGTTGCCCTCGGGCCGGTGGAGGATCACCAGCAGCGAGCCCTGGGCGCTGGTGCCGCTCTTCAGCTTCGCGTTGAAGCCGAAGTTGAGGACCCCCTCGTTCGTCGTGTACCGACCGCCGCCGGTGATGAAGCCGAGCGCCGGGTTGTAGACGACGAGCGCCCCGACACCCGACCCGTCGAAGTAGTCGCCTTGGATGTCGGCGTCGACCTGGTACGTGTCCGACGGGACGTTCGCGATCGAGCACTTGGCGGTGGACGTGTCGGAGTCCACGGTCGTGTAGGTCGAGAGGGCCGGTGTGCACGACCCGAACGTGGTGTTGTTCGAGACCCTCGTGAGGGTCGTCGGGATCGGATAGGCGTTCTTCAGCCCCGTTTGTCCGGATGGCGCGTTCGGCAGAGCGCTGCTGAGGTAGGTGTCGTTCGTCTCGTCGATCGTTAGCGTGAGTTCGAGGGAGTCCTTGTCGTTATCAGCGCCGTCGACCGCGATGAAGGACGGCGCGATCGAGGAGACGGTGGCGCCCTCAAGGTTCACGGTGTACGGGTCGCTGTCGGACGCGTTCGCGTACACCCCATCGCCTGCGTAGGCGGACGCCATAGTCTTGCTCCCTGCCGGCTGGTTGAGTCGGTCCGGGATGGTCGTTCCCGTCGCGGCCACGCCGAGTGCATTCGTGGTGGCAGTGAACGTCTGGCCACTGAGCGTGAACGTGACCGTCGCTCCGGCGATCGGCGTGCCCGGCGACCCGTTCGTGGTGTCCCTCAGAGTCGCGCTCGCGCCCACCGGGTCGCTGTACTGACCGTTCGAGGCACCCGTGTAGACGAGCTGGGTGGTCCGCTTGTTGACGGCCGTCGTCTCGGTGTCCAAGTCGTTCCCCATGTTGATGCGGGGGGTGTTAGACGTCACGCTCGCCGTGTTCGAGAGCGTTCCGCCGCTCGGATAGGATCCGACCTGGGCCCTGATGATCACCGTCTTCGTCTGGGTTGCCGCAATGGTGGTGAAGGTGGTCGACCCGGTCCACGGCGAGCCAACGCTCGGGTCGCAGCCCGCCCCGGTGCAGAACTTCTCGCCGAGCAGCTCGGCCGGCAGCGTGTCCGTCACGACCACGTTCTGCGCGTCGGACGGACCAAGGTTCTGGACCGTGATGGTGTATGTCAAGTTGTTCAGCACCACGACTGGGTCCGGGCTGTCCGTCTTGGTGACAACGAGATCCACCTTGGTGGTGATGTCCACCGAGTCGGTGTCGCCTGCCTGGTTGCCGTCGTCGTCCTCGGCGTCGGCCGTGTTGGAGACCGTGTCGGCCTCCACCGAGGCGTCGACCTTGTAGGTGACGGTGATCGTGTTGGTCCCACCGTTGGCGGCCAGGTCGAAGGTGCAATCGACCGTCTGGCCGGCGCTCGCGCCGCAGTCGCCGGCCGGGGCCACGTTGGTGACCTCCAGGCGGGCGTCGACCACGTCGAGCACGTTCACGGCGTCGGCGTCGGACTGGCCGTTGTTGGTGACCACGATCGTGAAGGTGTGGTTGTTGGTGCCGGCGTCCACCGAGACGTCCTGGAACTCCTTGTCCAGCGTCAGGTCCACGTCCTCGGTGATGTCCACCGAGTCGGTGTCGCCTGCCTGGTTGCCGTCGTCGTCCTCGGCGTCGGCCGTGTTGGAGACCGTGTCGGCCTCCACCGAGGCGTCGACCTTGTAGGTGACGGTGATCGTGTTGGTCCCACCGTTGGCGGCCAGGTCGAAGGTGCAATCGACCGTCTGGCCGGCGCTCGCGCCGCAGTCGCCGGCCGGGGCCACGTTGGTGACCTCCAGGCGGGCGTCGACCACGTCGAGCACGTTCACGGCGTCGGCGTCGGACTGGCCGTTGTTGGTGACCACGATCGTGAAGGTGTGGTTGTTGGTGCCGGCGTCCACCGAGACGTCCTGGAACTCCTTGTCCAGCGTCAGGTCCACGTCCTCGGTGATGTCCACCGAGTCGGTGTCGCCTGCCTGGTTGCCGTCGTCGTCCTCGGCGTCGGCCGTGTTGGAGACCGTGTCGGCCTCCACCGAGGCGTCGACCTTGTAGGTGACGGTGATCGTGTTGGTCCCACCGTTGGCGGCCAGGTCGAAGGTGCAATCGACCGTCTGGCCGGCGCTCGCGCCGCAGTCGCCGGCCGGGGCCACGTTGGTGACCTCCAGGCGGGCGTCGACCACGTCGAGCACGTTCACGGCGTCGGCGTCGGACTGGCCGTTGTTGGTGACCACGATCGTGAAGGTGTGGTTGTTGGTGCCGGCGTCCACCGAGACGTCCTGGAACTCCTTGTCCAGCGTCAGGTCCACGTCCTCGGTGATGTCCACCGAGTCGGTGTCGCCTGCCTGGTTGCCGTCGTCGTCCTCGGCGTCGGCCGTGTTGGAGACCGTGTCGGCCTCCACCGAGGCGTCGACCTTGTAGGTGACGGTGATCGTGTTGGTCCCACCGTTGGCGGCCAGGTCGAAGGTGCAATCGACCGTCTGGCCGGCGCTCGCGCCGCAGTCGCCGGCCGGGGCCACGTTGGTGACCTCCAGGCGGGCGTCGACCACGTCGAGCACGTTCACGGCGTCGGCGTCGGACTGGCCGTTGTTGGTGACCACGATCGTGAAGGTGTGGTTGTTGGTGCCGGCGTCCACCGAGACGTCCTGGAACTCCTTGTCCAGCGTCAGGTCCACGTCCTCGGTGATGTCCACCGAGTCGGTGTCGCCTGCCTGGTTGCCGTCGTCGTCCTCGGCGTCGGCCGTGTTGGAGACCGTGTCGGCCTCCACCGAGGCGTCGACCTTGTAGGTGACGGTGATCGTGTTGGTCCCACCGTTGGCGGCCAGGTCGAAGGTGCAATCGACCGTCTGGCCGGCGCTCGCGCCGCAGTCGCCGGCCGGGGCCACGTTGGTGACCTCCAGGCGGGCGTCGACCACGTCGAGCACGTTCACGGCGTCGGCGTCGGACTGGCCGTTGTTGGTGACCACGATCGTGAAGGTGTGGTTGTTGGTGCCGGCGTCCACCGAGACGTCCTGGAACTCCTTGTCCAGCGTCAGGTCCACGTCCTCGGTGATGTCCACCGAGTCGGTGTCGCCTGCCTGGTTGCCGTCGTCGTCCTCGGCGTCGGCCGTGTTGGAGACCGTGTCGGCCTCCACCGAGGCGTCGACCTTGTAGGTGACGGTGATCGTGTTGGTCCCACCGTTGGCGGCCAGGTCGAAGGTGCAATCGACCGTCTGGCCGGCGCTCGCGCCGCAGTCGCCGGCCGGGGCCACGTTGGTGACCTCCAGGCGGGCGTCGACCACGTCGAGCACGTTCACGGCGTCGGCGTCGGACTGGCCGTTGTTGGTGACCACGATCGTGAAGGTGTGGTTGTTGGTGCCGGCGTCCACCGAGACGTCCTGGAACTCCTTGTCCAGCGTCAGGTCCACGTCCTCGGTGATGTCCACCGAGTCGGTGTCGCCTGCCTGGTTGCCGTCGTCGTCCTCGGCGTCGGCCGTGTTGGAGACCGTGTCGGCCTCCACCGAGGCGTCGACCTTGTAGGTGACGGTGATCGTGTTGGTCCCACCGTTGGCGGCCAGGTCGAAGGTGCAATCGACCGTCTGGCCGGCGCTCGCGCCGCAGTCGCCGGCCGGGGCCACGTTGGTGACCTCCAGGCGGGCGTCGACCACGTCGAGCACGTTCACGGCGTCGGCGTCGGACTGGCCGTTGTTGGTGACCACGATCGTGAAGGTGTGGTTGTTGGTGCCGGCGTCCACCGAGACGTCCTGGAACTCCTTGTCCAGCGTCAGGTCCACGTCCTCGGTGATGTCCACCGAGTCGGTGTCGCCTGCCTGGTTGCCGTCGTCGTCCTCGGCGTCGGCCGTGTTGGAGACCGTGTCGGCCTCCACCGAGGCGTCGACCTTGTAGGTGACGGTGATCGTGTTGGTCCCACCGTTGGCGGCCAGGTCGAAGGTGCAATCGACCGTCTGGCCGGCGCTCGCGCCGCAGTCGCCGGCCGGGGCCACGTTGGTGACCTCCAGGCGGGCGTCGACCACGTCGAGCACGTTCACGGCGTCGGCGTCGGACTGGCCGTTGTTGGTGACCACGATCGTGAAGGTGTGGTTGTTGGTGCCGGCGTCCACCGAGACGTCCTGGAACTCCTTGTCCAGCGTCAGGTCCACGTCCTCGGTGATGTCCACCGAGTCGGTGTCGCCTGCCTGGTTGCCGTCGTCGTCCTCGGCGTCGGCCGTGTTGGAGACCGTGTCGGCCTCCACCGAGGCGTCGACCTTGTAGGTGACGGTGATCGTGTTGGTCCCACCGTTGGCGGCCAGGTCGAAGGTGCAATCGACCGTCTGGCCGGCGCTCGCGCCGCAGTCGCCGGCCGGGGCCACGTTGGTGACCTCCAGGCGGGCGTCGACCACGTCGAGCACGTTCACGGCGTCGGCGTCGGACTGGCCGTTGTTGGTGACCACGATCGTGAAGGTGTGGTTGTTGGTGCCGGCGTCCACCGAGACGTCCTGGAACTCCTTGTCCAGCGTCAGGTCCACGTCCTCGGTGATGTCCACCGAGTCGGTGTCGCCTGCCTGGTTGCCGTCGTCGTCCTCGGCGTCGGCCGTGTTGGAGACCGTGTCGGCCTCCACCGAGGCGTCGACCTTGTAGGTGACGGTGATCGTGTTGGTCCCACCGTTGGCGGCCAGGTCGAAGGTGCAATCGACCGTCTGGCCGGCGCTCGCGCCGCAGTCGCCGGCCGGGGCCACGTTGGTGACCTCCAGGCGGGCGTCGACCACGTCGAGCACGTTCACGGCGTCGGCGTCGGACTGGCCGTTGTTGGTGACCACGATCGTGAAGGTGTGGTTGTTGGTGCCGGCGTCCACCGAGACGTCCTGGAACTCCTTGTCCAGCGTCAGGTCCACGTCCTCGGTGATGTCCACCGAGTCGGTGTCGCCTGCCTGGTTGCCGTCGTCGTCCTCGGCGTCGGCCGTGTTGGAGACCGTGTCGGCCTCCACCGAGGCGTCGACCTTGTAGGTGACGGTGATCGTGTTGGTCCCACCGTTGGCGGCCAGGTCGAAGGTGCAATCGACCGTCTGGCCGGCGCTCGCGCCGCAGTCGCCGGCCGGGGCCACGTTGGTGACCTCCAGGCGGGCGTCGACCACGTCGAGCACGTTCACGGCGTCGGCGTCGGACTGGCCGTTGTTGGTGACCACGATCGTGAAGGTGTGGTTGTTGGTGCCGGCGTCCACCGAGACGTCCTGGAACTCCTTGTCCAGCGTCAGGTCCACGTCCTCGGTGATGTCCACCGAGTCGGTGTCGCCTGCCTGGTTGCCGTCGTCGTCCTCGGCGTCGGCCGTGTTGGAGACCGTGTCGGCCTCCACCGAGGCGTCGACCTTGTAGGTGACGGTGATCGTGTTGGTCCCACCGTTGGCGGCCAGGTCGAAGGTGCAATCGACCGTCTGGCCGGCGCTCGCGCCGCAGTCGCCGGCCGGGGCCACGTTGGTGACCTCCAGGCGGGCGTCGACCACGTCGAGCACGTTCACGGCGTCGGCGTCGGACTGGCCGTTGTTGGTGACCACGATCGTGAAGGTGTGGTTGTTGGTGCCGGCGTCCACCGAGACGTCCTGGAACTCCTTGTCCAGCGTCAGGTCCACGTCCTCGGTGATGTCCACCGAGTCGGTGTCGCCTGCCTGGTTGCCGTCGTCGTCCTCGGCGTCGGCCGTGTTGGAGACCGTGTCGGCCTCCACCGAGGCGTCGACCTTGTAGGTGACGGTGATCGTGTTGGTCCCACCGTTGGCGGCCAGGTCGAAGGTGCAATCGACCGTCTGGCCGGCGCTCGCGCCGCAGTCGCCGGCCGGGGCCACGTTGGTGACCTCCAGGCGGGCGTCGACCACGTCGAGCACGTTCACGGCGTCGGCGTCGGACTGGCCGTTGTTGGTGACCACGATCGTGAAGGTGTGGTTGTTGGTGCCGGCGTCCACCGAGACGTCCTGGAACTCCTTGTCCAGCGTCAGGTCCACGTCCTCGGTGATGTCCACCGAGTCGGTGTCGCCTGCCTGGTTGCCGTCGTCGTCCTCGGCGTCGGCCGTGTTGGAGACCGTGTCGGCCTCCACCGAGGCGTCGACCTTGTAGGTGACGGTGATCGTGTTGGTCCCACCGTTGGCGGCCAGGTCGAAGGTGCAATCGACCGTCTGGCCGGCGCTCGCGCCGCAGTCGCCGGCCGGGGCCACGTTGGTGACCTCCAGGCGGGCGTCGACCACGTCGAGCACGTTCACGGCGTCGGCGTCGGACTGGCCGTTGTTGGTGACCACGATCGTGAAGGTGTGGTTGTTGGTGCCGGCGTCCACCGAGACGTCCTGGAACTCCTTGTCCAGCGTCAGGTCCACGTCCTCGGTGATGTCCACCGAGTCGGTGTCGCCTGCCTGGTTGCCGTCGTCGTCCTCGGCGTCGGCCGTGTTGGAGACCGTGTCGGCCTCCACCGAGGCGTCGACCTTGTAGGTGACGGTGATCGTGTTGGTCCCACCGTTGGCGGCCAGGTCGAAGGTGCAATCGACCGTCTGGCCGGCGCTCGCGCCGCAGTCGCCGGCCGGGGCCACGTTGGTGACCTCCAGGCGGGCGTCGACCACGTCGAGCACGTTCACGGCGTCGGCGTCGGACTGGCCGTTGTTGGTGACCACGATCGTGAAGGTGTGGTTGTTGGTGCCGGCGTCCACCGAGACGTCCTGGAACTCCTTGTCCAGCGTCAGGTCCACGTCCTCGGTGATGTCCACCGAGTCGGTGTCGCCTGCCTGGTTGCCGTCGTCGTCCTCGGCGTCGGCCGTGTTGGAGACCGTGTCGGCCTCCACCGAGGCGTCGACCTTGTAGGTGACGGTGATCGTGTTGGTCCCACCGTTGGCGGCCAGGTCGAAGGTGCAATCGACCGTCGGCCGGCGCTCGCGCCGCAGTCGCCGGCCGGGGCCACGTTGGTGACCTCCAGGCGGGCGTCGACCACGTCGAGCACGTTCACGGCGTCGGCGTCGGACTGGCCGTTGTTGGTGACCACGATCGTGAAGGTGTGGTTGTTGGTGCCGGCGTCCACCGAGACGTCCTGGAACTCCTTGTCCAGCGTCAGGTCCACGTCCTCGGTGATGTCCACCGAGTCGGTGTCGCCTGCCTGGTTGCCGTCGTCGTCCTCGGCGTCGGCCGTGTTGGAGACCGTGTCGGCCTCCACCGAGGCGTCGACCTTGTAGGTGACGGTGATCGTGTTGGTCCCACCGTTGGCGGCCAGGTCGAAGGTGCAATCGACCGTCTGGCCGGCGCTCGCGCCGCAGTCGCCGGCCGGGGCCACGTTGGTGACCTCCAGGTGGGCGTCGACCACGTCGAGCACGTTCACGGCGTCGGCGTCGGACTGGCCGTTGTTGGTGACCACGATCGTGAAGGTGTGGTTGTTGGTGCCGGCGTCCACCGAGACGTCCTGGAACTCCTTGTCCAGCGTCAGGTCCACGTCCTCGGTGATGTCCACCGA
>CAVTGO010000006.1:0-173865 GCA_963734275.1 uncultured Actinomycetes bacterium
ACCACGTATTGCTGGCAAACGGACGAACTACGAAGGTTTCGCGCGAAGCACCCAGGTCGCACGAGCCTCGGGAAACGATTTCGTTCTTGCTCGCGCACTGCTCGAAGAAGGCATCCATGCACTCGATCAGGACGAACTCGTTCTGGCGATGGCCAAGTGCGAGGAATCGTTGGCTGCGGCTCGTCGCGGCGGTTCCACTTCCAGCGAGGGCAGCGCGCTGCGCCAGATCGCGTCGATGAAAGAGGACGAGCACGACCTTGAGGGCGGACTCGCGCTCGCGCGGCAGGCTGTGGCCGCCGCACGCCGGACGCCAAACGTGTACGCACTCGCCTTCGCACTGCAGTCCGAAGGCCATGCCTACGAACGCCTCGGTGATCCGGGCGAGCGGAAGGTCCTACCTCGACGCTCTCGCGCTGACACGCGAGCGAGGCATGGAACGGGAGATCGCTCAGACCTTGATCGACGTCGGCTGGCTTCGGGTGGCGCAGGGACAGATCGACGCCGCCGAGGCGTGCTTCGTCGAGGCGCGAGATCTTGCCGCCAAGCGCGCCGCCACGCGCTTGGAGGGGCTGATGATCGCTGCTCTGGCCGGGCACAGCCTCGCCGAGATCGCTCATGCACGTGGTCAATACGACGTCGCACGTCGAGCGTTCGAAGGGAACCTCGAGATGGCGCGACACGGCGACGCCGTGGTTGCAGGCCTACGTCCACAACTCGCTGGGATGGCTCGACAGATCGATGGGCGATATCGATGGAGCAGAGACCCATCACCGCACCGCGCTGGGTCTGACGAAACAAAGGCTTGGACGATTCGAGCGCCTGGCCTTCGCAGGAAATGTCCGCGGCCTTTCCGGCGTCGCTTTGTCGCGCGGCGATGCGGCAGAGTCTGCGCGCTTGTCGGGGGCCGCTTCGAGCGCGAAGGACCCCAACACCAACACACCGCGCTACTCGACTCTGCTTCACGATCAGGTTTTGGCCGACGCCCGAGCCGCCCTCGGTGACGAGAAGTTCGAAGCGGCGTTCGCCGACGGCGCGGCGGCAGGCCTCGACTATGTCAGCGATCTGTTGCCATAGCCGCGATGACGAGCGCGGTGTGCAGCTTGCCGTTCTCGAAGTCCTCGACGCGGATGTGCTCGTCCGGTGAGTGCGCACGGGAGCCGGTATATGCGCACCCGCCGTTGCGAACGGCACCTTGATCACGTCTGCGAAGGGCGCCGCCGGACCCGTTCCGGCGCTCGAAACGTTGACCACCGGGTCGCGTCCGTAGGCGAGTTTCGCGCGTCTCGGTGACGACGGTCGACGAACGGGTCGTCCAGCGGCGTCCGCCCGGGGCCTTCGCCGGCTTGAGGAACCACCTCGACGTCGTCCAAGCCGTGTTTGTGGAGATGCGCGCGCACGAGCTCGACGATCTTCGCGGGCCGCTGGTCGGGCACGAGACGGAAGTCGAGCTTCGCGAACGCTTCTGCCGGAAGCACGGTCTTGGTCCCCGGGCCCCCCGTAACCGCCGTGGATCCCGTTGACGTTGACGCACGGTTCGGCTCGCAAGCGTCGTTCGAGGTCGACGCCGGTCTACGCCGCCGAGGAACCTCTCGACGCCGAACTCCGTCGCGAGATCGGTCGGTCGGATCGGGAGCCGGCGGCGATGGCGTCGATCTCCGTGCTTCGTAGGGGCCGCGACGTCGTCGTAGAAACCGTCGATCAGGACCCTTCCGTCGGCGTCGCGCAGCGACGCGACGGCGGCGGCGATGCGCTACAGCGGGATTGTCGATGACCACGCCGAGAGACGAGTGCGCGTCGTAGGCCGGTCCTTTCGCTCGAAGCTCGATCGACTGGATGCCCTTCAGGCCCAGCGTGACGTTGGGTGTTCCGTCCAGCTCGACGCCTCCGAACTCCCACAGGCATCCGTCGGCTTTGAAATCGCCGGCGTGCTCCTCGATGAAGGCCTCGAGGTTGGGGCTGCCGATCTCCTCCTCGCCTTCGATGAGGAACGCGTAGCGGATCGGGATCGGAGCCGAAGACTTCGCGCACGGCGTCGATCGCCGCGAGGCGGCGCGATGATGTGGCACTTCGTGTCCGCACTCCCCCGCCCGAGAGCTTTCCGTCGCGCTCGGTCAGCTCGAACGGCGGGACCGTCCATAGATCGAGCGGATCGGGCGGCTGGACGTCGTAGTGGACGTAGAAGAGGAGCGTCGGACCGGAGGCGGCGCCGCCCCATGCGCAGACGACCGGGTTGCCCTGGGTTGGACGGATCTCCGTTCTTAGGCCCCGCGCTGCGAGAGCAGATCCGCGACGGCTTCGGCGCATTCCTCGATGCCGCGGCCCTCGGCCGAAACGCTCGGGATCTCGACGAGTCGGCGGAGCTCCGCCGAGGTGCTTGTCGGCCGACGCGACTCAAGCGCCGCGCGCAGCGCGTCGACTTGTGCGGTTGCGGCCTCGAGAGTCACGGGCGCTCAGCCTGAACGCGCATGCGTCGTGCGGCGCAACCCCGGTACGCCAGCCTGAGCCAGCCGATCTACAGCGTTCTCGGCGTAGTCGTAGGCGTCGTCGAAGTCGACCTCGCCGTCCTTGGCCGCCTCCAGGTGCAGGCATGACGTGATGTGCGCCATGTGCGTGAAGGCCTGCGGGAAGTTCCCGAGAGCCTCGCCGCGTGGCGACGTCGACCTCTTCGGCCCACAGTCCGACGTCGTTCGCGTAGCCGTGGAGCTCGTCGAGCACCGTCTCGGCCTCGTCGATCCGTCCGGAGTAGATGAGGCAGTCCAGGAGCCAGAACGAGCAAAGGAGGAACGCACCTTCGCCGCCCTCGAGCCCGTCGGGTGCGTGATAGCGGTGGATCGAGCAGCCGTGACCGAGCGGAGTCGCGCACGACGTCGATCGTCTTCTGGACGAGCGGATGATCGGTGGGCAGCAACCCCATCGCCGGGACGAGCAGCGACTGAAGCGTCCGGCGCGTCGTTGCCGACGGCCTGCGAGAACCAACCTCGCTTCTCGGCATCGGAGATCAGGTATTCGCGAAGCGCGTCGCGCTCGGCCGCCCAGCGCTTTGGTTCGTCCGGGAAGTTTCCGCGACGTCGCGAGCCGCACGACGCGATCGAGAGCGACCCAGCAGTTGAGCTTCGAATGCACGAAGTGCCGCGGCTCGTCGCGGATCTCCCAGATCCCTTGGTCCGGCTCGCGCCAGCGCTCGGCCACGATGTCGGCGATACCGGTCAGGAAGTTCCAGTTGTCCGGAGTGATGCGTCCGCCGGTCTTGGCGAACAGATAAGCGGACTGTATGAGCTGTCCGTAGGCATCGAGCTGTAACTGCTTGGCCGCGCCGTTCCCGATGCGAACGGGAGCCGAGCCGCGATGACCGTGCAGATGCTCGAGAACGAGCTCGGAAGGAATCGCTCGCCGCCGATGCCGTACATGATCTGAAGGTCCTCGGGACGCCCCGCGCTCGTGCGCTCCATCCAGAACTTGAAGGCTTCGGCCTCCTCTCGGATGCCGAGCGAGATAGAGCGGAGATGAGCGTCAGCGTTCCGTCGCGGATCCACGTGTACCGGTAGTCCCAGTTGCGCTCACCGCCGAGGAGTTCGGGAAGGGATGTCGTCGGCGCGGCGATGACGGCGCCGGTTGGTGCGTAGGTGAGCGCTTTCAGGACGAGGGCCGAGCGATATACGCGTTCCTTGTCCGTGACATCGACGACGCAGCGGTCGCTCCACTTCCGCCAAAACTCGAGCGTGTGACGTCGAATCGCTTTTCGAGATCGGCGCGATTCGGAACGTCGTCGCTGCCGCGCAGACGGTGCGAAGGCCCCCACGCCGCCTCGATCCACTCCGTTTCGCCTTCGACCAGATGCCATCGGCGCTTTGATGCGCTCGCTCTCCTCGTCGAGCAGACGCGTCGCCGTTACGTGCATGGCGTCACCGCCGCCTACAGCTTCGGCGGTTTCCTCCGAGGTCAATCGAAAGTGTGGGACGAACCGTCCGTACTCGAATCGCGGAGCGACCGAGATACGAACGTCCACGGCTCCCTTCGATGCACCGAAGGCGCCGGAGGATCGATCGCGAAGGTTGCATCGACACCGGATCAGGCTTGGTCGCCGTCACAGGCATGCAGTCGGCGACCTCGAGAGTTCCGCCCTCGCACTCGAAGATCGTTTCCAGGACGTTCGTATCTTCGACGTATCGTCGTGTGGTCGAGCTGACGTTCTCGGGCGTTACCGCGAACGAACCGCCGCGATCTTCATCTAGGATCCGGCAGAAGACGGCCGGCGAATCGAACCGCGGGAAGCACGTCCAGTCGACGGAGCCGTCGCGGCCGACCAAAGCGGCCGAATGACAGTCACCGATCAGCGCGTAATCGCTGATCCGGTTCACAAGATCGGATCGGATGCTGCAGCTCTACGCGCTTCTGCCGATGTGTCCTCCGGCGCCAGCGACGCGTAGATGACGCCGGACGCCACGCCGTAGATGGAGATCGAGATCGCCAAACCGACGGCACTCACTATGGCCCCGATGAGGAATTCGGCCGTGCTGTCCGGGCCGAAGATCGACCCGACGGACAAGAGCCGCGCGACCACGCCGAAGCCGAGCGGGATGAGGAAGCCGACGGCAAACACCCACCACCAGCTGCCGCGGACGAGATCCCACGAGCGCCGCAGAGCGTCGATCGGACCGACGTCCTCGCGCATCACGACCGGGACGGCCAGTGACAGACGAACAAAAACGTAGAAACCGGGAAGCGTGACAACCGATAGAGCGAAGATCAGCACGCCGAAGCCCTCTTCGGGTTCCAGGCCGTAGGCGACGGCCAGCGCGAACAGCCCGATGACGACCGGTGCGGCCAGAAGGATGAGGATCGTCACCAGGAAAGCGCCGACGGACTCGAGCGCACGATCGAAGCTCTGTCGCACGATCCCCCGGAGATTGACCTCGTCACCGTAGACCGCGGCCGAGCCCAGCAACGACAGCGCACCGACGGTGACCGGGATAACGAAGATGTAGACGATCGCGAATACACCGAGCGCCGCCACTACGGCGAAGAAGAGCAACCGAACCTCATCCGAGGACACCGACGACTCGTCGGTGATCAACGACGCGGACCGCCACACCGCGTTCCCAACTCCGCTAAGAACAGCGATCGTCGCGGTGAGGAGGATGCACGCTCTCAGGTTGCCGACGCACGTCTTGAGCGTCAGTGCGATCGCACTCACGAACGAAAGCTGCGATCCCGGGCGGCCGTCCGGCCTTGAGACCGAATCTTCCAGCGTCACGACTCGATCCCAAAGGTTTCGGGCACGGGATCACGCGACAGGATGTCCGTCAACATCTGTTCGATAGTCGCGCCTTCATAGATCACCGATACGACCCCTTCAGTGATGGGCATCCAGGCGTCCACCTTCCTGCCGAGCTCGAGGATCGGCCTACACGTCTTTACACCCTCCGCGACCATGTTCATCTCGGCAATGATGTCGTCGATCTTCCGCCCCTTACCGAGCTCCTTACCCACGCGGCGGTTGCGCGAATACTTCGATACGCAGGTGACGATCATGTCGCCCATGCCTGCCAGTCCCGCGAAGGTCAGCGGCTGTCCTCCCATGCGCACACCCAGACGCGTTAGCTCGGCCAAACCGCGCGTCATAAGCGCAGCCATCGCGTTATCGCCGAAACCCATCGTGTCGGCGATGCCCGCGGCGATGGCCACGATGTTCTTGATCGCGCCGCCCAGCTCGCTGCCGACAACATCGTTGTTTGTGTAAACGCGGAAGTAGGGCTGGTGGAAGATCTGCTGCAGCCATTCGCCGCGCTTCTCATCGGTGCATGCGATAGCCGTCGCCGCCGGCATCTTGCGCGCGATCTCCTTGGCGATGTTCGGCCCCGCGAGCATCGCGAACCGCTCGGCCGGAAAGGCCGGACAGATCCTCGCACGAGCTCGCTCATGCGCAGGTTGGTGTCGACCTCGAGGCCCTTGGTGAGACTTACCAGCGCTTCGACGTCGCCGAGCTGACTCCAGGGAGCCGAGGATCTCGCGCCAGCCGTGCGAGGGAACGCCCATCACGCAGACCTCCGCTCCTTTCATTGCTTCGTCCAGATCGGCGGTTGCGCGCAGGTTCTCGGGGAGCTTGATCCCGGGAGGTAGGCCTCGTTCGATCCGACGTCGTTGATGGCGTTCGCCAGCTCGGGACGGCGACACCACAACACGACCTCGTGCGAGTTCAGCGCGGCGATGCCCGCGACCGTCGTTCCCCAGGAGCCGGCACCGATGCAGGCAACCTTGGCCATGCCCACAATCCAATCACACCGATGTGGTATATCTCTCAGGATGTCACTCCATAGAGGTCGGCGCGCCGGGGATCGTCACCCCGCCGGCCGAGGCGTTGCTACACACCGCGCGTCGCAACGAGGAGCGCGGCTTCGATGCCATCTGGTGGCCCGACCACCTGATGGGCTGGCATCCGAACTCCGTTTGGACGCCCGACTTGGCTCCCCTGGCCGCGGTTCTTCCGAACATCCACTCTTACTTCGACCCCATCGCAGCGATCACCGCTGCGGCCGGAGTCACGCAGACCATCCGGCTCGGAAGCTCGGTAACCGAGCCCGTGCGCAACCACCCCGGACAACTCGCGCGCGCCTGGCTGACTCTCGATCACCTAACCGGGGGCCGCGCGATCCTCGGGATCGGCGCCGGCGAAGGCGAGAACATCACGCCGTACGGGATCGCGTTCGACTCCGGCCGGACGCCTCGAGGACGCGTTGCGCGTCATTCGCTTGCTGTGGAACAACGACGATCCGATCGACTACGACGGGCCCGTCTACAAGATGCGTGACGCGGTGTGCGGCATGGGACCGCTAGTACCCGGACGCTTCCCGCCGATCTGGGTCGCCGCACACGGTCCGCGTCTGTGCCGCGTCACCGGCGAGCTGGCCGACGGCTGGCTCCCGACGAACCTTCCGCTCGACGACTACGCAAAGAAGTGGGAGCAGGTGAAGGCCGGCGGCATCCTCGGCCGGCCGCAACCCGGACGACCTGACGGCCGGCATGTGGTCGTACACGGTGGTGGCCGAAGACCACGAGGCGGCGCACAAGATCATCGAGCACCCGATGGTGAAGGCGTTCGTCCTTGCCCTCTCCGCTGAATTCTTCGAAGAGCGAGGTGCAACTCATCCGCTGGGTCCGGGGAATCACTTCATCGATTACGTGCCGGCGCGCCTGGGAGCCGACGAAGCGATGGCCGCGATGGACAAGATCCCGTTCAACGTCGCGCACGACGCGATCCTGCACGGGTCACCCGCGGACATAGCGCAAAAGATCGAGGCGTACGCGGCGATCGGGCTGCGTCACATCGCGCTCTGGAACGTGACGTTCTTCGCCGATCCCGGCTTGATCGGTCCGTCCTACAAACTGCTCACGGAAACGAAGGACGAGATAAAGCGGATCGCGTTCTAGGTCGCGCTAAGCCCTGCGCAGCGAAACGGTGAAGCCCTTCTGTCCGGCCTTGTGCACGATGCCCTGAACAGTGGGTCCCAAGCTGGTAGCGACCCCTCCGCCGCAGGGGCCAGGGACCGGAAGCACAGCGGTCACGCACCCTTGACTAACCAGCCCGAGCGCCTTGCCGGTCTTGTCGTGCATCACCGGCCCACCCGAGTCCCCGCTGATGTCGAGACCGATCAGGTCGTACTCCTCGCCCGAGTCGGATCCGAGGAGTCCGACACGCGACTCCCGCGTCAGCGGGAGTAGATCGAAGCCCAGTCCGTAACCGGAGTGCCGAACGAGGTCGAACTGGCTGGTCTCCGAAGAGTTCGTATATCCCGTCGGGAAAGTCGGGTGCCCGCGGACGGCGCCTCGAACGTCGCCTTCATACGGCTCCCGGACCTGTATGAGCGCCCAGTCGGTAGCCACCGAATCGGCATTCCCGATCGCTGCGACGTCTCCGATGATCGTCCCGCTCAGGAGTCGTATGTCCTCATTGACGGCATCCACGCAGTGGGCGGCCGTGCTGAAATAGACGTTTCCAGCTTTGTCTCCCGTCCCGTTGAACGCAAACCCCAGAGTGCATCCGCCGATGCTCGACTCCATGTAGTCGCCGGGGTGTACGGGCGTCCCCGCGTTGGTCGGCGTGGCAACGACGAGAGAGGCGACCACCAACGCGCCTGCCATCGCGCCCGCAGCCAGGAGTCTCTTCATGTGGACAGTAAGGCTACCTTCGCTTGCCGGTTTTGGCTTTCGAACCGCTCTTCTTTGCCTTCGGAGCCTTCGACTTCGAGGCTTTGGCCTTCGGAGCCTTCGACTTCGAGGCTTTGGCCTTCGGAGCCTTCGATTTCGAGGCTTTGGCTTTCGGCTTGGGGCCCTTGGACGACGATGGACGGGCCGAACGGCCTTCGACCAGCAGGACGCCGGCACCCGGAGCGATCACCGACGTCGACCCGTCGTCCCAGGCGATCTGGCAGCGGATACCCGAGATGCCCTGCGTAACCGATCGCACGACGCCCGATCGCCGTATCTGTCCGACCTTCTTCGCGTCCAGGGAAACGCGGTCACCCTTTTTCGGCTCCATCAGCTTCCTCCACTCAACTCTTTTGAAAACGACCCAACCGGCGGATAAGAAATCTACCGTGGAGCGTTAGCGACACGGCAAAGGCTCCGACGCGGCGGAGCCGCTTCGGAGCCTTTACCCACCCGTGGCCAGATCCACCGAACCCAGGGCGCCGTCGGCTTCGGTCATGCGATCGGCCAGCCAGGAAAGATCGGCCGGTCCCCGTGACTCGCCGCCGGGGAAGAGCAGCAACGAAAGCTCGTCCTGCACCGAGATGTCGAAGCCTTTTGCCTTTAGATAAGCGCCGAGTTCGAACTCCCAGGTGAACTCCGCACCTCCGTCGGGGTTAACCGTGAACCACTGGCTCATATACGCGTTGGCTCGCCGGACGAATCGCTTGCCGCCGTCGCGGCGCGCTTGAACGAGCTCGAAGCCGAGCTCACCAAGTTCCGAGTCGAAGCTCATGACGTTGTTTCTTGCCGGTCTAAGGAGTTCACTCTCGATCCATCAAGGGCATTAACCCGGGCGATGTTCTTCACTTCGGACGGATCTACGTCGTCGGTACCGACGACAACCTCCTGTCGGCCGACGTTTGGAGCATCGACGTCGCGACGGGCGTCGAGACGCAGCTCACCGACACGGCGCGGATGGAGTTCTTCCCCGACGTCTCACCGGATGGGACACGGATCGTCTTCTCAGGCGACGGGGATATCTACGCGATGAACGCCGACGGAGCCGGCGAAACGCGGCTCACCTCGAGCCCACGTTTCGAGACGGCGCCGACGTTCTCGCCGGATGGCACCCGGATGGCGTTCCTGCGATTCAGCGTTGACGAGTCGACGAGCGATGTGTACGTGATGCAGGCGGACGGCGGCGACCTGCTGCGCGTGAGCAGGACGCCTGGCCGCGAAGCGGCGCCCAGCTGGCAGCCGGTGTGACGACGACCCGGAGGTTCGACCGCTCGCTCCGGCATGCGCGCGTCGGAACGCTCGACCCGGAAACGTGAGAGCGTGCCACACCTCGGTGGGGAGGCGGGTGAGATGAACCTCGGGGCGGCGGTCCAGGGCTCCCGGCGACGCAGCTTCGACGAGCTGTACGCCGAGAACCTGGCCGCCGCCACGCGGTTCGCGTACCTGCTCACGGGTGACCGTGATCTCGCGGATGAGGTCGTGCAGGACGCGTTCGTTCGACTCCTCGGGCGCTACGCGGAACTGAGGAACCCAGATGCGTTCCCGGCCTACCTGCGGCGGACGATCGTGAACCTCGTCAAGAACCAGTGGCGCCGGCGCGACGTCGAGCGCTCGTTCCTCCGACGCGAGGCCGCGTTGCGGCGACCCGGGCTCGACGATCCAAGGGAGCGGGACCTGGACGACGAGCTGTGGCTCGCGCTGTTAGCGCTCCCTCACCGCCAGCGCGCCGCGATCGTGCTCCGTTACTACGAGGACCAGTCCGAAGAGGCGACCGCGGCGTGCCTGCGGTGCACGGTCGGCGCAGCGAAGAAGCTCGTTTCGCGGGGCCTGGAGACCCTGCGGGAAACCATCCCCGACCCGAGGCGATGAGCGAGATGGAAGATCGCATCCGAGACCTGCTGCAGCGACGCGGCGGCGCGATCGGACCGACGGACCCGCTGCTGTCCCCCCGGAGCCGACGCCGCATCCGGGTCCGCCGGGTCGCGAACGCCGGCGTGGTCGGCGCGGCCATCGTGGCGGCCGTACTCGCAGGGAGCAACGTGCCCGATATGCTCCGCAGCTCCATCGTGCCGGGAACCTCCCCCTCTGCGCCCCCCGCACCCTTCCAGCCGAGCACCGGGAACGCCCTGCCGATAGGGACGTACCTGATCGATCGATTCGCCGTCCCATTCACCTTCGATGTGCGAGGGAACTGGGTGATCTGGGAGTACGACGCTCGCGTCGTTACGCCAACCACGTTCGTCGGCGGCTCCCTGCATGATGGCGGCGGCGGACTCGCGATCTTCGCCGTCGACCGGGTCGTCGATCCGACGACCGGCGAGACGATCCCCGCTCCCGCGGACCTCGCCGCATGGATCCAACGGCATCCGGACGCCGAGGTGCTGGGGACCCGGGCGGTTTCGATCGGCGGTCTGGACGGCGTCGAGCTCGACATCAGATCCGAGCGCGGCCTGAAGATCGCCCCACAGATCCGGGTCGTCTGGGAGCACCGCATCGGACTGAGGGCAGGCAGCCGGCGGTCCGTGGTCGTCCTCGAGGCCGGCGGATGGACGGTGCTGATCCTCGGTGTCGGGCCTGCGGACTCGCATCAGCGCCACCTCGCGTCCGGTCCGATCGCATCATCGGATCAGGTTCGCGAGCTGCTGGAGAGCCTCCGGTTCTCCCCAGCTACCCCGTGATCGCCGCCGCGAAGGACTCGAAGTTGTCCACGTAGCGGGCGACGTCGTCGTCCGAGTGGGTGATCGACGAGGTCCAGGACTCCCACTTCGACCCGGGCGACTTGAACACGCCGCGGTTCAGCTGCCAGAGCCAGGCGAGTTGCGGGAGCCGGTCGTCGATCTCCCACAGGTCGCGGTACTCGTGGATCGGCTCGGGGCGCCAATCGATCGAGCCCTTGGCGCCGAGCAGCTTCATCGAGGCCGGGAGGTGATGGTTCGCGATGATCGCCTCGCATCGCTCGAACCCGTCCGCGATCCGGTCGAACTCCGCGTACGCGTCCTTCGTGAGCACCTCGGTCAGGTTGACCTTCATGGCGGCCATCGTGAGCGGATTGCCGTTGAACGTGCCGACCTGGTCGAGCTCGCCCTTCACGATCAGGTCCATCGCCTCCTCGGTCCCACCGATCGCGCCGCACGGCAGCCCGGCGCCGATGGCCTTGGCCAGGCAGACCAGGTCGGGCACGACGCCGAACGCCTCGACGGCGCCGCCCCACGCGAGCGTGCAGCCGGTCTTCACCTCGTCGAACGCGAACAGCGCGCCGTGCGCGTGGCAGATCTCCTTCAGCTCGGCGAGGTAGCCCGCGTCGGGCAGGACCAAGCCGCAGTTGGTCATCGCCGGCTCGACGATCATCCCGGCGATCTGACCCTCGTGCTCCTCGAAGACGCGGCGCGCGGCGGCCGCGTCGTTGAAGGGAACGTTGAGGACCTGCTCGGCGACGCCCTCGGGCATCCCCGCGGTCTGCGGCACGGGATCCGGGTGATCGCGCGGGCCGGCCTCCTCCTGCGAGGGGAACACGCTCACCATCAGCGAGTCGTGGTGGCCGTGGTAGGTCCCCTCGACCTTCACGATGTATTTCCGGCCGGTCGTCGCGCGCATGATCCGAACGGCGTCGAGCGTCGACTCGGTCCCCGAGTTCCCGAACCGCCACAGCGGCAGCCCGAAGCGCTCGGCCAGGTTCTCGGCGCCGACGAGGGCGTCCTCGGTCGGCTGCGCGAAGTGCGTGCCGAGCTCGACGCGCTTCTGCACGGCCTCGACGATCTTCGGGTGGGCGTGGCCCATGACCATGGCGCCGTAGCCGTTGTGGTAGTCGACGTACTCGTTCCCGTCGATGTCCCAGATCCGTGAGCCCTTGCCGTGGCTCACGTAGACCGGATGCGGGGGCCACGACTGCCAGGAGCTCGAGACGCCGCCGGGGAGGTGCGTCTTGGCCTCTTCCCGGTACTCGAGCGAGCGGCGGTGCTTCGCGTCGAGGGCCTCGGTCTCCTGCTCCGTGAGGCGCTCGACCAGGTCGAGATCGATCTGGACGAGGTCGTTGGGATTCACGGGCAAGCGGATCCTCCTGCAATTGACTGGCCGTTCAGTTTACGCGGCGCCGGTCACGGCCACGCGCGAAACCTCGAAGTTCTCGACGACGCGCGCCAGGTCCGCCTCGGTATGGGCGACCGAGAACGTCCATGGGTCGCCCGCGGGCACGAAGACACCGCCGTTCAGCTGGGAGAGCCACCACAAGCGTTCCAGCTCGTCGTCGCCTTCGACGTGGTCCCGGAAGTTCCGCACCGGCTCGGGGCGGAAGTGGATCGACCCACGGCAGCCCACCGAGGTCACGGTGACGGGCAGGTCGTACCGCTCGACGACCTCGCGCAGGCCGCTCAGGTACCCGCGCTCCAGCTCTGCGAGATGCGCGTACGCGTCGGGCGTGAGCACCTCGGTGAGGACCGCCCGGGCGGCCGCCATCGAGAGCGGGTTGCCGTTGAACGTGCCCTCGCCCTCCATCGTTCCGTCGACGAGCACGCGCATCGCCTCCTCGGTACCACCGACCGCCGCGACCGGGATGCCTCCGCCGATCGCCTTCGCGAGGGTCACGAGGTCCGGCGTCACGCCCGAGCGCTCGGTGGCGCCGCCGGACGCGATCGTCGCGCCGGTCTTCACCTCGTCGAACGCGAGAAGTGCGCCGTGTCGGTGGAGCCGCTCCCGCAGCCCGGCCAGGTAACCCTCGTCGGGCAGGATCACGCCCGCGTTCATCAGGATCGGCTCGAGGATCATCCCGGCCACGCGCTCGCCATCCTCGGCCAGGACCGCGTCGAGTGCCTCGAGGTCGTTGTACGGCACGACCCGCAGCACCTGCCCGAACGCCTCCGGCACCCCCACGGTGTTGGGCACGGCCACGGGTCGTCCGGGCGGGCCGGCCTCGTCCGGGTCCACCCAGTACGAGAACGCTAGGCCGTCCGAGCTGCCGTGGTAGGAGCCCTCGACCTTCACGATCAGGTCGCGCCCGGTGGCCGCGCGCATGATGCGGCACGCGTCCATCGTCACCTCGCTCCCGGAGTTCTTGAACCGCCAGAGCGGCTGCCCGAACCGCTCGGACAGGAGCTCGGCGACCACCACGGTGTCCTCGACGGGCATCGCGAAGTGCGTCCCGAGACCCACCCGCGCGCGGACGGCCTCGACGACCTTCGGGTGCGCGTGCCCGGCGACCATCACGCCGTAGCCGCAGTGCAGGTCGACGTACTCGTTGCCGTCCAGGTCCCACAGGTGCGAGCCGAGCCCTCGGTCGCCGTAGATCGTGTGCGGCTCGAGCGCGTGCCACGAGCACGCCACGCCGCCGGCGAGCGACTGCCCCGCCCGCTTGCCGAACGCGATCGAGCGCGGCAGCTTCTCGGCGAGCGAGGCCGAACGCTGCTCCGTGAGCGCCTCGACGCGGGCGGGATCGATCGGGACCGGCATGGCGTGCCTCCTCGGGTCGGGGCCGGAGCATACGTCGAGGCGGTGCGCGGCGGAAAGCGAGGCGGGTGGCGTGCTCCGGCGCTACCGGCGGTAGGACCCGATCGCCTCCGCGACGCGATCGAGCGATGCTTCGGTCTTCGGCCCGATCTCCAGGATCAGGTGGTCGATGCCGAGCTCGTCGTAGGCGCCGAACAGCTCGGCCATCGCCGCGACGGAACCGCGGAACGACGCCTCGTCCTCCTCATCGGGTCGAACGGGTGCGGCCGGATCCCGGACGCGGACGCCCACGGTCCGAGCGACGTCCGGACGCGGGCGCCCCTCGGCGTCGAGGGCGTCGTCGAGCGCCGCGAGGGCCGAGCGCAGATCGTCGTCGGGCTCGCCGTACCAGGCCGTGTTCCACGCGTCCGCGTACCGAGCCGTGAGGCGCAGCATCCGCGGGCCGTCCGCGGCCACGAGCAGCGGGATCCGCCGCCTCGGGGGCGGCGCGAGCACGGCGTTCCGCAGCCGGTGGAACTCGCCCTCGAGGGTCACTTCCTCGCCGTCGAGCAGCGCGCGCACGATCCGGAGCGACTCCTCGAACCGCGCCACCCGGCGGTCGGTCGGGAACCCGAACGCCTCGTACTCGGGGTCGTGCCATCCGGCGCCCAGGCCGAGGATCAGCCGGCCGTCGCTCACCTCGTCCAGCGTCGCGGCCATCTTCGCGAGCAGTCCGGGGTTCCGGAAGCTCGTGCACATCACCAAGCGTGCCGAGCGCGACCTGCGAGGTGGTCGCACCGACCGCGGAGAGGATGGTCCAGGACTCGTACATCCCCTCGACGGACCCGTCGTCGGTGCGATTGAAGAAGTGATCCCACATCCACACGGAGTCGACCCTGCGTTCCTCGGCCGCCAGCGCGAACCCGCGGATGCGCTCCACGGCGGGGTCGCACCGTCGCCGTCGACCTCCGCGGCCAAGCAGGACGACGCCGATCTTCACGCGCGCGAGTATGACATCTCGAACGCGTCGAGCCGGCGCGTTACGCGGTGATGCGCCGCCGCGAAGGCCTCGAAGTTCTCGACGTAGCGCGCCGCGTCCTCCTGGGTGTGGAAGACCGAGGTCGTCCAGGTCTCCACCTTGGACCACGGCGACTTGAACACGCCGCGGTTCTGCTGGAACAGCCAGGCCAGGTACGTGATGCGCTCGTCGATCCCGACGGCGTCGCGGTATTCGCGGACCGGCGTCGAGCTGTAGATCACCGAGCCCTTAGCGCCGAGTCCGGTCACGTACGCGGGCAGGCGGTGCTTCTCGATCGCGGCGCCGCAGCCGGCCGCGAGGGCCTTGTGGACCAGGCTGAGTTGCTCGTAGACGTCGCGCGTGAGGACCTCGGTGAGACAGGCGCGCGAGGCGGCCATCGTGAGCGGGTTGCCGTTGAACGTGCCGGCCATGTCGTACTCGCCGCGAACGACCGGCCCGAACAGCTCGCCGGTGGCGCCGATCGCGCCGCACGGCGTGCCCCCGCCGATCGCCTTGGCCAGGCAGACGACGTCCGGGGTGACGCCGAAGGCCTCGATCGCGCCGCCGAAGGCGATCGTCGCGCCGGTCTTCACCTCGTCGAACGCCAGGTACGCGCCGTGCTTGTGCAGCAGGTCCTTCAGCCCCTGGAGGTAGCCGGGGTCGGGAAGGATCACGCCGCAGTTCATCATCGCGGGCTCGACGATCATCCCGGCCACGTTGCCGTCGTGCTCGGCGAGCGCGCGCTCCACCTCGGCGAGGTCGTTGAACGGCACCACCCGGACCAGATCCGCGAACGACTGCGGGATGCCCGGCGCTTGTGGCAGCGTGACGGGGTGTTCGCGCTCGCCGATCAGGTCGGGGTCGGGCGCCACGGAGAACATCAGCGCGTCGTGGTGCCCGTGGTACGTGCCCTCGATCTTGATCAGGATGTCGCGGCCGGTCGTGGCGCGCATCAGGCGCGCGGCCTCGAGCGTCGCCTCGGTCCCCGAGTTGCAGAAGCGCCAGAGCGGCAGACCGAACCGCTCGACGAGGTTCTCGCCCACCGCGTGCAGGTCCTTCGTCGGCTGCGCGAAATGCGTGCCGCGCCGCGACCTGGCGCTCGATCGCCTCGACGATCTTCGGGTGCGCGTGACCGGCCACCATCGCGCCGTAGCCGAGGTGGAAGTCGAGGTACTCGTTCCCGTCGATGTCCCACAGGCGGTTGCCCTGCCCGCGGTCGATGAAGATCGCGTGCGGCGGGGAGTCCTGCCAGCTGGAGGCCACGCCCCCGGCCACGGTGCGTTCCGCGACCGCGCGGTACTCGATCGAGGCGCGGTGCTTGGGTTCGAGCGTCGCCTCCTCCTGCTCGATCAGGTGGTCGATCCGCTCGAGGTCCAGCTCGGTCGTCTCGTCGACCGCCATGGCGGTACCGCCTCCTCACGGGGCGCGCGGTGCCGATTGCGGCGCCCGGAACGCTCGTTTGAACGACCGTTCAATGATGCCCGGCGTGACCGCCCGGTCGTCAAGGGCTCGAGGGGGGCGTTGATAGACTCGGCTCCGCTTCCTCGGAGCGTGGTGGCCGTAGCTCAAGTGGTTAGAGCGCCAGGTTGTGGTCCTGGAGGCTGGGGGTTCAAGTCCCCTCGGTCACCCCAAAGCACGGCTCGTCCGATCGAACGAGGCGCGCCGCACGCGTTGCTAGACTGCCGCGGGCCTCTAGCTCAATCTGGCAGAGCAACGGACTCTTAATCCGCAGGTTCAGGGTTCGAATCCCTGGGGGCCCACCAACGAAACCGCACGTCGGTCGGCCATTTCAGTTCTTGTAGCAGCGGCGGAGTCGTCGCTGTCCCCGTCTCCGCCCCGTCCCGGTCGGGACCTCGTCAGAACCTACGAATTCCGAATCCGCAGGTTCGTCGATGAGTCGCCGGAGCGGATCAGAAGAACCGCACGTAGATTCCTCCGTCCGGTGATAGCGCGCGTCCGTGCGCTCACGCATCAGCCCCGTCTCCGACACGCCCTGGTCACGGTGCGGGCCGGCGAGCTGTTTCTACAGATGACAACGATCGACCGGGCGCAAATCACGGAGGACCTCGCTCGCAGTTGGTTTCTGTCGAAGATCGGTGTACCCCGCTGGCTGGGATGGCTGGGTCAACCTTGGTCAACGTGGGAGGTCTTCGAGCAGGGGGCAAGCAAGGGGCCCGCCCCGAGTCCAACCAGCCTCGGGGCACCGCGTAGAAGGTTGTAACTCGCCCGTCAAACGGCCCGCAGCCTCGACAAGACCTCGGCCGAGTCATCGGCATCCCAGCGCTCGACCACGCTTCCCTCCTCGAAGTGCATGATGGTGATCCCCGTCACCGAGATCTCCCGGCCGGTCGCAGGTATGCCCATCAGCTCGCTCGTGTGCGTTCCAGTGACCGTGTACCTCACCGCAAGCCTCTCTCCGTTACCGAAGGTCTCGTGAATGTCGAGTCGCAAATCGGAGGTGGCGGCATGGAAACCCTTGTACATGCTCTCGACCGCCTCCTTATCGGGGAAGTCGTAGGTCCCGGCGTGGAGCTTGATGTTCCCGGCGTAGAGCTCCATGTACGAGTCCACATCGCCGGAGTTCCATGCCTCGACGGCGCGCATCAGGGAGGCCTCGTTCTTCCGCACGTCCATGGCAACTCCCGACCTCATCAGTGCCCTTCGGCTTCGAGGAAGCGCATCCCGTGCTTCTCGAAGATCCCGATGATCCGCTCCATGTCGAGCTCGTCCTCGGCCGGCTCGGGCTGGCTCGTCGGGACGCCGGCCTCACGGAACAGCTCGTCGCGGTTCTGTGGCGAGATCCACAGCCATCTGCCGGAGCTTGTCTCGTCGAAGGCCAGCGCGTGGGGAACTCCCATCGGCAGGAACGCCAGACTCCCCGGCTCCCCCTTGAAGGTCTCGTCGCCGCATGTGATGGTCACGCTGCCCTCGATGTAGTAGTGCACCTCGTCCTCGTTGTCGTGCACGTGGAGGGGGACCTCCCAGCCGGGAGGGTTCTCCAGCTCGTACACGTTGGGGCCCTTGATCGTGCCTTTCGCGCCGACGGCCCAATATGACTCGCCTTCACCTGGAAGGTTGACGTATCCGTTCGCGGTCATGACGACTCCTTTCCGGTCGTGCTGCAGCTCGGTACTGCGACCTGCGCCCCCGTGATGTGCAGCGTCCCCGATCTGCTCCTCCTTCCTTGGTCGGAGGCCAGGGGCCCGCCGGGTGTCCGCCCTACGCGTCCGTCCGGCGAGCCCACCGGCCAAAGAGCACGGTAAGACCGAGCTGGGAGAGCGAGCATCGGGGTATGCACGCAGTTGACGTGCTCACGACACGTAGATCAGATCAGCCCGTGCGTGTGCGCGTAGGCGGTAGCGGCTGCACGAGCGGCCTTCCCGTGCGCGCCGACCTTCGCATAGATGTTCGAGATGTGCCGCTCGACCGTGCGCACCGAGAGGAACAACGACTGCGCGATCTCCTGGTTCGACAGGCCCTTCGCGATCTCGCGGAGGACCTCGACCTCGCGCTCGGTCAGCACGGTACCACCCTCGGCCCGAGGGCGGGCCGTCGAGCCGAGCCGCTTCAGCGTCTCTTCGGCCACGGCCGCGTCCGCGGCCGCGCCGAGCTGCGAGAGCGTGGTCAGCGCGATCTTCGCTTCGTGCTCGGCCGCGTCTCGCCGGTCGAGTCCTGCAAGCACGCGCGCCAGTTCCAGCCGGGCTCGCCCCGACTCCTGGACCCCTCGCGACCGCTCGAAGAGGTCGACGGCGTCTTCGAGGCTGCGTCGAGCCGCCTCCGGATCGCCGGCGGTGACCGCGGCGATCCCTTCCACGAAGCTCGCCGTGGCTCGAACCGCCTCGGTTCCTAGTGCCTCGGCCACCTCCTTCAACTCCACGAGCGCGTCATCCGCCCGTGCGGCATCGCCCTCGCGAAGACGAGCCAGCGCGAAGGCTGCCAATGCGTCGAGACGCTCCGGCGGGATCTCTCGAGGCACCCGTCGCAGATAGCGCTCGGCCAGATCCGAGGCCCCGGCGTGGTCGCCGCGATCGAGGGCCACGAACGCGCGCGAGAGAAGGATGTCGGGACCGAATGCGCCTCGGAGCGGCTCGGAGCCGATCTCGTCCAGCAGCGCGAGCGCATCGTCGAACCGGCCCTGCCGCCGGCGAAGGTCTGCCAATCGAGCCGAGGCCATCGCGCCTATCGACGGCTGAGACCCACCCAGCTCCGACAGCGTCGAGCGCAACTCGCTCTCGGCCTCCTCCCACTCCCCCTGCCAGATCAGCGTGTTGGCGATCTCGCTGCGGCAGTACGAGAAGGTGGTCCGGTCGGTCCAGTCCCGGCAATAGTCCATCGCCTTGCGCGCCCACTGCGCTGCGCGGTCGTAATCCCGCACGCGCTGGCAGGCGGTGATCATGTAGCAGCACGTGTTGGTGATGACGGCCCGGTCGGTCAGCTCACCGCCGATCGCTGCCGCGACCGCCTCGTCGAGGAGTGGCATGCCCCCCTTCACGTCGCCGGCGAGCACGAGGCAAAGGCCGGCCTGCCCCGTGGCCATCATCTCGAGATGCACCTCGCCGAGCGTGCGTCCGAGTCTGGCGGCTTCTTCGGAAAGCTCGCGGCCGTTCGCGGCGTCCTTGTCGTAGATCGCGGCGAGGAACCCTTCGCCTAGGGCGACCCAGCCGTGGATCGGCGTGGGATCGAGGTCCTCGACAAGCCCCTTCGCGCGGCGCAGCCATCCTCGAGCCACAGCGGGGGCGCCGAGGAACCCGATATGGGTCATGGCGATGCTCATGGCCACCCGCGCCGCATCGAGGCGGTCACCGCGCTCGCGGAACGCCCGGTAAGCGCGCTCCCGTGCGTTGTCCGACGCCTCGACATCGGCGAGCCAGGAAGCCGCAAGGCCCAGACCCTCGAGCGCTTCCGGTGTCTCCTGGTCGGCGAGCGATGTCTCGAATAGCTCGCGCGCGTCCTGCCATGACCCGCGCATCAGTGCCTCGCCGGCCCGGGCGAGAGCGTCGGTCGAGCTGGGGTTGGACTCCTGCAATGGCTCCCTCAGCCCCTGCGCACCGTCCGGTTCAGCTTAGCGACCCGTGTCCCGGCCAGGCGTGATGCCTCGCTCCGGCGGTTCCAAGTCGGCAGGGCCCGCCCCAATGAAGCGGGACCAAGGACGCGGATCTGCTCCGCTCGGAGCGCGTCGATCCACTCGATCCTGCCGAGGTGCCACTCGGCGAGTGCTCTGGCGTCCGCCTCGACGAAGAGATCGACCTCGAACCCCGGATCCTTCCGGCAGATCTCGGAGCGGTCACCGTCGAAGAGCACCCACATCGTCTTCACCTTGCCCGGTAGACCGGGGAAGTCGAAGCGGACGACGACCCGACGGTCGGGAAGGCGGTCACGTTCCAGGTACCAGTGGACCCAGGCGTGGAGCACGAACCCAGGGTCGAGGTGATGGGGCCCGAGCTCGATCCATCGCTCGCCCCAAGCGCCCAGCGCCTTCATCACGATCATCAGGTCGCGTCCGGCCTCGGTCGGATGGTAGAGCGATCCGCGACCCGAGGGGCTCGGCGACGTCTCGATCACCCCGGCGCGCTGAAGCTGCCGCAGCCGGGTGGTGAGCAGCGTCCGGGAGAGGCCCGGGGCGCCGTTCGCGATCTCCGTGAACGTGCGCGAGCCGTTCAGGACGTTGCGCAGGATAATCGGCGTCCACCGCTCCGCGAAGACCTCCGAGGCCCTCGCGATCGGGCAATACTGGCCGTAGGTCCGCACGGAGCGAGTCTCGCACCGGCGGGTCCGGAGCGCCAGTCCACTTCCTGTACCTCGTCGGACTCAAGCGGCGCGCTCCCGGGCGTCAGCCCTCGAGTCCAGCCCTAAGCGCCGCCTCGAACGCCACGGGCTGCTCGACGAACGGCAGGTGCCCCGCATCGTCGATCGGGTACAGCGACCATCCGTACGCGGCGCTCGCCCGCTCGGCGTACCGGAACGGCATCACCCGGTCCTGACGCCCCCAGATCATCGCGACCGGCACCCGGATCTTCCGGAGCTGCCCGGCCGGAACGGGCTTCGTCCCGACTTCGCGCAGCAGCGTGCGGTTCGCGGCGCTCACGCTCGGCTGCCTCGCCCGGTCGATCTGATAGTCCTCGAGGGCCGCCAGGCGCTCGCCGGCCGCGGCCCTGACGCGATCGGCGTCCCGGAAGATCTGCCGCTGCAACCGCGCGACGCTGGCCCGGTCCGGTTTCCTGATCAGCCGGATCAGCGCGAACAGCAGGGTCGGCGGCGGGAGGAACCGACCGAGCGAGCCGGAGTCCACGAGGATCACCCTGCGGAGCTCATCGCTCCGCGCCACCGCCAGGCGCAGCGCGATGCTGCCGCCCATCGAGGCGCCGAGCATGATCGGCGGCTGGTCACACGTCTTCGCGATCAGCTCGGTAAGCCACTCGGTCACGCGACTTCCGCTCAGCGTCCCGCTTCTGATCGTGGACCGTCCCATGCCCGGGAGGTCGGGGGCGATCACGCGATACCGGTCAACCGTCATTTGGACGAACGGCGCCATGATCTCGGCAAACCCGCCTTGCCCGTGGATGAGCACGATCGGCGGGCCATCGCCGCCCTCGAGCAGCGAGGTCGACACGCCCTCGACGTCGAGTCGCCGGTGCGTCACCGGCAGGCCTTGAATCAGGCGAGCCGCGAGGCGGTCCGGATCCGTCGTCTCGTTCGAGTCGTTCGGTGCCATCGGGTCCTCCCTCGTTCCCTCGATGTCCCCTCGATCTCTCTCGTCCGTCATCTTCCGACCGAATGGCCGGGCGTCGCTAGGACAAGAACTGGACTTCCGCACCAGACTCTTCATCCGCAGGTTCAGGCTCGAATCCCTGGGGCCCACGGCTAAGTGTTTGGTCTCGGCTGGAGGTCGCCCTCAACGGGAGGCGATGCGCACCGAGCCGTCAGCGCGAGGGTCGGTCGCTGCATCCATCTGACCGCCTGCACCCTTGTTGATCAACTGTCCATGACCAACTTCTTCATCAAAGTCTTCCAGCAGGACGACCGGCATGCCCGTTCGTGCAAGATCCCTCAGCAACGCCTCGCCGGCTCTCCGCTCCACATGCAGAACGTCGGTCGGTTCACCCTCTTCCAAGCCACCCACCACCCATCGAGGAGCCGCCAGGGCGTCGGCTGCGGACTCGGAGCGAAGCGTTCGCAGGAGCAATTGGAGATGGATCTGTGGCTGTGCCTTTCCTCCCATGGCTCCCTGTATGCCGACCAACTCGGTGTCTCGACGGATCATGAGCGGCATCAGGGTGTGCAACGGACGCTTACCGGGCATGAGGACGTTCGGGGAGTTGGGGTCCAGATCGAAGGAGGCGCCGCGATTGTGCAGGAGGATGCCCGTGTCGGGCTCGAGGAGGCCGGAGCCGAACGTGTGGAAGACGCTCTGGATCACGGAGGCGGCGTTGCCTTCATCGTCCGCGGTAACGACCGCAACCGTGTCACCCTTCGGGATCGCGGCTTCCGTTCCGATATCCGTTCCCGCTTCGAGGAGGGTCCGGGCGCGATCCAGAAGCTCCGCTCCATAGCGCTCAGACAGGATCTCGGCCAGCGGGACGTCCTCGAATCGAGGATCCGCGAGGTGACGATCACGATCGCGGGAGGCCAAGCGACAGATCTCGACAAGCATCGGGGCATGCCTTCCAAGCGGATCGGGGACCTCGTCGAGATGTGCGAGCGCGGCCAGGATCTCGAGGAGCACGAAGCCCTGAGAGTTCGGTCGCGTCGTGATCACTTCGACGTCTCGGTATGCGCCGGCGATCGGAGTGGTGATCTCGGTCTCGTGGTGCTCCAAGTCGTCGAGCGAAAGGGCACAGCCGAGGGCGTTGAGACCCGCGATCAGTCGTCTGCCGAGCTCACCGCCATACAGCGCGGACGCGCCATCGGCTGCGATGCTTCGAAGCGAACTCGCCAAGGATGGTTGTCGCAGCAGCTCACCTTCGGTCAGCGGCTGGCCGTTGACCGAGAATGTCGATCCCATGCCCGGATCGGATAGAAGCTCCGACGAGTTACGCAATGCACGATCCAGCGATCTGGCGACGGGGACACCTTCAGCAGCGAACTCGATCGCGGGGGCGAGGGCGGCAGCCAGAGGAAGTCGCGCCATCCTCGCCATCGACCCCCACGCCCCCACCGCTCCAGGTACGGTGATCGGCATCGGCCCTCGCAACGGCATCTGAGGTGAGTGTCGCCGAAGCGTTTCTGGCGAGCATGCAAGAGCTGCAGCACCCGACCCGTTGAGTGCCGTCAGCGCACCATCCGGTTGGGCAAGAAGCGCCATGATGTCGCCGCCGATGGAGCATTGGTGCGGATAGACAACCGTCAGAGCAGCAGCGGCGGCCAGCGCTGCATCGATGGCGTTCCCCCCGTCGCGGAAGATGGCCTCGCCGGCGTCGGTAGCGAGCCGGTGGGGTGTCGCGATGGCACAGCGCACGCTCGTGCTCACCCTGGAAGGAAGTGAACTTCTGTGCCCACCCCGGCCGCGCGCGCGAGCTCAACCGCTGCTTGGGCACAAACGAGATCCTGGATCGCTACGCCCGACGAGTCGAAGAGCGTGATCTCGGTATCGTCGGATCGCCCTTGCTTGCGGCCCGACAGAAGCTCTCCGAGCGTCGGCCCGAGATCGTCAACCTTCGCTGCACCGGCTGCAACTGCTTCCGCGAACTTCCCGTCCCCCAGTGACTCGCTCCGCCCGTCCGGAAACACCTTGGCAACCGCCATGACCTCCGGCGCGATCTCCGAACGGATCCCGAGCGCGTTGATGTGTTGCCCCGGGCGGATGTGTTCCTTCAACAGCACGCGATCGGGAGAGTTCGTCGCGGTCACGATCACGTCCGCATCCCGGGTGGCCTCCCCTACGCTGGCTACCGGGTAGGCGTCGTAACCCAATCCATCGTGGGCACGGGCTGCGAAGTCTTCGCGTCGCTGGGGTGAGCGCGAGTACACGGACACGGCTCTCAGAGCCGGACAAGCAACCGCGAAGAAGGCCAGGCTCCACCACGCGAGCACGCCGCTGCCCACCACCCCGACAGATCTCGCGTCGTCACGAGCTAGGACCTCCGTGGCCAGCGCCGCTCCCGCCGCGGTCTTCAGCGCCGTGATATGGACTCCATCCACGATCGCCACGGGGAACCCCGACGTGTCATCGAACAGCACGATGAGTGCTCCGAGGTTCGTGCCCGACGGATTCTCGGGGAAACGGGCGACGATCTTCGAGCCGAGCGCGCGCGACTCCGGCTCGTAACCAGCAAGGATCTTCAGCCAGCCGCGGGACTCTAGCGGTGGGCGAAGCCAGAGGTTCGGAGAGAGGGTGGCGCGTTCCTCGGCCAGATCGATGAACACCCGACGCTGTTGCTCCAGAACGGTCGGCACGTCGAGGAGAGAACGCACCTCGTCGTACCCGAGAACGAGAGTCGAAGGAGCGGTCGGGTTTCCCATGTTTCTATCTCCCGCAACGAGTTCACGCATGGTCCGAACATGCCTGCCAAAGGGGGACGCAACGTCAAGCGAGAGCCGATCGTGGGGCGATTAGTATAGCAAGAGCTTTCGAGGCGGGAGTGACGACGAGCGGTTACGCGAACGGAAGTCTGGAAGGCAAGTCGGTGATCGTGACCGGCGCGAGCTCCGGTATGGGAGCCGAGATCGCCCGTGCTATGGCTCGCGAAGGCGCCAACGTCACCATCGTCGCGCGTGACGCAACCAGGCTGCGCGACACGGAACGAGACGTAGCAGCGACAGGTGCGACTGTAACCAGCGTGTTGGTCGACATCGCGACCGACGAGGCACCACGCCAGATCGTCGAGACAGCCGTCGGATCATTCGGCCGGATCGACGTGCTCGTGCACAGCGCCGGCATCTTCGAGCCCGTTCCCTTCGAGGAAGCGACCCTCGAGAGCTTGGACAGACAGTGGGCGGTCAATGTCCGCGCCCCGTTCGCGATATCGCAGGCGGCTCTCCCTCATATGGGCGAGGGCTCCTCGATCATCGTCATCACCTCGCTGGCCGGAAAGGTTGGGTTTCCGCAATCGACCGCATACTGCGCGACCAAAGGTGCCCAAGAACTCTTCGTGCGTTCACTAGCAACAGAGCTGGCATCACGTGGGATCCGCGTCAATGCGGTCGCTCCCGGCAATGTGCACACGGGCATGAACAACGAGACTTACGACGCCGACCCCGAGTACATGCAACGTCTCATCCAACGTACGCCTGCCAAGAGGATCGGCGAAGTCTCCGACATCGCTCCCGCAGTCGTGTTCCTCGCTTCCGATGCGGCGCGATTCATCCTCGGAGCGACGTTGGCTGTGGACGGAGGCTGGACCGCTCAGTGATCCGAAGAAGATGGTCTCAGGCCGTTATCTCCACATCGAGCCAGCACTCGAAGCTGTTGTTGCGCGCGAGACTCGTTACGCCGATGGTCGCGCGGCCCCCGAGTCCGGCTTCTTCACCGAAGACATCGCGGAACAGGTCCGTGCAACCGCTCGAGACCTTATGGATGTCCGTGAACTCAGGGACGCAGACGACGAAATTGAGCGACCGGACGATGGATCTCACCCTGTCCAGCGACCCGACCGCCAACCGGATACCGCCGAGGCAATTCAAAGCGGTCTGACGCGCGGCCTCATACCCCTGCTCGATCGTGAGATCGGCGCCCAATCTGCCCGTGTGGATGAGGACTCCATCGGGGAGCTCGGGCACGTGCCCACTCAGGGTCAAGAGATTGCCCAAGATGTGATGCGACTTCATGCTCCCGTACGTCAATCCGAAGTACGGCATCTTCGTGAAATCGGGGATCTCGAGACCCATGTCTTCAGCACGCTTCTCGAAGTCGGGCATACCCGGCGTCTCCCTTCGTCGGCTCGCGCCTCAACGGCATCGCGGGCCGGGATTGTATACACCATCTCGCCTCCATCAAACCCGGGCCTCTGACCGGCAGAGCGACGAGTGGCGCCCTCTGGATGCATGCAGCCTCCTGCGGCGCGACGACGGCCTCGATCGGCGACGCCGCGTGAAGATTCGAACGGTACGGTCAGCTGCAACCGCTAGTCGATCAAAGGACGGAGGCGAGCGTCGGCTTCTTGGGACTTCCGGCGGATCTCAGCATTCGAGATCCGGGTGAGCTCCCGGTCTCGCACGACCACCTCACCGGCGCAGATCACATGACGAACATCGGAGGGCCGTCCGCACCAGACGATCGTATTGAGGAGGTCCTTGTCGTTGAGGGGGTCTCTGCGGTATGGCTGTAGGTGCAGACCAGTCATGTCCAGGATCGCGATATCCGCAGGGGCACCGACATCGATCAGCCCCGCCCCGGTGCCCAGGATCGACCCGGCAACCGCTGTCGCCATCTCGAAAACGTCAGCGGAGCTGAGCGCGGTGGGATCCTGGCGTGTGATGCGTTGCAGCATCGCCGCTGCGCGCATGGCAGCGAACATGTTCAGCTGGAAACCCGAAAGCATTCCGTCCGTTCCCAGCGCCACCTTGATGCCCGCATCTCGAAGATCGACCGCTCGACAGATCCCCGATGCGAACCGCATGTTGCTCGTGGGATTGTGGACGACCGAGGTTGAGCTGGCGGCCAGCAGCTCTATCTGCTCATCGGTCAGCCAGTTGCAGTGAGCCAACAGGGTCCGTGAGGTCAGAAGCCCCGCCGCCGCGAGGCCTTCGGGTTCCGGGGTCCCCCTCTTCTCTGGGAAGGTTCGTATCTCGTACTCGCTCTCCGCCATGTGGGTGTGGATCCCCAGATCGTGCTCCCTCGCAACGGCTGCCACCTTCCCCATGCCCTCCAAACTCGTCGTCAAGGGGCTGTCGAAACCGCACCACATCTGCACGCGCCCACCCTCTGAGCGATAGGAGGTAACCGACTCGAGGGCGGTGGTCAGGTCATCCAGATCACCTCGCTCGACACCACCACCGTCGCCGGCAAGGGGGACGATCCCCGCACGGATCCCGAGGGCCTCTGCAGCCATCGCCGCGCCGGTGAAACGCCTCGTCATCGTGACCGCGCTCGTGACTCCCGCAAGCAACAGCTCGCCAAGAGCAACCAGTCCTCCCACGAAGGCGTCGTCCTGCGTCATGTGCCGGGATACGAGATCCACGCGGCGGTGCCAATCGTGGACGGGCATCCCGTCGCTCAACGCTCGTCCCGGCCGGCAGTGGAGGTGCAGGTTCGCAAGTCCAGGGATCGCTACGCTGTCGGAACAGTCCAGGCGAGTATCGGCTGCTTGCCGGGAGCTGCGAGACTCGTCTATCTCGGCGATCATCCCGTCGGCCACGTAGAGATCGCAGACCACAGGATCTTCGCGAGCTCCGCGGAGCAGATGCACGTCCTCGAGGACGACGGATCGCATTCCCGCCACGAGATCAACCCCTCATGTCGACTCGGGTCGGAGGACGATATGCCGACATCGCGATCGGTGGCAATTCCCGAGTGGATGGTGCGATCGCCCACCAACCGAGCACCATCGGATCGAGGGCATCTCGGAGTTCACATGCCTCTCGCGATGCCGTCCTTGCGGGGATCGGAGGCTCCTACGAAGCCACCCTCGCTCCGCAGGACCATCTGAGCACCACCGGCTTCGAACCGCTTCAGTTCGGATACCTCGTGGCCCCGCGTGCCGAGCGCCTCCATGACTCGCTGGTCATAGGCAGGTTCGAAGGCAACCGAGCGCCCTGAAGTAAACCGGAACCTCGGGGCTGTTACGGCGGCGGTAGGGGACATCCCTCGATCGAAGAGGTTTCGTATCACTTGGAACTGACCCTGCGGTTGCATGAACCCTCCCACGACCCCGAGGCAGCCGAAGAACCCTCTGTCATCGCCGAGCATCGCCGGGATGATCGTGTGGTACGGCCGCTTGCCAGGCTCGGGTCGGTTCACGTGATCCTCGTCCATGACGAACCCCGCGCCTCTGTTGTGCAGAGCGATCCCGGTACCCGGCACGACGACGCCCGAACCGAATCCCTCGTAGAGCGACTGGATCAGTGAGCAAGAGATGTCGGTGTCGGCGGTTGCCACGTACACCGTGTCGCTCGGGTTACCGGCGTGAGCCCAACCGGCTCGGATCAGATCCACGTGTCTGCGCCTGTCGGCGAGGTACTCGGCGGATAGGAGGGCCGTCACGGGAACGTCATGGAACCGCATGTCGGTGACGAACCGATCGGCATCGGCGAACCCCATCTTCAAGGACTCGATGGCGAGGTGATCCTCAGCGATCACGTCGGGAGACTCGAACCCTTCGTAGATCCCAAGCGCTTGAAGCGTGACCAGACCCTGCCCTGGTGGGGGCAACTCGTACACGTCGAAACCTCTGTAGCGCAGCCGAATCGGCTGGTCCCATTCGGGGCCCGACCACGAGGCCATATCGCCTGCCCGCATGGGTCCACCGGCCGCTTCCACCGTCTCTCCGATCGCTTCCCCGATCTCCCCGCGATAGAAGCAATCAGCCCCTTCGTCTGCGATGCGTCTCAGCACCTCACCGAGCGCGGGATTGGCGAATCGGTCCCCTTCCTTCGGCGCCGTCGCAGCCGGAAGGAAGGTCCGCGCAGCCTCCTCGCTCCCCTGGAGCTTCCCGACGCAGGCTGCCCACTCCTCGGCGACGAAGTGGGCGACCGGGGCGCCTTCGCGCGCCGTTCGTATGGCCGGATCGAGGATCGCCGCCAGGTCGAGGTTCCCGTGCGTCCTGACCAAGTCCTCCCAGCCGGCAACGGACCCCGGCACCGTGATCGTCCACGGTCCCGCGGTAGGCATCTGTTGGAAACCCGCTGCGTGGAGAGCCTCCATGGAGAGGCCGGCGGGTGCCGGACCGGCGGCGCTGAGGCAGACGGGAGCCCCGGCACCTTCGAGCCATACCTGAGCGAAGAGGTCTCCTCCGATACCCGTCGACCTGGGATCCACTACGGTGAGCATCGCGGCGGCGGCGACAGCCGCATCGACCGCATTTCCACCTCGCTCCCACGCGCCCAGCGCCGCCGAAGCGGCCAGCGGGTGGCTGGTCGCAACCATCCTCGGTGTCCCGTGGTTCATGGCCATCACCGGCGGCTAATCGGACACGAGCCCGTGGATCGGCGGCCGTGCTTCGTGGAAGTCGGTCAAAGCCTGATAGCGAGCTGCGGCCGATAGCGCCGTGGATTCGTCGCGAGCCACGAACTGCAATCCCAGTGGCAGGCCCTCTGACGAGAAACCGGATGGCACGCTGACCGAAACAAGGCCACACCAACCGATCGGTCCGGTAGCTCGCAGGACATCGGGAACCAGCGGTCGCGTGTCCTCGAATGAGAGGCCTGCCGCAGGCTGAGCGGGTGCCGCCCTTCGAGCCGCTTCTTCGAACGTGGGGGCTGAGCGGATCGCTGTGGGCACCAACACGACGTCGACCTCGTCGAAGAGCCCGAGGAACTGTTCGCCCAGGCCCTGGAGTTTCCGCCGGGCGAGCACGAGATCCGCTCCCGTGATCGCCTCGCCTTTGCGAAGGAACGCAGCAGTGTCCTCGGAGTATCGGTCTGCACGCTGCGGGAACCAACCGGCCTCTTGGTGGAGGGCGAGCATATCCGAGACGACCACCATCTTCCTGGGCACATCCCACTCCCTGAATGGTGCGAGCTGAACGTCGTGGGGACGAGCTCCCTCGGCCTCCAGGACCTGGGCCGCACGGTAGGTGGCTTTTTCAACCTCCGGTTCTACTTCGAGGATCGTCTGCAGAGGATGCAAGATGCCGATGTCCATCCCCGAGATAGGCAAGCTCGTGCTCACTTCGGCATCGGCGGCGATGACACGCCATACGAGGGCGAGATCCACCGCGCTGCGAGCCATCGGACCGCACGTGTCGTGGGTCCACGAGAGAGGGATGATCCCCTCTGTCGGAACAGAGGCGATACGTGGGCGCAACCCACTAACCCCGCAGAACGCGGCCGGCACCCTGATCGATCCTCCGCTATCGGTGCCGAGCGCGGCTAGACACTCGCCGGCCGCGACGGCTGCGGCGGAGCCGCCGCTCGAACCGCCCGGGATGCGACTGGGATCCCAAGGGTTACGCGTCGGGGGAGTCGTGATCCCAGCTGCGAACTCGTGCGTGGTGGTCTTGCCGATGATCAGCGCCCCGGCCTCTCTCAGCCGTTTGACGACGGGAGCATCTTCGGGGATCGGCTCATCATCAAGGACGTGTGAACCCGCGCGGGTGGGCATCCCTTCGACATCGATCATGTCCTTGATCCCCATCGGGATCCCATGCAGCGGGCTCCGGGGGCCGCTTCTCCGGAGTTCCACGCTCAGCGATTCCGCGTCCCGAGAGGCACGTTCCGCGTCGATGAACGCGAATGCCCTCACCGTCGGCTCTACCTGCGACATCCGTGAGAGGCACGCCTCGAGGAGGTCGTGGGGAGAGAGTGCCCCTTCCCGCATGGCGTTGGCCGCGTCCTCGAGAAGGAGGTCGGCTGATCGCTGCATGGGATCAGTCACAGCACGCTCCCCCGGCCCACAGCCCTCCGCGGCGCGCCTGAAGAAGGAGCTCGGAGCGAGCGCGATCCATCACCCGCGCTCGCTCCGTCACCCCTGACCCGACGCCGCTGACGACCAATGAGCTGGCTTGGGATGCGACCAGACGTCATCCACCCAGCTCGGACACGTCCTCAACCGGACCGCCGAGCATCTCGGTGGCCTGCTCTGCTGGGCCCGGGTCCACCAGATCCTCATACGCCAGCGACAGGGCCGATTCCTCCAGGAGACCCGAGTCGACGAGGACCTGGATGTCCGTCGTGACGATCTCCTCGGCCAAGGCACTCGCGTCGTAGGGCCATACACCGTTCGTTCGACTGAACTCCCAAACCGCTCTGGTGAGCTCCACATCCGGCTCGAGAGCGCTCATCTCCGTGGCCCACTCCAGATACATATCGAAGTCGCCTGCGAGGGTTCGGGTGGAATGCAGGACCATGGCGCAGAACGCGGCGGCTCTGGCAGGGTCCTCCTCGATCCACTCGGTCTTCGCGATGAAGACGCTGCCAACCGCACTATCGATGTCCTGGGCGGTGACGCTCAGCACGTTGACGTCTGCCTCGTCGCCGAGCTGCTTCGTCAGAGCTTCTTGTTCGAAGAGATCCAGTGAGCCGACATTGATGTCACCTGAGGCAAGCGCGGCAAGCCGCAGACCACCATCCTCGAGGATGATCACGTTCTCGAGATCGTCAACGGTGAGAGGTTCGCCCGCGTCATCGGTAAGGCCTCTCGCGCGAAACACATGGTTCATCAGATAGTTGATGAGCCCGCCGGGGCTGTCGATGCCAACACGGATATCGGGATCCGTGATGTCGGCTATGTCGCTGATCCCGACTCCCATCAGATGCTCGAGTGTGTCTACCTCTTCCGGACAGAAGGCCTTCACATCCTGTCCTTGTTCCACCAGCTGCGGAACGACGATGAAGGTCGCTTCGAGGACGTCGGCTTCCCCCGAGAAGAAGAGCTGAGTAGCCGTTGCGTGCGACTCGACGGCCTGGATATCGCCTTCGTCCTGGTCGGGGAAGCCGAAATCAGCACCGAATCTCCAGGCTCCCGCCTGAGGAACTTTGTCTTCGACCCCGCTGCTTGAGAGCACGATCTTGACCTCGCCGTAATTGGCTTCGCCAGCAACCGTGTCCCCCGTAGCACTGGGGTCGTCTTCATCGCCGCCGCATGCGGTCGCGATGAGAACCAGCACTGCCGCCACAGCCAGCAGTTTCGGGGCTCGACCTCGCTCAGCCATCATCTCTCCTCCCGCTCCAGAGGGGCCAACTCGCAGGGCACTCCCGAGACTCCATTCCCGCTAACGAGCCCCAGGCCTCATTCCGCTGACGGCTCTCATACCCCCTTCCATCTCAGAAGCCACCATTCAACGGCTCGGGCGATCAACATCGTGCCGGCCGCGACAACGGTGATGAAGAACACGGCGCCAAGCAGGACTTCCAGGTTGAAGGAGCTTGCAGCATTCACGATGTAGAGACCGAAGTTGTCAGCACGAAGGAACAGGTCGGCCAGGATGGCTCCCTGGACGGAGCGCCCCAGCCCCAGCCTCAGCCCTGTGAGGATGTATGGACTCGCCCATGGGAAGATGATCTTCCGGTACATGCCTCCCCGTGTCACCCCGAAGGACCGAGCCATCTCCTTGACATCCGAAGGCACTTCTCTGACGCCGGTCGACGTATTGACGATGATCACGAAGATATTCATGAGAACCGTCAGGAGGATCTTTGCCGTGGTTTCCAGCCCGGCGTAGATCGAGATGATGGGGATGAACATGACGATCGGCACCGCCCAGCCCGCACTCACCAACGGATCCACCACCCACGACCATTTCACCGATACCCCGGTGAGGGTTCCGATGGTCACTCCAAGGGTCGCGCCGACGATGAACGCCCCGACCGCCACGCGCAGTGTCCCGAGAGCCGCCGTGAGGATCTCTCCGTGGAGGATCTCGTCCCACAGGGCCGGCAGGACCGCACTCGGGGGCCTGACGTAGAAGAGCCCACCAACCGTGCCGAGGGCCTGCCAGATGAGGAAGAATGCGAGTATGGAAGTGATCCATCGGGCGATCTGCTTCCAATTGATCCGTCGCCTCATGGTATGAGGCCCTCGGCTTCCTGGGCTTCCATCCGAGCGTAGGGCCGCAGGCGCCGTTCCAGCGCCTTCAGCGCCTCGTTGCTGCCAACCCCCAACGCAGCGATCATGAGCGCGATCGCGAAATACGTGTCCAGCATCCGAAGGGAGCCGCTCTCCACGAGTAACCTTCCGGTGCCGGAGACGATCCAGATCTCGGCGATCACGAACCCCTTGAAGGCCATCCCCAGTCCCAGCCTGGCTCCCGCCACGACGAAGGGAGCAGCAGCAGGCAGGTAGATCTGCGTGAACATCCTCCGTCGTGTCGTGCAGAACGCTTGGGCCGTTTCAACGAACTTCTGATCTACGAACCTCACGCCGGCGGCCGTATTCATAACAGGGAAGAAGAAGGCGAACAGGATGACAACGGCAACGCGGTATCCAAGCTGAGTACCGAAGGCGATGACGAACAACGGGATCAGTGATTCCTTGCTGGTGACGAACAAGGTGTTGACCCATGGCGAGAAGAAGTCATCAACCACGTGGAAGCGACCCATGAGAGCTCCCAAAGGGATGGCGACGACGAGCGCCAATAGATACCCGATGATCATCTGCCGAAGGGATTCCAGGAGCGTCCAGTAGTAGCCGTTCGCGAACGCGTCGCCTATCCCGAGGGCCGTTGCTTGCAGCGTGGGGGCGTAGAAGGGTCCCTTGACGATCGCGACGATCTGCCACAGGACGAGAGCTCCCCCCCATACCAGCAGTCGCAGCATCCACTTCGTCGAGAGGGCGCGCCTCAAGCGAGACTGGCTCGGGACCCGAAGAGCGCGGTTCTGGTTGCCCGCTCGCAGCTTCGCCTTGGCCTTCGTGAGCGAATCAGCCAAGCTGTTGCTCCCCGTTCCTCCCCGCAGCCCCTCCGCTCTTGAGCTCCTCCCACACCGTTTGCTTGAGCCGAGCGAATTCGGCTTCTCCGCGGAGTGCGTCCGTCCGAGGCCGGCCGAACGGGACATCGAGCATCCGGATGATGCGACCAGGTCTTGGGCTCATGACCACGACAAGATCCGACAGGAACAGCGCCTCTTCGATGTCATGCGTGACGAAGATGACCGTCCTGTGATCGCGTTCCCAGATCTGAAGAAGTTCCACCTGAAGCAACATGCGGGTTTGATCGTCAACCGAGCCGAAAGGCTCGTCCATGAGCAGGATCTCGGGCTCGATGGCAAGCGCGCGAGCGAGACCGACTCGCTGCTGCATACCCCCAGAGAGCTGGGACGGATAGTAGGTCTTGAAGTCCTCGAGCTCGACCACTTCGAGCCAATGCTGGGAGCGCTTTCGCCGCTCCTCCTTGTCGACGCCGAGATTCTCCAAGCCGAACTCCACGTTCCCCAGAACGGTCCGCCACGGTAGGAGGTTGAAGTGTTGAAACACGAACCCGCGATCGAGTGACGGGCCTCGCACGGGGATATCTCCTATCTTCACCGACCCTGCTTTGGGCGCGATGAGACCATCGATGATCCGAAGCATCGTTGACTTTCCACATCCACTCGGACCCACGATGCTGCAGAAGACTCCGGGCTCGAGAGTCAGGCTGACATCGTCGAGGACATGGATGGTGCCGGACCCACTCGTGCTGAAGGACATGTCCAAGCCGTCGATCTGCACGCTGAGCGTCATGTGTGTTTCTCCCCATTCCCCCGGATGCTCGGGCTTGGTCCATCCACGGTCGGACTCGGCTACTGGATGAGCGGGGCGATGGCGTCGAGGTTGTCAAGGATGGGAGCGCTTCCCGTCTCGCGATCCACGACATGGCGGATGACGGCCAGCGAAACGCCAAGCCGCTGGTATTCGCGGATCCTCTCTCGCACCTTCTCCGGCGTTCCGACAAAGGCGATCTTGCTCAAGACATCGTCGTCCAAGAGCTTGAGTGCGCCATCAACGTCTCCCTTGAGGTAGGTCTCACGGATCTGCGTATGACGTTCGCCCAGCCCAGCCTTGGCCATCGTGAACTGGTGGTGCTTCTCACGCACGTAGTAGAGGCAAGCCCGCTGCGCTGCCGCCCGAACCTTCTCGGGATCGGGGTTGGCGGCCATCACCATGCTGGCTCCCATCTTGATCTCGGTTGGATCGCGACCCACCGACTCGGCTCCCTCGCGGAGGACCCCTTTGGCCCACTCGATGTATTCCGGCGTAGAGAGCGAGTTGAATACCACTCCGTCCGCATACGCGCCGGTTACGCGAAGGACCTTGGGGCCCGTCGCGCCGATATAGATCGGCACGCTCACCTGCTGTGCCATATCGCTGGCAGCCCCCCCGATCCCGTGCGTGGCAGGGATCCAGGCGTTGTCCAGTTTGAAGAACTCTCCCTCGTACTTCAGTCGCTTGCCCGCGAGGATCCCGCGGATGATCTCGATGTACTCCTTCATCCTCTCTGCCGGCCTCTCCACCTTGACGCCGTGGTTGGGCTCGATCTTGAGGCGTCCGCCGGTTCCTAGGCCCAAGAGCCGGAACCGCCCTCCCGTGACCTCGTTCAACGTGATGACGGACATGGCCAGGTCGGTGGGGGTCCGCGTGTAGATCGGAACGATATTCGTGCCGAGATGGATCCGTTTCGTCTCGTTCGCTATCTGAGCGAGCCCTACGAAGCAGTCCCGCACTGCCGACTGCCCAAGGACGGCATAGTGGACGCCGGCATCCTCGCCGTGCCGGATGGCCGAGATGATGTCTTCCAGAGGGATATCAAGGAGGCTGTAGAACATGAAGGCGAATTCAAGAGCACGCTCTTCTGCTCTCGGCACAGTGGCGCTCGGGGCGGCCACACTCATGACATACGTGGGCTAGGCAAGCCCACCGATACGTGCACGAGCCACATGCGCGGATTGTATACAACCCGGGTCGTTGCCTGTCAAGCGGAGGAGGCGGGGCGGGCTGGAACCACGAGATTGTATACGATGCTCGGAGAATGCTTCGGTCGCAACCGGGTCCCCACAACCGAGGTCGCTGCTTCCTTTGCGCGAGAAACCTGTTCGCTTTCGACGCGCCACCCCGCACACCAACGCTGGCACTGACCGCCTTCCAGAGCGGAGACGGGCCAGCATGACTGGTCCAACTCGAAGCGCAAGGTTGTGACCATGGAGGGCCTATGTCGAGATCGATAGGGCTGAGTCTTCCGAACCGCGGTGTGCTGTTTGGGGCGACGACGGTAGAGGAGCTTTATTCGCTGACCGCCCAGGCAGAGGAATCGGGATTCTTCGATTCCGTATGGGTCGGCGACGGCTTGATCGCGAAGCCTCGCTTGGAAGCGATAGCGACGATGTCTGCACTGGCAGCTCGGACGGTCCGCCTCAAGCTCGGTGTCTGCTGCATGGCAACGTTCCCCCTTCGGAACCCCGTACTGCTCGCCTGCCAGTGGGCCAGCCTCGATGTGATCTCGGGGGGAAGATCCCTACTGGCCGTGTGTCTGGGAGCACCTACAGGAAGGGGCGGCGCCAACTTCGCGGCTGAGTTGCAGGCCATGGGCGTGACGGGCAACGAGCGCGTCGGGCGCCTGGAAGAAGGCATCGAACTCATCCGGAAGGCGTGGTCGGGACCCACGTCGCACGAAGGTCGGTACTGGCGATTCCCAACCATCGACCTCGAACCCAAGCCCGTCCAGGATCCGTGTCCGATCTGGATCGCCAGCAATCCGGATCCGTCGAAGCTGAGCGCCGAGCGCTACCAGAGAGCGATCGAACGTGTCGCCAGGATGGCGGATGGATGGATGTCGACCGTCGTATCACCGGATGACTTCGGGGCGAGATGGGGAGACATCAGACGGCTGGCGGAGGGCCTGGGACGCGAGAGCGGGTCGCTCTCCTCGGCCGTCCACCTGATGATCAACATCCAGAACGACGAGACGACCGCGCGCCGCGAAGCTAAGCGGTTCTTGGACGAGTACTACTCCACCGACACGAAGCCGGAAGTGATGGACGTCTGGGGAGCGTATGGGACCCCCGAGCACATCGCGTCGCGTGTGGAAGAATACCGGACTCGAGGCGTGGACATCCCCATCATCCGCTTCGCCTCCTTCGATCAGAAGGGGCAGATGGAGCGGGCTTTGGATGAACTCCTGCCGGGTCTTGCGGCGTGAGCATCGACCGCGCCTGGATGGAGCGTTTCTTGGTCGATCTGTTGCGCGCAGATACTCAGGTTCCGCTAGGAGAAACGGAGCTGGCCCCCGGCGATGCGAGGATCGTGAAGGCGATCGATGACGTGGTGATGCCTTCTATCGAGGAACTGCAACCCGATGAGGTTCGGCGTCATGACTTGGGAGACGTGGCTGTTCGCTTCGGTCCCGAGGGTGCCGACGGGCTCCTCATCCAGACATACATCGTCTCGCAGCATTCCAACCTCATGGACGATCCCAACGTCGGAACCATCGCCGACGGAGAGCTCTACGGTCTCTCCGGACCATGCGGGGTTGGTCAGGGAGCGACTCAGAACAAGGGTCCGATGGCGAGCGCGATCGCCGCGGTCCGTTCGCTGCCTCGAGATCTCAAGCAGCCCGTGTGGATCGCCGTCAACGGTGAGGGCAGGAGCTCGCACGATGGATCACGGCGCGTCATCGACGATCTGCGCCTCCGCGCCGCTCACGGGATCGTCGCCTTCGGAACGGATCTGCGCGTCTCGCTCGGCAACCGAGGGCGCGTTGACATCGAGGTTTCCGTGCGAGGTCGCTCATGCCACTCCAGCCAACCGTGGTTGGGGCTCAATCCGATCGAGGGCGCCGCGGATGTGGTCCGCGCCCTCCGGTCGGTGTCTCTGCCGGAAGCCCATCCCGAGTTGGGCGGAGTGACGATCACTCCGTACCAGGTGCGTTGTTTTCCCGTGGCCCCCCACACCATCCCGGAGAGGGTGGATATCGTCATCGATCGTCGTCTCCTCCCCGGGGAGGACCCCTCGACCGTCATCGACGACCTCCGTTCTCATCTCTCGGATGAGCAGATTGCGGAGGTTGACGTCGAAGGGGGAGCGTCGATGCTGCCGGCGGCGGTTTCCCCCGACTCACGTGTGGTGCGGCACTTGCTCGAGGGCCTCACGTCGCAAGGACGGAGGTCGGAGACGTTCTGGAGTCTCAACACGTTCGATGCGGGTTACGCATGTTCCGTCGGCATTCCCACGCCGATGTTCGGTCCCGGGAAGCGCGACTTCACGGGTGAGGGTCTCGTGGGGACCGACGCGATCTCTGTCGATGACTGTGAAGCCGCTGCGGCCACGATCCTTCACGCGGCCATGGCGCTCTGTTCGTAGGGCAGCGAAGAAGAGATCTCGGGGGCGAACCGTGCGATTCGGCTTTGCGCAGATCCTCAGCGAGGACTTTCGAAAGCACGTCGGGCTCGTGAGATTCGCGGAGGAGCTTGGGTTCGATCACGCATGGATCACCGACCAGACGTTCTATCGCGATCCCTACGTGATCCTGGGGTTGGCCGCTCAGGCCACCGAACGGATCGCGCTTGGGATCGGGGTTACCAACCCCTACACGAGACATCCTGCGATGACCGCGAGAGCGGTCGCGACCTTGCATGAAGCCGCGCCCGGCCGGATCCACCTCGGGATCGGCGCAGGCAACCGCCGGGAGCTCCTGAGTCCGCTGGGGATCGATGGCTCCCACGATTCCGAGCGCTGTCGGGAAACCCTCGAGATCGTTCGCCGCCTTCTTACCGGCACGATGACGACCTACGTGGGCGATCATTATGGCGTTCGAGATGTCGAGCTTCGAACGGCTGCGGCGCCGGAGGTCCGCTTGTATATCGGGGGCCGTGGCTCGCGCATCCTTCAGGCTGCGGGCGAAGTGGCCGACGGAGTCATCATCGGTGGACTGTCTACCGCCGCGGGCATGCGCTATGTATGGGATCACGTCGGCGCTGGAGGGAAGCGCGCGAAGCGCGACCTCGGTGAGTTGGAAGTCGTCTGCTGGATCAGCTGTTACCTCACCGAGCGCCCTGCGGCCAAACGCGAGGCGATCAAACCGTGGATCGCCCACTTCGTCGGTGAGGCACCTCGTGGAGTATTGGAGGCCATCGAGGTGTCGGACGGGGTCGTGCAAGCGATCAAGTCGATGTATCTGCAGGGCGGCAGCACCGCGGCCGCCCCGTACGTTACCGAGGAGTGCATCGACGCCTTCAGCTTGATCACGGAGCCCGACAAGGGGGCAGATCGGATCGATGCTCTGAGCCGGGCGGGGGTGACGCAGTTCTGCATGCTGCTACCGATCGGGTCGGTCGACGACCACCGAAAGCAGCTAGAGGAGTTCGCCGAAGTCGTCTTCCCCAGATTCGCCGACAAGCGTTAACTGGGCTCCGCGACCAGGCTAGGTATGGTCTTCGCCTCCCGCTTCAGCATCCTTGTCGATGGCCAGGACTCCCCCCGTCGCCCAATCCTCGCGCGGGTAGTCCTGGATCACGACCTGCAGGCTCTCCCGAGTTATGCCGGCGTGCTCCTCTACCGCGTCGGTGATCGCCCTCGCCAGGTCACGCTTCTGCTCGACGGTCCGCCCTTCCCATAGCATCACGATCACGACCGCCATGACATCCCTCCTGATCGGACGACACCGTTACTCTACGCATCGAGGGTTGGTCATTCCCGATCCCTTTCAAGAGGGTCGGCCCCGGGCGGTACGCCCTTCATTTCTGCCTGACCTTCAGTCGTTGACGAGGATCGCAGCTCGTGATCCAACCTGCGCAGCGGAGACATCATCGGAGCAAGGGCAACGCCCACAACGGCCATGACCAGAAAGGCCACTTGCAGGGAGGAAGCGGCGACGCACGCCGCGACTGCGACCGGCGATGACAGCTTGCCAAGGTTCCGAGCCGTTTGACTGACGGATACCATGCCAGCGCGCAGGTGCGACCTGGCGGTGTGACTCGCGTACATGTCCGAGAGGACCGCCAGCACCCCATCCCCGACCCCGTAGATAGCAGCGCCGGCAAGTGCCCACCGCCAGTCTGGGGCAAGAGCGAAGACGACGATGGAGGTCGCGATCCCTAAGAAGCTTCCTAGGACCGCCGCGGACGGGCGAACCCTTCGGATGATCGCGGGGACTCGCGTAGTCGTCAGAAGGGTGACGACAGCGGCCAGAGATATGACGAGCCCCACCTGCGTCACGGAAGCATCCCGTTCCTTGACGAGGAGGATGGGAAGGTAGCCAAGCATCACGAACTTGAAGAAGAAGCGGCCGAACTGCGCAAGGAGAGTCGTCGACAGGCTAGGTTCGGTACGCAGTACGCGAGAGAGGTCTCGAGCGTAGTGCCGTTCTCCACCCAGATACGTGCGCGACTCGTCCATGATCATGAAGGACAGGATGGCGAGCGGGATCGTCACGGCCTGCATGAAAAGAGGAGCCCTCCATGAGATCCCCACCACCAAAGCACCCACGATGGGCAGAACGACGTCGCCGGCGGCGAGGAAGGAGTTCCTCCCGACGAACGCTCGGATCCTCTGGGGCCCGCTGAACTCCGCCCCTAACAGGGTGATCGTCAGCGGCAGTACCGCCGCGAAACAGCTCCCCTGAACGGCTCGCATCGCTAGCAGCAGCGGAAAGCTGGTGGTGATCCCCTCGATGATCGCCGCAACACCGGAGGCCGTGAGAGCGACACAGAAGAGAAGGCGTCTCCCGACAAGGTCCCCCAGGATGCCCAGCGGAACAGCGAGGAAGACGCCCGGAAGTACGTAGGCCGTGGTGACCAACCCGATCCGGCTGTCGCTGAGCCCGAGCTGGCGCTGCAATTCGGGGAGGGCGGGCGCCACAGCTTGGATCCCAAGGGTCATCCCGACGCCTCCCAACGAGATCACCGCTATGAAGGTCCTCGGGCCGACTCTCCGGACCGTCATCGATGGCTCCGCGCCGGCATGAGGAGCGTCCTTCTTGTCGATGCCCTACAGAGTGGCTGACCAGTCGATGGACTCGGGGTGCGGCGAACTCACGACGTTCGATCACCTCAAGTTCTACGCAACTGCCTGGACGCGGAACGTGTCACCGACAGAGATGCCGAGCTCAGTGGCGAGATCCCCTGCCGGCTCCTTTTCGCGTCGTTCACCTCGCATGCGTCCGACAAGAACTGCCCCACCATGCGCGGCAACGACTACTCCCTCACCTGAGATGGCGAGCACTTCACCTGGTTCCCCATGGCCGTCGACCAGCGCGGCATCGAAGATATCCACGCGCTTCCCCTTGATGGTGCCCCACGCTCCGGGCGCGGGGTCGGCCGCACGGATCTTGGCGAAGACGTCGGCGATCTGTTGATCCCAATCGAGCTCCGCGATCGACTTGTCGTACCAGGACTCGTAGGAACCGGCGTCGAGATCCTGCCCGTGCTTGAGGAGCACTCCCGCCTTCACCAGGTCGAGGCTCTCCATCATCGCGTCCACACCCATCGGGAAGAGCTTCTTGAAGTAGACGTCTCCGACGGTCTCGCTCGGTCCGATCTCGCAGGTCTTCTGCAGCAAGATCGGTCCCTCGTCCAAGCCTTCGTTTGGCCAGAAGATGGTGAGCCCCGTCATCGTGTCTCCGACGGAGATCGCCCAGTTGACCGAGGAGGGCCCTCGGTGCAGCGGGAGCAACGAGGGATGGTATTGGAACGTGCCGAACCTGGGCGCGTTCAGGACCGGCTCAGGCACAGGCAGCAGGACGTACGCCATCATGCAGATGTCTGCTTCCAGGGACTCCATCAGCTGCAGCGCCTCCGGAGTCTTCCAAGACGTCGGCAGGTACAAGGGCAGGCCCGCCTCTCTCGCGAGAGCAACGAGCGCGTCTTCTCCGGCTTCGCCTTCCGGTGCAGAACAGACCGCGACGACGTTGTCGCCACGATGCAACAACCTTTCGAGCACCGCCTTACCGAAGGCCCGCTGGCCGTGAACGACTAGCCGCATGACATCTCCCTCTCAGGGTGTGCACACTGCTGCTGTGACCAGCCGGATCCGCGGTTCGCGCTGTGATCCTCCGCGGATGCCGCTCCTGCCCATCGCGCGTCGTGGCGCCTCCCGTGGCTACTCGGTCACCATGGGCGGTGGTTCGCCAACAGCACCGGATGCCTTGATCTCCTGGAGCTCGCTCTCGGAAACACCGAGCACATCACTGAGGATCTCGTCCGTGTGCTCGCCGAGCAACGGGGCCCGCGCTACTTCCGTCGAGCTATCTGAGAGCTTGATGGGATTCCCCACAGACACGTACGTACCCCGCTTCGGATGCTCCACCTCGACGATGGTGCCGGTCGCGCGCAAAGCCTCGTCCTCGGCGAGTTCCTTCATCGAAAGAACCGGCCCGCACGGGATATCGACCGCGCTACATATGTCCATCACCTCGAACTTCGTCTTGGTCTTGGTCCACCCCTCTATCTCGTCGAATATCTGAGCAAGCTTGTCCAAGCGAGCGGCCGGAGTTGCGTACCCTGGATCGCTGACCCACTCGGGCTTCCCGATCACATCGCAGATCTTGTCCCAGACCGGTGCTTGGGTGATGAAGTACACGTAGGCGTTGGGGTCGGTGTCCCATCCCTTGCACTTGAGGATCCATCCAGGCTGGCCTCCTCCGGAATCGTTCCCTGCCCTCGGTACTGCCTCATCGAATGGGATACGGCGGCCGAATTGGCTGTATTCCCTGAGAGGCCCACGTTCCAGTCGCTGCTGATCGCGCAGCTTGACCCGGCACAAGTTCAGCACGCCATCCTGCATGGCCGCTTGCACCCTCTGGCCGCGCCCTGTGATCTGGCGTTGGAACAGCGCGACAACGATCCCGAGCGCCAGGTTCAGTCCCGTGCCGGAATCAGCGATCTGCGCACCCGAGACCGTGGGTGGTCCATCGAGAAACCCGGTCGTCGACGCGGCACCGCCCGCGCATTGGGCGATGTTCTCGTACACCTTGTACTCCTGATACGGACCTTGGCCGAATCCCTTCACCGATGCCATGATCATCCGTGGGTTCAGCTCTTGGATGCGCTCCCAACCGAAACCCATGCGGGCAAGCGCGCCCGGTGCGAAGTTCTCGACCAGCACGTCGCAGTGCTTCACGAGACGTTCCAAGATCTGCTTACCGGTCTCGTTCTTGGTATCGAGCGTGATGGAGCGCTTGTTGTGATTGAGCATCGTGAAGTAGAGACTGTCCACGTCTGGGATGTCGCGGAGCTGTGCCCGCGTTGCATCCCCTACCCCGGGTCGTTCGACCTTGATGACGTCTGCCCCGAACCAGGCCAGCAGTTGCGTGCATGCTGGCCCTGACTGGACGTGGGTAAAGTCGAGGATGCGAACGCCGGTGAGTGCCTTGTCCATCCTGTCCTCCAGCACATTCTCGTGGTTGTCCCAGTGCGCCCATGATCGGTCGTGATCGCGACCCTTCGAGTACGCGTCATCGGCGTGAGGGTTGCGCGTGTCCGATCACTTGTACATCGTTTGCGCCTTCGTGCCGGGGGCGTACTCGCGAGGGTCAACCCAGATATTCACTACGGCCGACTTGCCGGTCTTGTCGATCTGTTGTCTGGCACGTTGGAGAGCAGGCTGGATCTCAGCAGCCTCGCGCACCTCTTCGCCGAAACCACCGAGCATCTCCGCGAAACGTGAGAATGGCACGTCGCCGAGCTGGTTGCCGACGCTGCCGCGCTCTTCGCCGTACTTCGAGATCTGTCCATATCGGATCTGGTTCATCGCCGAGTTGTTGCCGATGACCGCCAGGAAGGGGGCGTTGAAGCGATTGGCGGTCTCGATGTCGAAGGCCGTCATTCCGAAGGAACCGTCTCCGTAATAGCAGAGCACTTCCTTGTGTGGGTGCGCCAGCTTTGCCGCCAGCGCGAATCCGGTCCCAACTCCGAGCGACCCGAGCGCGCCCGGATCCATCCAGCCGCCAGGCTGGCGTGGGCGAACGGCCTGTGCCGAGATGGTAACGACATCACCACCATCCCCGATATAGATCGTGTCCTCGATCATGAACTCGTTGAGCTCGTAGGCCACACGATATGGGTGGATCGGTGACGCGTCGGATCTGAGGAGGGGCATGATCCTCTCGAGGGCGAGCGCCTCAGCCTGACGAAGCTGCTCCATCCACTGCTTGCGTGCGAGGCGCTTGTCCTCATCGATCATCTCGGAGGCCGCCTGGAGTACTGCACCCAGGATCGCACCTGGATCGCCGACGAGACCCAATGAGATGTCACGGTTCTTTCCGACGGTTCGATAGTCCCGGTCGATCTGGACCAATATCGCGCCGTCGGAGATGCGCTTGCCGTATCCCATGCGGAAGTCGAACGGCGTTCCCACGACCACGATCACGTCGGCGTCCTTGAAGGCCATCGAGCGTGTGCGGTCGAAGTGATGCTCGTCTCCGGGAGGGAGCAGACCTCGGCTGGCTCCGTTGAAGTAGCCGGGGATGTCGAGACCGCGCAGCAGAGCAACCGCTTGCTCATGGCCGCGCGAGATGAAGACCTGTTGCCCGTAGAGGGCAGCGGGCCGCTCGGCGTTGACCAGGATCTTGGCCAGTTCCACGATGTCGGCCGGGTCGCCCACAGACTTGACGGAGGCTCGATAGGCCCCCGGCTTCGGGATGACGGCCTTGTCGATCGGGATCTCACGGTCGAGCACGTCGCGGGGGATCTCCAAGAAGGACGGTCCGAAGGCCCCGCTGAAGCACTCGCGTGCTGCCATGGAGACCATGTCGGCGATGCGTTCGGTCGAGGGAACGGTGGAGGCGAACTTGGTGATCGGCCTCATCAGGTCTACATGCGGAAGATCCTGCAAGGAACCCATCCTGTGCTGAGTGAGCGCTCCCTGGCCGGCGATATGGAGTACGGGACTCTCCGAACGGAAGGCCGTTGCGATCCCAGTGACGGCGTTCGTACAGCCGGGTCCGGCAGTCGTGACGACGCAGCCCAGGCGGCCCGTCTGGCGTGCGTAACCATCGGCTGCGTGGGCAGCTACTTGCTCGTGGCGGACGTCCACGATGCGGATGCCTTCGTCGATGCACCCGTTATAGATGTCGATGATGTGTCCACCGCAGAGCGTGAAGATGGTGTCGACGCCTTCATTCTTCAGCGCCTTAGCCACCAGCCGACCGCCCGAGACGACGTCACCGCGCGTGCCGTTCCTTGCGAGCGATCCTTCGGTCGTACTCGAAGTGGCCCGCTCCCGTGACATACGCTCCCCTCGCCGGTGGGTTCGTGACGACGATTGTGTCAGGGCGCCGCCCAGGTCCGTGACCTGCTCGTGCCCTGGAGGTCGGCCGCAACGGAGAGCTGGCTCGCGACCCGATCAGGCCCCCACCGCCGCCGACACCACCGGTCCAGAACTGTATACAAACCCGGGGTCAGGACTGTATACAACCTGAGTGCCAAACTGTCCAGAGGTTCCGTTTCAGAGGTCCCCCGAAGCTCCGAGAACCAAGGGCGGTCACTGCGCCCGCCCCGCCCGCCATCTGCTGATAGCGACGATGTGGGTTGCCGACGAGACCGCTCAGGGAAAGGTTGCTAGGGCGGTCTAGCTCGACGACGTTCCCCGGATCGGGGCAGGTTCACCCGAAACCAGATGCTTCAACAGCATCGCTTGCGTCGTTCGGCTGTGCATCACCATGAGTTCTCGCGCTCGGTCGGAGTCCCGGCGTCGGAGAGCCTCAAGGATCTTGCGGTGCTCCTTCCAGGATGAGGCCCTGCGAACGGAGGCCACCTCCTCGAAGTGCCAGCGGACCTTCTTCTCGAGGTCGATGAGCAGCTCGGTGAGGTGGTTGTTGTGAGCGGCGGAAAACAACGCTCCGTGGAAGTCAGAGTTGAGCTTCGCCAACTCCTTGGGGAACGGCTCCGATGCCGCCATCTCGTCACCCCGTTCAAGGATCTTGGCCAGCCGGGCGAGCTCCTCGTCGGTCGAGCGCTCCGCAGCGAGTCCGGCAGCGAGCTCTTCGAGAGCCTCCCGCACCTCGAAGGCCTCGCGAGCTTCTTGGACGGAGAAGTACCGCACGTGTGCCCCGGAGTGGGGGTGGAGCTCCACCCAACCCGCCTGAGCCAACATCTTCACCGCTTCACGAACCGGTGTTCTGGATACACCCAGCTGGGCGGCAAGGGTCTCCTCGATCAGGTGCGTGCCGGGGGGAAGACTCCGGTCGAGGACCGCCGCCTCCAGCCACTCGAAGATCCACTGGGGCAATGGCCCCCTGTCGTTCCTCGCTCGCTCTTGCGCCATGGCCCTCTTCCTCTCTCGCGGGCCGTGGGAGGCCGTTCCAGTCAGATCGCCGCGGCGGTTTGGTTGGAGTCTCGATGTCAGGGGGCTGTCGTTCACACCCCCCGAGAAGATGCCGCCCCTTCCATGCTCCACCTGATCGCATAATCTAGCCTGCTCCGGACCCGATGGCACCTGATGATGACCACCCGAGCTCCGCTAGACCTTGAACAGCTCCGCAGCGTTGGCGCCCAGTACCGCTTCCACGTCGCCTTCGTGGTCGAGGGCTTCAGCAACGACACGGCGAGGGTCTGGATCGCGGTTGGCAAAGGGGTAGTCGGAACCGAGGAGGACGCGCTCGCGCCCCGCCGCCTGAACGAGGAATCGCAGCGCCGCGGCGTCGAACAAGACCGTATCGAAGTAGAGGCGATCGAAGCCTTCGCGGGGGTCTGTCGTGGCGTCGGGCGCGATCTCGTGGGTCCGTCCCAGGCGTCCGAGGATGTAGGGGATGCTCGCTCCGCCGTGCGCGACGAGGAGCTTGATCCCCTTCAAGCGCGCGAGGGTTCCCGAGAAGAGCAGCCGTGACACCGCGATGGTGGTATCGACGATCCTGCCAACCGAGTTGGCCAGTCCGAAGACGAAGTCTTCGTTGATCCTCCGGTCTGCCCTGCGGAACATCGGATGCAGGAACACGGGCATCGAGCATGCGGCCGCCGTCTCCCAGAACGACACGAGTGCGGGGTCGTCCAACTCCCGCTCGCCGACCGACGTCCCGATCGCAACGCCTGCGAATCCCATGTCACGAGCCGCCTCGACCTCCTTCGCCGCAAGCTCGCCGTCCTGCAACGGCACCGTGGCCATCGGGATCAGACGAGGTTGATCGCGGTGGAGATCGAGCATCTGCTCATTGAGGAACCGCGCCCACGATGCTCCCTCCCCAGCAGGGAGCCCATAGCCCACGAAGTCGAGCCATGGCGCGACCACCGCCGATGTGATCCCCTGGTTGTCGAGCCGGCCGACGGACGCGTCGATATCGAGCAGGTCGGCCGGCGGCGGAGGCAGCTGGCCCGTCGGGAAGCCGAATGCATATCCCTCATCGACCTCGTGCACCGAAACGCCGGGAAACCGCCAACGCCCTCGCCGCCACTCATCAACGACCCCAGGAGGAAGGATGTGCGCGTGAACGTCGACGACCTTCAGCGGTTCTCCTCCCGATGCTGCAGCTCAGATAGCAGCTCGAAGCATGGCCGCCACCATACTCTAGCGATAGGCATGGAGAACGGGAGGAAGAGTAGATGGCGAAGATCGGATTCCTCGGGCTCGGGATGATGGGGTCACCGATGGCGTCGCGCCTGCTCGACGCCGGCAACGACGTAACCGTTTGGAACCGGACCGCCGAGAGGGCGCGCCAGCTCGTCGACCACGGGGCGTCGCTCGCCGGATCGCCGGCCGAGGCGGCGCTCGGGACCGATTTCGTGATCACGATGCTCGCGAACCCGGCGGCGCTCGAGCAGGTGCTCTTCGGGGACGGGGGGCTGGCCGCAGCGCTCCACGCGGGACAGACGTTCATCGACATGTCCACCGTGGGGCCCGATGCGGTTGCCGGAGTCGCTCGCAGGCTTCCCGAGGGCGTCGGGTTCGCAGACGCGCCGGTTCGCGGCAGCGTGCCGGAGGCGACCGAGGGCCGCCTCCTCATCCTCGTCGGCGCCACGGACGCGACGTACCCCCGGGTGGCCGAGCTGCTCGAGCCGCTCGGGTCGATCCGCCACGTCGGCGCACCCGGCACCGGCGCCGCGATGAAGCTCGTGGTGAACTCGACGTTGGGAACGGCGATCGCAGGGGTCGGCGAGGCACTGTCTCTCGGCGAGACGCTGGGCCTCGGGCGCGACCAGCTGCTGGACGTCTTGGAGGAGACGGCGCTGGGTGCCGCCGTCAGGGCGAAGCGCTCGAGCATCGAGTCCGGCTCGTATCCGGCGAGCTTCAAACTGGAGCTCGCGCGGAAGGACCTGCACCTCGTGACCGACGCGGCAGAGCGACGGGGTCGCGAACTGAAGCTCGGAGCCGCCGCGCGCGACTGGTTCGACCGCGCGGATGATGCAGGTGCGGGCGAGCAGGACTATTCGGCGGTCGTAGCGACGATCCTGAACGGCTGACCCTCGGAAACAAACGGCGCCGGTCGCGCGCTGGAAGGGTGCATGGAACGAACGACGCGGGAGACGCTCCTCCGGATCTACGAGGAGACGGCCACGATCGCGGTGGTCGGTGCCTCGACGACGGACGGGAAGCCGGGTCATGACATCCCGCAGTACCTCCAGTCTCAGGGCTACCGAATCATCCCGGTGAATCCTCGAGGCGGGGAGATCCTCGGGGAACGCTCGTACCGATCCCTGACTGATGTCGACGTGCAGGTCGACGTCGTGGACGTGTTCCGTCCGCCGGAGGAGGCCGAAGGCATCGCGCGCGAAGCGATCGCGATCGGCGCCAGGACGCTGTGGTTCCAGCCCCGGGACCCAGACCGACGAGGCGGTGTCACTCGCCCGGGGAGCCGGCCTCACCGTCGTAGCCCGAAGGTGCATGGGGGTGACACACGGCTGGCTCGGCCTGGGTCCGGGACCTCACGTCTCCTCGGTCGCCTGACTCCTCCTTAACGATCCCGATACATCGCTAGCGCTCGAGTTCAGGCGGCGACGACCGCTAGGCGACACGAGACGCGTCCGGATCCCAGAACGTCGTGCGCATGCGGGCACCGTCCCACCCGAAGCTGAAGTGGATGTGATCCGTGTGGGGGTTCAGCAGCGCCCGCGAGTCGGGGTCGCGGCAGCCGGCCGGTTTGCGGACACAGTAGACGGACCACTCCCCCGACCACGCACCCCAGATCTCGCGGTTCCAGATCACGTACGAGATCCCGAAGCGCCGCGCCAACGCGTCCGTGTTGTCGTACCGGTCGGTCGCGAGGAGCCAATCGAGGAGATGCTCCGCGTCCCGGCGCTCGGAACGGTCGCTGGCGTCCCGGCTCCAATCGAGCGCTCGCCCTTCGTGATGGTCGGACGTAGCCTCCCCGTCGCACGGTCGACCGATCCCGATCCATCGGGTATCGGGATACGTCTCGACCAGGAGCTCGCCGAAGGCGACGACCCCCGGCTTGTCCTTCGGCCGGCAGCGCTCCGGGGTCGTGTGGCCCGCGTAATCCTCGATCACCGGGCCGAACCGGGGCGTGCGCGGATCGGCAGAGACCTGGCCGGCCGCGACCACGCTGGCCAAGGTCGCGACGATCGTGACAAGAGCGAGCGGTGTCGTCAGACGTGAGGAACGGGGCATACTTACTCCATCGGTGCGCCGCACCCGGCATCTTGAACGGCATCCGGCGGTACTCGGCCGCTCCGTTCAGGCCGGCTCGGATCCCAGCGAGCTCCCGAGCCTCTCCTCGAGGTTCTGTCGTGCCTCGGCGGCATCCGCGGCCTGACCGATCGTGAGCTAAACAGCCTCACTGCAGGCATCCCGCGTCAGCTGACGACTCAGCTCTCTCCATCGGGAGACCGAATGTGCGCGAGCGGCCGATCGGATCACGTCCGTCGCCTCGGCCCGTATCAGAGGTCGCTCTATCGGCCGAGCTCCCCCACCCACTCCCGGAGCCGAGGGAGGTGTTCCGCGTAATGCTCGGGACCGGCCTTGCGGATCCACCGGTCGGCCTCGGGCGAGCGGTCCGGGAGCGAGAGCCATTCACGGAGCATCTGGTTGCGCGCCGCGATCCCTTGCGCTCGCACATCCGGGAACGCGACATCGCGCATCGCGTCGTAGAAGACCTCGTTCATGGCGTCGATGTCGATCTCTTCGGGCCGGTACGTGCCGAACCGGATCCGCTCCAGGACGACGCCTGCCTCGGCGAGCCAGCTCCCGATGTGGCCGACGAGATCCTTCGCGGACCACCCTTCGGCGAAGTACCCCGGCTCCTCGACATTGGCTTCCGGCAGCGAGTCGACGAGGCCGTGGAGCTCCGTCCAGAGCTGTTGCTCCTCGGCCAGCAGCTCACGGTCCGGACTCGACTGCGACACGGGGGTCAGTATGACTCGAGACTCTGATCCGACGTCGGTCACTCCTCGTCGGCGGGATGAGGATCGTCGTGGTCCGTGGCGCCGGGCACGCTATCCCGCACGGACATCGCCGTCTCTTCGGGCGAGGCGAACTCATCCCGCTCGATCACGGCGTCTCCGACAAGCTCGTCCTCGTCGTCGGAAGGCCCCTCGTCGACCACCGAGAGGGCGACGTCGATGTTCGGCCGGTCCGGCCGCTCCTCGGCCAGGCGCTGGTCGAGGGATTCACCCGCCAACTCCTCCTCGGCGGTCGTCCCGACCGATTCCGCTCCGAAGGCGTGATCGGCCTGCATGATGGCCGCCTCGAGCTCGTCGTCCTCGTTCGCGTCCCGGGGTTCCTGATCCTCCATGGTCATCCTCCTGCGCCGATCCCGGCCGCCACGAGCATCGTAACGCCCAGTAGTCTGGGTCGATGCGGTGGGTCGCGCTCCCCGCGGGCATCCTGGTCCTCCTCTGGACGCTGCTCGATGTGTTCCGGACCCTCGTCATGCCGCGGGCGGCACGCGGGCGGGTCCGACTGAGTCGGATCCTCTTCCAGCTCATGTGGCGCCCTTGGAGATGGATCGGGTTGCGCCGCAAGACCGTACTGGGCCGAGAGCGGGTCCTGGCTACGGCGGCGCCCTTCTTCTTCTTCCTCCTCCTGGTGGGCTGGGTATCCCTCGCCCTGCTGGGCTACGGGCTCATCCTCTGGAGTCCCGCGTTCGTGGACGGGATGGGAGGCGGCGATGGTTCATTCGGGACCGCCGTCTACTTCGGCGGGATCCTCGTTGTTCACGCTCGGCTTCGGCGATGTCGTGGCCACGGGCTGGACCCGAGCGGTAGTCGTCATCGCAGGGGCGAACGGCCTCGGGCTCTTTGCGGTCGTGATCGCCTACCTCCCGGTGCTGTATCAAGCCTTCAACCGCCGGGAGGTTGGCGTCCTATTGCTCGACGCGCGGGCCGGTTCTCCGCCCTCGGGTCCCGAGCTGCTCCACCGGATGGGGAGCGCCGGTGTAGCTTCCTCGTTGCCGGAGCTGTTCGCGGAGTGGGAGTTGTGGGTGGCCGACGTCCTCGAGACCCACATGTCCTATCCCCTCCTGGCCCTATTCAGCTCACCCCATGACAACACCTCGTGGGTAACTGCGCTCGGCTCCGTGCTGGATGCGGCCACGCTCCTCATCACCGCGGTGGAGGACGAGCCCGACGAGCACGCAAAGCTCTCGTATGGGACGGGGGTCCACGCGGTGGAGGACCTCTTCTACTACTTCGCGCTGACCGAGCGGGAGACGCTGATCCAACGCGAGGAATTCGAGGACGTTCTCGGCGACATGAAGGACGACGGCTTCTCGATCCGGTCGGCGGACGATGCGTTCGCTCGTTTCACGGAGAAGCGGGCGAAGTACGCTCAACGGTTGGATGCGATCGCGGTGCTGCTGGCCGCGCCCCCGGGTCTGTGGATCGGCGACCGGTCCTTCCTCGGGGCGCGTACGGCACACTGAGCTCAGGCGATACGGACCAGGTCTTCCCCGAGCGGGAGGGGAACGTGATGGCACCCAGGCGCGTCGAGGTCACGCGTCCCGACAAGCCGCTTTGGCCCGCGCTCGGCATCACCAAACAGGTGTATGTGGACTACCTCGGTTCCGTGGCCGATCGCATGCTCCCGTGGCTGCGCGACCGACCGCTCACGCTGGTCCGAGCGCCAGATGGCGTGGGCGGCCAGCGCTATTACCAGAAGGACACACCCGCGTACGCACCATCGTGGATCCGGACCGTCACGATCCCGGCGCCGAGCGCTAAGCGGGACGTCGCCTACACGGTGTGCAACGACGCCGCCACGCTCGCATGGCTGGGGAACCAGGCCGCGCTGGAATTCCATCCGGCGCCGGTCCGCCGGGACCGGCTCGAGCGCCCCGACCTGCTCGTCGTGGACATCGATCCGCCCGAGGGCGCGTTCGACGCCGCGGTGGAGGTCGCCTACTTGGTGCTCGACGTCCTCGACGACCTGGGGATGACCACCCTTGTTAAGACCACGGGCGGCAAGGGGCTCCACATCGTGGTCCCGATCGCTCGGCACGTGTCTCCCGAACAGCTGCGGCACGCCGCCACGCGGCTCACGGCGATCGTCGCCGACCGCCGCCCCGACCTGGTGACCTCCGAGTTTCGCAAGGCCGGTCGCAAAGGCCGCGTGATGCTCGACCCCTCTCGCAACGGCACGGGCGCCACGATCGTGGCCCCCTACTCACCTCGCGCTCGCGCGGAGGCCACGGTCTCGTTCCCCGTCCTTCCCGGCGAGCTCCGGTCGATCGCGCCCGGCGATTACACCGTGGCGACGGTGCCCCAGCAGCTGGATAGCGCCGGCCCGGCGCGCTGGACCGAGGTGGAGAGCGACAGGCACCAACGCCTGCCCGCGTCGCTCCTGCGCGACTGAGCCGAGACAAGCGTCATTCCGGCCGTCGCGGACAGGGAGAAATGAGTCCACTTCATGGCAGATCCCGTCAAAGGACTACGCGAGATGGCGCGCGTGACGCGCGAGGACGGCGTCGTAGCGGCATGCGTGCGGGATCACGCCGGCGACCAGGGGCCGCTCAGCCTCTTCTGGAAGGCGGCCCGCCAACTCGATCCCACCGTCGAGGGTGAGTCGCAGCTCGCGGGTGCGCGCGAGGGCCACCTCGGCCAGATCTTCGAAACCGCCGGGCTGCATGGGACCGAGGAGGACGCGCTCTCCGTCAGCGTGGAAGATCAGAGGTTCGAGGAGTGGTGGGAGCCGTTCACGCTCGGCGTCGGCCCGGCCGGAGCCTACGCGGCTGGTCTCGATGCGGAGCGGCAAGCACAGTTGCGCGAACGCTGCCGAGACATGCTGCCGGCACCACCGTTCCTGGTCACGGCCGTGGCCTGGGCGGCACTAGGGCTCGCATAGCGCTAGGGATCGGTGGCTCCGACCAGCCATCCGATGCCTGACATGTCCGGATCTCAGAACGTGGCACGCATGTGCCGCCGTCAGCCCGCGGTCGTTCCGTCACCGAGGTCGGCGGCTTTCCCACAGTAGAAGAGGGGAAGGGGGGTCGATAACTAGCTTGAAGCGCAGGATCCACCGCGCTCAGCCGAACGCCTATCGAAGGGAATTTCATGCGGAAGCGCATCTTGCACGCGACCATCGCCACGGCAACGCTCATCCTCGGTATCGCCCTGCCGGCATCGGCCGCCCCGGGCGAGACCACCGCCACGGTGACTGTGACGGGTGGATCCCTGTCGATCACCGTGGCGACAACCGCCGGCTCCCTCGGAAGCACGCCCAACAGCGTCGGCGGCGCGACCATCAGCGGGCCTCTCGGCGAGGTGCAGGTCCTGGACGCGCGGAGCGCCGCCGCGGGCTCCGGCTGGGTCGCGAGCGTCATCTCCACCGCCTTCACCCCGACGGCGGGCCCGACGATCGCCGCCAGCGCCGTCGGCTACACCGCCGGGACCATCACGAAGGTGGGAACGGCGACCTACACGGCGAACGATCCAGGCAACCTCACGGGCGTGTCTGCCGCGGTCACGGCGACGGGGATCACGGGGGACAACTCCGCTACCTGGAACCCGACGATCACGGTGGACGTCCCGGGTGGGATGGCTGCCGGCACCTACTCCGCGATCATCACCCACTCCGTTGTTTAGAAGCCCCCAAGCGCCACCGCCCGCGCAGCGGGCGGTGGCGGCATCGCCTCGGCGCGCCATCCGGCTGATGCGACGCGTCCTGGCCGCCTTGGCTGTGACCGCCGCGGTTCTCGCGCCGGGCGGCGCGGCCTCCGCGGTGCCCCGCCCGGCCCTCCGAGCCGCGTCGTCGGACGGCAGCATCGGGCTGAGGCTCCTCGACATCCCGGCCACGGCACGCGCTGATGCTCGGGCGCAGCTGTACATCGTGGATCACCTCGCGCCGGGTACGGTGATCGAGCGTCGGATCGAGGTGTCCAACACCGCGGACTCCACCGTGCACGTCGGCCTCTATCCCGGCGCCGCCACTATCGTCGGAGGCTCGTTCCTGGGCGCCGAGGGTCACACACGCAACGACCTGTCCTCCTGGACGTCCGTCCGCCCGGGTTCGGTCGACGTTCCCTCCGGTGGACGGGTCGCGGCCACCGTGACGATTAGCGTCCCGAGCGACGCGGCCCAGGGAGAACAGTACGGCGTCGTCTGGGCCGAGGCGCGCTCGGCTCCCACCGCCGACGGCGTCATCCAGGTCAGCCGCGTCGGCATCCGGCTCTACGTCTCCGTCGGCCCGGGTGGTGCTCCGGCTGCCGACTTCACGATCGATTCGCTGACCGCCATGCGCTCCTCCGAGGGCAAGCCGATGGTCCTCGCGACCGTACGCAACACGGGCGGGCGGGCGCTCGACATGAACGGAACCCTGGAACTGTTGGCGGGTCCGGGTGGGCTGAGCGCCGGCCCGTTCCCCGCTACCCTCGGCGTCACGCTCGGGATCGGCGAGACGGAGCCCGTCACGATCGTCCTGGACGAACGTCTCCCCGCCGGGCCCTGGGATGCGGAGATCACTCTCCGCAGCGGACTGCTCGATCGCACCGCACGAGCAACCATCACCTTCCCCGCCATCGGGGCGGCGCCCCCGGTGAAGACCGTGTCGGGCGCACCCGGATGGCTCTACCCCGCCGCAGGCGGCATCGCTGTCCTGCTGGTGAGCGTGGCTGCTCTGCTCGCCGTGCGCGGGCGCCCGCGGCGCCCCACGATGGAACGCGGGCGGCGTTCTCCCACCCTGCGAACGCCGTCCTCCACGACCTCGTGACGGATCCGGCACGAGGTCGGGAACCGCGGCCCTAGGCCTCCCCGGAGGCCACCTCCTCGGACCCGTCCTCGGGATCATCCGGTCCCGCGCCCAACGGCTGGTCGAAGGTCAGCGCGTAGACCTCCTGCCCCTTGGGGTACTCCTTCGTCGGGCGATACTCGCGCGTCACGGTGACGCCCAACCCCTGGTAGACGCCGTCGCGCTCGTCCCGGAGCCGCTCGCCGAGGAAGACGTTCGCGATGATCTCTTGGGGCAGCTCGGCCGCCGTCACCATCCGCACTGCTCCGACCACCGGCGAGCCCACCACCGTGAGCTCGCCGGCGATCTGCACGAGGTAGCCCGGGCCGGCATCGAGACCCATCGAGAGAACGACGCCGTCCGGCAGGTTCCTGGAGTTCCTCCTGAAGTCTTCGAGCACGAGTCGATGGAAGAAGTCGACCAGGGTGCGAGCCGTGTGCACGACATCGCCGGCCGCCTGGACGAAGTGCTCGTGATACTCGTCGTCGGGACCGGACTGAACGATCCAGTAGGCGAGGAACCCGTCGCCCGTGAACTTGTCGAACCATCCACCCGAGCGCCGGATCCCCTGCCGGACCGAGGACACGAACTTGTCCATGGTGAAGGCGAAACGCTCGAACCTGATGGCCTCCTTCATCAGGCTGGTGGAGCTGCGGATGTCGGCGGCCATCACGAACATCTGGATGGGCTCGCCGTCGATGATGGCGTCGAGCAGTTCCTGCTTGCCGAGGCGCCCTTCCCAGTCGGGAGGCGCGTGGGTCGTCAGGAGGTCGACCAGATGCAACCGCTCGTGGTCGCGCTCCTCGGGTGTCCAGGTGCGCTCCGCCCCGGCGTCCGATCGAGCAGCCGTGGTCGCCTCGCTCCCGGGACCAGTCACCTTCTCCGAGAGGACCGAGTCAAGCCCATGGAGACGCAGTCTAGGGACCGAAGAAGTCCGCCAGCACCGCGGCGATGACCGCCTGGTCGACGTCGTGGGATTGGCCCTCGAGGGTCCGGCGCTGCCCGTCGGGGAGGGCGTCGGCGAGCGCCTGCGCAGCCTCGCCCATGAACGGGAAGCTCGCCCCACCGTCGATCACGAGCGTGGGCGCCTTGACGGCGGCGGCACGCTCGGTCGGCACCGAGTAATCGCCCATGATCGTGGCGTCGTACGGCAGCGTGTGCGCCAGCGCCTCCTGGCCGGCCCAGAACGGCTGGGCGCGCGCGCCGGCGACGAACTCGGGCGGCAGACCTACGACCTTCGACATGAAGTACTCCACCGCTTCGCCCCGGCGACCCTCCGCGAGCATCTCGTGGTACCGCTCCACCTGGTCCGCGGGCGGGCGCGCCCGCTCATCCAAGATGAACGGCGGCTCCCAGAGCGCCAGCTTCATGATGGGGAGTCCGCTCGCCGCCGCCTCGAGGGCAAGGGCCGCGCCGGAGGACGTCCCGTACACGGACGCCGACCCACCGGCCTCGGTGACCATGGCATCCAGATCCTCGACCTCGCGCTCGACTGCGTACGGCGCGGCGTCTCCGCTATCGCCTCGACCACGACGGTCGTAGTTGAACACCGTGAGATGCGGTGCAAGCAGCTGCGCGAGCTGCGCGTTCGCCATCCGGTCGGTCGACCCGCCACACACGAGGATGACCGGCGGCCCCGCTCCCAACCGATCGAACGCGATGGTGGTGCCGTCCTTCGATGTGACCTCGTTCATGGCCTTCTCCTCCTCTGGTCCCCTCGGTCTATCCGAAGGTCCGGGTGAGCCAGGATCCCCAGGCCTCTTGGGTCGTCTCGTCGACGGCGGTGAAGATGTGGTGTCCCACGACGACCGTGTCCTGGAAGCCACGGATGAATCGGTACAGGCCGTCCTCGGAGCGCAGACCGAAGATGTTCGGCGAGAGGTAGTCCACGACGCCCTCGATCGGCTCGAGGCCCTCCGGCGTGAGCCGCACGGTTCCATCGATAGCTTCCGAGCCCGTCAGGCCGAGGGGTTCCCTGAAGACGGTCCAGCCCGGGTCTCGGCCGGCGACGGAGGGTCCGAACGCGTCGATCGACGTCGCGGTCCGGCCACGGAAGTAGGTGAGGAACTGGCCGAGCTTGAACAGCATCGCCGGGTCGCCTTCCTTCAGCGCGTCGTACTCCGCCTCCCACTCACCGCCCAGGAAGCCGTTGTGGATCCAGCGAACGTCGGTGGTGCCTTCGCCGCGATCCTCGATCTGCCATTCGAAGGCGTGGAGCGTCCCGTCCTCACCCTCGTCGGTCCGGTGCGAGAAGCGGTTCGGCGGCTCCCATGCGGTGACGGTCGACTCCATCGTGAAGCCCGGCAGGACCGTCCGAGCCGTGCCGCCGACGCGGGGCTCCACCTCGTTCCTCCCCATGAACCAGGAATCGACCCCCGGACCGGTGGTGATCGCCTGCCAGACCTCCTCGAGGGTGGCGGCGACCGCGATCCGATTGTCGGTCTCGAACGGCTGAGCCATCTCAGACCCCTCTCCTCGTCACGGCATCACTCACAGGACCGGTAGGAGCGGTCAAACTCATCGGTTCCCCCTCCGTGTGCGCGCCTCGTGTCGGTGGCCGCGCTTCGGTCCGGCGACCAGGATCCTCGGTGAGTCTGAGCCATCTCGCGAGGGGCCGGCGGCCGGGCATGACGAACGGTCACCCGTCGAGCCCGAAGGGAGGCGGGTGGCAGCCTGGGAGGACCGCGATGGTGCGCCGCGCGCCGACGCGACGCACCACCGCCATCGGGGTCGCTAGGCCCGCTGCCAGGCGACCAGGTTCTCGAAGAGCTGGTACCCCGTGTAGGTGAGCGCGTAGGAGGCGAGCCCGTAGGGGTGGTGGTTCTCCTCGGACGGGTCGGGCAGCAGCGCCCCGGCGATCCGGATCACGCCGGACCCGAACGGCAGCTCGCCCAGCGAGGTCCCGGTGGAGGTCTCGCTCCCGGCGGAGATCGTCGAGCGGACCAGCGTCCGCGCCGCCGTCGATCCGCCCGCGGCCTCCCACGCCGCCTGGTCCACGATCCAGTTCGGCGCGTCGCACCGGTCCGATTCGCACGCGGCGTTCGCCGACCCCGAGGCGCTCACGTAGTACCCGAGCGGGACGGGCTCGTAGGTCTGGTGCCGGTTGTCGAAGGTCTGGCCGCCGACGACGCCGACGCCCTCGGCGGTCCCCTCCTTGTCCACGTCGGCCGCGAGGGGGTGCCGATCGTAGGTCGGACCCTGCCCGTCGTCGAAGTCCATCCACCCGGCATAGAAGTAGCCCGAACCCACGTCCTCGGCGGCGATGCCGGTGCCGAGGAACGGCAGCGCGGCCATCGCCCCGTCGGTGAGGACGACGTTGCCACCTCCTGCCGCGAACCCGGCGATCGCGCCCGCGTACTTGGAGAACTGCTTGGCCGTGTAGCGACTCGCCGGGGTCGGCTTCGGCGCGGGGTCGGCCTGGAACGCGATCGTCCCCTGGACCGGCTGGGGCGCGGCGGCGAAGTTCAGGAGCCGGACCCGCCACCTGCCGGGCTCGGGGGCATACACCGTCACGGACTCGCCGTTGTTCACGAACGCGCACGTGCAGCCCCGGTCCACCCACTGCTGCGTGACGCGGGTCGAGCTGCTCGATGTGCAGGTCGTAGTCGCTCGGGATCGGCCCACGTGGCCCCCGCAACCATCCGGTCGTTGTCGTAGGTGCCGATCGACGTCGAACTCGTACACCGCCTCGCCGACGGCCGGCACGCCGGCCGTGGCGCCGAACGTGAAGCTCGCCCCCGGCTGCGGCTGACCGGCCGGTTCGACATCGGCACCCTGCTGGACGAAGCCCGGCATGAAGTCGTTCGCGAGGACCAGCGTGTCGTACCGGCCCAGGTCTCTCGGCTTCCTGATGACCTGGTCCACCGTCACCGGCTGCAGCTCGCTGCCGGCGGCCGCGTACGCGTTCAGGTCGGTGAAGAAGTCCATCCGCGAGGCGTCGTACGGCGCCTGCACAGGTTCGGGGTACGCGTCGTTGCGGCTGAAGCTGATGTGGAACCGCGTCGGCAGGATCCGCCCGGCGCTCGACCGGATCCGGTACGGGCCGGGCTTCGGGTCGTTCAGGTCGATCCGGGCGCCGGCCTGCAGGTACGTCTCGCTCTGGTTGAAGTACCGGGCCACCTCGTGACAGCCCTCGGGCTCGCCGATGTGCTCCGGCGGCCCGCAGTACTCGAGGACCAGCTCGGCCGCCGCGTTCGGCGAGATCCCGCTCAGGTTGCCGTACGTGGCCTCGATCGTGAGACCTCCGTTGTACACGCCGTCCTGCGGCCCCTTCACGTCGAACGGGAGCTCCCCGATGCCCGTGGCCTGGGTCTGCTCGATGTCGGCCTGTGTCGGCAGGTCGCCGAGCCCGCCGGCGGATCCGCCGCCCGGGTGCGTGACCCGGTCGGGGTCCTTGATGTACGCCACCGACCCGGTCGTGCCGAACACCGGCTCCTCGGCCTGGAACAGCGCCGTGATCTGCGAGTAGATCAATCCCTTGTTGCCGTCGATGTGCAGCTGCTCCAGATCGGGGTCGAAGACGGTGTTCGGCGCAAGGTGCGACAACGCCATCTCGTTGTCGATGCCGATCGCATCCAGCCCGAGCGGCGAATCCATCCAGTCGCCGAACGACCCCGTCACCTGGTAGTTGATCGTGTCCCACACGGTGCCCCACTGGTCCGAGCACATCGGGACGTTGCCGCCCTGCACCGGAACGGGGACGGGGCCGGGGCACGAGTCGGCGGGAGCGATCATCGGGCTCCACGAGAGTCGCTGCTCGGAGTCGCGGAACGTGAGGATCGACGTCTCCACGCTGAGCGCGTTCTTGCGGTAATCGCGCTGGCCGGCCCCGAGGAGCGTGAACGAGAAGGACGGCGCCGTGACCATGCCGTGCAGGTCGATCGCGCCGTCGAACTTGCCGGCGGCCGTCTGGCCCCTCACGAAGTCGAGGTACTCGGTGTACGCGCGGGTCTCGGGCTCGCTGGCCGAGGTGTAGAGCGGCTCCGTGTACCCGATCGTCGGGAAGTCGCGGTTCAGATCCATCCCGTTGCCGTTGTAGCGCTGGAAGAAGACGCCGCCCTCGGTCACCTCGCCCCTGTGCCACCCGTCCGGGTTGGACAGGACGAAGTACACGACCCCGCCGCGGAGCACCTCGCCGGCGGTCGGACCCGAGTCCGAGGGCTCCAGGATCCGCTTCGGGAACGGGCCCTCGCTCGCGCACGCCGGTGCCGCGCCGGCGCCCTGCTCGCAGGCGGCCCACGTCACGAGGTCCTCGATCGCTCGGATCCCCCCCTCGATGCCAGCGCGCTCGATGCCGTGGATCGACAGCGAGTACGCGAAGTGCATGCGCTCGGCCTCGGGGACCGGGGAGTCGCGATCGGTCACCTTGATCACGTAGAGCTCCCGCCGGTCGCGGGACAGGTCGGCCTTCGGGAGACCGGCGGACAGCAGGTCGAGCCCGGCGAACGTTGGGTTGTCGCCGTACTGGGTGCGCAGCTCGATCACCTGCAAGTACCGCGGGAAGCGCTGCTCGAGGAACCGCAGCCCCCCGATCGCCTCCTCCCACTGGATGAACTGCCCGGCGCAGACGCTCCCCTTCGCGAAGGGGCTCTTCAGCGGCGCCCCTCTGAGGCAGCCGTGGGGATCGGGGAACACGCGGCCGAAGGCCGTGTACGTGGCGTCGTCGATCGCGACCGGCGTCGCTCGGACGCCACCACCGTCCGCGGCGACGAAGACCGACGCGACGAGCAGGCAGACGAGCGAGGGGGCGAGCCATCTACGCACGGAACCCTCCCATCCAGACGCGGGCCGATGGCCCGTCTGGCCGAGGCGTACCCGCCGTCACGAACCGGCGAAACGCCTGATGAGAGGACTCTCACCGGCCCGAGCGCCGAGCGCCTCCCCTGCGGCGGATCGTCGTCCCGACCACGAGTGCCGCCGAGATGAGTACGAGGTTCTTCACGACGAACTCGCCCTCCACGGTGAGCAGGAGCGGGTTCCCGTGGCGGAACGTGACCTCGGGCAGGACGATGAAGGTCAGGAACGTCCCGACCATCTGCGCGACGAACAGCAGCAGGGTCAGCCGGAGGGCCCAGCCGAACAGCAGCATCACGCCCACGAACACCTCGAAGAACCCGAGGGCCGTGACGAACAGCTCGGGGTCGACCCAATACACGGTGTTCGCCACCAGGTCGGCGACCGGCGAGACGTCGAAGATCTTCAGCACACCGAACCACACGAACACGAGACCGAGCGACACGCGAAGCATCGGGACCGCGACCTTCCCCAGGAACGGGACCAGCCTCGCGTCGACGCGGTCCACGGCCCGCCAGGCAGAGCGAGTGAGCTTCGTGCCTGCCATCGGGACCCTACGCCTGGATGATCACCGGCGTGCCGAGCGGCACGTCGAGCAGCGACTCCATGTCCTCGTTGTAGACGCGGACGCAGCCGTGCGACACCGCCTGGCCTCGGTTGCTGGCGTAGGGCGTCCCGTGTACGGCCATGCGCCCCTCCCCCGGCCAGTCTGAGAGCACCGGAGAGAATCCCGAGAGGCCGAGCGCCATGATCCCGTACGGGTTCGAGGGGTCCTCGTAGGGCACCTTCACCCAGACGTAGAACTCGCCCTTGCCCGTCGGGTACTGCGAGGTGCCGACGCCGATCTTGAAACGCTCCTCGAGCTCGTCGTCCACGAGGTACTCGAGCGTGCGCTTCGACAGGTCGACCTCGATCCGCTCGTGGCGCTCGCGGAGCTTGACCTGGTCCGAGCGCACCCAGCCGGTAGCTGCCGTTCGGCCGCAGCGGGAGGTAGACCTCGTACCAGGGGATCCCGTCGCGGCGCGTCGCGCCGGCGACCAGCATGGGCGGGAGCTCCCCGAACGGGTTCTTCGTGTCGAAGACGTAGTCGGGATCGTCGCCCTTGCCCGGCTCGTCCCACATCGGCTGATAGCGCTCCGACGGGATCACGACCCAGTCGCCGTCGGCCAGGAGCGGCTCGTTCTCCGGTTCGTTCTCTGGCTCGGGCTGCGAACCGCTTCCTCCGCCCGGCTCGAAGGTGGTGCTGCCGATCGCCCCGGTGGGCTCATCGATCTCTGCCGGCTCGCCCGAGGACGTGCAGGAACCGAGTGCGATCAGCAGGAGGAGCGCGAGAGAGGACCTGGCGGTCGGGCGACGCACCCGACCATGATGCCACGAGCCGTCAGCCGGCAGCCGGAACCGTCCCCGGGGTCGGCCCGTCCAGCCGCGACAACGACTCGCGGAGCTCGGACAGGGCCGCCACCTGTTGGGCGTCGGGCTGATCCTGGAACTCGAGCGTCTCGCGGAGCTCGTTCAGGGCGCGGAGCTGCTCGGCGGCCTCGGCCTCCTTGGCGGTCAGCTCCCGCTGCTTGACGAGGGCGTCGCGCATCGGCCCGATCATCAGCACGACCGCCATGAACACGTAGAAGCGCGTGATCGCGCTCCAGTAGGTGACCGGGGAGTCGAGGGTGGTGACCTCACGGGCCACCTCGGCGGCGCTCCGCGCCACGGTGGCGACCCCGGCCAGGAACGCCCCCATCCACCGGCCACGCGTGAAGGTCACGATCGCCACGGGGAAGAGGTAGAACACGGCGACGTCGAAGCTGCCGGTCACGGCGTCCACCAGGCCGATCAGAGCGAGCAGCAGGAGCCCGGTCAAGATCACGAACCCCGGCGTTCGCCGGCCCAGGACCGCCTCGAGCCGCAGCAGCGAGGAGCGGCCGGGCTCGTGCGTGAACGCGGCCTCCTCGGTCTGGTTGCCCTTCATCACTACGGCACCCTCCGTCTCTCGCCCACCATGAACGTCGGACGGAAAGCTACTCAGCTTGAGCGCGGCCCGCAGCCTCCAGAACGCGATCGAGGCGACCCCGAGAAGAGGTGGCCCGCCAACCCTCCCTCAGCGTTTACGCTGGCCGATGGATCACCGCGCGAGAGTGGCGGAACGGCAGACGCGCCGGACTTAGGATCCGGTGCCCGAAAGGGCGTGGGAGTTCGACTCTCCCCTCTCGCACCGCCTCTGACGTGCGAATCTTCGTTCAGAGCGTTCCAGGGAATGAGACCGAGAAGGCCGTCTTGCCCACACTTGCTCACAGACGCGTGAGCAACCCGGTAGGAGGAGCCGGCGCGTCCCTTCGTGTGGCGGGCGTGTCACCCCTTGGGCGCACCCTCCGTCAGTATGACACTGCACTTGTCGGCGTTCGCCCCTGGGGCTGCGTATCAGGTATCTGACCGCCTGGCCAGCGCAGGCGAGGGGCCGTGGACAGAATGGGATTCGCGGTGGAACAAGACCATCGTGCTGAGAACCATGGAGGCTCTCGTCACGATCGGATCAACAGGTCCCGCGTTCGTAGATCGCAAGCCGATGGATCACTGGGCGGCGGAAGCTCTCTACGGTGAGTCGATCCCGGACGGAACGCTGTTCGCTACGCGGCTGAACGGCCCAAAGCCTCCCGGACTCTCGAACTCGCTCAAGAGGCTCGAGCGAGCCCTAGACCAAGCTACTGCAGCTGGCCACCTCCCAGACAACTATCGCCCAGGGGCGACTGTGGTGGGCTAGCGCTGGCAGGCCTCGCGACGTGCGGCCCTGTGCCTTCGTGCTGGAGTGGCCAGGCCATGTTCGGGGCGAGCGGGATGGGCGACGGCACGACAACGCGTGACGCGGCCGCGCCCCAAGCACGGTTCAAGTGCTCCTGCACGTAGACGCCGTTCTCGAGCCTGCTATAACAGGCGAAGCCGCTCCTCGCCTCGTCAACCTGGCGAAGCCGTCCCTCGTTTCGGCGTCACCGCTCTTACCCTGCCTCCGGTCCTATGGGAGCGGGATGGTCGAGAGGGTGAACGGCAGAAGGGGCGGCAGGCCGCCGAATAGCGCTGCGAACTGAGAGTTCACCACCAGCAGGCGACCGCTCGCCACCGCGATCGTGGTGGGTGTTTGGAACGAGGGATCGGTTGTCCGCGACAGGACCGTCCCCGTGGAGAGGTCACCCGACAGCGCCACCTTGGCGATCTGACCGGGGCCGGAGAAGGGCTCGGCCGCGTACAGGGTCCTGCCCAGGAGCGCGAGCCCGTCGCCGCTCACCGCGTCGCCGCCGAGGTCGATCTTCGTCACCGCGCGGGTTGCGACTTCGATCCGGAAGAGCTCGCTCGTGAACGACTGCGCGACGACCAGGTACTTCCCCTTCCCGGTGGCGACGATCCCGTTCACGTTGAACTCACCCGGCGCGTAGGCGATCTTGCCCGTGAGGTCGAGCCAGGCCTCGGCAGGGACCGGCGTCGCCGATGGGACGATCTGGTCGGCGGGGATCCGCCACAGCATCGGCCGGAAGGAGTCGGTCACGAAGAGGTCGCCGTTCTTCGCCACGGCGATGTCGTTCAGGGCGCCCCCGGCGCCCGTCGTGAACGTCCGGATCGGCGCGCCCGTTGCCGCATCGAAGATGGACACGTCGCCGGTGAAGCCACCCGCCACGGCAAGCCGGCCCGCGTCGTCGACCTTGACGCCGATGGCGGAGAAAGGGGTGCCGCTGCCTGCGATGAACGGGCTCGCGGTCGGGTCCATCACGTTGCCGCGCAGGATGGAGCCGTCGGTCGTGCTCGACACGAAGAAGTTGCCCGTGCTGGGCTGGTAGGCGACCCCTTCAGGGAAGACTGCGTTGCCCGGGAGGACGTAGGAGGTCGGTCTCGGCGCTGCGCCGACGCCTGCGGTGGGCACGAGGGCGACGAGCGTGGCCAACATAGCGAAGCTGAGGAGTGCGAGGAATCTCTTCACGGGTCCTCCTTGGGGGGTGGGCATCACCGTGTGGAGGACCGACCCTACTACGGGTCGCCGGATGCGCGCTCGTCGGATCAGGTGCCTGGCAGCAGCAACCTTAAGATCCGGTGCCCGAAAGGGCGTGGGAGTTCGACTCTCCCCTCTCGCACCACTCCTGATGGGCCCTCAGCTCGTTCGGTCTTCCTCGTCTGCATAGGTCCAGTCCGGCTGCTTCAGATGGTAGAGATCGTCGTAGACGAACGCCCCGTGCTCGTCCACGTCGACGATCTTCGGCACGGGGATCTCCCGGGGTCGCGGACACGGTCGCCCGTAGTGCTCGACGAACTCCGCCCCGAAGACCTGGATCGCGCTCTGCGCGATGAGCGACTCGCCCGTCGGAAGCGCGCACCGCTGCGCATCGGTGACGGTGAGCGACCGGGCGAGGATCGTATCCACGTCCACCTCCGAGCCCTCCCCCCGGTCGATCCGCTCGAGGAGCTCGGTGATGTGCCTGGTCCCGTGCTTGCACGCGGGGCACTGCGCGCAGGACTCGACGTACAGGAATCGAGAGAACGCCAGCGTCGCCCGCACGATGCACGCGGAGTCGTCGTACACGACGAACGCGCCGGACCCCAGGGCGCTTCCCACCGCTCTCATCGCGTCGAAAGACATCGGCGTGTCGAACTGCTCCGGAGATAGGATCGTGCTCGAGGCGCCTGGGAACACGGCCTTGACGGTGCGGCCCTCCGGTGCGCCGCCACCGATGCCGTGGATCAGCTGGCGCAGCGAGAACCCCATCGGGAGCTCGTACACGCCCGGAAACCGGACGTCGCCGCTGAGCGTGAGCAACATCGTCCCTGGCGAGTCCTCCGTGCCGATCGATCGGAACCATTCCGCGCCTTCCCGCAGGATGTACGGGACGTTCGCGAGCGTCTCTGGGTTGTTCACGACGGTCGGGTTGGGGCTGTCCGGGCGCCGGAAGAGCCCCTCCATCCACGGCGGCACGGTCCGGGGCAGCGGCGGGTTGCCCTCGATCACCTCGAGGAGCGCCTTCTCTTCCCCGAAGAGATACTCGTCCGGGCCCGTCACGAGCTCGACGGGTACGTCACCGATCAGGTCGGCGGCGGCCATCTCCTGCATCGCCTGCCGGACGCGCTCGACCTCCGGGGCGGCCCCCGCCTTGATGCAGATCCAGGCGCCCTCGGCCCCCACCGCGAGGGCTGCGATGGCGAGCCCTTCGAGAACGGTGTAGGGGTCGTGCCTCAGGAGCCACCGGTCCTTGAACGCGCCCGGCTCGCCCTCGGCCGCGTTGCACACCACGTACTTCGTGGGGCAAGGATCCTCGCGTACGGTCCGCCACTTGAGCCCGGTCGGGAATCCTGCCCCGCCTCGGCCCCGAAGCCCCGACACGCGGACCTCCTCGGCGACCCAGTCCGGACCGCGCTCACGCGCGAGCGGGAGGGCGCGCCCGCCGCCGCGGTCCATGTACTCGTTCACCGAGCTCAGCGGGCGATCCGGCATCAGGATCGAGCTCGGGGTCACCTCAGCCACGTGCGGCATCATATGGCCCCGGATCGAGGCGGCCGGCGCCACGGAGGGGAGAGTGCGGCTGCGGGCCCGTCCCGAGCCCGCAGCCGTCCGCAACAGCCCTTGCCTACGCTGCCGGCGGGTACTCCTCGCCGGCGGCCTGCGCTGCCTGCTCGATGTCCCCGTGCAGCTCGTCGAGCGTGGACTGCACGTCCTCACCGTTCACCATGATCCGCTGGATCGCGGTGTTGATCGCCTCGTCGACGTCCGCCCAGTAGGCGACGTTCGGGCGGTACCAACCGTTCTGCAGCGCACCTTGGATCGCGTCGAACGTCTCCTGCTGCTCCTCCGGCACCTGACCCAGCGCGTCATCGCGCACCGACGGCCACGCGTTCCGGGCGACCAGGACCTCCTGCGCCTCCTGCGACATCAGGTACTGGGCAAGCGCCACCGCGGCTTCACGCTCCTGCCCCGATACGCCCTTGGGGATGCCAAGCACCTCGCCCCCGATCACGTGTGCCGGCTGGACCGGACCCGCCCAGCCCTCGTAGACGGTGAACTCGCCCAGGATGCCTTGGTCAGCGAAGGTCGCCGACGTGAAGGGCCAGTTCTGCGCCATCCACGCGGTCTCGCCGCGCAGGTAGTCCACATCGGTGTCGAACTTCGACTGCAGGCTCTCCTGCGCGAGCAGCTCGTCCCCCCAGAGCTGCTGCAGCGTCGTGAATGCATCCACCGACCCCTGGTCGTTGAGGATCAAGGGGTCGCCACCGTGGGCCACGATCCACTCCGAGATCGTGACAGCCGCCGCGCCGCTGCTGCCCTCGAGCTGGATCACGACCTTCGGCTGCCCTGCGGTGTCCTTCAGCTCTTGGGCCGTCGAGACGAACTCGTCCACCGTCGTCGGCGGCGTCGCCCCCGCTTCGTCGAACCGACTCTTGTTCACGTAGACGACCTTCACGTTCGGCCGGTACGGCAAGAAGTACGGCACGCCGTCGAACCCCTCCGGGATCAGCGCCGGGCTCACACCCTCGGGGATCTCGACGTCGGAGAGGTCTTCGACGAGTCCGTCGTCGACGAGGACTGCCAACGCCAGGTTGTCTTGCGCGAACAGATGGATCGTGTGGTTCCCCGAGTCCACCTCGACCTGCAGCTTCTGCGGCAGGCTCGCGGAGTCGACCTGCGTGAACTCCACGTTGGCGCCGCTCTGCTCCTCGAAGTTCGCGACGACCTCCTCGACCGCCGGAACCTCGGTCTCGGCGAGCGACGTGCTGAACGTGATCGACACGCCCTCGAAGTCCCCGGTCACCGCGCCGTCCGTCGAGCCATCGCCGCCGTCGTCCCCACCGCAAGCCGGAGCCAGCAGCGCGAGGCTCGCGACGATCGCCAGCCAGCGTGCGTGTCTCATGCGCTCACCTCCCTGAAGGGCGCAAGCCCTTCGAACCGAAGGGTGCGGGCCTTTGCCGCCCCCTCATCCCTTGACCGCCCCGCTGAGCGCTCCGGGCCGCAGGTACCGCTGGAGGATGTAGACCACCAGCAGGATCGGCAGCGTGAGCACGGCAGCGACCGTGGCCATCTGCTGCAGTGTTCCCCGATCGATCGCTTGGAACACCTGAAGAGGCAGTGTGTTCTGGTTCGTCGTCAGCAGCCGTGCGTACAGGAATTCGTTCCAGGAGTACAGCCAGACGAACAGCGCGGCCACCGCGATCCCGGGGGCGGCGACGGGGAACACGACCCGCAGCAGCGTGGTCAGCCGTGACGCGCCGTCGATGTGGGCAGCCTCCTCCAGCTCGCGCGGCACGGTCTCGAACGTGCCGACGAGGATCCACGCGATGAACGGGAGCGCACCGATCAGGTGCGCGAGGATCAATCCGAGGTACGTGTCGATCAGGTCGAACCGCGCGAACCACGTCGCGACCGAGATGCCGATCGTGAACTCCGGGAACATCCTGGTGACGAGCAGCGCGATCACGATCGTGTACGCGATCGCCGCGGGCAGCCGCGAGATCACGTACGCGGCTGGAGCCGCGATCGCGATCGCGAGCGCCGTGGAGACCGTGGCCACCGTCAGGCTCTTGATCAACGGCGCGATCAGATCGCCGCCGCCGATCACCCGATCCCACCACTGGAGCGTGAAGTCCGTGATCACCAACGGTGGACGGTCACCGAACAGCGCCGAGCCCGGCGCGAACGAGACCATGAAGATCAGATACACGGGGAACAGCACCAGCAGCACGGACCCGACGACCCAGAATGGTAAGGCGACCTTCAGGATCGGGTCCAGGCGATCGCGGCGGCGCGGCGGCCCGGCGTGACCCTTCCTCGTGGTGCGCGGCTCGGTCTTCGTGGTGCTCGAGACACTCATGTCTGTACCCGTCCCCGGCTCGCGACGAAGCGCAGGTACAGGATGATGAAGACGATGATGATCCCGAACAGCACGATCGAGGCGGCCGCCGCGGTGTACTCATCGCTCGTCGGCGGCAGGTACCGGTCGGCGATGTACGTGCCCAGCACCGGCTCGATCTGTCCCGACAGCACGAGAGCGAGCTCGTAGATCCGGAACGCGTCGATCGCCCGCAGGATGATCGCCATCGTCAGGTAGGGGATGAGCAGCGGGAACGTGACACGTGTGAACCGCTGCCACTTCGTCGCCCCGTCGACGTCGGCAGCCTCGTAGATGTCCTCCGGGATCGACTGCAGTCCCGCGAGGAAGATCAGGATCACGATCGGCAGCACTTTCCACATATCGGCGATCGCGACCGTGAACAGCGTGCGGATCCCCCCCGTGACGGTCCAGCCGATCGGCTGATACTGCCAGTCAACCCCCGGCAGCAGGTTGACGAGGTCCTGGATCAGGAAGATCACGGAGTTCAGGTAGCCGGAGCGCGCGAAGATCAGCAGCATCACCGCGCCGGCGACGATCGTCGGAACGCCGAGCGGCACGAGGCTGATCGTGCGGACGAACCCGCGGCCGCGGAAGGGCGCATGCAACGTCAGCGCGATGATCAACCCGAGCCCGAGCTCCAGCACGAGCGAGATCGCCGCAACGATCAGCGTGTTGGTCACGGCGTCACGGAACACGGGTTGGCCGAGGATCGTCTCGTAGTTCGTGAGCGAGATGCCTCCCTCGTTCGGATCGGTGAAGGAGATCCGGAACGTGTTCACGATCGGAGCGACCGTGAGCACGAGCACGTACGCGACCAGTGGGAGCGTCAGCCAGATCTCGAACTGGTGGCGGCGGAACCAGCTCTCCTCGCCTCCGCCGACACTCACGTCGACGCGCTCGGCGACCGTCACGGGCGTCGTTCCTTGCCCGAGGAACCGTCGAGCGCCAGGCCCGTTTCCGGATCGAAGAAGTGGAGCCGGCTCGTGTTGACCAGGAGTTCCGCTTTCTGCCGCTCCCGCACGTCCGTGCGGGGGTCGAGCACCGCGACGAAGGTGGAGGTTGCCCCGGCAGCGCTCCGCTGCAGCGTGTCGAGCGCTTCGACGCCAACGTCGTGCGCGAGTTCCTTGGTGTCCTCCGTCAATACCATCGGTGCGTCGACCGTGAAATGCGCCATCACGGTGGAGCCGAGCGACTCACGCAGCTCCACGATCGCCGTCAGGTGTCCGTCGCTCGAGGGGAACGAGGCCAGACTCGCGTCCTCGATGTCCTCCGGCCGGATCCCCACGACGAGATCGCGACCCTCGTACGCCTCGATCTCCGGGCGCTCACGCACCAGCTCGTCGGCGACCCGCAGGCGGTGGCTGCCGAAGCGCAGGAACACGCCGCCGCCGTCGTCGCGTTCGACCGTCGCCTCGACCATGTTCATCGCGGGCGATCCGATGAACCCGGCCACGAAGAGGTTGACCGGATGGTCGTACAGGGTCTGGGGAGCGTCCACCTGCTGCAGGTGGCCTTTCTTGATCACGGCGACGCGGTCACCCATCGTCATGGCCTCGACCTGATCGTGCGTGACGTACATCGTCGTTACGCCGAGCTCGATCTGCAGCTTCGCGATCTGGGCGCGGGTCTGGACGCGCAGCTTCGCGTCGAGGTTGGAGAGTGGCTCGTCCATCAGGAACGCCTGCGGCTCCCGGACGATGGCGCGACCCATCGCGACGCGCTGGCGCTGTCCGCCGGACAGGGCGCGCGGCCTCCGTTCGAGCAACTCCTCCAGACCGAGCTTCTGTGCAGCCTCTCGAACACGCCGGTCGATCTCCTGCTTGTCGACCTTCCGGAGCTTGAGGGCGAACGCCATGTTGGCGTACACGGACATGTGCGGATACAGGGCGTAGTTCTGGAAGACCATGGCGATGTCGCGGTCCTTCGACGGAACCGTGTTCACGACGCGATCGCCGATCGAGATCGTTCCCTCGGAGATCGCCTCGAGGCCGGCAACCATGCGCAACGCGGTGGTCTTGCCGCAACCGGACGGGCCGACGAGCACCATGAACTCGCCGTCCCCGATCGAGAGCGTCAGGTCGTTGATCGCCTGCGTTCCATCGGGATAGACCTTGGTGACGCCGTCGATCCTGATCTCCGCCACATCACCTCCGATCCGCAGGGCGCCGATCGGCGCCGTTGGGATGCGACCCCTTCGATGTGATCCCCCTGCAGGAGTCAGGCCACGTGAGTGACGCGCTGTCGATACTAGGCGCGGGCCCGATCCGTTCGCAAGGCGTGGATGGCGAGGCTGCCTCGATGATGGTGGTGAGTGTCCCGAGACGATGTGTGGAAACGGAGATCCGTGCCTAGGCGCAGCAACCTGAGGGATCCGGTGGCCGGTGCCTTGGGTTCATTCCCCTCTCGTACCGCTGGCCGCTCCCAGACCTATCAGGGATCCTCGACGATCCTCCGGAGCTCTTTCGCCCGGTCGCGAAGGTCCTTGAAGTACTCCGTGCCGGTGGAGTCCGAAGGTCTCCCCGGATCGATCCAGGAGCCTCGCGATCTACGAGCTCATTAGGAGCCGCGGACCCGTGGTGACGATCGAGGACGTCCGATCGCTCGCGATGGGGCTGCCGCGCACCACCGAGGCGCTCGTGCGCGACCGCGTGAAGTTCCGCGTGGGGCGGTACGTCTATGTGTCGTTCTCGCCCGACGAGACTGTCATGGGGTTCGCGTTCCCGAAGGAGGAACGCGACGCGTTGGTGGCCTCGGAGCCGGACACCTTCATGATGCCGAGCCGATCCGACCTCCGGTACAACTGGGTGCTCGTCCGGCTGGCAGCTATCGACGCGACGGAGATGCGTGAACTCGTGCTCGACGCCTGGAGGATGGTCGTCCCCAAGGGAGTGGCTGCCGCGTACGACGAGCACCATCCGTGACGACCGAGCTCCGTCGATGCGGGCGAGTACGAACTGAAGGGCGTCCCCGGCAGCTGGACCTTTGTTCGTGGTTTCCGGGGTCTAGCGGCAGCCAAAGAGGGTGCCGCTCACTCCTTGCTGATGCTCCTCGCAAGATCGCGCATCGAGACCACACCCACCACGACATCGGCTTCCACCACCGGGAGGTGCCGGAACCCGCCGGCGAGCATCTGATCCAGCGCCTCGCCCACCGGAGTGTCGGGGGCGACCGTCGCCGGATCCTGGGTCATCCACTTGGAGACCGACGACACCCTGGCGGCATCCGCCTTGGAGGACTCGGCCATGGCCCGGAGCATGTCCCGCTCGGTGAAGATGCCGATGAGCGAGCCGTCCTGAAGGACCAGGACCGACCCGGCGTGCCCCGCCGACATCGCTCGCGCGGCCTCCATCAAGGTGATCGAAGGATCGACCGTGACCAACTCGGTCGTCATGATCTGGCGCACGGTGGTCAACACCTGGTCACCATCCCCGGCCCCCTTCCGACCTCGTGCCTTCCTACCTCATCATCCTCGTCAAGCCCCGTGCCTGACGAGGTGGCTGAACCCTGACGAGGCGAGGCCGCCGACTCGCGCGGAACCCGCGAGGTAGGATCGGGGCTTATCCGTGTCGGGGAGGTCGCCGTGCCGATGGTCTGGGGTCTGTCCAAGTCGGACGCGAACTACCGGCCGGCCACGAAGCCCGAGCTCCGATGCGCCGAGTGCAAGTTCATGTTCCCGCGACTGGCGGTCGGCGGCTGCAGGTACGTCCGAGGCGTGATCAACGCGGGCGACTTCTGCGACGAGTTCGTTCCCCGCCACGGCCAACGACCAGCGGCGGGCTCCTAGCGAAGGAGCTCGACCCGGGGCTCGTACGCTTGTCTCGCCATGAACGAGATGGAGGCTCGTGCGCGCTTCGCGACCGCTCGCGTTGCCCGGCTGGCGACGGTCCGCGCCGACGGAGCGCCGCACCTCGTTCCCGTGGTGTTCGTCCTCGAAGGCGACACGGTATGGCTGGTGATCGACGAGAAACCGAAGCGGCATCGTCGGTTACAGCGTCTCGTCAACATCCGGGCCGAACCACGCGTGAGCCTCCTCGTCGACTCCTACGACGAAGACTGGAGCCATCTCTGGTGGATCCGTGCCGACGGTCTCGCTCGGATCATCGACGAAGGCACGGAGCTCGAACGGGCACTGAGTCTGCTCCTCGACAGGTATCCGCAGGAACAGGAGCAGCCACCGGAAGGGCCGGCCCTGGCGGTGGTGATCGAACGGTGGCGCTCCTGGTCGGCGGGCTGAACGACACCGCCGTCGATGCCGCGCGCCGCAAGCCCGACCGTGCCTTCGAGCCTGCCCCTTGCCCCCAAGGTCTCCCGAGGGATGTAATCAGCGGGACGAACGGGCCACCGCCAGCGAGGAGGATGCGCCGTGCCACCGAAGAAGACCTCTGCGAAGAAGGGCACGACGAAGAAGGGCATATCCAAGAAGGGCGAGGCCAAGAAGGCCACGCAGACCGCGTCGGGCCGATCGGGCGATCTCATCCTCATCGACTCGCCTCAGGTCGGCTCCATGCCTCGCGAGGGCGAGGTCTTGGAAGTCATCCATGGTGAGGTCAGCGTCAGCTACCGGGTCCGGTGGACGGACGGACATCAGACCCTGATCACACCGAACAGCGGGTCCGCCCGCATCGTCCGGGCATCGAAGAGAGCCTGAGCTTCTCCTTCTCGGCGCGTGAATTCGAAGGCAGACGCCGGATCAACCCGTCTGCGCCCTCATCGATGCGGCGATGAGCTCAGCGTGGGCATCGATGAAGCGCTCGAGGCCCGGCTTGCGGACGTTGAGACCGAGGTTGAGCTGATGGAGGCGACGCGCCGCGATGAGCGCAGCGAGGGTCTCGGCATCGCAGTCGGGCCAGGCCCGAACCTCCTCGTAGCCCCCCTGAACGCTTCGACCAGGAGCTCCGGGTCCTCGTTCCGCTGGAGATCGGCGATCGTGATCGCGACGTCTTGGAGCTCGAAGCCCCAGAACAGGTCCTGGAAATCGATCACCGTGAAGACACCCCTCGAGACGATGACGTTGGCAGGAACGAGGTCGCCGTGCAGGAGGTGCGGAGCGTGCGGCGGATGCCGCCACAGGCGATCGATCGCCCGCTGCGCTCGATCGGCCGCCTCGGAGAACAGCGTCCCGTAAGGCGATACGAGCTCATCGAGTCGAGGCTCGTTGCGCCAGTACAGGACGCGATCCGCGACCAGCGCCTTCGGAGCCGCAGCCGGCGCATGTGCGGCCCCGTGCTCGTGCAGGAGAGCGCTCAGCCGCCCCATGGTCCGGACGCGATCGAGGGTCATGCGCTCGTCCATCGTTGTCCCTGGAACCCACTCGAACGAGACGCACATCCGCGTCTCGGGAACGCCCGGCGAACCGGCTTCCACGACGAGCGCCCCGTCGGTTGCGGCGATGACTCGCGCAACGCGCACGGTCTCGCTTTCCGCGGAGCGCCTCGAGCCAGTTCGCCTCGGTTCCCTCCGAGCCGACCGCGTGGATACGCTGGGAAGCTCCCACCCGCAGGGCGACCCTGGAGCCATCCTCGGTATCGATGCGGAAGATCGCGTTGAAGGACTCGGCCACGAGCGAGCAGCTCAGGGCCCTGTAGCCGTACCGGTCACACGCCTCCAGCGCGAGCGTGCGGAGACGACGGAGCCGGCCGCGAGGGGTTAGCCGATCGAAGGAGCGCATCCGCGCCCGGATCCCGTGGTCACAACCGAAGGATACGTTCGCCCGCTGATCGCCCATCGCCGCCGAACCCAGTCGCCGTCGGCTGGCGCCGGCGAGAGCATCCGCATAGCCTTCGGGCCGTCACCGAGCAAGGAGGTCCTCGCCATGTCCACGATCCCTGGGATCCGACGATCGCTCGCCGTCGCGGCGGCGCTCGCCCTGTTCGCATCCGGCGCGCTCACCGCCACGGTGCTCCGCGAGACGGCCTCTGGCGTCGAGCGCGCCCCGGTCGCCCTGCCGCCCTTTTCCGAGGTCGTGAACCTCTCGCACGTGAACGACCCGGCGAGGACGCCGATCTTCCCCGGCGATCCGGCGTTCACGATCGAAACCGTGTTCGACGTGGAGAACGACGGCTACTACCTCGAGCTCGTCACGGAGGGCACCCACACCGGCACGCACTACTCGGCGCCGTGCCACTTCCATGCGGGCGCCCTGTGCATGGACGACCTGTCCCCGTCGGACCTCGTCCTCCCGGCCGTCGTCCTCGACGTGCGCGACGATGTCGCCGCCGATCCCGACCACATCGTGACCGTCGCCGACCTGAAGGCGTTCGAGGACGAGCACGGGGAGATGCCCGCCGGCGCGGCCGTGCTGCTGCTGACCGGCTGCGACGCGTACTGGACGGACGGGGACACGGACGGCGAGCCGAACTACTTCAACTGCGGCTCCGGCCGCTCGGGCGACCACCAGCCCGGGTTCTCGCGCAACGCCGTGCAGTGGCTGATCGAGACCGGCGTGCTCGGACGGTCCGGCGCGCTCGGGACGGACACCTTCGGCCCCGACCCGTCCTCGGACGGCTACTTCATCCCCACCTGGCTGACGCTCCGCCGGCACCGCGTGACGATCGAGAACCTCACGAACCTTGATGCCCTGCCGCCGACGGGGGGATGGATCGCGCTCGGGAGCCCGCGCAACGTGAACGGCTCGGGCTCACCGGGCACGGTGTTCGGCTTCGTCCCGTAGCCCACTAAGCGTGGTCGCACGAGATCTGTCCCGGCTTGACCGACCGACGGGCGGAGCGTCAAGCTACGGTTCACTTTCGCGCGAGACCGGGGAGGAGATCATCGCGGTCCTGGGGTTGGTCCTCATCGCGACGGGCGCCTTGGGCGTGCTCGCGCTCGTCGACCTGTTGCTCGAGAGCACGCTCACGGGCGGGTCCGAACTCGTGCTCCTCGGCGCATCGCTCGCGCGGCCGCCTGCCGAGGACGCCGTGCTGGTCGTCGCGGCGCTCGCGGTGTCGACCACCGTGCTCCTGTTCCTCGGCGTCGCCGCCCTGCGGGGCCATCGCTCGAAGCGGCTGGAGGAGCGTCGGGAGCAGGTCGCGAGCCTCGACAACGGGAAGCGACTGCTCGAATACAAGGTCGAGATCCTCCTCGCCCAAGTGAGGGAGCTCGAGGGGCGCAAGGCTGCGCTCTCCGGTGCGTCCCATTCCGGCGTCTTGGCGGACCATGTCGAGCCGATGCAGGGGGAGCGCTTGGTCGTGCTCCCCGATCTGCCGCCCGACGTCGACGAGGTCGGATCGCCCGAGGACAGGCCGGCGTCGGTGGAGGAGAGCGAGCCGGACCGCCCGAGGCGTTGGCCCTAGGGCGTTGGGCCTAGGTCGAAAGTCTTCCGACACAGTCGGATGGCCCCTACCGCGCCGTGGCAGGGTCCCCCATCCTTCCTACTGAGGTCTGTCCGTCTCGATCCATCCGACCGCTGGGCGAGTGACACCCGAAGGCGCCAGGGACACATGGTTGACCCGGGTCGGTGGACCGAGGCGGATGGGCGTCATCCCCTTCGTTACGGCTGTCGCTCGAGGAACTCCTCGATGTAGCGGTCGTCCCGAAGGAGGAAGTGGAAGTCGAGCAGATCGTCGGCCGTGAACGCCGGCCCGTCGGGTGGTATGTCCATCGGATCGAGCGGCTCGGAGGGAAGGAGCTCCCCCGCGGCCCCGCCGAGGAGAGTCTCCGGCGTGGCGAGGTCGACCCCCGCCGAGACCAGGAGCGCGACGATCTTCCTGTCGGCCGGCTTCTCGACCGGCGCGAAACAGTCCGGACAGGTGAACTGATAGACGGAGCGACCTTCACGAGGGGCATGGAGGAGGATCTCCTCGGGCCGCATGTCGACCTCTCCGCAGCGAGGGCATCGGCTCCTGATCGTCGTCATGACACGCGTATCGGGGACCGCGGCCGAACGGTTGAGCGGAACCGGCGCGAACGGGACTACCTCGGACGGATGGTTTCTCTCACCCCTCGCTCCCCGAGCGTTCCTCCGCGAGTCGCGCGAGGTTCGCCAGCTGCTTCGCGTCGGCTCGGTTGATCAACATCCTCGAGAGGGGTCGTATCCAGAACCGCAACCAGTAGGGGACGTAATTCACGCGTTGCACGGTCTCGGTGTAGACGATCCGTGAGCCGGCCCCGTCAGGGTGGATGTCGTACCGATGCGAGAAGTGGACCTCCCACGGCTTGCCCCGCTTGCGATCGAGCCGTGCGTCCGAGCTCTCCAGGCCGAGGAGCTTGAAGGCGTCATCGCTGGCGCGATCGCCCGACCAGATCAGGTGGGCGCCGAGGTCGGTGATGGTGTCGTAGACCGCCTCCGGGGGAGCCTCCGACTTCGCCGAGGTCTGCGTGCGGAACACGAACGAACGCTGGGCCGTCATCGCAGCATCCGCAGGACGGCGGGGAGCACCGGATCCACGGGGGCCGTATCCACGCCCAGGTGATCGGTCATCTCGATCGTGACGAACCTCGCGTTCGGGATCTCGTCGGCCGCGCGGCGTGCCTGTTCGTAGAAGTCCACGTCGTCCGCCGCGACGCAGATGAGGCATCGGACGTCCCAGGCCCCGAGGTCCTCGCTGACCGCACCCTCGGCCATCGCCGAGCTCCACGCGGCCCGCATCGCCGCGTCGTCGCTGGCCAGGTACACGGCCCGGACTAGCTCGGGATAGCGGCCGCCGATGGCCTCGAACGCCTCGACCAGGGTCTGGATGCCGTGCTCTCGGGACGCGGCCATGGCCTGCCCCACCACGCGCGCGAGCGGGCCATCCGGATCGATCGCGTACGGCTGCTGGCCGACGATCACGAGCGATCGCGCGCGCTCGGGCGCGTGTTCGCCGATCCCGAAGGCTAGCCTGCCGCCCCAGGAGATGCCGATGACGTGCGCTCGCTCGATGCCGAGCTCGTCGAGGACCGCCACCACATCGGCCACCCGGAGGGGCATCGCGTACGCCTCCGCGTCGTGGGGCTTGTCGCTCCGTCCGTGACCCCGGTGATCGACGAAGACGAGTCGGAACTCCTCCGACAGCTCCTGCATCGCTCGGGCGATCGGCGAGCCTCGCGCCAGGTCGACCGTATCGAGGAATCCCCCGAGGAACACGACCGGCGTGCCTTCGCCGCCGTCGTCCTCGAAGTACACCCGGCTGGCGTCAAGAGCGTTCCTGGCGTGCGGCACCTCCCGCCCATCATCGCACCCGCGATCCGAGCGGATGATGGGGTCGATATCTGGCCTGAACCAACCTGACGGCCCGCACCGGGACGACGCTCGCATGACGCCCCGATCCGGACGTTCTTGAACGGACGACCTCCTAGAGCTTGATGCTTCTGCGCTTCGCGGCGCGCTCGCACGGCCGTCGTCTCCCTGACTGGAGCCCGGGCGCGAGTGCGCCTGTGAGATGGTTCCGCGGTGGCCGGCAAGGCAACGTCTGCCGAGGACGTGATGCGGGGAGTGGCGGGGGGCGCCATCCTCGGGGTGCCGCTGCTGTACACGCAGGAGACGTGGCTGCACGGGCGGACCGTCTCGCCGTGGGTGATCCTGGCGGGGGTGGTCGTCGCGTTCGGCGTGAACGTCGCCCTCTCGTACTTCGTGGGGTTCCGGCCGGGGCGGACCCACCGACCGACGGAGGACGCCTTCGTCGGGATGGGGCTGTCCGTCCTGCTCTCCGCCCTGTTGCTCGTGCTGTTGGCCCGGATCGGGCCCGGTACATCGGCGGAGAACGCGCTGGGCGTGACCGTCCTCACCTCGATCCCCGTCAGCATCGGCTTCTCCCTCGGAGTGGCGCTCGCGCCGCGCCGAGGGGGCGAGAAGGCCGAGGAGATCCAGGGCGGGGGCGGTGACCTGCTGGTCGCGGCGGCCGGAGCGCTGGTGTTCGCCCTGAACATCGCTCCGACGGCCGAACCGATCCTGCTTGCCGCGGAACTTGACGGCGTCCGCCTCGGCCTCCTGGTAGTGGCCTCACTGGTGCTCCCCTACCTCATGGTCTTCTACGCCGAGTTCGGTGGACGCGAGCACCGTGTCGCGAGCGACGGTGCGACCCAAGGTCCGATCACCGAGACGCTCCTGGCCTACGCCGTGGCGTTCGTCGTCTCCGCGGCGATGCTCGCGATGTTCGGCCGCGTGGACGCGTTGAACGGCGCCGCTACGGCGCGGGCGGTCACGTTGGCGTTCCCAGCCTCGATCGGGGCGGCTCTCGGGCGGTTGCTCGTATGAGCGCGAAGCGCACCCCCGGGAGCCACGGCATCGGTCGAGAGCGGACCCCGTTCGAGTGGGCGCTGCTGGTGGTTTCGCTCGCCGCCACCCTCGCCGTGGTGGCCGGCCTGGTGGTGAGCGGGCTCGCGGGACCCCGCGGACCGGCCGACCTCCGCGTGACCATCGCCGACGCGGATGAACCGGCCAGCGGCGGGCGGCCCCTGGAGGTCACCGTCACGAATGTCGGCGGGACCAGCGCGGAGAACGTTCTCGTCGAGATCACCGTGGACGATGTCACTCGCGAGGTGAATCTCGACCTGGTGGCGAAAGGCGACACGGAATCGGCGACGGTCGTCGTCCCCGCGGACACCGCGGGCCGGCCCCGCGCGGACGTCGTGAGCTACACGAGCCCCTGAAGCCCGGCACCGCTGCCCCTGGTGAGAGAAGGCGACCCTCTGCCGCTCCCCGACGGCGAGAGCGACGGTTAGCGGCTCGAACGGGAGCTACGGATCCGTCGCGACACAGGGAGCGCGTACCAGAACCACGCATAGGCGAGGATGAGACATCCGGCGACGATCGTGGCGGTGACCGTCCCGAACAAGACGTCGAACACCATGAAGACCGAGCCTGCCATGGCGAGCGCGAGGAACAAGATGCCGCCCGCGGCCAGATGATCCTGGGTGATGATCATCTCCTTCTTGTCGGACGCCGTCTCTTCCTCCAGTCGCCGGAAGCGATGTCGGTGGTACGCCGCCGGCCCGATCAACAGCGCCGACGCCAGCGCAGCGCAACCGAGCGCACCCGCATAGACGGCCCGGTCGAGATCGTCGGTCTCGACGAAACCGCTGTTGAAAGGCAGGATCAGGAGGAAGGCGAAGAGGACCTGCACGCCGGGAATGGCGATGCGCAGCTCGTTCAGGAGCTCGATCAGCTTCCGATTGAGCCGCTCTTTCTCGTCCTCCTCGCCCATCGACGGCACCCTACCCGGGACGACGCACTCCCACACCAGACCCGCTTGCCCGACGCGCGGATCGGAGCGTGTGGGAGCGAGATGCGCTGAACCGCGACGCTCGACATGTCGACTTCGGACGGACGGTGCCAGCGACGGCCCGGCGTTCCGTCAGCACAGCCCGCCGTAAGAACCCTGCTGGCAGGGTCACAGCGTCTAGCGGCGGAACCGCCCCCGGAACCCTCGACGACCGCCCGCTCCGACCGAACCTCGTCTGCCGCGGGCCATGCGAAACAGGAAGATCAGGAGAAGAACCCCCACCACGCCGACAACCACCCAAAGAACCGGGCCCTCCATGTGCCGCTCCTTCCTCCGCTGGCTGACCTTGGTCGAGCGTCCCGCTTAGCCGACCTGGGCTAGTCGAGGATGCTCACCCCACCTGGTCCCACGAGGAATCCAAGGACGATGAGGGCGATACCGGCGAGGACCCTTCCCTTCATGAGAGTCACGATGCCGCCGATCACGAGCACGACAGCGAGGATCCACAGGATGGTGTCGGTGTTGATGCCGCCCCTCGCCGCGAGCATCCCGAGAGCTCCGAACATGTCGCTTCGCTTCCTCCTCGGCGAACGATATACGAGGTGCCACGCGCGTGCTCACGCAGGAGGCGACGGTTACTCCTCGGCGTCGACGGGCGTCACGGTCGAAGTCGATCGTCCGCAGGGTGCCCACACCGCAGATCGGGGAGGTAGTCGAGTCGGGTTCGCCTACCGTTCCGCCCGATCGTCATCCTTCAGCGACGCCTCGCGAAGAAGAAGATTGCCATCACGATGAGAACGACCACGAGGATGCCGACGATTCCGAGTCCTCCGAGAGCCGCGAGCATGGTCCTCCCTTCGACGCTGGATGCAGGGCCGCGGCCTTCCGGCCGGGCTTCGTGCCTTCTAGTGTCGCTCGCTACGGCCGGGCCCGTTCAGGACGTGCCCCAGTCCTTCCGCTCCTCGACGCTCTCCTGGCCCGTCGGCGTGTTCTGGACGTTCTGAACGGTCGTCGAGCTCCTCCGGCTGCCGGTCACGAATATGGCGATCCCGATCAGCAGGACGATGATCCCGACGACGAGCAGGATCCAGCCCGCCGTGTTGATGTTGAACCCGCGCGTGCGGACGGTGATCGCGAACGCCATGACCGCGCCGACGAGACCCAGCACGATGCCGAACACGATGAGGCCGGTTCCTGTGCCCCTGTTCATCTTTCAAGGGTATCCCCGTGCCGCCATGCATTCAACCTGCCGAGCCGAGCAAGAAATGCGCGGGCACGGCTTCTCTCATCCCTGGGCGACCCTGGCCTGCAGGCAACTCGGTCGCCCTTACCGGTGCTCGGAGCGGCCGCGCCACCGATCGCCCGTGATCGCGTACACGACGGCCTGGTAGATCACACCTTCGTCCTCGACTTCGGCTTCGTGGTCGAAGACCATCCCGAGGCGGCGCATCACGGCCAGGCTGCGCACGTTCGGCGGGTCCGTGATCGAGATGACCCGCGACAGGCCCAGCGTTCCGAAGGCATGGTCGAGCCACGCGGTCGCGGCCTCCGTGGCGTAGCCATTACCCCAGTACTCACGGGCGAGCCGCCAGCCGATCTCGACGTCGTCGGGGTACGACTCCTGGTGGTGCAGGCCACACATCCCGAGGAACGCACCCTCCTGGCGGCGTTCGACGGCAAGCAGACCCAGTCCCTCCTCCGCGTGGACCTGCTGTGCCCACTCCGCGATCTCATCGGAGTGCTCACGGGTGAGCGGGACGCCTCCGAGGTAGCGCACGACCTCGGGGTCCGCGTTGAGGGCCGCATAGTGCGGCAGATCGTCGCGGCGGAACGTACGGAGCAAAAGCCGCGGCGTCGTCAGGATGACGGTGCCGTCCCACTCCGTCATCGCCATCCCACTCCCCGCCAGCGATGCCCACACGGGTTGCGGCGCTAGCTCTCGGCGGCGAGCACACGGCGGATCGCGTCGACGGAGCGGTCGACGTCGGCCTCCGTCGTGGTCCAGTTCGACACGGAGATGCGCATCAGCCTGCGGCCACGCCATGTGGTGCCGCCCATCCAGCACGTGCCGTCGCGCTGGATCCCGGCGATCACGCGGTCGGTGCGCTCGTCGCTCCCGAAGCCGACGAGCACCTGATTCAAGACGACGTCGTTCGCGATCGTCACCCCTTCGGTCGCCCCGAGCTCGCCGGCGAAGCGCCGCGCGAGCGCGCAGCAGCGGTCCACGAGCTCGGCAAGGCCGCCGCGCCCGAGCTCGCGCAGTGCCGCCCACGTCGCGAAGCCGCGCGCCCGGCGCGAGGACTCGGGTACGAAGTCGGAGGGCGCCCGGACCTGTCCGTCGCCCTGGCCGACGAGGTACGCCGCGGTGAACGACATGGACGCTGCGTGTGCCTCGGGATCTGCGCAGAACACGAAGCCGGTGTCGTAGGGGAGGTTCAGCCACTTGTGACCGTCCACGGCCCACGAGTCGGCGGCCTCGCGACCCGCGACCAGGTGCTCGAGCGATGGGCTGGCCGCGGCCCACAACCCGAAGGCGCCGTCGACATGCACCCATGCGCCGTGCCGGCGTGCGGCCTCGCATGTCACGCGGAGCTCATCGAACGCGCCGGTGTTCACGTTGCCCGCCTGCAAGATCACGATCGTCGGCTCGCCCGATGACGCATCGAGCGTCCGAACCAGGGCGTCGGGATCGACCGCCCCGTTCGGGCCCGCGGCGACCGGCTCGACCGTCGCCGCGCCGATCCCGAGCAGCCTGAGCGAGCGATCGATCGTCGCGTGGCGCTCCTCCCCCGCCACGATGCGGATCCTCGGCGCGCCGTTCAACCCGTCGCGCTCGACGTCCCAGCCCGCCCGCTCGAGCTGGCGGTGGCGCGCCGCCGCGAGCCCGACCGTGTTCGCGCCCTGTCCCCCGGTGACGATGCCGAACGACGCCCCCGCCGGCAGGCCGAGCGCCTCCTTCAGCCACGCGCCCGAGCCCTCCTCGACGAGCGCCGCCGCCGGCGAGCTGACGCCGTTGAAGGCGATCTGGTCCCAGCCGGTCGTGAGGAGGTCGGCGCACGTCGCGGCGTCGAGCGCCCCGCCCACCACGAAGCCGAAGTAGCGCGGCCCGGCCGAGGCGGTGAGCGCGGGCTCCACCGCCGCGACGAGCTCCTCGATCACCTGGCCCGCGTCGGTGCCTTCGACGGGGAACGGGCCGCCGAAGGTCGAGCGGAACCGATCGACGTCCAGCTCCGGCCCCGCACGGCGCCCGTCGAGGGTCTCGCGGTACTCGGCGACGCGCGCAGCCGTGCGCAGCAAGAGGTCTCGCAGGTTCGACATACAGGTCCATCATCGCCCACGAGCCACATGGCCGCTCGCAGGTCTCGAGGGACGTGCTGCTCAGGGCTCGAGTCCCTCGCCCCGGTCCGGACGGAGGTGCGATAGGGCCGCCTCCCCCTCGTGGCGCACCTGTTCCCGTGCCTCGGCGTATCGAAGAGCCTCGAAGGCGATCATGCCGGCCATGACCGCCGCGAGCAGCCCCAGCGCGGCGAGCGCGGGGAGCTCGGCCGCGACCGGGACTAGCGCGAGCACGAGCGCGGCGACGACCGTCCGGTGGACGGTCACGGCGCGGAGGACCCGGAACTTGAACGCAACCTGCGCGACGACGAAGAGGGCGACGCCAACGTACATCGCCGCGAGCGGGAGAACCGGGAGGGAGTCGGACAGGTCGTGGTCGACCCCGTCGCCGACGAACTCGAGCACCTTCTTCAGCCCGAGGGCGAGCAGGACGATCCCGGCGATCATCGGCAGGTGGAGGTAGGTGTACGCGTCCCGCGCCATCCGGGTGCGCTCCTCGCCTTGCGCCCGACGCAAGAGTCGGTCGGCCATCAACGCCACCATGTCGAAGTACGCCCACCACAGGCACGCCGCCACGGTGAGGCCGAGGACCGACGCGCCCACGACCGGCGCGGATATCGGCAGCCCGGCGACGCCAACCCCGATCGCGACGATCGACTCGCCGAGGGCGACGATCAGGATCAGCCCGTGTCGCTCGGCGAACAGGCCGGCCGAATTCAGCCGCCACCCGGAGGCACCGCCGAGGATCGTACCCACGTAGTCGACGACCACCGCGGCGACCCACGTGAGGGTCTGCGCGTCGCCATCCAGCTGAGAGGCGAACAGGAGCAGCGCCGTACTGCCGAGGAGCGACGGCAAGAACCGCAGCAGCTGGCGTCGCAGGCCGGGATCCCTATCCGCGACGATCCAGAAGATCGCGAGGTGCAGCAGGCGCACCACGAGGTACGCGATCGCGATCACCACCGGACCGCTGAGTCCGCCCGGCAGGTCGACGAACGCCTCGGGGACCGACAGGGCCAGCACGAGGATCGCTGCCATGGCTCCGAAGATCGCCGCGCGGGTGAGGCCCTCGTCGGCACGCACGACGCCGCCGAGCCACGCGTAGCCCACCCAGCACCACCAGAGCAGGGCGAGGACGAGCATGCCGCGGACGACGCCCCGGCCCGTGAGGTCGCCGGCCAAGAGGGTCGTGACCTGGGTCAGCGAGAAAACGAAGACGAGGTCGAAGAAGAGCTCGATCGGCGTGACCCGGGCCTCCTCTGAGACCGCCTGGATGCGCGGATGCCGCTCGCCGTTCACGTCCCGCATGGTGCCACGCACCACCTTCGATTCACCCCGTGATCGTGAAGCTCGCGCTCGCCGCCGACCGATAGCGGTCGGTGAGCAGGTAGTGCACGACGTAGTCGCCGGGCGGAAGAGGCCACGGTCTCCCCTGTGTCGACTCGCCCATGGTCACGGAGCCGACGACCGAGGGCGGCACCGTGCCCGAGGCGTGCTGACCCGTGTAGGCCCAGATCAGGTAGTAGTCGATCTTCGGATCGGCGGCCTTGGCCTCGTACACGCCGATCCAGTCCCAGCGGTTGGCTGGCCCGCCCGTCCAGCTGACCACGATCGGGTCGCCGACCGCGTACGCCTCCTCGTCCGTCGTGACCTGCACCTCGGCGTCGGGAGCTCGGACCCAGATCCCGACGCGGGCTACCTCGTCGCCGTCGGAGGTCAGGACGACGTCGTGACCGCCCGGATCCAGGTCCGACGTATCGAACGTGAGCTCACCCTTCTCGCCGGGCGCCTCCTGCGCCTGCACGGCCGATCCGGGCTCGCCTCCGGCGGGCACGATGGCGACCTCGCCGCCGCCCGAGCCGGGCGCGTTGTAGGTGGCCGTCACGGGGTCGCCGACGTCGAGCAGGCGGGCGTCGACCGCGACCGTCGTGGGTAGCGACAAGGGGGTGATGTCGAACGTGGAGACGACCGCGCGATGGTCCGAGGTCCACGGGTCCACGCCGATCGTCACGTCGGGACCGCCCTTCTCGCCGATGAGCTCGCTCTCGAGGGTCTCGGCAGGCCCCGAAGCGTAGATGAAGTCGATGCGGTCCCCGGCGCCCTCGTGCGTGATGCCGGGCACCTTCACCGGGTCGGGGTGGATCTCGCGGTACGTGTCGCGGAACCCGACCTCGAAGAGCGCTTCACTCACCGGCCACGCGACCGGGACCTCGACGTCCGGATGGATCTCTGCGGTGTCCTCCGTGTAGTCGAGGCTCGACGGCTGGTTGAAGTCGCCGGTCAGGAAGACGGGGTACCCCTGCCCCGCGAGCGCCGGCAGCACCTCGAGTTGTCCGGCGAGCGCGGAGGTCCGCACCTCGTCCTCGGACGCGATCACCTCGTCGACCGGCACGCCGTTCCGCAGCAGCTTCGGCCCGTACTTCACGTAGTCCAGGTGGATGTTGCAGAGGACGACGGCGAACCCGGGCTGCACCTCGATGAAGGCGTACTGCCCGTCGCCGCCGGACGGCTCGAGGATCGGGTACTTGGAGAGGATCTGCAGGCTGGTGTTGTAGTACGGGTACCCGGTCGCCTCGGCGATCTCCGGCAGGCGGTTGTACGACTCGAGGACGCCGACCACATCGGCATCGACCCTCTTGACGGCCTCGTCCGTGTCCGCACCGCCCCCGTACTCGACGTTGAACACCAGCACCTCGAGCCGCATCGACGCGCCGGCCTCGAGGGGCGCCTGCTCGTCCTCGCCACCGCAGGCCGCGAGCAGCATCGCGGCCAGGAGCACGACGCTCGCGAGGGCCGTCCACGTCGGGACGGCGCGGGGCGGCCTGCGGTTCGGCGGGCGGTGGCGCATTGGCGGCGAGCATAGCCTGCGGGCCGGGAGTGGTCCTCCTCGGGTCACAGGGATTATCGTCCCGCGGTCGCGTGACCGACGTTCCGAAAGGGGAGCTCATGCTCGCTGCCTCGGTGTTCATGCTCGTGTTCCGGTTCCTGCACATCGTCGCGGGCACACTCTGGGTGGGGTCCGCCTTCCTGTTCGCGGCGTTCATCGGGCCCTCCGCCGCCGAGGTCGGCCCGAGCGCCGGCCCGCTGCTGCGCGTGGTGGTGAAGAAGCGGAAGGTCGCGAAGGTGATCTTGGGGCTCAGCGTGACCACCGTCCTGGCCGGCTGGATCATGTGGCTCCGCGACATGGACCAGGCGGGCGGCCTCGGGGATTGGCTCGGTTCGAGCTACGGCCTGGTTCTCACGATCGGCGGGGTCCTCGCCACGATCGCGGGGTTCGTGGGTTACGTGGGGATCGGGCTCAACGTGGAGCGGCTGGTGGACCTCGGCGGGGAGGTCGACGCCTCGGGAGGTCCGCCGTCGCCCGAGCAGCAGTCTCGGATGGCCCATTTCCAGTCCCAGCTCGAGAAGGCCGGGAAGACCGACCTGGTGCTGCTGCTTCTGGCGGTCACGGCGATGGCGACCGCTCGGTACTGGTAGCAACTGCGCGTCAGGACCGCGCCCGCGGGGACCGGTAGGGTCGTGGGGAAGATCCGCCCCTGAAGAACGCGGTCGCGTACCCTAGGCCGTCACCGAGGCCGGGATGATCTCGGCGCTCCTCCCGACGGCGAGGGCACGGTCCCGATGAGCGAACACGAGCCCGTCCTGGAGCCGGTTTACCCGCTCGAGACGCAGCGCCTCCTCCTGCGTCCCTACGCCGAGAGCGACTTCGACGCCGTGTACGCGATCCAGTCACGCCCGGAGGTCGCGCGGTGGGCCTACTGGGAGCCTCGGAATGAGGACGAGGTCCGGGCGAACCTCGAGCTGAAGATCGGGAGCAGCGCCGTGCGTTCGGAGGGCGACTTCCTGGCGCTCGCGGCGGTCCTGAAGGACACCGGCGAGCTCGTCGGCGAGTGCCACCTGCAGTGGATCAGCGCCGAGCATCGTCAGGGCGAGATCGGGTTCGCCTTCAACCCGGATCATCAGGGCCACGGGTACGCGACCGAGGCATCGCGCGTGTTCCTGCGCCTAGGCTTCGAGGAGCTGGGGTTGCACCGGATCGTCGGGCGCCTGGAGCCGCGGAACGCGGCGTCCGCGCGTGTGCTCGAGAAGCTCGGCATGCGGCGGGAGGCGCACCTCGTCGAGAACGAGTTCGTGAAGGGCGAGTGGCAGAGCGAGCTCGTCTACGCCATCCTCGACCGCGAGTGGCACGATCTCGCCGCGCCGGGTGGGGCCTCGCCCGCTCCGTGACCGGCCTGAGCGGATCAGCTCCCGATGTTTAGCGAGCAGGGACCCCTGGAAAGACCTAGGCATCCCAACGGAAGCGAGGTACGTCGACATGACGGACGCGACCGGCAGGTTCGAGGTGTCCTCGTGGGACGAGGACACGTACGAGAAGCTCGGAGGAGAGGGCAAGCTCACCCGCGCGAGCGTGACCCAGCGGTTCACCGGCGACATCGAGGGCGACGGCTCGGTGGAGTGGCTGATGTGCTACGTCCCCGACGGAACCGCTGCATTCGTAGGTTTCCAGCGCATCGAGGGCACCATCGGTGAGCGCCGGGGCAGCTTCGTCGCGAAGTCGGTCGGGGACTTCGACGGTGAACGGGCGATCGGCACCTGGACGGTCGTCGTGGGCTCGGGGACCGGTGAGCTGTCGGGTCTGACCGGTGAAGGCAGTTTCGAGGCGCCTCTCGGACCCGAGGCGGCCTTCCGGCTCGAGTACGACGTCGCCTGAGGCTCCTCAGCGCTCGAACGGTGCGGCGTCCTCGTCCGACATCCACGCCGGGCGGACCCCGTGTCCCACCGTCGAGATGTGATTCTCCTCGACCTCCTCGCCGTATTCCCACGCCTGCCCTCGCTGGATCGCCAGGATCGCGTTGATCTCGCCCGCGTGGTACTGCCAGTGTCCCGCCACCATCACGACGATCTCCCGGAGCGGAGCCGTTCCGCCCCAGTGAACGGGCACCGGCGCGCCGAGATCCTCGGCGGCTTCGACCGACGACAGCCACCTCTCGGCCGTATCGTCGAACCACGCCAGGATCTCGTCGAGGTACTCCTGCGAAGGCTCGATCCGGTCGCGGAGGCCTCGGGGCCAGTCCGTGCCCTCCCAGTGCCGGGGCTCGGGCTCGAAGGCGTACGAGCGGTAGACCTCGCTCCAGCCGGCCACGTGCTTCGCGATACCGAGGACCGACCGGTAACCGCCGGCGGAGGCAAAGGCTTCGTCGAGTGAGACCCCGCCAAGGTTCTCCGTGAAGGTCCGGCGGGCGTCCTCGAGCGTCGCACGCGCCAGGTCGGCCTCACCACCCACGTCGCCGATCATGACACGGAGCGGTGCGACGCTCGTCCGGTCGCCGTCCGACGATGCGCCGGTCGAGCGAACCGGGGGGTTGCGTGGGGCGGGCGGTCGGGGTCGGGGTGGTGATCGTCCTCGCGACCGAGGCCGGGTTCCCGATCCCGGTGCCGGCCGACCTGGTGCTCCTCGGGCTCGGGGAGCGGGCGGGCGCCGAACATGGTCCCGCTGTGGGCCGTGATGCTCTGGCTGGAGGTCGTCGTGATCGCCGGCACCCTCACCCTGCTGCTCCTCGCGCGGCGTCTCGGTCACGGGTTGCTCGAACGTCTCTCGTCGCGTCGCCCCGCGATCGGCGCCCGGGTCGACCGGGTTCGGGGAGCGATCGAGCGCCGAGGCAGCCTCGGCCTGGCCGTCGGGCGGACCACGCCGGGGCCGCGCACCCTCACGGTCCTCGTCGCCGCGCTGTCGACGATCTCGTTCGGCGTGGCGCTCGGGGCACTGGTTCTCGGCAGCTCGATCTTCGCCCAAGGCACCTGCTCCTCGGGTACGCGATCGGGCCGCCGGCGCGCGCGTTCGTCGAGCGGCTGCCCCTGGTGGCGATCGGCGTCTCGCTGCTGCTCGCCGGCATCGCCTCGCCGTCTGGATCGCCCGCCGGGGCAGATCGGCCGGCGCCCGAGGCTGGATCGAGGGCGCGTGTCCCACCTGCCTGGCGCTCGGCCTGCTCGACGGGGCTGACGTCGCCGGCTAGCTGTAGTTCCCACCAAGGTTGTTGACAGGCGAGAGCCTCCGTTCACGGTTGGGGCTTGTCCGAGTCCCTGACCGGAAGGAGGCTCTCGTGGCCCATCGTAGGGCGAGACTCACGCCGTTCGGACGGCTGCTGCTCGTTTCCAGGATCTTGGAGCAGGGATGGTCGGTGTCAGCGGCCGCGGAGTCGCTCGGCGTCTCCCGCGCGACGGCTCACAAGTGGTTGCGACGCTTCCGTGAGGAGGGCATCGAGGGTCTCCAAGACCGCTCGAGCGCGCCGGTTCGACGTCCCCGCGCGCTGGCGGAGCGCGAGGTCGAGCGGATCGTTCGAGCCAGGCGCCGGCTCAAGGTCGGCCCGCACCGGCTCGGACCAGAGCTCGGCTATCCCCGCTCGACGGTCTACGCCGTCCTTCGCCGTCGCGGTCTGTCGCGCCTGTCGCACCTGGACCGCCCCACCGCCTCACCGGTGCGCTATGAGCGCGACCGTCCGGGGGAGCTCATCCACGTCGATGTGAAGAAGCTCGGCAGGATCCGTCCCGGAGGCGGGTGGAAGATGCGCGGGCGAAGCACGGCCACCAAGGCTCCGAAGCATCGGGGCGTCGGCTACGACTACCTGCACGTCGCGGTCGATGACCACTCACGCTACGCCTACGTGGAGTCGCTCCCCGACGAGAAGGGGCGCACCTGCGCCGGCTTCGTGCTCCGCGCGGCCGCGCACTTCGCGGAGTTCGGCGTCCAGGTCGAGCGGATCATGACCGACCGGGCCATGAACTACGTGCTCTCCCCAGACTTCGCGCTCGCTCTCGAGGCGATCGGCGCCGCGCACCGTACGACGCGGCCCTACCGGCCGCAGACCAACGGGAAGGCCGAGCGGTTCAATCGCACGATGCTCGAAGAGTGGGCCTATGCCACCCTCTATCGCTCGAACGAGGCCAGGCTCGCTTCCCTCCCGCGCTGGCTCGAGACCTACAATCGGCGACGTCCCCATACCGCGCTCGGAGGGCACCCACCAGTCTCTCGACTCTCAACAACGTGAGTGGGAACTACACCTAGCCCAGGTAGGCGTCGACCGCGTCCGGATCCTCGCTGAAGAGCCAGAACTCCGAGATCTTGCCGTCGCGGAAGTGGCAGACGAACATGTCGTTGCTGTCCAGCGTCTCGTCGCCCCGCTTGTAGTGCGATCGCTGGAGGGAGACCCCGTGCTCGTCGTCGGCCAGGTACGCGTGCGGCTCGAACGAGTACTCGCCCGCGCGCTCGATGAACCGACCGAACAGCTCGACGAACTGATCCTTGCCCTTGTAGTCCCCCGCCAGCGAGCTCTTGCCCGGGATGTGGACGATCACGTCATCGGCGAAGGACGCGGTGAACGCGTCCAGATCACCCCGCGCCTGCGCCTCGTCCCCGTCTCGTAGCAGCTTCTCGTTCGGGTGCATCTCCTGCCTCCTTCGCTCCAGGCGGGCGGGTCACCGGAGCGACCCGCCCGACCCCGCATCCTTCGACCCGAGCGTGAATGCTCAGGCACCACCCTCTTCCAGCGTCACCTCGATCGGCGCGAAGTCCGCACCGTTGATGTCGACGCCGAGCTCTTCCAGGTTCGCGTGCGCCTCGGTGATGATGTCGTTCGTGAACGCCTCCGCGTCCGCCGGCGCGGTCAGGACCGTGGCGCCCTCGAGGTTCGGCGTGTTCAGAGCGAGCTCAACCGTCCGGTCCCACGCGGCCTGATCGATGAATCCCACGCCGTTCTCGGCGGGCCAGATGAGCTTGTTGATCTCGTTCATCTGCCAGAGCTGGTGGCTGTCTCCGAGCTGAGAGCCCTGCGAGACCACCAGGTCACGGCATGCCTCGACGTTGTCTCGACAGTACGCCCATCCCTGCAGGGAGGCCGTCACGAGGCGCACCGCGATGTCCCGGTACCCTTCCTCGTTCGCGAGCCGTTCGCCGTCGGCCCAGATCGCGTCCTGCAGCATGCCGACGCCGACCTCCTCGTACGAGATCACGTTGAGGTCTTCCGGTTGGTAGAGCTCACCGGTCTCGGGGTTCACCGCCTCGAGCACCTGCGCGTACTCGTTGTAGGTCATCGCCTCGGCGGCGTCGATGTCGCCCGAGAGCAAGCCGTCCATGTTGAAGTCCTGTTGGACGAGCGTGACGTCGGTTGCCGGGTCGAGACCGGCCTGCCCGAGCGCCGCGAAGACCTCGAACTCGTTGCCGAACCCCCAGTTGCCGATGGTCTTGCCCGCGAAGTCCTCGGGCGTCGTGATGCCGGAGTCAGCGAACGACACCTGGAGCGTCCCCGAGCGCTGGAACACCTGGGCGATATCGACGATGTCGGCTCCCGCCTCCCTGGTCGCCAGCGCCTTCGGGACCCACGCGACCGCGAAGTCCACCGCACCGTCGGCAAGGGGTTGCTGCGGCACGATGTCGACCCCGCCCTCGACGAGCTCGACGTCGAGGCATTGGTCCGCGTAGAGCCCCTGATCCTGCGCGGCGTAGTAGCCGGCCATCTGTGCCTGGATGTACCACTGCATCTGGAAGCTGACCTCGTCGACCGTGTCGCAGTCTCCGCCGCCGCCGTCTCCGCCCCCGCCTCCGCCCCCGCCTCCGCCTCCGCCGTCGTCATCACCGCAGGCCGCCGCGACGAGCGCGAGCGCGAGCACGCCGGCCGCGAGGATCCTCCGCTTCCCTCTCATCTGCGCCCCCTTCCCCCGACGGGCAGCCCCCGCCGATGCTTCTCCATGCGACACGACATCATGCCCCAACCGTCTCGCGCGCGCCGGCGCCTCCCGGCACGGCGACCCACTCGAGGACGACGACCACGAGATAGAACGTGAGGCCGAGCAGGCAGGCTCCGAGGACGTAGGCCCAAGCCTCGGCGTTGTTCGACAACGCGATGTTGCTCACGATCCGGCTCCCGAGTCCGTTCTGCGAGCCGCCGAAGTACTCGGAGACGAACGCGGTGATCACCGCCGCCGGCGCCGCGATCTTGAGCGCCGTGAACAGGTACGGGACGGCGTTCGGGATGCGAACCTTGCGAAGGATCGCCAACTCGCTCGCGGCGTAGGAGCGCATCAGTTCGAGCTGGATCGAACCGACCTCGCGCAGCCCTCGTGCAACGTTCACGAGCACGATGAAGTAGACGACGAGCGTGACCATCAGCCGCCGTGGCACCTCGCTCGTGACCGGGAACATGTTGTTGAAGACCGCCACGAGCACGAAGATCGGCACGGCGTTCAACCCGATCGCCAGAGGGGTCATCAGGTCGTTCAGCAGATGGAACCGCGCCAGGAGGAAGCTCATCGAGATCCCGAGCGCGGTGCCGACGATCAGACCCACCAGCGCGTTGGATCCCGAAACCTTCGTGGCCTCCCAGATCAGTGCCGTGTTGGTTCGGAACGCGTCCCAGATCGCCGAGGGCGCGGGCAGGAAGTACGGCTGGAAGTCGAACACCTCGACCGCCGCCTCCCACAGGACGAGGAATGCGATGCCGAAGGCGACGGGCGGCCAGACGAGGCCGAAGAGGGAAGCTCCGGTGCGCCTCATCCTTCGACGGACCCCTCGAGTGCCTGCTCGAGATCGGGCGCGATACCCGAGTCGATCCCGCGGAGCGCCTCGCGCACCTCGGTCACCTTCTTGAAGAACGCGTCGGCCTCGCGGGTATCGACGTCGCGCCGCGTCCCGAGGTCAACGTCGATCACGTCCGTGATGCGGCCGGGGCGCGGCGACATCACCACGACGCGGGTAGACAGGTAGACAGCCTCCGGGATCGAGTGCGTCACGAACACCACCGTGGTCGCGGTCTCACCGCAGATCCGAAGCAGCTCGGCCTGCATGTGCTCGCGGGTCATCTCGTCGAGCGCCCCGAACGGTTCGTCCATCAGGAGCAGTGGTGGATGGGCAGCCAGTGCGCGCGCGATCGCCACCCGTTGCTGCATGCCGCCGGAGAGTTGCCACGGGAAATGGTCGGCGAACTCGGGCAGCTTGACCAGTTCGAGCATCTCGAGCGCGCGTTGCCGCCGTCGTGCCCGGTCCCACCCCTTGAGCTCGAGCGGCAGTTCGATGTTCTTCGTCACGTCCCGCCAGTCGAAGAGCCCGGCCTGTTGGAACGCCATGCCGTAGTCCTGATCCAACCGAGCCTTCCGCGCCGGCTTGCCGTTGACGAGGACCTCACCGGTCGTGGGCTCCGTCAGGTTGGCGATCAGCCGGAGCTGCGTCGACTTCCCGCATCCCGAGGGGCCGATCAGCGACACGAACTCGCCCGGCTCGATCGTGAGGTCGATGCCAACGAGGGCCTCCACGGCGTTCGGACGACCGACGTTGAACACCTTGGTGAGGTCCCGAACCTCGACGGCCGTCACTCGGTACCCTCCCTCGGTCGGTTGCGCATCAACGTCGTGTCGGCCAAGGTGACCAGCCCCACCATGACGAGGCCAAGGAGGGCCGTCACGAGAACCGCCGTGTAGACCTTCGAGGGATCGCCCGTCGCCTGACGCGCGTATTCGATGATCAGGCGTCCGACCCCGCCGGCCAGGCCGGTCGACAGCTCGGCGACGATCACACCGATCACCGAGGCCGTAGCCGCCAGCTTGAGTGCGGGGATCATGTACGGAACCGCGGCCGGGAAGCGCAGCTTGAACAGCGTCTGGCGCCACGAGGCCGCGAACGAGTCCATGACCTCCAGCGAGGCCCGTGGGGTCGACGTCAGCCCCTTGAGCGTGCCCACCGCGACGGGGAAGAAGGCGAGGAAGGCGCCCATCATCGCTGCCGACAACCATCGTGGCCATTCGAACCCACCGATCGAGAGCCTGCCGCCCCAGCTCACGACGAGCGGTGCGAGGGCGATCAGCGGGACGGTCTGCGAGATCACGAGGTAGGGAAGCAGGCCGCGCTCGACCACCTTGAACCGGGCCATGAGGATGGCGAGGCCCAGGCCGAACAACGTGCCGATCGCGAAGCCCGCGAGGGCGATCCGAAGCGTGAACCACGCACCCTGCAGGACGACGACCGCGATGGGGGTGGATGACCCGCGTCGCTCGGGCTCGGCGTACCGGGAGAGGACGTCCCAGACGTGCGGCATCGCGGTGTCGTTGGCACGGGGGAGGATCGTCCAGCCGAACACCGACCCGCCGTCCTGCGGCCCGAGCCATTTGTAGAGCTCCCACAGGGAGGCGACCAGCAGCAGGGACAGCGCGAACATCCACGCGCGCCGGGTGCGGCGAGCGGTTCGGGTGTCCACCTACGTCGTCGCCCGCACGATGTCGGCGATGGCCGGGATCACCTTCTCGCCGTAGACCTGCAGGGTCTCGTCCTTGGCGTCGTGCTGCAGATAGACGGCGAACTGGTCCACACCCAAGCTCTCGAGCTCCTCGAGGCGCCGGACGTGTTCCTCGACCGGCCCGAGGACGCAGAACCGGTCGACGATCTCGTCGGGGACGAAGTCGGTATGGACGTTCCCCGCCTGGCCGTGCTCGTTGTAGTCGTAGCCCTCCCGGCCCGCTATGTACTCGGTGAGGGCGGTCGGGACGCCCGAGCTCTCGCCGTAGCGCGCGACGATGTCGGCGACGTGGTTGCCCACCATGCCGCCGAACCAGCGGGTCTGGTCTCGCGCGTGGGCGAGGTCGTCGCTCACGTACGCCGGCGCCGCGACGCAGATCGTGACGGCGTCCGGATCTCGGCCCGCCTCCTCGGCGGCCGCGCGCACCGCGCCGATCGTCCACGCCGTGATGGCCGGATCGGCGAGCTGGAGGATGAAGCCGTCACCCACCTCCCCCGCCAGCGCCAGGGCCTTCGGGCCGTAGCCGGCCACCCAGACCTCGACCCGGCTGCGCGAGGCCCACGGGAACCGGATCGTCGAGCCCTTGTACTCGACGGCCCGGCCGTTGGCGAGCTCGCGGATCACGTGGACGGCCTCACGGAGCGTCGCGAGGGTCGCGGGCTTGCCGTTCGTGACCCGGACGGCGGAGTCGCCGCGGCCGATGCCGATCACGGTGCGGTTGCCGAACATCTCGTTCAGCGTGGCGAACAGGCTGGCGTTCACCGTCCAGTCCCGTGTGGCTGGGTTCGTGACCATCGGCCCTACGATCACGTTGCGGGTCTCGGCCAGGATCCGTGTGTAGATCGGGAACGGCTCCTGCCACAGGATGTGGCTGTCGAACGTCCACACGTGGCTGAACCCGTAGGTCTCCGCCCGCTTGGCCAGATCCACCACGCGCGAGCTCGGCGGGGTGGTCTGCAGGACGACGCCGATGTCCATGCGCGCTGCTCCCCCACCGTCAGCGGGCGACGATGTCCTCGTACGCGTCCGGCCGGCGGTCGCGGTAGAACGCCCAACGGTCGCGCACCTCGCGGATCTTGTCGAGGTCGAGGTCCCGCACGATCAGCTCGGGCTTGTAGGCGTCACCCACCTCGCCCACGAACTGACCCTCCGGGTCCACGAAGTAGCTCTGCCCGTAGAAGTCGTCATCTCCGAGCGGCTCGATCCCCACGCGGTTGATCGCGCCCACGAAGTACATGTTCGCGACGGCCGAAGCGGGCTGCTCCAGCCGCCACAGGTACTCGCTGAGCCCGCGGTGGGTCGCCGAGGGGTTGAAGACGATCTCGGCGCCGTGCAGGCCGAGGATGCGCCAGCCCTCGGGGAAGTGGCGGTCGTAGCAGATGTAGACGCCCACCTTGCCGACGGCCGTTTCGAACACGGGGTATCCGTCCGTGCCGGGTGCGAAGTAGAACTTCTCCCAGAACCCCTTCACCTGCGGGATGTGCTGCTTGCGGTACTTTCCGAGGTACGAGCCGTCCGCGTCGATCACGGCGGCGGTGTTGAAGTACAGGCCCGGCTGCACGATCTCGTACATCGGCAGCACCATGACCATGCCGAGCTCCTTGGCGATGCCCTGGAAACGCTGCGTGGTCGGTCCGTCGGGGATCGGCTCGGTGTAGCTGTAGTACTCGGCGTCCTGCACTTGGCAGAAGTACGGCCCGTAGAACAGCTCCTGGAAGCAGATGACCTCGGCGCCCTGAGCGGAGGCCTCGCGCGCCGCCTCCTCGTGCTTGTCGATCATCGATTCCTGGTCGCCCGACCAGTCGGTCTGCAGGAGCGCCGCCTTCACGATCCTCGACATGCCGCCTCCCATCCCTCCGCCGGCGTCCGAACGCGGAGTCGTGCCCGTAGCCGGAATGGTAGTCCGTCAGGGCTGATCCAGGCGTGAGAGGTCCGCCTCGCGGCCCTCGAGGCCGAGGAGCCAGTTGCGCACGTTCTGCCCGAGGTGCGGCACGAAGTAGCCGCCCTCCTGCAGCACGACGACGGGCAGGCCGAGCGCGGCCGTGCGCTCCCCGGCCGCGTGGTACGCCTCGGTCGTCAAGGCGAGGTCGCAGATCGGATCTCGTTCGTACGTGTCGATCCCCAGCGAGACGACGACGAGCCCGGGTTCAGCCGCCACGATCGCCTCGAGCCCGCGGTCCAACTGCTCCAGGTACGCCTCGTTCGAGCACCCCGCGGGAAGCGGCAGGTTCATGGTTGCTCCCTCGCCGTCGCCCGCGCCGGTCTCGTCGGCGAAGCCCGAGTAGTAGGGGTACGCGCGATCCGGATCGCCGTGGAGCGACACGAACTGCACCTCCCCGCGCGCGTAGAAGATCTGCTGTGTGCCGTTGCCGTGGTGATAGTCCACGTCCAAGATCGCCACCCGGCCGCCCGTGCGCGCCGCGATCTCTTCGGCGACGATCGCGGCGTTGTTGAAGAAGCAGTAGCCGCCGGACATCGCGCGCGCGGCGTGGTGGCCGGGCGGGCGGCACAATCCGTAGGCGAACCGCTCGCCGTCGAGGACGATGTCGGCGGCGGTGAGGGCCACGTCGACCGCCGCGCGCGCGGCACCGTACGAGCCCTCAACGATCGGCGTGGCCGAGTCGAACACCCACATCCCCACGCTCGCGCGCGCGTTCCGGGGCGAGCGCCCTTCGCCCATGCCCTCGCGGTAGGCGGTGAGCCGGAAGGTGTCGGGGATGATCTCGGACCCCAGCTCCCCCGCGGCGCGCCAGCGCTCCCACACGGTCTCGAGGTACGCGAGCAGGCCCGGGTCGTGCACCGCCGTGATCGCCGCCGTGCCGTGCTCGGCCGGATCGTCGAACGCGAACCCACCGTCGTCGAGCAGCGCCGTCCGGATCGCTTCGACGCGCTCCGGTACCTCGAAGTTGGCGATCGCCTCGCCGTCGGCGTACTCGTGCAGCGGCGTGTGGTGCAGGTGTTCCGAGCTGTAGACGACGCGCATCGCTCGCGCTCCGAGGTCGCAGGCCCCGGGATGCTACACCCGCGTCGGGGCCACCGGTCGGGCGATGTGTCGCGAGATCTCGGCTTCGGCGGCGGCCCCGCGCACATCCACCATGGCCTCGAGCCGACCGAGGTGCGCCCCACCCTCGGTCTCGAGCGAGGCGCGGAGCGCGTTCACGTTGCGGAGCCGGTCGGCGACCACCACCTCGCGGCCCGCGATCTCGCGCTCCCACAGGACGACGTCGCGCATCGGCCCAACGAGCACGACGAGGGCCTCGTAGATGTAGAAGCGGGTCAGCGTGTCCCAGTACGTGACGGCGGCGTCGAGGGCCGTCGCGTGCTCGGCCACCTCGATCCCCGTCCACGCGAGCGCGGCCACGCCGGCCATCAGGGTTCCGAGCCATCGCCCCCGCGCGTACGTCACGAGGCCGACCGGCACGAGGTAGATGACGACAACGTTGAGCTGACCGGTGACCGCGTCGATCACGCCGATCAATGCCATCAGCAGCAGGCCGAGGAGGAGGACGAACGGCGGCGAGAACGTGCCGAGGAAGCGCTCGGTGGCCGTGAGCGCCAAGCGCCCCAACTGCCGGCGGGGGCTGGGCGCGCGCAAGACTCCGCGGGGACGGTCGGTCCTCCTCATGCTCCTTGCGTCGACCGGAAGCCGTCGCGAATCGAGGCCGGACGGCGATGTCGCGGGGAAAGCCACAGAGATGACCAACGGGTTCCCCGCGACCGGCCGCCCCTACGTGCCGGAGGCGAGGAGGGCGCGGAGCTCCCGCAGCGCGCGGCCACGGTGACTGATCGCGTCCTTCGCCTCATCGGCGAACTCGGCCATCGTCCGGTCCGAGCCGGAGGGGACGAAGATCGGGTCGTAGCCGAAGCCTCCCGAACCTCGCGGCTCGGTGACGAGCGTCCCCTCGCACACGCCGTCGGCGTGCAGCTCGCGCCCGTCGGGCCACGCGAGGGCGGCGACGCAGCGATAGCGCGCCGTTCGGACCTCGGCGGGGATCGGCTCGATCGCCCGGATCAGCGCCGCCAGGTTCTCCTCGTCGGTCGCGCCCTCGCCCGCGTAGCGCGCGGACCGCGGCCCCGGGGCGGCGTCGAGCGCGTCCACCTCGATCCCCGAGTCGTCCGCGAGCGCGGGCAGCTCGAGCGCCGCCGCCACGGCACGGGCCTTCTCGAGCGCGTTCCCGAAGTAGGTGTCGTAAGGCTCCTCGACGTCGGGCCACGGCCCATCGTTCGTGTGGATCGTCACCCACGCGACCGGCCAGTCCGAGCAGATGCGCGCGATCTCGCGGAGCTTGTGCTCGTTCTTCGAGGCGATCGCCAGCCGCTCGGGGAACGGCACCGGCTAGCCGAGGACCTCGAGCTGGAACTGCGTGAGCTGCTTGATCCCCCGCTCGGCCAGATCCAGCAGGGCGTCGAGGTCCGCTCGGGAGAACGGCTCGCCCTCGGCGGTGCCCTGGACCTCGACGAGCCGACCCGATCCGGTGGTGACCACGTTGCAGTCGACCTCGGCGCCGGCGTCCTCCTCATAGGACAGGTCGAGCACCGGCTCGTCCCCCACGATGCCCACGCTCACGGCCGCGACCGTATCTGTGAGCAGGTCGGCCGGGGTCGCGCCCGCCTCGGCGAGCGAGCGCAGGGCGAGCGCGAGGGCGATGTAGCCCGCCGTGATCGAGGCGCAGCGGGTCCCGGCGTCGGCGACCAGGACGTCGCAGTCCACCGTGATCGTTCGCTCGCCCAGGCGGGCGAGGTCGGTGACGCCGCGGAGCGAGCGGCCGATCAGCCGCTGGATCTCCTGCGTGCGTCCGCTCGGGCGGCCACGGGTGACCTCACGGCGGGTGCGCTCGGCGGTGGCCCGAGGGAGCATCGAGTACTCGGCGGTGACCCAGCCCTTCCCGGTCCCCCGGAGCCAGCGCGGACCTTCCTCCTCGACGGTGGCGGCGACCAGCACCTTCGTCCGGCCCATCGAGAACAGCACCGAGCCTTCAGCCCAGTCCTGGAAGCCGAGCTCGACCTCCATCGGGCGGAGCTCGTCCGAACGGCGCCCGTCGGGGCGCCCGCTCACGAGCGGACCTCGAAGCTCTTGCCCTCGACCGCCGAGTCGACCGGCCCCGCGAACTCCTCGGCCGCCTGCGCCTTGGAGATCTCGTGATCGAGGGCCGGCCAGATGTGCGTGAGCACCAGCTTGCCGACCCCGGCCTCCCGCGCGTGTCTCGCGGCCTGACGCGAGGAGAGATGGAACGGCAATAGGTCGTCCCGGTCCTGCCACGTGGCCTCGGACAGGAACAGGTCGGCGTCGCGCGCGAGCTCCTCGACGTGGTGCGACGGCCCGGTGTCGCCCGTGTACGCGAGCACCTGCCCGTCGGTCTGGAGGCGGAACCCCAGGGCGGGCAGGCCGAGGTGCACCATCGGCTCGGTCTTCACGCGGAACGGGCCGATCTCGAAACCGTCGCCGGGCGCGATCTCGGTGAACGCGAAGGCGGTCCGCATCACGACCTGTGAGTCGATCGAGACGATGTCGGCGAGCTTCTGCGTGAAGTCGGTCGGGACGAAGACAGGGAGACCGGGCCGGCCGAGCTCGCCGTAGTGCCACGCGTAGAAGCAGGGGTACAGGTCGACGAAGTGGTCCGGGTGCTCGTGCGAGATGACGATCGCGTCGAGGTCGGGGATGTCGATGTGCCGCTGGAGGTTGGCGAGCGTCCCGGTCCCGGCGTCCATCCACAGGTTGAACCCGTCGTGGCGGATCAGGTACCCGCTCGTGGCGGTCCCCGCCGTGGGCCAGGTGCCGCTCGAGCCCAGGATCGTCAGCTCCACGAGACCCCTTCGACCTGCGGCACCGCGACCGGCCGAACGCCGCCCACCTGCGGGCCGAGGAACCGGTGGGCGATGTCACGGAACCGCCCGGGGTCGCCCGTCGTGAGGAACGCGTGCTCGGGCTCGGTCGGGTCGTCGCGGTCGTCGCGTAGGAGCGCGCCTTCGACCAGCCCGGCGTACACGTCCTTGGCCGTCTCTTCCGCCGACGAAACCAGCACAACCTCCTCCCCCATCACGAGCCGGATCAGGCCGGAGAGCATCGGGTAGTGCGTGCACCCGAGGATGAGGGTGTCGATGCCTTCGTCCTTCAGCGGCACAAGATACTCCCGCGCGAGGCCGAGCAACTCGTCGCTGGACGTATCGCCGCGCTCGACGTACCCGACGAAGGCCGGGCAGGCCCTGGATACGAGCCGCACGCCTGCCCCCGTGGCCTCGACCGAGCGCTCGTACGCGCCGCTATCCACGGTCGCCTCGGTGCCGATCATCCCGATCCGGCCGTTGCGGGTAGCGTGCACGGCCGCCCGCGCGCCGGGGTCGATCACGCCGACCACCGGCACGCCGTGGGCCTGCGTGACGTCGGCGATCGCCGCCACCTCGATCGAGTTGCACGCGACGACGAGCATCTTCACGTCGCGGGATATCAGCTCCTCCGCGAGCTCCAAGCCGAACCGCCGGATCTCCTCGACGGGACGCGCGCCGTACGGGAACCGACCGTTGTCGCCGAGGTACAGGAGCGGCTCGCGCGGCAACAGATCCAAGATCGCGCGGGCGACGGTCAGACCGCCGACGCCGGAGTCGAACACGCCGATCGGCCGCGGATCGCTCATCCGACTACCACCACAGGGACTCCGAGACGCCCTTCTCCGCCCGATCGAGCTCGGGCGCCCAGGCCTCGGTGGACAGGTATTTCCATCCCCCGTCCGGGAGCAGGCAGACGACCTCCGCCCGGTCGAGCTCGGCGGCGATCCGCAGGGCGACGTGCAGGACGGCGCCCGACGAGATCCCAGCGAACACGCCCTCGCGCTCCGTGAGGGCGCGCGTGGCGCGCACCGAGTCCGACGAGCTCACGAGGAACTTCCGGTCGAGCACGCCCTCGTCCAGGATGGGCGGGACGAACCCGTCGTCGAGCGATCGGAGCCCGTAGACGAGGTCGCCGAGCTCCGGCTCGGCCGCGACGATCTCGATCGCGGGATCGTGCCGGTGCAGCCGGCGCCCGACACCGGTGAGCGTGCCCCCGGTGCCGAGCCCCGCCACGAAATGCGTTATCTCGGGCAGGTCGCGGACGATCTCCTCGCCGGTCCCTTCCTCGTGCGCCAGCGGGTTGGCGGGGTTCCCGTACTGGAACGGCATGAAGTACCGGTCGTCCGCCGCCAGCCGCCGCGCCACCTCGATCGAACCGTTCGTCCCCTTGTCGCCTGGCGAGTAGACGATCTCGGCGCCGAACAGCTCGAGCAGGCGGATCCGCTCCTCGCTGGCGTTGTCGGGGATCACGACGGTGAGCCGGTAGCCCTTTCGCCGGGCCACCATCGCGAGCGAGATGCCCGTGTTGCCCGATGTCGGCTCCAGGATCGTCTTGTCGGCGGTCAGCTCACCAGAGGCCTCGGCGACCTCGATCATCTTCTTCGCGATCCGGTCCTTGGTTGAGCCCGTCGGGTTCTGACCCTCGAGCTTGGCCCACAGGTGCACGCCGGGTTCGGGGCTCATGCGAGACAGGCCGACGAGCGGTGTGTTGCCGATGGCGTCCAGGATGTCGGCGTAGCGCACGGGGTTGGATTATCGCAGCCGGGAAGCGAGGGGCCCGGCCGAAGCCGGGCCCCTCTCCTGTGGCTTAGCACCGCTACGTGCCGGTCGTCACCACCGTGCCCATGTCGCCGGGCGTGTTGTTGGGGAACACGACGAGGATGCCGGGATCGTCGCCGGCCGCCGCCGAACCCACCGACACGTCGACATCGCCCTCGGGCCCCTTCCAGAACCCTCCAACGACCTGGTTGCCGAACACGAGCGCCGGGTCGGTCACGTCGAGCGTCGGCACGTAGCCGGTATCCGGGTCGACGTCGCCCGCTACGTCGCACGTGGACTCGGGCACGTCGCCCGCGAACACGCCGGTGCACGAGACCACCTGGTACGACAGGGCGTGTTGGCCGTTCGTGAGGCCGAGCGCTCCCGCGTCCACCGGGAGCCCGACCAGGTCCGAGTTGTAGATCGAGTAGTGCGCGAAGTACGTCGCGTCGCACGCCTCGAACGTGCTCGGCAGGTCGAACAGGCACACCGTCCCGCCCGAACCCGTCCCCGGGAGGAGGATCAGCATCGCGTCCGCGCCGATCGTGTCGTCCGAGAAGTTGCCGTCGGCGCCGACGTCGATCAGGACATCCACCTCCTGGGTGTCGGAGTTGTTGTGCGGGTCGTGGCTCTGCACGACGAACTCGATCAGCTCGGTCGGCTCGTCCACCTGCGTGACGAACTCGAGGAACGTGAGCCCCGCGAGCGGGTCCGTTCCCTCGGGCAGTCCCTCGGCCACGCCGTCGACCTGCGCGCCCACGAACGTGCGGGCCCCGATCGCCGCGATGTCGGCCTCGCCGCCGATGTCCTCCGGGCTCGTCGCTCCGAGCAGGTAGAGGTCGGCGTAGTTCAAGCCGAACCCGCCTTCCACGATGGGGAGCACACCGGCACCGCCGGTGAGGTCGAGGTTGCCGACCCCGACGTCGGTGTCTGCGGTGGCCAGCGCCGACGCGTGCCACGGCACGTGGAAGGCGTCGTCCTTGCCGTCGGTCTGGACGATGTTCACGTTGCCGTCCACGTTCGGGTTGAAGTAGTACCAGCCGTACAACTGCTGCCACTTCGGCACGCTATCGGGATCCAGGGTCACCTCGATGAAGATCGAGGCCTTCCTGCCGCCCTTCAGCGTGAAGGTGCGCGAGTCCGCGAGCTGCTCGTCACCCACCGCCACCTGCACGCTCGCGAACCTGGGCGAGAAGTCGGTGTACCTGACGTCCGCGCTCACCTCGTACGTGTGGGTGACGCTGTCCAGGTTCCGAAGCGTGACCTTCTTCACCATCGTGGTGAAGTCCGAGACGGCGCTCAGACCGAACGACAGGCTGCCCGGCGTCGCGAGGTTGTGCGTCGTCGCCGACTCGAACGCTTGGACCCGTCCCGATCCGAAGACCGTCGCGGGAACCGGCCCCGTGCCGTCGAGGTTGGTCACGTCCTGGGTCGCCTGGTTCATGATCACGGCCTTGATCCGCGCCGGGCTCCAGCCCGGATGGATCTGCCGCAGGAGTGCCGCGACGCCGGAGATGTGCGGGGCCGCCATCGAGGTGCCTGAGAACGTCGCCGACCCGTCACCCGTGCCGCCGTCCGCGGACGTGATGTCCGAGCCGGGAGCGGCGATGTCGGGCTTCAGCTTGTTAGTGATCCGCGCCGGACCCTCGGAGCTGAAGTCCACCATCCGGTCCTCGTAGCCGGGGATCAGGGCTCCCTCGGCGCCGAGGGTGACGTTGACCGACCCCTCGTTCCACGACGCGGGCGCATTCGGGCTGAGCACCGCGGCGATCGCTGCGCTGTCGGCGCCCGACAGGTCCACGGACGGGATCGTCACGGATGCCGCGCTCTCGCCGGGCGCGATCTGTGCCGGGAGCCCGCCGAAGCCGTCCCAGATGACCACGGCGACGGCGCCCGCCTCTTGGGCATTCAAGACCTTGTCGTCCACCAGGCAGTCGCCGGCCCCGAACGGTCCCTTGAAGACCAGCACGATGAGCCCGGCGAACGGGGTCCCCGACACGGGGTCGCACAGGATCTGATCGGTGGGTGCGGGATCTCCGGTCGGGTCGGCCGGCGGGTCGAACTCGCGCGCGTCGATCAGGTCGCCCGTGAGGTCGGCGTCGAGCGGCGGACCCCAGTCCTGCGTCACGATCGGTCCGCCGTCGGGCAGCTCGAGGTCCGCCGGATCGTTGACGGTGAGCTTCTGAGCCACGAACTCGTCGATCGAGGCCGCCACGGCGATCACCCCAGGTGCGCTCGCCGGCGTTCCGCCGATGTACCCGGAGCCCCCTGCGGGCTGGTTACCCGAGTTGCCCTGCGAGGCCACGAACACGGTGCCGCCGTCCACGACGGCCTGCGCCGCCTGGGCCTCGAGGGAGCTCGGCGGACCGTAGTCGACGCCGCCGGAGAAGCTCAGCACGTCGACGGCGTCGTTCGTGCTGCCGTCCTGGTTCGGGTCCATCGCGAACTCGTAGCCGGCGACCAGCACGTCGGCGGTGGAGCTGCCGCTGTGCCAGACCTTGACGGCGACGATCTTCGCCTTCGGCGCCACGCCGGCGCCGATGATCCCGGACACGCCCACACCGCAGCAGGTGCCGGCGACGTGCGTGCCGTGGTCCCCGTCGATCGCGTCGTCGAGCGGGTCGGGGTCGGGCACGGGGACGTCGTTGGTGGCGTCGTCGTCGAGCACGTCGTAGTTGCCACCGACGAGGTCGATCCCGGCGATCACCTTGTTCGTCGGGAACGAGTCTGGCTCGATCACCGTTGGATCGTTGGCCTCGTAGGCCGCGACCGTCCCGGCGCCGTTGAAGTCTGCGTGCGTGTAGTCCACGCCGGTGTCGACAACGGCCACCACGATGCCCTTGCCGTCCACCCCGAGCTTGTTCACGACCTTCGTGCCGCCGATGAACGGCACGCTCGTCTCGTTGGTCCGGGTGACGATCGAGACCGGCTCGACCATCCGCACGTCGGGGCGCCGAGCGAGCTCCGCAGCCGCGGACGCGCTGAGCTCGACCGAGAAGGCGTTCACGAGTCGCGTGTAGCGGAAGATCACGTGACCGCCGAGCGACTCGGCCTGGCCGATCGCGCCGGCCTGCGAGCGAAGGACGTCGGCCGCGGCGGCGCGCTGCGCGTTTGGTGCGAGGCGACCCTGGTCGAGCACGGTTTGGCCCTCGAGCTGGACGAAGTACCGTCCGCTGCGGTCGAGCCGGGTGACTGCCGGCCGGAACCCGTCGGGCAACTGGAAACGCTCCGTCCTGGATGCCCTCCGCCCGGCATCCGGCGCGGCGAGCGCCGGAACCGACAGGACGACCAGGACGACGAGCACGGATGCACATGCGGCACGGAAACGCATCGCGCGCGACCCTCCCTCTCTTCGGACCTCGCGCTGCTGCGCGTGGGGGCAAGAGCCTACCCCTCCGAGGAGCCTAGGCGCGACCCGTCTCCGGCGACGGTCCGGTGGGCGTCCCGGCCTGCCGGACGCCCAGATCGGATCGACCTAGCGCGGTGGTGAGGCGGTCGTCACCGGATCCCGCCGGCGACGGCAGGCAGGATCGAGACGGTGTCGCCGTCTTTCACCTCGGTCTCGAGCGAGCCGAGGTACCGCACGTCCTCGTCGTTCACGTAGACGTTGACGAAGCGGTGCAGGGCGCCGTCCTCGGTCACGACGTTCTTGGTGATGCCGGGGTACCGTGACTCGAGGTCGGCGAGCAACTCGCGCAGGGTGCCGCCCTCTGCGTCCACGCGAGGCTCGCCGTCGGCGTGCTTGCGCAGGATCGTCGGGAGCTTCACCAGGACGGGCATCGGTCGTCTCCTGTCTCTGTCAGCGGGTGGACACGCCGTGCTCGGCTTCGGAGGGCACGCCTCCCGAGGGGATCCCGCAGAACGCGTCGTAGTCGATCAGCTCGGTGATGCTCGGCTCCTTGCCGCAGACGGGGCAATCCGCGTCCCAGCGCACCTTCACGGTCTGGAAGTCCATCTGGAGCGCGTCGAAGATCAGCAGCCGCCCGATCAGCGGGTCGCCCTTTCCGGTGATCAGCTTCACGGCCTCGGTGGCCTGGATGCATCCGACGATGCCCGGCAGCACGCCGAACACGCCGCCCTCGGCACAGCTCGGCACCGTGCCGGGCGGCGGGGGCTGCGGGAACAAGCAGCGGTAGCAGGGTGCGTCCGGCCCCGGCATGAACACGGTCACCTGGCCGTCCCACTGGTAGATCGAGCCGTAGACGAGAGGCTTGCCGAGGAACTGCGTCGCGTCGTTCACGAGGTAGCGGACGGGGAAGTTGTCGGTGCCGTCCACGACGACGTCCCACGGCTCGAGGACCTCGAAGGCGTTCTGCGACGTGAGGATCGCGTCGTACGGCACGACCTCGATCGTCGGGTTGATCTGGCGGAGGCGGTCGACCGCGCTGTCCACCTTCAGGCGTCCGATGTCGGCGGTCGAGTGGATGATCTGACGCTGCAGGTTGGACTCGTCCACGCGGTCGAAGTCCACGATGCCGAGCGTGCCCACGCCTGCGGCGGCCAAGTACATCGCCACCGGCGACCCGAGCCCCCCGGCGCCGATGCAGAGCACCTTCGCGTCCAGGAGCTTGCGCTGACCGTCGCCCCCGATCCCCGGCAGGATGATGTGCCGCGCATACCGGCGCACCTGTTCCTCGGTGAACGGCTCGCTCATGCGACGGTCAACTCCTCCTCGGCGACTTCGCCGTCCTCGATCCGGAAGCCCCGCAGGACGGGGTTCGCGCGATCCGACAGGGACATCACCAGGTAGTGCGCCTCGGGATAGAACGCCTGCTTGCGATCCGTGTCCGACGGGAAGGCCTCCGAGTGCGTGTGCGTGTGGAAGATCCCGACGAGCTCCCAGCCCTCGTCGTCCATCTCGTCGAACGCGACGAGCTGCTCCTTCGGGTCCAGTCGGTAGGTGACGGGGCTCGCGTCCGCGTTGGTCATCGGGAAGAACTTCACGGGACGGCCCTCCTTGCCCGCCAACAGTCCGCACGCCTCGTTGGGGAACGCGGCCAGGCCGTGCTCCACCATCTCGTCGAAGAAGCCGCGGTCGATCTGGATCACTGCAGGTGCAACAACTGTAGCAGCGGGTCCCTATTCCCCGGATCCCCCGGCGAGGCGGCCGGTGACCGCGATCGTGCCCGGACGGCCGGCCACCGTGACCCCGATGTCCGCCGCCCGGACCCCGGCGCCCGCGAGCGCATCGGCGAGCCATTCATGGTCGGTCGCCGCGATCAGGAGCCCGCCGGAGGTCTGGGCATCCGCGAGGACGAGCTGCTCCGGCTCCCTCAGCCGGCCGAACTGGACGTGAGGGTGGACGTAGGCGAGGTTGCGTTCCGTCCCTCCCGGGACCACGTCCGCCGTCGCGAGCTCCAGCACGCCGGGGAGCACGGGTACGGCGCCGGCGTCGATGCGCGCCCCCACACCCGAGGCCGCCAACATCCGACGCAGGTGGCCGAGGAGGCCGAAACCGGTGACGTCGGTGGCCGCCTCAGCGCCGACCTCGACCATCGCCCCGGCGGCAGCGGCGTTCGGCGTCGTCATCACGTCGACGGCCCGTTCGAGGAGCCCCGGCGGGTCCTCCCCGCGTTTGTGCGCCGTCGTCGCGATCCCGACCCCGAGCGGCTTGGTCAGGAACAGGTGTGCGTCCGGCGGCGCCGTCGAGTTGCGGACGATCTTCTCCGGGTCGGCGAGCCCGAGGACCACCATCCCGTACTTCGGCTCGGGGTCGGTGATCGTGTGCCCGCCGAGGACCGCGGCGCCGGCCGGACCTGCGACGTCGATGCCGCCCTGGAGCACGCGCCCCAGCATCTCGAGCGGCAGGTCGTCCACGGGCCAGCCCGCGATGTTGAGCGCGAGGAACGGGGATGCGCCCATCGCGTAGACGTCGGAGAGCGCATTCGTGGCGGCGATCCGCCCCCAATCGTACGGGTCGTCGACGATCGGCGTGAAGAAGTCGAGCGTGGCCACGAGCGCGTGACCGTCCGGGAGCCGGACGACCGCGGCGTCGTCGCCGGTGTCGGCGCCGACGAGCACCTCGCGCGTGGTCCCGGGCAGCGTCAGCGTGCCGAGGAGTCGATCCAGCTCACCCGGCCCGAGCTTGCACCCGCATCCGGCGCCGTGGCTGAAGCTCGTCAGCCGCCGCTCGATCACCACGGGCCGAGGATACGTCCGACCGGCGCCTACGCCGTGGTCGAGACCTCCATCCGGTGGTGCTCACGGACGTCGGCCGAGGCGGCCATCGTCGAGGGCCCGAGCACCCGGTCGCCGTCGCGGAGCTGCTCGCGGATCGCGGCGAGCTCGCGGCGGGTGAAGTCGCAGCGGGGCGGGACGGGCTCGATCCCGTACAGGCGCGCCGCGTTCAGGCCGAGGATCTTGGCCTTCAGCTCCTTCGTGAGGGCCGGGTAGCCGTAGCGCTCCTGGAACTCCTCGGAGATGCGGAACGCGCGCATCGCCTGGAGCTGCGGCTGCGGCGAGCCGTAGAAGAGGCAGTCGGTCCCCCACACGACGTTGTCCCGTCCCACGTGCTTCAGCAGCTTGCCGAGGACGTGAGCCGCCTGCGTCGGCGTGCGCATCACGTTCCACCACGTCGAGCCGAGCTCCGCGTACACGTTCTCGTTCGGCCCGACCCCGGCCCGCTCCATCGACGCGATCAATCGGTTCACGCCGACCTCGGCGGTGGCCGACGTGTACGGACCCTCGAAGCCGCCCGATTCGTAGCCGGAGTGGTACACGACGAACCGCGCGTCCCGGTGCCGGCGCGCGGCCGGGCCGATATCCATCGGCGAGGAGAACCGGCTACCGCCGGAGAAGCCCTTGTGCACGCAGATCCGATCGATGCCGAGCTCCACGCTCCGGCGGATGAACGGCTCGCCGACCTGCGGGAGGCCGGGCTCGTGGTCGTCGAGCCACCACGCTCCGCCGCCGGGATCGAAGAAGTCCGGGAAGTGGGTGAACGTCTTCCACGCGACGATCGGGTAGCGCGACGCGGTGTCCTGCATCCCGCGGAGGACCGCGTCGAGCGAGCCGATGTTCGGCAGCACCTGGCCGTGGAGGAGCACGCGATCGTCGCGGCACAGACCCTCCACGATGCGCCGCGTCTCGGCCATGATCTCGGGCGACAGCGGCGATCCCTCGGGATAGATCGGCAGCGCCGAGAGCACGGCGACGTTCGTATCACTGCGGATGAAGAACGCCTCGAGGAAGTGCTCGATCGAGTAGCACACGCGGGGGTCGTCCTCGCCGCAGTCCTGCTGCGGGAAGCTCGCCCAGAACCCTTCGCCGTTGAACACGGGGTTGAGGTCGTACTCGAGCAGGTGGGCTTGAACGTCCATCACGAATTCCTCGCCGCCGACGGCCTCCTCGGCCGCCTCGGGCTCGGTGCTCGCCTCGGGGGGGACCTCGAAGCCGCCCCCCGGCCCCGACGTCTGGCGGCTGGGGCGAGCGCGGTGCTCCTCGCGCGTGCAGGCGTCGAGGACGGCGAGGGTGGTGGCGGCGGCGCACAGCGAGCGGAGGAACCTCCGCCGCGGGATGCGCAGGCGCTCGGCGTCGGCGACGCAGGTCTCCAGCGCACGGCGCTCGGCCTCCCGCAGCACGGGCGCCATCGGGAGCGGGTCGTACTCGCCGTTCGAGCACGGTCCGAGCGGGATCGGAAGCTCGTCGTCGTTCACGGTGTCCGTGCAGACCGTACCGCCAGCCACCCGGTTCCGCCGAGCGTAGGCTCCGAGCGGTGGACGTCCAGGCGTTCCTCGCTCGCTTCCCGCCGTTCGACGCGCTCGATCCGGCCCGGCTCGCGGAGGTCGCCCGCTCCGTGCTGATCGAGCACGTCGCGCCGGGGACCACGATCCTGATCCAGGGCGGCCCGCCGGCCGAGCATCTGTACGTGGTGCGGCGGGGCGCGGTCGAGGTGCTCGACGGCGGCCGCCTCCTGGACCTGCTATCCGAGGGCGAGAGCTTCGGCGCGCCCTCGCTCGTGGCGCACATGTCGCCGACGGCGACGGTCCGCGCCCACGAGGACGCGCTCTGCTACCTGATCCCGCGCGAGGTCGCGACCCCGCTCCTGCAGACCACAGAGGGCATCGCGTACGTCGTGCGGGCCCTCAGCCGCCGGATGGCTCGGATCGACGAGAGCTGGGAGAGCGAGCGGGGCGACGACCGGTACCGCACCGTCGGCTCGTTGATCCGGCGGCCCCCCGTGACGTGCGATCCCGGTACCAGCGTCGCCGAGGCGGCGGCAATCATGGCGCGCGAGCGCGTGTCGAGCCTGCTGATTCCGACCACCGAGGGCCATGGGATCCTGACGGACCGGGACCTGCGGACACGGGTGGTGGCCGAGCGCCGCGATCCCTCCACCCCGGTCTCCGAGGTGATGACGCAGCGCGCCGAGACGGTGGGGCCGGACACGCTCGCCGGGGACGTCCTGCTCCGCATGCTCGAAGGCGGCTTCCACCACTTCCCGGTGGAAGGCCCGGACGGCCTCGCCGGCGTGGTCACCGACACCGACCTCATGGGCGTCGGCAAGCACACGCCGTTCGCGCTTAAGGCCGCGATCGAGCGCGCGGACGGGCGTGACGCCGTGACAGCGGCGGGTCGCGGCATCCCCGACGTCGTCGGTTCGTTGATGGACGCGAGCGCCGACCCGGTGGACGTCGGCCGCGTGGTCGCCCTGCTGATCGACGCGATGACGCGCCGGCTGCTGGAACTCGGCGTCGATCGTCTGGGCGACCCGCCGGCCGCGTGGGCCTGGCTCGCGCTCGGCAGCGCGGCGCGGCACGAGCAGGCCCTTCGGACCGACCAGGACCACGCCCTCGCGTACGAGCCCGGCGACGCGGCGCTGGGCGAGGTCGACCCCTACTTCGCAGACCTCGCGGCCTCGGTCGTGGACGGGCTCGAGGCCGCCGGGATCCCCCGCTGCGAGGCCGACGCGATGGCCTCGAACGCCGCGCTCCGTCACCCGATCGCCGGATGGACGTCGCGGTTCGAAGCGTGGATGCGCGACCTCGGGCCGGTCGGCAGCGAGCAGCTCTCGATCGTCTTCGACTACCGGCAGGTCGCGGGACCGCTCGACGCCGAGGGTCCACTCAACGCCGAGATCCGAACGGCGCCCTCGCATGCGACGTTCGCCCGCCACCTCGCGAGGCGCGCGCTGGACCTGGGCCCGCCCACCGGGTTCTTCAAGGACCTCGTGGTCGAGGACCGAGGCGAGCACGCGGGCACGCTCGACGTGAAGCATGGCGGCATCACGATCGTCTCCAACCTGGCGCGCGCCTATGCGGTCGGGTCGGGGATCACGGAGAAGCGGACGATCGGCCGGCTCCTGGCCGCCGAGAGCGCCGGCGTGATCGACCGGGAGACGTGCGTCGGGCTCGCCGAGTCGTTCCGGTTCCTGTGGCACGTGCGGCTGCAGCACCACGTCGTCTTGCACCGGGCCGGGCGGGAGCCGAGCGACCACCTCGACCCCGCGGTGCTCGGGCCGCTCGCGCGCCAGGGGCTGAAGGAGGCCTTCCGCACGATCAGGCGCGCCCAGCGCGCGCTGGCGCTGGAGGCCGGCGTGGCGATGCGCTAATCGCCCGGCGCCGCCGCGGGGGCCGCGCCGGCAGAACCCATCGCGTGGTAGCCGCCGTCGACGTGGATCATCTCGCCGCTGATCGCGCGCGCGAGGTCCGAGAACAGGAACGTCACCGCGTCCGCGACCGGGGAGGGATCGGTCACGTCCCAGCCGAGCGGAGCCCGCGCGTCCCAACCATCGGCGATCGCCTCGAAGCCGGGGATCCCCTTGCCCGCTATGGTGCGCAGGGGGCCGGCCGAGACGGTGTTCACGCGGATCGCGTGCCGGCCGAGGTCCCGCGCGAGGTACCGCGTGACGGACTCGAGCCCGGCCTTGGCCACACCCATCCAGTCGTAGACCGGCCACGCGAACCGGGCGTCGAAGTCGAGTGACACGATCGAGCCGCCGTGCTCCTTCATGTGCGGGAGCAGCCCAGCCGCGATCGCCTTGAGCGAGAAGGCGCTCGTCTGGAACGCCGTCGCGACGCTCTCCCAGGGCGTCGTGAGGAAGTTCCCGCCCAGCGCGTCCTGCGGCGCGAACGCGATCGCGTGGAGGAACCCGTCGACCCGGCCCCACCGGGACCCGAGCTCGGCGGCGACGGATTCGATGTGCTCGGGCGCGTTCGCGTCCATCTCGAGCACGTCGGCCGGTTGCGGGAGGCGACGCGCGACCTTCTCGGTGAGTCCCATCGCGCGGCCGAAGGAGGTGAGGACGATCTCGGCGCCGTGCTCCTGCGCGGAGCGCGCCGCGGAGAACGCGATGGACCCGCGCGTCAGCACGCCGGTGATCAACAGCTTCTTGCCGTCCAGCAGCACGGTCGTCGCTCCTCGTCGGTTCGGGGCATGCTATCGGGAATGCCGACGGACCTGGAAGCGCTCCCGAAGGTGGACCTGCACCGGCACCTCGAGGGCGCGATCCGCCTCGCGACGCTGATCGACCTCTATCGCGATGCCGGCGCTCCCCTCCCCGAGACGACCCCCACCGAACTCGAGGCCCGGGCACGCGTGCTGACGCCGATGAACAACCTCGAGGAGGTGCTCTCGCGCTTCACCCTTGCGCAGGAGGCGTTCTGGGACGCGGCCGCTGCCGAGCGGATCGCGTACGAGGCCGTCGAGGATCTGGCGCTCGACGGCGTGCGCCTGGCCGAGCTGCGCTTCTCTCCCGACTTCCTCGCCCGTCCGCACGGCCTGGACTGGAACGCCGCCCTCGACGCGATCGTCCGCGGCGTCGAGCGAGCCTCGCGCGACCAGGACGTGACCGTCGGCCTGATCGTCATCGCGAGCCGCAACTACGGCATGGGGTCGGCCGAGCGGACGGTGGGGTTCGCGCTGGATCGGCGTGACGACCTCGTGGCGTTCGATCTTGCCGGCGACGAGCAGGCGTTCCCGCCGTCGATGTACGTGGACGTCGTCGCCCGGCTCGCCGGGAGCGGGCTGAAGCTCACGACCCATTACGGGGAGTCGGGCGGTCCGGCGTTCCCCCGCGAGGCGATCGAGGCGCTCGGCTCGCTGCGGCTCGGCCACGGCGTGAGCGTGGCGCGCGACCCCGAGGTCGTCGCGCTCGCGCGCGAGCGCCGCGTCACGCTGGAGATGTGCCCGACCTCGAACGTACGCACCCGCGCCGTCGCCTCGCTGGCCGAGCACCCCGCGCGCCGGCTCCTCGATCAGGACGTCCTGGTCACGATCAACACCGACAACCCCGAGCTGTTCGGCGTGGACCTCACCCACGAGCTCGGGCTCGCACGGGACACCTTGCGGTTCACCGAGGACGACCTGCGGCAGGTGACCGCGAACGCGCTCGAGGCGAGCTTCGTGGACGAGGCGGCGAAGGACGACGTTCGGCGACGGCACTTCGGCTGGGTGGATGCACGCTGACCGGCCTCCCTCGGACGCCGGTGGGCCAGACATCGGTGAGCAAGACGTCGGTAGGATGGACGCTCCCGAACGGAAGGAACCCACCTCGATGACCTCCTCCGACGACGCCGCGACGTCCCTCGCCGACCGCTACTGGGAGGGGATGCTCGAGCTCGAGCCGATCCTCGCGACGATCGTCGGCGACGAGCGCTACGACGACCGGCTGCCGGACATCGGCGAGTCGGGCCGGGCCGCCCGGGACGCCTTCCACCGCGGCGCGTTGTCCGAGCTCGAGGGCCTGGACCGGGACCTCGAGGACGAAGGGCTGCGGACCACGATCGACGTGCTCGAGGCCATCGCGACGCGTGAGATCGCTTCGCTCGACCACCGGCTCGACCGCCTCCAGGTCGTGAGCCACCTGTGGGGTCCGGGCGGCCTGCTCGGGGAGCTGGCGTCGATGCAGCGCGCCGACACGCCCGAGCGCGTCGACCGCTACATCGGGCGCCTCGTGTCCACCCCCGGGTACTACCGGGACGCGGCCGAGACCGCGCGCGACGGCGTCGCGGCCGGGGTCACCGCGCCTCGGATCGTGGTCGAGCGCGCCGTCGCCCAGGTCGAGCGCCTGATCGCGACGCCGATCGAGTCCTCACCTGCGCTCGTGCCCGTCCGGCCCGACGACGCCGAGGGTCGGGAGCGGGTGGCCGGCGCGATGCGTGACCACGTGGTCCCGGCGCTGTCCGGCTACCTCGACGCGCTGCGCGCGTACCTGCCCTCGGCGACCGAGACGATCGGCCTGTCGGCGCTGCCGAACGGCGAGGCGATGTACGCGGCGCAGATCCTGTCGTGGACCTCGCTGGCGCAGGAGGCGGACGTGGTGCACGACCTCGGCGTGACCGACCTCGCGAAGATCCAGGACGAGCGGCAGGAGTGCGCCATCCGGCTCGGGGCGGCCGACCCGGCGGGCGCGCTGGCCGTGCTCGACGACCGGGACGGGAACCGGTTCGCATCCAAGGAGGAGCTCGTGCGGACGGCCCTCGAGCAGGTGGCCAGGGGCTGGGACGCGGCGCCCGGCTGGTTCGGCGTCATGCCTTCGGACAACTGCGACGTCAAGCCGGTCGAGGAGTTCCGCGAGGCCGATATGCCCTTCGCCTTCTATCAGCCGCCCACCGCGGACGGCTCGCGCCGCGGGATCTATTACGTGAACGGCGGCGACCTCGACGCCAAGCCCCGTCACCACCTCGCCACGACGACGTACCACGAGGCGAACCCGGGCCACCACTTCCAGATCGCTCTCGAGCAGGAGATGGGCGACCGCCCCGCGCTCCGGCGCTTCGGCGGGCTCCTCGCGGGCGCCTCGTTCGCCGAGGGCTGGGGCCTGTACAGCGAGCGCCTGGCCGACGAGATGGGGCTGTTCGAGGACGAGGGTGAGCGCCTCGGCATGCTGGACATGCAGGGGATGCGGGCGGCGCGCCTGGTCGTCGACACCGGGATCCACGCGTTCGGCTGGACGCGCGAGCGGGCGATCTCGCTCCTCGAGGAGGCTGGCGTCCCGCACGTGGACGCGGTGATCGAGGCCGACCGATACATCACGATCCCGGGCCAGGCGCTCACGTACAAGACGGGACAGTTCGAGATCGAGCGTCAGCGGGCGCACGCCGCGGCTCGAGACGGGGCGTCGTTCTCGCTCTCCGACTTCCACGACCGCTTGCTCTCGCTCGGCTCGCTCCCGCTCTCGGCGCTGCAGCGCGAGCTCGGACGCACCTAGGTCAGGCGTGGCCGCTCGGCACGGAGCAGCAGGTAGTCGAGGACGCCGTTCCGCCATAGCTGCTCGACCTGCGCGAGCATCGCGCGCGAGGCGAGCCGCATCGCCATCGGCGCCGCGCCGCCGGCTTCCAGGCGGCCCCGGACGAACCGCAGGGCGGGACCGATCACGCGCTCTCCCACGAGCCGGGTCCGCACGTTCACGAACCCAGCCTCACCGGCGAGCTCGGCGATCGCGTCCGCCGATATCGCGGCGCCCGAGCCCAGGCCCCACACCCGCAGCTGGGTGAGTCCCGCCACCAGCTCGACCGGCCCCCGGGGCATGCGGCGCACCGGGACGTCGGACATCGTCAGGACCCCGCCGGGTCGCAGCGTTCGGAACGACTCGGCGAAGAACCGCGCGCGCGACGGGAAATGGAAGGCGGCCTCCACGCTGATCACGCCGTCGAGGCTCGCGTCGTGAAGCGGGATCCGGGTGGCGTCGCCGTTCACGGCGAGCGCGCCGGATTCGGCCAGGCGCCGCCGCCCGGCCACCAGCTGCGACCGCGTGATGTTCAGAGCGACGAGCCGGCGAGGCCCCGCCACGGCCGCGATCAGCGGGTCCTGCGCGCCGAGCCCGTTCCCGACGTCGAGGATCTCCCCCCCGCGGGGAAGATCGGCCGCCAGGGTGCTGACCAGGCGACGCACGGCGACGGGCGCCTCCGCCGGGTCGCTCCCGTCCCCCTCCCACAGCCCGAGGTTCAGCCACCCCTCGTCGAGCGCGAGGAAGAAGTCGGGTCCGATCGAGTCGTAGACGGCGGCGGCCGGATTGCGGCCGCGTCGAACCAGCGTCAGGGCATGCCGGAGGTGTTCGGGCGTCCAGGTCGTGCTCACCCGACCACGGTACCCGGAGCCGAAGCTACGTCTTCGGGAACAGCGAGTAGGCGGCGCGCGGGACGCGCTCGAGGACCTCGCCGACGAGCCCAAGGACGTACTCGGGTTCACGATCCTCGAACGCCAGCGTGTCCACGTTCACGTGGCAGAGCAGCCAGCCGCCCGCGCACTCGATGCCCCATGCGTTCGAGCGCCCCATCAGCCAGTCCATGAGCCGTTGGTCCACGAACGCGGTCGCCATGTACGGGTCGCGCGCGTAGACCGCGAAGCGTCGGTTGAAGCCGCCGAGCTCCAGCTCGACCCGGGACACGTTCGCCCGCTTCAGCGTGTCCGTGTCCAGCTCGAGCCCGCCCACCGAGAGCGGGGGCCAGTCGGCGTCCACCGCGACCATCGCGCATGTGAACTCCTGCGAGTCCTCCCCGCCGTGGAGGAACCGGTAAACGCGCACGTGGCGCCCCTGCCACTCGCCGTGCAGGACGTCGCGGATCCGCGGACCGTGCGGACGCGAGAACAGCGGCATCGGGACGGTCTTCACCGTGTCGAACGGGTCCTTCCGCGCATACGTGAGCCCGACGCGCCTGGCGCGCTCCGCCCACTGCCGCTGCGCGTGGCGGCGCAGCGGCACCCATGCGATCGCCAGCGGGACGACCAGCAGGACCGCTGCGACCGGCGGCTCGGGATCGAGGATCGCGACCGCGACCGCACCGGCGAGCGGCAGCAAGATCCACGGCGTGCCGACCCACTTCTTCACGTCGAACGAGGCCACGCCGTCACTCCCCCGCGAGCCGTCGGAGGTGCATCGTGCCTCATCTCGGCCCGGCCCGCCTCGCCCGGAGACGTCGCGCGGTACGCTCCCTCCTCCCCGCCCGCCGACGAGGAGGAGGAGCATCGTGGAGAGCACCGTCGACCGTACGCGCCTGGCCGAGCTCATGGCACGCGAGCTCGCTCGCTTCGACGCCGAGCACCCGAGGAGCCACGACCTGTTCGAACGGAGCAAGGCGAACCTGCTCGCCGGCGTGCCGATGCCGTGGATGACCGAATGGGCCGGCTCGTTCCCGGTGTTCGTCGCCGAGGCCCAAGGGGCGCACTTCAGAGACGTCGACGGGCGCGAGTACGTGGACCTGTGCCTGGGCGACACCGGGGGGATGACGGGTCACGCGCCGAAGGAGGCGGTGGCCGCGATCGCCGAGCAGGCCGCGAAGGGCATCACGCTGATGCTCCCCACCGAGGATTCGATCTGGGTGGGCGCCGAGATGGAGCGGCGGTTCGGGCTCCCTTACTGGCAGTTCTGCCTGACGGCGACCGATGCGAACCGCTTCACGATCCGTCTCGCGCGCGCGATCACCGAGCGCCCGAAGATCCTCGTCTACAACTGGTGCTACCACGGCTCGGTGGACGAGACGATCGCCACGCTCGACGAGCAGGGCGCGACCGGCCCGAGACCCGGCAACGTCGGGCCCGCCGTGAACCCGGCCGAGACCACGCGCGTGGTCGAGTTCAACGACCTCGACGCGCTCGAGGCTGCGCTCGCGCACGGGGACGTCGCGTGCGTCCTGGCCGAGCCGGCCCTCACGAACATCGGCATCGTGCACCCCGACCCCGGCTACCACGAGGCGCTCCGCGAGATGACGCGGAACCACGGGACCTACCTCGTGATCGACGAGACCCACACCATCTGCGCCGGACCCGGCGGGGCCACGAAGGCGTGGGGGCTGGAGCCCGACTTCCTCACGATCGGCAAGCCGCTCGCGAGCGGCGTCCCGGCCGCCACCTATGGCATGAGCGCCGAGGTCGCCGAACGCTGCCAGGCCTACATGGAGACGGTTCCCGCGACCGACGTTGGCGGCGTCGGTGGGACGCTGAGCGGCAACGCGCTGTCGCTCGCGGTGATGCGCGCGACCCTCGAGCACGTCCTCACCGACGAGGCGTTCGAGCGGATGATCGCGCTCGGCGAGCGATGGGCCGACGGCGTGAAGACCTCGATCGATGCGCACGGCCTCCCGTGGGAGGTCCAGCGCCTCGGATGCCGCGCCGAGTACTGGTTCACCTCGACGCCGCCGCGCAACGGCGGGGAGGCCGCTGCCGCGGACGACCACGAGCTCGCCCGGTACACGCACCTGTACGCGCTGAACCGCGGGGTCTTGCTCACGCCGTTCCACAACATGGCGCTGATGTCGCCCCCCACCACGGAGGAGGACGTGGACGCGCACTCGGCCGTGTTCGACGAGATGGCCACCGAACTCGTGGCGTGATGCGTCCCGCGATCTCGCACGTGATGATCGACTCCCGCGACCCGGGGGCGCTCGCGCCGTTCTGGTGCGAGCTGCTCGAGACCGAGGTCGAAAGCACGCTCGACGGAGGACGGTTCGTGTTCCTCGCCGCCCCGAGTGGCGGTCCGGCGATCGGGATCCAGCGCGTGCCCGAACCCAAGACGACGAAGAACCGGGTCCACGTGGACGTCGAGGTGGACGACCTCGCCGAAACGACCCGATGGGTGCGCTCGCACGGCGGTGCTCGCCTCGCCGAACACAAGGCGGCCGGGATCCGCTGGCGCATCATGGCCGACCCGGACGGCAACGAGTTCTGTCTCGTGCCCCGCGCCGGCTGAACCGACAGCGTGGCGTTCGGGTCAGGCCCGGCGGATCACCTGCCGGAGCTTCACGCGGCCCGGCCGCAGCAGCGCGCGGGAGTAGATCCTCGTCGCGAGCGGGATCAGCGCGGCGATCGACGCGATCGAGAACGCGACGGACAGCACGATCTGGAGAGCGCTGGCCTCGCCCAGCACGACCCGGGTCGGCATGACGAGGGGTGCGGAGAACGGCAGGAGCGAGGCGACGGCCGCGAGCGTCGAGGACGGGTCCCGCGTCGCGCCGATACCGATGAAGAACGAGACCACGATCAGGATCGTGAGCGGTGTCATCGTGGTCTGCAGGTCCTCCTGGCGCGTGACGATCGAGCCAGCCACGGCGAACAGTCCCGCGTAGAAGAAGAACCCCAGCACGAACCAGAACAGCACGAGCCCGACCGTCGCCATCGCGCCCGTCGGGAACTCGAGCGATCCGACCGCGATGGACGTCCCGAGTCCGACCACCGCGATCACGAGCAGCTGCGCGAGCCCCAGGAACCCGATCCCGAAGATCTTGCCGCGCAGCAGCTCCGACGGACGGATCGTCGCCAGCAGCACCTCGATCACGCGGGACGACTTCTCCTCCACGACCCCCGAGGCGACCCAGTAGCCGTAGGCGAATAGCTGCCCGTACAGGGCGAGCACGCCCACGAACGCAACCGCCGCGTTCTCGCGGCCGCGGGCGTCGATCGGCTCCAGCGCGTCCACGGTCAACTGCGGTTGCGAGAGGGCGGCGTCCACCTGCTGCTCGGTCAGCCCCACCTCCTGGAGCGCCTGTCGCGCACGCTCGCGGATCGATACCGACTGGATCAGCCCGACGAGCTGCGCGGGCGGCTCGGCGCGGACCAGGACCGACCCGGCATGGATCAGCGCGGCGTCCGCGACGCCGTCCCGGACGGCCTGCTCGGCGGCGGCGACGTCCGGCAGCGTCAGCACGCGCACCTCCACGCCGAGCGCCGTGGCGGCGCTCGCGACCTCTCGGCCGACCCCGCTCGAGTCCTCGCCGACGACCGCCAGGTCGAAGCTCCTGGCCCGGCTCAGCAGCGACGTCACCACGATGAACCCCACGAGGATCACGAGCGTGATCGCCGTCGAGATGACGAATCCGCGATCGCGTGCGCGCTCGACGAACTCGCGCCTCGCCACGATCCGCCACGCGCTCACGTCTCGCCACCGTCGGGTTGCCCGACCGCGCGACGGAAGATCTCGGACAGGCTCGGCTGGACGATGCTGAAATGACGCACCTGCCCGGCCGCCCGCGCGGCGTCCAGCACCTCGGCCTCGACCGCGCCCTCGTCGAGCTCGAGGATCGCGCCGTCGGACAGCCGGTCGATCACGTTGGCGCGCGGCACCCGGTCGAGCCAACCGGGAGCGGCGGCCGCGACCTCGACGCGAACCAGCCGGCGCGCGTCCGTGGACCGCAGGTCGGCGATCCGCCCCCGGGCGACGACGCGCCCCCGGTGGATCATCACCACGGACTCGCAGAGCCGCTCGACCAGCTCGAGCTGGTGACTCGAGAAGACCACCGGGACCCCCGCCATCGCCTGATCCCGCAGCACGCCCGACAGGACGTCGACCCCGACGGGGTCCAGGCCCGAGAAGGGCTCGTCGAGCACGAGGACCTCGGGACGGTGGACCATCGAGGCCGCGAGCTGCACGCGCTGCTGGTTGCCGAGCGAGAGGGACTCGGCCCGGTCGGTCGCCCGGTCGGCGACGCCGAGCACCTCGACCATCCGCATCGCCCGGGTCGTCGCGTCCTCGCGCTCGAGCCCGTGGAGCCGCGCGAGGTACACGAGCTGGTCGAGCACCCGCATCTTCGGGTACAGGCCGCGCTCCTCGGGCATGTACCCGAACCGCCGGCGGACCTCCGCGTCGACCGGGCGGTCCTGCCACCTGACCTCGCCCGCGTCGGCGGCGAGCAGACCGAGGACGATGCGCATCGCGGTCGTCTTGCCGGCGCCGTTCGGTCCGACGAACCCCACGATCTCGCCGCCGGCGACCGAGAACGAGACATCGTCCAGCGCGACGACGTCGCCGAACCGCCGGGACAGGCCGAGGAGCTCGAGCACCCCCCTACGCCTCGGCGTCGATCCTCAGCACCGCCTTGCCGCGCACGCGGCGCTCCATCAGGGCGTCGATCGCACTCGCCGCGTCGGTCCACGGGACGACCATGTCGACGTCGGCACGCAGACGGCCCTCAGAGGCGAGCGCGGCCAGAGCGGCCAGCCTCGATGATCCGATGCGACCCCGGAGCAGCTCGTGCGTCACGAAGTACCCGAGCATCGTCGGCGATCCGCTGCGGTAGAAGGTTCGCGGGTCGAACGTGCTCGGGTCCCCCGAGGAGTTGCCGTAAGTCACCAGGACCCCGTCGTGGGCAAGGCGCGACACCGCCGCGGCGAGCGACGACCCTCCCACCGACTCCACGATCAGCTCGAAGGGCTCGCCCTCGGACGGCAGGCCGACGACGACCTCGGCGGCACCGAGCTCCTCCAGTCCGGACGCGCGCTCGGGCCGCCCGACGACGGCCGTCACGCGCGCGCCGGCCATGCTCGCGAGCTGCACGGCGAATCGGCCGACGCCGCCCGCCGCTCCCGTGATCGCGACGCGCTTGCCGAGCAGCGACCCGGGGACCGCGAGGATCCCTGCGGCGGTGAGCCCGGCGACCGGCAGCGTCGACGCGACCTCGAACGACAGCTCGGATGGCAGGACCGCGAGGTGATCGGTGCGCACCGCGACGCGCTCGGCCCACGCCCCGCCGTTCACCCAGCCGACGACGCGCTCCCCGATGGCCGGCCTCGAGCCTCCCGCGGCACTCGCCGCGACGACTCCGGCGAGGTCCCAGCCCGGCCGCCACCCGTCCACCGCGCTCCGCAGCGCCGTGCACTCGCCGCGGTTCAGCGACGAGGCGGCCACCGCGACGACGGCCTGGTTCGCCCTGGGCGACGGCTCGTCCACCTCGCGCAGCTCGATGGCGCCCGGAGCGTCCGGAGCCGCGACGAGGGCCCGCATCAGGTCACGACCTGGTGCGCCATCGAGAAGCCTCGCTTCTCCTTCTGCTCCTCGCGGATCAGGTGCACGACCGCGTTCACGAGCGCGAGATGCGTGAACGCCTGCGGGAAGTTCCCGAGGTGGCGTCCCGTAGTGGCGTCGATCTCCTCGGCGTACAGCTGAAGCGGGCTCGCGAAGGACAGGAGCTTCTCGCACAGCGCCCGGGCGCGCCGTAGCTCGCCGATCTCGACGAGGGCGGCCACCAGCCAGAAGGAGCAGATCGTGAACGTGCCCTCATCCCCCGACAGACCGTCGTCGGTCTCCTCGACCCGGTAGCGGAGCACGAGCCCGTCCACGGTGAGCTCATCCGCGATCGCGAGGATCGTCGCCCGGATCCGGTCGTCGTCTTTCGGGAGGAACCGCAGGAGCGGCATCAACAGCAGCGACGCATCCAGCGCGGGAGCGCCGTAGTACTGCGTGAACACGCCGCGCTCGTCCAGGCCGTGGGCGCAGATGTCCGCGTGGACCTCGTCGGCGATCGTGGCCCAGCGCTCCTGGAGCTCCGTCTCCCCCCGCCGGCGCGCGAGGCGCGCGCCGCGGTCCAAGGCCACCCAGCAGAACAGCTTCGACGAGGTGAAGTGCTTCGGCTCGCCACGGACCTCCCAGATGCCGCGGTCGGGCTCGCGCCAGTGTTCGATCGCCTCCTCGACCTGGGCGACGACGATCGGCCACACGCGTTCGGGCAGGCGGTCGCGCGACTTGGCGTGCAGGTAGATCGAGTCGAGCAGGACGCCCCACACGTCGTGCTGCTTCTGGTCGAACGCCCCGTTGCCGATCCGCACCGGCCTGGCGCCCTCGTACCCGGAGAGGTGGTCGAGCGTCGACTCCGTCAGGTCGCGCTCGCCGCCGACCCCATACATGACCTGGAGCTCCTGTCCGTCCTCGCACCGGTCTGCGACGAACTCGAAGAACCCGTCGGCCTCTCGATCGAACCCCAGGGTGTAGAGCCCCCACAACGCGAACGTGGAGTCGCGGATCCACGAGTACCGGTAGTCCCAGTTGCGTTCGCCGCCCGGCGTCTCGGGCAGCGACGTGGTGGCCGCCGCCATCAGCGCCCCGGTCGGCGCATACGTCAGGCCCTTCAGGGTAAGAGCGCTCCGCTGGAGGTGGATCCGCCACGGATGGTCGGGGAACTCGCCGTGGTTCAGCCACTCGCGCCAGTACTCCTGGGTGCGCCACATGCGGTCGGCCGCGTCCTCGTAGGTCGCGGGAGCCTCGTGATCCGACCAGGACAGCGCCACGAACCGCTCATCCCCGTCGCGCAGGGTCGTCGACGCGTGCGCCCTGCGGCCCTCGAACCCTATCCGCAGGTCGGTGGTGAGGCGGATCGGCAGGTCGCTGCCATCGCTCCGCGCGCGGGCACGGCCGTACCCCTCGCCCTCGTACTCCCACGTCACGGCCGCGCGCCCGTAGTCGGGGGCGGGCTCGCAGTCCATCGCGAGCTCCACGTGGCCGTTCACGCAGCGGATCGTCCGGAGCAGGATGTGCTCGGCCTCGTGGTCGCCGGGAGGCCGCTGGTACGCGACCGCGCGCGTGGTGTCGTCGTACCAGGGCCCGACGAGGAGCGCGTCGCGGACGATCAGCCATCCCGTCCGCGTCTGCCACGTGGTCTCCAGCACGAGCGTGCCGGGTAGGTAGCGCCGCCCGGCAGGGACGTTGACCTCGGCCGGCCCCAGGCGGAAGTGTCCGGCCGAGCGGTCGAGGTTGGCCGCGAACACGCTCGGGCTGTCGGGGCGAGGAGCACACAACCACTCGACGTTCCCGCTCGGCGCGACGAGGGCATGGACGACGCGGTCGGACAGGAACGCGTACTCGGCGATCGGCGGGAACGGACTCCCCTCTGGGTACCGCATGCCCTCGGCCATGGGCCGGATAGTAGCCGGAGGTCGCCGACCTCGATCCCGACGCTCTACGGGGTGACCGGTGTCCGGTGGTCCGGGTGGCTCTCCGGATCGAGGACCCAATGTTCCGACGCGGTTGCCCGAAAGAGGCGATAGGGCGCAGGCGGCTCGACGTCCTCCCGCTTCCACGGACGCGCTCCGTGCGACATCGACCGACGAGCGTAGACCTCGATGCCATGGTCGACGTCACCTCCCGTCAGCTCCCCGGCCACGGCCGCCATGTACACGGCCTGTCCGGTACCGATGGGGGCCCGAGAGTCGAACACCACGATGCTCAGCTGGGGGCGGGTCGCGAGGTTGCGCGAGTGCGCCGCCTCGGGAGACGAGACCCAGTAGAACTCCGCGTATCCGGCCGACGCGAAGTACACGGGCGATACCCACGGTCGCCCGGATGCATCGGCGGTTCCGAGCGTCATGTACAGGTTGGAGTCGAGGATGCCTCTCGCTACGGCTCCGAGATCCTCCTGGAGATCCATGCTCAGTCCGACACCCCGACGATGTGCTCGATCCAGTCCGTTCGCTCGAGCGCGTCGAGCACGAACGTCGCGTAGTCGGCCGTGGTGATCGTGCGCCCGGGCGCCCGCGCGTCCAGCTCGAACCGGTAGGAGCCGACCTGTGGCTCGTCGACGACCCGAGGCGCGGCGCCGATCGTCCAGTCGAGCTCGCTCGCGCGCAGGGTGTCGCGGTTCCGGCGGTGTTCGCGTGCGTGCGCCGCGAACTCCCCGGCGACCGGGTCGTCGCCGAAGATGTCGTTGTTCGCGGTCACGACGATCCGCCGCAGGCCCGAGCGCTGCACGGCCTCGACGATCGTGCGCGTCGCCTCGGAGTGCTGCGGCTCGTCCTCGGCGCTGGCGAGCGAGAGGACCGAGACCACGGCATCCCGCCCGGCCACCGCCGCCTCGACGCTCGCCGGATCCCGCGCGTCGGCCTCCGCGAGCTCGAGCCGATCGTCGGACACGGTGAGCGTCGCGGCGTCCCGAACGAACGCGAGCACCTCGTGCCCCCGCGACAGACCCTGGTCGATCACGTGGCGCCCCGTGCGGCCCGACGCGCCGAACACCGTGATCCGCATCCCGCGAGCCTACGCCGCGGGGACCGCCTGCGGCTCGACGGCGCGTGCGTCGCGATCGAGCGCTACCGCGAGCACCTCGTCGACCGTCTCCACAGGGTGGAACGCGATCTCCTCTCGCACCTGCTCGGGCACGTCCTCCAGGTCGCCCTCGTTGCGCTTGGGGAGGATGACCTCCTTCAGCCCCGCCCGGTGCGCCGCCAGGACCTTCTGCTTCACCCCGCCGATCGGCAGCACCCGACCCTGGAGCGTGACCTCGCCGGTCATGCCGACCGTGCTCCGCACCGGCGTGTCGGACAGGAGCGACGCGAACGCCGTCACCATCGTGACGCCCGCGCTCGGGCCGTCCTTCGGCACCGCGCCCGCGGGCACGTGCAGGTGGAAGCGCCCGGCGAGCCTCGAGGCGTCCACGCCGAGCTCGCTCGCGTGGGACCGCACGTAGCTGAGCGCGATCTGCCCCGACTCCTTCATCACGTCGCCGAGCTGGCCCGTGAGGACGAGCCCCTCGGAGCCGTCACCCTCCAGGCGCGTCGCCTCGATGAACAGGACGTCGCCGCCGGTACCGGTGACCGCGAGGCCCGTGGCCACTCCCGGGACGCTCGTGCGCTCCGCGGCTTCGAAGAAGAACCGCGGACGGCCGAGGAGCTCGCGCACTTGGCCGGCATCGACCGTGACCGGCGCGGTCGCCGTGCCGCCCGCGAGCCCGGTCGCCACCTTGCGGAGCGCCTTGCCGAGCTCGCGCTCGAGGTTGCGCACGCCGGCCTCGCGCGTGTAGTCGGCCACGACCTGCCGCAACGCGTCGTCGGTCACGACGACCTCGCCCTCGTTGAGGCCGTTGCGCTCCTCCTGGCGTCGCAGCAAGTGGTCGCGCGCGATCTCGACCTTCTCGTCCTCCGTGTAGCCATCGAGCCGGATGACCTCCATCCGGTCGAGCAGCGGGCCGGGGATCGTCTCGGCCACGTTCGCGGTCGAGATGAACAGGACCTCGGACAGGTCGAGGTCGACCTCGAGGTAGTGATCGCGGAACGTGTGGTTCTGGGCTGGGTCGAGGACCTCGAGCAGCGCTGACGACGGGTCGCCGCGCCAGTCGGCGCCGACCTTGTCCACCTCGTCCAGCATCATCACCGGGTTCTTCGTGCCGGCCTCCTTGAGGGCCCGCACGATGCGTCCGGGCAGCGCGCCGACGTAGGTGCGCCGGTGCCCGCGGACCTCGGCCTCGTCGTGGATCCCGCCCAGCGAGATCCGGACGAACCTGCGGCCGAGCGCACGCGCCACCGACTCGCCGAGCGAGGTCTTGCCGACGCCCGGAGGCCCGACGAGCGTGAGGATCGCGCCGGAGCCTCGGCCCGCGGCCGGACCCATCCCGCGCTCCTCGCGCAGCTTGCGCACTGCCAGATACTCGACGATCCGGTCCTTCACGTCGTCGAGGCCCGTGTGGTCCTCGTCGAGGATCGTCCGCGCCTGGGCGATGTCGAGGTTGTCGTCGGTCCGCACGTCCCACGGGATCTCGGTCATCCAGTCCAGGTACGTGCGGATCCAGCCGTACTCGGGCGACTGCTCCGACATCCGCTCCAGGCGACCGAGCTCACGCTCGGCCTCCGCGCGCGCGCCCTCGGGCATGTTGGCGTCCTCGATCTTCGTGCGGTACTCGGCGACGACGTCTTCCTCGCCGTCCTCGCCGAGCTCCTTGCGGATCGCGTCCATCTGCTGGCGGAGCAGGTACTCGCGTTGCGTCTTCTCCATGCCGTCGCGGACGTCGGTGCGGATCTTGTCCTTCAGCTCCACCTCGGCCAGGACCTCCCTGGCCCACGCGAGCACCTTCTCGAGGCGCTGCTCGACGTCGAGCGTCTCCAGGACCTCGACCTTCTGCTCGAACGCGAGGTCCGGCGAGTAGCCGGAGGTGTCCGCCATCTGGCCGGGATCGGTGATCCCGCGGAGGAACTCGCCGACCTGCGGCACGCCGCGGGCCTCGACGATGTTCTGGATCGTGACGCGGTACTCGCGCGCGAGCTCGCGCGCTCGGTCGGTCGCCTCGTCAGAGTCCGGACGCGGGTCGACCTCGACCCACGTGGCGTCGCCGGTGCCCGGCACGCCCCGGCTGACCACGGCGCGATGGAGCCCGCGGATCACGAGGGCCTCGAGGCCGCTGCGGAGCTGCCCCACGTCCTCGACCTTGGCCACTGTACCGACCTGCGAGAATCGCTGGCCGATCCGCGGCACGAGCAGGAGTTCCCCGTCGGTGTTCTCGGCGGCCGCCACGGCACGGCGGGCCTCCTCGGTTTCGAGCGTGAGGGTCACCACCATCCCGGGCAGGACGACGCCGGTCGTCAGCGGGAGGAGCGGCAGGAGCTGGGTGTCGAGCTGGGCCATGGCGAGATCGTCTCCTGAGTCGGGCATCTGTTGGGGTAACGCCTCTCTCAGGCACGCTATTCCGGTTCGGTAAGCATGATTACAGCGGGCCGAGCCGGCTCCGCGGGTTCCCGCAGCCCGGCGCCCGGCCTAAGGTGACGAGGTGTTCGAGCGCTTCACCGACAAGGCCCGCAGGGCGGTCGTCCTGGCGCAGGAGGAGGCTAGGACGCTCGACCACAACTACATCGGGACCGAGCACCTCCTGCTCGGCCTCCTCCGAGAGGAGGACGGGGTCGCGGCCAGGGCGCTCGGATCGCTCGGCGTGTCGCTCGAGGCCGTCCGGCGCGACGTCGAGGCGATCATCGGTCGAGGCGAGGCGGTGCCGAAGGGCCACATCCCCTTCACGCCGCGAGCCAAGAAGGTCCTGGAACTCGCACTGCGCGAGGCGCTCCAGCTCGGCCACAACTACATCGGCACCGAGCACATCCTGCTGGGTCTCGTCCGCGAGGGCGAGGGCGTCGCGGCCCAGGTCCTCCAGAAGCTCGGCGCGGATCTGAACCGGGTGCGCCAGACCGTGGTCCAGCTCCTGTCGGGCTACGCGGGCACCGAGGCTGCGTCGGGCGGCTGGTCGGTCGAGCATGAGGTGGAGAAGGAACTCGACGCTCCGCTGCGTGCGGCCGTGACCACCGAGGACTTCCCGACGTGCGTGGCTTGCGGCGCTGCGCTCTCGGAGACGCTCGCCGTGCGAGCGATCGAGGTGACCGTCGACGAGGCTGTCGCGGTCATCAAGGTCGCGTATTGCGGACGCTGCGGCGGAGCGCTCGGGACCGTGCCGTAGCGGCGATCAGGTCGCGTCGGCGCGCGTGAGCGCGGGGACCAGGACGACGGCTCCCTCGCCGTACCGCTCGTCGACGGCCGCGCGCGTCGCCTCGTCCGCGACCACGACGCCGAGCTGGACCGTGTTGGTCACCACGTCGGTCGAGGACCACGTCGTCTCGAGGCCGAGCTCCTGCCCGACCTCACCGCTCAGCTCCGACTGGATCCGCGACAGCTCTCGTTGGGTCCGCTCGTGCTCGACGACACACAGCGGACCGCCCCAGAGCTCGCGGATCTCGGTCGAGTGCCGTTCCAGATCGCCGGTGAAGGCGGCCGTGAGGATGATGCCGCCGGGCGGCACGGGCACCTCGTCGTCGACCGGATCCTCGACGTAGTCGATCCACACGCTCGCGGAGTCCGGTTCGGCCTCGCTCGCCTCGATCGCGGCGGTCAGGTCGTCGTCGGTCGCGCGCGAGACGTCCACCGAGGTCCACCCGCCGGCCGGCTCGGGGCAGGGCGTATCGATGGGGTCACCGGGCTCGGTGTCATAGGTGGCGGGACCGACCACCTCGAGCACGGTGAAGGCGATGCCGTCGTAGATCCCGACGACGTCGTACTCCCCCCACGTCGTCCCCGACGCGGACTCCTCATCCTCGACGGCCGACCAGTCCCAACCGACGAGCTCGAGGCCGGAGCACTGCGGAGGGTACGACTCGGCCACGCCCCCCAGGCAGAGCTCGGGGCCGTGACCACCGCCATCGAGCACGGTCCCGGTCGCCGAGTAGCGCTGGTCCGGGTCGATAGGCGCCGGCGGCGCCGCCGGGTAGCGGTCCGCGCACGCGCCGAGAGCCAGAGCGCCCGCGAGCGCGAGCGTGGAGACGCGAAGGGTCCCTCTCCCCATCGTCATGCGATACGGGCTCGGACGCCTCCGCGGACGGGCACCGTTCCCGCAGGGCAGGAAACCGCAATCCCCGAGCGGGACGCCGGGGCCTATCCTTGGCGCATGGCCGGACCCGAACGGGCGCGGGCGCTGTTCAAGGAGATGGCCGACCGGGTCGACGAGCGCCTGTTCGGCGTCGGCGAGCCGCTCCGCCTCGTGATGGTGGGGATCCTCACGGGCAACCACGTCCTGATCGACGACGTACCGGGCGTGGGCAAGACCACCCTCGTGCGGATGCTCTCGGCGATGCTCGGCCTCGACTTCCAGCGCGTGCAGTTCACGCCGGACCTGATGCCCTCGGACATCACGGGGACCTCCGTGCTGGATCTGAAGACCAACGAGTTCGAGTTCCGCCGCGGGCCGATCTTCACCCAGGTCCTCCTCGCGGACGAGATCAACCGCGCGACCCCGAAGACGCAGGCGGCCTTGCTGGAGGCGATGCAGGAACGCCAGGTGACCGTGGACGGCGCGACGTACCCGCTCCCCGATCCGTTCTTCGTCCTCGCCACGCAGAACCCCATCGAGCTGGAGGGCACGTTCCCGCTCCCCGAGGCGCAGCTGGACCGGTTCCTCCTGCGCGTGAAGCTCGGCTACCCGGACGAGCGCGACGAGGAGCGCATCCTTCAGACACGGCCGGACGAGCGCGGCCTGCCGACCTCGCCCCTGCCCGACCTGCCCCCGCTCCTCGAGATCCGCAACGAGATCGCGGCGATCGGCCTCGAGCACCCCGTGCGCTCCTACGTGGTGGCGCTCGCTCGCGCGACGCGCGACCATCCCGAGCTCGCCGTCGGGGCGAGCCCGCGCGCGGTCGAGCAGATGGGCGACGCCACCCGCGCGTTCGCGATGCTCGACGGGCGCGATTACGTCCTGCCCGACGACGTGAAGGCCCTCGCCGAGCCCGTCTTCGGGCACCGACTCGTGGCCACCACCGACGCCCGGATCCGAGACCGCGGTCCCGATGAGATCCTCCGCGAGGTCCTGCGCTCGGTCCCGGTGCCGACGGAGCTCGGCGACCAGTAGCGGCGACGTGGACACGCCGGAACGGCGCCAGATCGCTCTGTACGTCGCGACGCTCGTCGGCGTGCTCGCCGTCGCGTGGGGGCAGACCGTCATCCTGCTGTGGGCCGCGGGGATCGCCGGACTCGCCGTCGCGGCGATGCTGTGGACGCGCTCGGCGCTCCGAGGGGTGACCGTCGAGAACAGCTTCGAGCCCGCCCGAGCCTTCGTCGGCGAGGAGATCCACCTGCGCGTGCGGATCGTGAACGAGAAGCGGTTCCCGCTCCCGATCGTGCGGCTCCTCGTCCGGTTCCCACCCGGCGTCTACCCGGGCCACGGCTCGGACCCGACGGCGCTGCGCGGGCACCGGCGCCGCCTCTCGATGGCCGGTCACAGCCAGATCGAGCTCCTGCTCCCGGTCGTCGCGCCACGGCGCGGCGAGTACTGGCTCGAGGGCGTCGATATCGAGGTCTCGGATCCCTTCGACCTGGCGCCGGTCAAGCTCGAGGCGGACCTGGACCGACCGCTCCTCGTGATGCCCGAGCCGAGGGTGGGGATCCCGCTGCGCATCGTGCGGCGGCTGCCGTTCGGTTCGCCCGCCCAGGCCGTTCGCCTGTTCGAGGATCGCGAGCACTTCGCCGGCGTCCGCGACTACGAGCCGGGCGATCCGATGCACCACGTCCACTGGCGCGCGTCGGCGCACACCGGCCGGCTGCAGACCAAGCGGTTCGAGCCCACGCGCTCGGCCGAGGTCCTGTTCGCGATGGATCTGTCCAACGGCGAGCCGTTCTGGCACGCCGTGGACCCCGCCACCGCCGAGGAGACGATCGGCTGGGCGAGCTACCTGTCCCGCCAGGCGATCCACGCGGGCTGGCGCACCGGCCTGATCGCCAACACGCACCTGCGCAAGGGCCGTGGGCCCCTCCGCATCTCGCCCTCGGCCGCAGCCGGCAGCGAGTCGGTGCTGTTCGCGGCCCTCGCGCGGATGCCGAACCAACCGACCAGCGACCTCGGCTCGGTGCTGCGCGAGGTCGGACGGCGCATGGTCCGCCGCACCACCGTCGTCGTGATCTCGCCGAGGCCGGGCGCGCTGCTGCTGCACGAGATGGAGGTGCTGCGCCGCCGCGGCTCGGACGTGATCCATCTCTCGCCGCTCCAGGCCTACCGGGAGGCGGCCGGGTGATCGTCCCGCACGAGGTCGCCCCGCCCGACGTTCGCGAGCTTCGCGCCTGCGCCCTGGCCGCGCTCGCCGAGGCCGGCATCGTCTATCTGCCGGCGCACATGCTCCTCACCGAGTCACGCGGCCTGCACTTCTCGATCGTCTCGTTCGCCGTGCCGTTCGTCGCCGCGTACGTGCTGGGCGCGCTCGCCGCATGCCGGTTCCGGGGCTCTCGACACGTGGCGGTCGCGGCGGCCGTCGCGGCCGTCGCGATCGGCGCCCTCGTCGGTTGGGGCGACGTGAACCGCAGCGTGTTCACGATCGCCGTCGCGCTGCTCGTCTCGTTCCGGGTGGTGAGCCTCGGGCTCCGGGACTGGCGAACGCCGCTGCACGCCGAGTTCGGCTGGGGCGCGGTCGCCCTCGGGCTCGAGGTGATCCTCGCGTCCGGAGGCCAGCCCGGGTGGCGCCCGCTCCTGCTGCTGTTCGTCCCCCTGTTCTTCATAGGGTCGCTCGCGAGCCGCGCCACGACCGTGTGGAGCTCGGGCGGTGCCGGCGAGCTGGACGACGCGGTGCGGGCCGCGTGGATCCGCCGGGCCGCCCTCGCGACGGGGGGGCTGCTGCTCGCGATGGTCGCAGCGGTCGCGTTCGCCGTCCAGGGCGGCGTCTTCGACGAGATCGGCCAGTGGCTCTCGCCGGCCGTGAACGCGCTCGCCTCGTTCCTCGCGTGGGGGCTCGGTCAGGCTGCCCGGCCGGTCTTGTGGGCCGTCGACCTGTTCGGCATCGACCCCGAGAACGTGCGCGAGTTCTTCGAGCGCCTGCGCAACGGCAGCTTCGCGAGACGCCTGGCCCTGGAGACCCGGCCCTCGGGGCCCGCGTTGTGGCAGCGCCTCCTCGGCCTCCTCGTGTTCGTGGCCATCGGGTACCTGATCGTGCGCGCGATCCGCCTCGTCCGCCCGCCGGAGCGAACGGAGCCCGAGCGCCGCCCGCAGGGATCGGTCGAGGGGTCCGGCCTTCCCGAGGAGCTCCCCACCGGCGCCGGAGCGTTCCACAGCGAGCTGCCGGCCGATACCGTCCGGCGCGCCTACGCCGAGGTGCTCCTCGCCCTCCGCGGGCGGCGGATCGCGAAAGACCCCTCGCAGACCCCCGCCGAGTTCGCGCCGGCGGTCGCCACCGCCTACCCCTCGTGCGCGGAGGCGTTCGGCCGCCTCACCCGCGCGTACGAGGACGTCCGCTACGGGAGCCTGCGCTTGGACGCGGGCGAGCTGCGGCGCCTCGACGAGGGCACGCGCCGGATCCTGCGCGAGCTCCGCGAGGCGCCGCCGGAGGGGGTTGTCGCCCCCGGGTAGGATGCCTCCTTCATGGCCGACTCCGCGATCTCCGTCCAGCACATCGCGAAGCGCTTCGGCGACGTCGAGGCCCTCCGCGGCGTGGATCTGCAGGTGCCTTACGGCACCGTCCTCGGCTTGCTCGGACCGAACGGGGCCGGCAAGACCACGATGGTGCGGATCCTCACGACGCTGCTCCGTCCCGACGAGGGGAACGCCACCGTCGCCGGCTACGACGTGGTGAAGCAGGCCGAGGAGCTCCGCCACGTGATCGGCCTGGCCGGGCAGAACGCGGCGGTCGACGAGAACCTGACCGGCTTGGAGAACCTCGAGATGGTCGGGCGCCTGTACCACGTGCCCGCCCCCGAGGCGCGCCGCCGCGGCGCGGAGTTGCTGGATCGCTTCGAGCTGACCGAGGCGGCGCACCGCACGGCGAAGACATACTCGGGCGGCATGCGGCGGCGCTTGGACCTCGGCGCGAGCCTGGTCGGCCACCCGAAGGTCCTCTTCCTCGACGAGCCGACGACCGGCCTGGACCCGCGGAGCCGCCTGGAGATGTGGGACATCATCCGCGAGCTGGTGAAGGACGGGACCACGATCATGCTCACCACCCAGTACCTCGAGGAGGCCGACCAGCTGGCCCACTCGATCGCGGTGATCGACGGGGGCCTCGTGATCGCCGAGGGCACCTCGGACGAGCTGAAGGCCCGCGTCGGCGGCGAGGTGCTCTCGCTGCGGATCGCGGACCGCGACAAGGTCAGCCAGGCAGCCGGCGCCGTGCTCGGCCTCGGACCCGGCGGCGGCACGGTGGAGAACGAGACGGGAGAGATCAACATCCCGGTCGGCTCCGAGGGGACGGCGATCCTCACCGAGGCGATCCGGCGCCTGGATGCCGAGGGCATCACGCTCGCCGACGTCGCGCTCCGCCGCCCCACCCTTGATGACGTGTTCCTCTCGCTCACCGGCCACGTGGCCGAGGGCGGAGAGGCGACGCCCGCCGAGGGTGACCAGAAGAAGCAGCGCAAGAAGCGGCGGAAAGAGAAGGAGCCGGCATGAGCACGACCATCACGCAGAAGGCGCCGAGCCGGATCTCTTCCACGGTCTCGGACTGGTGGGTGCTGACCAAGCGGAACCTAGTCACGTACATCCGCAAGCCCGACCTGCTGGTCTTCTCGACGATCCAGCCGGTGATGTTCGTCCTGCTGTTCGTGTACGTGTTCGGCGGGGCGTTCGAGCAGATCCTGCCGCGGAACATCTCGTACGTGGACTTCCTGATGCCGGGCATCTTCGTCCAGACGGCGATCTTCGCCGCGCTGCAGACCGGCGTCGGGCTGGCCGACGACCTGCAGAAGGGCCTCATCGATCGGTTCCGCTCGCTCCCGATGGCGCGCTCGGCCGTCCTGGCGGGACGGACCGCGGCGGACACGGTCTCGGTCGTCTTCCAGGCGCTCCTGATGTTCGCCGTGGCATGGCTGGTGGGCTACCGACTGCACGAGGGTCTGTTCGAGTCCCTGCTCGCGTTCGCGATCCTTATCGGCGTCGGCTACTCGTTCACGTGGCTGTCCGCGTTCGCCGGCCTCTCACTGAAGACGATCGAGGCCGTCCAGGCGGCGACGTTCACGATCGTGTTCCCCTTCGTGTTCGTGAGCTCGGCGTTCGTCCCCGTCGAGACCTTCCCGACCTGGCTGCAGGGCGTGGCGAACGCCAACCCGGTCACGATCTGGGTGAACGCGGTCCGCGTCCTGACGCTCGGCGAGCTCTACACCGAGAGTACGAGCCCGCTGTTCCAGAACATCCCGTCCCTCGGGGCGCTGCTCTGGCAGTCGGCGGCCTGGGTCGCCGGGATCATGGCCCTGTTCTGGTACCTCGGCGTGCGGGTCTACCGCCGCACGTAGCGCGCCACAGGCCTCAGGGAAGGCCGGGACCTGCCGATACCTCCGCGGAAGGAGGCGTCCCGATGCAGGCTCCCAGCACGCCGAGCGGCGTCCCGGCACAGCAGCCGGACGAGCGTCCCTGCCCGGGCTGCGGCGCGTCCAACGGCCCCTTGGCCGCGTTCTGCTGGCAGTGCTACCGCCCGTTCGGTGCCCATCCCGGCGCCGACGCGATGCCCGCTTCCCCCGTTCCCGGCGTGTACGCGCCGGCCCCGGCCCGGCGGGGCCTCGTCACCATGGTCGGGGTGGTGCTCGTGACCCTCGCGGTCGTCGGCGGCGCGGTCTTCCTCTTCACCCGTGGCTCGGGCGTCGAGCTCCCCGAGTCATTCGGCGGGCTCACGCGGGTCACCGGCTCGGAGGCCGAGGCGGTCTCGACGGAGTTCCGCACTGCCGCCGAGGCCGAGGGGCTCGAGGGTGACATCGCGATCTACGGGTCGGGCCCCGTGCCGAGCGCGGCGCTGATCTGGATCGGTAACGCCCCCGTCCCGAGCACCGAGGCCGCCTTCGAGGAGTTCGCGGCCGGGTTCAATGAGGGCATCGGCACCGGGGGCGCGCTCGTTCCCGGCTCCCAGGTCGGCAAGGTCGTGGACGGCGTCGAGTACGTGTGCGCCTCGGTCGTGAGCAACGTGCCGGGCGGGCTGTGCATGTGGCAGGAGGACGACGTCTTCTACCTGCTGTTCGACCTATCCGGCCGGGCGCTCAAGGACTCGCGGGCGCTCGCGGTCACCGCGCACGTCGCCACCGCCTGATCCCGCCGGGGGGGAACAACACCGCACGCAGGACGGTTGTCACCAGCCGTCGCTACAGTGACGGGCGCCCGAACCCGGAGGAGACCCCGTGCCGCTGCTCGGATTCGAGGGCGAGAACGCCCGCGAGAAGGTCGTCGTCCTGCTCACGATGTGCTTCGCGCTCGCGATGGCCATGCTCGACAACACCGTCGTCAACGTGGCCCTTCCCACGATCAGCCGGGAGCTCGGCACCGGCGTCAGCGGCCTGCAGTGGATCGTCGACGGGTACGTCCTCGCGTTCGCCTCGCTGCTACTGACGGGCGGGATCGCCGGCGACCGCTACGGGCGCAAGAGGATGTTCCTCACCGGGCTTACGATCTTCACGATCGCGTCCGCCCTGTGCGGGCTCTCGCAGACGACCGGTCAGCTGATCGGCGCCCGCGCGATCCAGGGCGTCGGGGCCGCGCTGTTGATCCCGGGGACGCTGTCGATCATCACCGTCACGTTCCCGCCGCACGAGCGCGCCCGCGCGATCGGGCTGTGGGCCGGCATCTCGGCCCTGGCACTCGCGCTCGGGCCGACCGTCGGCGGGCTCATGGTCGAGCATCTCGGGTGGGAGTCGGTGTTCTTCCTGAACGTCCCGATCGGCATCGTCGCGTTCCTCACCGCCCGCCGCACCGTGGGCGAGTCCACCTCGGAGGTCACACGAGAGTTGGACATCCCCGGGCTGGTGCTCGGCTCCTCGGCTCTGCTGGCGGTCACCTACGGCCTGATCGAGGCGAACCAGAAGGGCTGGACCGACCCCTTGATCCTCGCGTCGTTGATCGCGGCGGCCGTGCTGCTGGTGACGTTCCTGCTGTTCGAGATGCGGAGCCCGAAGGCGATGATGCCGCTTCGGTTCTTCCGGATCCCCGCGTTCTCCGCCGGCAACGCGGTGGCGTTCAGCGTCTCCCTCGGGATGTTCGCGACCTTCTTCTTCATGTCGCTGTACATGCAGTTGATCCGCGGCTACACGGCGTTCGAGGCCGGCCTCCGGTTCCTGCCCATGACCGCGATGATCATCGTCACGGCGCCGGCGGCCGGCCGCTACGCGCAGAAGCACGGCGCGCGGATCCCCATGACGTACGGGCTGCTCCTCGCCGGCGGCGGGCTCCTCGTGCTGTCGCTCCTGAGCGTCGACACCTCCTACCTCGTGATGCTCCCGGTCTTCGTCGCGATGGGCCACGGCATGGGTGCCACGATGGCGCCCATGACCGCCGCCGTGATGCAATCCGTCGGGCCCGAGCGCGCCGGGCTCGGATCGGCGATGACCAACACCTCGCGCGAGGTCGGCGGCGTGTTCGGCATCGCGCTCCTCGGCACGATCCTGACGTCCCGCCTGCGGACGGTGCTCGACCCGGCGCTCGCCACGATCGGCCTGACCGATGCGCAGCGAGCGTCGGTCGAGGCCGCGGCGGGAACCGGGCAGCTCGACCCTTCGGAGCTCGCGGGCCTGCCGCCCGAACAGCGAGCGGCCGTCGTGAACGCGTTCCGCGAATCGTTCATGGCCGGGTTCCGCCTCTCGCTGCTCGTTGCCGGGCTCGTCCTGGTGGCCGCGGCCCTGATCGCCAACCGCTTCATCCCCGGCCGGTCCCACGCCGCCCAGATCATGCGCGAGGGCGCCGGCGAGCCGGCCCCGGTCCTCGAGGTTTAGGCTACGGACATGACCAACGACGACCAGGACGTGATCGCCCAGATCGAAGACCTCGCGCACACGGAGCACGGGCTGTTCGAGAAGGAGTCGCGCGGTGAGGCCTCCACGCAGGAGCGGGAGGAGCTGAAGCGGATCGAGGTCCAGCTGGACCAGTGCTACGACCTCCTGCGGCAACGCCGGGCCCGGCGTGCGGCGGGACTGGACCCGGACGCCGCCGAGGTCCGCCCGGAGACCGTCGTCGAGGGCTATCTCGGCTAGCGTGCCCCACGGCTCCCGCCGGGTGGGCGAGGTGGAGATCCTCGCGCTCTGCGATGGTGTCGTGCTGGGCGGCGGGCCCGCCACCCAGAGCTTCCCCGGCGCCACGGATGCCGTCTGGGCAGAGACCCGGGAGCGCTATCCCGACGTGTTCGACGGCGACTCGTGGTCGCTCCACGTCCACTGCTTCGCGATCCGCTCCGCGGGGCACACGATCCTCGTCGACACGGGCGTCGGACCCGAGAGCGCCCCGGCGTTCGCCTGGTCGGCCACGCGCGGGCGCCTGCCCGAAGAGCTGGCGGAAGCCGGCGTAGATCCACTCGAGGTCGACACGGTCGTGATCACGCACGTCCACGACGACCACCTCGGGTGGAACGTCGTGGAGGGCGGTGCCGAGCCGATGTTCGCGAACGCCCGCTACGTGGTCCACGGGGCCGACTGGGACCTGATGGCCGCTGCGGAAGACGAGCAGGACCGCGCGATCTTCGCCGCGGTGCTGGAACCGCTCCGGCGCGCGGGCGTCCTCGATCGCTCGGAGGCCTCGCTCGAGCTGACGCCCGAGGTCACCGTGCTCCACGCCCCGGGCCACACGCCGGGGCACCAGGTCGTGCTTGTGGATTCGGGCGATCATCGCGCGATCGTGTGCGCCGACATCGTGAACAACCCGGTGCAGCTGCTCCAACCAGGCGTGAACGGCACCACGGACATGGACCCGGATCTCGCCGCCCGCACCCGGGAGACCTTCCTCGACCGGATCCACCGCGAGCGTCGGCTCGCCGCGCCCGCTCACCTCGCCGAGGCCTTCGGCCGGTTCGTCCCCGACGCCGACCGCCGTTCCTGGCGGCCCGAGTAGCGCCGGCGGGGCCCGAGGAGCCGCCGGCGCGGCCCGCCCCGCGCGTGGGCTAGGGTGGGCTCTCTTCGGACGAGGAGGCGTCGATGGATCCCACCGTCCCCGAACCACCCGGCAGCCCCCGCCTGTTCCGACCTCGGTCCGTGGGCGAGATCCTGCTCCACGCGCTGGAGCTGTACCGGCTCCACTGGCAGAACCTCATCGTCCTGGTGGCGGTCGTCGTGATCCCGCTCTCGCTCACCGAGGTCCTTCTGACCGAGGCCTGGATCGAGGGCAACCTCCGCGACGTCGAGGTCCGCGGCGGTGTGGAGGTGGTGACGGGCGGGGCGCTCGCCGCCGCGCTGGTCGGGACCCTCGTCATCGTCCTGTTCAGCATCCTGATCTACACGGCGCTCACCGGCGCGATCTCTCGGGCGGCGGCCGGTACGTTCCTCGGCCGCGATATGGACATCGCCGAGAGCTACCGGTTCGGGCTCGCCCGCTTCGGGTCGATCCTCCTCGTCGGGCTGCTGTCGGGACTCGCGATCCTCGGTGGCTTCATCCTGCTGGTGGTCCCGGGCTTCATCGTGCTCACCCGGCTGACCGTGACGATCCAGGTCCTGGTCGTCGAGGACGTGAGGGGGACGGCCGCGCTGAAGCGGTCGTGGAACCTCGTGAAGGGCCACTCGTGGCCGGTGTTCGGGACGATCGTGGTGGCGGGCATCCTCACGTCGATCGTAAGCAGCATCCTCACCGCGCCGTTCGACGAGCTCACGGCCCGGTCGATCGCGTCCGCGATCGCGGCCGTGATCACGACGCCCTATACCGCGCTGGTCGGCGTGCTGCTCTACCTGGACCTGCGGATCCGCAAGGAGGGCTACGGCCCGGCCGACCTGGAGCGGGACCTGGCTCGATCCATCTAGGGCTGTGCGGGATCGCTGAAGCCGACGCGCTCATGCGTGCCGTCGCAGAACGGCTTGTTGCGCGAGCGCCCGCACCGACACAGCGTCTGGCGGTTGCGGACCTCGTACGGGGCGCCGTCCTCGGAGACCACGGGGATCCCCCCTCGCACCCAGTACGAGGCGTTCGGCTCCACCCCGACCGAGGGCTCGAAGGTCGGTTCCACGGGCTCGGGATCGGGCGGGGTGGCGACGGCGAGCCGTCCCGAGGGACAGCGATGCACCATCGCCCTCATCTCGGCGTGCTCCCCGGGATCCTCGAGCATCTCCCAGACGCCGGTGCTCACGGTGCGGCAGAACCCGGCGTGCGTGCAGAGCGACGTGTCGTCGTAGAGCAACGCGCCCTCGCCCTCCCACGTCTCCCGCCGCTCCGACACGGGGCCGCGGTCGGCCGTCTCGGTCCCGTCGAACGGGACCCGCTCGTGCGTCGAGTCGCAGAACGGCTTGGTCGAGGAGTTGCCGCACCGGCAGAGCAGGTAGGTCTCCCCGTCGGTCCCGAAGGTCGGGCCCTCGTCCCAGGCGACCGGCTCGCCGCGCTCGGTCTTCACGATCGCGGTGCGGAGCAGCGGCACGCCGCCCTCCACCCGGTAGGGCCCGTTCTGCTCGACGACGATCCGGCGCTCCCCCATAGGTATCGAGTCTAGGCGCTGCCGGCGCGCCGGCGCGCGGCGCGGACGGCGAGGATCCCCGCGGCCAGCGTGAGCAGGGAGACCGCCGTGGCCAGGACCGCCAGCGCGAACGCGCCCGGCGGCGGGTCGTCCTGCGAGCGCCCGCCGAACAGGAGCACGGGGATCGTTCGACACTCGTTCGGGAAGCAGAGGTACCGGCTGATCACGATCTGGTTGAACGACAGTGTGAACGCCACCGTGGCCGCCACGACGATCGCGGGCGCCAGCAACGGCAGAAGGACCCGGCGGACGATGTCGAGCGGCGGCGCCCCCAGATCGACGGCCTGCTCTTCGAACGAGCGATCGAGGAACCACAGTCGCGCCCAGACCACCAGTGCCACGAAGGGCAGCGCGTACGAGATGTGTCCGATCAGCTGGGCCTGCGTGGACAGCCCGATCCGGAACACGAAGGCGAACAGGTAGAACAGGACCATGGCCGTCGCGACCGGCGGGATCGCCACCGACGCCAGCAACCCGGCGCCGAGGATCCGCCACCCCCGCCCGGCCAGGTGTCGCAGGGCGATCGCGAGCGAGGTCCCCAGTGGCACCGCGACCGCCACAGTGATCAGCGCGAGCTTCATGCTCTGCACGAACGCCGCCGTCGTCTCCCCACCTCCGAGCGCGAACCGGAACGGGTCGAGCGAGAATCCCTCGGGCGGCGTCTCACCGGTCGCATTGACCGAGGCCCGCAGCGCGTACAGCACCGGGAAGAGCGACCAGACCAGGTACCCCCACGTGACGGAACCGAGGACCAACCGGGCCTTGCGGTCGCCGACGCTCATCCGGCGCGATCGTGCCAGAGCGCCAGCAGCTCGGCCTCACGCTCGGGGGCGAGGCCGCGGTCCTCGCGCAGAGACACCTCGGCCCGCGTGCGGTCCCAGCGCCAGCAGTCGCGGAGGCTGAGCTCGACCGGGCGCGGCGCCAGCCCGGCCGCGAGCGCCTTCGCCGCGTCGAACCTCGCGAGCGCGGCTTCGGCGGGCGGGTTCCACCAGGGCAGCGCCTCCCACGCGTCGAGCCCGTGCTCCACGAGGAAGTCCTCCGAGGCCCACGTGAACGTCGCCTCGGCGCTCGTCACCCGCGCCGCGAACCCCAGCAGGTCGCCGAACCGGTGCGGCGTCTGCGGCGCGCAGAGGTTGAACACGCCGCCCTCGCCCCGCGCGGCCAGCATCAGCGCGAACCGCGCGACGTCGCGCGCGTCGATCAGCTGCACCGGCGACTCGGGCGAGCCCGGCGCGAGGATCTCGCCGCCGCGCTCGACCCGCCGAAGCCAGTACGGCATCCGGTCCAGGCTGTCGTACGGCCCCCCGATGTAGCCCGGCCGCAGGATCAGCGCCCGCGCCCCGAACACCTCTTGCACCGCCAGCTCCGCGAGGACCTTCAGCGGGCCGTACGAGGTGTCGGTGACCTCTTCGGCCGTCGGATCGTCGATCGCCCCGACCGCCGCGGTCTCGTCCTGCCCCGTGGACGTCGCGTCCTCGTAAACGGACAGGCTCGACACGAACGTGTAGTGCATGGTCGAGCCGAGGAGCGCCTCGGCCGACATGCGCGCGACGCGCGGGACGTAGCACGAGGGGTCGAACACCGCGTCCCACGTCCTTCCCGCGAGCGCGTCCAGCGAGACCCCGCGGTCGCCGATCACGGTCTCGAGGTCGGGGAACAGGTCGGGCGCCGTCCGTCCGCGGTTGAACAGCGTGACCTCGTGGCCGGCCGCGAGCGCCTCCTCGACGTAGGCGCGCCCCACGAACCTCGTCCCACCCAGGACCAGCAGCCGCATCGCCCGACCCTACCCTGGATACTTGGCCCCGATGGAGCGGACGCGTTCCGGCTGGAGGACGGCGTTGCTCGCCGCGACCGCGACGGCCGTCGGGGTCGCGTTCGCCGACTCCTCCATCGTCGTCCTCGCCCTCCCCGAGCTCTACGAGACGTTCGACACCACGATCGAGGGCGTCGCGTGGGTGGTCACGTCGTACAACCTCGTGCTCGCGGTCGGCGCCCTCGCGCTGGTCACCGTGATCCCCCGCGCACGCGCTCGCGTCCTGCTGGCCGCCGGCTCGCTCGTGTTCGCGGGCGCGTCGATCGCGTGCGCGGTCGCTGGCTCGCTCGAGGGCCTCGTCGTGGCGCGCTCGGTGCAGGGGCTCGGCGGTGCGCTGCTGCTCGCGGGTTCGCTCCCCGTTCTCGGTGCGCTCGCGGGCTCCACGGGCCGCGGCGTTGCCATCTGGGTGATGGCGGGCACGCTCGGGACCGCCGTGGGACCGGGGCTCGGCGGGATCCTCACGCAGGCCTTCGACTGGCGGGCGATCTTCGTCGCGCAGGTGCCGGTCGTGGGCGTCGCGCTGGTCGCCACCGTCGGCTCTCACGTCGCGGCGGACCCCGACGCACGACGGAAGGCCGCGCTGCTTCGGACGCTGCCTGCGAACCTCGGCCTCGCGCTCCTCTCGGGCGCGCTGGTGGGGGCGCTGTTCCTCGGCGTCCTGCTCGTGATCGACGTCTTCGGGTACTCGCCGATCCAGGGAGCAGCTGTCGTCAGCCTCATCCCCGCGGCGGCCCTGCTCGCGCGACCGCTCGCCCGGCAGCTCGCCGGCGTGTCCGCGATCGCCGGCGCGCGCCTGCTGGCCTCGGGACTCGTCGGCCTGGCGCTCCTCCCCTCGAGCGCCCTCGGCTACGCGCTGGCGTCGTTCGCGCTCTGCGGGTTCGGGTTGGGGCTCGCCGTGCCGGGGCTCACGCACGCGGCGCTCGGCGACCCGGGCGGAGGGATCGGACGCAGCGCGACGATCACGGTCGGCGTGCGGCACCTCGGCCTCGTGCTGTCGCTCGCCGTCGTCGCCCCCGTCCTCGCGGCCGACCTGACGGATGCCGCGGACGTCGCGACGCTGAACGGGACGGCCGTCGTCATCGACGGCGGCATCCCGGCAACGACGAAGGTCCCACTCGCGCTCGACATCCGGGACGCCCTCCGGCGGGCCCCCGAGGGTGCGATCCCCGACCTCACGGCGCCCTTCGAGGAGCACGGCGCGAGCTCGGACGCCGCGATCCGCGCGCTGCGGGCGGACCTCGAGGCGACGATCGAGCAGGCCGTGACGCGGGGCTTCCGCGTTTCCTTTCTGTTCTGCGCGTTCCTCGCCGCGATGTCGCTCGTGCCGGCGCTCGCGGTCCGACGGAGGCTGACGCCGTGAGCCGCCGAGCCGCGATCGTCGTGCTCGTGGCACTGTTCGCGGGGGCGGGCGCGCTCATCGGCGTCGAGCTCGCCAGCGGAGCCGTGCAGGCAGGCTCTCTCGCCGTGCGGAACCCGTGCGAGCCGCGCCTCGCGTTCCCCGGAGATGGGATCGACGCGATCCTGCAACGGATCGTGCTCGACGGCCTCGACGGCGCGGCGTGCGAGCTCGAGACGACGCGCGAGGACCTCGTGCTCTCGCTCGCGCCCGGCTCCGGCGTCTCGCGGATCCCCTGGGACGACGAGACGATCGAGCAGGCCCTGCGCGCCGGGCTCGTCGACGCGATCTCCGACGCCGAAGAGCGAGGCTCCCTGAACGCGATCGTCGCCTTCGCCCTGCGCGAGCTCGTGGAGCTCGGTCCGGTCGACTGGCTGGTCGACGGAGGCCAGGGGATCACCGGCCTGTTCGACTGACGCGCTGGTCACGACCCCGCGGGGGTGGGGTTGTGATGGTCGCGGATCGGTGGATAGCCTCGAACACGTGCCGGCCCGCCCCGAGGCCGGCACGTGTGAGTCGGAGAGAGGGAGGTTGGGATGGTTCGGTTCCAGAGCACGCGTCTGATCCCGAGGAGGATCGCCGTCGCATTCATCGGGCTCGGAGCGCTCCTCGCCACGACCGTACCGGCCACGGCCATCACGGGCGGCACCGAGGACACCTCGAACATCTACGAGAACGTCGGGATGGTCGTGTTCTATCAGCCCGACGGCCGGTTCCGATGCTCGGGCACCCTCATCGCGCGGCGGGTCGTGCTCACCGCCGCCCACTGCACGTTCCAAGACATCGGCAAGGTGATCGTGACGTTCGACCCGGTGATCTCTCGCACCGAGGCGGAGGCCGAGCGCGATATCCCGCGCGCCTCCGACGACACCGGTCCCAACGACACGATCTCGAAGATCGGATTCGTCGAGGCCGACCTCAAACAGGGCGAGCAGGAGTGGGTGCTCGGAACGCCTCGGACGCACCCCGAGTACAGCGACTTCACGGACATCGACAACTGGAACGACACCGGCGTCATCATCCTCGACGAGGCGCCGGACCTGCCCGTCGCGCCGCTGGCGCCGAGGAACTACCTCGACCAGTTCGCCCAGCCGGCGCTGAACCACACCCTCTTCCTCACGATCGGCTACGGCACCGAGGTCCGCGGCAACCCGCCCACCCCGATGCGCCAGCCGATCGTCCGCCGGTACACGACCGAGGTCGGTCAGTGGCTGTCCGACCAGATCCTGCAGATGAACGGCAACGAGCACGACCCCCGTGGCGGGGGTGGCAGCTGCTTCGGCGACTCGGGCGGCCCGGCCATGCACGACAGCTTCGTCGTGGGTGACACGAGCTATGGGTACACGAGCAACTGCCGGTACCTCGGCGGCTACCAGCGCATCGACATCCCCGTCGTGCGCTCATGGCTGCTCGACTGCACTGCCGACCTGGTCTGCCCCACCAAGAGCGACTAGGGCAACGAGCGTCTGCGACGGCCCCGCGATCCACGGATCCGCGGGGTCGTTGCTCGTTCGGTCAGAACATCGTGTTGCTGTTCGCCGCCTCCTCGGGCACGGGCTGGAGAACGTCCCAGTGCTCGACGATCTTGCCGTCCTCGAGTCGGAAGATGTCCGCCGCGGCCATCCCACGGTCCTCGGGCGAGGTCTTGATCACACCGTGCGTGACGACGAGGTCGCCCTCGGCGACCATCCGCTTGATCTCGATCGAGAGCTCCGGGAACTGGCCCCGAAAGCCGTTCACGAACACGATGAACGCCTCCCCCCCGTCGGGTGCCTGCGGGTTGTGCTGCGTATACGTCGGGCCGAGATACGTCTCGACCGCGCCTTCCGGGTCGCCGTCGTTGAACGCCTGCTCGTAGTACGAGCGCACCGTCCGCTTGTTCGCCTCGAGATCCGCCATGGCCACTCCCTCCTCCGTCCCTTGGATGAGGGCTATAACCTGGGGCCGACGACGCCAATTCCCGAGGCCGGGCTCGGCCGGCTGGGTGCTACTGGGGTCATGGTCACAGACCCGGGAAGGTGGCGCACCCTAAGATGGCCAAGATGAAGGCAGCCAAGAAGTCGACGTCGTCCCACGCGGTGAAGAGGCGGCCGGCCAGTCGGACCGTGAAGTCCTTGGGGAAGCAGGGCACCGTCCCGATCAGCAAGATCCGGGCCGCCGTCAAGGAAGTCTCCGCCGCCGGGTAGCGGATGACGGCGGGATACGCCGACAGCGTCTTCATCAACTGCCCGTTCGACGACGATCATCAGCCTCTGTTCCGGGCGATGTCTTCACGATCCACGATGCGGGCTTCGTGCCCCGCTGCGCCCTCGAGCTCAGCGATGCGACCGAGGACCGGATGTCGCGGATCGCCCGGATCATCCATGACTGCCGGTTCGGGATCCACGACATCTCGCGGACGGGGCCGAACGAGGCAGGATCGCCGCGGTTCAACATGCCGTTCGAGCTCGGCGTGTTCATCGGGTGCCGGAGATCGGGGGGACGAAGCAGCGCTCCAAGATGTGCCTCGTCCTGGACCGTGAACGATACCGGTACCAGACGTACCTATCGGACATCGCGGGTAACGACATCGAGGCGCATGCTGGCGACCCGAAGGTGGCCGTGAAGCGGGTTCGAGATCGGCTTCGAACCGCCTCGGCTAGGAGCACGATCCCAGGCGGGGCGCGGATCTGGAAGCGCTACGAACGATTCCAACTCGAGCTACCGTCGTTGTGCGACGCGATCGGTGTGGACGAGACCGACCTCGCCTTCGCGGACTACTCCAACACGATCGTTCAGTGGCTCAAGGAGAACGCGCCACGATCGCCGGCGCGTGAGCTCCTAGCGGCGCGATAGGGCCTGCTCGAGCTCGTCGAGGTGCTCCCGCCGATGCTCGGTGCGGTCGATGTTGATGATGCCGCCCATCTCCTCGTTCCTGGCGAGCAGCTCGTCGGACATGCCGGCCACACCTCGGTCGGCGCCCTCCGCTGCGTCCACGGCGGCCTGGGCAGCGGCCCTCGGTGGCATCGCGAGGAAGATCGGCTTCGCCGCGTCGTTGATCCAGTCGACGGCCTCCTCCTCGTACGTCGGCGGGGTCCCGTGGCCGTCGGGGCCCCAGCGGTCGAGCATCGTGACGATCCGGTAGTCCCAGAAGGCCACGTGCGCGAGGACGGACGCGACGGTCCAGCTCGCCGGCATCGGGTGCGCGAGCTCATCGTCGCTCAGCCGCTCGACCAGCTCACGCAAGCGCCGCAACTCGCCCTCGTTCTCCGCGATGTATGAGCGGTCTGCCATCCGTGGCTCCGTTTCGGGCGGAGGTCGTCCGGAAGGATACGAGCGCTACCAGACGTCGCCAGGCCGCCACTCGCAGCTGATCGGGGCCGCCAGGTCGAGCTCGGGGGACGTCGGCGTCAGCCGCACGAGGACGAACCCGTCCTCGTCGGGAGTCGGCTCCACCCCATCGTCCGTGCGGACCGACGTCGGACCCTCCCACACGGTCCACCCGAGCCGTCCGTAGAATCCGAACAGGTCCGTGCCGAGCGCGCCGAGCTCGAACGTCCGGTCGATGTGCTCGCCGGCCTCGACCATGACCGCGGAGCCGAACCCGCGCTGCCGGTGCTCGGGCAGGGTCGCCACACCCTCGACGTACCCGGTCGCGAGCCGGAAACCGTCGGTCTCCAGTTCGCGCTCGACCACCGAGGCGTGCGCCACGATCTGCCCGTCCACCTCGATCACGAAGTGCTCGCCGCCGAGGGCATGCTTGAAATCCTCGGCCTCGAACCGATCGTCCGGATCCGGCCAGGAAGCGTCGAACAGCGCGCGGAGCGCGGACAGCTCCCGATCCGTGAGCTCCTCGGTCGGGAGCCGCCGCACCTCCGTCACGGGTTGCTTATTGCGGGGCGGGCATCGGGCTCATGATCTGGAAGTAGTTGTCGTCCGGATCGGCGAACGTCGCGATCGCCATCCCTGCGACCTCGTCACCGGGCTGGCCCGGGTCGTACGGCTCCTGGACCACCGTGGCACCGGCCGCCTTGAACCGCTCGAACTCGGCCTTCACGTCCGGCGTCTCGATGTTCCACAGGATCCGGCCGGGGGCGGGGTTCTTGCCCTTGACCTGATCGTGTGGCCCGATCGTGAGCGCGCCGTTGCCGATCATCCAGCCCGTGTAGCCGTTCTCGTCCCATGTCGGGTCTCCGAAGAGCTTGGAGTAGTACTCCACCAGCCCCTTCGGGTTCTCGGACCCGATCAAGATGCTGTTCAGGTTCATGCTGACCCCTTTCTCGTCGACGCCCCTCGTGACTCGGGCTTCTCTCTCTCATCCTCTCTCATCGATTGTCCCTGATTGGACTGAGTGTGACCTCGGAACTCATCGGTGTGCCTGGCGTCATGGTTCGGATCAGCTGAGCCGCCGGTTCGCAGCCCATCGGCTGAGCTCGTATCGATTCGTCAGCTGCAGCTTCCGCAGGACGGCGCTCACATGGGTCTCGATGGTCTTGATGCCGACGCCCAGCTCCCGGGCAACTTCCTTGTAGGCGTAGCCACGGGCGATGTACCGGAGAACCTCTCGCTCCCTGGGAGTGAGCTGGTCGAGCTCGGGATCGACATGTGGCGTCTCGCCGTCGGCGAACGAATCGAGCACGAACCCCGCGAGCCTCGGCGAGAAGACGGCATCGCCCTCTCGTACGCGGCGGATCGAGCTCGCAAGCTCGGAGGGCGAGATCGACTTCGTGACGTAGCCCCTCGCGCCTGCCCGGATCACCGCGATGACATCCTCGGCCGCGTCCGAGACGCTGAGCGCGAGGAACCGCACCTTCGGCTTCGAGCGGCCGATCGCCTCGACAACCGCGGCACCGCTGCCGTCGGGCAGGTGCACGTCAAGGAGCACGACATCCGGCTCCGCTTTCGGAATCGCCTCGATGGCCTCGGCGACCGTCCCTGCCGACCCGACGACCTCGAACTCCACACCCAGCTCGCCGCGGACCCCGCTCGCGAAGAGCTCGTGATCCTCGACGAGGAACACCTTGATCACGCGCGGCTCCGGGGGATCCGCAGGGCGACCTCCGTACCTTGCCCCGGCTGGCTCTCGATGACCGCGACGCCGCCGTTGCGCTCCATGCGGCGCTCGATCGACTCGGCGATGCCGTGGCGGTCGGGCGGGATGCTCGAGCGCGAGAAGCCGACACCCTGGTCGCGCACGAACGCCGTGACCTGGTCGTCCTCGACCTCGACGTAGACCGACACGCCGCGAGCGCCAGAGTGACGGGCAGCGTTCACCATCGCCTCGCGACTCGCATGCACGAGCGCGAACACGCCGTCGTCGAGCGGGCAGTCCCCCACCATCACGACCTCGACGCGCGTGCGGTGGGTACGCTCGACCTCCGCGGCGACGGTGTCGAACGCGGCCGAAAGCGAGTCGGCGCCGCCGACGGGGGTCTTGCCGTACAGCCACGTGCGGAGCTCACGCTCCTGGCCGCGCGCCAGGGCGACTATCTCGCCAGGGTCTTCGGTGCGCTGGATCAGCGCGAGGGTCTGGAGCACCGAGTCGTGCAGGTGCGCGGCCATCTCGGCGCGCTCCTCGGAGCGGATGCGCTCGCGGCGCTCCTCGGTGACCTGCCGGGCCAGGCGCATCACCCACGGTCCGGCGATGACCGTGACGCCGAGGAGCACCGCTGCGACCGCGAACGGGGCGCTCAGGCCGAGCGGGCGGTTGGTGGACAGGAACGCGACGAGCGCGCCGAACACGAGCAGGCCGCCGATCGCGAGCCGGATCCGGCCGACGTCGGTGGGGTTCGAGACCCAGCGACCCCAGCGAGCGCGGTCGGCCTCCGCGCCGCGGGTGTAGAGCACGGCCGAGCCGAGACCGAGGAGCGCCGCCGGCCAGCCGACGCCGTCGCCGAACCAGAGGCCAGCCTGGCGGAGCAGGAGCAGCATGCCCCCGACGATCAGCGAGACAGCCAGCACCTGCTGCGGGCTGCTCCCCGGACGGGGGACGCGAGCTTCGGGGTCGGGCGCGCGCGAGACGAGCGCGGCGGCCACGTAGAGGAGTACGCCCACACCGCCGGCCAGCGCGAGCACGACGAGGGCCAGCCGGACGATCACGGGGTCCGCGCCGAGGCGCTCCCCCAGGCCGCCGGCGACCCCGGCCAGCACGCGGTCGCCGGAGCTGCGTCGGAACACCGACCCGATGGTGGCACGTCTTCGGCCGGGCGGCATCGGGGACATCCCGGAGGCCCGGGCACGCGGTCTCAGGGTTTTTCCAGGGACATCCCGGATGGCGCGCGGCCCGGGCGGTCGGCAGGATGGGCTCGATGATCGACGAGCCGCGCCCGACGGTGACCCAGGAGGCGCCCGTGCGTGCTCCGCGCCGCCGGCTCCGGCGCCGAGGCGAGGACGACCGCGTGATCGCCGGCGTCGCGGGCGGGATCGCCGACCGGTTCGACATCTCGACCACCCTGGTGCGAGGCGTGTTCGGGGCCGCGGCGGTCGGCTTCGTCCTGTTCGCGTTCCGGGCGCTCGTCGGGGATGCGCCGTTCAGGCTGCTCAGTGAGCTCGGTCTCGGCCGACTCGGGCGGTTCGAGCGGCTCCTCGTGCTCTTCTCGTGGCTCGGTGTCCTCACGTACTTCGTGCTCTGGGGCCTGGTCCCGGCCGAGGACCTCCCGGACTCCGCGGGCCAGCGCGCCGCGCGGCGGGTCCCGAGGGTCGCGAGGCACCTGCGGACCTGGCTCGGCGTCGTCCTGATCGTGGCCGGCATCGCCTTCGTCGGCGAGGAGTTGAACCTGTGGGATGAAGGGGTCGCCTTCGCCGCGATCCTGATCGCACTCGGCGTGATGCTGTACCGGCGCGACCAGCAGGTCGTCGAGGAGACGTTCGGGGCTCCGCCAGAGCCTCGGCTGGAGCCCTCGTCCCCGCAGCCGGCCGCCGTGGAGGTACCCGTGAGGATCCGAGCGCCTCGGGAGCGCTCGCCGCTCGGGTGGATCGTGCTGGGCGTCGCCCTGCTCGCGGTGGGCGTCGCGGCGATCGCGGTCAACCTCGGCGTGGGTCACCTCACGTTGCAGCAGTACCCGGCGATCGCGCTGCTCGTGCTCTCGATCGGCATGCTGGTCGGGGCGTTCGTCGGGCGGGCCCGTTGGCTGTCGGTCGTCGCGGTGCTCGTCGTGCCGTTCCTGCTAGCGGCGAGCCTGATCCACGTGCCGCTCGAGGGCGGGTACGGCGACGTCTACGTGCGGGCCCGGACATCGGGCGCCGTCGCGGGGAGCTACCAACGCGTAGGGGGCGGGATCTTCCTCGACCTCACCCCCCTGAAGGGCGACGACGGTCGGCTCTTCACGAGCGTCACGACGGGTTTCGGCGACGTGAACGTGTTGGTGCCGTACGACGCGCACGTGGTGCTCTCGGCCGAGGTCGGCGCCGGCGAGATCTGGATCGGGGCGCGGAACGAGGAGGGTGCCGAGATCGCGGTCTCGGGCGTTCGGTGGGAGCCGAAGTACGGGGACGGCGTGACGTTCGAGATCGCGGCGGCCCTGGGGATCGGAAGCGTGTGGATCACCCGGGTCGCGCCGACGAAGAAGGAGAAGCGGCTGCTCGAGCGGGAGCTGCGGCTGGCGGAGCGCGAGGGGGCGGCCGCGTGAAGCCGCATCGGTTCGATCCGATCTCGTTCGTCCTCGGCCTCGTGTTCCTGGTAGTCGCCCTCGCCTTCCTCGGTGGCGAGCGGAGCGTGGCCGACATCGGCGAGGTGTGGCTGTGGGCCCTGCCGGTGAGCGCGGTCGGGCTGTTGATCGTCGCGTACGGACTGCGACGCGCGCTACTGCGCGAGGAGGAGCCGTCGCCGCCGGATCATGTCGGCCGCGCCGACGACGAAACGTAGCGCGGCTCCATCGGAACTACCCGGCCGGGTGTGACGTGGTTCACTGCGCGTCGAACGCGCGGTCGGTACCGTCGGCGCATGGGCATGCTGCGATCGGCCTTCGACGAGCTGCGGGCCGAGGATCTGCGCTTCGCGGGAGACGACGATCTGGAGTCCGACCTCGTCGAGCTCGAGCGCGCGGCTGGCATCCTCGAGGTCGAGCGATCCCGACGCATCCTCGAGTTCGAGCGTCGGCAGGTCTTCCGGCGCGACGGGCATCTATCGGTCGCGTCGTGGATCGCCGCGCGGTTCCGGCTCTCGTGGTCGTCGGCGATGGGGCAGGTCCGACAGGCGCGGGCCTTGGACCGGATGCCGCGTGCGCGTTCGGCGCTCGCGGAGGGCGAGGTGTCGCGATCGGCGGTCGGGATGCTCGCCACGGCGCGCGAAGCGGACCCGTACGCGTTCGCGCGCGCCGAGGCCGGACTGGTCGAGGCCGCCCGCTCCATGCCGATGGCGGAGCTGAAGGGCACCCTCGCCTACTGGCGGCAGGTCGCCGAGCCCCAGCGCTTCGAGCGTGAGCACGAGCGCATGCTGGAGCGTCGACGGCTCCACGTGTCGGCCACGTTCGAGGGCATGGTGCGCGTCGACGGCGACCTCGACCCCGAGACCGGGCAGACGCTAATGACGGCGCTCCGCAGCATCCAGGACGCGCATACGCGGAGTGGCCCCGATCTGCGGAACCCGGCGCAGCGGCGGGCGGACGCCATCGGCGAGCTCAGCCGCTGGTGGCTCGACGGGTCGGACCGGCCGGTGGTGGCCGGCGAGCGCCCGCACGTGACCGTGACGATGGACCTCGAGGCGCTCGAGGGGCGCGTGGGCCGGCGGTGCCAGCTCGACGACGCGGGGAGGGTGCCCCAGGAGGCGGCGCGGCGGATCGCGTGCGACGCCACCGTGGCGCGTGTGATCACCTCGGCGCGCTCGGAGCCGCTCGACGTGGGCCGGCGCACATCGGTCGTACCGGCGCCGCTCCGTCGCGCGGTCGCGATCCGCGATGCGCGCTGCCGGTTCCCGGGCTGCGACCGGCCGCCGGGCTGGTGCGACGCGCACCACGTCCGGCATTGGGCCGATGGCGGGGCGACCGCGCTCGACAACCTCGTGCTGCTGTGCCGGGCGCATCACCGGATCGTGCACAAGGGCTTCGGGCTGGAGATGGTGGACGGGCGGCCGGCGTTCTCGCGTCCCGACGGGTCGGTGATCGAGGACCGGGCGCCGCCGTAGCGGGCGCCTCAGTCCTCCTCGTGGCCGTTCCCGTTGGCGTTCGCGTGATCCGGCGGGCCGGAGCCCTCGTCCTTGCCGTGGTCGTCCTCGGACCCCTCGTCGGGGGCGGGCTCCTCGGTGACGGCTGCGGGCGGGGCCAGCTGGATCGCGACCACGACGTCGTCGAGTGCCGCGCCGATCCGTGACGCCGCCTCGATCGTGGCGTCGTCCTCGGAGACGGCCTCGGCCAGGGTCGTGCGCACGTCGTCGATCGGCCCGGCTAGCTTCTCGAGGTCGTCGCCCTCCTCGTAGTGCTCGAGGATCGACTCGACGTCCTTGCGCAGATCCCCTGCCACCCCTTCCGTGATCTGGCCGCCCGCCTGCTCGGCGGCGACGGCGGAGAACAGGCCCGCGAACGCGTCGGTCACGCCGAGCGACCCGGCGGGCGACGTGCTGGCCGTCGGACCCGTGGGCTCCTCGGTCGTCGCACCCGCCTCCTGGGACCGGCGGAGCTCGCGGCGCGCCCCGGCCAGATCGGAGTCATCGAGGAGCAGGACGGCGAGGACCCCGAGGATCGCGAGCCCGGCGACGATCGGGATCCAGTTCGGGAAGCCCCGCGACGCCCGGTGCTGCCCCGCGCGGGGCACGATGGGCACGGGCCGGGTCTCGGCCGCGTCGTCCTCGACCACCGCGACGAGCGGCATCGTTGCGGTCGGGTCATCGTCGATGACCGCAGCCGCGAGGGCGTGCTCGAGCTCGGCCGCCGAACCGTAGCGCTGCGCCGGATCCTTCTCGAGGGCGCGGACGACGACCGCGTCCAGGTCCTCGGGGACGGGGACCACCGACGAGGGCGGTGGCGCCGGCTCGTTCACGTGCTGGTACAGGGCCGCCACGGGTGAGTCCGCGACGAACGGCGGCCGGCCGGCGAGCATCTGGAACACCACGCACCCGAGCGCGTAGATGTCGGATCGCTCGTCGCCGGGCTCGCCGCGCGCCTGCTCGGGCGACAGGTACGAGGCGCTGCCGATCACCGCGCCGCTGCGGGTGAGCGCGTCGGTCCCGGCGGCACGCGCGATCCCGAAGTCGAGGACCTTCACGCGGCCGTCCTCGGTGAGCATCACGTTGCCGGGCTTCACGTCACGGTGGATCACGCCGGCCTCGTGGGCGGCCGCGAGCGCGTGACACACCTCGGCCGCGATGGTGACCACTCGCCGGGGATCGAGGCGTCCCTCACGCTTGAGGAGCTCGCCGAGGGTCTCGCCCTCGACGAGCTCGGTCACGATGTACTGCGTCTCACCGTCCGAGCCGCTGTCGTAGACCGCGACGATGCTCGGGTGGTTGAGGGAGGCGGCGTGGCGAGCCTCGGCCCGGAACCGCCGCACGAAGGACTCGTCCCGGTCGTACGGAGGCGCCAGCACCTTCAGCGCGACGGGGCGGCGGAGCTTGCGGTCGGTCCCGCGATGGACGCGAGCCATCCCACCCTCGCCGAGCAGGGGCCCGAGCTCGTACCGGTCCGCGAGGACCGTGGTCGCCTGCTGCACCCGAGAACTGTACCCGGAGAGCTGCCCGCTCAAGCCGGGGAAGCTACCCGGCCCCGCCGCCGGTCCCGCCGCCGCCTCCTCCGCCTCCGCCCGAGAACCCGCCCGAGCTGAAGCCGCTCGACGAGCTGCTCGAGCCGGATCCGCCGGTGGTGCTGCGGCTCACGCTCGCCATCGACGACACGACGATGGCCGGGGTCGCGGCCTGGAAGCTGCGCCACGCGTTGATCCCGGCCAAGCCGCTCGGCCCGCCCGGGATCGGCGAGCGGAGCGTCTCGACCGGCACGAGCGCCGTCACCTGCTTCTCGACCTCGTCGGCCACGTTCAGCGCGACGGCCCACTCGAGGTAGCGGTCCCAGATCACGACCGCGAGCGCGGGCGCGTTCGGGAGGTCGGAGAAGTCCTTCAGGTACGTTCGGAACGCGCCGAGCCGCATCACGCGCCGACGATCGTCCACGTGCAGCCTCGCCGGGATGATGCGGAGCGCCGCGATCAGGGAGAGCGCCGCGACCGGCACGAGCCACCACCCGATCCGGCCGCCGAGCCCCCACACGGCCGTCCAGATGCCGTACCCGGCCGCGGCGACGACCACGACCGCCGCCCCCGTGGACTCGAAGCGAGCGTCGCCCTTCTGGATCCGGCGGATCATGTCGGCGGACTTCATCCGCACGCCGCTCAGCCACGTGTTGTAACGGGCAGGATGGCCCGGCTGTTGCCAGTGCCGCTGCCAGCGGAACACCTTGCAGCCGGGGACGCCCAACCGGGTCATCGCCGCGCGCACGAAGTCGGGAACCACGCCCAGGTCCTCCGCCACGATCGTGGCGCCAGACGCCAGGAACACGCGCAGCACGTGTTCGCCCAGCGCCACCTGCGCCGCTTCCTCGGCCGGGGTGAAACCGAACGCGCCGCCGGGCTCGCGGAAGAACGTGCGGAAGAAACCGACCACGTGGTCCACCCGGTAGCCGTCGAACAGGTCCGCGTTCCGGCGGGCGCGCGCCGTCAGCCACTCGAACCCGCCGCGCTCCATCACGTCCCATCGGTAGACGGGCAGGTTCCAGTCCTGACCGGTGTCGCTGAACGCGTCGGGCGGAACGCCGAGCGACACGTCGAGGCGGAATTCGCCTTGACGCGCCCAGACGTCGGCGCTGTCCAGCGCCACCATGAACGGCAGGTCGCCGAAGATGACCACGTCTCCGGCGGCGTCGCGCGCCGCCCGCCACTGCTCGTCGGCGATCCACTGCAGATACGACCGGTAGCGGATCTCGCCGTCCAGCGCGGATTCGCGCGGCCTCGAGCGCCCCGGCTTCCCGGTCGCGCAGCGAAGCCGGCCACTCGGTCCAGGGGCGGCCGCCGTGCTCGTGATGCAGCGCGCGGAAGAGCGCGTAGGCCTCGATCCACCACTCTTCGCGCTCGACGAAAGCGCGAAACGCCGCGCGCGCGTCGCCGTGCCGCCGCGTACGTCAACGTCATCGAAGCGCGCGAAGGCGCGGCGCAGCGCGTGATCCTTCAGCGCGCGCACCTCGCGGTAGCTCGACGCGGGCGCGAGGCGCGGAGCGCGGCCAGCCTTTCGGTCCACTGCGGCTCGAGCCCGCCCTCGCCGCCCAGGGCCTCGAAATCCGGCAGCCCGGCCAGCGAGATGAACGCCGGGTCGATCGCCATCCCGCTGAGCGCCGAGTACGGCGACGTCTCGTGCGCTGGCAGCTCGTTGATCGGCAGCAGCTGGATCAGCGACGTTGGCCGGCCGCCTTCGAGCCAGCGTGCGCAGCGGGCCCAGGCCGCCGATCTCGCCGATGCCCCAGTCCAGCCGCGACCGCAGCGAGAACAGCGGCAGCATCAGCCCGGCGCGGCGCCCCGGGCTCATCATGACGGCGTGCACGCGTGCCGCAGCGTGCGCTCGAACGCGTCAGCGAAACGTGGCGTCCGCCGGCAGCAGGCTGACCACCAGGAACGCCTCGTGCGTCGAAGTCGAAGAAGTAGCCGGGGTGCGCGAGCACGTGCTCGCGTTCCAGCAGGCTCAGCGGCCAGCGCCTCCTCGGATTGCAGCGCCGGCACGCGGACGACCACCGTCCAGCCGCCCTCCACCGGCAGGACGGTAGCACGCGGGAAAGCTGGCCGCGATGCTCGCGGGCGTGCGCCAGGTTCCGCGCGCACGCGGGCGTGTATCGCCTCGCGCACCGCCCCGCCCGCCTGGAGCAGCGAGCCGGCGGCCAGCTGCACCGGCGTGCCGACCGACAGGTAGGTGTCGGCGATGTGCTCCAGACCGTCGAGCGCCTCGCGGCGCTCGGCGTCGGGGCCGCCGACGATGATCCACCCCAGCTTGACCTGCGGCAGCCCCAGCGTCTTCGACGCGCCGCCCAGCGAAAACGTCAGCACCGGCGCGTTCACTGCCAGATCCGATCGCGGCGCCCGCGCGTCCAGCAGATAGTCGGCGAACACCTCGTCCACGATCAGCGCCCAGCCGCGATCCCGGCAGATCGCCTGCAAGGGCGCGCACCTCGCCTTCGTCGAGGCAGGAGCCGGTCGGGTTGTTGGGCGACACGAGCGACGCAGCGGCCCTGACGTGCTGCCGGTGCGGCCTCGACCGTGGCGAGATCGACCTCCCACCGGCCGTGAAAGCGCAGGCGGTAGGCGTGCGTCGCCACGCCCTCGGCGCGGGCCAGGTGCTCGAACAGCGGGTAGCTGGGCCGCGGCACCAGCACCGCTCTCGCCGGGTTCGCACAGCAGCTTGAACAGCCAGCCGTAGGCCTCGCTGGTGCTGGCGGTCAGCACGACCTGCTCGGGGGCGACCACCGCGCCTCGCGCGCATGGTCGGCGGCCACCGCCTCACGCGCCGCCGGCAGCCCGAGCGGCTGCGGATCGTAGCGCAGCGCCGACGGCTGTCCGAGCGGCGCCAGCAGATCGCCGGGATACGGCAGGCCCACGCGGGTGGGGTTCGACTCGGTCAGATCGGCGATCGCCACGCCGCCGGCCCGCAGGCGCGTCGAGCGCGCGCGTCAGCTGCGTTCGGCGCTGCGCCTCGCGGCACCCGGGACGACAGGGTCATGAACGGTTCATTCGCGCGTCAGGCGCGAGCGAGCGCGGAGTACTCCAGCATCTGCGCCTCGAGGTCGCACGGATAGGACACCTCGACGTCGACGATGCTGCCGTCGGGCCCGCGCCGGGCGACAGGCGGGGCATCACGAACGCGGAGTAGGACGGCAGCCGCAGCGCGTCCACGCGCGCCACCACCTCGTCGCGCAGCGACGGATCGAAGTGCACGCCGTAGTCCTCGATCAGCGCGCGCGCCGCCTCGTAGTCGCCCTCGCTCTTGATGCGCTGCACTTCGGCGAGCAGCGCGCCGACGCCGGCGTGAAACGCGCCGGCGTCGACCATCGACGAAGTAGGTCTTGCCGTCGCGCCGGCGCACCTCGATCGCGTTCGTGTGCGCGGCGCAGCCAGTTGACGATCAGCTGGCGGTTGCGCATGTGATCTTCTTCGAGCTGGCTGCCCTCGCGCACGCGTCGCAGCTGCATCAGGGCGCCGCGCGTGTACTGTTCGTATTCGGCCGGCACGATCTCGTCGTGCGCGTGCGGCCGGCAGCAGGCCCAGCTCGACCAGCTTGGGCTCGGGCAGGAAATACAGCGCCACGAGATCGGCGCGCGCCTCTTCGAGCGCCGAGTACTGCTCCCGCAGCAGCTCGTGGCGGCGACTGCGTCAGGCCCGGGGCCATGCGGCCCGAGCCGTGCCCGATCACCTCGTGCAGCTCGGTGGTCAGATCGCGCGACAGCACGCCCCACACGCGCGTCGCGCTCGGCCTCGGCCTGCGTCCCACGAGAACTCGGTCCGCAGCCCTTCGGGCGTCGAGCGCTCGTACGCCTCGTTGACGTTGGCGAGCGACACCGACTTGCTGCCGTAGCGCTCGCGGACGGCCTGGTCGTTGGGCAGGTTGATGCCGACCGGCGTGATCGGGCCCGAATCGCCGGTCTCGATCACGACGTCGATCGCGCTGCGCGGAGACGCCGGTCACCTCCGGCTTGCGGAAGCGCGGCGCCCACGGCGTGTGATCCTCGAACCACTGCGGCGTGCGCGGCGATGGTCTCGATGCGCCGCGTCTTGTCGCGGTTGACGTAGGACACCAGGCCCTCCCAGGCGCCCTTCGCGCCGCGCGGGTCGAGGTAGACCTCGACGAAGCCGTTGACGGTGTCCACCGGGCTGGCGTCGTCGCGCACCCAGGCGATGTCGTAGGCCACGCGGTCCGCGTCGTCGCCGGTGCGTGTAGAAGCGGATCAGCGCGCGCAGCGCCTCGGCCGTCGGCTCGGCGGCGCGTAGGCCAGCGCATCCTCGAGATGCCGACGATGCGGCGGATCTCGCGGTCGTAGCGCCCGCCGATCCGGCACACCTCTTCCACCAGGCCGTCGCTGCGTCTTGACCAGCCGCGAGTTCAGCGCAAAGCGCTCGCGCGAACCCCTCGAGGTCGCGCATCGACACGCCGACGTAGAGGTTGTTGGCGCTCGACTCCAGGATGTCGCGGCCCGTCACCCGGCGTCTTCTGCGTGAGAATCGGATCGACGGCCGGATCGAACAGCACCGGCGCCAGCCGCGCGGCCAGCTGCGACGGCGGTCTCTCCCTCGCGCGTCCGGAGCGGCGCGCCGCCGTCGCCGGCCGCCGTCACCGCGCGCACCCACTCGTCGGTCGTCAGCCGCAGCAGCTGCTTGCGGGCGGTGACGCCGTTGTGGGGCCCGCTGTTGATCCAGAACAGCTTCGTGTAGCGGCGCACTTCGTCGACCACGTGCGCCGGAAGGCCGCGGGCGTGGGTGAGGATGCCTTCGAGCACCGCGCGCAGCTCGAGGTTGTGGGCGTAGCGCTGGTCGTAATAGATGTCGCGTCCGGCCAGCGCGGCCAGGTAGAGATGCCACGCCAGCAGCTTGTCCGCGCAGCGGCAGCGCGGCGAAGCCGTCGGCGTAAATCTGGACGACGGACACGTCGTCCACTTGCTCGAGCAGATAGCGGCGGCTCACACCGGGACCGTCTCGCCGTGGCTGGGCGTGTGGGCGTCCCACCCCAGCCGCTCGCGCACAAGGGCCTTGAGGGCATCCATCGGCCCGGGCTCGCCGTGCACCAGGAACAGGCGCGACGGCGCGCGCCGGCATCGCCCCGAGCCAGCGCAGGATCTCGCCGCGGTCGGCGTGCGCCGACATCGAGTTCACTTTTTCGATCCGGGCCCGCACCGGCACGAGGCGGCCGTGGATCTTGACCTCGGTCGCGCCCTCGATCAGCTGACGGCCGCGCGTGCCCTCGGCTTGAAAGCCGGCGAAGAGCACCGTGTTGCGCGGGTCCGGCAGCGCCGCGGCGAGGTGGTGCAGCACGCGTCCGCCGGTGGCCATGCCGCTCGGCGGAGATGACCACGGCGCTGCGCCGGTTCGCGGTCAGCGCCTTCGACTGCTGCGGCGACACCGTGGTCTGGAAGCGCGCGGTGGCGAAGGCCGACACGTTCTTGATGGTCGGGCGGATGTCCGCGATCCAGTTCGGCGGTGCGCGCGGCGTAGAACTTCAGCGCGTCGGCCGCCATCGGGCTGTCGACATAGACCGGCAGCACGGGAATGCGCCGCTCGCGCTCGAGGCGGCGAATCCAGTAGAGCAACTCCTCGACCCGGCCGATCGCGAAGGCCGGCACGATCACCTTGCCGCCGCGGGCGAGCGTGTCCCTGATCACGCGCGCGAGGCCCTCGCCGTCGTCGTCCGGCTCGTGATCGCGATCGCCGTAGGTGGATTCCACCAGCACCAGGTCGGCCGCGACCGGATCGGCCGGATCCGGCAGCACCGGACGGGCGTAGCGGCCCAGGTCGCCGCCGAAGAGGATGGTCTTGCCGCCGGACAGCCGGGCGATCACGTAGGCGGATCCCAGGAGGTGCCCCGCCGGCACGAACTCGACGCTGACACCCGGCGCGACCTCGATCGGGCGCGCGGTAGGCCACCTGGTACAAGTGCGTCAGCGCACGGTTGGCCGCCGCTTCGTCGTAGAGCGGCTGCGCCGGCTGATGCCTGCGAGTAGCCGTGGCGGTTGGCCTGCCGCGCGTCCTCTTCCTGGATCCGTCCGGAGTCGGGCAGCACCAGGCGGCACAGGTCGGCGGTGCCCGCGGTGCAGAACACGCGGCCGTCGAACCCCTGCGCGACCAGCCGCGGCAGGTAGCCCACGTGGTCCAGGTGGGCGTGGGTCAGGACCACGGCGGCGATCGACGACGGCGGCACCGGGAAGGTCTCCCAGTTCCGCTCCCGCAGGGTCTTGAGTCCCTGGAAGAGACCGCAGTCGAACAGGACCTTCGTGCCGTCGTGCGACAACAAGTATTTCGACCCGGTGACGGTGCGTGCCGCACCGAGGAAGGTGAGTTCGGTCACCGGGGGCAAGATATCAGGTTTCGGCGCCGGTCGACCCGCCCTCAGCGCAGGTGACGGCCTCCGTCGACGCGAATCGTCTGGCCGGTGATGAAGTCGCTCTCGACCAGCGACACGACCGCCTTGGCGATTTCGATCTCGCCGCCCCAGCGTCCGAGCGGCGTGGCGCGCTCGACGGCGCGAAACTCCCGGTCCGAGGTGCCCTCCGGCGCGACGATCGGCCCGGGAGCCACCGCGTTCACCAGGATCTGATCGCCGGCCAGCTCGAGGGCCAGCGCTTCGGTCAGCGCGATGACCGCGGCCTTGGCGACGTAGTAGCTCAGGTAGCCGGTGTAGCGCGGGCGGCCGCTGGCCGCCACCCAATCGGAGAAATTGATGATGCGGCCCCCGCGCAGGCGGCGCATGTGCGGCACCGCCGCCTGCGAACACAGCCACGACGCGCGCAGGTCCACGTCGAGCTGGCTGTTCCAGTCCGCCACCGTCAGATCGTCGAGCGCGATCGACTTGTAGAGCGAGGCCATGTTCACCAGGATGTCGAGGCGCCCGAGCGACGCCACCACCTCCTCGACGACCCGCGCGCAATCGTCCTCCTGGCCGAGATCCGCCTCGATGACCTGGGCCCGGCGGCCCTGAGCGCGCACCACCTCGGCGGTCTCTTCGGCGTCCGCCCGAGACGATCGAAAGACCAGCGCGACGTCGGCGCCCCCGCGCGCCAGGTGATCTGCCACCACGGCGCCGATCCGCTTGCCGCCCGTGATGAGCGCCACGCGATTGGTCAACTCCATAGCGCCTTAGTCTCAGGCGAGGGTCCGGACCTCGCTACCACACGCGAAAGGGCTTTCCGGGGCCGTAATACCGCCGGGGTTTTCCGTTGAAAAACGCTGGAGATCCCGCGCGTCAAGGGTTGGCCCGGATCCTGCTGAAACGCTCGAAGGGTGTGCCTCGAGATCCGAGGGTCGGTGCTTCGAGAATCGCCCCGGACCGTGTGCGTCGTGTCCCCGCCGCGACGCGCACGGCCTTTGTATTCGCGGGCTGCGGGCCACAGGCTCCGGGCTCCGGGCCCGCTCAGTCTTCCTTTGGCCTTTCGCCTTTAGCCTTTCGCCTTTCGCCTTACCATGGCCGAATGCGAAGGGCGATCGCCGTCGCGGTTCTGCGCGGCGGTCGGCTTGCACGCAGCCGACCTCGACTTGGATCCCCGCGAAGTTCTGGAGGCGATCGCGCTAGGACAGTCGTCCTTCGACGACGACCGCCTTCGATTTCATCGGCCATACCGCATCGACATCTCCCGCCCGCCGCTCGACTCGGTGGACGTGGTGACGCCGTTTCGACGCGTGGTGATCGCGGCCGAGATTCGCGCGCGGGCCGGCGATCGCCGGTTCGGCCAGCGTGACGGGCTGGAGGTGGTGGATCGCTATCCCCGCCAGGTCAGCGTTCACGCGGAGTTCACCTTCCACCCGCAGAACACGATGGTGCTGGTACCGCGCTACGCGGTGCGCTGGCTCACCGCGAGCGGCGCCAGGATCGAGCCAGCGTTGCTGGAGGCGTCTCCGCGCTACTTCCCCAGGATCGGGAGTGGAGCCCTGCCGACGCCGTCGGGCGCAGGCGTGGTGCCTCCGAGCCTGCCGGGACGCAGTCAGCCGATGCTGGGAGCAACCGTGGTGGCGTTCTTCGATGGAGCGGCGTTGTCGAAGCCGGAGGACCCGGCGCGGACGGTGGTGATCGAGGAGGCGGGCCAGGAACTGGCCCGCCTCCCAGATCGACTTGGTAACGAGCGTTGCGCTGAGCTTACGACAGGACCTTCACGACCACGCGGCGGTTTTCCGCACGGCCGGTGCGGTTGTTGTTCGGCGACACGGGCTTGTCCTCGCCGTAGCTGATCACGTTCATCTTGTGGAGCGGCACCTGGTGCTGCTCGTAGAGATACCGCTTCACGGCTTCCGCGCGCTCGAGGCCGAGACGCTGATTCAGCTCGGGACCGCCGACGTTGTCGGTGTGGCCCTCGATCTCGATGAACACGTTGCGGGTGTCGGCCTTCAGCTGACCGACCACTGCGTCGAGACGGGCCTTCGCTTCATCCGGCAGATCGACCTTGCCGGACTTGAAGTTGCCCTGCGCCTCGTTCAGCGTCACCTCGAACAGCAGCTTGCGCGACGCCGCGATCGCGGCGTTGGTCGCGGCCACTTCGGTCACCACCTGATCGACGCGCCCGTTGACCTTGCTGCGCCGACGCCGCAGCCGCGTCCGCCGCGCCGCGCGCTTCCTGCGCCGACCGGCCAGCCGCCTCGGCCTTGGTATCCACCGTGCCGATGCGCTCTTCGTTGCGCCGCGTCCGCTCCTGGGTCTCCTCGAGCGAGCCGCTCAGCGTGTCGACCTTCGCGTTGACGTTGCCAACCTCGCCGCGCACGAATTTCTTCGTCGCGCAGGCCGGGGCAACCGCCACCGCCAGCGCGAGAACCGACATTGCCCACAGGTTGCTACGCATGATGTGTCTCTCCTCTATGAACGAGCTAACTACCGGTGCGGGTTCCGGCCATGTAGCCGCCCCGCGCATGCACCACCAAGTTCCGCTTCTTCGTCCGCACTTCGAGGGGATGCCATCCAGGCCGCTCCCCAGGCTCAAAGGTGATCAGGTACTGATGACGCAACTCCGCCACCAGGCTCTGCACCGCAATCGATGCGTGGCTGGGCACGCTTGCAAAGTAGGCCTCGCCGCCGGTCCAGCGCGACAGATCCACGAGCGCGCCTTGTCCCGTAGCCCGCGTGTTGCTTGGGCGCGCCTGGAACTCACCCTCGGGATGATCGACGGGGTTGACGACGGCCAGCACATACACCGGGACGTCGATCGAGCTGGCGATCCCGGAGACCTGCGGCGCCGTCAGCTTGCTGGCCGTGTCGACGCCGTCGGTGATGACCAGCAGCGCGCGATGACGGTTTGAACGCTGCGCCACGCGACGGGCCGATTCGGCGATGGCGTCGTAAAGCGAGGTGATGCCCCACGGCTTCCCAGCCAGGTCGACGCGGTTGATGGTGGACAGATCGGTCGAGAAGTCCACCACCTCGCGCAACGAGTTGTCGAAGGTGAACATCGCGGCTTCATCCGAGCCGCTGCGCAGGCTGGTCAGCACCATGCCCAGGGCCTGGCGGGCGCGTTCCATGTTGCCGCCCACGTCCATGCTGCCGCTGATGTCGAGCAGGAGGGCCAGGCTGATGGGACCTTCGCCGGCGTAGAAGTCGCGAATCGCTGACCGACTTCCCGGTGTCCAGCACCTCGAAGTCCATCTGCTCGAGGTCCCGCACCACCTTGCCTCCCCCGGTACGAACCGAGGCGCTCACGGTCACCACCTCGACGGCGGACCGGAACGTCGCCTGCGGCGTTTGTCCCGCGGTTGCGGGCGCCTGCTGGGCGTATGCCTCCAAACCACTCGTCAGGACGAGCGCGGCGACACGGTGCGTGAGGGAGCGGGCTACCACGTCGACGACTGGAGATCCAATGGCTTTGCCATAGTTATCGATTGTTTAGAATCAATGGGTTACAGTCGTGCGGCGGCGGCGGGCCGACCTTCGGAAGGACAGAAGCGAGTAGATCTTACACTTCCGGCCTATCGGCAGTGTAACAACTTCGGTCGAAGGATTCCCAACCGGAGAAACCGGGCCCGACGCCGTAATATGAGTAAATGCCGACCAAAACCTCGCGGGCCATACCGGTCGCGTCGCGCGTGAACCGGTTCTCCTACGCCATCCGCAACATCGTGGCGGAGGCGAAGGCCGTCGAGGCTCGGGGAACCCGGGTCCGCTACCTGAATATCGGGGATCCGGTGGCATTCGGCTTCTCGACCCCGCCGCACCTGGTGGAAACCGTGGTCAGGGCGATGCGCGACGGCCACAACGGCTACCTGGCCTCCGCCGGAATCCCGGCCGCCCGCGAGGCGGTGGCCGACGACTACCGGGCTCGGGGCGTGGACGTGGCGCCGGAGCGCGTCGTCATCACGTCGGGCACCTCGGAAGGCATCGAGCTGGCGCTCAGCGCGCTAGTGAACGAGGGCGACGAGGTGCTGGTCCCGTCGCCGACCTATCCGCTGTACACCGCGGTGCTGGCGAAAATCGGCGCGGTGCCCCGGTATTACCGCACCGATCCCTCGGCGGACTGGCTGCCGGACCTTGAACACCTCCGGGCGCAGGTCACGGGCCGGACGCGGGCACTGGTCGTCATCGATCCGAACAACCCCACTGGCGCCGTCTACCCGCCGGCCACGCGGCGCGCGCTGCTCGAGGTCGCCGATCGGCACGAGCTGACGATCCTGGCCGACGAGGTCTACGGCGAGCTGGGGTTCAACGGGCCGGTGCCGCTGCTGGGAACGCTCGATCCGGATGCCCCCATCATCTCGTTCTCCAGCTTGTCGAAGGCGTATCTCGCACCAGGCTGGCGAACCGGCTGGCTCGTGGTTGGCTCGACGCCGCGGCTGGACGATGCGCTGGCAGCCATCCGCAAGATGGCGGATGGACGCCTCTGCAGTCCCGGACCGATGCAGTACCGGCGTGGCCGCGGCGCTGCGAGGCGACCGCTCGCACCAGCCGGCCTTCCGGGCGGCGCTGGCGGAGCGGGCCGCGCTGACCACCCAGCTCTTGAATGCCATCCCCGGGATGAGCTGCGTGGCGCCGCGCGCGGCGTTCTATGCCATGCCGTCGCTGGCGTTGCCTCCTGGGAAGACCGACGAGGACTTCATCCTGTCGCTGTTGCGCGCGACCGGCATCCTGTGCGTTTACGGCTCCGGCTTCGGCGTGCCCGCCGAACAGGGATGTTTTCGCGTGGTCTTCCTGGCGAGCCCGGACGAGCTGCGCGGGATCTACCGGGACATCGGCGCCTTTACGGCCGAGTACCTGGCCCGTTCGTAGGAGCGGGGCGGCCTCGCCCGCACGCCATATACTGGCCGGTGCGATGGCGCTCGACCCCTTGAGCTTTCTCGACGGCGAGCTCGCAGCGCTTCGCGAACAGGGACTCTTCCGCGCTCTGCGTGTGCTCGACGGCGAGCAGAAGCCGCGCGCGAAATTCGATCACCGATCGGTGGTCAACTTGTCGTCGAACAACTACCTCGGCCTGACGACGCACCCGCTGTTGCGCCAACGGGCGCGCGAGGCGATCCAGACGTTCGGCGTCGGCTCGGGCTCGGTCCGCACCATCGCCGGCACCATGACCCTGCATGTCCTGCTGGAACAGCGGCTGGCGCGTTTCAAGGGGACCGAAGCGGCGGTGGTGTTCCAGAGCGGCTTCGCCGCCAACGCCGGCACCGTGGCGGCCTTGCTCGGCCGCGACGACACGATCGTCTCCGACGCGCTGAACCACGCCAGCATCATCGACGGCGCGCGGCTGAGCCGCGCCACCATCAAGGTGTTTTCCCACCGGGATGCCGCCGCGGCGCGCACCATCGTCGAGGGACTGCCGCGCACCGGACGGACGCTGATCATCTCGGACGGCGTCTTCAGCATGGACGGCGACGTCGGCGTGCTGCCCGAGCTGGCCGACATCGCCGAGGAGCACGGCTGCATCATGATGGTGGACGACGCCCACGGCAGCGGCGTCTTCGGCGAGAACGGTCGCGGCACCGTAGACCACTTCCGTCTCCAGGGGCGCGTGCACGTCCAGGTGGGTACGCTGTCGAAGGCGTTCGGCGCGCTGGGCGGCTACGTGGCCGGGTCGCAGTCGCTGATCGAGTTCCTGCACCACCGCGCCCGGCCGTTCCTGTTCTCCACTTCGCATCCGCCGTCGGTCGCCGCCACCTGCATCGGCGCGCTGGACGTGCTCGAGCAGGAGCCGAAGTGGCAGAATCAGCTCTGGGCCAACACGCGCTTCTTCAAGCAGGGGCTGAGCGATCTCGGCTTCGACACCGGGTCGAGCCAGAGCCCGATCACCCCGGTCATCGTCGGCGACGGGGCGAAGGCGATGCGCTTGTCGGATCGGCTGTTCGAGCTGGGCGTGTTCGCGCAGGGAATCGCCTATCCGACGGTGCCCTCGGGGACGTCGCGCGTCCGCACGATCGTCACCGCCACCCATACGCAGGACGAGCTGGTGTTCGCCCTGGACTGCTTCAAACGCGCGGGCACCGAGCTGGGCCTCATCTAGGCGTCAGGCATCTTCCATGGCCATGAACGTTCCGCCACTGCCGCGGCCGCACGAGACCCTGCTGAGCGCCTACGCCCAGGGCCTCAGCTCCACCGAGATCGAGCGGCTGTTCACGCGCGACACGCCCGACGCCTATCGCTTCTTCTCGCGCCACATCGACGCCGACGCGCTGGCGAAGCTGCCGTGGTACCGGCGGTGGCCGACTCGCGCGCGCATGGTGTTCCTGGCGTTCACGATGCGGTTGAGCCCTGGCCGGCGAGCGCTGTACGGCGCGTCGCTGCTGGTGACGGCCGTCGGGCCTGATCGAGCTGTTTCGCGACGTCCACTTGCTGCTGATTCCGCATCCGGTGTTCGCGCCGGGCACGCTGTGGCTGCTTTCCGGCTTCCTGCTCCTCAACCTGCTGATGCTGATCGAGGTGGCCGATCGCCTGTCGCTCAAGAACGACCTCGAGGTGGCGCGCCAGATTCAGTTGACGATGCTGCCGCACGGGGCGTTCCACACCTCCGGGCTCGAAGCGTTCGGCATCACCCGCCCCGCCAATACCGTCGGCGGCGACTTCTACGACATCGCCCAGCTACCCGACGGGCGCGTGCTCCTGGCGCTCGGCGACGTCGCCGGCAAGGGCAGCCCGGCGGCGCTGCTGATGGCGCTGCTGCTGGCGATGATGCGCACGCTGGTGGACGAGGGCATTGAAGGACCGATCCTGGTCGAGCGGCTGAATCACCAGGTGATGAAGCAGGCGCCCCGATCGCGGTTCGTCACCCTGTTCGTGGGGGTGCTGGACCCCGCCACCGGAGACTTTTCCTACGTCAACGCCGGGCACAATCCACCGCTCGTGCGGCGGGGCGATGGACGCTACGATTCCCTCCGAGAGGGCGGCGTGGCCGTGGGCATGTTCGAGCAGGCAACCTACCAGGCGGGAACCGCGCAGCTCGCGGTGGGCGACGTGCTGGTGATGTTCAGCGACGGCGTGGTGGAAGCGGAGAACGAGGCCGGCCAGCCGTTCGACGAAGCGGGCGTGCGCTCGATCGTCGATCAGCCGATCTGGTCCTCCGCGAAGGAGCTGAGCTGGGCCCTCTTCGCCGCCGTCCAGCGACACACCGACGATCGGCGGCTGATGGACGATCTGACCGCGCTCGTCGCCCGCCGGCTGCCGCCGCTGCCGAGGATCGGCTGATGCCGTCCGGACGCCCGCGCGTGCTCGCGCTGACCGTCGTCGCGGTGCTCGCCGCCGCCGGCGCCGGGCGTCCGGTATCGGCGCAGCCCGCTCCGGCCGATCCGGTGGCCGCGGTGCTGGGCAATCTCGAGCGCGCCCTGGCCTCCGGCAGCCGCGAGGGGTTTGCCGCGCTCTTCGCCACCAGCGTCGCCGAGGTGGGCATCCGCATCTACGCCGACGAACTGCTGCGCCCCGGCGTCGTGGAAGCGATGGTGAAGGAGCGCGAGCGCGCCCCGCTCGAAGGCGTGCCACCCGGCGACGGCTACCGCATCGTGGCCGATTTGTTCATGGCCACGCCGGGACGCGGCCGGGTGCTGACCGTCGGCCTGGACGTGCGGCGCCCGCCCGGCGGCGACTCGAGCTCATGGAGAGTGGTCGGGTTCGAGTCGCTCAGTTCGGTGGACGGACTGTACAAGCTGCGGCTCAATGCCGGCACTCGGTACAGCGCCAGGAATTTCGTCGTCACCTCGGAGGACCTGGAGCTGAGGCTCGACGACGGCGTCGTGTTTCAGGTCGAGTGCGACGACGGCGTCACCGGCCTGGTGCTCTTCGGCCGCGGCGTGATGAAATTCGCGCCGACGCCGGCCGCCGAGCGCGGGCAGCTGAAGATCTTCTCCGGCAGCGAAACGATGGCGGCCGCCTTCGAGACGGCGTTCGTCCGCCTGAGCCCATCGGACTTCGCCAGGCGCGTCACCAGGGAACGGCTCACGGAGCAGCCGGTCGATCCGCGCATCGCCAGGCGCGCGCAGAGCGTCTTCGTCCGCCAGTCCGCCAAGTCGTTCAGCGTCGACCTGCAGGAGATGAGCCGGAACACCTGGCATCTGCTGCCCCCGTCCGAGGACCTGGTGGCCGAGGTGGCTCAGATCTACCCGCTCTTGATTCCGTCCCACCGGCCGGCCCGGCCGTCGCACTGATGGTGGACAACATCGAGATCGCCATCGAGACGCTCCGCGTCAAAGGCTTTCACGCAATCAACGAAGACGAACTGAAGGAAACGTAAGAAGAGCTGTAGGGGAGTAGTGGAGTAGAGAAGAAAGACTATCAACTCCTCCACTACTCCACTGCTCCTCTACTCCACTACTCCACTCCGCCATGCCCATCAACGTCACTTGCCCTGGCTGCATGAAGCGCTTCAGCGTGGCCGATAAATTCGCCGGCCAGAAGGGCCCCTGCCCGAAGTGCAAGGCCGTCATCACCATTCCCAAGAAGGAAGAGGAGGTGGTGATCCATGCGCCGGAGCATTCGGAAGCCGGCGCGGTCGGCGCCGGCGGCCGGCACGTTCTCAAAACGTACAAGCGAACGGACACGAAGTTTCAGCCGCTCGTGTTCACGGGCGTCATCGGCTTCGTGCTCGTTGCGCTGCTGGTGGCGCTCGTGCTGCGCAGCACGGGCGACGTCAGACTTGTGATGAAGGCCGCCGGCGGCGATCGTGCTCGGCCCGCCGCTTGCCTGGGCGGGTTACACGTTCCTCCGCGACGCCGAATTGGAAGCCTACCAGGGCGTGCCGCTGATGCTTCGCTCGCTCGCCTGCGGGCTGGTTTACGCGCTGCTGTGGGGCGTCTTCGTGTTCCTCGGCGACCGGTTCTTCGGCGACGCATTTCAGCAAGGGCCTGGAAATCTGGCAAATGGTCGTGCTGATCGTCCCCATCTTCGCCGCCGGCACGCTGGCCGCGTACGCGTCGTTCGACCTCGAGCCGGGCAGCGCGTTTTTCCATTGCGCGTTGTATTTCGCCGTGACCGTGCTGCTGCGGCTCGTCGCCGGGCTGCGGCGATTCCGGGCTTGGGAGGCGGAACATGAAGCGCGTACCGTAGTAGTTGTCAGGATTGCGGAATGCGAGTTGCGGATTGCGAATTTGCAATCTGCATTGCAATCCGCAATCCGCATTCCGAAATCCGAAATCGATCGCCCGTGACCACGATCCACGACATCCCCGAAGTCGGCCGCTGGCGCGGCGCGGCGGCCTCGTGCGGATTCCGCCGGGCGTCGACGTGCCGCTCACCGATCGCGTGCGGCGGCTGATCGACACGGCCGCGTTTCGCCGGCTCGCGCACATCAGCCAGCTCGGCCTCGTGAGCCTGGTCTATCCGGCCGCCAATCACTCGCGGCACGAGCATTCGCTCGGCGTGTTCCTGGCCGCGATCGAGTATCTCGACCGGCTGGCGGCCGACGAGCGGTTTGCCGCCGCGGTCTCGCCGAAGGATGCCGAGGTGTTTCTCGCGGCCGCGCTGCTGCACGACGTCGGCCACTGGCCGTTCGGCCATCCGATCGAAGACCTGCACCTGCCGCAGATTGCCGGGCACGAGAAGCTCGGCCGACGCTACGATTCTCGACGGGCGAAGTCGCCGACGTGCTGCGCAACGATTGGCAGCTCGATCCGGCCGACGTCGCCGATCTCGTTTCCGGCGAGGCGCAGACACCGCGCCCAGCGAATCCTGCGCAGCATGCTTTCCGGGCCGATCGACGTCGACAAAATCGACTACCTGACGCGCGACAGCCTGCACGCCGGCGTGCCCTACGGCCAGCATTTCGATCGCCGCCGCCTGATCAACAGCCTGTGCCTCAACGAGGCGGGCGATGCGCTGGCGATCACCGACAAAGGCAAGACGGCCGCCGAGATGATGGTCTTCGCCCGCTACGTGATGTTCAGCGAAGTGTATTGGCATCACGCCGTGCGCTCGGCGACCGCGATGTTCCAGCGGGCGTTTTACTTGCTGCACGACTCGCTCGATCTCGAACGCATCTGTCGAATTGACCGAGCGGCCGATGATCGACGCCCTGCTCGCCGCGGCCGCGAACGGCCCGGCCGCCGATTTGCTCGAGCGGCATCTTCGGCGCACGCCGCGCAGCTGTACAAGCGACTCGCGCAGTACAGCTACTTTGAAGAGCCGCACATGTATCGGCCGACTGGCCCGCCGGCCATACGGCGAGCTTGTGCCATCGCGGCCGAAGCGATCGCGGCCACACTTATCGGCCGCGCTCGGCGAAGCTGGTCGCCGCTCACGAAGTGCTCGTCGATGCGCCGCCGACGGAGCTCGAAGTCGATTTCAACGTCGACGTGTATTTCGCGAAGAGAGCGCATCTATCGCCGACTCGGCGAGATCTCGCCGGTCGTCCGCACGCTGGCGCAGGAGCAGTTCGACGACTACGTGAAACGCGTGCGAATATTCATCCACGCGCGACTGGCAGCAAAAGCGCGGCGGCTGCCTGATCTGAAGCGATACTTGGTTGACGCCCTTGACGGGTAGCACATCGATCACACCAATATGTTCGATCTTGAAACTCCTAGCAGCTGCGCGGCTGAAGTGAATACTTTTCGGAGGAGAAGACATGAAATCACTTTGTGATTTTATGACTGTGGCTGCCTGGTCAATCTTGTTTCTTCACCTCGCGTTGCCGTGTCATGCTCAAGAGAACGCTGCGGCAACTAGTGTTACAAAGATTGCGGTTGAGGACATTGGTGAAGTTGAGGCCATTAAGGAGGCGGAATTCCGCATCGGAGGACCGATCGAATCTTCTTGATTGAGGATGACTGGGAGTTGAATCGATGCACGCAGCTGCTTCCAAAGCTTCCGCAGATTGATACTACGAAGGAATGCCTGCTGGTGGTGATGTCGTGGCCGCGAATGGCGCGAGTCTTGAAATCGATCGAGGTAGTGGAAAAAACCCTGGTAATCAAACTTGACCAAGAAGCGTCGGTATTAATCGAGACTAAAGACTACCGCCCGCCTAAGTTCCTCGTGTTCAAACTGCCGGCGTGGCAAGGACCGGTGCGCGTCGAGGTCAATGGCGAGCCCAGTTTCACGATTCTCGCGCGATGAGGCTTTAGCGAAACGGAGCCATGAAGTGTGGGAGGAGATCTTGCGGCTGCATAGCGGCGGTCGGCCGACGTTGCCCCAACAAATACGACGTTACAAGCGAATATGCGCAACATGTCAGATGATGAAATCAAGCTCCACATCATGGAGAACAAAGACAAGTTCTGGCGGGAGGAAGCTGCTCCCTACTACGACTTACTCTTTCGAGACTTAGTCGACATGCGAGCCAAACCGATCGTGCCGCGCATCTTCGCCTTGATCGAATCGATGGGCAAGCACGACAAGTCAAGCAAGCCTGCGGTCGAGGCGGGCTCGTAGGTATCGGTGGCCCGGAGATTGTAGAGCAATGCAAAAACGCGATGAAGTCATGGAACCCGCGAGCACGCGCGACAGCCATGGGGCTAATGGCTCAGTTTGCCTTACCAGACATGCGTGCCATGGCTCGCAAAATATCGCCGTGTTGGATCGCTCTACCGTACTAAGTTCAATGGCAATCTTGCGGCGGATCGGCATCACTAAAGACGACGTGCCACACCTCATTCACGCCCTGGAACAGGTAGAGAAGTACTACTCGGCCAACCGGAGGATCGGCCGAAATTGTCAGACGGCTACGATGGCGAGGTGGCGCAGTCGCTAATCTATGAACTCGGCGAGTTGGGGCCGGATGCAACTGAGGCGCTGCCTATTTTAGAACGGTTCACGACCGATCCTCGCCTGCCGTTGCTGGCGTTTCAAAAGAACGCGCAAGGAGCGATTGACAAGATAAATCGGGACAAAGAAACTCCGAAGCCATGAGTGTGAAAGATGCCTGCCACGCATCGGTACAAAGTCAGGGTAGGAAGAACGGTTCTGCGTTTTGATGCTAGGCTTCGATCTGGAACAGCACTGCAAAGCCGGTAGCTGCTAGCATGAATTCCCGCACGGCCCCGGCGAGTCAGCAGTGGCACCGAGCAATTGGCGATGGCGTTGCTGAACCAAATGCTGCTGCCGTGAAAACCGCGATTTTATCGAGCTCAAACCGCCGTCACAGTTTCAGCCACAGCCCGAGGCACATCCTGGCACAGCCGTTTCGTCACAAACTTCTTCGTGGTCATCATGCGTTTTGTCCGCACCTGAGCCTGGCGATAGGCAGCCATCTCTGCTTCCAGTTGCTCGTCGGTGAGCCCACCCTGCCCTACTAGGATTTCCGCAATCGGCCGTTTGCGGTCGGCTTGGATCATGAGCAGCCGCATCACGTCGTCCCGCGTCATGAGCCCCATTTCAATGGCTAGGTCGCCGAACAGCACGTTCGGGGCGTGCTCTGGGCGCGGAGGATGTTAAAGATGTCCCGGGCCGCGAGTATGCCCTCTTCGAGGGCCAACTGACCGATCGGCACGAGCATGCTCAATTGCACCTCCACTGCCGCGACCAACTGCTCGGCCGTAATAACCCCACTCTTTTTCAAATGCACGGCAAAATGCATGGCGACTCCTCAACACCTGCGCAAAAGCAAAGCTACACAGATCGCAAGATCAATGGATGCCAATCTCGATTGCTGCTACGTGAACCCTAGGTCGCAAAGTTTGTGCGATAACGGCAGGTGCGGTCGAAGCGAATATTACGATCTGCGCGGAAACGGTTGCCGACGCGCGGCTGACTGCGGGTCAGGTGGCATCGCGTTGCCAATAGGAATAAGCATGCTGGACCTTGTTTGACGATTCGATCACATAGTGCGGCCTAGGTCCAAAACCATGCTCACGCCCCGGCGGCAGAGCATGCGCACTCGCACGAACTTCGAGTCGCAACGCCGAGCAACTTTCTCGTGCGTTAATCTGAACTGGCTCCGGTCAGTTTGCCGATAGCATCATCAGATCGGCTTACATAAGCCGGTCGGCTTGCACCGGAAGTAAGCCTTCGTCGATTGCCCGCGGACGGATTCGGGCGACTCGTGAAACTCGCGTCCCAGCGGCGAAAGAGTTTTGCGGACGAAACGCAACCTAACCAAACAAGCCGCCAACCCGCACTTTCTCCTCATCTCAGAAGCAACACTCAGCGACGGCGACCAGCCGCGTGGAAGTTCGTATTGCAATCCGTGGGCGAAGAAGAAACACTTCTCTGCCGCCGATACGGAGTACGAAAACCGGGCCAGCCGGCTCGAGCTGCTGGCGGTCGTCCGCGGCCTCGAGACGCTCGGCCAGCCTCCCGCGTGACGCTGCTAACCCGCAGCCGCTACGTGCGGCGCGGCATCCGTCGCGAGTTCGAACCTGGCGCGATCGCCGTTGGCATTGGGAACGGTTCGGCAAACTAGTGCCAATTCGCGACCACGATCTCTGGCAACGCATCGACGGGCGCTCCAATACCACCAGGTGGAATGCTGTGCGTGGACGAACAACGGCGCCAGCGAGCCCAGCACACGCGGCAAAAAGTCGCGTTTCTGGCAGGTTCAACCACGTTCAACGCGTCGGCAAACCGCGGCTGGAATATTGCCGCCGTGCTGGGCGGCCTTCGCCGCAGCGTTCTGACACCGATTTCATCAATCTGGCGGCCGGCGTTTACTCGGGCCGCTTAACTGAACACAATAAAACCGCGTGACAGGCGGCCCCAGAGGATGGGGATTCCACCGTTGTCGCGGCTCCTGAGGAGAAACCCCAGTGCAAACGCAAGTTCCATTGCAAGCCATTGGTCCCGTGATCCATGGCTACCATGAAAACCCTTTCGAAGTGTTGGGCCCTCATGAAATTCACAAGGCGGCCGACGGTGCAACCGCGGTTCGCGCGTTTTTGCCCGAAGCGGAACGTGCCTGGGTCATCGACCCGGCACACGGCGCGCGAACGACCCATGCGGCGAATTCATCCGGCCGGGCTGTATGAAGCAGTGTTCGATGAACGCGGGATGCAAGGCAACCGAACTCGCACCCAGCCCCTCGCCCCCGGCCCCCAGCCCTACCAACTTCGCGTGAATTATAAATCGGGCGAAACCATCACGATGCACGACCCCTACGCGTTTGCACCCATGTTGACCGATTACGATTTGCACTTGCTCGGCGAAGGCACGCATTGGCGGAGCTACGAACGACTCGTGCTGAACTCTCCACGGTCGACAGCGTCTCCGGTGTCAACTTCGCCGTCTGGGCGCCGAACGCGGAGAGCATTGCGGTCGTCGGCGAATTCAACTGTGGGACCGCCGCAGCCACACGATGCGCAAGCACATTCCCAGCGGCGTATGGGAATTGTTCATCCCCGGCATCGGCGAGGGGAAGCAGTACAAATTCGCCGTCAAGAATCGCGGTGGCCACGTGGTCGAGAAATGCGATCCCTACGGTTTTCCGCTGAAGTGCCGCCGCGTACAGCGAACATTGTCACCAACCTCGATTCGTACAAGTGGAACGACGCCGAGTGGATCGGCAACGGCCGGAGCACAATGCGGCTTGAATGCGCCGATGTCGATCTACGAGCTGCACCTGGGCAGTTGGCGGCGCGATCCGGGGATAGAGAACCGCTGGCTCAGTTACGGCGAGCTGGCGCCGCAGATCGTCGACTACTGCCGCCAGATGGGTTTCACGCACATCCAATTGATGCCGGTCAGCGAGCACCCGTTCACGGGAAGTTGGGGCTATCAAACAACTGGCTACTTTGCCGCCACGAGCCGTTACGGCACGCCACAAGATTTCATGTATTTTGTCGACTTGCCACCAAAACGGCATCGGCGTGATCATCGACTGGGTCCCGCTCACTACCCGAAAGGACGACCACGGCCTGCGTCACTTCGACGGCACCGCCGCTGTACGAACACGCCGATCCGCGCAAGGGCGAGCATCCCGATTGGGGCACGATGATTTTCAATTACGGCCGTACCGAGGTCCGCAATTTCCTGTTCTCCAACGCGCTGTTCTGGCTGGACAAGTATCACATCGATGGCCTGCGCGTGGACGCGGTGGCCTCGATGCTGTACCTCGATTACAGCCGCAAGGAAGGCGAGTGCGGCAGGCCGTTGC
>CAVTGO010000007.1:0-234443 GCA_963734275.1 uncultured Actinomycetes bacterium
GCCACGTCGCCGCCCAACAGGGATATGACTTGTATGATGAGCAGGGGAACGAACAGATGGCGCTCTATCTCTTTTGCATCACTATGGGACGATGCCGTGGCGGCATTCCGCCGCCTGTTGGGTCCGCAAATAACCGGCGCAATCACCAGGGCGTGGCCCTTACGGGGCCGCGCCAAGCCTTGCCAATGGCAGTTATTTACAGTACAAGGACGAAACTTCCCCTGCCATTTTTACCGGCACGTGCGCTTGCCCCCATACTTGCAACCAGGGAGTGGCGCGCATGTTTTGCTCAGGGCTCAACCCGTGGCCAGCCGTAAGAGGCGGGGACTCCCAGGGCGCATGAGATCGGGCTTGGCTTTGCAAGAGCATACTGGTAACCTCATGTCCGGTATGGCCATCACGGAAGCATGCACCGGTGGGTGCGTGAAGTGAGGGAGAAGCGCAGAATGAAACGCCCGCTTGTGGTTCTTGCTCTATGCGTAGCCATCGGCCCCTGGGGTTGCCCGTCGGCCCGTGAGCAACGGCTGGCCGAAGACCAATGCACGGCCAGGGGAGGGGTCATGGTGGGTGACACGTGTTCTCCACGCTCTAGAGACCAGTCGGACGACTGGTCGGAGCAGACTTTGCAGGAGATGCAACGTGGATTCGAGGAACGGCAACCGGGAGGTGGTATCTTCCGTTAGTGATGAGTAGATGGAGTACCCGCTTTTGCCTTTCGAGTGGCAGTGTGCTAACGTCTTCGGGAATTGCATACAGGCATACGCCAGCGCTTTGTTGGGGTGAGGGCGGCGGGATGATCAGAGAAGGGATCGAGGCTGTTGTTGCCCGGCGGAATCTGACCGAAGCCGAGGCCATAGCGGTGATGACGGAGATTATGGAAGGCAAGGCCACTCCAGCGCAGATCGCCGCCTTCATCGTTGGGTTGCGCATGAAGGGGGAGACGGTCGAAGAGATTACCGGCTGTGCCCGGGTCATGCGGGACAAGGCGACGTTCATCCGCACGCCAGCGGGTAGCACTCCGGTGGATACGGCTGGTACCGGTGGGGACGGGGCGCAGACCTTTAACATTTCGACGACTGCAGCGTTTGTGGCTGCCGGGGCGGGGGTGGTGGTGGCCAAACATGGCAACCGTGCCGCCTCGAGCCGCAGTGGGAGCGCTGACCTGCTTGAGGCGTTAGGTATTAACATTACTCTGGAACCTGCCGGGGTTGAGGCGGCCATTCGTGAGGTTGGCATTGGCTTTTTCTTTGCCCCAGCCCTGCACGGTGCCATGCGCCATGCGGTCGGACCACGGCGTGAAATTGGCGTGCGGACCATTTTTAATATTCTGGGGCCGCTGACCAATCCGGCCCGGTCACACCACCAACTGGTGGGTATTTATGACCAGAGCTTAACGGCCATGATGGCCATGGTGTTGCATAACCTGGGGGGCAAACGGGCGTTTGTGGTGCATGGCAGTGATGGTCTGGATGAGTTGACCACCACCGGCTCCACCACGGTGTCAGAGTTGCGGGCGGGAAAGTCGACACTTATACGGTCCATCCGGAAGATTTTGGCTTGCCGTTGGATCGCCCGGAGGTGTTACGCGGTGGTGATGCCGCTTTTAATGCCGAAATCACTCTGCGGCTCTTGCGTGGCGAAGCCTCTGCCGCAGCGCAACATTGTGTTGCTCAATGCGGCGGCGGCGATTGCGGCCGGGACGGCGGGACGTGCCGATTGCGGAGTGTTTGCCTCTGGCACGGCAGGCCCTCGACAGTGGGGCGGCGCTGGTAAAGCTGGAACACCTGCGAGACTTTACCCGCAATGGGCGCAAAACGCCGGGGACTGAGAGAGGGAGTGTTTCATCCATGGTCGCGGATATTTTAGTGCAGATATTGGAGTGGAAACGGCAGGAAGTTCGTCCGGCCCAACAGCACACGCCCTCTCCATACTCCGGCGACAGGTGGCAGACTTGCCGCCGACGCGGGATTTCTGGCAGGCGTTGCAGCAGCACGAACGCTGGGGACGCGGATTATTGCGGAAATTAAAAAAGCCTCGCCGTCCGCCGGGGTGATCCGGGCAGATTTTGATCCGGTGGCCATTGCCACGACATATGCGCAGCACGGTGCCGCGGCCATTTCTGTGCTGACGGATAGCAATTTTTTCAGGGACATGTGACGTTTTCTCGGCGGCCGTACGCCAGGCGGTTCCGGTGCCGCTGCCTGCGCAAGGATTTTGTGGTCGATCCGTATCAGCTCTATGAGGCGCGTGTGCATGGGGCGGATGCGGTCTTGCTGATTGTGGCCGCGCTCGAGGTGCCGCAACTGGTTGATCTGGCGGCCCTGAGCCTTGAGCTTGGCCTGGAGCCACTGGTCGAAGTGCACACTGCCGCGGAGCTGGAGAAAGCGCTGGCGATGTCCCTGCCGGGTCATTGGCATCAACAACCGTGACTTGCATACCTTTCGGACGGATGTGGCCACCACACTGGCGCTCTTGCCACGGATTCCGGCGGGCTATGCGGTGGTCAGCGAGAGCGGCCTCCAAGATCGCGCCACCATTGACCGTCTGGAAGCCCACGGGAGTGACGGCATTTCTGATTGGCGAATCCTTGATGCGTGAGCCGATATTGGCGCCAAGCTGGACGAATTGCAGGGGACCGGACTTTCTGCCGAAAAGACACCATATGACCCAGGTAAAGATCTGTGGCATAACGAATAGTGATGATGCCAGGTGGCGGTCGAGGCCGGGGCGGACATGATCGGGTTTATTTTTTATCCTCCGAGTCCGCGCTATGTGACTCCTGAGCAAGCCCACGCCATTATTGGACGTCTTCCGGAGGCAGTGACGCCGTTGGGGTGTTTGTGAATGCAGACCTGCCGACGATCACCCACATGGTCGTACCAGTGGCGTGCAGATGGTGCAACTCCACGGGGAAGAAAGCCCTGCACTGTGCCAGCAACTCCCCTGGCGGGTGATGAAAACGTTTCGGTTCACCGCCCACGTGCAGCCGGAGATGATGCGGCACTATGCGGTGTCGGCCTTTTTGATCGAGGGCTTTCATGCGGACGTCTATGGCGGGGGGGGCGCCAGGGCCGATTGGCAGCGCGTGGCCGCGTTGCACCCATATGGTCGTATCATTCTGGCCGGTGGTTTGACGCCTGAGAATGTGCGAGAGGCCATTCACGCGGTTCGCCCCTATGCCGTGGATGTGTGTAGTGGGGTGGAGGCAGCGCCAGGGAAAAAAGATTGGCACAAAGTCCGGGCGTTCATTACCGCGTAAAAGCGCAGCTGCATGCAACCGGCTAAGAGCGAGGAAGTCCCATGCGTGCCTGGCGAGTCCGTCTTAATGCCTGCCATACGTACAGTGGCTTACATCTATGAGTACAGTGGTCGGATCTGTTCCTCACAGCCTGGTGTTGTTGCTCTATGTCCTTGATCCCGGCGCTTGCAGCGTCTTGACCGACTGACGTCAGATGTACGTTTTCGTCTGCGTGGCCCCAGACCCCCGGGCCCGGAAGTGGTGATTGTGGCGATCGACGAAAAAAGTATTGACCAGCTTGGGCCGCTGGCCCTGGCCGTACACCGTGCAGGCCGCAATGGTGGACCAACTGACGGAGTACGGTGCGGCAGTGATTGGCTATGACGTGGTCTTTTCGTCCTCGGATACCAGTGCCGGCATCGAGACAATGCGCAGCTCTCAAGGCCAGGCTCCCGGCCAGCCTGACAACGCGACCCCGGCATTGCAGGCCTTGAGCTGGACCAGGAAATTGCTCGCGGCCGACCATGACAGCATTTTCCCAGGCGTTACAGCGCTCAGGGCGTACGGTTTTAGGCTATTTTTTCCATTCTCGCCGCGCGACGCGGCGCATTTACAGCCGGAAGCACTGGAGCGGTTTCCTACGAGCCTTCGTCCTGCAAATACCACGCCGTCAACAACATCGCCCGGGCATCCGCCTGCCACGACCTCCATAACGCCGCCTGGGCTGTCGAGTCCAATCTTGCGCTCCTGTCGCAGGCCGCGCCGGGGGAGCGGTTTTTTTCCAACGATGCGGATCAGGACGGGGCCTTCCGTCGCTATCCCTTGGTGGTGCAATATCGCGATCGGGTGGATAGAGCGGGCGAGCAGGACTATCTGTTTGCGCCACTTGGTATCCGGGTGCTGGAGCATTACCTGGGTGAGCACACCACGCTATTTTCTGGATCGGCGCCTGAGGGGGTAGACAAGGTCGCGCTGGTGGGCCGCGCAATATCCGGATCCCCACGGACGCCAGGGGAAATGCTTTGCTCAATCATCTCGGCCCGGCCGTGGAACCTTTCCGCGCTATTCCGTCGCCGACATTATCGGCGGCCGCCCGGAGGCCCCGCCTGCGGCGTTCCGGCAAGATTGTTCTGATCGGGGCCACCGCCGAAGCCATCAAGGACCTGCGTGTTACCCCCTTTGACCCGGTCCTTCCCGGGGTAGAACTCCATGCCACCATGATTGACAATATCCTGCAGCAGGATTTTCTCGTGAAGCCCTGGTGGGCCAATGCTATGCCGGGGGCAGTGTCGGTGCTTTGGGCGTGCTGTTTGACGCTACTGTTGCCGCGTCTGGGGGCGCTATGGCGGCGGGCTCAGCATGCCGCACTCCTGGTCGCTGGGGAATGTGGGGCTGAACTACCTGCTCTTTGCCACGCAGGGCTGGTGGTTGAGCCTGGTCTACCCGCTCCTGGCCATGGTTGTCGTCTGGGGCGGCATGACCATCTACCACTACGTGGTTGAGAGAAGACAAGTCGCTATCTGCGCAAGACGTTTAGCACGTACTGTCTCCAGAACTCTCGAGCGAATGGTGCCGGACCAAGATCGAGCCCAGGCTCGGGGGCTCTTCTGGCATGCGCACGGCCTACTTTACGGACATTGCCTCCTTTTCGAGCTTTTCCGAAGTGCTCAGTGCCACGCAGCTGGTGGAGCTCCTCAACGAATACTTGACGGCGATGACGGACATTCTGATGGCCGAAGGTGGCACCCTGGACAAATACGAAGGCGATGCGATTGTGGCGTTCTTTGGCGCGCCCATTGAGCAACCGGATCATGCCGTGCGCGCCGTCCGGGTGGCCCTCGGGATGCAGCAGGCGCTGGCGCGGTTGCGCGACAAATGGACGTGCCGAAGGGGACAAATGGCCCGACCTGGTGCACCAGATGCGCATGCGCATTGGCATCAGTTCCGGCGAAATCGTCACCGGCAACATGGGCTCGACCAAGCGCATGAACTACACCATGATGGGTGATGTGGTGAATACGGCGGCGCGGCTCGAGGCCTCGGCGAAGCAATATGGCATGTATATCCAGTGCACCACCGAAACGCTGCAGCATGGCCGGGCCTGAGGCGCTTTGAATGGCGCTTGATTGATAACGTGCGGGTGGTGGGCAAGTCCGAGCCGGTCGAGACAGTGGAAATCATGGCTATAAGGGGCAATTGTCTCAAGAGCAGGAGCAGATGCGTGCCGTCTACCATCAGGGCCTGGAGCTGTACCGGCAACAGGCAATGGGATGAAGCCATCGCCAAATTTGCCGAAAGCGAGAAGCTCGAAGAGCAGTGTTCCCGCGGCGCCCCACCACGCCAAGCCGGGTGTATATCGAGCGCTGTGAGTTTTTCAAAGACCATCCTCCCGAGCCGGATTGGGATGGCTCGTGGACGTTGACATCGAAGTAGAGGACTAGGGAAACGCGCCAAGGAGAGCACTGCCATGGAGTACCGTATTGCGGTGTTGCCCGGCGATGGCGTGGGTCCCGAAGTCGTCGCCGAGGGGATCAAAGTGTTGCACGTAGCTGGAGGCAACTGTACGACATGCGCTTTACGCTTGCGTCACGGCCTGGTGGGCGGCGCGGCCATTGACGCCACGCGGCGACCCTTTACCGGAAGCGACGTTGCAGTTGTGCCGGGAGAGCGATGCGGTGCTGTTTGGCTCTGTGGGTGGGCCGCAGCTGGGATGCACTGCCGTCCGACAAGCGTCCTGAGCGTGGCCTGCTGCGTCTGCGGCAGGCGCTTGACCTGTTTGCCAATTTGCGACCGGCCAAGCTCTATACGGCCCTCATCGACGCGTCCAGCCTGCGCCCGGAGGTGGTGCAGGGCATTGACGTGCTGGTGGTCCGTGAGCTGGTCAGCGATATTTACTATGGGCAGCCCCGCGGGATTGAACGGCTGGAGGAGGGCGAGCGCGGGTTTAACACCATGAGTTATACCATCAGCGGAAATTCGGCGGGTGGCGCGTCTCGCCTTCGAGCTGGCCCGCCAGCGGCGCGGCAAGGTAACATCGGTTGATAAGGCCAATGTGCTGGAGACGTCCGTCTTGTGGCGGCGGGAGGTGACGGAATTGGCCGGGGAGTTCAGCGATGTCGCACTGGAGCACCTGTATGTCGACAACTGTGCCATGCAACTGATGCGGGCGCCGCGGCAGTTTGACGTGATCGTCACGGGGAATCTGTTTGGTGACATTCTCAGCGATGAAGCCGCGATGCTGACTGGCTCCATTGGCATGCTGCCATCGGCCAGTATCGGTGGGACGGTGGGCGTCTTTGAGCCGGTGCACGGCAGTGCCCCGGATATCGCCGGGCAGGGCATTGCCAATCCGATTGCCACGATCAATTCCGTGGCCATGATGCTGCACTATGCTCTGCACCAGCCACAGGCCGCCAGTGCTATTGAAGCGGCGGTCGAGAGCGTGCTGCAGCAGGGCTATCGTACGGCTGATATTATGGGTACGGGCTGTACACGGGTGGGGACCACCCAGATGGGTGACCTCATCTGTGCCGCCCTCCGTACGACGGCGGTGCAAGCCGTAGGGGAATCCATGAGGCCTGGCATGTGGCGCTGGTAGGGGCCACGGGGCTGTTGGGGGAGGAAATCCTGCGGGTCTTCGAGGAGCGCGATTTTCCGCTCACACAGCTGACCGTGCTGGCGTCGGCGCATTCCGAGGGAACGCGGGTAGAGTTCCGGGGGCGGCCCCTGAGCGTGCGCTTACTGACGCCAGAGGCGTTTGCCGGGGTGCAGACTGGCCATCTTTGCGACCGGGGCCGGACGCCAGTAAAGATTATGCCCCACATGCCGTGCGTGCTGGAGCCGTGGTCATTGACACCAGCGACGCCTTTCGGCTGCAGCCACAGGTGCCGTTGTGTGTGCCGGAATTCAATGCTGCGGTGTTGCGTCAGCAACGCCTGGAAGCGGCACGGCGAAAGAGCGCATCTGCTCAGTCGGCGAGCACGCGATACGCCGATCTAGCTGGTCTGGCGCGCGAAATTTGACACGCCCCATCCTCGTGGCGCTATGGTGCTCGAACGTCGCGCCATCGCCCAGCACTCACACCGATCTGGAGAGATGCCCATGCAGGCAGCGGTACGCCGCGCTGGAGAACGCCCATGAACCTCAACACGATCACCGAGGTGAAGCGGCCGGCGTCCGCGGACGAGATCACGCACTGGCGCGACGGCTACGCCTGGCTCGCCGGCGGCACCTGGCTGTTCTCGGAGCCGCAGGTCCACGACCGACACGCTGATCGACCTCGAAGCGCTCGCGCTGGCCGCCGCTCGAGGTCGTCGGCCGAGGGCCTGGAGATCGCCGCGACCTGCCGGATCGCCGAGCTGGACCGCTTCGCCGGCGCCGGCCGGAGTGGACGCGCGGCCCCGCTGTTCCGCGAGTGCTGCCGCGCGTTGCTGGCGTCGTTCAAGATCTGGAACGAGGCGACGGTCGGCGGCAACATCTGCATGTCGCTGCCGGCCGGCGCCGATGATCTCGCTGACCGCCGCGCTCGAAGGCGTCTGCACGCTCTGGCCGCGCGACGGCGGCGCCGCGCGCAGGTGCCGGTGGTCGACTTCGTCACCGGCAACCACGCGAACGTCCTGCGCGCCGGGCGAGCTGCTGCGCAGCGATCCACCTGCCGGCGGCGGCGCTCGTCGCAAGCGGTTCGCGTTCCGGCGCGCCTCGCTCACGCAGCTCGGCCGCTCGGCGGCGCTGCTGATCGGCACGCAGCGGCCAGGCGCGCGGCGATTCCTGCTCACCATCACCGCCGCGACGCTGCGGCCGGTCCAGCTCCGCTTCGCCGCCGTGCCGACCGCGCGACGAGCTGCGGCGCGCGATCGACGAGCGCATCCCGCCGACGCGCTACTTCGACGACGTGCACGGGTCGCCGGCCTACCGCAGGCACCTGACCTATTACTTCGCCGAGCAGATCCGCGCCGAGCTGGCGCCGGAGCGGAAGCTGCAGCGCATGAACTTCATCGGATCAACGGCAAGACGTTCTCGGCCGAGCCGCGCCCCGGCCAGTGCCTGCGCACCTTCCTGCGCGACCTCGGCTGGTTCGGCGTCAAGAAGGGCTGCGACGCCGGCGACTGCGGCGCCTGCACGGTCTGGCTCGACGGCAAGCCGGTCCACAGCTGCCTGGTGCCCGCCTTCCGGGCCGAGGGCCGCGAGGTCACCACGATCCAGGGGCTCGCGCCAGCGACGGCGAGCTGCACCCGATGCAGCAGGCGTTCCTCGACGCCCAGGCGTTCCAGTGCGGCTTCTGCACCGCCGGCATGATCATGACGGCGGCCGCGCTCGACGAGGAGCAGCGCGCGGACCTGCCCCGCGCGCTCAAGGGCAACCTCTGCCGCTGCACCGGCTACCGCGCGATCGAGGACGCGATCCGCGGCGTCGCGTCCGTCGAGGCCGGACGAGGCCGGCCAGCGCCTGCGGCGCGAGCCTCGCCAACCCGTTCGGCCGAGGCGATCGTCACCGGCCACGCCCGCTACACGATGGACGTGGCGATGGACGGGCATGCTGCACCTCAAGGTGCTGCGCTCGCCGCACGCGCACGCCCGCATCCTGCCGATCGGCCGCGAGCAAGGCGCTGGCCGTGCCCGGCGTCGTCGCGGTCTTCACCTGGGAGGACGTGCCGCGGCGGCTCTACAGCACGGCGACGCACGAGGACCACCTGGTCGATCCCGACGACACCTACATGCTCGACAACGTCGTGCGCTTCGTCGGCCAGCGCGTCGCCGCCGTGGTCGCCGAGACCGAGGCCGCCGCCGAGGCGGGCTGCCGGCGCGCTCGAGGTCGACTACGAGGTGCTGCCCGCCGTGTTCGACCCGAGTAGCCGCCATGGCGCCGGACGCGCCGGTCCTGCACGACAAGGGCGGCGAGGCGCGCGGCAACATCTACGTCGAGATCCACGGCGAGGTCGGCAGCGTGGCGGCCGGCTTCGCGGAGGCCGACGCCGTCCACGAGAGGACCTACTCGACGCTCGCGCGTCCAGCACGTGCACCTGGAGACGCACGGCTCGATCGCCTGGCGCGGCGACGACGGCCGCATCCACGTCCGCACCAGCTCGCAGGCGCCGTTCATCGCCAAGCAGAAGCTCTGCCTACCTGTTCGGCCTGTACCCGCGCGACCGTCCACGTCTTCACCGAGCGCGTCGGCGGCGGCTTCGGCGGCAAGCAGGAAATGCTCTCCGAGGACCTCTGCGTGCTGGCGGCGCTGAAGACCGGCCGGCCGGTGAAGTGGGAGTTCACGCGCGAGGAGCAGTTCATCGGCGCGACCACGCGCCACCCGATGACGACACGCGTCAAGCTCGGCGCCAAGCGCGACGGCACGCTGACCGCGATCCAGATCCACGTCGTCTCCAACACCGGCGCCTACGGCGGCCACGCCGGCGAGACGCTCGCCGCCGCGCTCGGCAGCCCGATCACGGCCTACCGCTGCGCCGAACAAGAAGGCGGACGGCTACGCGGTCTACACCAACATGGTGCCGGGCGGCGGCTTCCGCGGCTACGGCGCGTCGCAGACCGACGTTCGCCATCGAGTGCGCGATCGACGAGCTGGCGCAGCTCGCTCGGCATGGACCCGTTCGCGATGCGCCGCAAGAACATGATCCGGCCCGACCGACTGGATCGAGTCGGTCTGGCAGGACCCGTCCGACGTCGCGTTCGGCAGCTACGGGCTCGACCAGTGCCTCGACCTCGTCGAGGAGGCGCTCGCGAGCGGCCGCGGCGCCGCCAAGCCCGACGGGCGACGAATGGGTCGGAGGGCACGGGCATCGCGCTCGCGATGCTCGACTGCGGCCCGCCGACCGAGCACCGCTCGGGCGCGCAGATGGCGCTCCTGCCCGACGGCACGCTACCACCTCGCCGTCGGCTCGACCGAGATGGGCAACGGCTCGGTCACCGTCGCACCGGCAGATCGCCGCCGCGGTTCTCGGCTGCGCGGGCCGGCCGGCATCGCCATCGTCAACGCCGACACCGACCTGACGCCCTACGACACCGGCACGTTCGCCAGCACCGGCACCGTCGTCGCCGGGCAGGCGGTCGGCGCTGACGGCCGCGGCGCTGCGCGACAACATCCTCGACTTCGCCGGCCGCCACACCGGCGTGCCGACCGCGCGACTGCCGCCTCGAGGACGACGCGGTCGTCTGCGGCGACAAGCGCATCTCGCTGCGCCGAGCTGCACGCCGCCGGCACAAGCGCGCGGGCATCGCTTCGAGGCCAAGCGCAAGGCCTACCTGTCGCCGCGCACCGTCGCCTTCAACGTGCAGGGCGTGCGCGCTCGCGGTGCATCGCGTCACCGGCGAGATCCGCATCCTGCAGAGCGTGCACGCCGCCGACATCGGCCGGCTGATCAACCCGATGCAGTGCCGCGGCCAGATCGAGGGCGCCATCGCGCAGGGGTTCGGCTGGGCGCTCTACCGAGAAGATGGTCTACGACGAGCACGGGCGCGATGGTGAACCCGCAGCTCCGCAACTACCGCATCCCGGCCTTCGCCGACGTGCCGCGCACCGAGGTGTTCTTCGCCGACACCTACGACACGATCGGGCCGCTCGGCGCCAAGTCGCAGGGCGAGTGCGCGATCAATCCGGTCGCGCCGGCCATCGCCAACGCGCTGGCCAACGCGACCGGCGTGCGCTTCACGCAGCCTGCCGCTCACGCCCGACCGCATCTTCGACAAGCTGGGCGCGCGAGACAGCCTGCGCGGGCTAGAGACCCACTGACCACTCGCTGCGGGCGGCGGCATCACCGCCGCCCGCAGGACAACCAGCGCGCGCGGCTAGCGAGTGGAGGAGGGTCCAGATGCGAGGCGGCGCGCCGAGAGGCGGCCGCGAGGCGTACTTGCTGTACGTTGAGCGGCCGACCGAGGGCGCCAACGAAGCAGATGGGCCCTCATCCGCTCGCTAGCGGTCGACCAAGAGATAGAACGCCACCGACACCGCGTAGGCGACGAGGGTGGCGCCGATGCCGATCACCTCGGCGCGCGTGCGGTGCTTGGGATCCGGGTGCAGCCAGAAGTCGAACGTGCGGATGGCGATCGGCATGAGCGCATACGTCAGGATCACCATGCTCACGATCTTCTGAATGAACATCGCCTCCGGCAGCCGAAGCCACTCGAGGCGTGGCCCCAGGAGATACGTCTGCGCCATGACGACGGGGTAGAGGACGAGGAGCACGATCATCGCCTGCTTCCAGTCGGGGGGCATCGCGCCGCCGCGCAGCGCCGTGTCGGAGGCGAACCATCCCGGAAAGCCGCTGTTGATCTTCTCGACCGTCGCCTCTTCCCAGAGGCGCGACGCGTCGTCCACCATGCGCCGCCGCACGTCGGACACCCGCCACTGCTCGAGGTGCTCGGGCGAGTCGAAGCGCACGACCACGACCCACTCGTCCTGCACACCCGCGACGGGCGGGAACACCTCGACACCCTCGAAGCCCGGGAAGCGGGAGGCGGCCGTGTTGATGCGGTCCTCCCACTCGCGGAACTCCTTTTCCTTGCCCGCCTTCACGCGCGTCGTGATGACCATGCCCGCCGCGTGCGAGCCCGAGCGTGCGCGCGCGACCGTGTGCTGCCGCGCGTCGCTCGCAAAGAGCGGCGCGCCCTGGTCGAGCAGCGTCTTCCGCACGTCCGAGCGCATCCACGCGTCGAGGTGCGCGGCCGTGTCGAACCGAAACAGGATGACGAAGTCTTCCTGGAACGGCGGGACCGGTTCCACCACCTCGGCGCTCTCGAAGCCGGCAAACTCGCTGCACCGCTGGTTGATCTCGTTCTGCCAGGCGAGGAATTCCTTCTCTCGCCCCGGCACCACCTTCTGCGACACGACGACCGTCGCCGAGACGGGCGCCGCGCTGGTTGCCAGTTCACTCATTGTTGACCCCTTGCCGATGACGACTGAGAGGAACACATGACATCGCCGCTGCCGTCCGTAGCAAAGCATCCGCCGTTCCGCGAAGTCAAGAAATCACGCGGCGCCGCGCGGCGCGCGTCGGCGCGTGCGCTCGCGATCGCGCTCGCGGGCCTCGGGCTCGCGGGCGGCGCGGCCGCGCAGAGCGCGCCGACCGAGCCGGCCGCACCGTCCGCGGCTACCTCCACGCTGTCGCTCGGCCGCAGCGACTTCTGGCAAGGGACGACGGACGGCATCAGCGGCAATCCCGGCGCGGTCAACGTCGTGACCGGGACGGGCTGGCTCGGCCGCCTGATCGGCTTCGGCAAGGACTCGGGGGTGCATCTGGGCGGCGCGTGGCTCGGCGACGCGAACTATCTCTTCGCGGGCGGCAACGATCCGCGGACGTGGAGCTTCAACAGCCTCCTGCTGGTCGACCTGACCCTCGATCTCGAGAAGATCGTCGGCATCCCGGGCGCGCAGTTCGGCATCGAGTTCCTCCAGTTCAACGGGCAGGCGACCAACGATCAGGCCGGCCTCGTCGTCGGCTACAACAGCCTGCCCGGCGCGCCGCCGCTCACCCGCAGCGAGCTCTACGAGCTCTGGTGGCGGCAGCGGCTCTTCGACGACAAGCTGATCTTCCGCATCGGCAAGACGGTGCCCACGTTCGACTTCGGCAACGTGCTGCGCCCGGTGCCGCTGCAGGACCCGAGCCTGTTCATCCCGGCAACGTCCGGCCTCCTCTACACGCCGGTCTTCATCAACCCGACGATCATCGGCACGATGCCCGGCTACTACAACTCGGCGTACGGCATCACGGCGACCGTCGCCCCGATCAAGAACGTGTACGCGTCCTACGGCATCTACGACGGGAACGGCGCGCGCGGCATCCAGACCGGCATCCGCGCGGCGCCCGAGTTCAACGGGTACTACTTCAACATCGGCGAGGTCGGCGCGGCGTGGCAGCTCGGCCCGGACCGGTTGCCGGGCTCGGCGGGGTTGGGCGGATGGGGGCAGTTCGGGAAGCTGTCCGCGGCGGGTGTCGAGGAGAACGGCGCGCAGGGCTTCTACGCGTTCGCGTCGCAGCGCCTGTGGCTCCGGAGCCCCGGCGTGGACGGCAGCGGCGTCACGGGCTTCGTCCAGTTCGGCATCAACGAGTCGAAGACGCTCCCCGTGAACCGCTACCTGGGCGGCGGCCTCACCGGCTTCGGCCTGATCCCGCGCCGGCCGAAGGACTCGATCGGCGTCGGCGTCTCGTGGTCCACGCTGAACGAGCGCCTCGGATTCGAGAGCGACGAGGTGATGCTCGCCGCGTACTATCAGGCGCACGTGTTCGCCGACATCTACGTCCAGCCGCAGATCACGCACGTCCCGAACCCGGGCCAGCGGCCGGGCCTATCGCCGGCGACGGCGATCACGACACGCCTGATGATTCTGTTTTAGCTCGGAGGGGGCTACCTCGCCCTCCGATTCCTGCCCCAACTACAGGATTGCGCCGGCCTGCGCGATCGCTTGTCTACTTGGCGCCCGCGTATTTGGCGGCGAGGCGGTTGTGTGTTTCGACCACTGGCCCCATGTCCACCGTGGTGACTTTCCCGTTCTCCACCACGACGCGGCCGTTGATCACCGTGTAGCGCGCCTTCTGCGGCGCGCAGAACACCGTGGCCGCGACCGGGTCGTTCAGCGCGCCCGCGTAGTCGACCGTGTTCAGGTCGATGCTGAAGAAATCGGCGCACATGCCCGGGGCCAGCGAGCCGATGTCGTGGCGCCCGAGGACGGCCGCGCCGCCGCGCGTCGCGATCTCCAGCGCCTCCCGCGCCGTCATCCACTCGCTGGCGCCGAGCGGGTGCGACTCGAGAGCAGGGTACTTCGCGGGCCCGTCTGGCGGGAGCAGGCCGATGCGCAGCCGGGCGAGCAGCATCGCCTGCCGCGCCTCGAGCAGGATGTTCGAGGCGTCGTTGCTGGCCGACCCGTCCACGCCGAGGCCGACCTTCACGCCGGCGTCCAGGTACTTCTTGATCGGCGCGATGCCGGAGGCGAGGCGCATGTTCGAGCAGGGGCAGTGCGCGACCCCGGCACCGGTCCTCGCGAACTCGCGGATCTCGTCGTCGTTGACGTGGACGGCGTGGGCGAACCAGACGTCGTCGCCCAGCCAGCCCATCGTCTCCATCCACGCGACCGGGCGCAGCTTGAAGCGCTCGAGCGTGTAGCGCTCCTCGTCGAAGCGTCTCGCAGAGGTGGGTGTGCAGGCGACGCCAGTACGCGCGGGCGAGCTCGGCCGACTCCCGCAAGAGCTCGGGGGTGACGGAGAAGGGCGAGCAGGGCGCCAGCACGACCTGGGTCATCGAGCCGAGCGAGGCGTCGTGGTACGCCTCGATGACGCGCCGCGAGTCCGTCGAGGATCGCCGCCTCGTCCTCGACGCAGTCGTCCGGCGGCAGCCCGCCCTGGGACTCGCCCAGGGACATGGAGCCGCGGCAGGCGTGGAAGCGCACGCCGATCTCCCGGGCCGCCGAGATCTGGTCGTCGAGCCGGCAGCCGTTCTGGAAGACGTACGTGTGGTCGAAGACGGTCGTGCAGCCGGACGCGGCGAGCTCGGCAAGGCCGACGAGCGTGCTCCAGGCGCGACGCCTCCGGCGTCCGGCGGCCCAGATCGGGTAGTGCGCCCTGAGCCAGGGGAACAGGTTGATGTTCTGGCCGGCGGGAGCGCGCGGGTGAGCGTCTGGTCGAGGTGGTGGTGGGTGTTCACGAAGCCGGGCAGCACGATCTGGCCCGACATGTCCAGCACGACGTCGGCGTCCTGCGGAAGCTCCGCGGTGGGGCCGACCTGCTCGATGATCCCGTCCCGGGCGAACAGGCCGGCGTCCGTGATCTCCCGACGCCCGTCGTCCATGGTGACCAGCACATCGGCGTTCTTCGCCAGCAGCGTCGGCATATGGTGATCCTCCGTTCGTCTCACGAGTGGGGTAGCAACTCCCCGAGTATCCGATTCGAGCGACGGCAAAGTCCAACTGGCGGCGCAACGATTTTCGGGGCCGGCGTGTGAGCCGCGACGCGGCGCTCGGTCCGCGCGTTGACAGATCCCGCGACGCCTCGGTAAGGTCACCGCACGCTCGCGACCGCGGCGCCCGACCCGCAGGCCGCATCTCGCCGGAGGACGACCATGACGCACGTGATCACCAACGTGAGCATCCTCGACGGCACCGGCCGCGAGCCGTTCCGCGGCGCCGTCCGCGTCGAGGGCCACCGCATCGCCGGCGTCGCCCCGGGCCCGGCGACCGCCGACGCCGCCGGCGCCACCGTGATCGACGGCGCGCGGCGGCCACGCTGATGCCCGGGCTCATCGAGTCGCACGCGCACCTCGGGCTCGCCGACATGGCTCGCCGGAGCTGACCCGGCTGCCGCTCGAGGAGCACATGCTGATCACCGTGCGCAACGCGCGCACGATGCTCGACTGCGGCTACACGAGCGCGTTCTCGGCCGCGTCGGCCAAGCCGCGGCTCGACGTCGTGCTGCGCCGCGAGATCGAGGCCGGGCGCGTGGCCGGCCCGCGCCTGCTCGCCAACGGCCCCGAGATCACGGTGACCGGCGGGCTCGGCGACACCAACCAGATGCACCTGCCCCACTACGAGACGCCGACGTTCGCGTGGGTGGCCGACGGGCCCGACGCGGTTCGCCGCGTCTGCCGGCTGCTCGCGCGCGAGGGCGTCGACCTCCTGAAGCTGAACCTGTCCGGCGACCTCGGCACCTCGAGCTGCCCGTCCGAGCAGACGCCGATGACCGAGGGCGAGGTCGCGGCGGCGATGGAGGTCGCGCGCGCGGCGCGACCTGCGCGTGGCCGCGCACTGCCGCAGCGCGGAGTCGCGTGCTGATGGCGCTGCGCCACGGGCATCGAGGTCATCTACCACGCCAACTACGCCGACGAGCGCGCGCTCGACGCGCTCGAGGCGGCGCGCGACCGCGTCTTCGTCGGCCCCGCCGCTCGGCCTCACCTACAACCTGACGCCAGGCCGCCGGCCAGTGGGGCGTCACGGCCGAGCGGGCGCGCGGCGTTCGAGCGCGAGCTCGAGGTCTCCGTCGAGGCGGTCGCCCGCATGCGCAAGCGCGGCATCCGCGTGCTGCCCGGCGGCGACTACGGCTTCCCGTACACGCCGCACGGCACCTACGCGCGCGACCTCTCGCTGTTCGTCAAGGTCCTCGGCTTCTCGCCGATGGAGACGCTGGTCGCGGCGACGCGGCTCGGCGGCGAGCTCATGGGCCGCCCGGGCGAGCTCGGCGTCGTGCAGGAGGGCGCGCTCGCCGACCTGCTGCTGGTCGACGGCGATCCGCTCGCCGACATCGACGATCCTGCAGGACCGCGGCGCGCTCCGCATGATCATGAAGGACGGCGCGATCCACAAGGCGCTCCAGTGATCGGCGCGGCCGACGGAGCCGCGCTGATGCGCAGGCCCATCCCGCTCGGGTCGATCTGGTGCCCGCACTGCGAGAAGATGACGGATCACCAGCTGAGCATCCTCAGCACTGTCGATCCTGACGACCTGCCGCTCGAGCCGGCGGAGCCCCCGCGGGGAAGCCGCTATATCGTGACCTGCCTGACGTGCCGGAATCATCCACTCGTGGTGGGCGCGTCCGGCGGCGATGGCCTGACGGCGTCACGCTGTCCGTCGCCCGAGCGCTGCCGCGCGGCCCAGCGTCGCTCACTCGTCGTCGGCGTCGCGTCGCTCGCCCGATTCGGGGCGCTCCGATTTGCGGCGGTCCGCCACGGCGCGACGCTCGCTCGCCTCGCGCCGCTCGCGCGCTTGCCGCTTCTCGTAGCACTCGCGGTGATAGTCGGTGTCGCCTTCAAGCGGTGGACGGGCGCGACGCCGTCGAGCTATCGGCGGAGGGCCGCGGCCTAGCGCCCGCGCGCTCGGCGTAGCGCGCGAGCCGCCGATACCAGACGAGCTTGTCGCGAAAGCCGGGGTACGCGGCGTTGAGCCCGCTCGGGTTCGGCACGACGAACACGCGTGCCTCGCCGATGCGCTCGGGCTTCGGTCCCGAGCCGCCCGAGGCCGTCGGCCCGAAGTACCGCCGGTAGACCGTCACCCCGACGAACGCGACCACCGCCGGGCGGGCTCGCGCGATCTTCCGCGCCAGCGCGCGCCGCCCGCTGGCGTACTCGGCGGACGTGAGCTCGGACGCCGCGCGGGTCGCCCGCGGCACGATGTTGGTGAGCGCGAGACCGAGCGCGGGCAGCCGCACGTCGTCGGCATAGCCGAGCGGCTCCGGCACCAGGCCGGCGGCGAACAGGAGGCGCCAGAACGGATTCCCCGGCCCGGCGAAGTGATGACCGAGCTCGGCCGACCTGAGGCTCGGGTTGATGCCGACGAAGAGAATGCTGCGGGCGGTCGCCGATGCGATCCTCGAGGCGACGCGGGCGGCGCTGTCGCACCACCTTGCTATGCTCGAGAGGACCGGCGGACGTGCAGAGCGAGGGTCGATGGCGGAGTGCATCATCCTGGTGGGATTGCAGGGCGCGGGGAAGACGACGCTCTACCGGCGGCACTTCGCCGACTCTCACGCGCACGTGAGCATGGATCTGTTCCCGAACGCGCGGCACAAGTCGGCGCGACTCCTCCGCGAGCTCGCGGAGGCCGCTCGACGCCGGCCGCTCCGTGGTCGTCGACAACACGAATCCCACCGCGGCCGTGCGCGCGCCGATCATCCAGGCGGCCCGCGATCGCCGGCGCCGAGGTGGTCGGCTACTACGTCGAGGCGACGACGCGCGAGGCCGTCGCCCGCAACCGGCGACGCGAAGGGCGGGCGCGCGTGCCCGACGTCGGCATCTTCGCGACCGCGAAGCGGCTCGAGCCGCCCGTCCGCGCCGAGGGATTCGACCGCCTGTACCGCGCGCGGGCGCAGGCCGACGGCTCCTTTCAGATCGACGAGATCCGGGACTGACTCACGGGAACGCGCGGAACGTGCGCAGGAGCGACGCGCGCGCCGACGTCCCCGGCACCGCGAACGGCAGGACCACGGGCACGGCGCCGGTCCTCGCGAACGCGTCGATCTGCTGCCGGCAGAAATCTTCCGGGCCCACGACCCCGAGCCCGTCCAGCACGCGCTCGGAGATGCTCTTCACCGCCCCCGCGCGATCGCCCGCTTTCCACGCGGAGCTTCACCGCGACGACCTCCTCGGCGAACCCGCAGTCGGCGAAGAAGCGCGCGTACGCGTTGACGATCGCGTAGCCGGTGATGTCCCGCGCGAGCGACTCGCGCGCGGGCTCGCGCTCGTCGGTGACGCACGTGCGGACGTCAGACCGCGACGTCGATGTCGGCCATGCTGCGCCCCGCGCGCTTGGCCCCGGCCTCGACGTGCGCGATGGACGCCGCCATCGCGCTCGGCGGAATCCAGTTCAACAGGACGCCGTCGGCCACCTCGCCGGCCAGCTCGCACATGCGCGGGCCGAGGGCGGCCAGTCGGCGGCGACATTGCGGGAGTGGCGTACAACGGGTCTGCAGTTGGTGTTTCGTCCGACCGTCGGGGCACGATCGTACGTCACGCCGAACCCGTCGCTCTTTCTCTGTTCAGCGTCGACACCGCCCGGCGCCGGGGTGCACGGCATGTGCGGCTGGCATGCAGCACAGCGAGCGCTACTCGCCCTGAAGTAGGGGGCCGGCTCGTCGTGCCGGGCGGTGCGAGATGCAACGGCGGCGATCGCATTGGCCAGGATCACGGTCGCGACCCCACCGATCGCAACGACCGCGAGCGGAATCGCCGCGTCACGCATTTCACCCATGCTGTCGGCAAACGCCACGAACACGAGCCGTCCAGCAACGATCCCGGCGGGAACGCCGATCACGACCCGCAGCGCGGTCAACAGCGTTGCCTGCCACAGCACCGCCCGGGTGATCCAGCCGCGCACCCGTCGATCGACCGCAGGATCGCGATTTCACGCCGACGGTTGCGAATCGATGTCAGCATGACGTGGCTCACTGTCAACAACGCCAGCATCGCCAACACGCCGGCGAGCACGAACGGCACGACACGGACGCGCGAGACGTTGACGATGGCAGTCGGCACGTAGTTCTCTTGCTGCGGCGAATCAGCGAGCTCCGGAACTGATTTCGCGAAGTCGGCAAGGCTGGTCCGCAACTGCACGACCGCGTTCGTCGCGACCGCTGTGTCGTCGAGGCGCCTGAGCCCGTCCATCGTCACAACGCCGCCCTCGCCGATCCCGTCGTTCGCACCGAGTCCAGGGACGAGAGCGATACCGGTGACCCGGAAGACCTGGGTCTGGGACGTGCCGGCCATCTCGATGTCGTCACCGACGTGGGCGCCGATGTCATGCGCCGTCAGTCGACCGAAGGCAATCTCGTCCGCACTGGCTGGTAGCCGGCCATCGAGCATCGCCGGCTGGCCCGATCCGCGACAGCGTCCACCCCGACCACCGGCACCGACTTGTCACCGACGCGTGCTTCGGTCCCCGCAAACAGCGTCAGCGACTTCACGCCCGGATTCGCGTCGAGCCGGTCGACCAAGCCTTCCGGCAGGCTCTCGGCTCCGTTGTCGCCGACCGCCACGTCGTAATTGCTGCCGTAGCGGAACGGCTGGTCGACGAGCCGGTTCAAGCTGACGCCGAAGGTGACGGCCGCAGCCACCCCGCCGACGCACAGCAGCACTCCCACGACCGACCCCCGCGCAGACCCCCGTTCCCGCGTCCCCCGCGTGTAGGCCAGCCGCATGCCTACCCCCGCTGTAGCGCTGGCGGCGCGCGTGGCAACTGCCTCGACCACGGCGGACGGACGCACCGGTCGCCTCGCCCAGCCGGTCAGTGCGAGCGCAGACAGCGTCCAGACGGTGAGAGCGACGATGGACACGACCGCACCGCAGGTCAACACGATCCAGTCGACGCTGGTTCCGGGATTCGGCTCGAGCACCCGCACGAACCCGAAGGGGAAGAATCTCGAGGGCGCGACCGCCAGCGCCGCGCCGAGCAAGGATCCAACCGTGATGGGAATGATGGCGCGGCACACGGAATCGGCGAGAACCTGACCGTGGGTGAAGCCGATCGCCGACAGCCGCTCGCGCTGACCTTGGGCGGGTCGCACCTGGCGTGTGATACCTGTCCCAGAACGGCAATGGCCGCGATCGCGGCGACCAGCGCAAGGATCCACAAGCCTCGGGCCTGGGCCTGTACGGCGTTGCGAACAGGATCGCTGATCAGCACACCTGGCTCGAGGCTCAACGACTCCGTTCCCGGCAGCGTGTCGAGTTGGGCACGCAGCGATGTCAGGTCGGCACCGGGTCGGAGATCCACGGCCATCAACGTGTCGGCCACACCGATCTCGTAGCCGTCCAGCAAGGCGGGCGAGGCGACCGCGAAGGGGTCCGGGTCCTCGAGCTGCACCGCACCATCCACGACGCCGACGAGCACGACCGGCACCCGAGGGCCCTGCGGATCGTCCATCGCAAATCCGAAGTCGCGTGCTTGGTCCGGCGTGAGCGTGACGAGGTCGAATGAATCGCCGAGCTTCGCGTGTGTCTGTTTGACGAAGCTTCTGCTCGCCACGAACTCGTTGGGATTGTGCGGATCGGCCTCCCGTCCGTCCACCAAACGCACTCCCGCGGGTCGGAACGAACCGATGAACACCGTCGGGGATTCGAGCGGCGCGCCGTCGGCGGCGACCAGACCGCCGAAGACAAACGTCATCGGCTCGACCGACGAAACCGCCGGCAACGCGGCGATCTCGTCATCCCTCGGTGGTGCACCGTCTCCTTGTCGCACGAGTGCGTCGAACACCCCACCGAAGCTCGAGGTGTAGCGATCCGGTGCTGTCGAGGTGCGCCGAGCGCCCGCGGCGAACCCGATGACGACCGAGGACACGACCGCGACGATCAGTGTCACGGTCATCGTCGCCAACAAGCGATGGCGTAGCACGCTGCGCATCCGGTACAGCACCGCTCTCATGACGTCCTACTCCGACCTCAACACCATTGCAGGCTTCGTCCTGGAGGCTCGGCGACCGGGAATGATCGCCAGCAGGTTCGCGGCGATCAACGCGACCGGCACGACGAGGACGATGGCGATGGCAGTCAGCGGTGAGCGGAACGTCAGCGGCACGCGCTCCGCGATGGATTGCCAACCGGCCCGACCGGCGATCAAACCGATCGGCACACCGACTGCGAGGCCGGCGACGCCCACGACAGTGGCCTGAGACGCGATCATCGCGCGCACGCCGCTACGGGTGATCCCCAGTGATTGCATGATGGCAAAGTCGCGGCGGCGACGGTAGACCGACGAGAAGAGGGCGTGACCCACCGCCACGGCGCCGAGTACGGCGAGGAAGATCGCCAGCACAGTCGGGAGGGTCCGTACGTTGTGCAGGTTGGCAAGCTCCAGAGGTTGGTCGACCGGCATCACAGCCGACACCGTCGAACCGAACGCCGTCGCCAGCGCTCCGATCTGGGTCGAGAGGTCGTCGCGATTTGCGAAGCGGACCGCCACCAACATCTCCGTGGTGGCGGATTCGGGGTCATACGTCAGCTCAGCAAGCTGGGTCCATCGCGTTGGTGAGACCCACGCGCCCTCGTCGAACTGGGCATGCACGTCGGAAGGGAACAGCCCGAGCCCGACGACCTTCGCCGAACCTCCGTCAGCGAGGCTCACGGTGTCGCCGCTGTTCACTCCAAGGTCGCGAGCCGTTGACGGACCGAGCACGATCTCGTCGTCGCTTCGGGGCGCCCGTCCCGACAGAGTCACCAGCTGTATCGCGGCACCGGCATCCGGTTCGATGACAGTGAAGACGGGCACGCCGAGCTCGCCGATCTGACTGACGTTGCGACCGACCGTACTGACGGCAGCGACACCGGGGTGATGGGCGACGGCATCAACCAGCGTTGACTTCACGCCTGTGGTGATCGACATGTCGTCCTGGACAGGTATGACGGTTGCGTCCCAGGCCACACCGGCGACCTCGGGATGCGCAACCGCGTCGGTCAGTCCATGGTTGACGGTGACGATCGCCACCACACCTGTCACCGCTGCCGCGGATCCGATCAGCGCAGGCCACGCGCTGCCCCTGCGCGCCGCCCGGCCGCCGCCCTCGATCGCCATTCGTGCGCCTACGCGAAGTGCCACGGGTCGGGCGACAGGCAGGTGGGCCAGCCAGACGCCCGCTCGCCGCGCTCGTTCGGTCGATGGACGCGTCGCACGCCAGCTGCCGAACGCGACAAGTGCCGTGGTGACCAGCGCTGCAAGCACCGCGGCCGCCGTCACCAACGCAATGTTGACCTGGATGCCGCGCGACGGATCGACGGTCGATGCCAACCCAACCGGGAACCATCGCGATGCAACCACGGCGGTGAACACCGTGATCACGACAGCGACGGTCGAGGTGACAAGATGCGGCCGCAATGCCGAGGCGACGAGCTCGCGCCGTGTCATGCCGAGTGCTCGCAGCGTCGACGCGTCCGTCCCAATTGTTGCGGCCGACCTGGCCAACGCCTGACCGACGAACGCCACGCCCGCCAACAACACGATCGCAGCCAGCAACCTCAGCATCGCGCTCTCGACATCTGTCGTTGCAGTGACCCGCCGGCCGGTGACCTGAAAGTCGAGGACGGGCACTCCCTCTGCGACGTCGGTGCTGGCATCGCGGCGCAACGCCCCGATGTCTCCATCTGCGCCGCGAAGTCGAACGAACGCGTTCTCGGCCACTAACGCAACCTCACCGTATTGGCTCACGAAGCCAGGAGAGAGAAACACGCCCCCGGTGAACACATAGCTGAGAGGGGTGTGCACGATTCCCACGACGCTTATGGCGAGCTGAGGGCCCGACGCCGGCTCGTCGAACGCTCCGTCTCGGGTCATCGCCGTGAACGGGAACGTGTCGCCGACCATCACGTCGTAGAAGGCGGCCGCATCGTCAGACACCACGACTTCGTCGGGAGCCTGTGGATCGAACATCCGACCGTCGACGACGATCGGTCGGTCGACCGTGTTGAGCCACACACCGTCCATCGGTACGAAGAGCACTTCATTGGGCTCTCCATCGACGTTCCCGAACGCCAGGCCCCAACGGACGACCTGATCCACCTCCGGACGTTTTGCGAGTTTGGTCCAGTCCAGATTCACGACCTCGCTCTGCGTCGCGAACACCACTGCGTCGCTTGCATTCGTACGCGTGCGCAACCGGTCGAGGGCCGTATCGGTTCGTCGCGGACCATCGAAGGCGGCTGTGCCGAGTCCGATGGTGAGCCCCGTGAGCACGCCGAGGACGACCAGCGACACCGCGCGCCGCGGAGGTCGCTCTGGCTCCACAACCTGCCAGGGGAAGCCCCTCTCATGGGTGCATCATCAGGGCTGTGGTCGGTTGTTGCAAGGGTGATGGCGCACGGTCGGCGGTAGTGCCAGCTACACCCGTGGGTATTGGACCGTTTCGTCACGCGGCCAGTGGGGAACGGTGAACCCATGAAAATTCGATACGCCCCTGGGATAGTGGTCCTAGCCGTCCTGGCGCTCGGAGGCTGCAGCTCCGACGACCGAGAGTCCATTGCGACCGACTTGCAGAGCGTCGCGACCGATATTGCCAACGCTGCGGATGAGGCCACCGACGACGTCGCCGAGGCGCTCGCTCGCACCATCGCGACGCAGCAGGGCGAGGAGCAGTTCAAGAACGCCGGCCACGAGCTCGACGGTCCACTGACCTGCGAGGCCACGGTGCAGGAGGACGCCGCCAACATCGCGATCAATTGCACCGGTACGACGAAGGATGGCGGTGCCGCCGTGCTGACCGGCGAGACGAACGAGATCCCGGGAGCCTCGGTCGTATCACTCGACGGAGATTTCACCGCCACGGTCGACGGCACGGAGGTCTTCAGGACCCAACGCCTCGGCGGCTGAACCGACTACGCGTCTGTAGTCGCGCAACACGGCGCCTCCCGAGCGGTGTCGCGAGACGCCGTGTCGTCACCTGTTTTCACCTGTCGTCATCACCAACGCGGCCCGGCAGGATCGATCGCCAGCAGAGCCTTGGCAATCGCCTCGTGGGTCAACGCGTCGTTGGCCGGGTGGAAGCCGCCGCACCGCACGTCGCGATAGAGACGTTCCAGTTCGTTGCCGCGCATCATGCCGCCGCCACCCGACACATCGAGAGCGATGTCGACCACCCGCTTCGCTGCCGTCACCGCTTGCCACTTGGCCGAGACGATCTGCACTCCCCACATTGCTCCGTGATCGACGCCGTTGCGCCAGTCGTCGGCAAGACGATCGACCAGCGAGCGCGCGGGGTCGAGGGTGAGGTACATCTCGGCGATCTGGTGTTGCACCATCGGGTTGTGCGCGTAGGTGCCACGTGGGATCGCAACTGACGACTTGGTCGACGCCGATTCGATCGCCAACTCCAGCGCTCGCTCGGCGATGCCGATGTAGACGTTCGCGATCAGGGTCAGCGGCCAGATGTTCAGGGCCAGGATGAAGAAGTCCTCGTAGGAGCCTGCCGGCACCAGCCGCGAGATCCGGGCGTCGGGAACAAACGCGCCCTCGAGCACCGTGTCGTAACTCTGGGAGGGGCGCATGCCCAAGGTGTCCCAATTCGGCACCACTGTCAGGCCTTCCGCGTCCCTATCGACGAACCCGTGAACGATCACGGGACCGGATGGATCCGACAGATCGATGCCGTGAACACCCAGGAACGCCCACACCGGTCCGTTCGAGCCGAACATCTTCCGGCCGGTGAATCGGTAGCCGCCGTCGACCCGCTCCGCGATGGTCGTCGACATGACGACGGGCACGTCGTTGCCGATCTCGGCGTGACCTGCCGCGAACACGTCGCCATCCGCCGCTCGTTCGAGGATCCAGCGACATGAGCGTGTCACCGGAGCGCTCGAGCTCGGCGGCCATGCCGATCCAGTAGCTGTGCATCGAAATTGCGAGTGCTGTGGCGGGCGCGAACGTCGCGCCAGTGGCGCTGCATCGCGGCGAACGTACCGAGGTCGGCGCCCCAGCCGCCCAACTCCTCGGGCACAGCTGCCGCCAGGTATCCGATCTCCCGGAGAACGGCGAGGTCTTCGTGGAAGTAGGTGTTCGAATCGTCGGCCTGGCGGGCTCGCGCCCGGAACTCGGCCAGTGTTGCGTCGTCGGGAAGGGATCGACGCGTTGCACGGCGATCTTCGATGATGGTCATGATTGTTTCTCCTCGTGTGAGTAGGTGGACGAGGCGATCATGCGGACACGCCCTCACAGCGCGCTGCCATGCGCTGTCACCGCCAGGTCAGCGCTCGACAGCGCGATGACATGATCTGCGGCGATGGTGTCGGCATGAAACTGACAGAACGGGTCTCGGCGCTCGGCAGCATCGTCACCGTGTGGGCGCACCCCGATGACGAGAGCTACCTCGCAGCCGGCCTGATGTCGATTGCGCGTGATGCCGGTGTACCGCTGACCTGCGTCATCGCAACCGACGGCGACTTCGCCGAGCCGTCATCCGCTCGCCCGGCAGTCGGTCGTCGCCGCCTGAGAGAGTTGAATCGAGCCCTTGACGTGCTCGATGTGCAGGATCGCGAGTTCCTCCACCTACCCGACGCCGGTTGCGCTGCGTTGGACCGTGCAGGCCCCACCGAGACGATCGCTCGAATCCTGCAGAGCCGCGCGCCCGACACGGTCGTGACATTCGGACCAGACGGCTTCACAGGTCATCCAGATCACCGGTCGGTGTCGCGCTGGACGACGGAAGCCGTCCGTCGAGCAGCGCCCACCAGCCGAGTCCTGTACCCGACGATGACCTCCCAGATGGTCGCCGCCGATCGCGACATCAACGATCACTATCCGATCTTCGACGAAGGCCTTCCCGTGACGCACGACCGGAAGTGCCTCGCTCTCGAGCTCTCGCTCGACGACAGCATCCTGGACAGGAAGCTTCAGGCGCTGCGTTGCCACCACAGCCAGACGCGAGATCTCATCGAGTCAATCGGCCTGGACCGGTACCGGCGCTGGGTGGCAACGGAACAGTTCGTCGAAGCGTCATCCGATGAGCGCGAACGCTGCCGTCGCCTCTGCGGCGGCGGAGACATCGTCGAGGGCCGACCCGTCCCGGAATGATTGCTCGAACACTGCTGACCCGAGCCGATCGCTGAGACGATCGCGGATGAATGAGAGCCGCAGGTCGTCGTCGCCGAACACCTCATGACCGGACGCTGGCGACATCACAGCGCCAAGCAGTCGCGCGGCCGGTAGGTCCGCGTCGAGCCGGGTCAAGAGGTCGACGACCGAACGCATCGCGGTCCAGAACGGAGCGCGAACCCCGGCGCGAAGCCAGAGCGGAAGTAGCCACTGGTAGTGTCCGATTGCGGCGGCGCGGTTGCCTGCGCGAACGTCGAGTGAGGCCAACGAGGCGCCGGCAACGCCCTCCACGAACGAGCCACCGCCTCGACGAGCCATTTCGACTGCACGCTCGAGATACCGGCGCGCAAGACTCGGATCGCTGTCGATGCGGCACTCGCCGGCCCCGTACCAGCACCATGCGGCCGCGCACCTGCGCCTCCCAACGGCACGACCTCATCGATCAGACGATCAGCCACCGCGATCGCGCCCTCGTGGTGTGCGTACGACATGCAGATGGCCAACGTCGCGCCCGACTCGGCCTGCCGCAGTGGATTACCGATCGCCTCCTCGCACACCAGCGAGCGACGGAAGCAGTCGACAGCTTCGGCCAGGCGTCCATGAGCGAGGTGCTCGGTGCCGATCGACCCGAGCACCTCGTACCGGTCGCCGATGCCGAGACTGGCCGCTGCGCCCACTGCGCGGTCCAGCAAGCGACGCATCTCCAGCAGGTCACCTCGCTTCCACGCTCCCTGTGCGGCCGCTGCATATGCGTCGGGAGTCAGTGGGTGGCGCTGACGCTCGCCGATCTCGGCCGTGTCGACTCCCCAACTCATCAGTTCGGGCACCATGGCGTTCAGCGCGAGCTCGCGGAGCGACGTAACGATGCCGAGGGAGACGTCGGCATCCTCAGCAGCGATCGCCGTGACGGTGGCGTTGCGAAAGTCTCCGAACAGCCTGTCGAGTTCCGTCACAGGCGACGAGTCGCGGGCGAGCGGCAAGGAGTCCGAGAGCTCCTTTGCGCGGGCCAACATCCTTCCGGCGTGCCGCTGATGCGCCGGCGATGTCGTCGCCCCGCTCGACGACATCCGGTCAGCAGCGAAGCGACGGACGACGTCCAAGAGCGCGAAGTGAGTGTCGACACGGTGTGCGAGCGAGCACTCGACGAGTCGCGCCAGGCGATCTCGTGTTGGCACGAGCTCCGCATCCAACACGTGGGCCACGTCGGCGGCGTCGAACGCCGCCGCGAACAACGCTGCGGCGTGCAAGACCGCTCGCTCGGGTTCGTCCAGCAACTGATACGACCAGTCGAGCGCGGCCTCCACAGATCTGTGCCGACCGATCGTTCGACGACCGCCGCGTAGCACCGCGAGGCTGGCCTCGAATCCGTCTTTCACCTCGCTCAGCGACAATGTCTGCAGCCGTCCCGCAGCCAGCTCGATCGCCAACGGCAGTCCATCAAGCCGCCGACACAGCTCCTCGACCTCGGCTCTCGAGATCGCGTCGACATCGAAGCCGGGATCAACCGACCGAGCACGATCACGCAGCAACTCGACCGCGGGCGACATCCCCGCCGACGACGTGCTGTCGGACGACAGTGGCGGCACGACGAGAAGTTGCTCGCCTTCGACCGCCAAGCGTTCGTGGGACGTAGCGATCATCACGACGTTCTCGGTCTGGCGCAACAGGCCCTCGGCCAACCCGGCCGCCTCGTCGATCACGTGCTCGCAATTGTCGAGCACCAGCAGACAGCGATCCGTGCGCATCACGTCGGCCAGCCGTCCGAAGTCGTCCTGACCCGCTCGGCTCTCGACGCCGACCGCCACCAAGACGACGGTCGCCACGCTCGCTGGACCTGCCTCGGTCAGATCGCAGAAGACACAACCGTCAGGGAACGAGTCCCGCAGTCCGCGTGCCGCTTCGACAGCAAGCCTGGTCTTCCCCACACCACCGGGACCGATCAACGTGATCAGCCGGGCAACACCGACATGACGTTGGAGCTCTCGCGACAGATCGGTCCGTCCGACGAACGACGACAGCTTGCCCTCGGGCAACCCACGATGAATTCTCGTCCGACCGGGATCTGGCGGCAGCGAGGAGGCGCCGACGTCATCCTCTGCCAACAGTTCCTCGTGCCGGGCACGAAGTTGCGCTGACGGAGCAACTCCCAACTCCTCCGCGAGCGTCCGTCGATACGCATCGAACACGCGGAACGATTCTGCACGACGGCCAACCGCACTCAGGGCATCGATCAGCGTCCGCCGCGGCCGCTCTCGCAGCGGTTCGCGGGCAACGTACGACTCCAGGTCGGCAATGATCTCGGCTGAGCGGCCCAAGCGAACCATGAGATCGAATCGATCCTCCAATGCACGCAGGCGCAGTTCGTTCAAGCGTTCGATCTCGATCCGCCCGTCATAGACATCCATCAACTCTTCGAACGGCTGTCCACGCCACAGGTCGAGCGCTTCCTCCAACACCGCCAACGCTCCGTCGCCACCTTCTCGTTGGGTCGTGCCCGCATCGATCACGGCGCGTTCGAAGAGGTGGACGTCGAGATCGACATCATCCACGCGGAGCACATAGCCGGGCGGACGATGATCCACGACCATGCCCGGTATCCGTTGACGAAGCCGCGACAGGTGCGAGTGCAACGCGCCGGGCCCGGGAGGTAGCTCTTCATCCGGCCACACCATCTCCGTCAACCGGTCGGTCGACACCACGCGGTTGCGGTGCAACAGCAACGCTCCTAGGAGGCGTCGCTGCAGAAGACCCCCGATCACCACCTCGTCGCCACCCTGCAGAACCCGGAGCGGCCCGAGCACTTGGTACGTCGGCGACAGGTGGGAACTTGCGCCGCTCACGCCAAGTCACGCTACCGATCCCCGACACCGTGATCGAATGGCGGGTAGTGGGTCAGTTTGAATCGGGTAGCCGCCACGGTTGCTTTGCGGCGCCAGAACGGGCATCCGGCGCTACCTCATCGAAACGCTTGGCGATTGCGGACCCGTAACGGGTCCCCCGTGATCAAACGCAATCGCGGAAGCCCACGCGGGCGTCGAAATGGTCCGCACAGGACCACTTCGCCGCCCGCGTCGATCAAAGGGCCGCCGCCCGCACCACACCCGCCGTTGCAATGGCCTGACCCAGCCCCGACCTCAGCTCGTTGCGGCGACTGACGCTGTGACGCTGCCGGCGGCGGCAGCGGAAGCGGCGTCAGAGATCACGCGGCGAACACTCCGGCCGATTGGTTCCAGTGGCGTTCCGTCGAGGGCGGTGTCGATGCGTTGGCGCGCGTGACGACGCGTCGACGTGGTCTGGAGCGACGACCTCCAATAGGTGTGCAGGACCGGTCATCGACAGCAGTGCGGCGATGCGCGGATCGAGGGTGGCCTGACCAGCGGCAGCAACACGTAGCGCCGCAACGGTGGCGTCACGCACGAAGGGTTGCAGCACGTCGTTGCGCGGGCGGACGGCACCATGCGTTGCGGCCAGCACGCCGACGTCGGCCAAGCTCTTCACGACCGCATCCCACGTGCCGAGGCCGAGCAGGTGGGACAGGCCCTTGTTCATGTGCGACAGGACGGCTTTGATCTTCGGCCCTCTCTCGATGACCACCGCGGTGGCCGCTGCCAAGATCGGCGACTTTGGCTCGGCCTTGCCCGTCACGACCACTCGGTCGCCCTTGTCGCCCATCTCGACAACACCGTCGAGCAACAGTTCGGTGATCAGGAGGCCGGCGAGGCATGCGTTGAGCTCGCTTCGCACACCCAGAGCATGCCGGCCGGAGGACGGATCGATAGCCACCAGGGCCAGTTCCTCGGCGAGGTTCATGCTGCGAACGCTACCCGCGACACCGCAAGCCGTCGACAACCACTACCGAGCTCGCTCGAGCTCGAAGAACACCGCTGGGCAGTCTCCCGACAGCCAGATCCCGGCACCAATCTCGGTGAACCCGACACTCAGTCGCTTGCGGTACCAGCTTCCCGTTCGCCAGTGCACGTCGAGGTCGGTGTTGGCCGGGTCAATCCGACCGTCGTCTCGATCACCGATCGTCGGCGCGTCGAACACCAGCAATCCGCGACAGGCGTCCGCCAGCGTGTCGATCGCCTTCGTCGCGCCCGAGTTGTCGAGGTACTGCAGCACGCTCTGGCACACGACGAGGTCGTGCTGACGCCGTGGCTGCCACGAGGCAATGTCAGCCAGCTCGTGGCCGTACCGGCTGCAGGCGTATTCGCTCGCATCGATGCCGTGATACGCCACGGACGGATGCGATTCCGCGAGGCAGTCGCGCCAATACCCCTTGCCGGCACCGACGTCGAGCACCGATCGGATCGGAATGCGCCACCACGACGCGAGGGACAAGACGCCGTCGGCGAGGTGGGCGATATGGCGGCGGCTGTGCACCGGACTGCGCCCGTAGAAACGGCGGTAGTAGGCGGCGTCGAAGCGTTCAGCCATCCGAAGCGCTGCAGTACGCCAAGGCGGCCGTGACCAGTTCGTCGGGCGACATCATCGCACCGCGAGCTTTGGCGGCGGCATGATCGCCGTCTGCCTCGACCAGCTCGCGTGCTCGATCACGAAAACGAAGGTTGTGCTCGACCCCCAACCCGGGCGAGTGGGCATCGAGATGACCGAGGATCACGGCAGCCTGTTCGATGCGGCCCGCACTCGCCAACGCGAGCGTCACGGACTCGAGGGTCTGCATGTTCTTCTGCCAGTAACGGATCTCGTACCCGAGAGCGAGCGCATCGTGGCAGCGAGCCAGCGCATCGGGTGCACCGAGCCCGGTGGAAGTCATGGCGACGCAGCGCAGTGCGACGGCCTGGGACTGCACGTCGCCGGTGCCAAGAGCTATCTCGGCCATTCGCGCGTAGGACGTGTTCGCCCCAGCGAAGTCTGGTGGCGTCATGGTGAGGCACGTATGCCCCGCGTATTGATGGGAATAGATCATCAGTCGGGGGGCGCGAACTCGGTCTGCTATCTCACTCACGCGTTGCCGCAAGGCAAGGGTTGTGCTGGGATCAGCATTCATCGACGCGTCGAGGAGGTTGATCAGTGCGAACCAGTGGAGGTCGGGATCGGGTGTGTTGGCCACCGCCGCGAACTGATGTTGGAAGGCGGCCAATGGCTCCTGCGATTTCGAGGCCACCGGCGCCGTCGCGGCGGCGAACTCGAACCAGCAGTTTGCAGTTGACGGATGGTCGGGCGACGGTGCGACGTCGATGCCGCGCTGCGCCAAACGCTTTGCCTCTTCTTCGTTGCCCTGCATATCGGTCCAGTAGCACAACATTCCGAGCACACTCGTCGACGGCCGACCCAATTCGTCACCGAGTTCCACCGTTCGCAGCAGCATCGCGGCATGTTCGTGACGCATGGTGAATATGGATGGCTCGTAACTGGCCTCGACGAGCCGCTCGGCGAGATCGAGATCGCGTTGCGCCAACGACCACAGGTGCGCGGCGCGGAGGTTGTCCCATTCGATCGAGATCCGCTGCGCGCCCTCGTCCTGCCGCGCCCCACTGAGCAACGCTGCGAGCTCCTCGATCGCATCGGCGTAGTGGGCGGCATGACGGTCGCGCAGCAACGAGGTCTCGCCACGGAGCTCCATCTGGTCTTCCCCGTACTGGCGCAGAGTCTCCAGCAGCCGGTAGCGCATCCCCACCGCGCCTCGGTCGGCGACGATCATCGACTTGTCGACCAGCGAGCTCACCAGATCGATCACGTCGAGGTCGTCGATCGGGTCGAACCCGCACACCGTCTCTGCGGCACGTAGGTCGAAGCCGCCGGCGAACACCGACGCCCGGTCGAAGAAGAGGCGTTCGTCGTCGCTCAGCAACTGGTACGACCACGACACCGTGGCCCGCAGGGTCTGGTGCCGATCGAGGGTGCTGCGGCCGCTGCCACGCAGCAGGCGGAACCGGTCCTGCAGCCGCTCGAGCAGTTCCTCGACCGACAGCGACCGCATCCGAGCAGCGGCGAGCTCGATCGCCAGTGGGATGCCGTCGACCCGCTCGCAGATCTGGACCAGCGCGCCGAGATGACCTTCTGGCGTGAACGACCCGTCGATCGCCTGCGCCCGTTCGCAGAACAGTTCGACCGCGGTGCCGTCAGCGTCGAGCGAGGGCACACGATGCACCCGTTCACCGCGCACCCCCAGCGCCTCGCGACTGGTGGCCAGGATCTGCAGGTTCGAGCAGGCAGCCAGCACCTCCTCCACCAGGGCCCCGACCTCGGCGACCAGATGCTCGCAGTTGTCGAGCAGCAGCATCACGCGGCGCTCGCCGAGCCATTCGAGGATCGTGTCGAGCACCAGTTGCTCCCCGAGCGCCACGATCGGCAACGCAGATGCCACAGCGCCGACGACCGCTCCGGTGTCGGAAACAGGTGCGAAATCGACGAAGAACACGCCCTGATCGAAGTCGCTGAGATGGCGGTGGCCGAACTCGATCGCAGCCCGAGTCTTGCCCACACCACCCGTGCCCGTCAGCGTCACCAAGCTGCCGACCCGAAACTGCTCAGCGATCTCGTCCAGCAATCCATCACCACCGACGAACGCCGTCCTGCTCCGCGGAAGATTGGTGCGATACCCGAGGACACCACGCGGCGGTGGAAAGTCGTGCTGCAAATCCGGATGGTCTACTTGGAACAGGGCAACAGCACCAAGGTCACGGAGTCGATGTGTGCCCAGCGGGCGAATCTCGACGCCGTCGGGCAGCTCGCGCACGATCTCACGGACAGCCTCGCTGAGCAGGATCTGGCCACCGTAGGCTGCCGCGACGATCCGTGCGGCGTGGTGGATCGACATGCCGACCAGATCGTTACCGTCAGCCTGCACCTCCCCGAGGTGCACTCCCATGCGGACCCGCACTCGTAGACCGTCGGGCCATTCGTGAGTCTCGATGGCCCGCTGCGCTTCGACCGCAGCAGCGAGAGCAGCCGTCGGCGAATCGAACGTGAGAAAGAACGAGTCTCCCTCGGTGCCATGCTCGATACCGCCGGCACGCTCAACTGCGGCCCGCACGATCCGCCGATGCTCGCTGAGGAGCTCGCGGTACCGATTGCCGGCACGATCCAGCAGCGACGTCGAGCCCTCGATATCGGAGAACACGAGCGTCCGCATGGACAGTCCCATGCCCCAACAGTAGGGGACATGGGACGCCTTGGGTTTTGGGTTGCTGTGAACCGGTCAGAAGTCGATGAGATCGAGCGGCGAGCCGTAGTCCTTCTGCTTCATCGTCAAGTCGACGGCCAGCGCTGCCGCCAGGGCCAGCTGGCGGACGCTGTCGTCGGTCGACACCGGGAACGTCACGGCGTAGCTGTCGGCGTCGGTGAACACCTCGGTCAGCAGACCGCGCCACTTCTTCGTCACGCGAGCGACTTCTTGTCCGGAGGTTGCCTCGAATCGGAAGTCGCGAGATCGCCAGTTCTCCGACAGGAGCTTGCCGATCGGTTCGCCAGACGGGCCGGTGACGGTGAACACCGCCTTGCCGAGGCGAACTCGCTTGCGCACATGGCCGAGCACGTTTCCGTTGGCGTCCTTGACGGTCACCCGGAACCTGAACCAGGGCTTGTGCAATTGCATGGCGAGACCGCCGTCGTTGCCGGTCACGGCGAGCGTGACAGGCAGCGCCACGTCGAGATCGCTGATCAGGCGGGCCAGGAAGGTGAACGGCGATTGGCCGACCTGTTCGATGGCGCCGATCGCCTCGCCGGCGTCACCGGTCAAGGTGTACTGGTTGCGCATCTCGAATACCTTGCGCTGTTGGCTCACACCAATGCCGGATCGGCCGGTGAAGAGCGGGGTTGTTGTTTCGATTGTGGTCATGATGAACTCTCTTTCGTTGGGCCTGGATGGCCATGCGCATCATGCCGACGACCCCTGAGCCGGCCCTGACGTCGCGCTCGAAGAGAACCGCCTACGCGTACCGGACGTCGGAGAGCCCGAGCCATTCCGCCAGCGCCTGCAGTTCGGCGTTGACGGCGGCGGTCATGGCGCGTGTGAATCGCACGTCCTGGTGCACGGCGTTGACCTGCAGCACCGAGGCTTTTCGTTCGGCGAGTGGCGTCGACCTTGCCGACGAGCCGGTCGTGGTGCAGCACCGGGAGCGCGAAGTACCCCCAGCGTCGCTTTTCCTTCGGCTTGTACATCTCCAACGTGTATTCGAAGTCGAACAGCTCCACGGCCCGAACACGGTCGTGGATCAGCCGGTCGAAGGGCGACAGCAACAGCGGTGCGTCCTTCGAAACCGGCGGCGGTGGCCTGCGGGATCGACTTGCCACAGGCCGCTCGTACCTTCGATCTCGGCAGGGATGCCGACATCGCCAACGATCTTCGGGCGTGCAACGCCGAGTGCTCGCAGCCACTTCTCGTCGCGGAGCTTGTGTGCTTTTGTCGGCCGGCGACCACCTTCGTGCCGGCTGGATAGACCCGCTCGGCCAGGTCCCACAGGCGTTGCTTGCCTCTGCGGCCGGCTACGGCGACCACGCCGCGGGTGGCAAGCATCTCGAGCATCTGGGTGACGTTGCGGTCGTGCGTCCACCCCGTCGACTGCCACGCCTCCTCAGCGGTGTCGGGGATGTCACGCGAGGCCAGCGGGCCCGAAGTCGTCCAACAGCTCGAGCACTCGCTGACGGAACCCGCGTTCGCCTCGAGCCACTGAGGTGACCCGACCAGCCTGAATGCCGGGCGGCGGCCATGTCCGCGAGGTACAGACCGAGATCGGCCATCGGTCGGACCATGACGACGATCGGCTCGGTCTTCACGACCTGACCGTGGTACTCGAACAGTGTGCGGTCGTGCTCGAGGGCCTGCTGCAGGTGGGCAGGCTCGTACGCGTTGCCGATGCGCGACCAGGCCACGAGGTCCGCGGCGGGCGCCACCGCTGCCGTCGGGTCCAACTGCAGGAACGTCAGCTGTTCGACCACCGTCAACAGATCGCGCGGCCGATCTGCGTCGAGCAGCTGCGCCCGGACGGCGATCCGGCGGGCCTCGTCTCGGGTCAGCCGGCGCACGTTGGAAGGCACCCAGGCGATGGTAGATGCTCATGCGAGCATGTCTCGGACGAGGGGCGCGACCTGTGTGCCGTAGAGCTCGATGTTGGTCATGAGCTTCGAGTGTGGGAGTCCGCCCATTCCGTACTTGAGGTCGAAGCGCGTGGCGTCGAGCGACTTGAGGGTGTCGGCGATCTTGCGGGCCACGGTCTCGGGGGACCCGACGTGGAGGGCGCCGTCGGGTCCGACTTCTTGGTCGGAACGTCTCCCGGGTCGGGACCGCGAATCCGCGTTCTCTGGCGACTCGGGTGACAGGTCGACGTAGAACGGCCAGAACTCTTCGCGGGCTTGTTCGTCGGTTGCGGCGACGTGCCCAGGGCAGTGCACGCCGACCGGCTGCGCGCGGGAACCCGAACCTGGCCAGGGCCTCGCGGAACAGGCTGGCGAACGGGGCGAATCGTTGCGTGGCGCCACCGATGATGGCGAGCATGAGCGAGAACCCGTACCGTGCGGCGCGAACGACCGATTCGGGGTTGCCGCCGACGCCGATCCAGGTCGGTATCGATCCGGACTCGGTGTGTGGGTACACCGAGAGGCCATCGAGCGACGGGACGAGTCCGCCCCCTCCACGTCACCGGCTGCTCCTTGCGCAACTCGGCGAAGAGGTTGACCTTCTCCTCGAACAGCTCCTCGTAGTCGCGGAGGTCGTAGCCGAACAGCGGGAACGACTCGATGCTCGACCCGCGACCCAGGATCACCTCGGCGCGACCGTTGGAGATCGCGTCGAGCGTCGCGTAGCGCTGGAAGACCCGTACCGGGTCGTCGGAGCTGATGACGGTGACGGCCGAGCCGAGATGGATGCGCGTAGGTGCGCGAGGCGATCGCACCCAGCACCACGTCGCCGGCGGACAGCGGGAAGTCGTCGGTGTGGTGCTCGCCGATGCCGAAGAAGTCGAGGCCGACCTGATCGGCCAGGATGCCTTGGTCGACGAGATTGCGGATCGTCTGCGCGTGCGTCAGCGGCCGACCGTCGTCGCCGTCGGTGACGTCGCCGAACGTGTCGAGACCGAAGAGAGTCAGGCTCGTCGCTCTCCACTGGTGGCCGGTCTACGACCGTCGCCGCGGCGACGGCTTGGACGTTGAGCTCGATGCGGACCTTCTTGCCGACGAGCACACCGCCGGTCTCGAGTGCCACGTTCCAGGTCAGCCCAAGTCCTCGCGGTCGACGTCGGTGGCGGCGCTGAAACCGATGCGCTCGTCGCCGATCGGTGAGCGTGGCGCCGTCGAAGTCGACCTGCAGCGTGACGGACGGGTGACGTCGCGCACGGTCAGATCGCCCGTCACCGCCCAGGTCCCGAGCGCCCGCCTCGACCTTCGTCGATCGGAACGTGATCGTCGGGTACTCTCTGACGTCGAAGAAGTCGCCGCTTCGTAGGTGGGCGTCGCGGTCGGCGTCGCCGGTGTCAGGCTGGCGACGTCGATGCTCGACCTCGACGTGGGACTCGCTCCGGCTCTTCGTCGATGGTGATCGTCCCCGACACGTCGGTGAAGCGGCCGCGGACCTTGGTGATCATCAGGTGCCGGCCCGACGAACTCGACCGAGGTGTGGGCACCGGTCGACGTCGTACGTGCCGGCGACGGGGATCTCGTCGGTCGTCGTGGGTCCGAAGAATGCTCAGCGTTCGATCTGACATGGAAATGCTCCTTTGTTTCGGTCGGCGACTCAGTTCTCCCCGCAGATCCAACTTTGTTGACGTGTCTACAATACTCCAGATTGATGATACGTCAACAAAAGTTGATACGGTATTCGCATGATGGCAACACCGCGATGGCTCGACGAGCGGCAGGCAGCGCGTCTGGCAGGCGTACCTCCACATGAACCAGCACCTCTACGCCGAGCTCGAAGCCCAACTGGTCCGCGACTCGGGTCTGTCGGGGCCTGACTACAAGGTGTTGGTGCCGCTGTCGGAGGCGCCCGGCGGCGTGCTTCGGGCGCTCGGAAGCTCGGCGATCGAGATCGGTTTGGACCGCAGTCGTCTCTCCCATCACATCAGCCGGATGGAAGGCGCGGCTTGGTCACCCGCGAGGAGTGCGCGAGAGATGCTCGGGGTCTGATGGTGCGACTGACCGCGGTACGGCAGAAAGGCCATCGAAGGTGCGGCGCCGAGCGCACGCCGAGAGCCGTCCAGCGTTACTTCTTCGACCTGCTCTCGGATGACGAACTCGTAGTACTCGCCGCCGGTGTTCGACCGCGTCCTCGAGAACCTGAGGAGCACCAAGGAGGAGGTCTGATGGACAACACGCAACTGCCTGCACTCTCGCTCCAGGAGTGGGAGGCGACCAAGGACACCGCTTCACCTGTGGGCGCAGATCATCGGCAAGACCCGGCTCGGGCTGATGCCGATGCGCAACCACTGGTGGAACGTCACGCTCTACCCGTCGGCCCGGGGCCTGACCACCCGCCGCATGCCGGTCGACGGCCCACAACCTGGAGATCGAGATCGACCTCGTCGACCATCGGCTCTGGGCCCGCACCACCGAATCAGAGGCCGGCTTCGAGCTGCACGACGGGCTGTCGGTCGCCGAGTTCCACGAGCAGCTCATCGACGCGCTCGACCGGCTCGGTGTGCGCGTCGACATCAGGGCCGAGCCCTTCGGCGTGCCCATGACGACGCCGTTCCCCGACGACCACGAGCACGCCAGCTACGACACCGACGCCGTCGCCCGCTTCCTCCGCGTCCTGCAGTGGAGCGCCGACGTCTTCGAGGAGTTCGCCGGCTGGTACTGCGGCAAGAGCCAGCCCGGTGCACCTCTTCTGGCACAGCTTCGACCTCGCCATCAGCAGGTTCTCCGGCAAGCGGGCCGAGCGCGATCCGGGCGTCGACACGGTCACGGCCGAGGCGTACTCGCACGAGGTCATCAGCTTCGGATTCTGGGCCGGGGACAAAAACACCCGTTCCCCGCCTACTACTCCTACACCGCGCCTGAGCCGCCGGAGCTGCCCGAGCAGCCCCTCCGGCCCGCCGCAAGCGCGTGGAGCCGCAGGCGAACGGCTCGCTCGCCATCCTCCGCTACGACGACGTCAGGAGCGCCGCCGACCCCAAGGCGACGCTGCTCGACTTCCTCCAGAGCGCCTACGAGGCTGGAGCATCCCTCGCCGGCTGGGATCTGGCCGACACCGCGACGCAGTGGTGCCCGGTCCCAGCCGACCGCCTCTCTCGCCTGTCGCGGACCTAGTCTGCGAAAACGTCGCGGCTGAGCTGCACGAAGAACGTGTGGTCGTGACCCTTGTTGGGGTCCTCTGAGTTGTACTTGGCCGTCGAGGCCGAGCCGTCGGGCACGTGTTCTTCGGAGTAGATCGCGCCGACCGGACAGACATCAGGCTGGTAGCACGCCGTGCACGAGGTGCACTCGTCGAGGTTCACGTACAGCAACGTGTCACCGAAGATGGCGACGGAGTCGGGATTCGGGTGTGTGCGTGGTCTCGATGACCCCGCTACCGGCTACCTCCTCCGAGAAGAGGACGTTCTTCTGCGAATCGAACTCGTAGATGCACTGAACCGGGCACACATCGACGCAAGCCCGATCCTTCACACCGATGCATGCTTCAGTGATGATCGCTACGCCTGCCACCGTTGCCTCCTTCCGTTGCAGTCACTGCTGATAGCCCTCGACGATCCGTTCCGGGCGCACTTGAGCGTCATCCGGATCTTGACCCGCTTCGCGACGTGCACGCCGTTGACGCAACAGATCCCAACACTGATCGAGCGCGACCTCGATTCCCCGAAGGTTGGCGATGTCTTCCTCGGACGGAGCCGACCCGGCGTGGGCTCGCTCCAGCGCGTGCTCCTGCTCGACGAGCTTGCCGATCCGAGCGACGATCTCGATCTCGTCCATGCGTGTTTTCCTTTCAGGTCAACCCGCCTCTTTCTACACCATCGACTTTCGTGACGTTCCTACCGGCTACGTACTTACCTACCTACCTGCCAACCCCTCGAGCATCGCCATCAGATCGGCGGGAACCTCGACACCGTTCACTCGCGCGTGCTCGCGGTGCGCGAGCCGCCGGTCACCGGGCAGCCGAACGCCGGGCTGCGCCGTCATGGCAGCCAACTCGATCTCCAGCCGGTCGACGAACCCTTCGTCGGCGGTGGCCCCCGGATCGATGGCCAGGATCACCTGACCGACATCGGGCGGTCCACCCTCGTTGCCGGAGAACCCTGACGCCTCGAACGAGAAACTCGACCCGGTCACCCCGCCACCCATGATGTCCACCAACAGGGCGAGCGCCGATCCCTTGTGACCCGCTGCCGGAGCCATGGAACCAGCCAGCCCAGCCGCGGCGTCCGTTGTCGGATTGCCGGCTGCGTCGAGCGCCCACCCCAGTGGGATGTCCTCGCCCGCCTGCGCGGCCGCGTTCACCTTCACCCATGCCACCGCCGACGACGAGAGGTCCGCCACGACCGCTGCCCCGTTCTTCCGGGGAGCGGCCCACGCGACCGGGTTGGTACCGAAGAAGGGGACCGCACCACCCGCCGGCGCCATCGCAGCCGACGAGTTCGCGAACATCACGCTGACCAGTCCGTCGCCGGCGAGGCGCTCGACGAACCAGCCCAGCACCCCAGCGGAGTACGAGTGGGAAATGCTGAGAATGCCGACGCCGCAGGCCTTGGCGGCGTCGACCAACGGCGCCCGGCCGACCTCAAACGCCGCATGAGCAAAGCCGTGATGGGCGTCGACCACAACCGTCGCCGTCCTCGGGATGGTCACGACGGGTACCGCATCGCCGACCACCTTCCCGCACGCGACGTGTTCGCAGTAGGTGGGCAAGTACGCGAGACCGACCGAACGGATGCCGTCCGCCTCTGCATCGCGGATGCTGCGAGCCGTTGGCGCGGCCTGTGCAGAACTGGCACCGGCGGCCGTCAGCGCGCGATAGCTGAGCGCCTCGACTTCATCCAGCGTCAACGTGGCCGAGGAGGTGTCCGTCAACGTCGGACGGCTTCCGGACACTGCATCGGCACAGACTAACGGTGCATAAAACTGCGAGCGGCCGCCTCGGGTACGGTCGACACGATGAGTGCTCGAACGATCGAACGGATCACCGCGTGGCTGGTCCATCTGCCCTACGCCGAAGGCACCTACCGCATGTCCGGCGACCGGATCACGACTGGCATGGACGCGCTCGTCGTGCGTCTCGTCGCCGACGACGGCACGGTCGGCATCGGTGAGTCGGGCACGACGGGCGTCACCTACGACGCCGCATACCCGGGCGGTCAGCGTGCCGCGCTCGATTTGCTCGGGCCGGGCGTGGTCGGCTGCGATCCGCGATCCCCGCAGTCCGTCGCCCGAGCCATGCACCGGGTCCTGACCGGCCATCCGTACGCCAAGGCGGGCATCGACATGGCCTGCTGGGATCTCGCCGCACGGCTCGCCGGCGTTCCGCTGTGGCAACTCCTCGGCGGCGACGACGCCGGGGCAACCCCGCTCTACCGTCCGGTTCAGGGGGCAACCCCGGAGGAGGCTGCGGCGAAGGCGCTCGAGCGACTCGGTCAGGGCTATCCGCGACTCCAGGTCAAGGTCGGCGACGATCCGCTGGTCGACGCGGCGCGCGTCCTCGCCGTGCGTGAGGCGGTGGGGCCGGAGATACCGATCTACGCGGACGCCAATTGCGGCTTCCTGCTCGGCGCCGCGAGAGCCTTCGTCCGGGCTCTCGGTGGCGACGGCGCGGGCGTCCTCCTCGAGCAACCGTGTGCGACGCTGGACGACTGCATCGCCCTGCGCAGCATCTGGGGCGGGCCGATGGTGCTCGATGAAACGATGGTGTCGCTCGGCGCGTTGTTGACCGCCCATCGCGCCGGCATCGCAGACGGGATCACCGTCAAGCTCACCCGCGTCGGCGGCATCACGCCCGCCAAGCTGATGCGCGACGTCGCGGTCGAACTCGGTGTGGCCGTCACCGTCGAAGACGCCGGAGGCGGCGACCTCGTCACCATGGCGTTCGCTCATCTGAACGGGTCGACCCCGTTACGGCACCGCGCGCACACTGTTGATTTCGGCAACTGGGTCAACTCGTCGCCCGTCAGCGGTCCGGCGTCGCGGCAAGGCTCGTTTCTGGTGCCACAGTCCGACGATTCGGGCCTCGGCATGAGGCTGATCGAGGACCAGCTCGGCGAACCCATCTACGACGTCACCAGCTGAGCCGACGCGAACCGTACGCTACTCCGGCGGGTCTCCGCGCCAGCGACGCCACAGTGGCAACCCGAACCACATCCACACCGACCCGATGCAGAGAGGAAGAGCCACGAAGAGAGCGGCGGTCGAGCCGTAGACAAAGTCGGCGACGAGGATCACACAACAAATCAGGGACACGCCGAGGACGGCCAAGCCCGCTGTCGCCTGGTGCGAAATCGTCCTGATCATCACCTGCTTGTCGTACGGCTTTCCGCGCACTCGGTGGTAGCCGGCTTCTGCCAGGAGGCAGACCAGGGCGAGGCCGGCAGCGAGGAAGGCGATGAAAAAGACGATCCGATCAGCGGTCGTCACCGAGTCGAAGCGAGCCGAGAACGGAACCGACAGCAGGAATGCGAAGAGCACCGTCGTGCCAGGCAACGCCAACCTCAATTCCTGAAGCAGTTCGTTCAGCTGCCGGTCCGACTCGTCATCCGTGACGTGCTCGTTCTTGTTGTCCATCCTCACAAGGCTGCCCAGTTGGACCGTTCTGCAAGCACTGTTTCGGGCACGCGTTCGCCTTTGCCTGTATCGGAACCGATGCCTTACGCTGCTTCAGCACTGCCCGGAATCCGGCGGCACGAGCTCGAAAGGAAGTCGGCATGGAACGAAGTCTGCGTATGCGAGTTCGGATCGAGACGATTCTCGCCATCGTTGGAGCAGCGCTATCGCTGTTGACGCTGGTGTGGCCCGAGTGGATCGAGGAGATTTTCGGCGTCGAACCCGATGGCGGCAACGGCTCCCTCGAGTGGCTCATCGCCGTGGGCTTCCTCGCTGTGGCGCTCGGCCTCGGCCTCCTCGCCCGCCACGACCAACGACGCCTCCGAAACCTCCCCGCAACCGCCTGACAGCACCACGGCGCGGGAATGGCACGACTGTTCATCGCGGTGTGGCCCACTGAGGAGGTGGTCGCAGAGCTGTCATCGTTGCCTCGCAAGGACCAGGACGGGATTCGTTTCGTTCCTGCCGAGAAGTGGCACATCACGTTGCGGTTCCTCGGCGAGTCGAACGCCGATGAGGTGATCAACGCGCTCGATGGCGCCACCGTTGCGACTGCCCGGGCACACCTCGGACCGGCGATCGAGTTCATGACAGAGCGAGCCCTCGTCGTTCCGGTAAAGGGACTAGATGCGCTTGCCGACGCAGTGAAGAGGCTCACCAGCCAGATCGGCGAGGCACCGCGTCGACGGTTTGTCGGCCACCTGACACTCGCACGGGTGAAGCCACACGCCCCGACGCCTCGTGTGCTCGGAGAACCCGTGAGCGCGTCGTTCGATGTGAACGAGGTTGCGCTCGTCGAGAGCCGACCGGCTCCTCGAGGGTCTCGGTACGAGACGATCAAGGCCTGGCCTCTGACCGCCAACTGACCGAGGACGTCACCCGTGCTTCGTGACGGAAGCCTCTACCGAGGAGACGGTGCAATCAGCACAGTGACCACGGGACTTCGCAACACATCTCGAACTCGATCGAGTCCGGGTCGGCACGATTGGCCAACGGAGGAATCATGGGAGCTACACAATTCGAAGCGCCGCAGTGGGAAAGCGTTGGGTGGCTGGAGAGCGACACCGTGGGTCGGCTCTGTGTGATCGAGTTCGGCTATCCCTTGGCCTTCCCGATCAACTATCGGTTGCAGCGTGACGGTGACAACTTCAGGCTCGTGTTTCGCGCGGCCCGGCATTCTGTTGTTGGTCGCTATGAAGGACCTGCGTCGCTCGAGGTCGACCACATCGACGACGCTCGTTTGAACGCGTGGAGCGTCATCGTGCGGGGCGATTTGCGCGGCGCCGTCGGCCAGGTCGACCTCCCTGACACGTACCCCTTGGTGTCCGAAGGGCGCAACCGATGGAAGGTGCTCGAGGTCATTTCGATCAGTGGTCGCCGCTTCACCAGCACGACCCCCGCTGACGGGTTCAGCGTCGATTGGCAGCCCGCCGCGACGTGACCGTCCTGTGCTGGCCGGCGAACGGCCCGATGGGTCATGACAGAAGCCTCTAGTCGCGCCGGCATCCGCTTGGCACAGTGAAGCTCGTGAGTTCGCAGAGCGCGCCCCAGATCGAAGAGAACGCTCGGCATGGCCGGGCCGAGTTCTTGTTGGCTTCGACAGTTCCGCGAATGCCGCGCTCGCCCTTGATTGGGCGACTCGAGAGGTTGCAGCCCGAGGGTCTTCGCTGCGAATCGCGGGCCGCCGTGTGCTGATCGAGGAGGCAGGAAACGCTGATCTGCTCGTGTTGGCGGCGTCTGACGAGGAGTCTGCCGAAACCGTGCTGCTGGGATCTCTTGCCAGGCGTGCGATGAGACGGAGCCCGTGCCCTGTCGTCATCGTTCGCGGCTCGACCAATGGACCGATGCGTCGAATCGTGGTGGGTGTCGATGGTTCGAGCGCTGCTGCTGCGGCGATCGATTGGGCCTGCGACGAGGCAAACCTTCATCGAGCCGATCTGCTGGTGATCCACGCCCGGGAACGAGATGGCTCCTGGGCAGAGGCAGAATGCGTTGTCGATCTCGCCGTGAACGAATGCCGAGATCGCACGGGCACCAATGTGCGCGGCGAACTCGTCGACGGACCGGCGACTCCAGCGTTGATCGAAGCAAGTCGCACCGCAGATGTCGTCACGATCGGTTCGCGGGGACGTAGCGGGTTCAAGACGGCGCTGTTCGGCTCGGTGGCTGTGTCCGTTGCGGAAGGCGCGCATTGCCCCGTTGCGGTCACGCATCCCACACTCCGAGTTGATTGATTGTACGAAGTCGCTCGGCCCATCGATTCGGCTACGTCTGACAGTGAAGCCGGGTGACCGCTCTACGATCATGACATGACGGCACATTTCCGCGTGATCGGAACCGAACTGCCGGGTATGACTTGCGCCACCGCGCCGACCAAGTCGGGCGTGTACACGTCGGTCCATGTTGGGGTGCAGCGCGGCACGGAGGTCATCGATCTCGTGCGGGGTGACGCGGAGCAAGCCGTGTTTGACTTCGATGTGGCGGTGCGCGCCGGTCGGTTCAGTGGACCGTACGTGCACGGTCGCGACGGTGAACGCTTCATCTACCTGTCGTGGGGAGAAGCCACCGACGGAACCTTCACCATGTTTCGGAGAGCCAAGCTCCAGCTGGATTCCATCGACCCCGAGGCATCCGACGGCCGAACCGTCGAAGGTCGGGTCTCATTGACCGACGACTGCGGCCATCCACTCTGCGCGTCAGTGAGGCCGCCCAGAATCCAGTGGAGCATCACATAGGAGCCTGCTAGGCCGCGCCGGGTGCGCCCGGTTGCCTCGCTGGTTGGTCACCAGGAAGGCCAGCAACCCGCTGAGGACGATGGCGATGCCGACGAGTTGCCAGCCGTTGAGTCGCTCGCCGAGCAGCAGGAACGACCAGACGAACGCGAGCGGAGGTTGAATCACCTGGGTGATGCCGATCGTGCCGATCGGGATGGTCTTCTGGGCGAAGACCATCAGCCCGTGGGCTGCGACTCCGGTGAGGAAGGTGAGAATCAGCATGTACGTCCATCCCGTGCCGCTCATCCCGAAGACGTCTCCGTTGGTGATCGCCAGCGGAAGGACAGCGACAGCTGCGATGGGACTGATCGTCGCCATGAAGACGGCGACGTCCATGTCGCGACGGAAGTCACGCGTCGTCGTGACGTAGCCGGTCCACAGCAGCATGGCGAGCACGCCGAAAACGTTTCCGCGGATCGAGGCATCGCCATTTGGCGGTGCGCTGAACAACACGATGGCTAGACCGCCGAATGCCGCAAGCGCGAACACCAGTGCCCGTGGGTTGATGTGTTCCTTGAAGAGACGGGCACCGAGGGGCACGATCAGGAAGGGTGAGAGCGAACCGATGAGCGCGGCGTTTGCAACACTGTTGTGGGTTGCCCCAGCGAAGAAGACGGCGAGGTTCAGACCGAAAAAGATGCCCGGTATCAACGCTTGGCGTACATCCGCCATGGTGACCCGCCGCCCAGTGGTGCGCAGGTAGACGTTCCAGACGACGCTGACGGTGGTGAGCCTCCAGAACGCGACGAGGACGCCCGGGGTGTGCGCGCGTTTGACGAGCGTCGAGCTGAGCGAGAACGCGATGACCACGCCGACAACTGCGAATGCCCCGAGTGTCTTCGCGCTGAGTGCGCTGGTGCGGGCCGGCGAGATCTGGGCGGTCATACGGACCCGTCAGCCTACGACGCCTTCAGAGCACGTCTTTGCCACGGGAACGCTCGACTGCGTCGGAGGCGATCCAGGACGACGATCAGGCTGTCGGGGTAGTCGACGAGATGGTCGCGGGCCAAGGCGTCGACGAGCTCGCTCCTGCCGTTCAAGTGGGCTCGGGCGATCTCGACCACCTGCCGGTCCCGACTCGTCGACGGCTGCATCGCGGGCCCGGTCGAGCCGACCCGGTAGCCGTTCCAAGAGCGCTGCCATGGCGATCACGACCGCCAATTCGGTGGTGTCGGCTTGCGCCAGGATCCACGTGATCGCCCCCGCGTCGCCGCCGATTGCTTGGCGGATCACGGTGTCGACGCTGTCGTCGGTCATGTGGCCAGCTTGCACGGGGGTCCTGACACTTGCATGACACCTGCGACGCGGCCGGGTCCGTTTGCTGTCAGCGAAGTGTCATGACGACCGCTCACTATCGGCATCGACGGGCACCACCGCCCGCACGACAGTCGAAAGCAGGCACTCATGTTGAAGCGCATCACTTCCTGGTCCTTCCGGCACCGTCGCATCGTGGTCGTCGCGTGGATCGCCATCCTCGTTGCGATCAACCTCGCGGCGATGACCTTCGGCGGCGAGAACAAGCAGGAGTTCATGTCACCGGGCACGGACTCGAAAGCTGCCATCGATCTGCTCGACGAACGGTTCCCGGCTCAAGCCGGCGACACGATCTCGATCGTCATCCACGACGACGCCGGCGTGACCTCGCCGGCCGTGGTCGCGGTCGCCGAACCGCTCGTCGAACGCGTTCGTGAGATGCCGCACATCGTGGCGGTCACCGCTCCGTGGGATCCAGCCGGCGCCAACCAGGTCTCCGGTGACGGCACGACCGGCTACGCGGTCGTGCAGCTCGACTCCACCAGCGCCGCGTTCCCGGTCGACGTCGCCACCGAGATGCTCGACCTCGCCGCCGACGCTCGCACCGCGGGCGTGCAGATCGAGCTCGCCGGCCAGGCGATCGACAACGCCCAATCCACCAGCATCGGCGCCGAAGGACCGGGCCTGCTCGTCGCCGCGATCATCCTGCTGATCGCGTTCGGGTCACTCGTCGCGATGGGACTGCCGCTCGCCACCGCGCTGTTCGGTGTCGGCGTCGGCCTGGCCGGCGGGACGCTGCTGACCAACATCCTCGACATCCCCGAATGGGCCAGCTCCGTGGCAACGATGATCGGGCTCGGCGTCGGCATCGACTACGCACTGTTGATCGTCACCCGCTACCGCACCGAGCTCGCCCACGGCGCCAGCCCAGCGCAGGCAGTGGCCACCGCGATGGGCACCGCCGGACGCTCCGTCGTGTTCGCCGGCATCACCGTCGTCATCTCCCTGCTCGGCATGCTGACCATGAACCAGCCGTACGTCCCGGGCGTCGCTTTCTCCGCGGTGGTCACCGTGCTCGCCGTCATGCTCGCCGCGCTGACACTGCTCCCGGCGCTGCTCGGCTTCACCGGACGCAACATCGACCGGTTGCGGATGCCGTTCCGGCATCCGTCGGCCGACCATGCCGGCCGCGGGTTCTGGTACAGCTGGAGCCGCTTCATCCAACGCCGCCCGGTCATCACCGGTGTCGCCGGAGCGCTCGCCCTCGGCGTGTTGATCGCTCCCGTGTTCGGGCTGCGTCTCGGGTTCCCCGACGCCGGCAACGACCCCACCAACCTCACCACCCGTCGTGCCTACGACCTGATGACCGACGGCTTCGGCGCCGGCTTCAACGGCACCTTCGTGCTCGTCGCCGACAACGGCGACGAGGCGGCGATGGCAACGCTGGCCGACCTGCAGGCGACGCTCGCATCGACGCCCGGCGTCGCCGCCGTGTCACCGCCGATCGCCAGCCCCGACGCCGACGCCGCCGTCATCAGCTCTGACCCCAGAGGCCAGCCCGCAGGACGAGGCGACGACGGATCTGCTCTCGGTGCTGCGCGACGACGTCGTCCCCGACGCGCTCGCCGGCACCGACCTCGAGGTCGTCGTCGGTGGCATCACCGCCTCCTACGTCGATCAGACCGACAGCATCTCGGCCCGCCTGCCGCTGTTCATCGCCGCAGTGATCGTGCTGTCGTTCCTCCTGCTGCTCGCGGTGTTCCGCTCGGTGCTCGTCGCCGCCAAGGCCGCGGTGTTGAACCTGCTGTCGATCATCGCCGCCTACGGCGTCGTCGCCTACGCCTGCGAAGGCGGATGGTTCGGCCAGCTGTTCGGCATCACCACACCGACCCCGATCCCGGCGTTCATCCCGATGATGATGTTCGCGATCCTGTTCGGCCTGTCGATGGACTACGAGGTGTTCCTGCTCTCCCGAGTCCGCGAGGAGTACCTGCGCACCGGCGACAACGCCACCGCCGTCGCCGACGGCCTCGCCGCCACCGCCAAGGTGATCACCGCCGCCGCGCTGATCATGACCGCCGTGTTCGGGGCGTTCATCCTCGACGACCAGATCTTCTTGAAGATCATCGGGATCGGCATGGCCGCCGCCGTCGTCATCGACGCCACCATCATCCGCCTGATCCTCGTCCCGGCGACCATGGAACTGCTCGGCGACAAGAACTGGTGGATGCCCAAGTGGCTCGACCGGGTCATCCCGCGCCTCGACATCGAAGGCAGCCACGCCGCCCCGCCGGCCCCGGTCGCACCGCAGCCCGAACCCGAGCTCGTCTCGGTCTGACCCGCCTCGTCGCCGACCGCACCTTCGCTCGACATCATCAACTTCAAGGAGACCAACATGTACGCCCCAACCACAACCCAACGCAACCGCAACCACAACCACCGTCACCGCAACTCGGAGCTGGACGAAGATCGCCCTGCGCTGGATGCCCACCTTCCTCGGCTTCCCGGCAGGCGGCTTCGTCGCCGAGATCGTCGGCCGAGTCGACAGTCCCGGCACCGGCGATCGCCGGCGGAGCGATCACCGGCGCGATCCTCGGGTTCGCCCAGTGGCTCGGCATGCGCCGCACCGGCCCGTCGCCCGTCGCGTGGATCATCGCCACCTCTGTCGGCTTCGCAGTCGGTCTCGGGCTCGGCGCTGCCGCCGCCGGCTACCACACCAACACCGGCGCACTCGCCACCCAGGGCGTGATCTGTGGCGCCGTGATCGGCGTCGCCCAAGCCGCAGTCCTGTACCGCAAGCTCGGACGAATCGTGCTGGCATGGCCGCCGCTGCTCGCGGGCTTGTGGGCGCTCGGCTGGACCATCACTGCATCTGCCGGCATCGACGTCGAAGCGCAGTACACCTCGTTCGGTGCCAGCGGCGCGATCGTCGTCACCGCCGCCATGTCGATCCTGCCCATCGCGCTCGCTCGCAGACAGCACTCGTGGGCCAACCACGCAAAGGAAGCATCATGAATCGCAAGCTCACCGCCATCGCACTCATCACCGCGGCACTCCTCACCAACGCCGGGTTCACCGCACTCGGCAGCATCTTCAACTACCCCGACGTCTTGAAAGAACCAACCGGCGAGATCCTCGACCGGTTCCGCGAACATCAATCCAGCGTCTCCATGTGGTTCGTCATCCTGGCTCTCTCCGCCGCGTTGTTCGCCCCGATCGCTGTCGGAGTCGGCAAGCTCCGCTCCGACCGATGGATGAAGTTGGCCGTACCCGTCGGCATCGCCGCCGCTGTTGTCCAGACCATTGGCCTCGCGAGATGGCCGTTGCTCGTACCCGGGTTCGCCAGCGACGCGGCCAGCACATCCGCGGCCACCGCCGCCGACGCACGGGACCATTTCGACACAGCCCACACCATCCTCGGGACCGTGATCGGCGAAACCTTCGGCTACCTACTCACCGCCGCCTGGACACTCCTTGTCGTCGCAAGCTTCGGCGCCCGCTTCACCGGACGGCTCTTCACCGCGCTCGGAGCGGTCTCGGCAGCGATGATCGTGCTCGGCGTGCTGTCCCCCTTGGACCTCGCCCTCATCGACACCGTCAACTTCTTCGGGTACGTCCTCTGGAGCGTCTGGCTGATCTGGCTCGCCATCGCTGTTCTCCGGAGCGCCCGCAAAACCGCGGCGAAAAATGCTGCCCAGCCCGTCGCCCTCGACGGTCGTGCTCCGGTGGGATCGGCCAGGTGAGCGCTGTGGCGAGGTACGTGCTGGTCCGTGCGTAGTGCTCCGCCGACTAGGCGACGCTTAGTCTGCAGTTCGACAATACGTGGGAGGACTGGATGGCAACCAAGCGAATGGGGTTCGGTGCTGTCGCGTTCACGGTGGCGTTCGTGCTCGGGCAGGTCGTGGTCCAATCAGCAGGCAGCACGCTCGTGGTGGCCGCCGAACCACCGCAGTTCATCGTCGGGACGCCGAACGACCTGACGTCCGGCGCGTCGTGTACCGCGGGAACGCCGACCTCCTCGTGCTCATTGCGTGCCGCTGTCGCTGCAGCGAATGCGTCGAGCGGTGCGACCATCACAGTTCCGGCGGGCACGTATGTCCTGAATGGCGGATCTGGTTCGGATACCGGCGACCTCGACATCACGAAGCCTGTGGCAATCATCGGCGCGGGCAAGCCGAGCGGCTCCGCCGCGACCAGCATCGTCGGATCGGGCGATCGAGTCTTCGATCTCGCCTCCACCGCGAGCACTGTGACCATCCGTGGAGTGCGCGTCTCCGGCGGGAGTGTCGGATCCAGCAGCGGCGGTGGCATCCGGACCGCGGCCGGCACCAACTTGGCCGTCGTCGAGAGCACGGTCACCGGCAACAGCGCAAAGGAGGGCGCCGGCGTGCACAACTCGGGCACGCTCACCCTCGATCGCAGCACACTGTCGGGCAACACGTCGTCGGGTAAGGGTGGCGGTGTGTTCAACGCCGGCACGGCGACGGTGCGCAACTCGACGGTGTACGGCAACGCCGCCGGCGGTGGCGGCGGCATCGCCAGTAGCGGACCGGTGCTGATCCTTCACTCCAACATCACGAGCAACAACTCCAACAACTCCAACGGTGGGGGCATCTACCGCGTCGGTGGCTCGTTCATGTTGAAGGGCTCGATCGTCGCCGACAACAACGCCCCGACCGCTCGCGACTGCTACGGCACGCCGACGTTCCAGGGCATCAACCTCGTCGAGAGCACGCCCGGCTGCAACCCGGATGGCACCGTGATCCAGCTCGACCCTGCGCTCGATCCACTCGCGGACAACGGCGGTCCGACACAGACGCAGATACCGCGGCTCGGCAGCCCGGCGATCGACGCCACACCGTGCGACCCCACGATCCTGATCGATCAGCGCAACGTTCCCCGCCCATCGGGCGCGGCCTGCGATCTGGGCGCCGTCGAGCTCTCACCGCTGTCGTTCAGCGTCTCGCTGGCCGCAACACCAGCGAAGGTGAACGTCGGCGTGCAGACGCTGCCGCTCTCGAACATCCCGACGTCGGTGCTCGCGACGGCGTATCCGACCGCGTCGACCAGCACGACAGCCGACACGACGCTCGCTCGAATCGCTCTGGCGGGCGCCACCTTGGCCCGAATCGACGTCAACAACACGACTCTCGCCCGCATCACACTGGCGCGGATCATGCTCGAGGACATCACGCTGGCGCGCATCAGCCTCGCTGACACCGAACTTGCACGCATCCTCATCACAGAGATCAACGTCGAAGGTGGCTGGGAGGCGTTGCTGGCCGGGACGGCGTTGGCGAACGTCCCGCTGCAGACGCTCACGATGGCCGACGTGCTCGCTGATCCGGTTGCCGGGCCGCGGCTGCAGTCGCTCGATCTCAGCAAGCTCGACGTCAGCTCGACACTGCTCGGCGAGATCCCACTCGTGTTGTTCGCCTTTGCCGGACAGACCTTCAACACGTTGCCGCCCGATTCGTCGAGCGCCGTTCCCGCGCTCGACCAGTGGGCTGCAATCCTCGCCGTGCCGGCGGCGGATCTCAATGGCAGAACCCCCTTGTCGACTGTGCTCGCCCGCACCGACGTCACCGATGCAACGCTCGCCCGCATCACTCTGGCCCGGATCGATCTGCTGGCCTCGACGTTGGCACGGATCACACTCTCCAGCATCGATGTGGAGGACGCGACTCTCGCCCGCATCACTCTGGCTCGCATCGACCTTGCCAACACGACTCTCGCCCGCATCACTCTCGCCCGCATCGCGATCAACGCCACAACGCTTGCAAACATCACCCTCGCGCGCATCACGCTGGCGCGCATCGACATCGCCGGGTCTGGCCTCGCGAACATCTCACTCGGAGGGCTCTCGTCGACCAGTCTCGCTACGTTCGTTGACTGCACCAAGGTCAACTGTGCGACCGGAACGCTCGGTCAAGCGGCGGCGTCGGGCGCCATTCTGTCGACCGCGACGATCGCGACGTTGATCCTCGCCTTGCAGGGCACGACCGCGGGCGCTCTGGTCGGTGACCTACTCACGGCAGCGAATCAGGCGATGACCGCCGACGGCATCGAACTTGGCGACCTGCTGCGCTTGCTTGCCGGTTCGCCGCTCGCTGGTCTCACGCTCGCCGATCTGTTCCCGGCGCTGCTCGCTGACGCGGACCTGCCGTGGCAGGACATCGATCTCGAGGCGACACCGTTGCAGAACCTCGGTTCGCCGCTGGTTGCGCCCGCGACCTTCACGACGACGATCACGGTGGCCAACGCGACGCCGAACGTCTCGGTCTCGCTGAGCCTTCCCCCCGGCTTCGTCGCCGTCCCCGGCAGCGCAAACTTCGACGCCAACGGATCGGCCGCTCCCGCGCCGGTCGCGCTCGCCCTTCCCGCTGTGACGTCGCGGGAGCGACGCTGACGTTCGGCCTTGGGGCCGTACCACCAGGGACGCACACCTTGACGGTGCAGGCACGCGCCGGTATCCGCACCGGCATCGTCGAGGCAACGGTGAACGGCACGGCCACCCTTGGTTCCGTCACCAAGACATCCGCGTCGACGACCGAGATCGAAGTCATCGAGAACCCCGACAGCTCATTCGGTCCGCTCAGCGCGGACTCGCTGTACGTCGGCCACCTCGTGTCTGCAGGCGACAACGACACCTACACCACGACGTTCCAGGTCACCCCTCAGCAGGCGGCCGAGGGACGCAAGGCCAGCGTGTACTTGTCCAACCTCGCTGCCGATTACGACCTCGCGGTCTTCGGCCCGGTTTCGGCGCCACTTCGCGGTGCCCCGATCGACGCCATCATCCCTGTCGACGACCATCAGATCGGTGCGGATCCGACGTCCGAGTCGGTTGCGCCCGACTCGCAGTTCGACATTCCGCTGTCGGCACCAGCCGGATCCGGCCTCGTCGGTCTGTCCGCCAAGCGATCGAACAGTCGTGAACGGGTCGACATCGGCGACCTGCGCTCGGGCACGTACACGATCCAGGTCTCCGGATACAACGGAGCGTTCTCCGATCTCCCGTTCACGCTACGCGTCCGCACCCAGTCCCTCGGACTACGTGTGTGCACGGCGAAGAGCTACGGCACGAAGCCCACGGCATCGGTCGCGCCGACGCTCCCGGCGGGCATGGACACGCTGTTCGTCGTTCCGACCAACAGGCTTCGCCAGCTGTGGGGCGACACCGACGTGACCGCGGTGATGAACCGCCTGCAGGCCTTCGTGACGGCGCAGCCGGGTGGCGTGGTCGCTGGCATCTTGCCGGTGGATGCCGCCTACGACACATGGGACGCCAACCGCTGTTCGCCCGACGCGGCGAACGTGGTCGCCCGCAACATCGGCGCGGCGATCGACGCGGTGCAGGCGACCAACCCGACGCTGCAGCACCTCGTGCTGATCGGCGACGACACGGCGATTCCATTCTTCCGGGTCGCCGACGGCACGGCGACCGCCAACGAATCGAACTACGCGGAGGGCTTCTCCGACAACAATCGCCTGGTCGGCAGCCTGGCCCGCGGCTACATCCAGACCGACGATCCCTACGCCACCGCTCGCGGCGTCCGCCTCAGCGGCCGCGAGCTCTTCGTGCCCGAGCTGGCGGTGGGGCGCCTCGTCGAGTCGAGGGCCGACATCGTCAAGGCGCTCGACACGTTCACGCAGTACAACGGCCAGCTCGATCCGGCCACCACCAGCTCTGCGCTCGCCACCGGCTACGACTTCTTGACCGACGGTGCGCAGGCCGTCGGCGACGAGCTCGCCGGTGATGGCTTCGCGACGACCCGGCTGATCAACGAGACGTGGAACACGGCCAACCTCACCAACGCTTTCGTGACCGCCGACCCCGATGTTGCGTCGATCAACGCGGACTTCGACCACAATCGCGCCTTGCCGGCCGATCAGAACGCGAACAGGGACGCAGACCGACCTGTTCACGACGACCGATCTGCCGTCGGACGACCGGTTTGCCAACGGACTCTTCTTCAGCATGGGATGCCACGGTGGCCTCAGCGTGTCCGACGTCGAGCTCGGTGTGTCCGCCGACTCTGTCGACTGGGCGCAGTCGTTCTCCAAACGTGGTGCCCAGTGGATCGCCAACACTGGCTTCGGGTACGGCGACACCGACCTCGTCGCCTACTCCGAGCGGCTGATGGCACTGTTCGCCAAGGAGCTCTCTGTCGACGGATCGTTGACCACGGGACAGGCGCTGTCGCTCGCCAAGCGCGACTACGCCAAGACCACACAGGTGTGGAGCCCGTACGACGAAAAGGCCCTGCAACAGGTAGTGCACTACGGCCTGCCGATGTACCGAATTGGTGCCACGGCGCCCGCCAGCCCTCAGTCGGTCGCAGCACCCTTGGCCGCGCCCGCCGCGGCAACCGCCGGGCTCGTCACGACGCCGGATCCGATCACGTCGGTGCCGTCGGCCCCGGTGACCTTGAACATGACCGATGTCGTTCGCAACAACCGCGGGCGCGAGGGTCGTTCTACTCACTCCACGGCGACACGTTGCAGGTCAAGGACCGGCCGGTCGAGCCGCTGTCGGTGACCGACGTGCAGATCGCCTCCACGGATCCCGCGGCCGGTCGCCAACCGCACGGCGCGCTCATCACGGCGCTCACCTCCCACGACGTGCAGACCTCGCCGGGTGTCAACGAGGCGTTCAAGCCGTACATCTCCCATCCGGTCATCGACCTGGGCGGCAATGAGGTGCTGCTCGACACGACGGGTGACGCGATCTTCCCCGCCACGCTTGCCAGAGCCACTCGTTCGAGTGACGGCAACGGCGATCCCGTCGGCACCCTGCTGTTCTCGGCCGGGCAGTTCCGCCCCACCGGTCCGGGCGTCGGCGACCAACGGCTGTTCGACAACGCAACGGTGCAAGTGCTGTACGGAACCGGCAACGACTTCCTGCCTCCAACGATCGCGACCACACGCGGAGCGTTGGTGCTCGCGGGCACGACGCAGACCGTGGGCTTCGCTGTCGACACCGACGCAACGGCACGCCGCGTCGTAGTCGTGTTCAAGAGTAGAAGCGAACGCATCTGGCGCACCGTTGACCTGGTCGACACGGACCCGCGAGCCGACGTCGCGCATTGGACGGGTGGCGCTGTCGTGCCGGCCGCGGTGGCCCAGATCGAGTTCTTCGCGCAGGCGTGCGACGGTAACGGCAACTGCTCGACGAGCGACAATAAGGCTTCGAACTTCGTGACGATCAGAGCGGCACTCGATGCCGACCTGCGCGTCGAACGCGGTCGGCACCGCAGTCAACGGCTGGTTCGTCTCGCCTCCGGTTCAGGCCACCATCATCGGGGCCGATCCGAGCTGTGCGATCGAGTACAACCTCGACGGCGCAGGCTGGGTCGATTACCTCGGCACAGTGATCTTGATCACCGGCGAGGGTATCCATGTGCTCGAAGCGCGAGATGATTGCGGCAACAGCTCGCTCGCCGTCATTCCGATCGACACCAAGGCGCCGATCGTGACGGCTGTAGCACCCGCTTGGTTGGCGTCTGCCGGATCCGTGACCATCAACGCAATCGACCCGGGCGGTTCTGGTGTCGCCGTCATCACGTACCGGATCAACCAGGGCACAGTGCAGCAGGCCGCCGGCGAGAGCGTTGTCGTCCCCGTCACCGGACAGGGCACGACCACCATCACCTACTCGGCCACCGACGCGGCCGGCAACAAGAGCGCAGACGCCACGGTCACGGTTCGCATCGACGGTCAGGGCCCGACGACGAGTGCCAGCGTCACCAGCGGAACGCTCGGCAACGGCGGTTGGTACACGAGCAATCCGACGGTGACGATCACCGCGAGCGACGCGTTGTCGGGTGTCGCCTCAATCGATTGGTCGACGGCGCCGCCGGCGTTCACGACGGTTGCGAACAGCGGCAACGCCAACCCGTTCAGCACCAACGTGGGCATCACAGCGGAAGGCACCACGACCGTGACGTACAACGCGGTCGACGTCGCCGGTAACCGGTCGGCCAACGCAACGATCGCCGTGAAGGTCGACCGCACACCTCCCGCGTTCACCTGTCCCGCGGATCTGAGCAAGTGGTACGGCTCGAACCAGACCGTGACATGCACAGCCACGGACACCGTCTCGGGGTTGGCAACCGCAACCTCCTTCGCGCTGTCCACGGCAGTCGCCGCCGGCACCGAGACAGCGACGGCGCTCACGAACACGGCGCAGCTCTGTGATATCGCGGGCAACTGCAGGACCGCGGGACCGCTCACGTTCAAGATCGACCTCAAGGCGCCGACCGTGGCATGCACGCCGCCGTCGACCACGCCCTGGTACCCGGAGAACGTCAGTGTGCCGTGCACCGCGCTCGACGGCGGTTCGGGCCTCGCCCCGACGTCCCCGTCGCCATTCACACTCGCGACGTCCGTTGCGGCAGGTTCCGCCACCCAAACCGCGATCACATCGACCAAGACCGTGACCGACGTCGTGGGCAACTCGGCCGTCGCCGGCCCGTACAGCCCGTACAAGGTCGACCTCAGTCCGCCCACGATCACGATCACGACACCGGCCGCCAACGTCATCTACGTCCTCGGTTCATCGGTGACGCCGGTCTTCAGCTGCGGCGATCTGGGCTCGGGGATAGCGTCCTGCACCGGCAGCTCGGCGACGCTCGACACAACATCGATAGGGACACGAACGTTCACGGTCACCGCGGTCGACGTGGCCGGCAACCGGACGACACTCAGCCGTTCCTACACCGTGGGCTACAACGTCTGCCTGCAGTACGACCCCAACAAACCGAACCCGCTCGGTGGCACGATGGTGATCAAGTTGAACCTGTGCAATGCTGCAGGTGTGAACCTGTCATCACCGTCGATCGCGGTCGTCGCGACGCTGATCGACGGGACAATGACTCCGCCGCCGAACTTCCAGGGCAACTCCAACTACGGCAACGCGTTCCGGTTCTCCGGTGGGTCCTACCTCTACAACCTCGATACCAGCCAGCTGCCGACCATCGGTGCCGGTGTCCACTCCCTCGGCTTCACCGTGAACGGTGTCGGAACCTACGCGGCTCAATTCACGTTGAAATGAGGCCGGCCGGTGGTCGTGACGCTCAGCGGGGCTGACCACGTCGCCACGCTGGCGTCGTACGTCCCACATCTCGTTGCTTCGTGGGAACCGCCGACGGACGCGCCGGGTTGGATCCAGGTCGACGGCACGCTCGTGTCTGCAGACATCTCTGGCTTCACCGCGTTGTCCGAGCGACTGGCCGGACTCGGTCGAGAAGGCGCCGAAGAGCTGACCAACATCTTGAACGACTGCTTCGAGCCGATGATCGAAGCAGTGCACGTCCAATTCGGAGACATCCTCAAGTTCGGCGGCGACGCTCTGCTCATCCTGTTCGACGGTCCCGATCACGCTGCGCGAGCGTGTCACGCGGCGGCGGACATGCGTGCCACCGTCGCCCGTCCGCTTGTCGGCGCCTTCGCCGGCCGTGTGCAGCTGGCGATCTCGCAAGGGATGCACTCGGGTCGGTTCACCATCTACTCGTTGCAGGCAGGTCACACCGATCTCGTGATCACGGGTCGCGGAGCGTCCGAGACGGTCGACTGCGAGGCAATGGCCAACGCTGGAGAGATTCTTCTGAGCAGTGCCACCGCTTCGCTGCTGCCCGCAGAGCTGACGGGCGATGTGCTCGAGCACGGCCGACGGCAACTCACCGGCACGCCAGCCCTCATGGGAAACGTCAGTGATCCGGAAACGCATCGCGCCGACGCCGACCCTGCCCGCTACCTGCCGGATGCGCAGCGCGAGCAGATCCTCGTCGGCGCTCCGGCCGAGCACCGACGCGTGACCGTCGCGTTCGTCAAGTTCTCCCACACCGACCAACTCGAGCACGAGGGCCCTGAAGTGCTCGCCGGACACCTCCAACATCTCGTGTCGATCGTGGCCGATGCTGCACGAGAGAACGGCGTTCACTGGCTGGCGACGGACATCGTCGCCGACGGCGGCAAGATCATCCTCGCCGCGGGCGCGCCCACGGCATCCGAGGACGACGAGGATCGGATGCTCCGAACGGTTCGCACGATCGTGGAGCAGGCCATCGACTTCGACGTTCGGATCGGGGTGAACTGCGGACCCGTCTTCGTCGGCGACCTCGGCTCATCACGCCGGCGAACGTTCACCATCATGGGTGATGCCGTCAACGTGGCGGCCCGTCTCATGGCCAAGGCGGGAACCGGTCAAGTCGTGGCATCGAAGGCGCTGACCGACCGCGCCCGTACCCGATACGAGCTCGACACCCTCGAGCCGTTCTTCGTCAAGGGTAAATCGGAGCCGATCACCGCATCTGTCCTCGGGCGCCTTGAGGGACGTGACGCCGGCGGAGGTGGGCACGTGCTGGCACTCGTCGGGCGGCAACGCGAGCTGGCGATGCTCGAACGAGTCGTACAGGGCGCACGCGCCGGCCACGGCGGCGTCGTCGAGATCTCCGGTGATGCGGGATCGGGCAAGACTCGGCTCATCGACGAGATCCGCGGACGCGCCGGACTTCCGCACGTCACGGTGATCTGTGGTCAGTACGCACGATCCTCGCCATACTTCGTGTTGCGGCTGCTCTTGCGCACGCTGTCCGGTTCTGCGCTGGTGACGCCAGCCGACAAGGCAGGTGCCGCGCTGACCGAGTGGGTTCAGCGAGTCGCACCCGAACAGTTGCCATGGCTGCCGCTCGTCGGCCTCGTCGCTGACGCCGCCGTCGCTCCGACCGCCGAAGCGAATCGGATCGCCGCAGCGTTCCGTCGTGAGAGGACGCACCGAGCCATTGCGGATCTCCTCACGGCCGCTGTGCGGCGCCCGTCGCTGCTCGTGATCGAAGACGTGCAGTGGATCGACGATGCGTCGCGCGACGCACTCGGCACAGTGTTCGAGGACATCGCCGAACGGCCGTGGGCGGTCCTGATGACTCGCCGACCGTCGGGGCCGTTGTTCAGTGCTCTGCCTCCGGCGGTGCACACGGTCATCGATCTGGAACCGTTGGATGCCGCCGCTTCTCTCGAACTCGCTGCTGCCGTCGCGGGTGAGGCCGGCACGCTGCGGCCTGACGACTGGGATCGTCTCGTCGAGCGTTCCGGCGGAAATCCACTGTTCGTCATCGAGCTCGTGAACTCCGCCGCGCAGCAGGGCTACGGCGATGCGCTGCCCGAGACGATCGAGGCGCTGGTGACCTCGCGCCTCGATCTGCTCGCTGCGGCCGACAGGTTGCTACTCCGCGAGGCGTCCGTGCTCGGCACTGTCATTGACACCGAGATCCTTGCGATCGCGCTCGGCGACGAGTCGGTGAGGTCGCCCGAGCGATGGCGCGATCTGGAGGTGTTTGTGACGATCTCAAACGACCTGCTCCAGTTTCGTCATGGCCTCCATCGTCACGTCGCATACGAGGGCATGTCGTACCGACGTCGTCGCGAAGCTCATCGCCGCGTCGGCGACGCGATCGAGGCACGGGCCGGCGAGCGTTACGACGAGTGGGCGGAGCTGTTGTCCACGCACTTCGACGCCGCCGGTGCGCGCGATCGTGCGTGGCGCTACTCACGCATTGCCGCAGATCGATCGCGCGCGAAGAACGCCAACGTCGAGGCGGCCGAGTTCTATCGACGCGCCCTCGACAACGGGCGCACCATTCGCGTGCCCAAGCCGGACCTGGTCGCTGTCGCCGAAGCCCTCGGCGACGTGTCCGAGCTCGCCGGACGCTATGACGACGCAGCCCGGGCGTACCGACGCGTCGCGAGTCTCAAGGTCGAGGGAGCGGATCGCGTGCGGCTCCTGCACAAAGAAGGTGTGCTGCGCGAACGCATCGGCCGGTACAGCGAGGCGCTGCGCTGGTACCGCCGTGGCCTCAACATGCTCGAACGCCAGGAGATCGCTGCGCCCGCCGCCGGGCTGCGCGCCACGCTGGCATTGGCGTACGCCGGCGTGCGTTATCGCCAGGGCCGGTACGGCGAGCTGGTGCGCTGGGCCGAGGAAGCTGTCGTCAACGCGGAGATCGCCGGCGACCGTGCCTCGCTCGCCCACGCCTATTACCTCCTCGATCTCGGGATGTTCTCCCTTGGTCGTCATGACGTGGTCGCCTACCGCGAGCTTGCCCTGCCGATCTACGAAGACCTCCGCGACGACGTCGGGCTATGCAACGTGTGGAACAACCTGGGCATCGTCGAGTACCACGCCGGTCAGTGGTCCAGGGCTCTCGACGCCTACGCCCAGGCATGCCAAGCTGCCGAGCGCGCCGGTGACGTCGTGGGTCTCGCCACCGGCCAGAGCAACGCGGGCGAGTTGCTCTGCGATCAAGGTCGCATCGACGAAGCCATACAGGTGTTTCGCAAGGCGCTCCGCGTATTCCGATCCGCCGGATACCCCGCCGGGATCTGGGTCACCACGGCAAACCTCGGGTGGGTCGAGGTGCTCGGCGGAAGCGTCGACCAAGGCATGGAACACCTCGAACGAGCGGTCACCGCGTTCGACGACCTCGGCGCCTCGGCATATGTGTTCTCGACGCGTGTCCGCGTCGTCGAGGCGCTGCTGCTCGGAGGCAACTGCGCCGACGCCCTCGATCTCGCCAATTCGCTGCTCGGTGGCCTCGCCGGTGACGCCGAGGTCAAAGCGAAGGTGCAGCTGCAACGGGCCCGCGCATGGGCACTGCTTGCGCTCGGCGAGGTTGACGAGGCGCGGCACGCCATCGACGACGCCGCGGCGCGCGCCGGTGAGTCCAGGTACGAGCGTGCGTGCAACGACTTGTGCCGGGCGAACATCGCGCTGGTCAACGGCAACGCCGAGGAAGCGTATGAACTGCAAGGTCGAGCTGAAGCGATCTTGGACGAGCTCGGTGTGATCGGCCTGCCGCGCTTTCCTTGGACCGAGATTTCCGCGCATGCTTGACGTCTCAGCGGAGCGACCGGCGTTCTTGGTGTCCGAGCCACCTGAGCCGACGTATGTGAGATCGCCGGTCACCGCGATTCGGCTTCTCGGGTCGCTTGTGGTGCTCGTATTCATGTATGTGGCGTTGCAGGATGCCGACAACGGCCAGTTCGCGACCGATTTCGGCGACCTACTCGGTTCGGTCCCGCGGTGGCTCGTGTCGGGCATTGTCAGCACCTGTCAGATCGCGTTTCTCGTCGCGGCGATTCTCGGGTTCATCAGCCAACTCGTCCTACGCCACTTCGCCCGTGTCGGGCGAATGCTGCTCGCCGCGCTTGTCTGCGCCGCTGGTCTGGTCGCAATGTCGAAGCTCGTGGGCAGCTCGACACTGCCGCTCGGGCCACCACGGCCCGGAGGCGATCCGGGGTCCGGCCTGGCCGCGAACGGCCTGAGTGAATACGGCATCGGTGCCGCGTTCCCGACGACCTTGGACGTGGGCGTGATCGCCGCGTGGATGTTCGTCGACCGAGCTCAGCCCGGTTCCAGCTCGTCCTCGCCGCGAACCCGTGCCCGTGCGCGCCGGTCCACGACCGCGACTGCGTATGCCCTCGCTGGTGCGGCGGCGCTACCTCGGCCGGCTGTCCGGTCCATTGCTCGACCGGGTCGACCTGCGCGCCCGGATGTTCCCGATCACCGCGCTCACCCTCGCCGACGAGACGGACGGAGAGCACGGCGACGGTCCGGGCGCGCGTGCTCGCCGCGCGGGCGGCCGCGGCGCAGCGCTGGTCCGGGCACGGATGGCGCACCAACGCGGAGGTGCCCGGACCCGCGCTGCGCAGCCGGTTCGCGTTCCCGGCAGTGCCGTGCGGCCGCTCGAGGCGGGCCTGCGGGCCGGAACGCTCACGGCCCGGGGCGCCGACCGCGCGCTGCGGGTCGCGTGGACGCTCGCCGATCTCGTCGGTTTGGAGCAGTCCCGACCGCGACGCCGTGGAGACCGCGCTGTACTTCCGTGAGCGGCGGGCGGCGTGATGACGGGGCGGCGGGCGTCCGAGCCGATGGCGGGGAGGAGGTGCTGCTCGCGCGGGCGTATCTCCTGCGGGTCGCCGAGCCGCCCGCGCCCGCGTTGGTCGGGTTCGTCGAGGAGCTCGGCCCCGTCGCGGCGGCCGCCCGGGTGCGCCGGGGCGAGGTCCCGGAGCCGGTCGGCCGGGAGACCGCGGCCCGGCGCCCCGCCGATCACGCGGCCGCCGACCTCGCCGCCGCGGCGGGCTGCGGTGCGCGGCTGCTCACCCCGGAGCACGACGACTGGCCGCAGTGGCCCTTCAGCGCCTTCGCGGTCAGCGCCGACCCGAGCTCGCGCCCCCGCTCGCGCTGTGGGTCCGCGGGCCCGGCCGGCTCGCCGGGCTGTGCGAGCGGGCCGTCGCGATCGTGGGCTCCCGGGCGTGCACCCCCTACGGGCGGCATGTCGCGGAGGAGCTCGGCGGTCGCGGCGGCCGAGCGCGGCTACACCGTGGTCTCCGGCGCCGCGATCGGGATCGACGGCGCGGCGCACCGCGGGGCGCTGAGCATCGGGGGCCGACGGTCGCGGTCCTGGCGTGCGGCGTCGACCGCGCCTACCCCGCGGCGCACGAGACCCTGCTCGACGGGTCGCCGCGCAGCGGCCTGGTCGTCAGCGAGTACCCGCCCGGAGCCGTCGCCGGCCAAGCACCGCTTCCTGGTCCGCAACCGGCTGATCGCCGCGATGGCGGCGGGCGTGGTCGTCGTGGAGGCCGGCCTGCGCAGCGGCGCGGCGCGCACCGCGGCCGACGCCGCGCGGCTCGGGCGCCACGTCATGGCCGTGCCCGGGCCCGTCACGTCCGGGGTGTCCGCGGGCTGCCACCGGATGATCCGCGAGGGCGCCGAGCTGGTCACCCGCTCGGAGGAGGTGCTGGAGAGCGTGGGCCGGATCGGCCTCGAACACGTCCACCGTGGCGCCCGCCGAGCGCAGTGCCTCGGCCTTGCCCTCGGCGATCGCGAGCGAGCCGATCACGACCGCACGGCGGCCGGCGAGCTCCAGGAACACCGGATAGGCGAACGGCATGGCTAGGAGGCCTCCTCGGCGAGGGTCGGCGCCGCGGTCTCGCCGCCGGTCGTCCCGTTCGCCTTCTCCGTGTCGCTCGGGGTGCCGAGCAGCTGGACCGAACAGTGGATGCCGCACTCCTTGTCGGCCTCGGACTCCCACCACCAGCGTCCCGCGCGCTCGTGCTCGCCGGGGAGCACGGCCCGCGTGCACGGCGCGCAGCCGATCGAGGTGTACCCGTGGTCGAACAGCTCGTGGTACGGGACCTCGTGCTCGCGGATGTAGTCCCACACCTGCTCGAGCGTCCAGTCCGCCAGCGGGTTCAGCTTCACGATGCCGCCATGGTCTCGGTCGAGCTCGATCTTGGTGATGTTCTTCCGGCTCTTCCACTGTTCGCGGCGAAGGCCCGCCACCCAGGCGTCCAGCGTGGCGAGCTTGCGCTTCAGCGGATCCACCTTGCGGATCTCGCAGCACGCGAGCCGCCGGTCCACGCCCTTGTACATGAGGTTCGGGCCGTTCTCCTTCATGAGGCGCTCCACGTCTGTGCGCTCGGGGAACTCCCACTCGACCTCGATCCCGTAGCGCTCGCGGACCTCCTCGAACAGCGCATAGGTCTCGGCGGGCAGCCGCCCGGTGTCGAGCGTGAACACGCGCACGCTCGGATCGATGCGCCAGGCCATGTCGGTGAGGACCATCCCGTCCACGCCGCCGGCCGCGCTGATCGCCATCCGCGGATGGAAGCGCTCGAGCCCCCATGCGAGCAGCTCCTGCGCGCTCGCGTGCTCGAAGCGCTCGGCGGCTTCGTGCACCCACGCGGCCTCCTCGTCGAGGACCGGGATCGTCGGTTCGTGGATCGGCTCACGCTCGCTCACGCAGATCCCTCCCCCCGCAGGCCGAGGAAGGCAAGCTCGAAACGCCGGTCGCAGACCCGGCAGACCCACCCGCTCGGGTCGTCGGGACGCAGGTCGGTCTCGCCGCAGTACGGGCAGTAGAACGGCTGCGCGCGCGGCGTGTCGGCGGTCATCGCGGATCCCACCTGGCGAACTCGGCGAGCTCGTCCTCGGAGAGCGAACGAACGAACTCGCGGAAGCTCGCGCTGCCGTTCCGACGATGGGTGTACCGGCGAAGCAGCGTCTCGACGTAATCGGCCGCGTCCTCGGCGAACACGCGGACGCCCTTGGCCTTGCGCGCGAACCCTCCCCCCTCGCCGAGACCGCCTCCCAGATGCACCAGGAACGACTCGCTCCTCGTGCCGTCCGGCCGTGGCCGGACCGCGCCCATCAGCCCGATGTCGGCCACCTGGAACCGCGCGCACGAGTTCGGGCACCCGTTCACGTGGATCCGCAGATCCTCGTCGAAGCCCGGCAGTCGCTCCTCGAGCTCCTGCGCGAGCCACATCGCGCGGCCCTTGGTCTCCGTCAAGGCGAGCTTGCAGAACTCGATCCCGGTGCACGCCATCAGGCCGGTTCGGAAGGCACTCGGACGCACCCGCAGGTCCTCGTCCTCGAGCGCGGCCACGAGGTCCTCGACCCGCTCGGGCTCGACCCCCAGGATCACCAGCTTCTGCTGCGTCGTGGTCCGGACCCGCCCGTCCCCGAACCCGTCCGCCAGGTCGGCGATGCGGCGGAGCTGCTGGCCGGGGACGCGCCCGGCCTTGGGCGCGAAGCCCACGTAGGAGCGCCCGTCAGCCTGCGGGAAGGCCCCCACGTGGTCGCGCTGCGCGTCCGTCGAAGCCGGGGGGGCGTCGCCGTCGGGCAGGGCGGAGCCGAGGTACTCCTTCTCCATCACCTCGCGGAACCGGACGGGTCCCCAGTCGGCGATCAGGAACTTCAGCCGGGCGTGGTTGCGGGCTCGGCGGTATCCGTAGTCGCGGAACGTGCCGGTCACCGCAGCCCAGACATCGGCGACCCGGTCCGGCTCGACGAACGCCCCGAGCCGCTGCGCCATGTGCGGGCTCGTCGACAGGCCGCCGCCGACCCACAGGTCGAACCCGCCCACGCCGCCACGTTCCACGCCCACGAACGAGACGTCGTTGATCTCGTGCTGCGCGCACTGCTGGCGGCACCCGCTGATCGAGGTCTTGTACTTGCGCGGTAGGTTCGAGAAGGCCGGGTCGCCGATGAAGCGCCGCTCGGTCTCGAGGAGCTGCGGCGTGGCGTCGAGGATCTCCGTCGCGTCCACGCCCGCGAGCGGACATCCGAGCATCACCCGCGGCGTGTCTCCGCATGCCTCCTGCGTGGACAGCCCGACGCCCTCGAGCGACTCCCAGATCCGCGGGACGTCCTCGATCCGGATCCAGTGCAGCTGGACGTTCTGCCGGTCGGTCACGTCGGCGACGTCACGGCCGAACCGTTCCGAGCACCACGCGATCGCGCGGAGCTGCTCGGTCGAGAGCTGCCCGCCCGGGATCCGGATGCGGAGCATGAAGAACTCGTCCTCCAGCTCGTGCGGCTCGACCGTGGCGGTCGCGCCCCCGGAGATCCCCTGGCGGCGCTGCGTGTACAGGCCCCACCAGCGCATCCGGCTCCGCAGGTCCACCTTGTCGATCGAGCGGAAGCCCTCCTTCGAGTACTTCGTCTCGATCCGGGCGCGGACGTGGAGGCCGTCGTCGTCGCGCTTGGCGCGCTCGGCCGGGTTGAGCGGCTCGAAGTATCCGAGGCCCCACTGGCCCTCGCCGCGCTTCCTGGGTGTGCTGGGTGTGGTTCCTGCCATCGCCGATCTCTCATCCGGGATAGGGAAAGGAGCCGCGGGTTGCGGCTCCTCGGAGGCGGTGCCGGGTGGGCTGATCGAGGCTAGGGCCGCACGGCACCGCCGCCGGACTTCGGACAGCAGCACAGACGCGCGGGGATCATCGCCCCGACCTGTCCGGCGATACGAGTGCGGATCAAATCCCTATCCCACCAGTCGGATTTGCAGGTGCAAAAGGTATCCCCACCGCCGAGACGGTGTCAACGAAGGCCGGTGACCTGCGGTTCCGCGCTCAGAGAGCCACGCCGACGGCGCGGGCTGCCCCGAGGGCGATGTCTCGTTCGTCCGGCATCAGGGGACGCAGCGGGGCGCGGACGGCGGGGCCCACGGGCACGCCGCGTGCCTCGAGGATGACCTTCAGCGCTGCGTGGAACGGGAGGGGCCCGAGGAGGCGCCTGAGCCTCGTGACGTGCTCGCCGGCCCGTGAGCTCCGCTCGTGCACCAGCTCGGCCACGATCTCGGGAAAGGCGGTCGCGAGGCCCGAGACCGCGCCCGCGGCGCCACGCTCCAGCCCCCGGAGCACGAGGGGTTCGGATCCCACGAACAGATCCAGGCCCTCGAGCAGGTACGGGGTCACCGCCTCCCAGGGGGTGTCGGAGATCTTGAGGCCCGCGAGGTTGGGGGCGGTGTCACGCAGCCGTTCGACGACGCCGACGGGGAGAGGGTAGCCCGAGCGTCCCGCGAACCCGTACGGGTAGAACGGCAGCGGTGCGGCCGCCTCGGCCGCCGCCCGCAGGTGCTCGAACAGCTCGTGCTCATCCAGGGGGAAGTACGGAGGCGCGATCACGGCCACCGCGTCGGCGCCGGCGTCTCGCGCATGCGCCGCGAGCACCACGGTGTCCGCCGTGGTCTGCGCGCCCGCGTGCGCGGCCACCAGGAAGCCATCGGGCCGGGAGCCGAGGAAGAGCTCGGTCGCCCGTCGCCGCTCGTCCATCGAGAGCAGGATCCCCTCGCCGGTGGTCCCGCACGTGAGGAGGCCGTCGACGCCACCCTCGGCCAAGAACCGGACGAGCGGTCCGAACGCGGACTCGTCGAGCCCCGCGCCGTCGTCGGCGAGCGGCGTGACCGGCGCGGCGATGGCCCCCCGAAGCGTGCTTGGCACGCGGCGGAGTCTACGGGTCCGGGGCTAGACGAGCGGCGATACCGCAGCCCGTCGGACAACGAGCGGTTCCTCGGGGACCGTCATCCACGGGAGACCGTCCACCGTCTCGACGTCCTCGGCCGGGACGAGGATGCGGGCGGGCCCCTGGATCTCCACGACGGTCTCGTCGCACCGCGCGGCCGAACGCCCGCATGGGCAGGTGGTGCGACCGGCGCGCGTCACACTGATCTCTCCACAGGCGAGGCACTTCAGGAGCGTCGTCATCATCCATCAACTCCTTCTCGAGCTCGTCCCATTCGTTCCGGTCGACCTCCGGCTAGGCCACCGTCCGACGACGCATCGTCGCGCGATAGATCACCAGCGCGAGCACGGCACCCAGTAAGGACCCGATCAATCCCGCCGGGCTGAAGTCTTGGTCGCCCGCGGCGAACATGTCGCCGATCAGGCCACCGATCACGGAACCGACCAGTCCGAGGAGCATCGTTCCGAGCAGGCCCATCTCGTCACGGCCAGGAACGAGCAGCCGCGCAAGCGCGCCAGCGATGAGTCCTACGATCAGCCACGCGATGATCCCCATCTCACGCCTCCTTCTCTTGACGGCCACTGCGTTGCGTCTGCAAGGCCGGTCTCACTCAGCCAGCCGGACGGATCCGCCCGACGTGCAGGAAGTACGGTGCCGTCGGCGTGTGCTGCCAGCAGCGCGCCCCGGCGTTGTAGACGGACAGGACGGTCGTGCAGCCGTGTCGGCCGCAGGTGCGCCCGGCGTCGGCCCGCTTCGGCGCGCCGTTTGACGTCCCGGGAACCTTGCCTCGGATCACCCGGTCCGCATCGACACCGACCTTGTCTTCCATGGCCGGGGGGTACCCGTCCCCGTCACGCGCGAAACGTCGCTGGCGCGCGTTTGGGGGGTCCTGTGCCGGGAACGATGGCGCCGTGCAGACGCTGCCCCGGCCCGAACCGCGAGGCCCCCTGAGCGGGTTCGTGCTCGGCGGTCTCAAGCGCGAGCCGGGCGACCTCGGCAAGGCCCCCACCCCGTCCGCCCACGACCCGCTCTCCGATGACGACCTCCACCTGTCCCTCTACCTGTGCTACGAGCTCCATTACCGGAGCGTCGCCGGTGCGGACGAGCGTTGGGAGTGGGATCCGTCGCTCCTCGCATTCCGCCTGGGGCTGGAGGCTGTCTTCGAGACCGCCGTCGCCGAGGAGGTCGCGATCGAGGCCGACCCCGAACCCGGCGGGATCGCCGACCTCATCGTCGAGGCCTCGAGGGAGGAGGGTGGCCCTTCGATATCGGGGTTCCTCGCCCGCGAGGCGACCCTCGAGCAGTTCCGGGAGTTCGTCGTGCATCGCTCGGCCTACCACCTGAAGGAGGCGGACCCACACTCGTTCGCCATCCCGAGGCTCGAGGGTAAGGCGAAGTCCGCTCTCGTCGAGGTGCAGGCCGACGAGTACGGCGCGGGTAGGCCCGAACGGATGCACTCGACGCTGTTCGCGAAGACGATGCGAGGGCTTGGTCTGGATGACGGCTACGGCGCCTATCTGGATATCGTGCCGGGGTCGACCCTCGCGACCGTGAACCTCCTTTCGCTGTTCGCGCTCCACCGGCGCTCCCGGGGAGCGCTCGCCGGTCATCTCGCGTACTTCGAGCTCACCTCGTCGATCCCGAACCGACGCTACGGAGATGGTCTGCGACGTCTCGGCTTGGACGAGGACGCCACCGACTTCTTCGACGAACACGTCGAGGCCGACGCGGTCCACGACATGATCGCCACGTACGACCTAGCGGGGACGCTGGCCGCCGATGAGCCGCACCTGGCCCGAGACGTCTTGTTCGGGGCGCTCGCGCTGGCCGAGATGGAGCGGCGGTTCGCGGAGGGATTGCTCGATACATGGTCGCGGGACGAGTCGTCGCTGCTCGCACCGATAGCCGAGGTGAAGGAGCGGGTTGAAGCCTAGTCGTCGATGGACTTGCCGGCCTTATGCGTCCCGTCGCAGATCGGGGCCAACTGCGACCGCCCGCATCGACACAGGGCGACCGCACGCCGCATGCTTGGCATCGCATTCCCCTCGTGATCGACCATCTCGAAATCACCTCGAACGATCAGCGGACCGTTGGGATAGCTCGTGATGGTCGTCCTTGCTGCACGGGAACGTTCGGGGGTCGGCATGACCGATGGCTACCCGGGCCGTCCCACCACCAAACGCGCGAGCTCACGTGTCCGCGGATCCGCGCAGCGTCGCGAGCACCTTCGCCAGCAGACGGGAAACGTGCATCTGGCTGATCCCGAGCACCTCGGCGATCTGGCTCTGCGACTTCTCCTCGAAGAACCGCATGTACAGGATCGTCCGCTCCCTCTCGGGGAGCCGGTCGATCAGCGGGGCGACGCTCGCCCACCCGTCGAGCTGTTCGAAGCGCTCGTCGTGGACGGCGAGGGTGTCGCCGGTCGTCAACCCGCCCTCCTCGTTGCCCACCGGGGCGTCCAACGAGTCGGCGGTGTAGGCGCGCGCGGCGTCCAGGGCTTCGAGCACGTCGTCGTCGGCGGCACCGACGCGTTCCGCGATCTCGCGCACGGTCGGCGACCGCCCGAGCTCCTGGGACAGTTCCGGAAGGGTCTGGTTGACCCGCACCGCGAGCTCCTGCAGGGACCGAGGGACGCGCACTGCCCAACCCTTGTCGCGAAGGTGCCGCTTGAGCTCCCCGACGATCGTGACGGTGGCGAACGTGGAGAACTTCACGTCGCGCGTCGTGTCGAACCGGTCGATCGCATTCAGCAGGGCGACGCTCGCCACCTGCTCGAGGTCCTCCTTGCTCTCCCCACGACCCGCGAAGCGCTTCGCGAGATACAGGGCGAGAGGTCGGTGCCGGAGGAGAAGCTCCTCGCGAGCGGCCGCGTCGCCCGGCAGCTGTGCGAACAGCTCGCCGTCGTCCCGCTCTCGCAGCGTCGTCACGATCCGACGCTTCGCTTGAAGATCCGGATGGCCGGCGCACCTTCCTCGTCCCGCTCCCACCGGACCTCGTCGGTGAGGCCCTCGAGCACCTGCATCGCGAGGCTCTGCTCGCCGTCCGCCGGGGGCCACGCATCGACCGAGGCGTCGGTGGTACACGAGACCACGATCCCGCCGGGGACAGCCGAGACCCGAACCTCGAGCGTGGTCCCGCCGGCATGCAGCAGCTGCGTGCACGCCTCGTCGACCGCGATCCGCAGGTCCTCGATCGCGTCCACGGACAGGTCCCGGCGGATCGCAGTGCTCCCCACCACGGTGCGGAGGACGTGAAGATGTTCGGCGCGGGCGGGGACCGCGACCGTGACGGCGGCGTCGGAAGTCGCGCTCACGAGCCCGCCTATACTAGCCAGGTCACTGGAACCGGCGGTGTGGGCCGTCTGGGCGGCGCCGACGAGGGAGGGCCCGAGATCGAACTCCGACTCGACTCGCGTATCGAGGGTGAATGGACCGTGCTCGATGTGGGCGGCGAGGTCGACCTGTACACGGCTCCCTCACTCCGCGATCGGATCGGCCAACTGGCCGAGGCGGGCGCCTCCAGGATCGTGGTGAACCTGGGCGACGTCGGGTTCATCGACTCCAGCGGCCTCGGGGTCTTGGTCCAGGGACTGAAGCGGCTCCGTGAGGCGGGCGGAGACCTGGCGCTGGTGGTGAGCGACGGGCCCACCCTGAAGGTTCTCGCCATCACGGGCCTAGACAAGGTCTTCGCGATCCACTCCTCCGTCCCAGATGCGCTCGGTTCATGACCCTCGACGCCTACGAGATCGATCTCCCGGCCCGGCCCGAGTTCCTCGGCACGGCACGGGCGTTCGTCGTCTCGGTGGCACGGCACCTGAAGGCCGACGAGGACGTGATCGCGGACCTGAAGCTCGCGATCTCCGAGGCCTGCACGGACGCCCTCGAGGCCGGCCGTCCTCTGCGTGTGCGCGCCTCCAGGTCCTCGGGGTCACTCGATCTCGAGGTCGCCGCTCCGGCGGAAGGGTGGTCGGGCTCCGCGATGCTGGAGGGCGGAGAGCGGGCCGAGCTCGTGCGCTCGCTGTTCCCCGGGGCCGCCTTCGCCGAGGCGGGCGGTGAGCGGGTCCTCCGCTTCACGGTCGCGGCCGGTTAGCCACCGCCTCCGCCGGGTACCAGATGGGTGGAGGTCGAGCCCATGATCAACATCCACGCCACCTTGCCGCATGACCCAACCGCACCTGCGGAGGCACGCGCCGCGCATCGATCCTCGGCGAAACCCTCGGAGACGAGGTCGCGGCGGATGTCGCCAGGCTCGCCAGTGAGCTCGTCGCCAACGGCGTGCGGTTCGGGGACGAGGGCGACGGCATCCGACTGAGGCTGGAGCTCGATGAGCACCGGATCCGCGTCGCCGTCACAGATGGCGAGCGTCCCGCGCGACGGCTGATGTTCGGTCCCTCGAGCCTGGAGACCACCCTCGCGCGGACGATCGTGGAGCAGGTGTCCGGACAGTGGGGCGTCGAACGTGCCCGCGACGGCTGGACCGTGTGGGCCGATGTCGAGCCCGACCACGCAGCCGGTGCTGGGGCGGGTTTGGCTACGAAGGAGTATGGGAACGAACCAGCATGATCGAGGCCACGACAGGAGGAGGACGCGATGGGTGACCGCATGGACGAGGCCAAGGGCCGGATCAAGGAAGCGGCCGGCGACCTGACCGACGACGACGACCTGAAGCGCGAGGGTAAGCTCGATCAGGCCGGAGCCACGGTGAAGCGGAAGGCAGATGAGGCCGGTGACAAGGTCGACGATGCCGTCGACAAGGTCAAGGAGAAGGCGAACGACCTCCTCGACGACGATAAGTAGTGCTGGCTCGCTCCCGTGGCACCTACTCGCTCCGGTCTAGGAACCCGAGGACCGGTTCCTTACGCGGATCGACCGCACGATGGGAGCTACGAACCAGAGCCCCCCGATGAGCGCGGCCGTTGCCCCCGAGGCGACGGCCGCGCTTGCCGTTCCGAACAGCACGTCGGCTACCAGGAAGACCGCCCCCCCGAGCGAGAGCGCGAGTCCCACCAACCCCGTGATCGCCATCCGGTTCGATAGCCGGAGCAACCACTCTTTGTCCGATCGCCGGAAACGGATGCGGTGGAACGCCGTCGGGGTCATCAGGAAGGCGGAGGTGGCCATCGTGCACAGGAAGGTCGCAAAGTAGGCGTTGCGCTGCAGTCTGGAGAGGTCGACGAACGCGCTCGTGAAGGGGAGCGTGAGCAGGAACGCGAAGAGCACCTGGACACCTGGGAGTGCGACGCGCAGCTCGTTCAGCAGCTCGATCAATTCACGGTTGAGCCGCTGGTCCGTCGTCTCGTCGGCCCCGTTCGTATCTTTCCCCATGCGCACACCGTACTCGACGACCGACGACGGGGTTTGGGCCCCGCACGTGACGGGAATCATCCCACGCGTTGATGGCAGACGGAGACGTAGGAGGCTGCAGATGAGCTACCGCGAGGAGCATCACACGCACGAGCCCGCGCTCCGCGAGCCCGAGTCCACGGGTGTCGTCGGTTACGCGGCGATCAAGTACACGGCCATCGTCGTGATCGTGCTCTCGATCTTGGCGTTCGTGGCCTGGTACGTCCTGCCGCGCGTCTCGTAGGCGGCGATCCGGAGAGAGGAGCGTTGCCGAATGGAAGCATTCGTTCTCGCGGCCAAGGGCACAGCGACAGTGCTGTGGATCATCGCCGCCGTCCTGGTGATCGCCGGGATCGTGAGCCTAGTGCGAGGAGCCGTGGTGATGGGCATCGTCCTCATCATCGTCGGCCTATTGGTCGGACCCGGAGGCGTGAGCATCTTCAGTTGATGAGACCGTAGTCTCACTGCGAAACGGAGCCGGACGAAGCCGCCGACCGTCTGGTCGGCGGCTTCGTGGTTCCGGTGTCCGCGGTTACCCTTGCAGGGTGCCAGGAGTCGACCCGATGAGCGCTCGCGCGCAGACGGAACCGGACTCGGAGGGACTGGACCTCTGGCTCCCGTCCGAGCCTCCGGCCGTGGCCGACTCGCGCGACGCGCTCGACCGCCTCGCACCGGTCCTGGATCCGTCGAGCCTCGAGAACGTGCGCCTGCTCGTCAGCGAGCTCGTCACGAACGCCGTCCGCCACGGGCCACGGGATCACGGCGCCCAGGTCGGCCTCGCGGCCCGGCTCGACGGGGACGTTCTTCACGTCGAGGTGTCCGACGGCGGACCCGGCTTCCGCCCGCCCCCTCCCCGCCCCGCCGAACGTCCCGCCGACGCGGTCGGGGGATGGGGTCTGGTCCTGGTCGAGCGCGTCGCGTCCCGATGGGGGATCCACGACGGCGCTCCCACCCGGGTGTGGTTCGAGATGGATCACGCGCGCCGCCGCGAGATCCCCGCCTCGCCCTGGCCAGGATCGATCGACGGCGCGCTCCTGGACGGTCTACGCGCTGCGGTGATCGCGACGGACCTCGAGGGCTCGGTGACGCGGTGGAACCGACACGCCGAGCGTCTGTTCGGCTATCGCTCCGAGGAGGCGATGGGGCGGCGCATCACGGAGCTGCTCGTCGCGCCGGACGACCGGGAGGCGGCGGACGCGATCATGCGGCAGGTCCGCGCCGGCGACCCGTGGGAGGGTGAGTGGCACGCACCGCGACGGGACGGTTCCCGCGTCTGGGTCCACGTCTCGAACACCCCGGTCCACGACTCCGAGGGCCGCCTCCTCGGGATGATCGGCGTCTCGATCGACATCACGAAAGCCAAGCGCGGCGAGCTCGCCCTGCAGGAGAGCGAGGAGCGGCTGCGCATCGCGCTCGGCGCCGGCGGGATGGGTACGTGGACCTGGGACGTCCCGGCGGGGGTCGTCCGATGGTCCGAAGAGCTCGAACGGCTCCACGGCCTCCAGCCGGGCGGTTTCGGCGGCTCGTTCGAGGACTTCCAGCGCGACATGCACCCCGAGGATCGTTCGGCCGTGCTGGCGGCGATCGAGCGCGCGGTGAACGAGGACGATCCGTACGCGCTCGACTACCGGATCGTGCGGCGAGACGGATCCGTGCGTTGGCTCGCGGTCCGAGGCAGCGTGTTCCGCGACGAACACGGGAAGCCGCTCCGGATGGCCGGGGTCTCTGCCGACGTAACCGATCGCAAGGAAGCCGAGCGCGCCCTGGCGGTGCAGTTCGCGGTCGCCCGGGAGCTCGCGCTGGCCGGATCGGTTGAGGAGGCGACGCCGCGCATCATCGAGGCGATGGCGGAGGCCCTGGGCTGGGAGGTTGGGGCGCTGTGGCGGGTAGCCGAGGACAGGCCGGTCCTCCGCATGGTCGGCGGGTGGCATGCGCCGGGCACCTCCAGTCGGTTCCTCTCTCGGAGCGCCGAGGTCGTTCTCGAGCAGGGCCAGGGCCTGCCCGGCCGCGTGTGGAAGTCGGGCCGGGCCGCGTGGATCCCCGATGTGGCGCAGGACGCCAACTTCTCCCGGAAGTCCCTCGCGGTCGAGGAGGGCCTCCATGCGGCGTTGGAGTTCCCGGTGACGCTCGGCACCGAGGTGCTCGGGGTGATGGAGTTCTTCAGCCACCGGATCCGCGAGCCCGACGAGCCCCTCCTTCGGTTGATGGGCGCGGTCGGCAGCCAGATCGGCCAGTTCTTCGAGCGGATGTCCGCCGAGAGCCAGGTGGTCGAGAGCGAGGCTCGGACCCGCGCGATCGTGGACTCGGCGCTCGAGGGTGTAGTGACGATGGCCGAGAACGGCACGATCGTGGAGATGAACCCCGCGGCCTGCGAGATGTTCGGCCACCGACGAGAGGACGCGGTTGGCGAGGATCTCGCCGACCTGCTCATCCCCGAGCACCTGCGGGGCAGGCATCGCGAGGCGCTGGCTCGGCTCCTCGAGACCGGCCGCGGGCGGATCCTCGGGCGGCGGCTCGAGCTCTCGGCCGTGCGCGCCGACGGTTCCGAGTTCCCGGTGGAGCTCACGGTGACCCGCGTCGGACTCCCCGAACGCGAGCTGTTCACCGGCTACATCCGGGACATCACGACGAGACGCCGTGTCGAGGAGCTCCGCCAGCGCCTGCTCGAGAGCGAGCGCTCGAGCCGCGAGCAGCTCGAGATCGCGCACGAACGCATGACGTTCCTCGCCGACGCCAGCGTGATCCTCGCGTCGTCCCTCGACTTCCGCAAGACCCTCGGGAAGGTGGCCCGGCTCTCCGTGCCGCGACTCGCCGACTGGTGCAGCGTCGAGGTCGTCGAGGCGGACGGTTCGATCTCCTCACTCGCGGTCGCGCACGCCGACCCCCGGAAGGTCAGCCTCGCCCGGCAGTTCCGCCGGCGCTATCCACCCGACCCCGCCGATCCCACCGGTGTCGCCGCCGTCATCCGCACCGGCCGGCCGGAGCTGGTCCCGCAGATGATGGACGAGATGATCGACTCGGCGGTCACCGATCCCGAGCAGCGGGACATGATCGGACGGCTCGGCCTGCGTTCGGCGATGATGGTGCCCCTCATGGCGCGGGGCCGCGTGCTCGGGGCGCTCTCCTTCGCGTCTGCCGAGTCCGGCCGGGTCTTCGGCGAGGCCGACCTCGAGCTTGCCGAGGACCTGGCGCGCCGGGCAGCCCTCTCCATCGATAACGCCCGCCTGTACGAGGAGCGGAGCCATGTCGCCCGAACGCTGCAGCGGACGCTGCTGCCGCGTCACCTCCCCGAGATCCCGGGGGTCGAGGTCGCGTCGTTCTACCAGCCGGCGGGGGCGATGCAGGCCGAGGTCGGCGGCGACTTCTACGACGTCTTCGGGTCCAACGGATCGTGGAGCGTGGTGATCGGTGATGTGTGCGGCAAGGGTATCGAGGCGGCGGCCCTCACGGGCCTCGCGCGACACACGGTCCGGGCGACCTCGATGCGCGAGGCGTCGCCGAGCGCGGTCCTCGAGGACCTGAACGAGGTCCTGCTTCGAGAGGACGGCGACCGGTACTGCACCGTCGCGCTCGGCCGCCTCGAGCTGAACGGGGTCGCTCGGCTCACCGTGGCGTGCGGGGGCCATCCGCTTCCCGTCGTCCTGCGTGGGGACGGCCGGATCGAGCAGGTCGGGGTGCCGGGCAGCCTGATCGGTCTGTTCGACACACCGATCCTCGAGGAGCGGACGACCGAGCTGGGTCGGGGCGACACGTTGATCCTGTACACGGACGGCTTGATCGACTCGCGGCAGGCGAACGCGATGGACGAGGCGGCCCTGCAGGCCCTGATCGGAACTTGTGGCGAGTTCGACGCCCAGCAGATCGCGGACTGCTTGGGCGACGCCGTGGCCGATGCCCACGGTGAGGCCCCCGACGACACCGCGATCCTCGTCCTCCGCGTGCGCCCCTGAGCATCCCGGCTCCGGTTCGTTTGGCCGTCTCTGGGCGGGGAACGATGGACGCATCTGACGAAGGAGTAGGGCCGGCGATGCAGCGGACGGCATCTCCGTCGAGCAGGTCGCGAACACGATCGCGTCCGGTCTCGGCAACGCCTGAGGACGCGCGGGGCCTCCCACCGACGGCGCCGGAGTCGGTCCCGGTTGCCCGCCTGCGCCGGTATCGGGCCCTGCGACGCATCGGTATCGGCGCGCTCGCGGTCGTCGTCCTCCTCGGACTCGCGAACGTGCTCGGGGTCCGATCAGGGACCGCGAGCGCGACCATGGGTGGGACGACCCTCGAGGTCACGTACGCGTCGGTCACACGCCCAGGACTCGCGACGCCGTGGTCCGTCTTCGTTCGCCGCGCCGGCGGGTTCGAGGGGTCGATCGTGATCGCGACGACCGCCGCGTACTTCGAAGGGTTCGACTTCAACGCGCTGTATCCCGAACCGGCATCGGTGTCGCGCCGCGGGTCGGATATCGTCATGACGTTCGAGCCGCCGCCGGGGGAGGTGTTCCGCGTGGACTTCGACGGACGCCGGACACCGACCGTGGTGCTCAGTGGCTCCGCGACGACGAGCGTGCACGTGAACGGAGCTCGGGGCCCGAGCGTCTCCTACCGGACGTGGGTGATGCCCTGATGGAGATCGTGATCCGCGCGGCGGTGATCTTCCTCTTCCTCTGGGGCCTGACCCGTGTGATGGGGAAGAAGGAGCTGGCGGAGATGTCCGCCTTCGAGCTGATCCTGATGGTCGTGATCGGCGACCTCGTGCAGCAGGGTGTGACGCAGGAGGATATGTCGATCACCGGAGCGATCCTCGCCGTCGGGACGATCGCACTCCTGGTGCTCTGCTTCTCGTACCTGGGTTTCCGCTGGAAGCGTGCACGCGACGTGATCGAGGGCGTGCCGGCCATCGTCGTCCGCGACGGCGCCGTGCTGCCCGACGTGTTGCGGATCGAGCGCCTGACCGAGGAGGAGGTGCGCGAGGCCGCGCGCGAGCAGGGGATCGCGTCCGTCGACCGGATCGCGGTCGGCGTGCTCGAGCCGGATGGGAAGTTCTCGTTCATCCGAACGGACGAGGTGCGTCCGATCGTCGTCGACGAAAGGAGCCATCGATGAGAGACGAACGACCCGCGCCGGAGCCGCATCCCGAGCCCCACCCGGAGCCGCCGGCACCGAACCCGCAGCCCCTGCCGGATCCGAACCCGGGCCCGCCGGAGCCGGCCCCGCCGAGCCCGCCGCCGGACTCGGAACCGCCGATCCGCGCCTAATCCATCGCTGGCTCGGAGCGGGGCTCCGTTGCCGGACGGCGCTCGCCGTTCTGGGAAGCAGCCGGGTCCTGGAACTGCGCCTCCTCGGTGGAGCCGGTCAGCGCCAGCGTCGAAACCCGGCCGCCCGACACGATCGTCGAGACCCGGTCGAAGTACCCGGTGCCGACCTCGGCCTGGTGCCGGGTCGCGGTGTACCCGAGCGCCTCGAGTTCGAACTCGCGCTCCTGGAGCCGGACGTAGGCGGTCATGCCCTCGTCCGCGTATCCCTTCGCGAGGTCGAACATCGACGCGTTCAGCGCATGGAACCCGGCGAGCGTGACGAACTGGAACCGGTACCCCATCGAGCCGAGCTCGCGCTGGAAGCGCGCGATCTGGTCGTCGTCAAGGTGCTTGCGCCAGTTGAAGCTCGGCGAGCAGTTGTAGGCGAGGAGCTTGTCGGGGAAGCGCGCTCGGATCGCCTCGGCGAAGACCCGAGCCTCGTCGAGGTCCGGGGTCGAGGTCTCGCACCAGAGGACGTCGGCGAATGGGGCGTAGGCCAGTCCACGCGCGATCGCGGCTTCGATCCCGTTTCGGATCGTGAAGAACCCCTCGGGGGTCCGCTCACCGGTGACGAAGGCACGGTCGTGCTCGTCCACGTCGGACAGCAGCAGCGTCGCGCCGAGCGCGTCCGTTCGAGCGACCAGGACCGTCGGAACGCCGAGCACGTCGGACGCGAGCCGCGCGGCGGTGAGCGTCCGCGCGAACTGCGACGTCGGAACGAGCACCTTGCCGCCGAGATGGCCGCATTTCTTCTCGGACGCGAGCTGGTCCTCGAAGTGCACCCCCGAGGCGCCGGCCTCGATCATGGACTTCATGAGCTCGAACGCGTTGAGCGTGCCGCCGAAGCCCGCCTCCGCGTCGGCGAGGATCGGGGCCATCCAGTACGTGCCGGTCGTGCCCTCCGACCACGCGATCTGGTCGGCGCGCTGCAGCGCGTTGTTGATACGCCGGACGACGGCCGGCACGCTGTTGGCCGGGTAGAGCGACTGGTCGGGATAGGTGTGGCCGGACAGGTTCGCGTCCGCCGCCACCTGCCAGCCCGAGAGGTAGATCGCGTTCAGGCCCGCCTTGACCATCTCGACGGCCTGCCCGCCCGTGAGCGCGCCGAGGGCCGCCACGTAGTCGCGGCTCGTCAGCAGGTTCCACAGCCGCTCCGAGCCGAGGCGCGCCAGCGTGTGCTCGACCGCAACCGAGCCCCGGAGCCTGATCACGTCCTCGGCCGAGTAGGTGCGCTCGACGTCCTTCCAGCGCGGGCTCGTGCTCCAGTGGGTGGCGAGGTTCTCCGCCTCCCGGCGGATCCGCTCCTCGTGCGTGAGATCGATCATCAGCTCTGCTCCTCGGGTACCGATGCGGTGGAGGGAAACGAACGACCCTCGCGTCGGCGAGGGTCGATGGGGCGCGCTCACGGCCGGCCGGGCCGGCTCGGCGCGCCTAGGGACCGGCTACGTGGAAGCTCGCTGCGAAATTGAACGGCCGGTCAAACACGGCCCTAGTGTGCCCGAGCCGCAACCGCCCTGTCAAGACGCGTCGGAATCGCCGAAGACCGCAGGTCAGGGCACGATCTTGGAGATCGGGAGCTCGAGGATGTCGGTGGCCCCTCGGGACTTGAGCAGGGGGATGAGGCGGTTGACGTGGTCCTTCTCGGCGACGGTCTCGATCGCGAAGCCGCCCTCCTGGAGCTTCGACACGGTCGGGGACTTCATGGCAGGCACGACCTCGAGCACCGCCGCGAGGTCCGCTTCGGCCACGTTGAGCTTGATCAGGACCCGGCCCTCGGCCCGCAGCGCCCCGAGCAAGAGCGTCGTCACGTCGTCCATCGCCTGGCGCTTCTCGGCGTCGGCCGCCGCCTCCCGGTTGGCGACGAGCACAGGCTCAGAGGTCATCAGCGTCTCGATGACCTTCATCCCGTGGGCGCGCAGCGTGCTCCCCGTCTCGGTGATGTCGACGATCGCGTCCACGATCTCTGGGACCTTGGCCTCGGTGGCGCCGAATGACCACACGACGTGGACGTCGATCCCGAGGTCCTGGAAGTAGCGCCGCGTGAGGGACTCGAACTCGGTGGAGATCCGGGACCCCGCGGGCATCTCCCGTGCCGAGGTCGCCGGGTGGTCGGCCGGGACGGCCAGCACCACGGTCGTCCCGTGGCCGGTGCCGCTCCTCGCGTACGAGAGCGACGTCAGCACCTCGACATCGGCCGCCGTCTCGGCGATCCAGTCCTGGCCCGTGATGCCGAGATCGAACAGCCCGTCCTGCACGTAGAGCGGGATCTCCTGCGGGCGCAGCAGCGAGACGCGTTCGATCCGCTCGTCGTCGATCGTCCCGTGATAGTCGCGGTCCGATCCCCGGCGAACGCGGAGGTCGGCCTCCTCGAACAGCCGCAGGGTCTGCAGTTCGAGCGAGCCCTTGGGAAGCACGAGCTTGAGCATCTAGATCCTCCGGTGGAAGCAGGTCCGTTCGCCCGTGTGGCACGCCGCGCCCACCTGGTGGACGCGGACCAGGAGGACGTCGCCGTCGCAATCGACGCGCACCTCCTCAACGTGCTGGACGTGACCGCTGGTGTCCCCTTTGCGCCACAGCTCCCGACGCGAGCGGCTCCAGAACACGGTTCGCCCCTCCTCGAGCGTGCGCTCCAGCGCGTCGCGGTTCATCCACGCCATCATCAGCACGTCGCCGTTCTCGACGTCCTGGACGATCGCTGGGATCAGCCCTCGTTCGTCGAACGCCAGCTCGTCGGTCGACACGCGCTCCATCATGCCGCCCTCACCGGGATCCCCCGGCCGGCGAGGTACGCCTTAACGTCGCGGATCGTGAGCTCCTCGAAGTGGAAGCGCGAGGCGGCGAGCACCGCGTCGGCGCGTCCGTCGGTCAGTGCCTCGGCGAAGTGCTCCACGCGCCCCGCTCCGCCACTCGCCACGACGGGCACGCTCACCGCATCGCTCACGGCCCGGAGCAGCTGGAGGTCGTAGCCATCGCCGGTGCCGTCGCGATCCATCGAGGTGAGCAGCACCTCCCCCGCGCCGTGCTTCGCGGTGGCCTCCGCCGCCCACGCCACGGCGTCGCCCCCCGTGGCGGTGCGACCCGCGTCCACGAAGACCTCCCAGCCTTCGCCGTTCCGCTTGGCGTCGATCGCGATCACCATGCACTGCGTGCCGAACCGATCCGCGCACCGCCCGAGGAGCTCCGGCTCGCGTACGGCGGCGCTGTTCACGGCCACCTTGTCCGCACCGGCGCGCAGCAGGTCCCGCACGTCGTCCTCGGCGCGCACGCCGCCGCCGACGGTGAGTGGGATGAACACCTGATCGGCGGTACGGCCGATCACGTCCAGCGTGGCCCGCCGGTCCTCGAGCGTCGCCGTGATGTCCAGGAAGACCAGCTCGTCGGCCCCCTCGGCGTCGTAGCGCGCGGCCAGCTCGACGGGGTCGCCGGCGTCCACGAGCTCCACGAACCGCGTCCCCTTCACGACCCGGCCCGCGTCGACGTCCAGGCACGGCATCAGGCGCTTCGCGAGGGTCATCCGCGCACCACCTCCTGCATGCGCAACGTGCCCGAGTACATCGCCTTGCCGACCACGCACGCCTCGAGGCCAAGATCCCGGAGCGCCCACACGTCGTCGGCGACGCGGACGCCTCCGCTCGCGATCACGGGACGGCCCGTGAGCTCGATCGTCCGCTCGTACAACGGCAGGTCCGGACCGTCCATCGTCCCGTCGCGCTCGATCGAGGTGACGAGGAACCTCGGCGCGCCCGCCTGGTCGAGCTCGGCCACGGCGTCCTCGAGCCGCGGCCCCTCCTCCTGCCAGCCGTGCGTCATGACGCGGCCGTCCTTCACGTCCAATGCCACGACCACCCCGTCGCCGAACGCGCCCACGTTCTCCGCGACGAAGCCGGGATCGAACGCCGCGGCCGTGCCCAGGATCGCTCGCGCCGCGCCGTCCTCGAGGGCCTCCTCGATCGCCCGCGCGGTCCGGAGGCCGCCGCCGAGCTGAACGGGGATCGCGACGTGCCGGCAGATCTCGCGGACGACCTCGCGGTTGGAGCCCTCGCCCTTGGCCGCGTCGAGGTCCACGACGTGGAGGCGTCGCGCGCCATCGGCCTCGAACCGGCGCGCCACCTCCACCGGGTCGTCGTCGTAGGTTGTCTCGGCCTCGAAGTCGCCGCGGAACAGGCGGACGCAGCGGCCGCCACGGAGATCGATCGCGGGGATCACGATCACGCCGCGGCCTCCAGCACGAAGGCCTCGTACAGCATCAATCCCGCCTCGCCGGACTTCTCCGGGTGGAACTGCGTGGCGAACACGTTGCCGCTCGCGACGGCCGCGGCGAACGGTCGGCCGTGCTCGGTCTCGCCGACGGCCGCTCCGTTCGGGTCGGGAGCGAACGAGTGCACGAAGTAGAAGAGGGCGTCCGCGGGCACGTCGCGGAGGAACGGGTGCCGGCCGGTCCACGAGACGGCGTTCCATCCCATGTGCGGGATCTTCACGCCCGCGCCCGCCGGGAGCAGGCGCGAGATGCCGGGGAACAGGCCGAGCCCTTCCGCCGGGTCTTCCTCACTGCCCTCGAACAGGACCTGCATCCCGACGCACACGCCGAACGTCGGCCGCCCGCTGGCCGCGAACCCCGTGACGACCTCGTCGAGGCCCCGCTCGCGGAGGTTCCGCATGCAGGCGCCGAAGTGGCCGACGCCCGGCACGACGAGTCCTTCGGCGCCGAGCGCCACCGCGGCGTCGCCGGTGACCTCGGGCTTGCCACCGACGTGCTCGATCGCCCTGGCGACGCTCCGCAGGTTGCCCATGCCGTAGTCGAGGACCGCGATCGTCACCTCAGAGCGTCCCCTTCGTGCTCGGCACGCCGCCGCCCACCACGCGAACGGCGTCCTGGAGGCACTTCGCGAGCGCTTTGAACTCGGCCTCGACGACGTGGTGCGGGGACCGCCCCGCGACCAGGCGGACGTGAAGCGTCATCTCGGCCGCCGTCGCGAGCGCACGGACGAAGTCCTCGGTGAGGCCGGTGTCGTACGTGCCGATCGTTTCGGCCGGCACGTCGACCTCGTGCACGACGAACGCGCGCCCAGACAGGTCCAGCGCGACCTCCACCGCGGCCTCGTCGAGCGGCACCGTGATCGAGGCGAACCGCCGGATCCCCGCCTTGTCACCGAGCGCCTCACTCAGCGCCTGGCCGAGCGCGAGCCCCACATCCTCGACCGTGTGGTGGCCGTCCACGTCGAGATCGCCCTCGGCCGTGACCGAGAGGTCGAAGCCCGCGTGGGTCCCGAGCTGCTGCAGCATGTGGTCGAAGAACGGCAGGCCGGTGGTCGCCGACGACGTCCCGGATCCGTCGAGCTCCAGCTCGACGCGGACGGCCGTCTCGTTCGTGCTGCGCTCAACGGTGGACGTGCGGCTCATGCGAGGACCTCCTCGAGGGCTGAGAGGAACAGGCCGACCTCCTCGGGCGTGCCTGCCGTGACGCGCAGGCATCCCGGGACCAGGTTCGTGAAGTCCCGGACGAGCACGCCGCGATCGAGCAGGCTGCCCCACACCACGCCGGCGTCGCCGGGCGGCCGGAAGAGGACGAAGTTGGCGTCGGAGCGGAAGGCCTCGACGCCGAGCGCGGTGAGCGCGCCGAGGATCCGGTCGCGCTCGGCTCGAACCCCATCCAGGATCGCGAGGGCCTCGTCCCGGTGGTCCAGCGCGACGAGCCCCGCCGCCTGTGCGAGCGCGCTCAGGTGGTACGGCAGCCGCACGCGACGGAGGTCCTCGACGACGGCCGGCGCCGCCAGGCAGTACCCGAGCCTCGCGCCCGCGAGCGCGAACGCCTTCGAGAAGGTCCGGACGACGACGACGTTCGGGTTCGCGGAGACCAGACCCGCGGCCGAGGCGCCCCCGAACTCCACGTACGCCTCGTCCACGATCACGAGCGCCCTCGTGTTCCCCGCGAGCTCGGCCACGACCTCGAGAGGCTGCGCGTTGCCGGTCGGGTTGTTCGGCGAGCAGACGAACACGACCTGGGGGTCTCCGGCGAGCGCTCCCGTCACGTCGTCGGACCCGATGGTCCACGGCTCGTCGAGGCGTATCGAAACGACCTCGGTGTTCGTCACCCAGCCGAGACGCGAGTGGAGCGAGTACGTCGGCTCGAACGTCACCGCGCGCCTCGCCGGTCCCCCGTACGCCTGGAGCAGCTGCTGGATCACCTCGTTCGAGCCGTTCGCGCACCACGTGCCCTCGGGCGTGTGCCCGTGCATCCCCGCGAGGCGTGCGCGGAGCTCGTCCGCCTCGCGCGGCGGGTAGCGGTTGAGTGACAGCGCGGCCACCTCGCGCGCGAGGTCCTCGCGGAAGCCCTCGGGCAGCGGGTACGGGCATTCATTCGTGTTCAGCCGGGCGCGCACGTCGAGCTGCGGGGCCGCGTACGGCTCGACCTCGCGGAGGCCGGGGCGAGGGAGCGCGCTCACGAGCCCGGCTCCTCGCGCCGGCGATCCTCGGCGCGGATCTCGACCGCGCGGGCATGGCCGGCGAGGCCCTCGGCGCGCGCGATCTGGGAGACCTCGGGTGCGAGACGGCGCGCGGCGCCGTCGTCGAGCTCGACCACGCTGGAGATCGTCACGAAGTCGGATGCGCGCAGCCCGCTGGAGAACCGTGCGGTCCCGCCGGTCGGCAGGACGTGATTGGACGCGACGCCGTAGTCGCCGAACGGCACCGCGGTGAAGCCACCGACGAAGATTGCTCCCGCGTTCCTCACACCCGTCGCGAACGGTCCGACCGACGTGAGCGCGAGCTGGAGGTGCTCGGGGGCGAGGTCGTTCACGACGTCGAGCGCCTGGTCCCAGCCGCCGACCAGCACGGCGCGCGCGTTCCCGAGCGCGGCTTCCACGATCTCGCGTCGTGCGGCCCGGGCCACCGCCGCCTCGAGCGCGCGCTGCACGCGCTCGACCAGCGTGGGGTCGGTGGCGACGAACGTGGTGAGCGCATCGGGGTCGTGCTCGGCCTGGGCGACGAGATCGGCGGCCAGCCATTCGGGGTCGGCATCGTCCCCGGCGACCAGGACCAGCTCCGTCGGTCCGGCGAGGCCGTCGATGCCGACGACCCCGTTCAGCTGGCGCTTCGCCTCCGTGACGAACGCGTTGCCCGGTCCGACCACCTTGTCCACGGCGGGCACGGCGTCCGTCCCATACGCGAGCGCCGCCACCGCCTGGGCGCCCCCGCTCTTCACGACGCGAGTGGCGCCCGAGCGCGCGGCCGCGTAGAGCACGGCCGGGTGGACCGACCCGTCCGCCGACGGCGGCGTGCACACCACGATCTCCTCCACGCCGGCCACGAGTGCGGGCGTCACGGTCATCGCGACGGATGAGGGATACACGGCGCGCCCGCCCGGCACGTAGCAGCCCGCCGCGCGGAGCGGCCGGACGATCTCGCCGGAACGGATGCCGTCGCGCTCCTCGGCCCATTCCCGCGGGAGCTGACGCCGGTGCAGGTCCGAGATGCGATCGATCAAGCCGTCGATCGCCCGGCGGAGCTCGGCCGGCACGACGTCGAGCGCGGCCGCGAACTCATCGGGCGTCGCGACCAGTCCGCGATCGCGCAGGTCGGCGCCGTCGAACCGCAGCGCGAGGTCGATGAGCGCCTCGTCGCCCTCGGCGCGAACGCGCGCGAGGATCCCGCGGACGGTGTCTGCGACGTGAGGGTCGATCTCGAGGCGTCGGGGCTCGAGCCGCTCCCTCCGTTCACGGAGGTCGAGGAGCTCGAGCACCTAGTGCTCCTCGAGCGCCTCGTGATGGGTGTGATGGGCGGTGGCGTGAGAGGCACGCCGGTCGCGGACGAACAAGATCCAGCCGCTCGCGGACACAATCGCCGCGGCGGCGATGAGCAGGCCCAGGGCCAGGATCAAGGTGGTTTCACGGTCCATGGGGCCGCAAGGGTACCCGAAGCGCCCGTCGCCCGGGAGGGGCGCTACCTCGTCGAGGGTTCTCGCTCGCCCTTGACCTCGTGCTCGTAGGTGAGCTCGTCGAGCTCGGCGATCGTGTCGGGCACGATCACCCTCGGCGCGCTCCGGCGCGCGAACACGAGCGCGAGCACCATGGTCACCAGCGCCACGATGACCGCGATCCCGAGCCCGAACAGCGCCCAGGCCTCCACGAGCGGACGGTCGTCGACCACCGTGGCCGGCGCGGGGGGCCGGCTGTTGGCGGCATCCAGCTCGCGCTCGAGCCGGCTGATCTCGACCGACTGCGCGAGGGTCGTCTCGCGGCTCGCCTCGGAGCTCTCCTCGAACTCCGCGACCTTCTTCTCCGCCTTCCCCAGCTTCCACTTGAGGCCGTACGCCTCCGACTGCATACGAGAGATCTCGTTCAGCAGCCGGCTCTCGCGAGCGGTGTGCACGACCGAGATCGGCCCGTTCAGCGGCTCGCGGAACCCGGAGATCGTGCACGGGTCGTTACAGATCGCAACGGTGTAGTACGCGCCTGCCACGTCCGGCATCGTGAACGAGATGTGCAGCTCGAACTCGGTCTTGCCGTACGGCTCGAACTCCACCAGGCCGAGACGGATCACGCCCTCGGGCAGCGGCCGCCCCTCCTGGATCGCCGGCCCACCCGGCACGAGGAGCGCGTAGAAGGGACCGCGGTCGATGAGGTCCTGATGGTTCTCGGGGACGTAGATCCACCCGTGCCCCACGACCTGGTCGCCAGGCAGGTAGTGCGTCCGGTTGAACTGGATGTACGCGCCGCCGTCGGCGGTGGCCTCGAGGGGGATCGCGAGCACGACCCCGAATACAACTCCCACGATGATCGCCCGGAACGTGCGCATGCGGCCTCCCTCACGGAGCGTTGCCCGGTCCTGTCCACGTTGACCGGGTCCGGGCCCGGGAGGTTCCGAGGAGATCCCGGCGGATCGGGAACCATCTCCCGGCCCGGGCGGTACATGTGGCGACGGCCGGGGATTGGCCCGTTCCACGTAGGCACGAGGAGGGCGGAGCGATGCGTGTGAAGTGGCTCGTGAGCTTGTCCGTGATCGCGCTCATCGGGGCGGCGTGCACCGGATCCTCGGCACCCGGATCCGTGGGCGAGGCCCCCGAGGCCCCCGCGACCGTTCCCTCGGAGACCCTGCTCCTCGGCACCGGTTCCGGGCCGCTGCTCGTGGAGATGCCCGCGGGATCCGTGCTGTTCGAGCAGCCCGGCTCGGTGGCGAGCCTCGGCGGCGAGTGGGTGCTCTCGACCGGGCCCTCGAAGGGCTCGACCTTCATCTCGACCCGCGATGCCGCGACCGGTGAGATCGTCGGGACGACAGAGGTCCCGGGCGAGCTCGACGTACGCGTCGTGTCCGAGAGCGGCCGCGCCGTCGCCCTGATGGACCCACTCCCCAAGGGGTGGGACCCCTTCGTCCCGCTGCCGCGGGCGACCACGACGATCGTCGTCGCCGACCCGACCGGCGCGACCGAGCCGCGGACGTTCGAGCTGGTGGGAAACTACGAGCCCGAGGCGTTCTCCGCCGCCGACGACGCGCTCTTCTTGATCCAGCACCTGCCGGCCGAGACGCCGCAGGCCTACCGCGTGACGATGCTCGACCTGGACCGCGGCCGCGTGCAGCCTGTGTTCGGGCCGTTCAAGGGCCCGGCCGAGCGCATGCCGGGGATCCGTCTCCAGCAGGTGCTCTCGCCGACCGCGACCCAGCTCTACACCCTCTACTCGAGCGCGACCCCCGGGTACGTGCCGCACGGAGCTCCCGGTCCCGAGGGCGCCATCGTCTCGTTCGTGCACGTGCTGAGCCTCGAGGACGGTTGGGCGCACTGCGTCGGCCTCCCCGAGTCGATGTGGGACCGGCCCTCGGCCGAGCAGGCCATGGCGCCGACACCCGACGGCAGGTACCTGTTCGTCGTGGACGCCGGCCTCGGCGAGATCGCCGTCCTGCACACCGGCACCCTCCGCGTCCGGACGGCCGAGGTGGACCTCGGCCTGAGCGGCGAGGTCGAGCGCACGACCGCGCAGATGAGCGCGGACGGCCGGACGCTGTTCGTCGCCACGGCCGGGCCCGACGGCTCGACCGTGACGGGCGTGGACGTCGCCTCCTTCGAGGTCGTCGACCGCTGGAGCTTGGATGGTCGCATCTCGAGCCTTCGGGCTCTCGTCCGACGGCGCGCGGCTGTACGCGGCGACCGGCGACGGGCTCGTCGTGCTCGATGCCGCGAGCGGCGCCGAGGTCGGCGCCGTCCCCGTCGACGCCCCCGACACCGTCACCCAGGTCCTGGCGATCGGCGCATAGACCGACCCGCGCGGCGAAGCCCGCAGGGGCCCGGCGACGACCCCCAACGTCGCCGGGCCTCACCGGCGTCCGGGCCCCTGATGCGAGAAGCTGGCGCGGTGAGCCCGACGCCGGCCGAGGTCCTCGAGGTTGCAGGGCGCGAGATCCGCGTCACGAATCCCGCCAAGGTGTACTTCCCCGAGCTCGGCGTGACGAAGCTCGACGTCGTCCGGTTCTCCGTCGAGGTGGCCGAGGGTGCGCTGGCCGGCTGTCGCGACCGGCCGGTGGTCCTGCACCGGTTCCCCGACGGCGTCGAGGGCGAGGACTTCTACCAGAAGCGCAGCCCCAAGGGCGCGCCCGAGTGGATCGAGACCGCGCACATCACGTTCCCGAGCGGGCGCACGGCGACGATGCCGGTGATGAGCGGACGCGGCGCACCTGGCATGGCACGCGACGCTCGGATGTATCGACATCAACCCCTGGCCCGTGCGCTCGGGCGACGTCGACCACCCAGACGAGCTGCGCGTGGATCTCGACCCGACACCGGGCGTCCCTTTCGACCACGTTCGCGAGGTGGCCCTCCTCTCGCGCGACGTCCTGAACGACCACGGCCTCCGCGCGTTCCCGAAGACCAGCGGGAAGCGCGGGATCCACGTGAACGTGCGGATCGAGGCGCGATGGACGTTCACGCAGGTCCGCCGGGCCGCGCTCGCGTTCGCGCGCGAGGTCGAGCGCCGCTCGGACGGCATGGCGACCACCGCGTGGTGGAAGGAGGAGCGCGTCGGGGTGTTCGTGGATTACAACCAGAACGCCCGCGACCGGACCGTGGCTAGCGCGTACTCGATCCGGCCCGTGTCTGATGCGCGGGTGTCGACGCCGCTCGAGTGGGACGAGGTCGCCGACGTGGACCCCGCGGTGCTGACGATCCGCACGGTGCCGGCGCGCCTGCGCGAGCTCGGTGACCCCGGGGCGGTGATCGACGAGGTGGCGCACTCGATCGAGCCGCTGCTCGAGCTCGCCGGCCGCGACGAGCACGAGGGCATCGGCGACGCGCCGTGGCCGCCGCATTTCCCCAAGGGCGAGGACGAGCCGCCGCGCGTCCAGCCCTCGAAGCGGCGCAAGCCGCCCGCGAAGGGCACCGGCACGGGCCGGCGCAAGAGCTCGAAGCCGGTGGTCGAGATCGCCAAGGCCGAGAAGGAGGACGAGGCGATGGCCGGCCTCGAGCGGTGGAAGGCGCGCCACCCCGACGTCGTGCCCTACCTGGAGCCGGCCGACGTGCTCGTGGACTCGATGCGCGGCCGCCACACGACGTGGACCCGGATCCGCGTGAACCTGGAGCACGTCCCCGAGGAGATCCGCCCGGAGCAGGAGCAGCTCGAGTCCGACTACGACCCCTGGGAGGGCGTCGAGTGGCCCGAGGGTCAGCCGCGGCGCCCGCGGAGCGCCGGCTGATTAGTCCGTCTGCGCGGCCTTGCGCTTGGCCTCGGCGCGGCGTTCGGCCTCGAGGCGCTCGAGGTCCACGTCGCTCGTATCCAGGTAGGTCATCGCGCCGGCGATCGCGCGGTGGCCGGCGGTGTTGGCGATCAGGTCGTGCATCTGTTGCGCCACGCGCCGGTACGTGGGGTGGCCCTGCGGGCTCGAGCGGAGCTCGATCAGGTGCATGGCCTCGCGCGCGGTCATCTGCATCACGAAGCGGATCCGGTGCGCCATCGACACCGCGTACTGCGCCACCTCGGGGCCGGCGTGCTCGGCCACTAGGGACCACGTCGCCGCCGAGTCCTCCATCACGGCGTTCCAGTCGTCGGTCATCCCGGCCTCGCCGACGACCTCGGGCGTGTCGAACCCGTGCCGGGGCGAGAGTGTCTGCCACTCGAGCGTGAGCGGGCGGTGGCGCTGGAGGTCGCGGAACGCGCCGTAGTCGCAGAGCACGTCGAAGCGGTACCCGGTGCGCTCGAACGCGCGGCCGGGCTTGTGGCGTCGGTTGGTCCGCTCGCCCACGTACGCGCGCAGGACGGCCTCGCGCTCGCCGACGCTCATCGTGTGCGCGAGCGAGCCGAGCCGATCGTCCGGCAGGTCCGAGGTTGCGTACATCACCGCCGCGATCACCTTCCCCTCGCCGAGCGGGTCGAAGTCGGTCAGCGTGACCAGGTCGCGCGCGCCGGGCTCGACGCCGTCCGTGAACTTGGCCGTGACCTCCGCGGTCGCCTCGCGGGTCTCGCGCAGGTACCGCGACCACGCGACGCCGCGATCCGCCAGGTCCACGCGCTTCAGGAACGCCGGGATCACCTTGCGGAGCTCGACGAGCATCAGGTCGGCGTAGTCGCGCACCTCGGCGAGCGGGTGAGCGCGCATCCGCAGCAGCATCTGTTCGTAGCTCTGCCCCGATGCGTACACGCCGAGGTTCGAGCGCGTGCCGGCCGGGAGCAACACCCGCAGCGTGTCGCACGTCTTGGCCGTGATCGTTGAGCGGTAGAGGAAATCCGAGTCCTCGGGCGACTTCGGGAAGCGCGCCGAGAAGAAGTCGAACAGCGGTTGGAACAGGCGCCCGTACGCCTCGAACGTCCGGTCGGCGAAGCCCACGTACGCGCCCTCGGCCGGCGTGTCGGCGATCTCGGGTGGGACCGTGAGACGCCAGCGCCCGCCGGGCCGGTCGTCGTAGCGCATATAGCGCGTGGACTGCTCGAGGTACGCGGCCAGCCGTCCCCACTCGATCGCCTTCGCGAGGAGCTGCGAGGCTTGCTCGCACGCGAGGTGCACGCCGCCGAGCTGCGCCACCGAGTCGTCGCCGTACTCGAAGAACACGCGGTCGAAGAGTTGTTCGGCCTTGTCGACCTTCACGCCCGGAACGCGGGGGACGACGCCGGCATCGAGCTGCTCGGCGAACTCGTCCAGGAACAGCCGGCGGATCGACTTCGGCGTGCGCGAGTAGCGGGCGAACAACGCGCCCTTGACGACCTCGGGCAGGTTCAGGAGCGCGAAGACCGGACCTTCGAGGTTCGTGAAGTACGGCTCGAGACGCGCGCGCTCCTCGTCCGTGAAGTCCTCGCGGACGAACCAGAGGCTCACGTCGTCCCCGTCGGCCCCGTGGGTCCCGTCGGGATGGGTTCCTCGCCGGCGAACAGGGTCACCGTGGTGCCGGGCGGGACCTCCTCGTTCGGGAGCGGGTCCTGGGCCGCGACCTTGTTGCCGAAGGGGCACAGGGTGTTGATCGCGACGGTATCGCCGGAGATCACGAAGCTCAGGCCCGCGTTCTCCAGGCGATTCTGGGCCGCGTTGAAGGAGAGGCACCGCACCTCGGGCACGACGACCAGGTCGGGGCCGGTGGAGACGAAGATCGTGATCGGCGTGTCCGCCGTCACCTCGGTGCCCTCGGGCGGGTCCGTGCGGATCACGTCGCCCGGATCGACGTCGGCGCTCGGCTCCTCCTCGAGCGATGACCTCTTCGAACCCAGCCTGTTGCAGCACGGTCTGCGCCGCGACGGCCTCAAGCCCGGCGACCGGGGGGATCGCGATCGCATCCGGCGAGGAGACGATCGTGAGGATCACCTCGGTGCCGGTCGGGACCTCCTCGCCCGCCGCCGGATCCTGGTCCACGACCGTTCCCGGCTCCTGCAAGGGGTCCTCGACGCGCTCGGGGGTGTCCGAGACCACGAGTCCCGCCTCTTCGAGGATCGTCTCGGCGTCGCCGCGGCGCTCGCCGATGACGGTCGGGACGGTGACGAGCACGGTCGTGTCCGGCTCGTCGTTGTTCGACAGCAGGCTCCGCGTGAGGAGCCAGACGCCGAGACCGACGCCGCCGATGATGAGCAGGACCACCAGCACCGGAACCCACCAGTTGCGCTCGGGCTCAGGAGGTCCGCCGAGGACCATCGTGCTTGCCGCGGCCGGCGGGCGGTCGATCACCTGCGTGCTGCTGGCGGCCGGCAGCACGGGCGTCGCCTCGACCGGCATCCCGCGTCGTACACGGTCCAGGTCGATGCGAAACTCCTCGGCCGACTGGTATCGGTTCGCAGGGTTCTTGGCGAGCGCCCGCAGGATCACGGCGTCGAGGTCCGGCGAGATGTCGCCGTTCAGCCGGGAGGGCGGCACCGGCTGCTCGAGCACCTGCTTGGACGCCACGGTGACCGCCGATTCCCCGATGAACGGGGGGCGGCCGGTGACCATCTCGTAGAGCACGCAGCCGAGCGAGTAGATGTCCGAGCGGCCGTCGACGGGAAGGCCCTGCGCCTGCTCCGGCGAGAGATACGCCGCCGTGCCGAGCACCGCCGCCGTCTGCGCGATCGTCTCCGCGGTGGCGGTCATGCGGGCGATGCCGAAGTCGGTGACCTTCACGTCCCCCCGCGGGTTCAGCATGATGTTGCCCGGCTTGATGTCGCGGTGGATCACGCCCTGCGCGTGCGCGGCCTCGAGCGCGCGGCACACGTCCATCGCGATGTCGATCGCTCGATCGGGCATGATGCGCCCGCCGCCGGCGAGGAACTCGGCGAGCGTGCGGCCCTCGACGTGCTCCATCACGATGAAATGCACGCCGTCGTCCGAGCCCGTGTCGAAGACCGAGACGATGTTCTGGTGGCTGATCTGTGCGGCCGCCTGCGCCTCGCGCCGGAACCGCTGGACGAAGCTCTCGTCGTCGGCGAACTGTGGGGCAAGCAGCTTGATCGCGACCTGGCGTCCGAGCACGGTATCCGTGCCTAGGAACACCTTGGCCATCCCGCCCCTGCCGAGCTCGCGCTCGACGCGGTACCGCCCGCCGAGCACGATCGGTTGGTCGCTCACGGTTCCCTTCCTCTAGCGGAGCGCGGCCTCGAGGACCGCCCTCGCGATCGGCGCCGCCACCTGGCCGCCGGTCGCGTCGCCGCCAAGGCTACCGCCATCGAGGACGATCACGGCGACGGCGACCTCCGGAGTTTCAGCGGGCGCGAACGACACGAACCACGCGTGCGGGTCCGCGCCCTCGCCGTGCTGCGCGGTCCCGGTCTTGCCGGCCACCGTGATCCCGGCGATCTGCGCGGCCGTACCGGTGCCGCTCTGGACGACGGCGACCATCATCTCGGTCATGAGGGCCGCGTTCTCGGGGGAGAGCGGACGCGAGAACTCCTCGGGGTCGAACGTGACGATCACCCGCCCGCTGGGGTCGCGGACCTCGGTCACGAGGCGTGGCTCCATCTCCACGCCGCCGTTCGCGATCGCGGCCGCGACCAGAGCCATCTGCAATGGGTTGGCCGCGACGTTGTCCTGCCCGATAGCAGAGAGCGCGATCGCGGGCGTGCGCTGCTCGAAGTACGAGGGGTCGGGGAAGACACCCGAGACCCAGGGGATGTCGAAGGGCACCAGGTCTTCGCCCGCCTCGGCGGTGAACCCGAACCGGCGCGCCTGCTCGGCGAGCTTCTCCGCGCCGAGCTCCAGCCCGATCTCGCCGAACGTCACGTTGCACGAGATCCGCAGCGCGTCGGCGAGCGAGATCTGCGCGGAGCCCCCGAGGCACGTGCCCCCACCGAAGTTCTGGAGCGTCGCATCGGTGAGCGGCAGATCCAGCTCCAAGGGGTTCGGCCACAGGCTGTCGGGCCCGAACCCGTTCTCCAACGCCGCCGACGCGGTGATGAGCTTGAAGGTGGAGCCCGGCGGGAAGAGCTCGTCGCTCGCGCGGGACAGGAGCGGCTTGTCCGGGTCGGCATTCAGCTCGTCCCACGTGTCGCGGACGACCTCGGGATCCTGCGAGGCGAGCGGGTTCGGGTCGTACGTCGGTTCGGCGACCAGCGCGAGCACGTCCCCCGTGGACGGCTCGATCGCGACGACGGCGACGTCGCCGGACTCCGCAGCCGCTGCGGCCTCGGCGGCCCCCTGGATCTCGGGGTCGAGCGTCGTGACGATCGTGGCGCCCTGTTTCGGGCGGCCGAGGATCAGGTCGCTCAGGGTCTGCGGGAGGAGCTCGGCGGCGTCCCCGGTCAGGTAGTCGTTGAAGGACTGCTCCAGCTCGGAGCGCCCGAACACGAAGGAGTAGAAGCCGGTGAGGTGGGCGTACCTCGGTCCGAATGGGTAGCGCCGCTGGAACCGGAGGTCGCCCGAGCTCTTGCGGCTCGATGCCAGGACCGTCGTCCCGTCCCGCGCGAGGATCGACCCCCGATCCACCTGGTACTCGGCGATCAGCTGGCGCTTCGCGTTGGCGGGGTCGTTCGCGATGCGGTCGGCGGCGAAGACCTGGATGTAGTTGACTTGCGCGAGCGCCGCCACGAACAGCACGAGCAGCGCCACGCCGAGCCGCCGGATCTGACGCTCCACGGTCAGGTCCCTCCCCGGCGGGGCGCCGGTCCCGCCGAGAGCCGCACGAGGAGCGCGAGCAGGACGAAGTTCGAGACGAGGCTCGAGCCGCCGTAGGAGACGAAGGGCAACGTCACGCCCGTGAGCGGGATCACCCGCATCACGCCGCCGACGATCACGAACGCCTGCAGCGCAACGATCGTCGAGAGGCCCACGGCGAGCAGCGTGGCGAAGCCGTCGGTGGCCCGGACCGCGATCCGCAAACCCTTGCCGACGAGCGCAACGTACAGGAGCAGCACGGCCGTCGTGCCCAGCAGGCCGAGCTCCTCGCCGATCGCGGCGAAGATGAAGTCGGTCTCGGCGAACGGGATCAGGCCCGGCGAACCGCGCCCGAGCCCGGTGCCGACCAGGCCGCCGCTCGCCATCCCGAACTGCGCCTGGGCGAGCTGCCCGTACCCCTGATCGAAGACCTTGTCCGGATCGAGGGCGTTCAGCCACACGTCCACGCGTAGCTGGACGTGGTCGAAGAGCATCCACCCGAGGTAGGCGCCGAGCGCGAACAGCGCGAGCCCGATCACCAGGTAGGCGGCGCGCCCGGTCGCCACCCAGAGCATCACCACGAAGATCCCGAAGTACAGGAGCGAGGCGCCGAGGTCCCGCTGCACGAACAGGATCGCCAGCGACGCGCCCCACGCGAGCAGCACCGGCGCGAGGTGCTTGGCCGATGGCAGCCGCAGCGGCCCGAACCTGGACGTGGCCACCTGGAGGAGCTCGCGTTTCTGGTTCAGGTACGAGGCGAGGAAGATCACGATCAGGACCTTGCCGATCTCGGCCGGCTGGAACCCGATCGGTCCGAGCGCGACCCACAGGCGCGCCCCGTTGATCGTCCGGCCGATGCCCGGGACCACCGGGAGGAGCAGCAGCACGAGGCCGAGCAGCCCGATCGAGTAGGTGTACGCGTCGAGCATCCGGATGTCCTTGACCACGATCAGCGTGATCGCGAACGCGCCGAGCCCGACGCCGATCCACGTGGCCTGTTCGGCCGCCAGGCCACCGGAGAGCCGGAAGATCATGGCGAAGCCCAGCCCGACGAGGACCGCCGCGGTCGGGAACAGCGCCGGGTCGGCCTTCGGCGCGTACCGGCGGACCAGCAGGAGCGCCCCCACGTACCCGACACCGAAGATCGTGAGGTAGAGGGCGAACGTGGCGGGCAGCTGCCCGCGCTTGCCGAAGCCGGCGATCACGTAGGCGCCGACCGACAGGACGAGCGCGAGGACCGTGAACGCGATGGCAGGCGCCAGAGGCGCCCGGCGTCGCCGGGCGGCCGCCTGGCTCACGAGCCGCTCGGCTCCGAGTCGGAGACGTCCCGGCGGATCTGCTCGACGATCGCGTCCGCCGCCTCGCGGTCCTCGGCGGTGATCCCGTTCTCGAGCTCTCGGTACAGGGCGAGTGCCTCCGCGTCGATGGCCGGGATCGCGGTCTCCACGACGACCGAGTGGAGCTCGAACCCGCCGACCTCGGCGGGGACGCCGCGGAAGATCGCGACACGACCGTTCGACACGCCCACGAACCACTGCGTGTCGACGTAGAGGCGGAGTCCAACGAACCCGAGTAGCAGCACCGCGAGGAACACGCCGGACCCCACCGCGACCTTGCGCGCCGAGGCGCGATCCTTCGGCGGGGGCTCGGGGATCGGCGCGCCCAAGATGGTGATGTCCGTGCGCTCGCGCGGAGGGTACATGGACGGCGACGCCCGCTGCGCGGTCGCCTCGTGCGGGATCGCCGCCTCCTGGGTCCCGTCCCCGCCGTCCTCCGCGAAGTCCAGGATCACCGCGGTGATGTTGTCGACGCCTCCGCCGCGGTTCGCGGCCTTGATCAGCCGTTCGGCTGCCTCCTGCGGGTCCGCCACCTCCTCGAGGATCACGCGGATCTGCTCGTCGGAGACCATGCCGGTGAGACCGTCGGTGCACAGGAGGATGCGGTCCCCGGACTGCGGCTGGATCGAGCCCTGGTCCACCTGCACCTCGCCGTCAACGCCGAGCGCCCGCGTGAGGATGCTGCGGTGGGGGTGCGTCTCCGCTTCGGCCTCGGTGATCTCGCCCTCTACGACCATCCGGTGCACCAGCGTGTGGTCCTCGGTGAGCATGCTGAGCTGCCCGTCGCGGAACAGGTACGCGCGCGAGTCGCCGACATGCGCGAGCCGCACGCTGTCCCCGTCGACGAGCGCCGCCGTGAGCGTCGTTCCCATCCCGGCGACGCTCCGATCCTGCTGCGACCGCTGGAACACGGCGCGGTTGGCCTCCTCGACCTGCTGCGCCAGGTTTCCCTCGCGCCGCTGGAACAGCCCCTGGATCGTCTCGAGCGCCAGATGCGAAGCGACCTCGCCGCCGCGATGACCGCCCATACCGTCGGCGACGGCGTAGAGGGGCGCCTCGACGAGGAACGAGTCTTCGTTGCCCTCGCGGACCTGACCGATGTCCGTCGCGGCCCCGACGCGGACCTTCATCGGCGGAGCTCCAGGACCGTCTTGCCGACGCGGAGGACGTCGCCGGCGTGGACCTCGACCGTCCCTGTGACCGGACGATCGTTCAGGAAGGTGCCGTTCGTCGAGCCAAGATCCTGCACCCGCCAGGAGCCGTTCTCGGCCGAGATCTTCGCGTGCACCTGGGAAACGTACGTGTCCTCGAGCCGAATCGCACATCGGTCGGCGCGCCCGATCTCCACCTCGCCGTTCAGGCGCACCGTCCGCGACTTCCCGCCCCCGGCGTCGTGGACCACCACCTGGGTGGGCGCCCTGCCGCCCTTCGAGGGTTTGGCGGCCGCACCGCCCGCCGGCGTCTGCATCTGCGTGGTCCGCCCCCGCGTCCGCCGGCCGCCCACGTCGGTGACCACCGAACGCACGGCGCGGAACACGAAGAAGTAGAGGAGGACGAGCAACGAGTACTTCAGGACCGAGAGCACGAAGGGCGACACGTCAGCTCCTCCGGAATTCGAGCACGGTCTCGCCGATCGTGATGCGGTCCCCGTCGTCGAGCATCCGTTCCTGCACGACCTCGTCGTTCACGAGGGTCCCGTTCGTCGAACCGAGATCGGTGAGGACCCACTCGCCGTCGGCACGGCGGATCCGCGCGTGTTGACGCGAGGCGCCGGGATCGTCCACCACGACGTCGCACTCGCCGAGCCGACCGAGCGTGACGACCGGCTTCACCAGGCGGAAGGCTCGAGTCTCGCCGTGCTCGTGGAGCACGAGGGTCGCCTCGCCCCCGACGGGCTGCGGCGCGATCTCTTCCTCACCTTCCACGAACGACGGGGTGCACTCGAACCGTCCCTTGCCGAGACGGGCATCGATCTCGAACTCGATCTCGGGCGGACCGACCAGGCCCCAGCCGCGTTCGTGAGCGGCCTCGCGGACGACCTGTTTCAGCTCGGACACGAGGGCCTGCTCCGCCTGCTCGTACCTCTCTCCGTCGTGCTCGGAGAGCAGGAAGACGAAGCGGTTGGGCGCCCAGACCTCGTGCACGCCCACGGTCTTGCCCGTGTCCATCTCGCGGAGGATCCGCTTGGCGAGCTCGACGGGCTGCAGGCCGGAGCGGAACGTGGTCGCGAAGAATCCCTCGACCAGGTTCCCGAGGCGACGCTCGAAATCACGCAGGATCGGCATCGGATGGATGGGCGTATTCGCAGGCCGGGGCCGTTGACCGCGCGATTCTACCCCGCCGGTCCCGCCGGGCACGTCCGCGTCGGCAAGCCGAGGATTTCGGACTGCTAGGATTCCGACCCCGCCCGGGCGAGTGGCGGAATTGGCAGACGCGCAGGATTCAGGTTCCTGTGTCCGCAAGGACGTGGGGGTTCAACTCCCCCCTCGCCCACGGACCCGTTCTCTCGGACCATGGAGCCGGCGGCCGGGCCGCCGGCTCCACCCGTGCCTCGTCCTACGGATCGATCAGATAGTCGAGCGCCAGCGCCATGATCTCCTCGCGCTCGGCCGCCTCCGCGACGTTCTCGAAGCCGAAGCCGAAGTACAGCGTTCGGAAGTTGGCGTCCGTCGGGGTCATCGAGGTGATGGCGCCTTCGGTGAACCCGACGTCCGTCGTCGCGATCCAGTCGAGCGCGTTCACGCCGCTGCCGATCTCCGTCGGGTCGCCGAGCGTCCAGGTGCCCGGGTCGTCGGTCTCGAATCCGGTCGTCACGCCGAGCTCGCTCGTCGGGGCGACGATGTCGTCGATCCACACGCCGAGACCCTGGATCGCCCAGTCGCTCGCGTAGGAGATCGAGACCGTGACCTCCTGGCCGGCGTGGGCCGACAGGTCAAAGCGCCATTCGGTCCACCCGTCCGAGCGGCCCGAGGCCGCGTTCCAGCCGGCCCCCGAGCAATCCGCGCCCTGGTACTGCTCGAGCCACGGGTGCAGCTCGTGCCAGCCCTCGGGGCACGACTCGCCGGTGCTGCTGCTCGTGTGACTCGGGTCGCTCGCCTCGGGCAGCGTGACCCAGTCGCCGTTCTCGTCTTGCAGCTCCACGAACACGAAGTCCCAGTTCACCTCCGTGTCGTGGGAGATGAAGAACGACAGGTCCGACCCGTCATCGACGGGGAACGTGTTCATCAGACGCTGGTAGCGGATGTCGGCCCGCTGCGAGTACATGTATTGGAACCCGGTGTGCGGCTGGTACGGGCCGGCGACGCCCGTGAGCCACGCCGCCGGTGCCGTGCTCGTGAACTGCGGGTAGTCGGTGGGCTTGAGGATGCTGCTCGTCGTGATGAACGACTGAGTCGTCGCCCCCCGTCCCGCGGTGAAGCCCTGGTTGATCTCCCAGGGAGAATCCGTGGTGGCATCGGCGTACGGGACGTCCGTCCCGACGACGTCGAACGCACGGTCGTCGTCCGTCGTCAGGGGATCGCCCGGGTCGGTCCCGCCGTCCTCGATGAAGAGGTACGCGCCCAGCCAGTACTGCAGGAAATCGTCCGAGAGGAACAGGCATCCGTCGTTGGCCGTCAGGTCCACGGCATCGCAGTACGGCGGCGTGGAGATCGGGTTGTAGTCGAACGCGTTCGCGAACTGCCACCCAGCGTGCCGTCCGGTGTACATGAGCCTACCGCCCTCGTTCAGGAACGCCCTGACCTCGAGCATCATCGTGTTGGCCTGGGTCTCGGCTCCGGTTCCGCCGGGCTGCGGGGGTACCCTGGAGAGCAGGTCGTTCGCCGTGTACCAGATCACCGCGTCGTAGTGGCCGAGCACGCCAAGGTGGTCCGGCGCCGCGCCCAAGGCGTCCACGTCGTAGACGTGGTGGCTCGTCCCGTCCGGCAGCGGCGTCGACGTAGCTATCCAGGAACGGCGGTGTGCCGTCCCCGGCCGTGTACGCGGGGAAGTTCGACGGCCCCGTGTAGTCCGTGTCGGCCAGGATAAGCACGTCGGCCGCGGTCGCCTCCTCCACGTGGTACGTGAACGACGGGCTCGTCTTGCCGGCGCCGGTGAACCAGACCTTGACGTCGCTCCCGGCCGGCGCGCCGGTCACGTGCCCGCGCATGACGTGGTAGTAGAAGGCACCTGTGTCGCCGTAGCGGACGGGACCGTTCGCGGGGGCCGGCCACTCCTCGGTCGGGACCTCAACCGTCTTGCCTCCGTCGATCGAGTAGTTCAGCGTGACGGCGTCCTCGTCCAGGTCGTTGTCGAGGTCCCTCCTCGCCAAGACCTGCACGGGCTGGTCGTCGCCGTTGAATGAGTGAGCGAAGGTGAAGTCGCTCATCGGGTTGAAGGCCTTCTGCGGGTCCACCGTGGCCATGTCCAGGTAGAAGGGCTGGGTCTGGATCCTGACCGACGACTTGGGGTTATCCGGGTCCGCTGCGGACTCGGCGGCGGCGACCGCGAAGTCCAGGTTGATCAGGAACTCCCGATGGATCTCGCCTTCGCTGTCGGGGAAGACGAACCCGGAATCCTGGTTCCCGTCGCCGAGCTCGGGGGTGACGGCGAGAGCGCCATATTCGGAGTAGGCGTAGTCGGTCTGCTCGCCGTTCGTCGTGTAGAGGTCCGCCCCGACGCCGGGGTCGTAGCCCTTCACGGCGGGCCTCTTGTCGGTGCCCGCCCACGCGACGAAGATCGGGTCGTCGGCCGAGGGGGTGTTCACCTGGAAGCCGAAGGGGTACAGCAAGAGCTCCCCGGTCGAGTGATAGCTGATGTGGAACTTCGGCAGCGTCCTCGCGAGCACTGCGTCCAATGCCTGGGTCTCGGGCTCCGAGAGCGGCCCCGTGCCCCGGTAGGTCTGGTCGGAGATGATCGAGGCGGAGCCCTCGTCGTCGAAGTTCCAGTGCTCGGGGAAGTTCCGGTTGTTGTCCACCCCGTCCAGGATCGTGATCTTGTTGTCGCCGTCGTTGTCGCGAAGGTTCTTCCGCCACAGCCGGTTGGCGGGATCGAACGTGTACTGATAGCCGTCGGGATTCTGGACGAGCACGAACCACAGCTCGGTCGTCGTCAGGATGTTGACGACCCGGGGTTTGGCCTCACGCCAACCCTTGATGAACCACTCGAGCAGCCTGCGGTTCACCTCTCCCGCGATCCATTCGCGGGCGTGGATCAGCGATGAGTACAGCACCGCCGGCTTGCTCCCATCGGCGCTGTTGTCCTCGTCTGCGGTGAGCCGCAGGGCGATGAGCTCGCGGGGCGTATCGTCACCGTCCCCCTCGGGGTCGGTACCCAGGGTCATGCCGATGACCTCGAGGTCGAGGATGTCCTCGTTGGCCGCCTCCAGGTCGTACATGTACTGAGCGAACCCGTCGGGGCTGTCGTAGTCCATCCAGACCTTGAAACCTGCCGACGCCTGCTGGGCGGCGAGCTGGTGCACGGTGAAGCCCGCGTCGTTCCGCCAGATCCGGACCCGCCCACCGAGCTTCTCGAGCCCCGGCATGTCGAAGGGATAGGCGACGATCGTGAGCCGCACATCGCCCGTGCGCGTGCGCTCGGTCGACACGACGTCATAGGTTGACGTGATGATCCGGGCGGTCGCCTGATCGACGACGGCTGTGTACATCTGCAAGCGAGGGTTCTTCGCGGCAGATGGGCTGGTCGGACCGGCACCCGCCGGGACGATGGCCGCGCCGATCAGCGCGAGGGCTGCGAGGACGGACACGAGGGCCGCGCGATGCCTCATCGGAGCCCCCCTTCAATGGGGAGCCCAGGGGGAGCCCCCACGTCGAACCTACGCTTCGCGCCGAAGACCCCGCAACCCGCCGAATGCACTAGGGAGATGCCCGGCTCGCGTGAGGCCCGCGCGCTGCTGCTGTAGTGCAACCGGAGGTGCGGTCGCCAGGCGGCCTTCATGGAGTAGCGGAAGCGCGCGTATCGAACGGCCCGAGGATCCGGCGGCACTAGGGGTCGATCCGGCCGGACGGCGCGAGAAGTCAGGCGGGCTTCAGGAAGGACGGCGGCGCGTCGTTCGCACGCTTCCCGAAACGCAGATACAGGGACGGTACGACGAACAGATTGAGCAGGGTCGAGGTCACCAGGCCACCGAGGATCACGATGGCCATCGGGTACTCGATCTCTTGACCCGGGACATCGCCGAAGATGACCAATGGGATCAGCGCGAGGCCCGTGGTCAACGCCGTCATCACGATGGGCGCCAGCCGCTCGCGAGATCCGCGAAGGACGAGCGCCGGGCCGAACGTCTCTCCTTCATGCTCCTCGAGATGCCGGTAGTGACTGATCAACATGATGCCGTTGCGGGCGACGATGCCGAGCACAGTGAAGAAGCCCACGAGCGACCCCAGCGAGATCACCCCGCCACCCGCGTACGCCGCCATCACGCCGCCGACGAGGGCCATCGGCAAGGTCACGAACGACAGGATCGCAAGACGTGAGCTTCCGAGGGACACCAACAGCAACAGGAAGATGCCGATCACGGCGACGATCGCCCACCCAGCGAGGCGTCGCTGCGCGATCTCGCGCTCGGCGAACTCGCCGAGTAACTCGGCGTGGTACTCGAGCGGGAAGTCCACGGTCGCGAGCGCCTCCTCCACGTCGTTCACGACGGCACCGAGATCACGCCCGCGAACGTTCGCCCCGACCTCGAGGCGTCTCGCTACCCCTTCGCGGAAGATCACGTTGGGGGTGGGGGCGACACGCACGTCCGCTACCTCACTCAGTTCGACGTGGCCTCCGTCGGGCGTGTCGAGCAGCATGTTGCGGATGTCGGCGAGGCTATCTCGGGACTCGGGCGTGCTGACAACGTTGACGTCGTAGGCCTTGCCCTCGAAGTACAGGTCGCCGACCTCCTCGCTCGCGATCAATGCCGCCGCCGCGCGCCGGACGTCGCCGGGCTTGATGCCGTAGACGCCCGCTGCCTCCAGGTCGACCTCGACCTCGACCTGCGGGATGTCGGCCTGGAGTTCGGCGTGCTCCTCGACGATGCCGGGGATCTCGGAGAGCAGGTCGCGAACCTCCTCGGCCTTCGCGCGCAGGACATCCAGGTCCTGTCCGTAGATGCGCACCACGATCGCATCGCCCGAGCCCGTCAGGACCTCCCTGATCCGCTCCTTCAGATACGTGAGCACGTCTCGATAGAGCCCTGGGTACCCCTCGACCACCTCCTGGATCGAGGCGAGCGTTTCCTCGTAGTCGGCGGAGGGGTCGACGCTGATCCAGTTCTCGCCGAAATCCACACCGACGACCTCATCCGCGGATTGCGCCTGCCCGATGTGGGCTCCGAAGTTCCGAACGCCGGGGATCGACCGGAGCTCGACGCTCGCCCGCGTGGTGATGCGGATCTCCTCCTGAAGCGACGTGCCGGGCGCCGTCACCCAGTGCATCAGGAAGTCGCGCTCCTTGAACGATGGAAGCAGCGAGTTCCCGAGCAACGGGACCACGGCTAGGCCCGCCACCATGATCGCGCTGACCGTCGCGTAGGCCGGTCGAGGGGTGCGCAGGATCGGCTCCAGCGCGCGCTCATAGCCGTGTTGTAGCCACCGGACGATGGGTGACCCGCGGCGCTCGAGGGGGGCGTTGCGGAGCAGGATCATGGCCATCGCGGGCGTCACCGTCAGGGCGACCACCATCGAGACGAGGACCGCGAGCGCATAGGACATCGCGAGGGGTCGGAAGAACGAGCCGGAGAGCCCCTCCAGGAAGAAGACGGGAACGAGCGCCAGCGCCTCGATCATCGAGGCGTAGATCACGGCTCCGCGGACCTCCAGCGAGGCATCGAAGATCACACGGGCGGTCGAGGTGGTCCGGCCTTCCTGTCGGTGCTGCCGAAGACGCCGAACGATGTTCTCGACGTCGACGATCGCGTCATCGATCACGGCACCGAGCGCGATGACGAACCCAGCAAGGACCATCGTGTTGATCGTCGCCCCACGAAGGCTCAGCACGAACCCACCCGCGATCAGCGAGAGCGGGATCGTCAAGGCACTGATGAGGGCCGTTCGCCACTCGAAGAGGAACAGGCCGAGGACCAGCACCATGAGCAGGATGCCGACGACCAGCGACTCCGTGAGGTTGTCGATCGCCGTCTCGACGAAGGTTGCGGGGCGGAAGATCGTGGGATCGATCTCCACCCCCGGAAGCCCCGGTCGCATCTCGTCCAGAGCCGCCTCGACCCCTTCCGTGACGTCGAGCGTGTTGCCCCACGGCAGCTTCTCCACGATCAGCATGAGACCCGGGCCATCGTTGATGACCGCGTCGCCCGGAAGCGGCTGATGGCCGGTCACCACCTCGGCGACATCGCCGAGACGCATGCGCTTGCCGTCGCGCCCCGTGATGACGATCTCCGCCAGATCGTCGGGTGAGAAGATGGGTAACACGTGCCGGATGCCGATCCGTTGGTTCGGCGTGTCGATGAAGCCTCCTGTGCCGATGAAGCCTCCCTTGGCGAACTGCAGGATCCCCGCGTCCAAGGCGTCGGCCGTGACCTCCATGACCTGGTTCAGCGAGACCTGGCTTTCGGCCAGGCGCTGCGGATCCACCTGCACCTGGAGCTGGTCCTTGCGGTGACCCCAGATCGCGACGTTGGCGACGCCAGGAACGCGAAGCAGACGCGCCCGGATCTTGTAGTACGCGAGCTTCGACAGGTCGATGAGGGACATCTCGTCCGACGACAGCCCGATCTTCATGGCCCGGCTCGTCGCGGACAGGGGTTGCATCATCACGGGTGGTCGTGCCCAGGACGGTAGCGTCGGGGTCACGGTCGCGATCCGCTCCTGCACCACCTGCCGTGCGGTGATGAGGTCCGTCCCCGGCTCGAAGATGAGCTCGATCGACGAGAGCTGCGGGACCGACTTGGAGCGGATCACGTCGAGCCCGGGGACGCCGTTGAGCACCTCCTCCAGAGGAACGGTGATCAGGCCCTCGACCTCGGCCGCCGACAGTCCGGTGGCCTGCGTCTGGATCTCGACGCGAGGTGGCGCGAACTCCGGGAACACGTCGACCGGCATGTCGCGGAGTTCGCCCAAGCCGAACACCATCATCGCGCCGCCGATGGCGACGATGATGAACCGGAACCTTAGGCTCGAGCGGACGATCCAGGAGATCATGGCTGGAGGGGCTCGCTCAATGCCCGACCTCGTACTCGACCCCGAGCAGCTCGGCTGCGCCGACGGTGACCACCGCGGTACCGGCGACAGGTCCGGCGGACAGGACGGCGAGGTCTCCGTCGATCCGAGCGACGGTGATGGTCTCTCGCACGAAGACGAGAGGCTCCGGATTCGCGTAGGTCCACGTCTCACCGTGCGTGCCATAGACCACCGCCGCGTATGGGATGACCGTCAAAGCCCCACCTTCGACCTGGGGGTCCGCGATCTGAACGGGCGTCGTCTTGATCCCGAGCCGCCCTGCCGCTTCCTCCGTGAGCGTGACCCGATAGAACTCGGTCCCCTCGACGAGCTCCTTGGTGGCCGGCTCGCGGCCGGCAGTCTCCTCGGGCTCAGACGCCCCCCGGCAGGCCGGAAGGCCGAGACAAGCGACGACCAACACCGCCGCCACCATCCGTTCACCCTGCCGCATCGCGTGCCCCCTCGTCTGACAACGCCTTCGCTCTTTGGGCCGCTTCGTGCTTCGTCAGGTCGACCAGGTCGTCCTCCTGCATCATCGAGGTCAGCTCGACATCGACCGCATCGGGGCCTGCACCGAGGCGCAGGTAGAGGGTCGGAGCGACGAACAGGGTCAGCAGCGTTGACGTCACCAGTCCGCCCACGACGACGACGGCCATCCGGTACACGATCTCCTGACCCGCGATATCGCCGAAGATCAGCACGGGAAGGAAGGCGAGCACCGCTGCGGACGCCGTCATCACGACCGGACCGAGCCGTTCTCGCGAGCCGCGCATGACGAGCTTCGAGCCGAGCGGTTCATGCTCCGTCCACTCGAGGGAGCGATAGTGCCGGAGCAGCATGATTACGCTCCGGACGGCGATCGCGAACACGACGAAGAGGCCCGCCATCGACCCGAGCGTCAGGGTGCCGTCGGTGATCCAGACGGCCAGCAGCCCGCCCGCCAGCGAACCCGGCAGGAGCGAGAACGCGAGCGCCGCGAGGCGCCAGCTCGAGAAGCACGCCTGGAGCAGGAGGAAAACCCCGATCGCCGCCGCGGCCGCGTACCAGAACACGCGCCCGAACGCGTCCTGATGTTCCGCGTAGTCGCCGAGCAGAGCGGCGTGGTGCTCGAGCGGGAACTCGATGCCTTGCAGTTGTTGCTCGATGTCGGCGGCCACGTCGCCGAGGTCGCGCCCACTGACATCGGCGGTGATGTCGATGCTCCGGGCGACCGACTCGTGCCGGATCACCGTCGGCGTGGGCGCGATGCGCACGTCCGCCAGCTCCGACAGGGCGACGTACTCGCCACTGGGCGTTCCGATCAGCAGATCCTGAACGGTGGAGACGTTCCGGCGTGTCTCCGGGGTACCGACGACGATCACTTCGAAGACCTTCTGCTCCTCGAAGAGGCTCCCGACCTCGATGCCCGAGAGCAAGGTCGCCGCCGCCCGACGAACGTCGCCCGGCTTGACGCCGTAGGCGGCGGCCGCGTCGAGGTCGACCTCGATCTCCAGCGTCGGCTCGAGTTCCTGCGGCTCCACCGCTGCGTTCGCGACACCCTCGACGTCGGAGATGACCTTGCGCACCTCAGCGGCCTTCGTGCGCATGATCTCGAAGTCCTGGCCGTAGATCCGTACGGTGACGGGATCGGCCGGCCCCCCCAGGATCTCGTCGATCCGCTCTTCGGGGTGGGTCAGCACCTCCCCGTCGAGTCCGGGATAACCGTCGACCACCTGTTGGATGGAGGCGACCGTAGCGTCGTAGTCGGCCCCCGCGTCGATGTCGATCCAGAGCTCGCCCGCGTTGATCCCGCCGACCTGATCGGACATCACGGCTCGTCCCACATGGGCTCCGACGTTCAAGACCCCGGGGATCGCCAGCATCTCACGGCTCGCCTGCCCGGTGATACGGGTCATCGCGGGCAGCGACGTGGCGGATGCTCCATCGAAGCGGACGAGCAGATCCGTGTCCCTGAACGACGGACGCGATGTCTGATCGAGGAAGGGAAGCACCCCGATCCCGACGACCGTGATCAAAGCGACCGCGGCGATCGCGGCGCGCGGGATGGCCACGACCCGCGACAGTGCCCGCTCGTACCGCTGTTGGAGCCAGCGCACGACGGCCGGCTCGGTGCGATCGGCCCGCTCATTGCCGAGGAGGATGAGGCACAGCGCCGGTGTCACCACCAGCGCGACCACCATCGCGGCCACGACCGCGAGGGCATAGGAGAGCACCATCGGCGGGAAGAAGGCTCTCGCTTCCCCGTCCCTCAGGAAGAAGACGGGCGCGAGCGCTACGAGGATGATCAGTGTCGCGTAGAGCATCGCCCCGCGAGCCTCCAGCGTCGCCGATAGGAGGATCCGCGACGGCGATGTGACGTTCTCGTCCGTTCGGCGACGGAGCCGTATGTTCTCGACCGAGACGATGGCTTCGTCGATCACGACTGCCAGCGCCATCACTAAGCCCGCGACCGACATCGCGTTGATCGTCGTGTCGCGCAGGCGCAAGATGGCTGCGCCCGCTGCGAGGGATACGAGCAGGGTCACGACGCCGATGGACGCTGCTCGCCACCCGAAGAAGAACGCACCCAGAGCCAAGATCAGGAGGGCGGATCCGATCACGAGCGATGTCGCCAGGTTGTCGATCCCGGTCCTGATGAACGTTGCCGGGCGGAAGATCGTCGTGTCGATGTCGACGCCCGCGAGGCCGGGCGCGAGCGCAGCGAGGGCATCCTCGACGCCTTGCGTCACATCCAGGGTGTTGACCCCGGGGAACTTCTCGACGACGAGAAGGAGCCCAGTCCCGTCGGCGAACACGGCATTGCCGATCAGGGGTTGGTGATCCTCAACCACGTCGGCGACGTCGCTGAGGAGCATGTCGTCGGTGCCCTCGATCGGCACCCGCTCGAGGTCGTCGGCCGAGCGGTACGGCAGGATGTGTTGGATCGCGAGCCGCTGGTTCGCGGTGTCGATGAATCCGCCGGTCCCGGGGGTGGAAGCCTCGACGAACGTCAGCTTCGACACCCACTGCGCGTTCGCCGTCGTTTCGATCACCTGCAGGAGCGAGACCTCTTGATCGCGCAGGCGCTCCGGATCGATGAGCACCTGAAGCTGACGCTCGCGTTGACCGAAGACCACGACGTTCGCGACGCCGGGGACCCCCATCAGATGGGGTCGGACCGTCCAACGAGCCAGGACGGACAGGTCGATAAGGGACAGCTCCTGCGAGGACAGACGGATCATCATCACGCGGCTCGTGGACGAGAGCGGCTGAAGCATCTGCGGCGCTCTCGACACGTGCGGCAGAGCGCCCGAATTGATCAGGCGCTCCTGCACCAGCTGGCGCGCATCCTCGACGTCGGTTCCGGGTTCGAAGAGCATCTCGACCGAGGAGAGGCCAGGCACGGACTCCGAGCGGATCTCGTCCAGGAAGGCCACCCCGTTGAGGAGGTTCTGCTCCAGCGGGGCTGTGATGAGCTGTTCGACCTCGACGGCAGACAGTCCAAGCGCCTCGATCTGGATCTCGACGGTCGGCGGTGTGAACTCTGGGAGCACGTCCACCGGCATGGCGCGAACCTGGACGATGCCGAAGAACAAGATTCCCGCCGCGAGGACGACCACCATCCGTCGCGCCCGCAGACTCGAGCCGATGATCCAGCGCATCATGGGTCCGACGCTCCTTCGTCCTAGTGGGTGGGCCCTCCCCTTCGCGCCTACGTACGCCCCGCCCTTCGTTGCCTCATCGGCCGTACCGAGGGGCAATCCCTCGGCCTTAGCGGCGCGGGCCGACTGCCCCCTTCCCGCCCGTTGTCGAGCGATGCCTACGGTAAGCGCCGGAGCGGGGGACGGGCGCCGCGCCGAGTGGGTACTTCGCCTACGTCAGACGACGTGACTTGAGCATGGAGAAACGTTTCGAGTCAATACTCAGATCCGACTCGGATCGGTTGGCCCGGGGGTTCCAGGGCCGCCGATCGCTGCGGCGCTGGCCTGTGACTCTGCGCCCGCGGGCGGCAGGAGAGGCGATGACGGCTCGTGAGGACGGCCGGCCCTCCTTCCCCGACGGTGCCGACGTCGCCCATCCCCCGCGTTCCGCCCTCACGGTTGCCGCTCTGGGCGAAGGTGGAGGTCGAACCAGGCCTGCGTCCGACTGATCGCGTCGAGCGCATGCGCCCGTTCGAGCGGCACGTGGCCTTCGCGCGGGTACACGACGAGCTCGACCTCCGTTCCCGAAGCCGCGAGCGCGTTGAAGAGCTCCTCGGCCTGCCCCAGCGGCGTGCATCGATCCTCCGCCCCCTGGAGGATGAGGGTCGGTGCCGTGCACCGGTGGGCGTGCGTGACGGGGGATCGCTCCCGGTATTGGCTGCTCGGATCGTTCCACTCGCCGTTCAAGATCGCCGGGTCGTACCACCAGACCTCCGAGGTCAGGTGGAACGACACGTAGTCCGACACGACGGACATCGCCACCGACGCCCCGAACCGATCCGTCTGGCCTACAGCCCACCCCGCCATGTATCCGCCGTACGACAGACCCGAGATCCCGGGCCGCTCCGGGTCCGCGATGCCCTTGCCGATGCAGTGGTCGACGCCGGTCATGATGTCCCGGGAGTCGACTCCGCCGCCATCGCCGATCACGGCCTGGGCGAACGCGTGTCCGCGGCCGATGCTGCCCCGCGGGTTCGGCAGCAGACACGCGTAGCCTGCCGACGACAACAGCACCGCGTTCGGTTCCGAGTCCGAGAAGTACGCGCCCCAGCTCCACGTCGGTCCGCCGTGCACGCAGACGATCGAGCCGGGCGAGCACCGCTTGGTACCAGCCCGACCCGGAGTGGTCGCGGGACACGATCGCGATCACCGCATCGTCGCCATCCCAGTCTGCCTCCCAGACGCTGAGGTCCGGTTGGCCACCTCGGCCACCTCGGCCGATGGGAGGTCGATCAGGTAGAGGCGTCGCCGAGCGTCGCCGGGCCTGCGGATCAGGCTATCGGGCGGCGGCCCTGCGCCGTTCACGGGACGTGCGCTCAGTCGAGTCCGTACGGGCCGGGGTCGGCGGCGAGCACGAGGAGGCGGTCTCCGTCGCTCGACCACGCGGCGCTCTCGGCCGATCCCTCGAGCGTCGCGACGAACGCGGGCTCGCCCCCGGCGGCGGGCATCGTGTACGGGAGCTGATGCCCCGGCGTGATCCGGTCCGAGAGGAACGCCAGGCGTGAGCCGTCCGGCGACCAAGCCGGCGTCCGGTCGCTCCATGCACCGCTCGTGCGTTGCGCCGGCCGCGCGCCGAGGTCGGACTCCAGGACGAACAGGTCGCTCGGCACGAACGACCCAACGTCGGCCACCGTGGCGTGCAGCGCGAACGCGACCCGCGACCGATCTGGCGAGACGGCCAGCTCCGCCGGCGTTCGGACATCGAGCAGGAGCTCGGGGGAGGGTCCTTCGCGAGGGGCGCGCGCGCCTTCTATCGGGCGCATCTTCCCCCGACCGTGCGGGTGCTCGCTATCGGGCGGTACGCGTCACGGCGTAGCGGCGCCGGTAGACGATCGTCGCGACCCCGCCGGCGAGGAGCGGCAGCCAGAACGAGACCAGGCGGTAGGCCAGCACGGAGAGGCTCGCGTCGCCCGCCGAGACGCCGGCCAGCACGAGGGTGCCGGTCAGGCCCGCCTCGACGAAGCCGAGTCCGCCCGGCGTGATCGGGATCATCCCGAGGATGGCACCGGAGACGTAGGCGAGCATCACAAGCGAAGGCCGGGGGCTCGCTCCGACGGCGGCGAGGGCGGTGAGGAGCGCGAGGTAGTCTAGGCCCCACTTCCCGGTCGCCGCGAGCAGCGCCTCCCACCAGCGCGCCCCGAGCGTCCGCAGCGTCGCGTCCCGCTCGATGCGGAGACGGTCAGGCAGTCCTCGCGTCTCTGCACGTCCCCGCCGACGACGGAGCGTGTTGCGGACGCGTTCGATGAACCGACCGATCGCCGCGAGCGGACGATCCGTCACGATCGTCGCCGCCGTGCCGATCGCGAGGACCACGAACACGCCGATGCCGAGCCACGCCGCTCGGGCTAGACTCGGGTCCACGGGTGCTCCGCCGAGGATCACCGGCAGCGCGAACAGCGGCATCGCGAACAGGACCGCGGTGATCACGACGGACCCCGCCGTCAGGCCTGTTGCCACCGTCGGGGGCTCGAGCCCGCCGCGGGTGAGCATGCGGTACTGCACGACGCCACCCGTGGCGGCCCCGCCGGGGATGACGCGGCTCGCCGCGTTGCTCGCGAGCTGGGAGATCGCGATCAGGGCGATCCGGCGGCTCCGCAGCGACACCGCGAGCACGATCCAGACGCAGACGAAGCTGCCGATCTCGAGCGCGGCCATCGTCGCGAACCAGCCCGACTCGATCGTGGACAGGTCCGGCCACGCCGCGGCGGTCTCGAGGAGGGCCGGCCATGCGACGTACAACCCCATCGCGGTGACGAGCAGTGCGAGCAGCCGGAACGCCACCGATCTGCGCGGCAGGTGGGGGCTTGACGGGCGCTCGACGGCCATACGGGAGCCTACCCACGCCGCAAACGAGGAGGGTGCGCTTGGTTCCCGGCCTGGGCGTCCTCGCCGAACCCATCTCGCCCGCGTTGCGGCGGTCCCGTTTGCCGCGAGACAATCTCCCGGCGATGCCCACCTACATGGATCGCCACGATCTCCCATCGGTCACGGCCGAGGACGTCGCGGCCGTGCACCTCCTGGACCTCGGGAAGCAGGGCGCCTACGGAGTCAGGTTCCTGACGTACTGGTTGGACTCGCCGCGCGGATTCGTCTTCTGTCTGGCCGATGCACCCGACGCGGAGGCCGTCGTCTCGGTCCACCGGGACGCGCATGGCCAGATCCCCAACAAGGTCTTCGAGGTGGACCCACACGCCGTGACGTCCTTCCTCGGCGCGATCGTCGAGCCCGAACCGGGAACGCCGTGGGCTGCCTCCGCCTTCCGCACGATCATGTTCACCGACCTCGTCGGCTCGACGGCGCTCATCGGTACGCTGGGCGACGTCGCCGCCAAGAACCTGGTCCTCGAAGTGGATGCGACCATCCGGGCCGAGCTGGCGAAGCACGGCGGCACGGCGGTCGACCACACCGGGGATGGCGTGATGGCCTCCTTCCGCTCGCCCCGCGACGCCGTCGCGTGCGCCATCGCCATCCAGCGCTCGATCGCCTCCCTGGAAGCTCGCGACCCACCCGTCCAGGTCCGCGTCGGGCTCGCCGCCGGAGAACCCATCACCGAGGACGGCCGGCTCTTCGGCGCGGCGGTGAACCTCGCGTCTAGGATCTGCGCCGTCTGCGAGGCCAGCACGATCTGGGTCGCCTCGGGAGTCCGCGAGCTCTCTCTCGGCAAGGGCTTCACCTTCGCCGACCGCGGCGAGGCGACGCTGAAGGGCTTCGACGAGCCCATCCGTTTGTACGAGGTGACTTGGGACGGATAGGCGGGCCGGTCCATCCATCATCTCCTCGGCGCGTGGTTCGCCACTCGAGGAGCGGGAGGGTCGATGACCTTCGAAGGGACGATGGAGGACGTCGTTCGAGGCTTCGAGGTCGTCGGCGTCCTCGTGCTCGCCGTCGGTTCGGGCGTCGCGCTGATCGGATTCCTGCTCGCGCTCGCGCGCGGCCGGCGACGCGAGGCGTACGAGGGCGTGCGGCAAGGGATCGGCCGCTCGATCCTGCTCGGTCTCGAGATCTTGATCATCGCGGACATCGTCCAGACGATCACCATCGACCCGACGCTCGAGGGCGCGCTCACGCTCGGGGTGATCGTCCTCGTCCGAACGTTCCTGAGCTTCTCGCTCGACATCGAGCTCGAGGGCGTCGTCCCCTGGCGCCGCCGAGCGACGACCGGCGATGAGGCATGATGATGCTCCAGACCACGAGAGGAGAGGCGATGCGGATGCGGCTCCTTTCGGTCGGTGCGATGGGTGTCCTCGCGATCGGGATGGTCGCGGCCCCCGCATCGCCGAAACCCACACGAACGCTCCCGAGTGCACGATCTTCGGGACCGACCAGGACGACGTCATCCGAGGTACGACGGCGGATGACGTGCTCTGCGGCCTCGGCGGCGACGATCAGGTCTCCGGTCGCGGCGGCAACGACATCCTGCTCCTCGGTTCCTGGACCGACTTCTTCTCGGGTGGGCGCGGCAACGACGTGATCCGCGGGGGGACCGGTCCCGACTTCGGCAACGGCGGTCCGGGCGACGACCGGATCCTCCTGCAGGGCGGCAGTGACCTCATCGTCCTCGAGGACCACGGCGCCGATCTGCTCTCCGGTGGATCGGGCGACGAGGCGTGCCTGTCCACGAACGACGGCGACGACGACGACAGGGTCCGAGGCGGGGCCGGCGACGACACGTTCAACGCCGACGACGGCGACTTCGTGACGACGGTCGAGAACGGTCCGACGCCCTGCGAGGGCGGGTAGTCACTCCGGCTCCGGCATCCCGGCGACGTCGAGATCCCTCGGCACCTCGAGAGGAGCAGGAGCCTGGTCCGGAGGGCCGCCGCGGCGGATCGCGAGCGCGTAGAGCGCCAGCGCGGGCCCGCGCAGCAGCCCGCCCGCGGCGATGGCGGCCGGCACGCCGAACCACACGGAGACGACGCCGATGGTCGGGCCACCCGCGATCTGTCCGACCGCGTCCATCTGACCCGCCATCGAGTTCACGGTCGCCCGCGTGGACGGATCGAGGCCTCGGTTCAGCCACGCGGTGAAGATCGGCAAGCGGACCTCGCGCAGGAAGGACACGATCCAGAACAGGGCAACGGCCAGCCAGAACGCGCCGGCCAGCGCGAACGCGACGACCGCCGCGACGAGGGCGAGGTCGATCCCCGCGAGCACCCGTGTCACGCCGGCGTGGCTCGCGAGGTCCGCGCGCCGTTTGATGATCTCGGCCGCCACGATCGCGAGGATCAAGCCGACGGCCTCGATCACGCCGAACCAGATCACGAGACCGAGCTGATCCACCCGTGGGAACGACGTGTCCTCGAGCAGGTGCAGCTGGGCGAGGCGGTCGAACCCCTCGGTCGCCATCCCGTGGAGCACGGCGACGACGAGCACGAGGAGCAGAACGCGACTGCGGCGCACCTCGCGGATGCCGCCCTGGAACGTCCGGACCAGCCGCCGGCGCTCGCCGTCCTCGGAGCGATGGAAGTGCTCCTCGGGCATCGAGACCGTCAGTGCGATCCCGAGCACGACCCAGCCGACGCCCGAGACCATGAGCGGCAGCCCGAGGTCGAGGGCGGCCAGCGCGACCGCGAGCGGGATCCCGACCAGCGCGCCGATCTGCCAGCCCTGGGCGCCCCGCAGGTACAACGTGGCGGCCTCCTCCTCGCCCACCTCGTCGGTGATCCACGCCTCCTCGGCGCCGCTCACGAAGGTCCACCCGAGTCCCCACAGGATCGAGCCCAGCACGAGCATCCCGAATCCCGTGAACGCACCCGTCACGAACAGACCGACGCCGGTCACGAAAAGGCCCACGATGATCGAGAGGCGTCGCGACACCACGTCGGCGATCACGCCGGTGGGCACCTCGAACAGCAGCGTCGAGACCTCCAACACCGTCCCGAGGATCAGCAGTCGGAACGGGCTGAGCCCGCCGTCCACGATCAGGTGGAGAGCGAACGTCGTGCCGAACAACGTGGCGAGAGGCCCGCCCGCCGTCTCGAGCACGAGGTACGCCGTTCTCGCCGAGAGCCGCCGTGAGGCCATGGGGCATCCTCCCGCGCGGGAGGGCGTCCGTCGACGTCAGCCGCGGGGAACCAGGCCGGACGCCGCCCGGGCGCCTGGTGCGTCGGCGGTCGGGTGGCGGACCGGGAGCGTGACGGTGAAGCGGCTGCCCTGGCCGGGCGTGCTGTCGACCTCGATCCTGGCGCCGAGGTGATCGAGCAGGTCCTGGACCAGCGAGAGGCCGAGGCCGGCGCCGCGGAAGCTCCGCGTGCTGGACGAATCCACCTGGTAGAAGCGGTCGAAGATCCTCGGCAGCTCGTCGGGCGAGATCCCGATGCCGTAGTCGCGGACGGAGAAGATGATGTGGTCGCCCTCGGATCGAGCCTCGAGCTCGCACGGGGAGCCGTCCGGCGAGTACTTCAGCGCGTTGTCCACGAGGTTCTGGAGCACGCGCGAGAGCAGCTGCCGGTCCTGGTACAGGACGGGCAGGTCATCGGGGACGTTCACCTGCACGCGGCTCGCTTCGTTCGACAGGCCCTCGATCACCTCGCGCACGAGGTCCTCGAACAGCACGCGGGCGACCGACACGTTGAGCTGGTTGTTCTCGAGGTTCGACGCGGTGAGCAGGTTCTCGACCAGGCGGAGGAGCCGGTCGCCCTGGCGCTCCATCCGCTCGAGGAACTCCTGTCGCACCATGGTGTCGTCGGCGAACTCGGGCTGGCGGAGCGTCTTGGCGTAGCCGATCAGCGCCGTGACGGGCGTGCGGAGCTCGTGCGACACGACGGCCACGAACTCGCCCTTCATCCGGTTGAGCTCGCGGAGCTCGTCGACGGTGTGATGCTCCTTCTCGAGCAGTTCCTCGAGCTTGACCGCCTGTTGGGCCAGGACCTCGTTTTGTTCGGCGAGCCGGTCGGCCAGTCCTCGGCTCCGGAAGTACATCTGCCGCGCGAACACGAGCGGCCCGAGGAACACCACGACCGACCAGAAGCCTTCCGAGATGTAGAACTGCGCGATCACGGCGCCGAACAGGCCGAGCCCGATGTACGAGAGCAGGAACTCGTAGGGGGCGGGTCCGTGCATCCGCACGAGCACGCGACCGAACGGGAGTCCTCGCTGCAACGCCTCGAGGCCGGCGACGATGCACGCGTTGACGGCATGGGTCATCGTGGCGGCGAGGACGATGCCGACCACCTGTCGTTGCCATGATGCATCCGTGCTGGCGACGGCGTGGAAGATCGCGCTTCCGGCCAGGATCGAGACCGCCATCTGGCTCCGGTTGTAGACGGCCTTCAGCAGCGAGACCTCACCACGCAGCTCGCGAGGATCGATCGAGCCGAGGAACCCGATCAGGGCCGCGACCGGCGGGTCGAAGATGATCGCCACGCCGAGCAGGAGCGGGAAGCTGAGCGAGAGCTGCAGCCCGCCCCATCCGGAGACCGGGATCAGGTCGACGACCGCGACCGCGACGACGAAGAACAGGACCGACTCGTCGAGGACCTCTTCCCGCAGGCCAGGGATCGTCAGACCGACGAACGCGAGCAGGGGCAGGACGCCCGCGAGCTGGTAGGCGACGAGGACCCAGCCCGGCGCAGGGCGCGGTTCGACCTCGGCCGCGACCGTCATGAGGAGACCTCGGCCGCCCTGAGGTCCGTGGCGTGATCCCCGTCCCGCACGCGGCGTCGCATCGCCGCGACGACGAACCACATCGCGCCCGAGTAGGCCACGATGTCGCCGACGCTGACCGCCTGCTTGACCGGTGACGGGATCGCGATGTGGTCCGCCAGGAAAACCAGCTCGTCATCGGGACCCGCGAGATGATGCTTGCTGCCCCCGCCGTCCACGAGCTCGTCGAGCGTGTCCGCCTGGCCAGAGGCGACGATCGCCTCCCTGGTCACGGGCATCCCCTCGTTCACGGTGATCACGACGAAGTTCATCCACAGGCCGACGAGGATCAGGACGAATCCGGGGAGCCGCCAGTTCGCGGCCGCGGCCACGAAGAGCAGCAGGAGCGAGACGATGAGGAGCAGGTACCCGACCGTCCCGCCCACGGGGAGGAACTGGAGGGCGATGCCGAGGAGGCCGGCCAGGGGCCACCGGAAGGAGACCCTCGCCAGGTTCGTCAACCGCCCGCCCAGCACGGCACCGAGAACGATGGCGGCGGGAAGCGTGAACAGGACCAGCCGCATGGTTTCCCTTTATGACACGCTCGAGCGAGTCCTTCCATGACCCGCGCAGGGGATATCGGCCGACACGGGAATCCCCTTAAGGGCCGACCCCATCCTGCCGATACCGTGCCCGTACCGCCCGGAAAGGAGGCGTGCCATGCAGAGGTATCGCCGACTCATGGTTACGCTCGGGTGGCTGGCGGCCTTCCTCATGGCCGTCGGCGCCGGTTTCAAGAACAGCTGACCGGTCTCGAACGAGAACCAGGTACCGCCTGGGTGCTGCCTTCGGGCAGCACCTGGCGTTTTGGACGTGTTCCCACCCCGGTCATCCCGCGTCGTCCGGCTCGGGCCCGTGGCCGACCAACCGCAGGTCGGGTGTCCCCGGGACGCTCGGCAGGGAGGTGGCCGGCTCCTCCTCGCCGATCATGACCCGCGTGATGTTCGGGAAGTCCAGCCGGAGTCTTCCCGCCCCGTACCCGACGGTCTCCACCCGCATGGCCGGGAGGTCGCCGTACCCCTCGGCCGTCGCCGCCAGGATCGCCGCGCCCGTCGCGTCAGTGAGCTCCCCCGTCACGCCCCGCGAGAACAACGGGGCGCCGCGCAAGAGCTCGACGACGGTCGGCGTAGGGATCGGCTTCGCCCCGTGCTCGGTCCTCGTCATCCCGAGCCCGGTGGGAACGGCCGAGGAGAACACCCGCTCGACGTCGTGCATCGTGAGCGCGAGCGCCGTCCCGACCACGTCGATGATCGAGTCCAAACCCGCGAGGTCGTGGAAGGTAACGGTCTCGACGTCGCGACGGTGGACCCGGGCCTCGGCCTCGGCGTAGCGGCGGAACACACGCTGGGCGAGCCGCTGGGCCTCCGGCGGGAGGTCGCCCGCCGACAGCAGCGCGCGGACGCTCGAGTAGGTGCGGATCACGCCCGAGGTTGCCGTCGCGCGGACGACGACGCGCGTGGCGCGCAGGCCGTGCTCCTCGACCTCGTCGATCTCCAGCTCGAAGGGCTCGAGCGGCAGGGTCGCCAGCCGCGCACGCAGCTCCTCGAGGTCGACGCCGGCGTCCACGAGCGCGGCGAAGGCGGTATCGCCGGAGATCCCGGCGATGCAATCGAAGTAGGCGATCCGCATCCGGTCGACGTCCCACCGCGTGGTTCGTTCGACCACGAGGGCGATGATTGTATACTTCGGCGCCCGCAGAAGCGCAGGTCAACGACCATGTCGAGCGGACCCGAGGAACGATGGATTTCTCCACAGAGACCCTCAGCCTCCTGACGCTCATCGCTCTGGGACTGGGCGCGCTCGCTCTGATCTTCTCCGGCCTTTCGCAAGGCCGGCGCCGCTCCGAGCCCAAGGGCCCGATCCATATGGACGACGTCCTGCGCGGGGTGCTCGAGGGCCAGGCTGCGAAGATCGGCCGGCTCGAGGCTGCCGTTCGGTCGCTGTACGCGACGGACCGGAGGCAGGAGGAGCTCGTCGAGGGTGCGGTACGCCACGTGGGCCTGGTCCGCTACGACGCGTTCGAGGATGTAGGCGGGCGTCTGTCCTTCTCGTGCGCGTTGCTCGACGACCGCGGCAGCGGGGTCGTCGTCACGTCGATCAACGGGCGCCAGGACACCCGTGTGTACGCGAAGCCGGTGTCGGACTCCCGGAGCTCGTACAACCTGTCCATCGAGGAGGAGGAGGCGATCCGTCAGGCGCTCGACGGTCCGCGCGAAAAGGTGGCGTCGTGATCTGGCGGCGCGAAGACGCCGGGTCCGGTGACCAGACCCAGGGCGATCAGACCCAGGAGGAGGGACCACGGATGGCTGAGCAGCAGAGCGGCGAGGTCACGATCGTCGGTCAGGGCGCCAAGCTCGAGGGCAACGTCGTCTCGGCGGGCTCCCTTCGGGTGGACGGGCAGGTGAAGGGGCAGATCAACGCCGACGGCGACGTGATGCTCTCGCCGCAGAGCCAGGTGGAGGCCGACATCCGGGCACAGAACGTGGCGGTGGCCGGACGCTTCAAGGGCACCATCATGGTGAAGGGCCGTGCCGAGATCACTCGAGGCGGCCGCGTGGACGGCGACATCACGTCGAAGACCCTGGTCGTCGAGGACGGGGCGGTCTTCCAGGGGCAGTCGATCATGGACCAGCAGACGCAGCAGGGCGCCCCCCACCCGCCGCCTGCGAAGACCGAGGCGGCCCCCGTCGAGGAGGCGAAGGTCTAGATCGTGCTCGACGTCCGTGCGATCCGCGAAGAACCCGAGCCGTTCCGTCGTAGCCTCGCCCGGCGAGGCCTCGCCGACGCGGTGGACGAGATCATCGCGCTGGATGAGCGCCGGCGGCAGCTGACCACGCGTGTCGAGGAGCTCCGTGCCGAGCAGAACCGCGCCGGCAAGGCGATCGGTGCGGCGCAAGGCGAGGACAAGCAGCGGCTGATCGAGGAGGTCGCCGCGGTCTCGGCGCAGGTGAAGGAGCTCGAGCCCCAGCTCGCCGACGCCGAGGCCGAGCTGACCGCCCTCCTCGCCCGGATCCCCAACGTCCCGCACGAGAGCGCGCCCGACGGCTTCACGGAGGAGGACGCGGTCGAGCTCCGCTCGCACGGTGAGCCTCCGTCGTTCGGCTTCGAGCCGCGCGACCACGCGGCGCTCGGTGAGCTCCTGGGGATCTTGGACACCGAGCGGGGCGCGCGCACCAGCGGCTCGCGGTTCGTCTACCTGCTCGGCGACATCGTCCACGTGCAGTTCGCGCTGGTGCGCCACGCGCTCGACATCCTCGCGCCACGGGGTTTCTCGCCCGTCATCCCGCCGGTGCTGGTACGCGAGGAGGCGATGTACGGGACGGGTTTCCTGCCCACCGACGAGGTCAACATCTACGTCACCACGGAGGATCACCTCTACCTCGTCGGGACCTCGGAGGTCCCGCTGGCCGCGTTCCACATGGGGGAGATCCTCGACGAGGCGCAGCTCCCGATCCGGTACGCGGGCTACTCCACGTGCTTCCGGCGCGAGGCGGGGAGCTACGGCAAGGACCTCGGGGGGATGTTCCGTGTGCACCAGTTCGACAAGGTCGAGATGTTCAGCTTCACACGCCCGGAGGACTCGTGGGACGAGCACGAGCTGATCGTCGGCATCGAGGAGGAGATCGTCGGCAACCTCGGCCTGCCGTACCGCGTCGTGAACATCGCGGCGGGGGACCTGGGTGGCAGCGCCGCGAAGAAATACGACATCGAAGTGTGGTTGCCGGGCCAGGGCCGCTACCGCGAGTTGACCTCGTGCTCCAACTGCACGGACTACCAGGCCCGTCGCCTCCAGACGCGGGTTCGCCGCGCGGACGGAACGCTCGAGGCGCTCCACACGCTGAACGGGACGGCGACGGCGATCGCGCGGACCCTGATCGCGATCCTCGAGAACTTCCAGCTCGCCGACGGATCGGTGGAGCTGCCGAAGGCGCTCCACGCCTACCTTCCCGAGGGACTGCGCGAGCTCCGTCCGAAGTCCTGACCGGCCGCTCGCGGTTGTCGGGCGGTGTGTATGCACCTACGGTTGCGCCATGAGCGAACCCGCCGACCGAGATGGGCCGGCGTCCGCGCTCGAGCGCTTCGTCCTCGAGAGCGGGGACCTGCTCCGCTCATTGGTGGCAGACGACGAGGTCGTCGCCGAGATCGAAGCGGATGGCCGGTTGCTAGGCCTGTGGTCACCCAATCGCGACCTCCCGCCGGGTTCCGCGCTTGAGCTGGTGGGGCGTTCCCTGGACGACCTGATCGGACCGGAGGAAGGCCCGGACGTGCTCGCGGCCGTCCGCCGTGTGCTGCTCACCGGGGAGTCGGAAACCGTCGAGTACCGAACCGTGATCGGTGGCCGGGAACAGCGGTGGTCCTCGCACATCACGACGGCACCGGCCGCGTCCGGCAGCGGTCGGTCGGTGCTGTTCCTCGGGCGAGAGATCACCGAACGGGTGGCGGCGGAACGCGAGCTCGGGAAGGCCGAGGCTCGGTACCGGACGCTCGTCGAGCAGCTCCCCGCGATCACGTACGTGGAGTATCCCCATAGCGACCCGAGCCTCACGCGGTTCGCGTACGTGAGCCCGCAGGTCGAGCGACTGCTCGGCTATACCGCCGAGGAGATCCAGGCTGCACCGGACGGCTACCTGCGGCACATCTACGAGGAGGACCTCCCGCGCGTGGTCCAGGAGAATGCCCGAACCGAGGAAACTGGGGAGCCGTTCGACGCGGAGTACCGCGTGCGGGCGAAGGACGGTCGCCTCGTCTGGCTGCACAGCACGGCGGTGCTCGTGCGCGACGACGAGGGCGAGCCGTCGTTCTGGCACGGCATCGCGCTCGATGTGACGCGGGAACGCGAGGCCTCCGAGGCACTCCGCGAGTCGGAAGAGCGGTTCCGGATGGTCGTGGAGCATGCCTGGGACCTCATCAGGCTGGTGGACCCGGACGGCATGGTCGTGTATGCCTCGCCGTCGCACGAGGCCGTGCTCGGCTATCCGCCGGAAGACATCGTCGGCGGATCGGCGTTCCGGGATGTTCCACCGGAGACACTCGATTACTCCCTCGCGTCGTTCGCCGATGCCCTCGAAGGAAAGACCGTGCCGTTCGTACGCTTCCAGCTCCGCCATCGTGATGGTCGACTGGTAGACATGGAGGGCTCGGGGTGGCGACCGATCCTCGACGAGACCGGGAAGGTCACGATGGTGCTGACGATCTCGCGCGACGTCACGGAGCTACTCCGTGCCGAGCGGGAGCGGGCGGGCCTCATCGCGCAGATCGTCGCCGGGCACGAAGATGAGCGGGCGAAGATCGCGCAGGATCTGCACGACGATCCCGTGCAGGTGATGACGGCGGTCGGACTGCACGTCGCCGCCCTGTCGGCTACACGCGATGACCCCGTGGCCCGCGACCAGCTCGCGAAGATCGGCGAGCTCGTGGAGCGCGCCATCTCGCGGCTGCGCGGCCTGATGTTCCGGCTGTGGCCCCCGTCGCTCGAGAGCGTCGGACTGGCGGCCGCGATCGAGGAGTACCTGCTCCGCGAGCTTCGCGACGACGTGGCCTGGCGAGTGGACTCCACCCTCGAGGAGGAGCCGCCGTTGGAGCTCCGCATCGTGGCGTATCGGGTGGCACAGGAGGCGCTCGCCAACGTGAAGGAGCACGCGCGGGCCTCCGAGGTCGTGGTCACGATCGAGCCGGCGGAAGGCGGCGTGTCGGTGACGATCCGGGACGATGGGATCGGGTTCTCCGAAGCGGGGGACAGCCCCGCGGGGCACATGGGACTCCGATCGATGCGACAGCGGGCCGAGCTCGCCCGCGGCCGGTTCGAGATCGGGCCCGGGGACGGCGGCGGAACGGTGGTATCGCTGTGGCTCCCCGAGACGGGCGAGGTCTCCCCGTGAGGGACGCTCAGGTGTGCGGATCGGGGCCTATGTCCCGGACGACCCGGTTCGTCAGCTCTCGGTAACGGGTCTCGAGCTCGCGCAGGAGCGCCTGCGTCTGGCGGTGCTCGGTGACGTCGAGGGCGACACCGTGCCAGAACAGGGGCTCGCCCCCGTCGTCCCGCACCAGCACGGCCGTGCTGTGCAACCAGACCACCCGGCCGTCGTCCCGGACGATCCGGAACTCGCAGTCGAACGGTTCCCCGGTCGCCTCGGAGTGGGCGTTCGCCTGGAACACGCGGTCCCAGTCGTCCGGATGCACCAGCTTCCCCAGGTGGCGGGGGTCGGCCAGCAGCTCCTCGATCGGCCGCCCGAAGATCCCCTCGGCTTGTGGGCTGAGGTAGGTGAACAGGGTCTCATCCGGGGCGCCGCCGGGGCTCTCCGTGTAGGTGATCGCCGGGATCTGCTCGACGAGCGTGCGGTAGCGCTCCTCGGCGATCCTCCGGTCTTCGTCGCTCCGCCTGGTCGCTGTCACGTCGATCACGAGACCCTGCATGAGCTTGGGGCGCCCGAGAGCATCGCGCGAGATGACCTTCGCCTCGTCGTGCAGCCACACGAAGTGGCCGTCCCGATGGAGGGCTCGATACTCGGCCTCGAAAGTGTCTCCTGCCTCGAGCGAGTGCTCCGACAGCCGCCGCACGCGGTCGCCATCCTCGGGGTGGATCGTGCCGAGCCACCGCTCGATCGATCCCCACGCCTCCGGCCCGTAGCCGAGGATCCCCCGCAGCTGCGGGCTGACGAACAGCATCTGCTGCTCCGGGTCGCTGGCCTGGAGGTCGACCACGTAGATGATCGCCGGTGTCTGCTCGGCGAGATGCCGGTAGCGCAGCTCGCTCTCGCTGGCGTCGGCTTCGGCCTGCTTCCGGGCGGACACGTCCATCATCACGCCTTGGAAGAGTCGCGGCCTTCCCTGCTCGTCCGTGCTGAACAGCATCGCTTGATCCAGGACCCATACGATGCGGCCATCCTTGTGGAGGTAGCGATACTCCATCGAGAACGGCTCGCCGGTCGCCTCCGATCGCAGCGATGCGGCGAGGACGTCCCGACGGTCGTCGGGATGCAGGCGCGCGATCCACATGTCGTCCGCATGCCATTCCTCGACGGTGAAGCCGAGCATCTCCATGATCCGGGGGCTCGTGTAGAACTGGGGAAGCTCTCCGTCGGGGCGATTGGCTTCCCAGACGTAGGTCACGGCGGGGATCTGTTCGACGAGCAGGCGGTAGCGGCCTTCCGCCGCCCGGAGGTCCTGCTCGACCCGGCGGCGCTCTCCGATCTCCAACGACATCATCTCGTTCGCCTCTGCCAGGGCCGCCGTCCGTTCGGTCACGCGGGTCTCCAGAAGGTCGCGAGCACCGCGGAGCTCGTCCTCTACGCGCTTCAGCTCGGTCACGTCGAGCTGTACGCCTTGCCAATGGAGGGGTCGCCCGGCCGCATCGCGGACGAGATGCGCGACGTCTCGGAACCAGATCGCGCGACCGTCGGCGGCGATCAGCCGGTACTCACGGCTCCAGGGTTCCCCGGTCTCGTTGTGGCGATCGTGAGCTGCGAGGGTCGGCTCCCGGTCGTCGGAGTGCAGGAGCTCCATCCAGATGTCGGGCTGGTCGAGCCACTCCGCCTGGGTGTAGCCGAGCGCGGTCTCGACGTGCTTGCTGACGTACATCGTCCGGCGGTCGTCGTCGGGGGCGACCTGGTAGATCACGGCCGGGAGGTTCTCGACGAGGGCGCGGTGACGGGCCTCGGATTCGCGCAAGGCCTCCTCGATGCGCCGCGGACCCGAGACGTCGAGAACGACGCCCTGCCGGAACCGGGGACGGTCCTCCTGATCGCGAACGAGCACTGAGCTGTCCCGGACCCACGTGACCGTCCCGTCGGGTCGGACCCACCGGTACTCGCACTCGAAGGGATCCTGACGGTCGAAGGCGGTCCGCCACGCGTCGTCGACGCGCCCACGATCCTCGGGGTGAACCGATGCGGCCCACCGGCCCCGCTCGGCGACGAGCTCCTCGGAGGGCAGGCCGAGCATCTCCAGGCTCTGCGGGCTCACGTAGAGCGTGCGGGGCCTGAGCTGGTTGGAGTCGACGTAGATGACCGCGGGCACCTGTTCGATGAGGCTGCGGAACAGCGCGTCGTCGGCGCGGCGGCCCTCCCCGCGGAAAGGGTCGATCCCAAGGTCGCGCGCCTGGTCGTCGTCGCTCATCGGCGGTCATGGTGCCAGAAGTGACCGGTGCACGCCTTCCCGTCGGCTACGCTGCCCGCCGGGAGGGTGGCCGAGCGGACGAAGGCGACGGTCTTGAAAACCGTTGACGGGGCGACCCGTCCGTGGGTTCGAATCCCACCCCTCCCGCCGAGCGCTCCGGCATGCATCGATGCGCGGGTGGCCCGTCCAGCGGTTGCCCGAGTCACGAGGCCCTGCGACCATGCGTGCGCGGTGGTGCGCTCACGAGCTAGGGCCGGCCCGGAGCTGTTGGAGATCAGTCCCGAGGGGGCGCTCGCCGGCAAGACGTTCGCGCTCGTCCTCCTCGGATCGGCCGCCGCGCTGGTCGTCGCCTCATGGGAAGACCTGTGGCGCCGGTGCGGCGAGGCGACCGGGCCCTGCGTCGAGCGCGCGGCGGCGGCGGGGCTGCTGACGATCCTGTCCGTGCTCGCCGTGGTGTGCGGCGTCGGGATCTGGCTCCGCATCCGCAAGCGTGCGGTGGATCCGACCGGGAGCTCGCGATACGTGTGGGCCCTTGGCGCCCTGTTCGCGATCGGCCTCGTGTTGGTCGCGGCGCGCATCCCGGCGTTCACGTGCGGCCGCGGTCGGTTCGACACCCTCCTGCAGCTCTGCATGCACCCGCCATCGACCTCGGACCCGGCGAGCTGGCTCTGGGCGAAGAAGGTCATCGTGGTGGTCGGTCTGGCGGGTGGCGTTGCGATAGCTGCGAGGCCGCGTGCCGTCCGGTTCTCCGCCGCGGCGGCGCTCGCCGCCTGGGCCGGCGGCTTCGGTTGGGTGACGGTCGACGCGATCGCGACACGAGGACCCTAGGGCGCCTCGAAGTGTCAGGGCCAGAGGCGCCGGGCTCGGTCGGCGAGGCCCCGGCGGAGCGTCCGGAGATCCGCGCCGACCAGCTCGCCGTGGGTCACGACGGACTCGCCGCCGACGACGACGTGGCGGGCGCGTCGGTCGGGACCGAGGACGAACCCCGTGAGTGCGTCGGGGATGTCGGCGAGGTCGTCGGCGGGCCACACCACGAGGTCCGCTCGGTGGCCGGGCTCGAGCTTGCCGATGTCGTCCCGGCCGAGGCAGCGCGCGCCGCCCTCGGTGGCGAGGCGCAGGGCGTCCGCCGGCATGAACGTGTCGGCCCTCCCCGCTCGCAGGCGCGCGGTGTACAGGGACTGGCGAAGCTCGGGCTGGAGGGCGCCCGTCTCGTTGGACGCCGCACCGTCTACGCCGAGACCCACCGGCGACCCCGCGGCCACGAGGTCCAACACCCGGCACATCCCGGCGCCGAGCCGCGCGTTGCTCGAGGGGCAGTGCGCGACGCCGACGCCGGCCGCGCCGAGCCGGGCGATCTCGGCGTCGTCGAAGTGCACGCCGTGGGCGACCCACACGTCGTCCGCGATCCACCCGAGGTCCTCGAGCAGGTCCACGGGACGCCTCCCGAAGCGCGCGAGCGAGTCCCGCTCCTCCTCGATCGTCTCCGCGAGGTGCGTGTGCAGCCGCCGGCCGTGGCGTCGGGCGAGCTCGGCCGAGGCCGTCATCAGCTCGGGCGTGACGCTGAACGGGCTGCAGGGAGCGACGGTCACCACGATCCGCTCGCCGTCATGGTGCCGGGCGATCACGGACTCGGTGGACGCCACGATCGTGTCGAGGTCCTCCACGACATGGTCGGGCGGGAGCCCGCCACGCGACTCGCCGAGATCCATCGACCCGCGCGCGAGGTGCAGCCGGATCCCGATCGTCGTCGCGGCCTCGGCGAGCGCGTCGAACACCGTGTCGTCGCCGCGCGGGACCAGGTAGTGGTGGTCGGCCGCCGTCGTGCACCCCGACAGTGCCAGCTCGGCCAGGCCGACGAGCGCCGCGGCGCGAACGTCCTCGGCGTCGAGCCGGCCCCATACCGGATACAGCTCCTCGAGCCACGAGAACAGGTCGCACCCGGCGCAGCGGCCGCGGGTCATCCACTGGTACAGGTGGTGGTGGGTGTTGATCAGGCCCGCGGTGATCACATCGCCGTCGCAGCGAACGACCACGTCGCCGGGCAGCTCCGGCACGGTGCCCACGGATTCGATCGAGCCGTCGCGGACGGCTACGTCGCCCGGCCACCTCGCCCCGCGGAAGACCGTCCTCACGGCCGGTAGCGTATGCCGCCGCCCGGTGACAGGATGCCGCCGTGCACGGAGCCGACCTCGCGGTCCGCAGCCGCCGCGTCGTGACGCCCGAGGGCGAACGCGCGGCGTGCGTCCACGTGGCCGACGGCCGGATCGAGCGAGTGGCGGGGTTCGACGACGTTCCGGGGGGCCGGCGACTGATCGACGCGGGAGAGCTGGCGGTCCTGCCCGGGCTCGTCGACACGCACGTGCACGTCAACGAGCCCGGGCGCACCGAGTGGGAGGGGTTCGCCACGGCCTCGCGCGCGGCGGCGGCCGGCGGCGTGACGACGATCGTCGACATGCCCCTGAACAGCATCCCGCCGACCACGACGCCCGAGGCCCTCGCGACCAAGCGAGCGGCCGCCGACGGCACGTGCCACGTGGACGTCGGCTTCTGGGGTGGCGCGATCCCGGCCAACCTCGGACGCCTGCACGAGATCTACGAGGCCGGCGTCTTCGGGTTCAAGGCGTTCCTGTGTCCCTCTGGCGTTGATGAGTTCCCCCCGCTCGACGACGAGCAGCTGCGCGCCGCGATGACCGAGATCGCAGCCTTCGACGGGCTCCTGATCGTCCACGCGGAGCTCCCCGGACCGATCGAGGAAGCCACGGAGCGCCTGGGTGGCGAGGATCCGGACGCGTACGCCACCTATCTCGGCACCCGCCCGCCCGAGGCCGAGGAGCTCGCGGTCGCCGCGGTCGCCGACGCCGCCCGGGCCACCGGCTGCTGGCGCACGCACGTGCTGCACCTGTCGGCGGCCTCCGCGCTCGGTAGCCGCGGAGAGACCGGCCATGTCTCCGCCGAGACGTGCCCGCACTACCTGACGTTCGCGGCGGAGGAGATCGAAGACGGCGCCACGGCGTTCAAGTGCGCACCGCCGATCCGCGACGCCGAGAACCGCGAGCGCCTCTGGGACGGGCTGCGCGACGGCGCGATCAAGGCCGTCGTCTCGGATCACTCGCCGTGCACACCGGACCTCAAGGCCGGTTCGTTCCTCCAAGCGTGGGGAGGGGTCGCTTCGCTGCAGCTCGGCCTGCGGGTCGTGTGGACCGGGGCGCGGCGCCGCGGGCTCGGGCTCGGGGACGTGTCGAGCTGGATGAGCGACGGGCCTGCACGCCTGGCGCGGCTCGAGCGCAAGGGCCGGATCGCCGAGGGCATGGACGCCGACCTCGTGTTCTTCGACCCGGACGCTCGAGCCGAGTGCGATCCGTCGGAGCTCCATCACCGGCACCCCCTGACGCCGTACGCGGGCCGGCCGCTCGACGGGCGGGTCGTCGCGACGTACGTTCGCGGCGTGGAGGTGTGCTCGGACGGCGGGTTCCGCGACGAGCCCTCGGGCGTGCTCCTCGCGCGGGGCGCGGCGTGAAGGACGCCTGGCCCTTCCCGGACCTCGCCGCACACCGCCTCGGCGGCGAGGTGCTCGAGGCCAACGACGAGTTCTTCGCTCCGAAGGAGAACCTCTTGAAGCCCGGACCGCCGTCGTTCGATCCCGAGGCGTACACCGACCGCGGCAAGGAGATGGACGGCTGGGAGACGCGCCGTCGCCGGACGCCGGGGAACGACTGGTGCGTGATCCGGCTCGGCGTCCCCGGGATCGTCCGGACCGTGGTCGTGGACACCAGCTTCTTCCGCGGCAATTACCCCGAGTCGTTCTCGCTCGAGGGCGCCGCGGCGGACGACGAGCTCGCGTCGGCGTCCTGGACGGAGCTGGTGCCGTCGACCGCGCTCGAGGGAGACAGCGTCAACCGTGTGGATGTGGACTCGCCGCTCCGCGTGACGCACGTGCGTCTGAACATCCACCCCGACGGCGGCGTCGCGAGGCTGCGCGTCCTGGGCGAACCGCTGCCCGACCTGCGTGCCGTCGTGGGAGCCGACGGCGCGATCGACGTCGCGGCCTCGACCGCGGGCGGCGTCGTCCTGGACGCCAGTGACGTCTTCTTCTCCTCGCCGACGAACCTGCTCGCGCCCGACGATCCCGGGGGGATGCACGACGGGTGGGAGACGAAGCGTCGGCGCGGCCCCGGACACGACTGGGCCCTGGTCCGCCTCGCCGCCGAGTCCGACATCGACCGCGTCGAGGTCGACACGTCCTTCTTCAAGGGGAACTACCCCGACGCGTTCTCGCTGGACGTCCGGCTCGGCGCCGACGACGCCGAGTGGAGGGAGGCGGTCGCGTCCACGAAGCTCGGGCCGGACGAGCGCGCGGCGTTCCCGATCGACCCACCGGTCCGGGCGACGCACGTCCGACTGAACGTCTTCCCCGACGGTGGCATCGCGCGCCTGCGCCTGTTCGGACGGGTGACCGAGGGCGGATGGCGCGCGTTCGGCGTGCGGTGGCTGAGCGCCCTGTCGCCCGACGCGTTCGAGCGCGAGATCCTTCCGTGCTGCGGCTCCACGGCGTGGGCCCGGGCGATGCGCGAGGCTCGCCCGTTCGCCGATTTCCCGTCCCTGCTCGAGGCGTCGGATGCCGCGTGGCGCGGGCTGTCGCGCGAGGACCGGCTGGAGGCCTTCGCGGCGCACCCGCGGATCGGCGACCGCGGCGGATCGGCGTGGTCGCGGGGAGAGCAGTCGGGCGCGACATCGGCCGGCGAGGACGTGCTGGCCGAGCTCGAGGCCGGGAATCGCGCGTACGAGGACCGCTTCGGGCACGTGTTCCTCATCGACGCCACGGGCAAGACCGCGCGCGAGATGCTCGGGACGCTCCGGGACCGTCTCGGCCACGAACCGGAGGCCGAGCTCGACGAAGCGGCCGAGCAGCAGCGGCTGATCACGCGCCGACGGCTGGAGAAGCTGGTTCGGCCGGCGAGCGGCTGAGGGGCCAGCAGGTGGCGGTCCTGCCCGGCGGGAGGGCATGATGCCCGGCGTGAGCGGCATCACGACGCACGTGCTCGACACGTCGACGGGGCGTCCCGCCGCCGGCGTCCCGGTGGCGCTCGAGGTCCGCAGCGGCGAGGTCTGGGAGCTGATCGGCGAGGGTGCCACGGACGACGACGGGCGTCTCGGTGGCCTCACGCCCGCCGGAGCCGACGCCGCGACGTACCGGATCCGGTTCGACACCGGGGCGTACTTCGCCGCGAACGGCGTCGCCGGCTTCTACCCTGAGGTCGCCGTCGTGTTCGAGGTCACCGATGGGGCCGACCACCACCACGTGCCGCTCCTGCTGAGCCCGTTCGGCTACTCGACCTACCGGGGGAGCTGACATGGGCGTGCGGCTCGGACCGAACCGGTACGGCAAGTCCGGCATCCACGTCGCCACGCTCACGCGGCACGGTGACCGCCACGACTTCTCCGAGCGGGTCGTCGAGGTGCGACTCGTCGGCGACTTCGACGCGGTGCACCTGGAGGGCGACAACTCGACGGTGCTCCCCACCGACACCATGGCCCGCTCCGTGTACGCGCTCGCCAACGAGCAACCGGACGAGGAGATCGAGGCGTTCGCCCTCCGCTACACGGGCCACCTGCTCGAGGCCTCACCGGCTGCCACCACGGCCGAGGTCTGGGTCGTCGAGCACCCGTGGGACCGGGTCGAGATCGACGGAAGGCCGCATCCGCACGCCTTCACGCGCGCGGCGTACCGTCGCACCGCGCACGCGGTGCGCGACCCCGAGGGCGCCCGCCTGACGGCGGGGCTCGCCGATCTGTCCATGCTGAAGACGGCCGGGTCGGCGTTCGGCGGCTTCCTGAAGGACCGCTACACGCTGCTGCCCGAGACCGAGGACCGGATCCTCGCGACCACGATCGAGGCCGACTGGCGTTACGCCACGACCGACCTCGACTTCTCCGCTGCGCGCGAGGCCGTGCGCGGCACGATCGTCCGCGCCTTCGCGGAGCACGACGAGAGCCGTTCGATGCAGCACACCCTGTGGGTGATGGGCCGCGCCGTGCTCGAGGCCGTGCCGAACGTCGAGGAGATCACGTTCTCGCTGCCCAACCTGCACCACGTCCCGGTCGACCTCGAGCCGTACGGGCTCGAGAGCCGGGGCGAGGTGTTCGTGGTCACCGACAGGCCCTCGGGCCGGATCGAGGGAACGGTCCGGCGGAGCGACGGCGACTGACCTCCGTATCCTGACCGCGTGAACGATCGCCTCCTGCGCGCCCTGCGGCGCGAGCCCGTGGACCGGACCCCGGTGTGGTTCATGCGCCAGGCGGGCCGGTACCTGCCCGAGTACCGGGAGCTCCGGGGCGACCGCGACATCCTCGAGACGTGCCGTGCGCCCGACCTCGCGGCGGAGATCAGCCTCCAGCCGCTGCGACGGATGCCGCTCGACGCCGCCATCGTGTTCAGCGACATCATGGTGCCGCTCGCCGCGGTCGGCGTTGGGGTGCGGATCGAGCCCGGCACCGGGCCGGTCGTCGACGAGCCGATCCGCGACGCTCCCGGGATCGCGGTTCTCCGACCCCTCGAGCCGGAGGCCGACGAGCCCTACCTCCTCGAGACGATCCGGCTCCTGCGCAAGGAGCTGACGGTCCCGCTGATCGGGTTCGCCGGCGCGCCGTACACCCTGGCGAGCTACCTCGTCGAGGGTGGGCCGTCGCGCGACCACGCGCGGACGAAGGCGCTGATGCTGGGCGAGCCGGAGACGTGGGTCGTGCTGATGAACGCGCTCGCCGGCATCGTCCGGGCGCACCTGCTGGCGCAGGTTGAGGCCGGCGTCCAGGTCGTGCAGCTGTTCGACAGCTGGGTGGGGGCACTCGAACCCGGCGACTACCAGCGCTCCGTGCAGCCGTGGGTCCGCACGGTGCTCGAGGAACTCCCGGTCCCGTCGATCCACTTCGGGGTCGGCACGGGGGAGCTGCTCGCATCGATGCGCGACGCCGGCGGAGACGCGATCGGCGTGGACTGGCGTGTCCCGCTCGACGCCGCGTGGGAGCGCATCGGACCCGGGCGCGCGATCCAGGGCAACCTCGACCCCGCGGCTTGCACCGGCCCGTGGGAGCCCGTCGAGGCCAAGGCGCGAGAGGTGATCGCTCGCGCGGCGGAGCGCGACGGTCACGTGTTCAACCTCGGTCACGGTGTGCTGCCGGGCACGCCCGTGGCGAACCTCCAGCGCCTCGTCGAGCTGGTGCACGAGGAGACCGAGCGATGACCGACGCGCCGGTCGGCGTTCTCGTGATGGCCTACGGGACGGCGAGCGGTCCCGACGACATCGAGCGCTACTACACGGACATCCGGGGGGGACGGGCGCCCTCGCCCGAGCACCTTGCCGAGCTCAGGGAACGGTACGCGGCGATCGGGAACCGGTTCCCGCTCCTCGACATCACGCGCGAGCAGGCGGCGGGGATCGAGGCCGAGCTGAACGCGGGCGGCGGCTCGTTCCGCGCGTACCTGGGCATGAAGCACTCGCCGCCGTTCATCGATCAGGCGGTCTCGGCGATGCGGACCGAGGGCATCGAGCGCGCCGTCGGCATCGTGATGGCCCCGCACTGGTCGGGGATGTCGGTCGAGACCTACGTCGAGCGCGTGATCGCCGCGGCGGGCGACGGGCCGCCGGTGTTCTCGTTCGTGCGGAGCTATCACGACCATCCGAGGTTCGTGTCCTTCCTCTCCGGGCGGGTCGCGCACGCCCTCGGCGAGCTCATGCCGGCCGAGCGCGAGGGCGCGGCGGTGATCTTCTCGGCGCACAGCCTGCCGGTCCGCACGCTCGAGGATGGCTCGCAGCGCTGCACGATGTGTGCCGCCTGCGAGACGTCGTGCCGGTACCGCGACGGCCTTCAGGAGACGGCCGACCTCGTCGCGGCCGAGCTGGGCCTGCATCGGCACTCGATCGCCTGGCAGAGCGCGGGCCGGACCTCGGACCCCTGGTGGGGCCCGCCGATCGAGGACGCGATCGCGGAGCTCGCCGCCGAGGGGCACCCGGCGATCGTCGTGTGCTCGGCCGGGTTCGTGGCCGATCACCTCGAGATCCTCTACGACCTCGACATCGAGGCGTCGGCCCTCGCCGAGGAGGCCGGCGTGCGGTTCGTGCGGACCGAGATGCCGAACGCGGACCCGGCGTTCGTCTCGGTGCTGGCCGCGGTGGTCCGTGAAGCCGTCGACGGGCCGTGAGCGCTCGTGTCGTCGTCGTCGGTGGGGGCTTGGCGGGGCTCGCGGCGGCGTACCGCTTGCTCGAGCGCGATCCGTCGCTGCAGCTCACGGTGCTCGAGGCCGGACCGGCCCCCGGCGGCAAGCTCGCGACGGCCGAGGTCGGCGGCCTGGAGCTCGACGCGGGACCCGACTCGTTCGTCGCTCGCAAGCCGTGGGCGGTCGACCTGTGCAGGGAACTCGGGCTCGAGCTCCTGGCGCCGGGCGCGAGCGGGGCCTTCGTCTGGACCGACCGTGGGCTCCTGGAGATGCCGCCGACGGCCCTCGGTGTGCCCGCCGACACCGACGACCTCGCGCGATGGGCGGGACTGTCCCGGTCCGGCCGCCTGCGCGCCCTGTCGGACCTGGTGCGCAAGCCCCACCCCCCCGAGGACGAGGAGTCGCTCGGATCGCTGCTCCGGCGGCGTCTCGGCGACGAGGCGGCCGATGTGTTGGTGGGACCCCTGCTCGGCGGGCTGTTCGCCGGCGACATCGACCGGCTGGGCGCCCGCGCCACCTTCCCCGAGCTCGCTTCGTGGGAGCTGGATCACGGCAGCCTGATCCGAGGCGCGAAGGCCGCCGGCAAGCTCGCGCGCGACGCCGGTCCCATCTTCCTTCGGCCCGCCGGCGGCGTCGGGCGGTTGCCCGCGGCGCTCGTCGGCGCGATCGGCGCCGAGCGGGTCCTCGCGACTGCGGCCGCCACGTCGATCGAGCCGGAGGGATCGGGCTCCGTCGTCCGCGCCGGGGACCGGGAGCACTCCGCCGACGCGGTCGTGGTCTCGACGCCCGCGTTCGTCGGTGCGGACCTGCTCGGGGAGCTCGCGCCGGAGGCCGCACGCGCTCTCGGCTCGATCCCGTACGCGAGCACCGGCGTCGTGCTGCTCGTCTACCCGGAGGGCACGGCCGATGCGCTCCCGGCCGCCACGGGCTTCGTCGTTCCCGCCGGCAAGGCGCCGATGACCGCCGCAACCTTCCTGTCCCGCAAGTGGCCGGACGCCGCGTTCGGCACGAGGGCCGTGCTCCGCTGCTTCGTCGGCGGGGTCGGCGCCGAGGACATCCTCGACGCGGCCGAGGGGGAGATCGTGGAGGCCGTGTGCCGGCACCTCGCGGCGGCGCTGCCGTTGCCCGAGCTCCCGATGGCCTCGGCCGTCGTCCGGTGGCCGCGCGCGATGCCGCAGTACGAGGTGGGGCACCTCGAGCGGGTCGCGGCGATCGAGGGAGCGCTGCCGCCGGGTATCGTCGTGGCGGGCAACGCGTACCGAGGCGTCGGCGTCGCCGACACGGTGCGGAGCGCGAACGAGGCCGCCGACGCCGTGCGAGCGCACCTGACCGAGCGAACGGAGCGAGTTCGATGAGCGAGACCGTCTACGCCCTGTACCCGTGCTTCCGAGGCTCGTCGTCCTTCCGTGAGCTCGAGGCGGATGACGCGGCGCAGGAGGTCGAGAACCTGTTCAAGTCCTGGGACGAGGTCTTGGTCCGCGGGACGTACTCGACGGTCGGGTTCCGCGCGGACACGGACCTGATGCTCTGGCTCGTGGGCCCGACCCCGGACGCGATGCAGGACGCGCTCGTGGCGTTCCGACGCACCGAGGCCGGCCGCCGGCTCGAGCTCTCGTGGACGTTCATGGGCGTCGTGAAGCCGGCCGAGTTCACCCCCGGCCACGCGCCCGCGTTCGTGAAGGGTGAACCCCCGAAGAGGTACCTCAACGTGTACCCGTTCGTCCGCTCGCTGGAGTGGTACCTGCTCCCGAGCGAGGAGCGCTCCGCCCTGCTCCGCGAGCACGGCGAGATCGGACGCGAGTTCCCCGACGTGCTGGCCAACACGACGAGCGCGTTCGGCATCAACGACTGGGAGTGGATCCTCGCGTTCGAGGCCGACGAGCTCGACCGCATCGTCGACTGCATCCGCCGCCTCCGCGGGGCCGCCGCGCGCCGGTTCACGAAGGAGGAGATCCCGTTCGTGACCGGGATCCGCAAGGACGTGCGCGCCGCCTTCGCCGACCTCACCTAGCGGGTCGTCTCGCCATCGCGCCATAATGGGGGGTCAAGCCCGGCGAACGGAGGTCTTCCATGGCGAAGGCGAAGGATCGCGGCAGCGACAAGCTGACGAAGCGGACCGCGCAGAAGTCCATCAAGGAGAAGCGCGCCGCGAAGAAGGCGAAGAAGGCGGCCTCCTCGGCCAAGTCCGAGTAGCGGTGTTCGAGGAGATCCTCCGCGCCTGGGACGGCGAGGAGGTCGTCGTTCGCTTCGACCAGCCGGCGCGGACCTGGATGCTGGTCGGTGTCCACTCGACGGTGCTCGGCCCGGCGGCCGGCGGGACGCGCATGAAGATCTACCCGGCGCCCGCCGACGCGCTCCGAGATGTCCTCCGACTGTCCTCGGCGATGACCAGCAAGATGGCGATGGCCGGCGTGCCGTTCGGTGGTGGCAAGGCGGTGCTCGCGGTTCCGGAGATCCCGCGCGGGGCTGCCAGGCGCGAGCTGATGCTCCGCCACGGCGAGCTCGTCGAGTCGCTGCACGGCACGTACATGACCGCGTGCGACATGAACACCACGCCGGACGACATGGACGTGATCTCGGAGCGGTCCTCCTCCGTGTTCGGCCGGACGGAGGGCAACGGCGGCTCGGGGACCTCGGCGCCGAACACGGCCGTCGGCGTGTTCCACGGCATCAGAGCCAGCGTCGCGCACGCGTTCGGCTCGGACGACCTGGCCGGGCGGACGGTAGCCGTCCAGGGCGTCGGCGCGGTGGGCGATCCGCTCTCGAGGATGCTCGCGGAGGCGGGCACCCGGCTCACGATCGCCGACGTGGACGAGGTCCGCGCCAAGGAGCTCGCGACCGAGCTCGACGCCGAGGCCGTGCCGGCCGAGACCATCCTGCAGACCGAGGCCGACGTCGTATCGCCCTGCGCGACCGGCGGCGTCCTGGACGCCGCCTCCATCGCGCTCCTGCGGTGCCGGGTCGTGGCCGGCGCCGCGAACAACCAGCTCGGCGAGCCCCGCGACGCCGAGCGTCTGAGCGGACGCGGCATCCTCTACGCGCCCGACTACGTGGTCAACGCGGGCGGGGTGATCCACCTCGTCGGGTACGAGCAGCTCGGTGAGACCGACGAGCAGGTGGACGCGCGGCTGCGCGCGATCGCCGACACGCTCGGCGAGGTGTTCCGGCTCGCGGACGAGCGCGGCATCTCGACGGGTGCAGCCGCGGACGCCATCGTGGAGCAGCGCCTGGCGGACGCGCGGAGCTCGGTCTGATGGCGCGCGACCTGGCGTCGATGGTCTGCGTGCCCTGCCGTGGCGGCGTCCCACCCCTCACGCCCGAGGAGATCGCCCCGTACCTCGCCGACCTCGGGAACGGCTGGGAGGTCGTGGACGATCACCACCTCCGCAAGGAGTACGAGCTCAAGAACTTCCGGGAGGCGCTCGACCTCACGAACCGCGTGGGCGAGCTGGCTGAGGAGATCGGCCACCATCCCGACATCGAGCTCGCGTGGGGGCGCGTCGTCCTCACGATCTGGACGCACAAGATCGACGGCCTGAACGAGGCCGACTTCATCTTCGCCGCGAAGGCCGACCGACTCGCGTGACGGTCCGCTTCCGGGAGGTCGTGATCGACTGCTCCAACCCGCGGGCGCTGGCGCGCTTCTGGGCCGAGGCGACCGGCTACGCGCTCGATCAGGACCACGAGGACTGGGCGTCCGTCGTCGGCGAGGGCGATCGAGCGATCATCATCGCGTTCCAGCAGGTCCCCGAGGGCAAGGTCGTCAAGAACCGGGTTCACGTCGACCTGAGCGCCGCGGACGTCGAGGCCGAGGCGCTCCGGGTGGAGGGGCTCGGCGCGACCCGCCGTTGGGTCTCGGACGATCCCGAGGACCCGTTCATCGTCCTCGCCGACCCCGAGGACAACGAGTTCTGCATCGTCCTCGAACGGGGGGCGCCGGGCTAGGCCTGCGCGCTCACGAGGCCGAGCTCCTTCAGCGTCCCCCACGGGATCACGTGGCAGTAGGGCTCGTGGCCGTTCTTGTCGTAGTAGCGCTGGTGGTAGTCCTCGGCCGTCCAGAACGGGCCGGCGGGCGCGATCTCGGTCGAGATCGGCCGGTCGAACCGCGACTGCGCGCGCTCCCGGGAGGCGAGGGCGGCGGCCCGCTGCTCCTCAGAGCTCGTGAAGATCGCGCTGCGGTACTGGTCGCCGACGTCCGGACCCTGTCGGTTCACCTGGGTCGGGTCGTGCATCGCCCAGAACACCTCCAGGAGCTGGTCGAACGTGACGGCCTCCGGGTCGAACTCGACGCGCATCACCTCGGCGTGGCCGGTGCCGTGCGAGCACACGTCGCGGTACGTCGGGTGCTCGGTGTGACCGCCCGCGTAGCCGACCTCCGTGTTCACGACTCCGGGCACGCGCTCGAAGACGTACTCGACGCCCCAGAAGCAGCCGGCGCCGAAGATCGCGGTCTCGGTGGGCACGGTGAACATCCTCCTTCGGTGGGTTCATCCCTATCGTCAGGCGAACCGGTGGAACGTTACAGTCCCTGGGAACGATGAGCGATCGCGCGCGCCGTCACGACGAGATCCTCGGCGCCACCGTCGTGCTGACCGGATGGGCCCTCGACCGCAGCGAGGAGTTGTCCGATGCCGTGCGTGAGCTCACCTCCGAGGCGGTCGACCTCGCCGCGATCGAGCCACCGCTCGTCGTCCTGGCGAAGGCGTCGCTCGAGAGGGCGGAGGCCGCGCGGACGCGCCTGACCGCCGCCGGCGGGTCGGTGGAACTCGCGGATGCATGGGTCACGCGCGAGTCGGCTCCACCGGTCGCCGAACGCTCGACGTGCCCGTTCTGCGGTTCGGCGAAGACGCAGCCCTACACGCACGCCGGTCCCGGCGCGAGGAAGACGATGAAGTGCACGACCTGCGGCCGGACGTTCCGCGTCGGCTCCGGCCGCTAGAACCTCAGCCCTCGAACGAGACGGCCGCGGCGAGGATCCGCTCGACCTCCTCGGGCCCGTGCGCGGTCCCGAGGGTCCACAGCTCGTAGCCCGAGGGCGGCAGGGCGACGCCCTGGTCGAGGAGATGGTGGAAGAAGCGGGCGTACCGCTCGTGACCGGCGGCCTTCGCGTGCTCGAAGTTCCGGACCGGGCCGGGTGTGAAGGAGACGCTGAACATCGAGCCCGCGCGGTTGATCACCACGGGGAGGCTCCGCTCGGCGAAGGCCCCGGCGAGCCCCTCCACCAGCGCCGTCGCCGTCCGCTCCAGCGCGGGATACGGGTCGAGCTCGCGGGCGAGGTCGAGCGCCGCGATCCCCGCCGCGACGGCGACCGGGTTCCCGCTGAGCGTCCCCGCCTGGTACACGGGCCCGACGGGCGCGAGGTGCTCCATCACGTCGCGCCGCCCGCCGAACGCCGCACAAGGGAACCCACCGCCCATCACCTTGCCGAGGACCGTGAGGTCGGGCGCGAGACCGTAGTGCCCCTGTGCCCCGGAGTACGCGAGCCGGAACCCGGTGATCACCTCGTCGAGGATCAGCAGTGCGCCGTGCGATGTGCAGAGCTCGCGCAGGCCCTCGAGGAAGCCGGGCTCGGGCGGCACGACGCCCATGTTCGCTGCGACCGGCTCGATGATCGACCGATGCGATCTCGCCGCCGCGCTCGGCGAACGCGCCCTTCACGGCCTCGAGGTCGTTGAACGGCACGGTGACGCGTGTCGCGTGCCGCGCCCTCGGCCACGCCGGGCGAGCCGGGGATCCCGAGCGTCGCCACGCCGGACCCGGCGCCCTTCGCGAGGAGCGCGTCCGCGTGCCCGTGGTAGCAACCCTCGAACTTCAGCACCAGGTCCCGGCCGGTGAACCCGCGCGCCAGCCGGACCGCGCTCATGGCGGCCTCGGTGCCGCTCGACACGAGGCGGACCATCTCGACGGCGGGCATCGCCGCGGTGATGCGCTCGGCGAGCTCGACCTCGAGCTCGGTCGGCGCGCCGAACGTCGTCCCGCGGTCGACCGCCGCCTTCGCTGCCTCGACGATCTCGGCCCGCGCGTGTCCGAACAGAAGGGCTCCCCACGACTGCACGAGGTCGACGTACCGGTTGCCGTCGGCGTCGATCAGGTAGGCGCCCTCACCCCGGACCGCGAACCGCGGGGTCCCGCCGACGGCGCCGAACGCCCGGACCGGCGAGTCCACCCCGCCGGGGATCACGCGCCGAGCGCGTTCGAACAGGTCCTCGGACCGGGTCACGCCGGCCAGTCTAGAGACCCCTACTCACCCGCGGGCCAGTGCTCTACCTCGAGCTCCCGCATCGGGAAGTCCTTGGGGTTCCCCGTCGCGAGCCGGGCGCCGATCCCGATCGCAGCCGCAGCGATCAAGGCATCTGCCTGCGACAGCGTGCGGCCCGATCTCCGGTAGCGCCGTCGCCACCAGCCGGCCAGACGTCCCTCGGCGATCCCGAGGGGTGCCGTGGACAAGCCCTCGAACATCGCCGAGGTCCGCTCGCGTTCGTTGGGCCGCAGCCACGCCGTGACCTCCTCCACGGTGATGGCGCAGACGTATGGGACGTCGCCCTGGACCTCGAGCGCCAGGAAGCGATCCGTCGTCAGTGGTCGTTGCTTCAGGACGTCGATCACGACCGTCGTATCGAGAAGGATGAGCGCCATCAGCCGACGCGCCGCGGATCCTCTCGCCGGGAAGCGTGGACCCACGTCGCCACGTCGTCATCCCACGGGTGGTCTTCGTCGGCGATGGCGCCGACGGCCGAGCGGATCTTCCGCCAACGCCGCTCCTGATCCACCTTGGCCCGAACGGCCTCGGCGATGAACGGGCTGCGGCCCCGGTCGCCGACGAGCGCGTCGAGCTCCTCGAGGAGGTCGTCGTCCAGGAAGATGTGCACACGCATAGGCACACACGATAGCACACTTTGGGGGTAGGAGGGAACGAGCATCAGGGAGGGCGGGGGTGATCAGTCGGCAAGCCAGTCGGCGGCGTCCTTCGCGTGGTACGTGAGGACGAGGTCCGCGCCGGCGCGGCGGATCGAGGTGAGGACCTCGAGCACCGTCGAGCGCTCATCGAGCCAGCCGTTCGCGGCCGCGGCCTTCACCATCGCGTACTCGCCGCTCACGTTGTACGCGGCCATCGGGAAGCGCGTCTCGCTCTTCGCGCGGCGGATCACGTCGAGGTAGGGGAGCGCGGGCTTGACCATCACGACGTCGGCGCCCTCGGCGATGTCGCCGCGGATCTCGCGGATCGCCTCGTCCGCGTTCGGCGGGTCCATCTGGTAGCCCGTGCGGTCGCCGAACCGCGGCGCGCACTCGGCGGCCTCGCGGAACGGGCCGTAGAAGCTGGACGCGAACTTCGCCGCGTACGACATGATCCCGACGCCGCCGAAGCCGCCCTGGTCCAGCGCATCGCGGATCGCCGCGACCTGCCCGTCCATCATCCCGCTCGGGCCGACGAGGTGAGCGCCCGCCTCCGCCTGCGCGAGCGCGATCCTGCGGTACCGCTCGAGGGTGGCGTCGTTGTCCACGTTGCCGTCGGCGTCGAGCACCCCGCAGTGCCCGTGGTCCGTGTACTCGTCCAGGCAGAGGTCGGCGATCAGGACGTGCTCGTCGCCGAGCTCCTCGCGCAGGACCCGGAGTGCCTGCTGCGCGATGCCTTCCGCGTCCCACGCCTCGGAGCCCTCGGCGTCCTTGTGCTCGGGGACGCCGAACAGCATGAACGCGAGCACCCCGCGGCTCGCGATCTCCGCGACCTCTTTGCGGAGGGACTCCAGCGTGTGCTGGGACTGCCCCGGCATCGAGCCGATCGGGACCGGCTCGGTCACGCCCTCCTTCACGAACAGGGGCGCGATCAGGTGGCGCTGGGTGAGGTCGGTCTCGCGGATCAGCGCACGGAGGGCGGGGGTGCGTCGCATCCGGCGCGGCCGCTGCCTGGGGAAGCCGCTCATGGCGTGATTCTACGAGCCGGCCGGTCGATCGCTCCGATCGCGCTGCGTTTCGAGCAAGTGCCGGATCGCCATGACGTTGAACGCGATCGTGATGATCGCGATCGCCACGGCGATCGAGAGCACGAAGAGCAAGATCTCGATCCAGTTCTCGTCCATACCCGCACCCTACCTCCGAGGAGGAAGGGCGCGCTCCACGGCCTCGACCAGGCCCTCGAGCGTGTGGGGTTTCGCGACGGCGTGCACGGTGAACCCGTGCGCTCGGGCCTCGCGGGCGGTCACCGGGCCGATGCAGACGACCTTGGGTGCGCCCTTCACCGGCCCGATCGCGCCGACGAAGCCGCGGACGGCCGAGGCGCTCGTGAAGGTGACGGCATCCACCTCACCGGCACGGAGGGCCGCGCGCGCCTCGGCGGGGAGCGAGCGAGGGAAGCGCGTCCGGTAGGCCTCGACGCGGATCGGCGTCCATCCCTTGGCGGCGAGGGCGTCTTCGAATCCCTCCGGCGCGACGTCGGCGCGGGGCATCAGGACCCGCCCGGTCGCCTCTCGGGAACGCGCGTGCCAGCGCGGCGGTCGTGAACGTCTTCGGCATCAGGTCCGGATCGCGTCGCGACCACCTGCGGAACGCGTCCGAGGTCCCCTCGCCGACCGCGGCGACCCTGGCCCGGACCTCGCGGGGACGCAGGCGCTCGGCGAGCACACCGACCGTTCGCGGGCTCGTCAGCGTGATCCAAGCGAACCCGCCCGCGGCGAGCTCCTGCAGGTTCTTCCACAACGCCGCCGAACGCGAGGGCTCGATCCGGATCGCCGGCGCGACGATGGCCGTGGCCCCTCGCCGCCGCAGGAGCCTCGACAGCGCCGCGGCGTCCTGCGTCGGGCGTGTGACCAGGACGGTCCGCCCGCCGAGCGGTTTCACGGCCGGCTCGCCGCGAGGATCTCGTCGGCGCCGCCGGCGGAGAGGTCGAGAGCGGCGAGCTCGGCGACCTCGGCGGCGGTCGGAGCCTCGACGTCCGAGCGGACGAAGCGGCCGCCGTCGGGCGTGAGGACGATCGCGATCATCCGGACGCCGGCGGGCGTCGGCTCCGCGAACGCCCCGAGCGGCAGCGCGCACCCGCCTCCGAGTCGCCCCATGAGCCCTCGCTCGGCCTCGAGGGCGACGCGACTCGCCGCGTGATCGAGGGGGAGGATCGCCTCGCGCGTCTCCCGGTCGTCCGCCCGCGCCTGCACGGCGAGGCAGCCCTGGCCGGGCGCCGGGACCATCTCGGCGAGTGACATCGGGGCCGCGTGCTCGGGCACCACGCCCAGCCGGAGCAGCCCCGCAGCCGCCAGCACGAGCGCGTCCACCTCTCCCGCCTCGAGCTTGCGCAGGCGCGTGTCGACGTTCCCTCGCAGATCCACCAGCAGCACGTCGGGACGCCAGCGGGACACCTGGGCCTGCCGTCGCACGCTCGAGGTCCCGACGCGCTCCCCGGGTCGCAGCTCGCCGTCGCGGGTGACGAGCACGTCGAGCGGGCTCGCGCGCTCAGGCACGGCGCCGATCACCAGGTCGTCTTCGTCGCCGGCGGGCAGGTCCTTCGCCGAGTGCACGGCGAGATCGACCTCGCCGCCCTGGAGCGCGCGGACGATCTCGGCGACGAACAGCCCCTTCAGACCCGCGGGATCGGTCGACGGATCTGGCGCCGCGGTCGCCCGAGGTCTCCATCGGCACGAGCTCGGTCTCGACGCCGGCGCTCCGGAGGAGGTCCGCGACGGCACCCGCCTGGGCGAGCGCCAGCCGCGAGCGGCGCGTCCCGATCCGGAGGGTCACTCCGACGGCAGCTCCAGGCCGAACACCTCGGCCAGGAGCTTGGCGTGCGCGTCGTCGGATCCCGGCGTCGAGAGCTCCTTGAGCCGGACGATCGGCTCGTGCAGGAGCTTCGCCACGATGCCGCGTGCCATCGACTCGACCGCGTCGCGCTCGTCGGACGTGAGCGAGGCAAGGTCCGAGCGGAAGCGCTCGAGTTCGGCGGTCATGGCCGCGTCGCCGCGCTGCCGGAGCGCGTGGATCAACGGCGCGAGCCGCTCCGAGCGGCGCTTCAGCGTGTATCGGCGCACCTCGTCGTCCACGATCTCGTGCGCTCGCTCGACCTCGTCGGACGCCTCGGCGGCCCGCACCGAGAGCGACCCGCGGAGGCCCTCGATGTCCACGAGCGTCACGTTCGCCAGGTCCCGCGCCGATGGCTCGACGTCGCGAGGCACGGCCAGGTCGAGGACGAACAGGGGCGTCTTTCGTCGTTCGGTCGCGTCGTGCAGTGTCGCCTCGCGGACGACGAAGCCGGCGGCCCCGGTGGCCGAGACGAGCAGGTCGGTTCCTGCGAGCGCGTCCGGAAGGTCGTTCAGGTGGCCGTGCTCCGCTCCCGTCCGCTCGGCTAGAGCGCGAGCGCGCTCGAGCGAGCGGTTCAGGACTCGGACGGTCTCCACCCCGCGCCGGCGCAGGTGCTTGACGGCGAGCGCCGACATGTGGCCGGCGCCCACGACGACCGCGTGCCGGCCTGCGAGCCCTCCGAGGGAGCGCTCCGCGAGGTCCGCGCCAGCCGCGACGAACGCGTCGGGGGCGGCGCCTACGGACGTTTCCGTGCGGATGCGGCGACCGGTGCGCGCGGCGGCGTGGAACAACCCGGTGAGGACGGGGCCCGCCGAGCCCTCGGACTGCGCTCGTTTCAGGGAACCGCGGACCTGGCCGAGGATCTGCTGCTCGCCGAGCACCATCGAGTCCAGGCCGCTCGCGACGACGAACGCGTGCTCCGCCACCTCGAGCTCGTAGTGGGAGTAGAGCGGCTCGGCAGATCTCCTCGGCCCCCACGCCGCGGGACTCGCACAGCAGCCGCTTCAGGGCTTGGAAGCCCGCGTGGTAGTTCGGCACGCTGCCGTAGACCTCGACGCGGTTGCAGGTGGAGACGATGACGGCCTCCTCGATCGCGGGGTCGTCGAGCGCGCGCCGGTAGGCCTTCGCGAGGTCCTCGTCGGCGAAGGCGAGCCGTTCGAGCAGCTCGACGGGGGCGCGCCGGTGCGAGACGCCGAGGGCGAGGATGGCCATGGGTAGGACCGATTCTAGCCACGCGGCCCGCGTCCGGGTTTCGCCGGGGGTTCGGCGCGGTACCATCCGCCGTCCGACCGGCTGAATGGGGGTTCAGGCATGCAACGAGGCAGGGCCCGCGACCTCGGCGTCGTGATCGGGACGATCCCGACCGGCGTCCGCAACGCGATCACGGACGTCGCCGGCGTGCGGGTCGGGCACGCCACGGTCGTCCGCGACCCGAACCCCGACGGCCGCGGCGCCGTCCGGACGGGCGTGACCGCGATCTTTCCCCACGAGGGGTTGCCCTGGAACGAGCGCGTCTACGCGGGCACGCACATCCTCAACGGGTTCGGCGAGATGATCGGGATCAACCAGATCAGCGAGTGGGGGCTGTTGCACTCGCCGATCGTGATGACGAGCTCGCTGGCGATCGGGCGCGCTTACGACGCGACGATCCGCTGGCGGACCGAGCGCCACGCGACGACGACGCACGAGGGTGGCGACATGCCCGTCGTCACCGAGTGCGACGACTCGCTCCTGAACGACGTGACGACGTTCCCGCTCGCCGAGTCCGACGTCTTCGAGGCCCTCGACGCCGCGAAGGATGGCGACGTGGCCGAGGGCTGCGTCGGTGCAGGCACCGGGATGCAGTGCATGGACTTCAAGGGCGGCATCGGAACGGCGTCCCGGGTGATCGACGCAGGGTTCACCGTCGGCGTCCTGGTCCTCACGAACTTCGGCGAGCGCGAGCTGCTCCGGATCGAGGGCGTCCCGATCGGCCGCGAGATCACCGACCTCCAGCCCGTCGAGCACGGCGAGGGCTCGTGCATCGTGATCACGGCGACCGACGCGCCGATGCTCCCGCACCAGCTCCGCCGGATCGCCCTGCGTTCGAGCCTCGGGCTCGCGCGGTGCGGCTCCACCGCCCACAACGGGTCGGGCGAGCTGATGCTCGCCTTCTCCACCGCGAACCGCATCCCGCTCGAGACCGATGACGGGCTCGTCGACGTGCGGGCGGTCATGGACGGCGGTTCCTGGGAGGGCCCGAGCCCGATGAACGACCTGTTCGCCGCCACGGTCGAGGCCACCGAGGAGGCCGTCGTCAACGCGCTCTTCATGGCGGAGACCACCGTCGGGCACGACGGGAACACGCTGTATGCGCTGCCACTCGACCGGACGCTCGAGCTCCTCGCGAGCTACGGCCGCCCGGCGCACGCTTAGCGCTCGAACCGCAGCGGGTCGAACGGCGCCGGGTCGAATGGTGGCTCGCGACCGAGGACGAGCGCCGCGAGCAGCTCCGCGCTCCCCGCGCCGAGGATCACTCCCTCGCCACCGTGCCCGGTCGCCGCGAACAACCCTTCGCGGACCCGGCCGAGGAGCGGACGCTCGTCGGGCGAGACGGGACGGACGCCCGACCACGTCGCGAGGACCGGCGCGTCCGCGAGAGCCGGCACGAGGCGAGCGGCCTCCGCCGCGACCGTCCTCGGTACCTCGAGGTCGTACGCGTCGGCCGCGAGGGACGGCTCGCGCGAGGTGCCGGTGATGATCGAGCCGTCGGGCGAGGGCTGGATCATCGGGGCGACCTCGCGCGTCTCGAGCCCCTCGCCGAAGTCGAGGACCGAGACCAGGAGCGGGCCCTTCTCGGAGGCCACCACGGGCGCCTCGCCCTTCAGCAGCCGGCGGGCGCCGCTCTGGATCCAGTGGCGGATCAGCGGTCGCTCGGGTGCCGCGTGGACGAGCCACCCGCGCGCGCCGGCGACCGGCAGTCGGATGCCGAGCGGCCGGAGGATCGCGGCGGACCAAGGCCCGGCGGCGAGCACGACCTCGTCCGCCTCGAGGACCTCGTCGTCGGTCACGACGCCGGTCACCCGGCCGCCGCGTTCGAGGAGCCGGCGGACCGGTCGGTGGTGGGCGACGGTCGCGCCGTACAGGCGAGCCGACGCGCCGAGGCAGACCGTGAGCGCCATCGGATCCACGCGGTGGCCCTCGTCGAGCCGGTAGGCCTCGAGCACGGCGGGCGAGAGCTCGGGCTCGAGCTCCGTCGGCGTGTCGACGCGCTCGACGGTGACGCCGACGTCGCGCGCCGCGTCCGCCCACGCGCGGAGGTCGGCGATCTCGTCCTGGTCGATCGTCACGGCGAGGGTCCCGATCGCCTCGCGGTCAAGGAAGAACGGGACCGGCGGGTCCTCGGCCACCTCGAGGTAGCGCTCCAGGCTCCGGCGGGCGAGCGGAGCGAGCACCGGGTCCTTGGAGGTGTCGAGGTACCCGAGGTTGCGGCCCGAGGCGCCCGCCGCCAGCTCGTCCTTCTCGAGCAGGATCACGGCCGCCCCTTCGCGCGCGAGCTCGAGCGCGCACGCGGCACCGATGATCCCGCCGCCGACCACGATCACGTCCGGCACGGCGCGAGCCTAACGGGTCGACGGTTTCCGTAGAATCGCCCCGGAGACGTGGCTGAGTGGCCGAAAGCAGCCGCCTGCTAAGCGGTTAGGGGGGTAAAACTCTCTCGGAGGTTCGAATCCTCCCGTCTCCGCAGTGTGATGTGTCGGCGCATCGTGGCCGGATGTGTCGGGGCATCGTAGACGCTGCCTCATCCCTGAGGCTGGTAATCCCGGGTCGGATCAAGGGTGAGCTCCCGCAGCAGCTCCCCGTCTTGGGACAGCACCCGGACGTTGAGACCGTTCACCAACATGACGACGCGCTTGCCCTTATGGGCGTGTCCCACGCTGATGTGGTGAAGGCGCGATCGGTGCCGCAGCGGTGACCTTGCCGCCCTTGTCGATCCGGTCCCGGCGGACCCTGACCCCGGAGCCGACGCGGATCTTCGGCCCTGACGGCCCGGCCTTGTCCCGGGTGTCGAAGGTCTCCTTGGGAGTCCTTCGCTCGTTCGCCCGGTGGGGTCGCACCTCGTTGTAGTAGGCGATGAACCGGTCGACCTGGGCCTGGAGCTCGGCGAGCGAGCCGGCGGGTGACTGGCGGCTAGGAACGCCTTCATCGTCTGGTGGAAACGCTCGACCTTGCCGCAGGTCTGCGGATGGTAGGGACGGGAGTGGCGGAACTCGATCCCGAGTGCGAGCAGCTCAGTCTGCATCACGTTGGGTCCTCCTCGGTGCCAGGTCGTGTAGACGCAGCCGTTGTCGGTCAGCAGCGCCGCCGGCAACCCCCAGCGCTCACCTGCGGTCCGGAACACCTTCAGGACCTGTGGTGCCGTCGCGGTCGCAAGGACCCGGGCCGCCACGGCCAGGCGGGAGTGGTCGTCGATGAAGTTCACGATCTCGACCTGGGTCCCGTCCCCGAGCCGCCAGTGGGTCACATCGGACTGCCAACACTCGTTGGGCAGCTGTGCCTCGAAGCGGATCCACGAGCTCCGTGGCCGCTTGTGGGGCTGGGGGGTGACGAAGCCTCGTCGGCGGAGCACGCGCCAGATCGTGGACACCGAGGGCACCACCGTATGGCGCTTGCTCAGGTGGTAGTGGATCGTCGCCGCACCGGCGTCCAGCCCGAGCTCGGCGAGCTCTTTGCGCAGCGCGACGATCTCGTCCTCGAGCTCATCGGGTGTGCGGTGAGGGATCCGCTTGGGTGCCCGAGAACGCGGCTGGGTCGCCTCGTAGCCCCCTTCCCGGAACCGGCCGACGACCTTGCCGACCCAGCTCTTGGATACCCCGTGCGCTCGAGCGACGTCCCGGTAGCTCCGACCCTCGAGCACGACCGCGTCCACCACGTACCGAGCCAGATCCATCGCAGACCCCCGTCGCCGGTGTCCACGATGCTCCGACACAGGTTGTCCACTATCTGGTGAACTCAGACACTCCCGTCTCCGCAGTTAGGGGGTAACCACGCTTCCCACGCCCAGATCCGTGGACCCGCGGGCGCCCGTCCCTGCGTACGGACACCCTGTTTGCAGAATCCGCAGAATCGAAAGCCTTCCGGATTGTCCTTCCCGCACCGCTGGGCACGCCGGCACGCGTGCAGTCTAGGACGAGACTCGTTTCGGATGTGCTCGTGGCGGTCGGCCCACGGTGTGCCGGCCGTCGAGCCGGCCGATTCGCTCACGAAGCCGTAGCGGCACCTCGCGCAAGACACGCGTCGGTCTCGGCGAGCGCAGGTCTCGCGCCAAGCCGTTCGAAGATCGCGCGCGCCGCCAGGAGATGGTCCCGCGCGCCGGCTAGTCCGAGCGCCGTGAGGCAGCGACCCAGACCCAGGAGCGCATGCGCCTCCTCCCACACCACGCCGAATCCGTTCCAGCGCCCGGCCGACTCCTCGAACGATCGAACAGCCGCCTCGAGGTCGCCCCGATGCTCGGCCACCAGCGCTTCGGCAGTACGCAACGCGTGCTGCTGGACTGGGGTCAACGACCCGCAAATCTCGACCAAGGGATCGGTAAGCTCCGGCACCCCGATCTCGAACGCGATCCGGACCATCTCGGGCAGTCTGAATGCGTACTCGGACTCCTGTCCGATATGGGGTTGCCCCACTAGGTCGGACATGAGGGCTCGGGCATCGTCCACGGCGCCGAGACCCACGTGGACCGTGACGGCCATCGACAGCGCGACGGCGACATCCTGAGGCTCGGCGGACGTTCGGGCATAGTCGATCGCCGGGTCGATATGTTGTGCCGCATCGTTGACTCGGCCTCGCCGGGCGAGAATGCGAGCCACACAGCAGCGCATCTCCATTAGGTCGAAGAATTCCCCGGACTCGGCCGCGGGGGCGCTCAGATCCCCGCCCATCAGGAGTGCCTCGTCGAAGTCTCCGACCTCGGCGAGGGCGCTCATCAACGAGCCGACCCCGAAGAGCGGGGCGAGACCTCGTCGCTTCGCGAAGGCGTTACCTTCCCGGAAGAGCGGGATGGCGGAGGTGGGTCCTTGGATCATCTGGAGGCAGTATCCGAGGTTGTTGTAGAGGGAGAGGGTCTCGATCGCCCGTCCTCGGCCGAGGCTCATCTCAAGCGCGGCACGCAGATCGTCGAGTCCCTGTTCTTCACCACGCTCACATCGCACGCCTCCGAGATAGCCGAGGGCAGGCACTGGTTCCGGAAGCCCCAGGTCGCGGGCAACGGCGACGGCCCGCTCGGCCTGATCGATCACGTCCGCCCAAGCGCCGCTCTTGTAGTTGATCCCAGCCGCCGCGGTCAGGACGTCCACGGTCTCTGGGCACGGGGGAATCCGATCGATCTTCGCGATCGCGGGCGCGATGTGCCTATGGAGGTCCGGATTTGCACTCCAGGATAGGATGTGTGCTCGTCTCGCGATCGCGACCGCTTCTGCTGCCGTCTCCCCTTGCTCGCCGAATCCGGTGGCTGCCTCGTCCAACGCGGCCATCGCCTCGTTGAGCCGGCCTCGCTCGCCCATAACGGTCCCCCAGTTCAGGAGGAGCCGCGAACGGGCGGCATCGTCGGTCGACGTCAACTCGACCGCCCGGCGCCATGCCTCCTCCGCTCGCTCGAGGTCCAGACTTTCGGCTCGCTCAGCCGCCATGACCAATGCCCTTCGGAGCGGGTCCGTCAGCTCGCTGGCGTCCCCCTCGGCACCCGGCGCCTTCGTCGAGAGCTCCATCGCCTGGCTGTAGTGGTTGACGAGGAGCTCCGCGACGTCGGCCACCCGCTCCCCGGCCGTCGACTCGATCCACTCGGCCGCCGCCCGATGCTTCCCCGCGCGCGATGCACGCGGGATCTGCCCGTACGCGACATCGCGGACGAGGGCGTGCCAGAACGCGTACTCAGTCTGACCCGCGACCGTCGACGTGCGCGAGGGCCGGATCAACTCCTTCCGTGCGAGCTCGTGCAGCTCCTGCTGTACCGCGGATTCGTCTCGGGCGCCCATCGCGGCGACGGCGCCGGACCAGAAGACCTTGCCGAGCACGGCGGCATCCTGCAGGGGCGCCTTGCGGTCCTGCGGAAGCGTGTCGAGGCGGGCCGCGATGAGTGCCTGCACGGTCTCAGGGAAGGTGTCGTCGATGTCCGAGGCGACGTCGGCGACACGGCCGGCCTCGTCGATCAGGCCACGGTCGCGCAGCACGCGGACGAACTCCTCCGCGTACAGCGGGTTGCCGCTCGCTCGCTCGAGCAGCAGTGCCTGGGTCTCTGCCGGGAGCACGGAGCGCTCGAGGAGCGCCGAGACGACCAGCGCGGTCTCCCCATCGCTCAGCGGGTCCAGGGCGATCCTGGTCGCGTTCCTGGTGGCGGCGCCCCAGCCCGGGTTCCGCTCGAACAGCTCGGGCCTCGCGGTGCACACGAGCAGGATCGCAACCCCGCTCGCCCACTCGACCAAGTGCTCGAGGAAGCCCAGCATCGCGTCGTCCGCCCAGTGCAGGTCCTCGACCACCAGGACGAGGGGCCGGGTCGCGGCGAGCCCCTCGAGGAACCTCGTCCAGGCGGTGAACGACTCCGTGCGTTCGACGGACGCCTGTTGATCGCCGCCGACTAGCCCGACCAGCGGCGCCAGCCTCGCCCGAACCCAGGCGCGATCCGAGTCGTCGCCGATGACCGCCTCCACGGCCAGGTCCAGCCGCCGCGCGGCGGTCTCGGCGTCGTCGGACTCCAGGATGCCGGCGTGCGCCTTCACGATCTCGCCGAGCGCCCAGAAGGCGACCCCTTCCCCGTAGGCGAGGCACCGCCCCTGGCGCCAGAACACGATCTCGTCCTGCTCCTCCACGAAGTTGGAGAGCTCACCGATCAGCCGGCTCTTTCCGATGCCCGGCTCGCCGCTGATTGTCACCAGCTGGACGGAGGACTCCTTGATCGCACGGGCGTAGAGCCCCTCCAGGAGCTTCCGCTCGAGCTCGCGGCCGACGAACGGGGTCGAAGGCTCTGGGTCGACCTCCATACCCCAGCGACCGGTCACCGCCAGCGGCCGCCAGATCGGGACCGGCTCGGCCTTGCCCTTCAAGGTGACCGGCTCGAGCTCCTCGTAATCGAACAGGTAGCGGGTCGCGCGGTAGGTCCCCTCGCCGACCACGATGCCGCCGACCGGGGCGACGCCCTGGAGCCGGGACGCGACGTTCACGACGTCGCCGGTCACGAAGCCCTCGCCCTCGGCCGGCTTGGCCCCGAGCGTCACGACCGCCTCGCCGGTATTGATGCCGATCCGCACCGCGAGCGCCAGATCGTGAACTTCGTTGAGCTCCTCGATCGCCTGGAGGATCCGAAGGGCGCTCCGGATCGAGCGTTCGGGGTCGTCCTCGTGGGCGATCGGCGCCCCGAAGGCCGCCATGACGGCGTCGCCGACGAACTTCTCGACGGTCCCGCCGTAGTACTCGATGGCCTCGCGGAGCAGGGTGTGATACGGACGCAACGTGGCCCGCACGTCCTCGGGGTCGGCGGCATCCGAGCTCGCCGTGAAACCGACGAGGTCACAGAACAGGATCGTCACGACCTTCCGCTCTTCGCCCGCAGCCGCTGCCCCAGCCTCGAGTGCGGCGGAGCAGAAGCCGCAGAATCGGAACCCGTCGGGGTTCTCCTTCGAGCAGGCGGGGCAGGTGATCATTAGGCGAGTGTAGGACGAGCGAACTACCTCGGCTCGATTGCGAGGTCCGGTCCGGCAGAAGGCTCTGCGACTCCGGTGGTGGGGCATCGAGGCGTGGTGTCGATCCTCGCCTTCTCGAACCTCGGGGCCGGACGCGCGCAGATGGCGGTCTCGCTGGGGTTCCACATCGTGTTCGCGTGTCTGGGCGTCGGGCTCCCCGTCCTCCTCCTATACGCCGAGTACCGGACGAATCGGATGAGTGATCGAGTCTGGATGGCGCTCGCGAAGCGATGGGCGAAGGGGTACGGGATCCTGTTCGCCGGCGGCGCGGTGAGCGGGGATCGTCCCGGCGAGGCGACAGAGCGACATCGCGGTTGCGCCGCGTGCGCTGCCGGTGTCCACTTGGCCGATGACGAGTGATCCGCCCCGCGACGGTTCCTGGGTGCGCTGCGCTCGACCGGCTCGACGAGGCCGACGCCTGGGCCGGGCGCGCGGCGGAGCTCGGCACGACCGACGACGCCCAGAAGGAGATGCTCTGGCGGCAGGTCAGGGCCAAGGTGCTCGCGCGACGAGGCGAGCACGCGGAGGCGGATCGCCTCGCGCATGAGGCGGTCGCGATCTGCGACGCGACCGACATGCTCGATATGCAGGGAGATGTCTACGCCGACCTGGCAGAGGTGCTCCTGCTCGGCGGGAGGCTCGACGAGGCGGCCGCCGCGCTCCAGCAGGCACTCGAGCGGTACGAGCGCAAGGGGAACCTCGTGTCGGCGGGGCGTGTGCGTGCGCGACTCGCGGAGCTCACGGACGCGCCGCCGCCATGAAGTCCTCGACGCCGGTGGCGCGGGAGCTCCCGGAGGGCTACGCTCCCGCGATCGACGGGGAAGAGGGGGGTCTGCGTTGACGAGACGACACGGTGTGACGGGGGCAGCAACGCTCTTGGCGATCGCGTTCCTCGCGATGGCGACGCTCGTATCGACCCGGAGCGGCGGTGTTGCGGGGGGAGCCGCGGCTCGAGCTCGAACCGAGCGTCTCGAGCAGGCGTTGACCACCGAACGGCGACTCACCGCCGTGGCGCTGGCCCGTCGTGCGGGCACCCTCGGGCAGACGTCCCCGATCGTCGTGGCGGCTGCTCCCGGCTGGACGGGAGAGCAGCTCGCGCACCCGACCGCCGACGACTGGGAGCCGGCCATCGCCGCAGCCCCGACCACGCCGTGGGTCTACATGATGACCACCCGGTACACGGGACCCAACGCCTGCGGGAACCGATGCCCGACCCCGTACATCGTGCTCCGACGTTCGAGTGATGGCGGCGCGACATGGATGGCGGATCAGTTCCTCTGCGTGTGCCAAGGCCAGAAGGGGCAGTTCGACCCGATCGTCGAGGTCGTGCCGAACACGGGCCAGGTCTACGCGGTTTGGATGAACGACTTCGACGTGTACTTCTCGAAGTCCACCAACAACGGGGCCACGTGGTCGGTGCCCGTGAAGACGTACGGCAAGGTGAGTTGGAACGACAAGCCGATCCTCGCCGTGAGCGACGACGGGCAGCACGTGTACGTCGCGTGGAACGGTCCGAGCGGCGGCGACCCCTACATCGCGCAGTCTCACAACGCCGGCATGACCTGGACCCAGACCAAGGTCGTCGATTCCCCCCGGTACTACTTCGCGTTCGACGGCGACGTGTTGCCCAACGGCACCGTCGTCGTCTCTCAGTCGAGCGTGAGCTACACGGGACCGGGCGCTGCTCCCGAGGGCCAGGTGCAGGTGCACGCGATCCGTTCGACCAACCAGGGATCGACATGGTCCAACGTCGTGGTCGACTCTGTCGAGCTCGGTCCCGCGTGCGTCGCGGCGGGATGTACCTCCGACTATTACCTCGGGCATTCGGCGGTGAGCGCCGACGCCAATGGTGCCCTCGTGATGCTGTACGACGGCTCGACGACTGCCGGCGGGCCGCAGACCATCTGGGCTCGCCGTTCAACGGATGGCGGTGCCACCTGGACCGCCCGGGTCGCCCTGTCGGCCCCGGGGCTGTCCTCGTCGTTCCCGGCCATGGAATCGCACGGCGCCGGGGACGTCCGCGTGTTCTACATGCAGCAGGACGCCGGACCCGATGCCTGGAACGTGTGGTACCGCGCGTCGACCGACGGCGGCGTCACCTGGACGAGCCCCGTGAAGATCTCGGACGCGACGAGCGGGACGGCGTACAAGACGGCTGCCGGCTTCCGCGAGCCGTACGGTGACTACGGGGAAGCCGCGATCACGAACGCCGGGAAGTTCATCGGTGTGTGGGGTGAAGGCGACAGCTATGCCGGCCCCGGCGGCGCTTGGATCAACCGACAAGTCTGAAACCGCGGGGAGGGCATCGCGATGGCATCGGGCGCGGGCACGAAGTCTGATCCCTGGGTGCTGACCACGCCGCCGGGGCAGTCGGAGTACCAGGCGTACCGGGATGAGGACTCGGATCCTCCCGCGCTCGTCGCCCAAGTCGGCAAGACGGAGGTCCGTTACTACCTGCGCGCGCTCGACGACCTGCACGCGATGCTGAAGGAACACGGCGACTGGATGCCGCTCGGCAGCGCCGACGAGCAGAAGCCGGCGGCCGAGGGCACCGTCGAGGCCTGGTCCCGCTCGTCCGACAACCCCGTCGGCGGGTGGTACGGGCTGAAGAATGGCCTGCGGGGTCGGTTCGCGAACTACGTCCCGCCGGTGATGGAGGCCCTCGGCCTCGCCGAGCTGGAGCACAACCCGCGGAACAACCGCATGCGCGCGGTCTAGCCGACGGCCCCCTCCTCGCAGAGGCGGTAGCCCTGGCTCCGCACCGTCTCGATCCGGTCCGGGCCGACCTTCCTGCGCAGGTAGCCGACGTACACGTCGACGACGTTGGTCCCCGGGTCGAAGTCGATCCCCCACACCTGCGCGAGCAGGTGCTCGCGCGTCAGCACCCGGCCCGGCGCCCGCAGGAACACCTCGAGGAGCCCGAACTGGCGGGCCGAGAGCTCGACCGTGCGTCCGTCCACCGAGACCCGCCGCTCCAGCAGGTCCATCCGGATCCCGCAGGCAGCTAGGTCCCGCCGTTCCACCTGTTCCAGCGTGCGGACGCGCGCGCGGATCCTCGCCAGCAGCTCCTCGAAGGCGAACGGTTTGGTCAGATAGTCGTCGGCACCGCGCTCGAGCCCGTCCACGCGGTCCGCGATCTCGCCACGAGCGGTGAGGACGATCACCTGCGCCTCCACGCCGCCGGCGCGCATCTTCTCGAGCACGTCGACCCCGTCCACGTCGGGCAGGCCCAGGTCGAGCACCACGACATCCGCGTGTGGCGCCGCCGCGATGGCCTCGGTCCCGGTGCTCACGTGCTGCGCCTCGTAGCCGGCGGCGGTGAGGCCCTTGACGATGAACGAGGCGATCTTCGCCTCGTCCTCGACGACGAGGACCTTCATCCCGGGATCCGGATCCAGAACGTGGCGCCGGCGTGGCCCGTTCCCGCGGAACGGGACCGGGCGCCCGCCTCGCCGCCGTGAGCGCGAGCGATGCTGCGGACGATCGCGAGGCCGAGACCGGTCCCCTCCGAGTCCGGACCATGGATGAACGGCTGGAACAAGCCGGCGGGATCGACCCCGACGAAGCCCACGCCGTCGTCCGCGACCTCGAATCGCCATCCGCCCGGCTCCTGCACCGCCCGGATGAACACCCTCGCATCCGCGCCCGCGTGCGTGGCGGCGTTGTCCAGCATCCCGAGCAGCGCCTGGTTCAGACGATGTCGGTCCGCGCTGACTCGGCCGGCGTCGCCTTCCTCGACGCGGAGCCGGCCGTCGAGCAACGGTTCGGCCTTCACCGAGACCTCCGCCAGGAGCTGCGCGACGTCGATCACCTCGGTCCTCAGGGCGTCGGGATCCTCGAGCCGGGTGAGCGTCGTGATGTCCTGCACCAGGCGCCCCATCCGATCGAGCTCGTCCACCACGATCGAGAGCGTCTGCGAGACCTCCTCGGGCCCGGCGCTTGGGTCCAGCACGTCCAGGTGCCCGCGGCAGACCGTGATCGGCGTGCGCAGCTCGTGCGAGGCGGCCCGGAAGAACGTGCTCTTCATGGCCTCGAGCTTCTGCTGGCGCTCGCGGGCCTCACGCTCGTGTTGCAACTCCGCCTCCATCCGGATGAAGCGCTGGGTCCCTCGGGAGAGGGCCTCCCCGATCAGGACGCACAGCGGGAGTACCACGGCGGCGGATCCCAGCCCGGCATCCAGGTCGGCCTCCGGCACGAACAGGAGCGGGACGACGTAGGCGATGGCCGCGAGCGGGGCGAACAGCAAGGAGGTCCCCGGCGGGTGCGCGAACCCCATCCACACGAAGGCGAGGAGGAAGAACACGCCGTAGGTGAAGTAGTTGGTGCCGCCGAAGGCGTTGCCGGCCGCGATCAGGCCCAGACCCGGCGGGACGAGCGCGAGCGAGGCGGCACGCGGGAGCCGTTGCCACGGGACGAACCAGGCGGCCGTGCCAACGACGACGGCCGCGCCGGACACGACCCCGAGGGCCCCGAGGTCGGCGTCGGGCGGCGACAAGGGGAGTGTGACCAGGCTGAGCAGCCCGCTCGCCAGATAGAACACGGCCGCCAGCCGGCCCGCCCAGCGCTTGCGCTGATCGTGCGATGCCTGTTCCACGGCTCCCGAGTATCGAGAGGCAGCCGCCGTGGGGCAAGCCCGGGGGGCGCGGCCGCCCGAGGGGCGGGATCGGCGGTCCCGGAGCCTCGGGGACCATCGGCGTCGTCGGATGCATCCAGCCCTGATACCCGGGGCGAGCGCGTCCCTCACGTGAGAACGCGCTCACGCCGGATGAGAAGGTGCTCATGTGCCGATTCGGCGCGCGCGCCTGTGGGTAGCGTGCGGCCATGCGTACTCCGCGGATCCTTCACCGTTCGTTGCTCGTCGCCTTGGTCGTCACCGCCGGCCTGCTCATCCCGGCATCTCCCGGCAGCGCGCTCGTGCCGGGCCCGCCGCCGCTGGCGGCCTCATCCAACGTCCAGCTGCTCGGCACGGTGCCGACCGGCCCCGCGTTCGGCATCGCGTTCAAGGACCACTACGCGTTCGTCACCGGCCCGCAGGGTCTCGTCGTCCTGGACATCGCGGTCGCCGCCGCGCCGGTCGTGATCGGCGCGCACCCGCTGCCGCACTTCGAGAACGAGGACGTGGATCTGTGCGGCGATGTGTTGATGATCGTGAACGACCGGGCGTCGCGGGACCTCGGGTCGATCCTGTACGTGTTCGACATCTCGGTGCCGGCCAGCCCGACGCTCGCCTCCGTGACGCCCATCGGGGCCACGGGGGGGACCGGACGAGGCTCGGGGCACATCGCGACGTTCGTGAAGCCCGACTGCTCACAAGCGTGGATGGACGGCGGCGACCTGGTCGAGGTGTTCGACATGTCCGACCCGGCGGCTCCGGTCTCGCGCGGCAAGTTCGAGTCCGTGGCCTCGCTCTCCGCGAACTTCAAGGTGTCGCACGAGACCTCGCGCGACGCCCACGGCCTGCTGTGGTCGGTGGGCGGCGGCGGGGCGGCGGCGTACAAGCTCTCGGCGGATCCGCTCAACCCGATCCTCAGGGCCTCGACGTCGGCCGCCGGCGTGAACCCGTCGCCGTACAACGACTTCATCCTGCACAACAGCCAGCGGGTCGGGAACACGCTGTACGTCACCGAGGAGGACTACATCGACACGGACGAGACGCCTCCCGGCGGATGCCGCGGCCAGGGCAAGTTCGAGACGTGGTCGATCTCGATGCGGGTCGGCGGCGTCGCGCCCGTCGACACCTGGATGACGGAGCTGAACGGCTCCGACTCCAAGGCGACCGCCGCGGTCAACTGCTCGTCGCACTGGTTCGAGGTCTCCAAGGACATCGCCGCGGTCGGCTGGTACGAGCAGGGCACGAGGTTCCTCGACGTGCACAGCCCCTCGGACATCCGACAGGTCGGGTACTACCTGCCCGCGAACGGCTCCACGTGGGCCGCCTACTGGTCCCCGACCGACCCGTCGCGCTCTATCGTCTACACGGCGGACGCGTACCTCGGGGTCCAGGTGCTGCGGATCGACCGCAAGCTCGATCTCTCGACGATGCCGACGGTGACGGCGCCCATCCCGACGGCCTGGTTCACCGCTCCGACCTCGGCCTTCCTGCCGTCCGAGACCTGGGGCTTCGCGTGCCTGATGACGGACGTGGGGGTCGTCTGATCGGGCCGGCCTGAGGCCCTCGACAGCCTCGTCCGAGCTCGGGCCTCGGAGGAGTCCGGTTGGGTCGTGCCGGTATGCTTCTCCATCGAGCGCCGGTAGCTCAATGGATAGAGCATCTGACTACGGATCAGAAGGTTGGGGGTTCGACTCCCTCCCGGCGCGCTAGCAGGTGTCGTGTTCCGGGTGATGCTGGTCACTCCGGCGTCACCTGATCCTGGACACGTCTCCGGCTGATCCTTGACACCTGTTCCGGGTGATCCTTGACGGTGGCTCCGGCTGATGCTTGACGGTTCCCGTTTCCCCTATCTCCTTGTCTCGGCCCCGCGATCGAGGCGAGGAGGTGGGCCGTGCTGGTGGAGCTCAGCGTCATGGAGCAGAGGTACCAAGCGGTGCTCGCGGTCGTGCAGGATGGCTGGAAGGTAACCGAGGTCGCCGAGCGCCTCGGCGTCTCGCGTCAGAGCGTGCATGCCTGGATCGCGCGCTACGAGGCAGGCGGTCTGTCCGCGCTCGCCGACCGATCGCACCGGCCCGCACGTTGCCCGCACCAGACGGATCGGCAGATCGAGGCCCGGATCTGCGAGCTTCGACGCGAGCACCCGGGCTGGGGACCTCGGCGGATCGAGCATCAACTCGCTCGCCTGGGCGTCGACCCCGTCCCCTCACGCTCGGCGATCTACCGGTGCCTGCGCCGCCACGGCCTGATCGAGCTCCGCCGGCGGCGCAAGCGCCGCGACGAGTTCCGCCGTGGGAACGCGAGCGTCCGATGCAGCTTTGGCAGATGGACGTGATGGGCGGCGTGATACTCGACGACGACACCGAGGCAAAGGTCGTCACGGGCGTGGATGACCACAGCCGGTTCTGCGTCGCCGCAGGTCTGGTCACCCGCGCGACGTCCAAGGCCGTCTGCGCGGTGCTCAGCTCTTCGCTCCACCGATACGGGATCCCGGACGAGATCTTGACCGACAACGGCAAGGTGTTCACCGGACGGTTCGGCCCCCAGCCCGTCGAGGTGCTGTTCGACCGGATCTGCCGCGAGAACGGCATCTCTCATCGCCACACGGCCGTGCGCTCACCGACCACCACGGGCAAGATCGAGCGGTTCCACCAGAGCCTGCGCCGCGAGTTCCTCGCCGAGCGGAGCTTCCCCTCGATCGACCAGGCCCAGGACGAGCTCGATGCCTGGGTCACCGACTACAACACCGCCCGGCCCCATCAGGCGCTCGAGATGGCCACGCCCGCCGAGCGGTTCCGCCTCGCCCCGGTCTCGACCGACGGCGTCTCGATCCCGGTCGATGCGGCCGAGGACCACGCCGGCCAGTGGGTGCTGCGCCGGGTGGGTTCCAACGGCGTGGTCTCCGTGGACAACCAGATCTTCTCGGTCGGCAGCGCCTACAAGGCCCAGCTCGTCGACGTGTTCGTGGACGAGACCACGATCCAGGTCTGGAGCAAGAACCACCTCGCCAGGACCGTCGCACGCACCAGGAGCGGCTCCGTCCGCAAGGTGCGAGCCGATGGCCTCCACGTCAAGCATCAGCCGACTACGAAACGTCAAGCATCAGGTGACACTTGACACGGCGCGCTAGCAGGTGCGCGCTAGCAGGTCGCGCTTGCCAGGTGTCGGGTCCCCGGTGATGCTCGTCACTCAGGTGTCACCTGATCTTGGGCATGCCGGGATGCACCGAGGCGCTCGGGTCTCGAGCGCCTCGGTGCGCGGCTGGGCACTGCTTACAGGATCGACCTAGCGTCGTCCGCCAGCGTCACTACGTGATGGCGCAGTCCGCAGGCTGGGGCTGGTCGATCCGAGGGCTACCGTCGATCGGCACCCGGAAGAACACCACCCCGAGCTCGACGGGCTCTGCGGTCTCGTTCCGTCCGACATGCACCGTCGACGGGAGCTCCACGAACGCGTCCCCCGCCTCGTAGACCATCGGCGCGCAGTCTTCCGCGTGGTACACGGTGAAGGTCCCGGACTTCACGGTCACGAGCGTCCTTCCGGGATGCGTGTGCCAGCCGGTCGACGAGTTCGGTCCGAACGTGAACTTCGCCACGACGGTGTTCGTGTCGGGCCTGGCGAACAACCGGAACGTCTCCGCGGTCGACCCTGCGCCGATCACCTCGGAGACGACGGAGCCGGTCGGTCCAGTCGCGACCGCAACGCCCGACAACGTCAGCAACGCCGCCAAGATCGAGGCGCCGACAGCCCATCTGGTGCGTATCCTCACCATGGTTCCCTCCTTCGTTTCCTGGAGACGGAGCGCCGGAGCGACGCGCTCGGCCCTTTCCCGTCGCACTGGAGATCCAGCTCCTCCGCGCCCCTGTGTAGGAGCGATCTTCCCTGCGGGCATTGCCCGTTCCGCCCGCGTTCATGACCAGCCAGATCACCTCCCCCGTCGCCGTGGCGCGAACGGCTTGCGGCGGCGACTCGAACAAGGGCGAGCGCTCTCGTCATGGCGCACCTCGATCACGCTTGCCGCCCTGAACCGTGCGTATCCGCGGATGGCGTGATCAGGACCGTGACGATGTGCGCCGCTGACATCGACGTCGGTGCGTTCATCCCCTCGCTCCCCACATCTGGAGTCCGCAGCATGTGGACGGGCGACGGTGCTGAGAAGGGTGTTCGACACCTGCGCGGCGTGCCGGTCGTCACCTCGGTGGACCCGGACTCCCCGAACACATCGGCAACCGACGGGATCGGAGGAGGCAGTCCATCTGCTCCTCGAAGAACTCCTCGAACGTGGGCGGCTCCTCGATCGCCTCATCGCGAGCCTTCATCGCGCGGCGGAGGCCGGTCACCGTTTCCCATCCTGACCGTTCAACTCTTGACGGGCCCCGAACCTGTAGGGATGGCGGCGGTGGGCTTGGAGAGCGGGCCGGAAGCCGCATATCTCCACCGTCCATCTCCTTGCCGGTGTCGGAGGAGCGCCTCCGCGGCCTCGGGTACATCGAGTAGGGCTGGCTGAGTCTCCGGCGACGAGCGATACCCATTCGGATATCGGCCGCGTCCGAGGGATCGGTAGCCCCTCGATCCGACCGGGGGCGAACTCTCGCTTCGGCCCGGCGTCGAGGAACATGCCGCCAGCGCGACCACCAGCGCCACGACGATGGCTCTTCCAGACCTGATGATCATGTCATCGGCCTTCCTGGCGTCGATCCATCGGCCGCTCATGAGTCGCCATCACCGCGTGTGGAACTCGAACGAGTCCAAGATCGGCGCCGCCGCCTCTATCACGCGCTGGAAACAGAGCGTCCAGCCCGAGACGTCGCAGCGCAGGCTTTGCTCCGGACCCGCGATCGCGATGCCCAGGATCCGAGCCGACATCCCTTGGGGGAGGTCGAGGATGTACAGGCGCATCTGCCCACCCGAGAGCAGATGCCGGGTTCCCTCGACGACCGCCGGCCCCAGGCCGAGCTCCCCGCAGCCTGCTCCCCGGCCGAACGCCACGTCCATCCGCAGGGCGTCGACCCCCGCGACACGCACGGCCACCGGAGGGGTCGCCTCGACATCGTGGTTGGACGCGATGCTTCTGGCGAGCGCCTCAGCATCGGCGGGCGCCGGGGCAGGCTCGCAGCCCGCGCCGACCGGCAGGGGGTCGGCCATGATCATCATGGAGCTGCGGTCGAGACCGAAAAGCATGAACGTGGAAAGGTCGCCGGCCCCCCCGTCCCAGGGCTCGTCCCAGAGGTCCGGCGTGGCCACGGCGAATGTCACGTCCCCCTCGAGGAAGCTGTACGGCACGGGGATCGGCTGCCCGTCCTCGGTCGTCGGGAGGTCGCTCGTCCCGTCGGGGGCGCCATACATGAGCCCGAGGCGCCCGTCTTCCTGGCGGACGACGACGAAGGACTGCTCGACCACGGTCCCGTCCTCGGCGAACAGGCGGATCCTGAACTCGATCCAGCCGGAGGGCCAGACCGGACCCCGCACACGCTCGGTCTCGTATCGCTCGTAGGGAGACCCGCCGGTCGTGGCGTACAGGACCGGCACCTCTTGGTCATCCAGGTGGCGGTGCACGTACTGCTCGGCCCCCGCACCATCCACCCGGGCTCCGAGGAACGCCTGAACGAGCGTGGTGACCTCGGCGTCGGAGGGCGGCGCGACCTGCTCGACCTGCCGCAACGAGTAGTGCGGGTACAGGTGGTCGTACAACGAACGCGGCTCGACGGGCTGCAGCATCTCCCATCCCGTCACGACCCAGATCCCCGAAGGCCCGCTGAGCCCAGGCTGTTCCAAACGGATCTTCACCGTCTCGTACCGGAAGTCGTCGATCGTCGGCGCGCACCCGCGGACATCGGAGGGCATCTCCGGGTACAGGGGGTTCGTCCGGCCCGGCGCGCAACGCAGGAGCATGACCTCGTCGTAGAGAACTCCAGGCTGCCCGGCGAACACCCCCGACGCTCCGATGCCCCACTCCTCCCAGCCGAGCCCTTCCCGGAGGAACCGCTCGACGATCTCGGAATCCCAGGGATAGAGGTTGTCCTCGGAGGCCAGCACCGGATCGACCTGCCAGGTGAAGCGAGGGTCCCCGGCGTCCGCGAGCTGCTGGGCCTCTGCGACCTCCTGGTAGCTCGTCTGCGGCCACATCTGGCCCGACGCCGTCGGCGCGGGGGTCGGCGCGTTCGCGCCCTCGCGCACCCACAGGCCGACGACGTCGTCCGAGAGGGTGTCGGTCTCCGGGTCGAGGACCAGGGTCCAATCGCGGAAGACTTCCTCGAGCGGCGGATCCTGCAGGTTCTCGATCTGGCTGCCCGCGTCGCACGAGAACACCGGCGCGGGGATCACGAACGCGGTGCCGTCCTCGATCCGGCCGGTCCCCCTCATCGTGGACGACGTCCCGGCGCACGCCGGCGCGAAGCGGTCGGTCACCACGATCTCGACGGCGTCATCGGTGGAGACCCGGACGACCATCGTCTGCGTGCCGCCGTCGCTCGAGGAGACCCAGGTGCCCGCGAACGGGCTCCGGGGGTCCACCGCGGGGGTGCGCTCGGATCCGAGGAGCCGGACGAACCCGACCGTCGCGAGCGCGAACACCACGATGCCGAGGACGCCGGCCGCGACCCGCTGGTTCCGCCGCTTGCGGTCGCGTCGCGCGAGCACGCGGTCGAAGGCATCCGGCGTCGGCTCGAAGTCGCCGACACCTCGGCGCAGCAGTTCCTTCGTCTCGCTCATGAGGTCTCTCCCAGCGCGTCGCGGAGCGCGGAGCGAGCGCGGTGGAGCCGCACGCGAACGCTCGCCGGCTTCAGATCGAGCACCCGGCCGGCCTCGTCGGTGTCCATGTCGAGCCAGTCCACGAGGATCAGCGCCGCTCGCAGGCCGTCGGGAAGCTCCTGGAGCGCCCGGCGCACGTCGTGGCGGTCGCTCGCCGCGACTCCGATATCGGCCACCGGGACCGGGGCGAACCGCCGCCGGGCACGGACGGCGAGCCGTCGGATGCGCTTGCGTTGGAGGTTCAGGGCCGTCCGGTACGCGTAGCCCGCCGGCGAGTCCATGGCGCCTACGCGGTCCCACCGCTCGAGCACCCTCGTCATCGTCTCCTGAGCGATCTCCTCTGCCTCAAGCCGGTCACCGACGAGCAGGACGAGTGCCTGACACAGCGTGCGGTACTCGGCTCGGAAGAACGACTCGAAGTCCAGAGCCACCGTCCGTGCCTCGATCGGCAAGGTCAGATCGCGCATCTCGGAACATGAACCCCTCGAGGAGGGCCAGCGTTACGGAGCCGCTAGCGTTGGCCAGAGCGCGTGGCGCGTCAAGCGCCCGACGAAGACCGGGGACGCGGCTGCGTCATGGCTCGAGGCGGATCGAGTCGAGGATGTCGCGCAGCTCGGCGAGGTCCCCGGATGGCGAGCCGGGGGACCGTTCCGCCGCGATCATCAGCCGGGTCCCCTCGACGTCGAGGATCCAGAACTCCTCACGGTAGCCGGGGCCCGTGTAGCCGTAGTAGGCGTCGCCGGGCTCGGCCGTATCGATGGGTGCGATCCAGCTCCGGACGTCGCCGGCGTCGCAGCGATCGAACGCCATGTCGGGCACGGTCCACTCGAGGTGCTTCCCGCTGTAGCCGTAGATCGTCACGTCCTGGGGAGGCGTCGTGACCTCGAACGGCTCGAGCTCCGACAGCGCGGTCGCGAGGTCGTCCACGCTCGGCCCAATGGGCGGATCCGCCGCGAGATGGTCGGCACAGCCGTCGGTCACGAGGTTCACCACCGTGGTGATGCTCACGCCGACGTGACCGTCGTCGGGCCCGAACTTCGTCGCTCCGAGCCAGCTCGACCATCCCTCGGCGGGGATGTCGAACACCACCCGGAGCGACGTCGACGGATCGAGGTCGGCGTCGATGAAGTAGGTCCCCGGCTCGACGGGGGAGAGAGGCTCGACGACGGTGAAGATGTCCTGCACGGTCGGAGCGGTGTCCGTCTCGTTCGGCGCAGCCGATGTCGGAGGCGGAGCGTCCGCCGGCTCGGGGCCCGAGCTGCAGGCACCCACCGCGAGCATGACGGCCAAGACGAGCGCACGTCCGTGACGGTTCTTCATCGCTCCGCTCCCCGGATCAGGCGCGGTAGGGATACGTACCACGCTCCCAGCTCAGGTATGTGAGCTCGTCGATGGGCCCGGCCTCGCCCGCCCCGGCAGCGTCGAACGCGGTCACCGCGCCGCTCTCGGCTTTCCGGAAGGCGATCTGCGAGCCGTCGGGCGACCACGTCAGGGTGCACTCGTAGTTGTAGGTGCACCCGAGGAAGGGAACGCTCCCGATCTCGGCCGGAGCGGCGCCGTCCATCGTCGCGACCCGGATCCGGACGTCTCCGTCCGCCCCCGACCGCTCTCCGAACGCGAGCCGCGTCCCATCGGGGGACCACGCGAGACCGAGTGGGTCGTAGTCGTCGGCCACGACGCGGATGTTCGATCCATCGGCATCCATCACGTACAGGCGACCGGCTTCATCGGACGCCTTGCGGATCAGGACGGCGATGCGGGCTCCGTCCGGCGACCACAGGACGTCTTCGGTCAGGTCCCAATCCTCGTCCGGCAGGCGCGCGAGCAGCGAACGCTCTCCGCTCCGTACGTCCACCGTGTCGAGCGAGCCCTCCGGCGCACCTTCGGGCGACGCGAACACGAGTCGCGTCGCATCCGGTGACCAGGCCCACGTGGGGCTGGTGTTCCGCTCCAACACGTCGGCGATGACCCGCCCGAGGTCGGTCGTTTCAGCGGTCGCGACCTCGATCGTCTGCAACCTCGAGTGGGCGATCGTCGCGAGGTCGGCGCCCGTCGGCGACCACATCCAGTACAGCCCGAGGCTCGCGAAGGAGCCCGGGTCGCCGCCCGTCGCGACGAGGCGAGGCTCCCGCGTCTCGCCCTCGACCCACAAGATCCGGCCGACCATTCCAACGGTCTCGTACGCGACCCAACGGCCGTCCGCCGACCATCTCGCGGAGACGACATCGTCGAGGTCCTCGACGAGGATGCGGTCCTCGCCGGTCACGGGGTTCACGGCGACGAGATCGCCGGGCGTCTCGTAGAGCACGCCGGTGAAGCTCAGCACCTCACCGTTCGCGCGGGCGAAGCTGTCGCTCGGGACCGGTGCGGTCTCGTTCGCCGGGGCCGACGCGGCCGGATGCCAGGGGCCCGAGGCCGCGAAGCCGAACGCACGCACGTTGGAGCCGTCCGCATCGGCGATCGCGAGGCCGGCCGGGCGGTCACCCGGTTGCGGGTCGAACTCCTCGCGGAGGATGGACCCTTCCGGGCACTGGCCGGCATCGGGGTGTTCGTCGCACTGGATCGTGTACGCGATCTGGGATCCGTCGGGCGACCAGTACGGCGAGGACCCACCGACGATCACCTGCGTGAAGTCCGAGCCATCCGGGGCGAAGGTGTAGATCGCGGGGCGGCCGCCGCCTTCGTGCTCGCCCGCGCCGATCGCGAGGCGGTCGCCCGCCGGCGACCACACCGGGCCGGACACGCCCCGGAACACGCTTGGCTCGTCCGCCAGGATCTCGTGCGCGTCGGTGCCGTCCGCGTTCGCCACCCAGACCTCGGCTTCGCCGTTCCCGGCGAGGTACGCGATCTGCGTCCCGTCGGGCGAGAAGGTCGGATCGCTCGCGCCTTCCCCAGCTTGGGGGATCGGGAGCTGAACAGGCTGACCGCCCTCGGCGTCGACGACGTACAACCCCGACAGGTCGTACTGGCCGGCGAACACGACGCGCGTCCCGTCGGGCGAGATCGTCGCGCTCGAGATCCCGATCGGCTCCTCGTTCAATCGGGTCTCGGTTCCGTCAGCGTGGAGGATGGAGAGGTACTGCTCCGGGAGCAGGTCGTCTCCGACCGATCGCATGAGCAGCAGCTCGGTGCCGTCGCTCGACCAGCCGAGCGGCTCCCCGTCGAGCTCCAGCGGCACCAGCGTCGAGGCGACGTCGTCGGCGACGCTCGGACCTTCCGTCGTGTCGGAGGGGCCGCTCGGGTCGACTGCCCAGAAGCCGGGGCCGTAGCCGCGGTCGGACCCAGCGTTCTCGTAGAGGATCCGGCCGGCGACCGGGGCGAAGATCCCGAGCTCCTCGGGGGGATCGGTCGGGACGGAGGGCGTCGACCGGATCGCATGGATGCCCATCCAGCCCGCGGCGATCGCGATCCCGAGGCCCACGATCCCGGCCCGGATCCGCTGGTCGCGACGCCTGCGGTCACGGCGCCGAAGGACCCGCTCGAGCGGCAGCTCCGGCGAGGGGGCACCGGCGCTCGCCCGCTCGAGGACCGATCGGTATTCACTCACGGACCATCGTCTCCTTCAGGGCGGCGTGTGCTCGGGACGCGTGCATCCGGAGCGTCGAGGCGCGGATGCCGAGCATCCTCGCGGCTTCCTCGGAGCGGAACCCCAGCAGGTCGGTGAGGACGACGGCGGCGCGTTGGCGCGGTGAGAGACCCGCGAGCGCACGGACGGTGGCGTCGCGCTCATCGATCGCGGCCATCGCGTCGTCCTCGGGCACGAGCCGCATCGAGCGTCGGGCCGCCAGTCGCGCGCGCGCGTAGCCGGTGCGGAACGCGTTCATCGCGGTCCGATACAGGTACCGGCGAGGCTCTTCCATCGCCGAGACGCGATCCCAGCGTTCCAGGACGCGCACGAAGGCCTCCTGGGTGAGCTCCTCTGCCTCGAAGCGGCTGCGGGTGACGAGCCAGAGCGTCCGGTAGAGGCCGTCGCGCTCGCGCTCGAAGAACCCCTCGAAGGACTCGGCTGCCGAGGATGCGTCCTCCACATCCGATCCCACCGCTCTCAACCTGACCGTCTCGTTCATCTGGATGGACCAACCGTCGAGGGCACCGGATCGCCTACACGGCGCCGCTATCTTCGCTCGCTCCCGGGTCCGAGGGATCTCTCAGAGGGGCCGCACCATCAGGACGGGGATGTCGTCCGTCCACTCGCCGCGGAACTCCCTGGCGAGGGTGAATCCCATCGCCCGCATAGAACGCGCGGGTAGCGGCGTAGCCATCTTCGGGGCCGTCGTCGTCGTCGGTCGGCGAGACGGTCAGGACGAGCAACAGCCGCTTGTTGGATGCGCGGAGCTCGGCGACGAGCGCGTCGATCAGGGCTCGGCCGACGCCCGTTCGACGTCGGTCGGATCGGACCGCCATCCAGGTGATCTCGGTCGCGTGCTCGAAGCGATGGACGAACGTCAGGAACCCGATGGGCCGATCGAGCTCGACGGCAACGAGGCCCTGCTCGCTCCTGACCGCCGCCGCGCAGAGACGGCGGCCTTCCTCGATCGCGAAGTGGTACGGGTGCCCGGCGATGATGGCGTCGCAGGCATCTGCGTCGTCGATGCGTAAAGGCTGAACGGTGACCATGATGGAGCTCCGATCTCGCGACGCTCCTCCCGGCATCGGAGCGCGACCCGAACGAGCGTAGTCCACCGGCTCAAGTGCTGGCGGCTTGCACCAACTCGCCGGCGGTCGTGTCGACGTCGTGCTCTCGGCGTTCGCCAGCACGACGACGACGATGCCTTGATCCTGGAAGCACAGCGCCACGGTTCGGTATCCCTCCCTCACGAGGCCCGGTGTGGCCGAGCGCCCCCGAGTCCCGGCCGTACTCGAACCGCCTGTCGATGATCCCCAGCCCGTATTCGGGTCGCTCTCGAAGTCGGTCATCTCGTCGAGCGACGCAGGCGAGACGACCTCACCGGCGCACAGTGCTCTGAACCATCGGGCGAGGCTCAGTGCGTCCGAAGCCATGGCGCCCTCGGCGTTGAACATCGGTCGCGGTGGCGAGCGACGGGAGATATCCGCCGATCTCGTCGAACGTGTCGGCCGGCGCACCGTGCGGCATCGCCATCGGCTCGGTCGGCCGCTCGTCGGGCTGATAGATCAGGCGCTCGTACCCGTCGCCGTCGAGGACTCCGTCGCGCAGCACCTCGGCGAGCGGGCGACCGGTGACGTGTTCGATGATCAAGCCGAGCAGCACGTAGTTGGTGCCGATGTACTCCCACGCCTGACCGACCGGGCCGCGTTCGGGTGCGACGGTTGCCAGCATCTCCTCAGCGTCCAGACGTGCAACGGGTCGGTCCAACAGGGCCTCCCGGAGCTCGCTTCATCGGCGAAGTACTCGGAGAATCCCGCTGCGCATCGAGAGCAGGTCGGCGATCGTCGCCCCGTTGGTGTCGAACTCCAGGTCGGGCGGAAGACGATCGGCGGCGAGATCGTCGAGGCCCAGCTCGCCTGCCTCGACCAGCTGCATCACTTGGGCCGCCACCAGGGTCTTGGTGATGCTGGCGATGCGACATCTGATCGTTCGGGACCATCGCCCGGTCTCCGGCGGCGAAGCCCGTTGCGCCACTCCAGGTCCCCTCCGGTGTGATCAGCGTCGCCGTGAGCCCGTCGCCGTTGGCCGACGTGTCGAGCACCTCTTGAAGTTCAGCCGCCAACTCATCGGAGACGGGCTCGTCGCCAAGGCCGGCGAACACCGCGGTCGGAAAGCCCTCGGTCGCGGCACGCGGGGAGGCCGAGGCGACGGGTGCCACCGAAGGCTCGACCGATGACGTGGCCTCCGAGTCGCCCGGGGTCGTCGTTGAGCATCCCGCCAGCGCGACCAGTAGGGCCGAAGCCCGTCGGCCTCCATGTGTCGCTTCATCGCTGCTCGTCCCTGTGACGCGAGCGCACGAACCGTGCCCGCGCTCACGTTGAGCATCTGACCGGCCTCGTCCGAGCGGAACCCGATGAGCTCGGTGAGGACGAGCGCCGCCCGCTGACGCGGGGTGAGCTCGACCATCGCGCTCGCAACGATCGAGCGGTCCTCGACCATCGCGAACTCGTCGCGGCGGAGCTCGTCCGTGACGGTCTTGCGGATCGCGAGCATCGCGCGGCGGTACCGCTTGCGGAACAGGTTCATCGCGGTCCGGTGGAGGTAGCCGACCGGTTCCTCCATGACCGCGACTCGGTCCCATCGCTCCCACACCTTCAGGAACGCGTCCTGCGCGAGCTCCTCCGCCTCCGCCCGGTTGCCCGTGATCAGGCACAGGTGCGCGTAGAGGCTCTGGGTCTGACTACGGAAGAACTCCTCGAAGGTCGCCGTGTCGTCCCCGATGAGGCCGTTCGTGCCTGCCTGGGGCGGAGACCGCCGGTTCGCTCATCACGTGAATCCAACCCTTTGGCGGGCAGGAACGTTGAGGCGCCTCGACGAGGGATCGTCGGATGCCGAAACGAGCCCGTCGCCGCCTACTACGTGCTCCTGCACCGTCTCGGCGCGAAGATCCCTTCGTCGATCAGCGTCTCGAGCAGCGGTTCGGCGCCCGGTGCGCACACCGCGACAAGGACGATCATCGGAAGAGTGAGAACGCGTTCCGGATCCCATCGTCGAACCTCCCACAGAGTTTCGATGGCTGGACCGTCATGGCACGCGGAACTCGATCGAGTCCAGGATGGGCGCCGCCACCTGCAGCGCGCGCTCGAAACTGTCCTCGTCAGACAAGATCGCGATCGCAAGGACCCGGGCCGATCCTCCGGGAAGATCGAGCAGGTAGGGGCACGCCCGGTCCGCCCTCTGGACGACGAAGGGGGCATGCTGAATATGCGGTTGGCCGGGATGCGCCTCGTCGGGGCCGGCCAGCGTCAGAACGTCGTTCAGCGTTCAGTCGCGACGTCGGTGCGCAGCCATCTCATCGCGACCACTGTCCTTCGGTCGTCCCCTCGACCACGACCTGGGCCTCGGAACCGTCGACACCGACAGCCCACAGCGCGGCTCCGTCTCCTTCGTCCCTCGAGAAGAGGACCCGGTCACCTTGGGGGGAGAACCCGATCACCCAACAGCTCCATGCGCGCCCGAGCTCGGTCAGCGGGGTGACCGATCCGGTCGCCAGGTCGAGGACCTGCACCTGACGACCCGAGTTCGTGGTGAACGCGAGCCGGTCGCCGGTCGGGGACCACGCGGGTTGCCCGGCCCAGCCGAACACCACCTGGGGTTCGGACCCGTCGGATCGCGCGATCGTCAGCCCCTGGCCCGTCGTGTACGCGACGCGTGATCCGTCGCGCGAGTACGTCGCGTACGCGGCATCGCTTTGCCATGGCAGCGGCAGTGGCGCGCTGCCGTCGAGCGGCACCTCCACGTTGGGGACCATCAACGAGGTCCCGTTCGGCATCCAGGTCGGGTCGTGATCACCGGAGGCGATCGTGCCCGGCGGAATCGTGAGCTGCGCCTGCCGAACGCCGTCGAGCCCGTACACGCCGATCGTCTCGAACGTGGTGTCCCATGCTGCGACCCGTGACGAATCGGGCGACCACGCGATCTGCCATCCCGAGGTCGGGAACGTCGCGAGCACGTTGCCGTGCCAGTCGCTGATGACGGCCCGATCTTGCGCCGAGAGTCGGAGCAGTCGGCTCGCTTGAAGGCGAGGTACCGGCCGTCCGGCGACCAGAGCGGTCCCTCCACCCCGTACTCGGACCCGCCCGAGCACTCGTCGCCCGAACGGCCGTCCACGATCCTGACGGCGTTCGACCCGTCCGGATCGGCGACGTAGACGTCCCCGTCGACGAGGTACGCGAGCGTGCCCGCCGGAGCCGGCGCGGGGAGCGCCCGAACGCCATCCGGCGAGGGGAGCGCCTCGTCGCCCTCGGGTGTGGCGATCGTCCCGGGGTGCCACGGTCCCGAGGAACCGACCTCGAACGTCCGCTGATCGGATCCGTCCGCATCGACGATCGCGAGGGGACGGGGGTCCGAGGGGACATCCGTGTAGGGCCACTCGAGCGAGAAGGCGATCTGCGAACCGTCGGGGGACCAGGAGGGGTTGTCTCCGGTCCTGGTGACCCGTGTGAAGCGGGACCCGTCGGGCGCGAAGGTGAAGGTGCCTGCCAGGTCGATGCCGAGGGCGATCCGGTCGCCCGCCGGCGACCATGCGAGGCCGTTCACGTGACCGGCGGCATCCGTCGTGTCGTTGAAGACGATCTCGTGCGCGTCGCTCCCGTCGGCGTTCATCACCCAGATGTGATGGGAGTGATCGCCGCCGCCGACGGCGTACGCGACCCGCGTCCCGTCCGGAGAGAAGGCCGGGTCGTAGATCGAGTCCTCTCCGGCCTCGAGGAGGAGGACGTCCTCGCCGGTCTCGACGTCGACAGCGTGCAAGCCGCGGCCGGTTCCGGTCTCGCCGGAGAACACGACGCGCGACCCGTCGGGGGAGAGCGTGGCGCCCGCCATCGAGATCGGGTCTTGGACGACCGGCGTCTCGATGCCGTCGGCGTGGAGGATCGACAGGAGGGAACCGCGTTGGGGGACCAACCGCTCGACCAGGAGCTCGGTGCCCTCGGCGGACCACCCGAGCGGCGACGCGGCGTCGGACGTCAGCTGCACCCGCTCGCTGTTTCCAGGCGCGGTCGGGTCGACGCCCCAGATGCCGCGCTGATCCCCGTACACGATCCAGCCGGCGACCGGCTCGAAGATCCCGAGGTCCACGGTGGGCTCCTCCGGAGGAACGGCCGGCAGGGGGGTGGACCGGATCGCGTGGAGGCCCCACCAGCCGACCGCGAGGGCGACCAGCAGGCCGACCGCCCCGGCGCGGATCCGCTGGTCGCGAAGCTTCCGGTCGCGCTGGAGCGCGAGTCGCTCGAACGATCCCTCCGGCAGGCGGAAGTGCTCGGCGGCGCGCTCGAGATCTCGCTGCTCGATCACGAAGACTCCTCCGAGTAGGCCCGAGCGCCGGCACGGGCTCGGGTGGCATGCGCGCGGACGGTGGCGGCCTTCACACCCAGGAGGCGACCGGCCTCCTCGGACGAGTATCCGAACATCGTGGTCAGGACGATCGAGGCGCGCTCGGCGCGGCTGAGCGGCCGGAGGATCCGGACGACCTCGTCACGATCCTCGACGGCCGCGAGGTCGTCGACGCCGGGCGCGAGTGTCATGCGCTTGCGCAGCGCCACGGACGCTCGGCGGTACCGGCTGCGGAAGCCGTTCATCGCGGTCCGGAACAGGAACCCCGTGGGGTCGTCCATCCCGCTGACGCGGTCCCACCGCTCCCAGAGCTTCAGGTACGCGTCCTGCACGATCTCCTCCGCCTCGTGGCGGTTCCCCGTCACGAGGCAGAGCGCGCCGAACAGGCGCTGGTGCGTCTGCTCGAAGAACGCCTCGAAGCTCGTGTGGGCCTCGGCCACCTCGTGCCCTTCGCCCTGGGCGGCTACCTGCCCGATCGGGATCGCCATCGTGCGCCATGAACGCTCGAGGGGCCAGTTCCGCTGTGGCGCTCCTAGGGCATGTTGACCTCGAGGGAGTCGACGATCGGCGTGGCGGCCTCGCTGGAAGCGAGTCTCACGGGCCCGGGCGCTCCAGGCGGTCGACGAACCCGCGCAGGAGGAACAGGCTCACGTCGTCCTTCGTGTGCTCCTCGACGTGGAACGGCGTATCCATCAGCTTGAGCAGCGCGAGCAGCGACAGGAAGAAGAACGAGATGAATCCCACGACGATGACGGCCTCGTAGGTCGGCTGGTACTTCATGAACAGCATCACCGTGATGATGATGCCAACGATCGTCTCGACAGCAGGAACGCGGACGGGATGGACTCCGTGCGGTGGACGTGGTACGTGTGTAGGGTGCTTCGGCGGAGTGTGCCCTGCTCGTTCCGCAGGCGCGACGTGTGGGTCGCCGGCACGCCGAGCGCGTCCATCTCGAGGAACGTCTCGTTCAGGTCGTCGATCGCGACGATGACGACGAGCACGAGGAGGATCGTTCGGCCCGCGACGCGCGCCCGGAGGAAGGCGCGTCGGAGCATCGTCGTCTGCGTCGTGGCCACGGGCCCGCTTCGTATCGGCCGTTGCCCTCCCCATGCGCGTCCGCGGCGGGTAGCGTGTTCGGCGTGCGCTCCCCGAACGATCTGCCCGAGGGCTGGACGGTCCGCGAGCCGGTGCCGGAGGACGCCGAGGCGATCGCGCGCCTGACGAACGAGGCAACGATCGCCGAGACCGGCGTCCCGTTCGCCACCGCCGCAGACGTGCGGGACGAGCTCACCCGGCCCGACCGCGGTCCGCTGTCCGGCACCCTCGTGTTCGACGGCGACGGTTCGCCGATCGGCTACACGCAGGTCCGCGAGGCCTCGGACGAGGTCGTGCACCTGTTCGTCTTCACCCATCCGAGCGTCTGGGGACGAGGGCTCAGTACCTGGCTGATCCGCAGGGACGAGGCGCGCGTCGCCGAGCGCTGGCCCGGCGGCGTCCCCGTCCGGCTCTCCAGCTACGGGGGGAACGAGGCGGCGGTCCGGCTCTTCGCGGCGCTCGGGTACGAGCGCGTTCGGACCTTCTGGTCGATGGAGATCTCGCTCGAGGAACCGCCACCCCCGCCCGTCATCGACGAGGGGATCTCGATCCGCACGTTCGAGCGCGAGCAGGACGAGCATGCGGTGCACGCGGCGTTCGCGGAGGCGTTCGAGGATCACTGGGGGAGCGCCTACTCCTCGTTCGAGCGGTGGGTCCACCAGGAGATCGAGGGCGAGGGCTCGCGGTTCGATCCCACGCTGTGGTTCGTCGCGCTCGAGGGCGCCGAGGTCGTCGGCGCGGCGACGTGCTCATCCGGTTGGGCGTCGGATGAGGGGGCCGCGCAGGTCGGGATGCTCGGCGTCCGGCGCCCGTGGCGCCGGCGGGGGATCGCGCTCGCACTGCTGCACACAGCCTTCGGCGAGTTCCACCGGCGTGGGATCCCCCGGGCGCAGCTCGGCGTGGACTCCGCGAACCCCACGGGCGCGACGCGCCTGTACGAGCGCGCGGGCATGCATCCGATCCGCAGCTGGGAGATCTGGGAGAAGCGTGTCGCCGCCGCGGATGGCGAGCGCGATCCGGCCGGGACGTGAGCGTTCGGCGGATCCGGACGCTCAGGGGCGCTCCCAAGCCTGGACCTCGGATGTGTCGGCGGTGCGTGGGGCCCCGCTGCCGTCGGCGTGGACGACCAGCCACCGATCGACCTTGACATCGACATCGTCCGAGAACGCGATCTCGGTGCCATCGGGAGACCAGACGGGCGGTTGCCAATCCTCGATGCAGCATCCGCCGGCGAAGAGGCGGGTCGGGTTCGAGCCATCGGCGTCGATCACCACAGCTCGAGCGAGAATTGCCCGCGGGTGAAGCCGGCCTTCGCGGGGTCGAGATGTAGGCGAGGTGCGAGCCGTCGGGGGACCACGCGGGCGCTGCAGGCCCTGGGGCGACGCTTGGTCGACGAGGACCCGGGTACCCGACCCGTCGGCGTTCGCCAACACGATCTGGCTCCGGTCGTCGATGAAGGTGTCGATCACCAAGCGGGATCCGTCGGGGGACCAGGCGAGAGAGACGGCATCGCCCGCGTCTGGGGTTGTTCATCGACGAGACGTTCGACCACCGTTCCCACACGCGCAGGAACACCTCCTGCACGATGTCCTCGGCCGCCTGGGAGTCTGCCGGTGACCATCCACAGCAGGCGGAGCAGGCGCTCCCGTCAGTCCGAGAGCAGGGCGTCGACCGGCGGTTCGGCCATCGGCCTGGCCTACCTCGAGCGGCCGACGACGCTCGTCAGTCTGCGATCGCGGCGTTCACCAGGGATCCGGCCACCGGGCTGATGTCGACCACCCGATTGCTCAGCACGACGACCACTGCCCCATGCTCCAGCAGGCACCCCGCCAAGGACACGTATCCCTCGTGCTCGCCGCCATGCCCCACGGTCCCCGGGGATCCGGCTCGTACAGCCCCAGTCCGTACCCGTCATGCATGGTCGTCATCTCGGTCAGCGAGGCTTCGGAGACGATCTCGCCAGCGCAGAAGGCTCGCCACCAACGCGCCAGGGAAGCGGAGTCCGACGCCATCGAAGCCGCCGGTCCGTCGGACGTCAACATCGGCGAACGCCTCGGTCGGGAACGCCTCTGCCTGCTCGCCCCGCGAGGGCGATGCAACCGGTGTCACCGATGGCTCGACCGACGCCGGCGTCTCCGATCCGCTCGGGGTCGCCGGCGTGCATCCTGCGAGCGTGACGACGGCGGCGATCGCGAACCGGCGGGCGTGATCCGTCACCCGGTACCGCCGAAGGGATCCCTGTAGGTGACGGGGTAGGCGTTCCACCAGTCACACGACCAGCAGAACGAACCGCCGTTCCAGCTCGCGTACGTGCGCTCGTCGATGGACTCGGCATCGCCCGAACCGTCGGCCTCGATCACGAAGGCGCGGTCCGACGGATAGGTCACGGGATTCTCGCGACCCGGCTCGACCGAGAGCGCGACCTGCGACCCATCAGGCGACCACACGGGGTTGGTCGCGCCACCGTCGATCGGGAGCGACGCGACGAGCGATGCGGTGGAGCCGTCGGCGGGAGCCACGAAGACGGCGCCGTGGTCTCCAGTGAAGACCATCCGCGTCCCGTCGGGCGACCAGGCGAATCCGGACACGTTCTCGTCCTCGGCGAGCACCTCGATATCCGAGCCGTCGGCATCGAGGACGAACAGGCGCCCGTCGCCCGGTTCCACGTCGTTGTAGATGGCAAGTCGGGAACCGTCCGGCGACCACGCGATCGCCTCGGCCGAGTCGAAAGCCCCAGCGGGCAGCTGCACCAACCGAGTACGCCCGCTGGTGCGCGCGTCGATGTCGATCGAGTAGATCGTGCCGTCCCAGCCCCCGAACACGACCCTCGTCCCGTCGGGAGACCACGCGGGCGTCGCGGATAGATCCGCGACGGTCGACGAGAGCTCGGTCACGAGACCCGTCGACGGGTCGATGACCGAGAGCGTGGAACCGCGCCACACGAGGAGCTCGGCGCCCGTGGACGACCAGATCCAGAGGTCCGGCCTGTCGACGACCCTCCGAGGCTCGAGCGTCGCATCGACGACCGAGAGCGACCCCGACGTCTCGAAGGCGACCCACCGCCGGTCGGCCGACCACACGGCTCTGTATACGTCATGGAGGTCCTCGACGAGGACGCGCTCCTCGCCGGTCTCGGGGTTCACGGCGACGAGGTCGCCGGGTGCCTCGTCCGGTGTTCCCGTGAACCGCAGCACTTCGACGTCGCCACGGACGATCGCACCGGTCGGCGTCGGGTGAACCGCGGGGATCGGCGCGCTCCGGATCGCATCGAGGCCCGCGAACGTCGTCACGGCGATCGCCGCCGTCGCGACCGTGGCCACGGCGCCGTTCGCGAGGAGCCGTCGCCGGGCCCGCCGCGCGGCCTTCGGCGCATCGACCACGATCGTGGGGACGGTGTTCGCACGGCGGTGGAGCATCTCGCGGACGTCGTGCTCGTCGATCATCGGGTCATCCCTTCGAGTTCGCCGCGGAGCGTCTTCATGCCCCGCGAGACGAGGGAGCGGACGGTCCCCGGCGAACACCGCAGGATCTCGGCCGCCTGGACATCCGAGAGGTCCTCGTAGAAGCGCAAGACCATCGCGGCGCGCTGGCGTTCGGGCAGGCGCAGGAGGGCCTGGTGCATCGTCTCGTCCAGATCCTCGTTGGGGTTGGGATGGACCGCGGGGGCGGTTGTGAGCCGCTCGAGGTAGGCGCGCTCGACCCTTCGATGGCGGAAATGACTGGTCGCGAGGTTGACGATCGTCCGGCGGAGGTAGGCGCCGAAGGCGCCCGGATCGCGAAGGTGCCGCAGCCTGCCGACGAGCCGCACGAAGGCCTCCTGGACGAGGTCCTCGGCCAGGGCTCGGTCGCCCGTCAACAGGAACGCGAGCTGGATGCCCTCAGGCGCGTGCCGGACGTAGAGGTCGCCGAGCGTGTTGCGCTCGAGCGAGGCCTCCTGGACCATGGCGACCGGCATCATGTCGCGTTCTTCCCTCACGGGATAGAGACGCATGGCTGCCATCGAAACGCTGCACGCCGCGAGATGGTCCTCGCGCTCGCGGCGGCATACCGTTCAGCCCATCCAACCTACGGATCAGAAGGTTGGGGTTCGACTCCCTCCGTGGCGCGCTACGGCTCCGGGGTCGACAAGACGACGGGATAGATCCGATGCGATCCTTCGATCCCCTTCAACTCCACCACGCGAGCCTGGCCGAACGCGAACTCGCCGGTCTGAGCGACGAGCTGATGGACGAGGGACGAGACGACGATCTCGCCGCCGGCAGCGGTAGAGGCGATCCGAGCCGCGTAGCTGACGGCGTGACCGAAGAAGTCGTCCGCTTCACGGATCGTCTCGCCGACGTGGATGCCGATGCGGATCTGGATCGGCGAGCCTGGATCTCGAAACCGGGCGGTGACCGCCCGTTCGATCGCCTCGGCGCAGTTCAACGCGCGCCGCGATGAAGAGAACGCCAGCATGAAGCCGTCACCCTGATTCTTGACGACCGTTCCACCGAAGTCGGCGGTGACGACCTTCACCACGTCGTTGTGCGCGCGCAGGACCTCCAACCAACGTTGATCGCCGAGGAATTCGTTGAGACGTGTCGAGTCTTCGATGTCCGTGAACGCGATCGTCACGGTGCCATCCGGCGCGGACGTTGCCGACAGGTCGGGCCGAGTCGTGCTGACCGACTCGGCGATCTGATCGACGGACGTCGTAAGGAGGAGGCCGTGCTCTTCGTTGGTCGTCGGCACCGAGCTGTGGAACTGCACCAGTTTCCACTCGCCGTGCTCCAGATGCAGCACGCACGTTAACCGGAACTGCGTGGGGCCGAGCGGTGACTGGAACTCCGCTCGGGCCGCGGCCCACCCGGCGCTTCCTTCCGTCATCGCGTAGACGCCGTCGGTCAATCGCCACGGGTATCCACCGCCCATCTCCCGCATCTGCTGTGTCCAGACGATCGCGGCCACCTCACCGTCCCGCCACCATTCCGTCGGGTCGGAGCCGAACCGCTCGAATCCAGGCTGCCGTGAGATCCGGTTGCTGACGGCCTGCTCATCGCCGTCGCGAAGGGCCTCGAAGAACCGGGTGACGACTCGGCGAAGCTCGTCGGAGGGTTCCACGGCGCAAGTGTCGTGTCTTCTCCGCCGCGCTGCAAGGCGATGACGAAGGCGCTCGCGGACGGCTGAGGCTTCACACGCGCCGGCCGGGTCCCGCACTGACGTGGTTGATGGCACAGCGTCGTATCGATCCTCTCGACCGATCGATCCTTGGCCCTCGAGACAACCGCGAGGCGGGTCGGCGCTCGCCTTCGTGAGCTGACGCTGCGGGCGATGGCTCTCCTAGCGCGGCCCCCCAGTCCGGTCGGCTGCCCAAGATCCCCGACCTCGTGACGTTGCGGCCGGAGCTCTACGGGGTCCAGGCGTACTGCTCGTACTCGGCCGTCTGGTGCGTGAGCTGCTGGAGGCCGCTCCCATCCAGGTTCGCGATCCACAGGTCCGTCTGGGAGATGTCCTGCCCCGAGATACGGGTCGGGTCTGCGAGCGAGCCTCGGATGAACAGCAACCGCGTCGCGTCCGGTGACCACACCGGGCCGTACGAGAACGATCCGTCGGCCGAGTCGGTTACGGCGATAAGCCCGCTGCCATCGGCATGCATGACGAACACGTCGGTGAAGTCACCGACCCGCATCGCGAAAGCGATCCATTCACCGTCTGGGGACCATTGTGCGCTGAACAGGACGTCGTTGGACCAGGGGCTGATGCGATGAGCCTTCTCCCCCGGTTCCACGACGAAGACGGCGCGTGGCGATTCCTTCCAGAAGGAGCCTGAGGATGCGACGAACGTCACCCTCCGGTGATCGGGCGACCAGCTCGCCGAGGGCCCGACCGTCGGCAGTCCTGTCGTGGTGCCGGGCGGGTTGAGCTGGAGCAGGCGCCCTCCGTCCGTTTGGACTGAGTAAAGGTTCATCGGCGCTGACTCGCTGCCGCGTGATTTCACCGGTCGGAAGAAGAGGATCCTCGTTCCGTCCGGCGAGAACGCGACCGGCCGGTCCGGCCGCTCACCGCTTCGCGTCACGCGCACCAGATCTTCGCCCTCTGGGGTGAAGGTGTAGATGCCGTTGCGCGCGGTTTCAGCGGTGTAGTCCTCGAACCCTTGTGCGGCGATCCGTTCTCCATCGGGCGACCATGGTCCGGGGCCGAGGTTCAGGGTGCTGTCGGCGATCTCAAGCACGGTGTAGTCGGAGCCATCCACGCCCAACACCGCGGGAAGCAGCCACGGGTTCTCGTCTCCGAAGACGGGGACCGCGAGGCGGGTTCCGTCCGGTGAGGCATGCGGACAGCAGGAGGGGACCAGCTGCGCCTCTTGCGACCCGTCGGGACTCATCGCGAAGGTCACGTCGATCTGGCTGCTCGGATCCTGCCGGGTGAACACGATCCGCCCGGGGGACGACGCAGCCGAACTCGTCGCGTCGCCGGTCGACCCTCGGTCCGTTCCTTCCTCCGATGTGCACCCCGCCAGCAAGATCAGACTGGCGGCCAACGAGATTGCGATCCGCTTCATCCCGGCCTCCCTTTGTGAACTCCAGGGAGGAGAAGTCATGACAGTGCGCAGCGTTTAGTCTTTGGCGCCGCACTACGTTCCAGCGGCCGCCCCTGCCCACGCGTACCTGTAGTACTCCGCCGGCCGATGCGTGAGCTGGATGAGACCTGTGCCGTCCGCGTTCACGATCCAGAGGTCCGCATCGAACGGCCCGCCGGTCGAGGTCCGAGGGAAGCCGGTCGAGCTCCGGACGAACACGAGCCTCGTTCCGTCTGGCGCCCAGACGGGCCCGGATGAGGAAAGGCCGTCGGAGCTATCGGTGATCTGCGTGAGCCCCGTGCCGTCGGGCTGGACGAGGAAGAGGTCGCGATCGTCGGGATGCGCCTCGCTGAAGGCGATCCACCGGCCGTCCGGGGACCATTCGGCGCCGTCGATGTCACCCCAAGGCGTGATCCGACGCGGATGGCCGCCGTCGGCATCGACCACGAAGATGGCGCGAGGCGCCTCGAGGAACCGCCCCCTGGACGCGACGAACGTGACCGCGCGGCCGTCCGGCGACCAGCTCGCCTCGCGCCAGCCCGTAGTCGTGTTCGGGGGGTTGAGCCGGATGAGGTCGGCCCCGTCGGCGTTCACCACGAAGAGGTCTTGGCTGGCATCCTGGCCGCCGAAGTCCTTCACGGGGCGGACGAAGAGGATCCTCGAGCCGTCCGGCGAGTACCCACCGACCGGTCGTTCCTTCCCACCGGTCGGTGCGACGGTCAGCTGGACCAGGTCCCCTCCGTCGGAGGACCGGGCCGTGTAGACGCCGACCAAAGTCGGGTCGGCACCCTGAACCCCTTCGGCAACGAAGCGGGTGCCATCGGGGGACCAATCGGTCGGGGCGAGCCCCTGCAGGCTGGGGTCTGCGACCCCCAAGACCCTGCGGTTGGACCCGTCTAGGGTCACCACTGCCGGTTTCAGCCATTGGAAGGCGGTGCCAGTCGTATCCTGCAGCCCGAACAGGATCCGGGTGCCGTCTGGAGAGACGCTGAAGAGGTCGCCCGTGCCGATGCGAAGCGGCTCCCCTGTCTCGGAGCCCGTGGCTTCGATCACGTAGATGTAGTCGGTGTCGTCACCAGGGTCCTGGCGGGTGAACACGATCGTCACCCCGGACGACGACGCGGGGGTCTTCGAACCGACGTGCTGGAACGCGTACACGAGTCCGCCCAAGGCGACGACCGCGACGACCATCCCGAGGACGGCGGCGCCGATCCTGCGGTTGCGCTGCTTACGCTCGCGACGCGAGAACAGCCGGTCGAGGCCGCCCGGTGGCAGCTGGAACCGCTCGCTCTTTCGCTCGAGGTCGTCGCCGAAGTCAGGCATCGTCGGACTCCATCGCTCGTCTCATCGCTGCCCGTCCCTGGGACGCGAGCGCGCGGACCGTGACCGGCCGGACGCCGAGCAACTCCCCCGCGGCCTCGGAGCTGTAGCCGAGCAGCTCGGTGAGCACGATTGCCGCTCGTTGACGGGGACTGAGCTCGGACAAGCCCTGCTCGACCATGAACCGGGCGTCGGCGGCCGCGTACTCGTCGGCGGGCTCGCCCACGCCGAGTGTGCGCCGGAGCGCCATCGCGGCTCGTCGCGACCGGCGCTTGTAGGCGTTGAAGGCCGTTCGATACAGGTAGCCGGTCGGGTCCTCCATCTGCCGGACGTGGTCCCAACGCTCGAACACGTTGAGGAACGCGTCCTGCATCACCTCCTCGGCTTCGTGGCGATTCCCCGTGATCAGGCACAGCCGCCGGAACATCGGAGGGCTCTCGGCCTCGAAGAACTCCTCGAAGCTCTGGGCGTCGCTCACGGCCTGCCCGACCGGGAACGCGTCCGAGACCACCAGCCGGAGCGGTTGCGGCATCCCGAGGGAAGAAGACGCGAACAGCTGTTCGTGTTTAGCCGGTCGGATCGCACGGCTGGTGGCAAAGGAGGAGCGCCCCTTCCCGAACGCTCCGCTCATCGAAGCACAACGGCCGCCGGTCCACCCGACGCCGCTTGTCAGAGCGGCACGAAGGGGTGGCGTCTACGCGTCCGCCACCCTCTTCGATCCGTCCCGTGCGAACGTCGTAGACCCAGCCCGAGACCTCGACGTCCTTCGGGAGGAACGGGTTCGTCCGGAGCGTGAGCACGTCCTCCCGCACACTCTCCTCGACGTCGGAGAACGGCATGAAGTCGATGTGGTTGGCGCGCTCGCCCGTCTCGCCCTCGAGCTTGCCCCAGATGTCCTCGTTCGTGAACGTGAGCATCCCGCAGTCCGTGTGATGGATGACCATGAACTGCCGGGTGCCGAGCAGCTGCGACGAGATGATCAGCGAGCGAGCCGCGTCATCCGACGCCCGTCCGCCTGCGTTGCGCACGACGTGAGCGTCGCCGATCTCCAAGCCGAGGAACCGCTCCGGGTGCACCCGCGCGTCGATGCACGTCAGCACGGCGACGGGGAGATTGGGTGGGAGCTGTGCGTCCCCTTTCTCGAACCCTTCCGCGAACGTCTTGTTCGATGCGAGCAACCGATCGAGACCGGCCAACGGTGCCTCCTTCTCCGAGGGCCGGCAATCGTACCGGAGCGGCGTGTCGCCTCAGAACGGGCTTCGTGACCAGGACGATCAGGGCCGAAACCTTGCTCAGGCGACCGCCAAGACGCCCCGGTCATGGGCTCGGAGCTGCAGGAGCTGGATGACATCCGCCTGGTGAAGCTCGTCGAGTTGGAAGCCGTGCCGCGCGATCGCGCGACGGTAGGGCTCGACGTGGTGGGGCTGGAGCTTCATCACGAACCTGAAGGAACCGTTGGAAGCGACGACTCGGGTGGGCACGATCTCCGTGTGAATGCTCATACCCAAGGTGTCGGACGGAGGCCGGGTCGCCCAGAGCGTAGATACCCCTCGAACCTCGGTCACGCGCGAACCTAGGTAGAAAGCGTCCTTCCTGAAGACTCGCCTCCTTCGGGGCGTTCGGGGCCGGTCGGTAGACTCCGGCGCGATGCACCGCCCGCACAGTCGTCGTTCGTTCCTACGGGGGACCGCGCTCGGCGCCGCCTCGGCGTTCCTCGCCGCCTGTACCCGGGCGCTGCGAGGTCCCGAGCCCACGTGGGCGCCGCCGATCGCGTTCGGCGTGGCGCCGGACCCCGTCGACGCGACCGCGTTCGACACGGCCACGCCTATCAAGCGCGTCGTGTACATCGTCAAGGAGAACCGGACCTTCGACCACATGTTCGGGCGGTTCCCCGGTGCGGATGGCGTGACGGTGGGGATGGACGCCGGTGCCGAACGGCCGCTCACCCCCGCAACGCGCGGCGCGATCGCCGAGGACATCGAGCACTGCTACGAGTGCGCGATCGAGGCCTGGAACGAGGGCAAGATGGACGGGTTCAACCGGAACGAGGCCGCCGACCGCGACGCCTACACGCAGTTCCTGCCCGAGGACCTCCCGAACTACTGGGCCTGGGCCGAGCGGTTCGTCCTGCTCGACAACTTCTTCACCTCGGCCCACGGGCCGTCGTTCCCGAACCACCTCTATGCGATCGCGGCCAGCGCGGGCGGCGCGTACGAGAATCCCGTCCAGGACCGAGCCGTCCTCCGGCGACGCCATCGCGAGACCGGCCTGTTCAAGGCGTGGGGGTGCGACTCGCTGAGCGACGCGTACGTCGGGATCAGGGACGCCGAGGGGAACCTCGACCGCGCGTTCCCGTGCTTCGACCTCGAGACCGCGGGCGATCTGCTGGATCGCAAGCGGATCCCCTGGGCGAACTACTCGGCGACGCCGTACCAGAACGGCTACATCTGGAACGCGTTCTCGGCGATCTCGCGGTACCGCAACGATCCCGACCGATGGGCGCGCCACGTGTTCCCCGTGGACGACCTCGTCCGGCACATCCGGGAGGATCGCCTACCGCCGGTTACCTGGGTGACGCCGCGGTTCGAGGTCTCCGACCATCCCGAGTACAGCCTCTGCTGGGGTGAGACCTGGTCCACGAAGGTGCTGAACGCGATCATGGAGAGTCCCATGTGGGAGGAGACCGCGGTCTTCCTCACGTGGGACGACTACGGCGGCTTCTACGACCACGTTCCGCCACCGCAGGTGGACGCCTTCGGGCTCGGGATCCGCGCGCCGATGCTGGTGATCTCGCCCTACGCCAAGCACGGCCACGTGAGCCACGAGCTCGGCGAGTTCTCGTCGGTCGTCCGCTTCGTCCAGGACAACTGGGGCCTGCCGCAGCTCGCCGAGCGCGACCGGGCGGCCACGCCGTTGCTCGACGCTTTCGACTTCGATCAGCGGCCCCGCCCGCCCGACGTCCTGCCGCTTCCGAGGGACTGTGAAGGGGAGGTGTTCCCGGATGCTCCGCCCGGCGCGTAGCAGGCGCGACCGGCGCACCGCTCAGGCGAAGAGCTCCTTCTCCCAGCGGTCCCACGCGAGCTCCATCGTCATGCCGGCGCGGTCGTAGAGCCGGGTCGCCCCCGTCGGGTTCTCCGAGTCCACGATCAGGACGGACCTCGAGAGACCCCGCCGCCGGAACGCGTCGAAGGCCGAGTGGAGCAGGGCCAGGCCGAGCCCCCGGCCGCGCCACTGGCGGCGCACCCCCAGCTCCTCGACGGACCCCGCCTCCGAGTCCATCCCGGTCCCCGCCGCTCCGATCAGCGCGCCGGCGATCGCGTCGCCCTCGACCGCGACGTACCACAGGCTCGGGTCGAAGTTCGCGCCGGGGTTGGCGATCCGGTCGTGGTGCCAGACCTCGTATGGCTGTGTCCCGGCGCCCCAGTGGTCCTCGAACGCCTCGGTCAGGGCGGCGTGGACGGCTCCTGCATCCCTCGCCTCGACGAACGGACGGAGCTCAAGGCCTTCGGGGAGACCGGGGTTCGTCGCTCCGTCGTTGAGGTCCCGCGTCATGCTCCAGAACGTGCGGACGGGCCGGTACCCGTGGTCGCGGAACAGCTGGGCCGCCGCCTCGTTCTGGACGAACCTCGAGACGTGCACGGTCTTCCTGCCGGGCGGCGCGGACTCGAGGCGTCTGGCCGCGCGGGCCTCTCCGAGGGCCGTGACGAAGGATCCGAGCCCGCGACCCCACGCCTCGGGATGGATCAGTCCGAGGGCGAACGCGTACCGCGTCTGTGGATCGTCGGCGAGGAGCAGGAAGCCGGCGACCACCGCGCCCGTCTCGTCCTCGACGAGCGCTGCATCCCGTTCCAACGAGAACCCCGGCGTCTGGAGGTCGCCGAGGATGTCGTCCGCCGTCGTCCAGGTCACGCCGGCCTCGCCGAGCGTGGCGGCGTTGAACACGTCGGCAAGGATCGAGGCGTCGTCGAGCGTGACGGCGCGAAGGACGTACCCCTCGGGCGGTCGCGGATCCTCCATCCTCAGATGTTGACAGGCGCCGCGAAGGGCGTCGACGCCGGGCCGTATGCTCGCCGCCATGGAGCGGCCCCCGTTCGTCGATCGCGTCGGCATCCTTCGGCCGCTGCGCGTCCGCGACTTCGCCTTCCTCTGGGGCGGCATGACGGTCTCGTTCATCGGCGACGGCATCTACATCGTCGCGATCGCGTGGCAGACCTACGACCTGTCGAACTCGCCGTCCGCGCTCGCCGCGGTGGGCATCGCCTGGAGCCTCCCCCAGATGGCGTTGCTGCTCTTCTCGGGCGTGTTGTCGGACCGGCTCGACCGGCGTCACCTGATGATCGCCGGCGACGTGATCCGGGGCCTCGCCATCGGCGCGATCGGCGTGCTGTCGATCGTGGGGGCGCTCACGATGCCGCGATTGATCCCGCTCGTCGTGGTCTACGGGGCCGGGCAGGCCGTCTTCGGGCCCGCGTTCAACTCGATCGTCCCGACGATCGTCCCGGGCGACCTGCTCGTCGAGGCCAACTCTCTCGGCCAGTTCGTGCGGCCGGTGGCCTGGACGCTGATCGGTCCGATCGTCGGCGGCGCGCTCGTCGCCGCGTTCGGGGCGGGGTGGGCGTTCGTGGCGGACGCGGGGACGTTCGTGTTCTCGGCGCTGATGATCCTCGCGATCCGAACCCGGCACGTCCCCAGGTCGGCCGACGAGCGCCTCTCGACGTGGGCGGACATGAAGGAGGGGCTCGCGTACGTGCGCGGGAACACCTGGCTGTGGGTGGCCATGGTCGCGGCCACCGTGAGTCTGCTCGCGACGTGGGGACCCTGGGAGGTCCTCGTCCCGTACGTCATCCGGAACGACCTCGACGGGTCGGCGGCGGCGCTCGGCCTCGTGTATGGGGCGGGCGGCGTCGGCGCGGTCGCCGCCGCGCTCGCGATGGGCCAGCGCGGTCGCCTGCCGCGGAAGGCCGTCACGATCCTGTACGTGGCCTGGGCGATCGGGATGCTGGCGACCGCGGGCTTCGGCATCGTGACCCGGCTCTGGGAGGCGATGCTGGTCGCGCTGGTGGCGGAGACGTGCATCACGGTGCTGATCGTGATCTGGATCACGCTCGTCCAGCGGCTCGTGCCGCAGGAGCTCCTCGGGCGCGTGTCGAGCCTCGACTGGATGATCTCGACGGCGGGCGTACCGCTCTCGTTCGCCCTGATCGGTCCCGCATCCGACGCGTTCGGCGTGGACGCCACGCTGATCGGCGCCGGGGTGCTCGGCGCCGCGATCACGATCGCGTTCATGTTCTATCCGGGCGCCCGCGGGCCGGAGCACGACGGCTCGCTCGAGGCCGTGCTCGCCGAGGAGCCCGCGACGGCCGGCGCCTCGGTAGGGCCCGGCCGAGCACCCTCCCAATAGACTGCCGCGGATGGAATACCGGCACCTCGGGAGGCTGGGTCTGAAGGTCAGCCCGCTCTGTCTCGGCACGATGAACTTCGGTCCCGAGACGACGGAGCCGGACGCGTTCGCGATCATGGACCGCGCGCTCGAGCTGGGGATCAACTTCTTCGACACGGCGAACGTCTACGGTCGGAAGCGTGGGGTCGGGACGACCGAGACGATCGTCGGCAACTGGCTCGCGAAGGGCGAGGGTCGCCGCGACAAGGTCGTTCTCGCCACGAAGGTCTACGGCGAGATAGGAACGTGGCCGAACGAGTCGCGGCTGTCGGCCCTGCACATCCGCCGGGCGTGCGATGCGAGCCTGCAGCGACTGCAGACCGACCACATCGACCTGTACCAGATGCATCACGTCTACCGCCAGGCCGCCTGGGACGAGATCTGGCAGGCGTTCGAGGTCCTCGTGCACCAGGGCAAGATCCTCTACGTCGGCTCGAGCAACTTCGGCGGTTGGCACATCGCGCAGGCGAACGAGACCGCCAGGGCGCGCCACTTCCTCGGCCTGGCCTCCGAGCAGTGCCTCTACAACCTCGCCAACCGGTGGAGCGAGCTCGAGGTGCTCCCGGCGGCCGAGGGCTACGGCATGGGCGTGCTCCCGTGGAGCCCACTGGGCAGGGGCATCCTCGGCGGCATCCTCGGGGACATCCAGGGCGGCCGTCGCTCGCAGGGGTGGGCGCAGGAGCACCTCGAGAAGCACCGGCCGAAGCTCGAGGCCTACGAGGCGTTCTGCGAGGAGCTCGGCGAAGCCCCGGCCGACGTCGCGCTCGCGTGGCTACTGGCGAACCCCGCCGTGACGGCGCCGATCATCGGACCCCGGACGATGGCCCAGCTCGAGGGATCGATGCACGCCCTGGAGCTCTCGCTCGACGAGGACTCGATGCGGCGCCTCGACCAGATCTGGCCGGGTCCGGGCGGCGCCGCGCCCGAGGCATACGCCTGGTAGCAGGCACCGGCGGTCACCGTTTGCGCATGCGGTAAGGTCGCCGCATGGCCGGCGGGGAGGAAGGGCGCGCCTCGAACGCCGAGGGGTTCGAGGGCCTATCCGACGAGGAGCGCGCGGTCCTGATCAAGGTGGCGGAGGTCCTCCGGAAGCTGCGGTTCGGCACGGTGCTCCTCGTGGTGCAGGACGGCAAGGTGGTGCAGATCGAGATGGCGGAGAAGATCCGGCTCCGTTAGCACGGAAGCGTCGCCTTCCTTGACACGTTCCGGAGCCCGCTGGTACTAGTGTCTTCCTCGCGGCTGACCGGAACACCCGGAGGCCGCCACGTACCGGGCTGATTCCAGCCTTTCGATCGACCGGACGACCGGAGATCGGGGCGCGACAGCGCACGAATCCCGTTGGTCATCGAAAGGAGCAGCACGATGCGATCTCGACGCTTCGGCGTTCGTTCCCGCGCAGCGGTTGCCTCGCTCGCCTTGCTCGCCGCCGCGTGCGGCTCCGGCGCCGGCGCGGAGGGTGCGGGCAACGGTGATTGCACCCCGGCGGAGACGCCGGTCCTCACGCTTCGCCGCCTACAGCACACCCCGCGAGGTCTACGGCAAGATCATCTCCGCCTTCCAGGCCCAGTGGAAGGAAGAGCACGACGACCAGCAGGTCATCTTCCAGGAGTCCTACGGCGGCTCGCACGACGCAGGTCGCAGAACGTCATCAACGGGTTCGAGGCCGACGTCGTCGCCCTATCGCTGGGTCCCGACGTGGACTTCATCGCGGACGCGGGCCTGATCACCCACGACTGGACGCAGGCGCACCGACGGCGGCATGGTGTCGACGTCGGTCGTGGTGTTCGACGTCCGTCCCGGCAACCCCAGGGCATCGAGGACTTCGACGACCTGGCGCGCCGAGGGTGTCGAGGTCCTCACGCCGGACCCGGCATCGAGCGGCGGTGCGCGGTGGAACATCGTCGCGGCCTACGGCGCGGCGATGCGAGGTCATGCCGGCGACACCGAGGACGACGAGGCCGGGGCGCAGACGCTGCTGACCGGCATCTTCAGCAACGTGATCGTGCTCGACAAGACCGCCCGCGACTCGATCAAGAACTTCGAGGCCGGCAACGGCGACGTCGCCATCACCTACGAGAACGAGATGTTCACGGCCGTCGAGGCCGGGCTCGACGGACGAGATGGTGATCCCGCCGTCGACCGTCCTGATCGAGAACCCCGTCGCGATCGTCGACGAGAACGTCGACGAAGCACTGCGTCCGCGAGGTCGCCGAGGCGTTCGTCGAGTTCCTCCACACGGAGGAGGCCAAGGAGCTGTACGCGACCGTGGGCTTCCTGCGCCCGACCGACCCGCCGAGGCCGCGGCAGGGCGACGAGGAGAGGGTTCCCGCCGATCGAGGACCTGTTGACGGTCGATGACTTCGGCGGCTGGGACGCCCTGAACGAGACGATGTTCGGCGACACGGGCATGTTCACCCAGGCCTTCGAGGACGCGCACGGCCTAGGGCCGGCCGCGAGCAACGTCAAGGAGCGACGATGGCGAGCGCCGCGCAGACGATGCGGAACCGCAGGGCCGTGCTGCCCGTGCGGGCGCGCACGCGGCCTGCGGCACCTGGCGCTGCGCGGCGCCGCCATCACCTACCTCGTGGCGATCGTCGCCGTCCCCGTGGCGGCCATCGCGATCCAAGGGTTCGGCGAGGGGCTCGGCGCCTTCCGTTCGGCGATGTCCGAGCCCGGCGCGTGGGCGGCCGATGCGCCTCACGCTGATCACGTCCGCGCTCGCTGCGGGGATCAACGCCGTGCTTCGGCACGATGCTGGCGTACGTGTTCGTGCGTTACCGCTTCCCGGGCGCGGGCTCCTCTCGCGCGATCTGCGACATCCCGTTCGCGATCCCCACGCTCGTCACGGGGGTCATGCTCGTGGCGATCTACGGCCCGAACGCGCCGATCGGTCGCCTTCTGGCTTCGGCCGGCATCCAGGTCGTCTTCGCTCCCCTCGGGGTCCTGCTCGCCCTGCTCGTTCGTCACCCTCCCGTTCGTCGTCCGCACGGTGCAGCCGGTCCTGCTCGAGCTGGACGAGGCGGAGGAGGAGGCGGCGCAGGTCCTGGGCGCGAGCGCGTGGGTGACGTTCCGCAGGATCGTCCTGCCCGCGATCCGCCCGGCGATCGCAGCGGGAGCGCTCCTGGCGTTCGCGCGAAGCATCGGCGAGTTCGGGTCGATCGTGCTGATCTCGGGCAATATCACCGGCAGGACCCTCACGGCGCCGGTCTTCATCTTCCAGCTCGCCAACCAGTTCAAGCCCGAGGAGGCCGCGGCGGTCGCCACGATGTTCTTCGTGATCTCGTTCGTGATCGTGCTGGTGGTCAACAAGCTCGTCCGGGTCGGCCGCAAGACCGAGGAGGCCGAGTCGTGAGCGCAGCGCCGACGGTCCTCGAGCCGACCGCGGGCCTGACCCTCGGCGACGCGCAACGGCGCCGCCGGCGCCAGCTGCTGATCCGCGGCGTGATCCTCGCCGTGTGCTTCACGTACCTCGCGGTCCTGTTGCTCGCGCCGTTCGCCGGCATCGTGTGGTCGGTGGTCAAAGGCGGCTGGAGCACGATCGCCGAGACGTTTTCCCTCCCCGACGTCCGCCACGCGTTCCTCCTCTCGGCGATCATCACGGTCGAGACCGTCGTCGTGGTGACGGTGTTCGGGGCGATCACCGCATGGGTGCTCGTCCGCCACCGGTTCATCGGCCGCCGGTTCATGGACGCGATGGTCGACCTGCCCCTCGCGGTCTCGCCGATCACCGTGGGCCTGATGGCCGTCCTCCTGTTCGGCCGGGGCGGCTGGTTCGAATCGTGGTTCGCCGCGCGCGGCATCCAGATCATCTTCGCGGTCCCCTCGATGGTCCTCGTGACCATCTTCATCTGCATCCCGTTCGTGGTGCGCTCGGTCGCCCCGGTCCTGGAGGAGCTCGGGACCGAGGAGGAGGACGCCGCCCGGACCCTCGGGGCTTCCTCCACGCAGACGCTACTCCGCGTGGTGCTACCGAACATCCGATGGGGGCTCCTGTACGGCATCGCGCTGTCCACGGCGCGCGCGGTCGGCGAGATCGGTGCCGTGCTGATCGTGAGCGGAGCGATCAAGGGCCAGACCGAGACGGCCACGATCTTCATCCTGACCGCGTTCGAGGAACGGCTCGACACGCAGGGGAATATCGTGGCGCTGACGCTGGCCGCGGTCTCCATCGTGCTGCTCATCGGGATCGAGCTCTTCAAGGGCAAGCGGGTCAGGGAGGCGGAGTGATGCAACCGGCGATCAAGGTCGAGCACCTCACGAAGCGCTTCGGCGGATTCACCGCCGTCGACGACGTGAGTTTCGAGGCGGCGGAAGGCAAGATCACCGCGCTGCTCGGGCCGAGCGGCTCGGGGAAGAGCACCGTGCTCCGCATGATCGCGGGCCTCGAGCTTCCGACCGAGGGCAAGATCTGGATGGAGGAAGAGGAGCACACGCACAAGAGCGTCCAGGAGCGGCGCGTCGGGTTCGTCTTCCAGCACTACGCGCTGTTCCGCCACATGACGGTCGCGCAGAACGTCTCGTTCGGGCTCGCCGTCCGCAAGGCCACCAAGGACGAGCAGCGCGAGCGCGTGGATGAGCTGCTCGAGCTCGTCCAGCTGCTGCCGTTCAAGGAGCGATATCCCGACCAGCTCTCCGGCGGCCAGCGCCAGCGGGTCGCCCTGGCACGGGCGCTGGCGCCGCGGCCAAGGGTGCTCCTGCTCGACGAGCCCTTCGGCGCGCTGGACGCGAGGGTCCGTCAGGACCTCCGGCGCTGGCTCGACGACCTGCACCGAGAGCTCGGTGTGACCAGCCTGTTGGTGACGCACGACCAGGACGAGGCGATGGAGCTCGCTCACGAGGTCGTCGTGATGCACGAGGGACGCATCGAGCAGGCGGGCAGCCCGGCGCAGATCTACGACGAGCCGGCCACGGCGTTCGTCGCCGGCTTCGTGGGGAGCGCGAACGTGCTCCACGGTCACGTGCGGGACGGTCACGTCGAGTTCGGCGACCACCGGGTCGCGGGTGCCTCCCACCTGGACGAGGGCATCGCGGCTCGAGCCTTCGTCCGGCCGCACGACGTCCGGGTCTCGACGACCGAGACGAACGGCGGCTCGGTCCAGGCGACGGTCGAGCGCGTGAGTACCCTTGGCTGGGTCTCGAGGGTCGGCCTGCGGCTCCCGGACGGCCAGGTCCTCATGGCCGAGCTCCCCAACGACGAGCTCGAGGGGCTGGAACTCGGCGCCACGGTGTGGATCGACCTTCGCAAGGCGAAGGCGTTCCGGACCCCGGCGGAGTCCCCGGGGGCGCTTCCCGCACCGTGACCGCGTCCCGATCGCTCTCGGTCGCCCCCCGCGCCGCGACCGCGCCGGTCAAGCTCTCGCTCCGAGGTGTGAGCAAGTCGTTCGTCTCGGCGTCCGGCGGCCGTGTGGAAGCGATCGCTGACATCGACCTGGACGTCGGCGTCGGCGAGTTCGTGTGTTTGATCGGGCCCTCGGGATGCGGGAAGTCCACGATCCTCGATCTCCTCGCTGGCCTTCTCCGGCCGGACGAGGGCTCGGTGCTGGTCGACGGACGTCCCGTACCCGGCCCCGGCCCGGACCGCGCCGTCCTGTTCCAAGATCCCGCACTGTTCCCGTGGCTCAGCGTGCGCGGCAACGTGGAGTTCGCGCTGAAGATGGTCGGCCTTCCCCCCGACGAGGTGCGCGAGCGTGCCGAGGCGTGGATCGCCAAGGTCCACCTGACGCGGTTCGCCGATGTCCAGCCCCACGAGCTGTCCGGCGGTATGCGGCAGCGCGCGGCGCTCGCCCGTGCCCTCGCGTGCCGGCCCGACGTGCTGCTCGCCGACGAGCCGTTCGGCGCCCTCGACGCTCAGTCGCGCGAGATCCTCCAGAAGGAGCTCCAGCTCGTCTGGACCGAGCTCGGGAACACGTTCGTGTTCGCCACCCACAACGTTCGCGAAGCCGCGTTCCTCGCGGACCGCGTCATCGTGCTCTCCGCGCGTCCCGGCACGCCGATCGAGGAGTACCGCATCACCACGCCTCGCCCCAGGAGCTTCGAGGACGTCCTGCTCAGCAACGTGGTCGTCGACATCCACGACAACATGGCGAAGGAGGTGGAACGAGCTGCGCGCGAAGAGGGTCTTCGACCAGGTCTGGCCTAGGGTCGCGATCGTCGGCGCTGTCCTGCTCCTGTGGTGGGCGGTCTACGAGGCGGAGGTCTTCGAGACGCAGGACCTACCGTCCCCCGCCGACGTCTGGACGGCGCTCACCTCCAACCTGACCGGTGACGACGGACTGCTCGCGGCTGCGCGAGGCAGCATCATCCGGCTGGCGTTCGGCTTGGGCGTCTCGGTGGTCGTCGGGACCCTGATCGGGTTCGCGATGGCCGCCTCACGTGTCGTGCAGCGGAGCGTCGGGACGCTGATGACCGCGCTGCAGGCGCTGCCGGCGATCGCCTGGCTGCCGCTCGCGATCGGTTGGCTCGGGTTCACGGAGCGCGCTGTCATGTTCGTGGTCGTGGTCGCAGGGATCCCGGCGGTCGCGATCGCCACGGCCGTCTCGGTCCGCCAGGTGCCGCCGATGTTGATCCGGGCCGGCCGGACGATGGGTGCGAGCGGGTGGACCCTGTACCGGTCGGTGGTGCTCCCGGCGGCGGTCCCCGGCTACTGGACCGGCCTGCAGCAGGCCTGGGCGGTGGCGTGGCGAGCGCTGCTCGCGGCCGAGCTGATCCGCACGGGCGCAGCGCGTGGCCTCGGCCACGCGCTCGATGCCTCACTCGGCGACACGTCGCTGATCCTCGCCGCCATGGTCGTGATCGTGGTTATCGGTCTCGCGGTCGACTCCCTGTTCGCCACGGTCGACCGCCGGATCCGCCACCGGCGAGGGATGCTGATCCCCGCCTAGCCCACCCCTGCGCGGCGGAGAGCGTCGGCGCGGGTCTCCTCGGTCAAACGAGCCAGGGCGTCGGAGACGGCCGCTTCCGGCGGCTCGGGATCGTGGATGCGCCGCGCCTGCGGTGCAAGGCGTTCGAGGTCGGAGCGGAAGAGCCCACGCGCTGTCTCGAGGTTCCGGTGCGGACCACTGCGCTCACCGCCCAGCATCACCGGGATCAGGAGCGGCTGGTGGCCATCGGGAACGGGCTCGTCGCGCAGGCCGATGACGTCGCCGTGCTCGCCGCGGAAGATCTGTTTGCGGCCCGGCGCCGAGACCTTGTTCGACGAGAGCTTGAGCATCGCCCGCCCGTCGTACTCGACGAGCTTGTAGGCCGAGTCCAGCGTCGGGGCGTCCGCCGAGACGCCGACGCGCGTCCCGACGCCGAACGCGTCGATCGGCGCGCCCGCGCGGACCAGTCGGTCGACCTCGAACTCGTCGAGGCCGCCGCTCGCCACGATCCGCACGTGCGGCAGTCCCTCCTCCTCCAGGAGCGCCCGCGCGTCCTTCGACAACTCGAGCAGGTCGCCGCTGTCCAGGCGTACGCCGAGGTTGTCCGTCAGGCCGAGCTCACGGATCACCTCGGCCGCCGTTCGGACGCCGTTCAGCGTGTCGTAGGTATCCACGAGGAACGTCGTGCGGTCCGGGAAGTCCCGGGCGAACGTGCGGAACGCCTCCGCCTCCGTCGGGAAGGACTCGACGTACGAGTGGGCCATCGTGCCGGCCACGGGCAGGTGGAAGCGCCTGGCGGCCTCGACGTTGCTCGTCGCGGCGAACCCGACGATCGAGGTCACGCGCGCGACGCTCAGGGCCGCGTCCAGGCCCTGGGTCCGACGCAGCGAGAAGTCCACGAGGTCGCGGCCGTCCGCGGCGATGACGCACCGGGCGGCCTTGGACGCGATCGTCGTCTGGAACGTGATCTGGTTCAGCAGGTAGGGCTCGACGAGCTGGGCGACGGCGATGGGCGCCGTGATCTCCAGGAGCGGCTCGTTCGCGTAGACGACGTGTCCCTCGGGTACCGCCCACACGTCGCCGGTGAACCGCAGCGCGGCGAACGCGTCGAGCATCTCGTCGTCGAACCCGAGCTCGCGCCCGAGGTAGTCGAGGTCCCGCTCGGCGAAGCCGAAGTCGTCGAGGAACTGCAGACAGGGCTCGAGGCCCGCCGCGACGAGGAACCCTCGCGTCGGCGGGAGGTCGCGCACGAACAAGCTGAACGTCGCCTCGTGGCGCATGCCGCGCTTCAGGTAGCTCGCGGCCATGTTCAGCTCGTACAGGTCCGTGAACAACCCGCTCGAGGACACGGGCGAAGGCTACCGGAAGCCCGCGGGCGAGCTTGTCTGCGTCTCGGGCGGCGGGGTAGCGTGCGCCTGTCGTGACCGACGCCCCCGATTTCCGGATCGAGAACAGCGAGCTGCGCGCCGAGGACGAGTTCGCCGAGTTCGCCAGCGAGGACCTCCCGTACTACGCGGACTGGCACGGCTCGTTCGAGAAGCTGCCGTGGGCGCTGGACGAGGAGAGCCTGCACGCGGCGGACATCGCGATCGTGGGCGCGCCGCTCGACGACGCGGTCTCCTCGCGGCCCGGGGCGAGGTTCGGGCCGAGGGCGATCCGCCAGTCACCCACCGCCTGGGGGACGAGCGGCGCCTGGTCGATCCAGCTCGACGTCGCGCCGTACGAACGGCTGAAGGTGGTCGACGCGGGCGACGCGCTCGTCGTCCCCGCACGCTTGGACCGCGGCCTCCGCGTGATCCACGAGAAGGTGTACCGCGTCGCGAGCGCCGGGCCGATCCCCGTCGTCCTGGGCGGCGATCACTCGATCACGTACCCGAGCGCCGCCGCGGTGGCCCGGCACGTCTGGCCGCGCGACGGTCGGCATCGTGCACTTCGACGCGCATGCGGATACCGGCGCCGACCAATGGGGGTCGCTCGTCGGCCACGGCACGCCGATGCGCAGGCTCATCGAGGAGGGTTGGATCGCCGGGCCGAACTTCGTCCAGGTCGGGCTCCGCGGGTACTGGCCGGACCGGGACACGTTCGGGTGGATGCGCGAGCAGGGCCTGCGATGGCACACGATGGCCGAGATCGAGGAGCGGGGCTCTGAGGCCGTGATCGGCGACGCGATCGACGAAGCTCTCGACGGTCCCGACTGCATCTACCTCTCGGTGGACGTCGACGTCGTGGATCCGGGGATGGCGCCGGGCACCGGCACGCCCGAGCCCGGCGGGATGCTGGCGCGCGAGCTCCTGCGCGCGGTCCGCCAGATCGTCGGGCGGGTCGAGCTCGTGGGGATGGACGTCGTCGAGGTCTCGCCGCCGTACGACCAGAGCGAGATCACCGCGATGCTCGCGCACCGCGTGGTGCTCGAGGCGATCTCGGCGCTGGCGTCCGCTCGGGCCTGACGTAGGCTGGTCGCGTGTCCGAACGGCAGCGCTTCGAGGAGCTCGTGGCCGACGCCTTGGACGCCCTGCCGCCATGGGTGCTCGAGCGTCTCGAGAACGTCGAGATCATCGTCGAGGACCGCCCGCCGCCGGGCGAACCCAACCTGCTCGGCCGCTACCACGGGATCCCGCTCACCGAGCGCCGGTACTACGCCGGCGTCCTACCCGACACGATCACGCTGTACCGCCGGACGATCGAGCGCACGGCGAGCGACGACGAGGACCTGAAGCGCGTGGTGGGTCACACCGTCGAGCACGAGGTGGCGCACTTCTTCGGGATCTCCGATGAGCGGCTCCGCGAGCTGGACGCCTACTAGGCGTGAGCGCCGAGGACCTGATGCGGCTCGCGCTCGAGCAGGCGCGCGCGGCGGCCGAGGCGGGCGACGTGCCGGTCGGGGCGGTGGTCGCGCGCGGCGACGAGGTGCTCGCGCGCTCGGGCAACGCTCGCGAGCAGGCGCAGGACCCGACCGCGCACGCCGAGATCCTCGCGCTTCGCCGTGCCGCCGCCGTGAGCGGCTCCTGGCATCTCGAGGGGTGCACCATCTACGTCACGCTCGAGCCCTGCGCGATGTGCGCGGGCGCGATCGTACTCGCGCGCGTCGACCGGCTGGCCTTCGGCGCCGCGGACCCGAAGGCGGGGTTCGCGGGGTCGCTCGGGAACCTGGTGCAAGACCCTCGCCTGAACCACGCCGTCACGGTCGAGGGCGGCGTCCTCTCCGAGGAGTGCGGCGAGGTGCTGGCCGAGTTCTTCCGGCAGCGCCGCTGAAACGCCCTAGCTGTCGGCCTCCGGGTCGTCCGTCGTCTCCTCCGAGGTGCGCCGCTCGACGGCGAGCGCCCGGGAGTCGGACCCCGCGAGGGAGCCGCCGACCACCTCGTGACCGCAGGAGTACGTGTCCACCTCGCGCGAGTCCGATCGCTGCTTCGGTTCGGCGCCGCCCTCTTGATCCGCGGCCTCGTCGAAGGTCAGGGTCACGAGCGTCCCGAGCCCGCAGATCGGGCACGTGGAGGTACCGGCCGCGGTCACGACGGCGAATCCCCGCCGGCCCCGCGGGCCGCGTCCCCCCGCCGACGCTCGTCCATCACGTCGTGGATCTTCTGGCAGACCTGCGGCATGTGCTCGTCCATGATCCGGAACTCGCGCTGGAACATGACGACGGCCGACACGTCCGAGGTGGTCGTCACCGTGGCCGTCCTGCGAAGGGCATCGTGCAGCGCCATCTCGCCGAAGAAGTCGCCCGGCTCCCAGGTCGGCGATGTGGTGGCCGTCGCGCGTGACCTCGGCCGTGCCCGACTCGATCACGAAGAACTCGTGCGGGAAGTCGCCCTGCTCGACGAGGTGCTTGCCGGGCGGCAGGTCCACCTCGTCGGCCCAGGTCGCGATCTGCTTCAGCTGGTGGTCGGGCAGGTCGGCGAAGAGGGGAAGCTTCTTCAATCGCCTCGCGTCCACGGTGCCCTCCGGTCGTCGTCCTCGCGAACGAATCCTCCCACAGGCCCGCCCGGAGGTGCTTGCTACACTCGCCCCGGAGGCGTGCCGGAGTGGACGAACGGGACCGCCTCGAAAGCGGTTAGGGGCCTAATCCGCCCCTCACAGGTTCGAATCCTGTCGCCTCCGCGCGCGCCGGCCGCCCCCCGGGCGGCCGATGCCGTTTTAATGCGCGGTGCCAGGCCGCCATGTGGTTCGCCCGGTCGGCGGTACGCGCCAGGGCCGAATGGTGGTCGTAGAACTCGAGGTCCAGGTGGTGGGCCTGCAGATACGTGAGGCAGAAACAGCCGGCCTTGCAGCGCCTCGATCAGAGGGAACGACAGGGGCTCGAGCCTCGGGGGTGCGGTTCGCGACGTCATGGACCTCTCCATCTTGTCCGTGACGTGGTCCGGAGCAACCTACAACGGGAGGCTCGAGGTCCGCTCGCTACACTTCCGGCGGAGGCCTGCCCGAGCGGACGAAGGGGCACGCCTGGAGAGCGTGTAGGCGGGCAACCGCCTCGCGGGTTCGAATCCCGCGGCCTCCGCCGGTCCGCCTGGCTTCGAGGGGCGGCGCTCCACCGCCGATCGCTGGAACCGACGACGCGCGCGAGGTCGATTTGCGCACAGAGGGTGTCGGCTGGTAGACACGCCGGGTCGGGTCCGGCCCCTCCGGCGGTCTTCCTCCCGGGGCCTAGGGGAGGGTTCTCGCATGAGGCGATCTGGACTCCTCGTGCTCGCCGCGCTTTCCGTCAGTGCCGCGTTCCTCGTGGCTCCCGGCGTGTCCGCCGAGCCGGAGGTCTCGTCGATCCCGGAGCGGCCCTCGCGTGTGTTGCTGATCGTGCTGGACGGGATGCGGCCGGACTACATCGACCGGTTCGCGCTCCCGAACCTCTCCGCGCTCCGCGACGGCGGCGTGAGCTTCCCGAGCTCCCAGGTGGGCTACATGGCCTCGATCACGGTGATCAGTCACAACGTGATCGCGAGCGGCCAGCTCCCCAACCACCAGGGCTGGTCCGACGAGATCTACCGCGACGTCGACAACGTGCTCGGCGGCGGTTCGGGATCCCTATACGTGATGTCGAGCGCCTCGTGCGACGACTTCCGGCTCCTGACGCAGGCCGGTGGGTACCCGAAGCTCCAGGACTACCTGGGGGCGCTCGAGGCCGACGGGGACGCGCGGTTCGTGTCGGTGGCGACGAAGGATCGATCGGCCTGCGGGGTCGGCCACCCCGCGCTCGTCGGCTCCAACGACATCGTCATCGGTATGGCGCGGTTGGGCGCGCCGGGGATCACGTGTGACGGCGCCCTCGTGCGCTGGCGGTTCCCGCGCGGCGTGAACGTGCCCGCGAGCATGGCGGAGGCGTGCAGCCGCTACTACGTCGACTCGCGGCCCGACTACGGGACGGCCACGACGTCGCCCGCGCAGATGTACCCGCTCGACGGCAACCGGTTCGTCTCGGGCTTCGACACGACGCGCCTCGGCGGGGATGTGTGGTCCACCGACGCCGCGATCGAGATCATGCAGGGCGACTTCGCCGATGCGGACACCGACGATTGGCGAGGCCTGTTCGTCGGACTCGGCGGTCCGGACAAGATGGCCCACATGTGGGGACCGGACGACGCGGTGACCGGCGCCGAGGGCTCCGTGGACGACATGATCCACCTGCCGGGCGCCGTCGAGACGGCCGACGAACAGGTGGGGAGGCTGATCGACGAGCTTGAGGCCGAGGGGCTCCTCGACGAGACCCTGATCGTGATCACGGCCGACCACGGTATGACGCAGGCCGACACGTTCCACGGCATCGACGCTGCTCCGACCTCCGCCGGGAACCGGGGCGACTTCAACTGGTACTACGGCGAGGAAACGGGCTCCCTGGCCGACGAGAAGTATCTCAGCCCCACGCCGGCGATCGCCGACCTGGCCACGAGGATCGGCGACAACCTGGCGTTCTCCTACCAGGACACGCACGTGGCCGTATGGCTAAAGGACACATCGCTCCCGAGGAAGGCCGCGGCCGCGAGGGCCATGCGCTCGTTGCCCGGTGCGATCGCGACCTTCTTCCTCAACAGCAGCCAGAACGCTTACCTGCCGAACTTCGTCTCGGGCTCGATGACCCCCCCGGAGCGGCGGTGGTTCAACCAGAAGGGCATGGCGCTCGTGAACACGATGGCGGCGCCGTACGGCCCCGACGCGGTGGCCATGCTCAAGGACCGCACCACGTACAGTGTCGAGGGCGACCACGGCGGCCACCAGCAGGACGTCCAGCGGATCCCGATCATCTTCTCGTGGCCGGGGCTTGAGGCTTCGATCTCCTCCGCGGAGATCACGAATGTGGACATCCTGCCCACGATCCTCGAGATCATGGGGATCGAGCCGACCGACCCCCTCGACGGGGTCGCGGTGCAGCTTCCGCAGGGCGGCTAGTCGGAATCGAGGGGGCGCGGTTCCGCGCCCCCTCCCTACAGCTCCTTCGCGTAGTGGGTGTATGACGACTTCACCCGCATGCCGACGTGCTCGTACAGCGACCGTGCCCCGGTGCGGGACTCCGTCGAGAGTCCGGTGGTCGACTCGCCCCGCCGAAAGAACTCGCCGAACGCGTGCTGCAACAGCGCGCGCCCGAGGCCCCGTCCGCGGTGGTCGGCGCGCACCGCGAGCTCCTGTACCCAGCCGGTGTCGCCGGCGTACAGGATCAGGAAGGCGGTGCCGACGATCTCGCCGTCGTCGACCACCACGGGCAGCATCCACGGCTCGAACCGGTTGCGGCCGAGAGCCCAGGCCTGCCACTCATCGAACGGGTTGGGCGGGCGGCTACCCCACTCGGAGAACGCGTCTTCGATCACGCGGTGGACGGTCCGCTCCTCGCCCGGCTGGAACGGCCGGATCGTGATGCCGGTGGGCAGGGTGGGTGGACGTGGTTCCTCGTCATGGCGGATCTCGAGGATCCAGGACTCCCAGTACGGTGCGTAGCCGTTGGCCAAGAACAGCCGCCGCGCAGGCTCGTTCCCGTCCGGGATGGTGCCCCCCACGACGGTTCCACCTTGGCTCTGGACGACCTCCTGGCTCCAGCGAAGGATCGCCGTGCCGAGGCCGTGGCCTTCGAGATCCGGGTGGACCGAGCCGCTCGCGTATCGCCCGTTGACAACGAGCATCTCCGCCACGACCCGGTCCTCCTGCAGGACGAGGAGCGAGTCTCTCGCGAGATCGGTCGTCCCCGCGTACTCGGCGAGGACGTCGTCCACATCGATGTTCGCGAAGCCCTGATGGCGGGTCTCCGACGCGGCGACGACGGCGGTGACGGCCTCGGCGTCCTCCGGCGTGGCGGGGCGCGCCGTGAAGCCTGCGGGGAGCTCGATCGTCACGGCAGGCGCCACCCGGGGCAGCGCTCGCCGCCGACGGGTTCCGGCAGGGCGTCGAGCGTCTCGAGCGCAGCCCGCACGTCGTCGAACGTCTCCCAGGCAAGGAACGGCACGCTCTCCCGGCGGCAGATGTCGACGAGCTCCGCTTTCGCGAAGACCACGTCGGCGTAGATGGCTCCGTAGCGGTCGGATGCCCCGTCGCCGACGAACGCAACGCGGCCGGCGTCGCGCGTACGCAGGACCGCGTTCATCTTGCACGTGCCGCAGCCGACGCACTCGGGGTGTCCGTTGTCGAACGCCACCCGCTCGCCGGCGCTCGTCCACGTGTTCGTCACGACGGGGATCCCGGTAAGTCCCGACGCCTCGAGGAGCGGCGGGATGTAGAAGCCGAAACCGTCCGAGACGATCGTCGTGCGCACGCCCTCGCCGTCGAGCCAGCGGACGAACGGGGGGAACGTCGGATCCACTGCACAGTGCTGCGTCGCGAAGGCCATGAGCTCGCCGTCGGAGGCCTCGAGCATCGCGGCCTGCGCGGTGATGCACTGCCGCGTCCCGATCTCGCCGCGCGCCTCCGCCTCGTCGTAGTCCGCCCACGAGGGATCGGCGAACGCCATCAGCAGGTGCTCGGCCACGTCGTGCGAACACGCCGTGCCGTCGAAGTCCACGAGGACGGAGCCGATCGGGAGCACGGCGGAACAGGCTAACCGACGACCGATACGCTGCCGCCGTGTCCCGGGATGAGGTCGAGCGGACCGCGGCAGGCCTCGTCGCGGCCTGGACCGATCGCGTGCGCCACATCGAGGGGCACGTGGTTGCCCGCCACGACGGCGTCGTCGTCTGCCTGTCGAACCTGGCCGACCCCGAGCAGAATGCCGCGTTCGTCGAGCGCGAGCCGACGGACGCGCTGGCGGCGCTCGCGTGGGCGGAGGACGTGTTCACGGCGAACGGCCGGATGCTCGGCGTCGACATCGAGCGCGGTCGCGACCCGGCCGTGGACCGAGCCGTACGGGAACTCCGTCTGGAGATGGTGGTCGAGCGTCCCATGATGGCCCTGGCGGTTTCGGAGCTGGGCCGCGCCGACCCCCCCGAGGGCGTCTCGGTCGAGCGGGTCGATACGAACGAAGGGCTCGCGCTCCTGGCCGACCTCGAGTCCCGGATCTTCGGAACGACCGAGGATGTCGCGGGCGCGATCTATGGCTCGGGCGCGCTGACGATCCCCGCGATGGCGTTCTGCCTCGGCCGTCTCGACGGGGTCCCGGCCTCGCTCGCGTGGACGCACCTGCACGAGGACGCCGTGGGTCTGTTCGGCGTCGGGACGCGCCCCGAGGCTCGGCGTCGCGGCCTGGCGCGAGCAGTGACGGCGTTCGCCGTGCACGGAGCTCCTGGGGCGGATCTTGCCTGGCTGCACCCGACGCCGATGTCGGAGCCGCTCTACGCGTCCATGGGGTTCCGACCCGTCGCCGACCGGCAGGTCTGGGTCCGCGCCGGCTGAGGGGCCCTACCCGGTCGGCTGCGATGATGCCGCGATGCCGTGGACCCTGGTCGCCGTGGCGGTCGTGTTCGCCGTTGCCTCGACCGCGCAGGCGGCCTCGGGCTTCGGATTCGCCTTGATCGCTATCCCGCTCGTCGCGGTGCTCACCGATCCGAAGGTCGCGGTCGTCGGCATGACGCTCCTCGGCCCCGTGATCTCGGGGCAGCTGGCCGTCCGGGGCCGGAGCGACATCCGGGTCGGGGCGGCCGCGGCGATCGCGGTCACCTCCGTGATCGGGATGCCCTTGGGGCTCGTGGTGCTGTCGCGGACGAGCGACGATGCGCTGACCGTGCTGATCGCGGTCGCCGTGCTCGTGTTCACCGCGCTGCTCTGGCGGGGCCTCCGGCTCCCCGAGAGCCGTGGGGCCGACGTCGCGGCCGGGCTCGCGAGCGGCATCCTGGCGACGAGCACCGGCACGAACGGGCCCCCGCTCGTGATCGCGCTCGCCGGTCGGGGCCTGGACCGGGCCGCCTTCCGCTCCACGATCAACGCGGTCTTCGTGGCACAGAGCCTGCTGGCCCTCGCGGCCTTCGCGATCGTGGGCCGGGTCGGTGGGGACGCCCTCGAGGTCGCCGCGGCGGGGCTACCGGGCGTCCTGCTCGGATCGATCGTCGGGGAGTCGGTCTTCGGCCGGCTCCCGGAGTCGCGGTTCCGCTCGATCGTGCTGGCGATGCTCGCCGTGAGCGCGATCGTCGCGCTGGTCGGTGTGCTGGTCGGGTCCGTCTGACGGGGTGTCGGACCCACCCGCGTATACTTCGCCCCGGTGGCCGTGCTAGGTGGGGAGCTAGCGGTGCCCTGTACCCGCGATCCGCTTCAGCGGGGCTGAATCCCCGCCCGAGGCCCATCGGGTCCGCAGTCGCTCCCGGCACGGGGCGTCGAAGGTCGGGTCCCGCGCGACGCCAACCCGTGAACCCGGTCAGGCCCGGAAGGGAGCAGCCGTAAGCGGGCGCTGGCGGGTGCCGCGGGGATGCCTGACCGGAGCTACCGGCCGGTGACGCGCTCGAGTTCGATGTGGTCGACGGTGGGTGCACGGTCACCACGTCGTTCCCGTACGCTTCCCCGGCGGCGGCCAGAGCACGGCGAACCGAGACCACGATCGGCACGGCCGAGGGGGAAGCGTTGGCCGAGGACAAGCAGTACCGGTCCCTGTACCGGAAGTACCGCCCGCAGAGCCCGAGCGAGGTCCTCGGCCAGGAGCACGTCGTCCGCGCCCTGATGGGCGCCGTCCGCGAGGGGCGCCTGGCCCACGCGTTCCTGTTCTGCGGCCCGCGCGGCACCGGCAAGACCTCCACGGCCCGGATCTTGGCCAAGATGGTCAACTGCGAGCAGGGTCCCACCCCCGAGCCGTGCGGCACGTGCGACCAGTGCGTCTCGATCCGCGAGGGACAGCACCTCGACGTCGTCGAGATCGACGCCGCCAGCCACGGCGGTGTCGACGACGCGCGCGACCTCCGCGAGAAGGCCCCCACCGCCCCGGTCCAGGGCCGCGAGAAGGTCTACATCATCGACGAGGCGCAGCGCCTATCCCGGGAGGCGTTCGACGCGTTGCTCAAGGTCTTCGAGGAGCCGCCCGTCGGCGTCCGTTTCGTGCTCGCCACCACCGAGCCCCACAAGATGCCGGCCACGATCATCGGGCGCTGCCAGCGGTTCGACTTCCGGCGCGGGGCGATGGACGTTGTGGCCGCGCACCTGCTGCGGATCGCGAAGGACGAAGGCGTCACGCTCTCGGACGCCGCGGCCAACTCGATGGCGCGCCAGTCCGAGGGCTCGTTCCGCGACGCGCTGTCGCTGCTCGACCAGGCATCGGTCCTCGGGGGCGGCACGATCGACGAGGAGGTCGTGACGTCGCTGATCGGATCGGGTCGCTCCGACGTGCAGTACGCCCTGGCGGATGCGGTCGCGGTGGGAGACGCGAAGGCCGTCTTCGAGCTCGTGAACCGCCTGATGCAGGAGGGCCAGGACCTGCGCCACGTCACGAACGAGGTCCTCGGGCACTTCCGCAACCTGCTCCTCACCAAGACCGCTCCAGGGCAGCCCGACCTGCTCGACGTCACGCCCGACGAGACCGAGCGCCTCGTCGCGCAGGCCGCGAAGTACTCGGCCCCCGAGCTCGCCCGCGTCATCTCGCTGCTGCTGGCGGCCCAGACCGACATGCGCTGGACCACCTCCCCCCGCCTCTCGCTCGAGCTCGCCCTCATCCGCGCCACGATCCCCGAGGCCGACGAGCGGCCCGAGGCCCTGCTCACACGCCTCGAGCGCCTCGAACGCATCGCCGGCCTCCCGGCCCAGCCCGGGGCTCCTGCGCCCGGCGCGGGGGCCGGGGCTCCAGGCTCCGGTTCCGCGGCGCCGGCACCGTCCGCGGCCGCTCCGGCCTCCCGAGGCGCCGCTCCACAGTCGCCTTCCGCTCCGGCGCCCGCACCGGTAATCGACATCCGCGATGGGGCGGGAGCTCCGGACTCAACCGGCGGCGGTTCGGAGGCGCCGGACCCTCACGGAGTTGGGGCCGGGGCACCGGAGTCGGCCGACTCGGCCCCCCCCGTGGACGAGAAGACGCCGAAGCGATCACGCAAGCCAGCCGCAGCGAGTCGGGCCGTCGAGGCCGAAGCCGGTGCCCCGGCCCCACCCCCCGTGAGCGAACCGGTCTTGGGAGCCGGAACCTCGGCGGTAGACGTCGGCATGCTCCGCGGGAGTTGGGCGACGTTGATCGGGCACCTGCGGAGCTCGGGGCGGGCGGTGCTGCCCTCCTTCTTGGAGATCGCGACGCCGGCGGCGTTCGACGGGGAGACGTTGGAGCTGGTGTTCCCGCCGGACCGGCGGTTCGGGGTGGCGAAGGTGGAGGAGCGGGAGGCCGAGCTGCGGGGGGCGCTGCAGGAGCTGTTCGGCGTGTCGCCGCGGATCGTGTGCGTGGTCCGGGAGCCGGCCGCGGGTCCGCTCGAGGTGGACGACGACCCGCCGCTGTCGGAAGAGGAGGCCCTCGCGCGGCTCACGGCCGAGCTCGGCGCGACGCCGGCGACCGAGGACGGCGCATAGGTGTACGAGGGCCCGATCCAGGACCTGATCGACGAGCTCTCCCGGTTACCGGGGATCGGGCCGAAGTCCGCGCAGCGCCTGGCGTTCCACCTCGTGAAGGCCGAGCCCGGCGACGCGAAGCGGCTCGCCGAGGCCATCGTCCAGGCGAAGGAGCGCATCGCGTTCTGTCAGGAGTGCGGCAACGTCGCCGAGGGCGAGCGCTGCAGGGTCTGTCGCGACGAGGGCCGCGACCGCACCGTGCTCTGCGTCGTCGAGGAGCCCAAGGACGTCGCGACGATCGAGAAGGCCGGCGTGATCAAGGGGCGATACCACGTGTTGGGCGGCGCGATCAGCCCGCTGGACGGGATCGGCCCCGAGGACCTGCACGTGCAGGAGCTCCTCGACCGTGTGGAGCGCGACGGCGTCACCGAGGTGATCCTGGCGACCAACCCGAACCTCGAGGGCAACGCCACGGCGATGTACGTCGCCGCGATGTTGAAGCCCGCGGGTGTCCGCGTGACGCGTCTGGCGAGCGGCCTGCCGGTCGGCGGCGACCTCGAATACGCCGACGAGGTGACCCTGTCCCAGGCGCTCGAGGGCCGCCGAGAGATGTGATGGACGACCCGCTCGAGGAGTACCCGCGGCAGGTGGCGCGGACCCGGGGGTTCTCGCTCGGGATGCCGCGCGCGTTCACGGTGTCTCCCGACGGCGCGCGCGTCGTCTTCCTGCGGACGCGGACGGGCGACGACCCCGTGTCCTGCCTGTGGGTCCTCGAAGTCGCGACCGGGGAGGAGCGGTGCGTGTTCGACCCGCGCTCGGGTTCCCTCGATGAGGACGAGGCCTCCCTGACGCCGGCCGAGCGCGCGCGCCGCGAGCGCGCCCGGGAACGTTCCACCGGGGTGACCCAGTTCGCGACGGATCGGGACGTGCGGCGGGCCGTGTTCTCCGTGTCGGGGCGGCTCTTCCTCGCCGACCTGTCCGAGGCGCTCACGCGAGAGCTCTCCGCGCCCGGAGCGGTGGACGACCCTCGGCTGGACCCGGCGGGCCACCGGATCGCGTTCGTCGTCGACGGATCGCTCCACGTCCGCGAGATCGAGGGTGGGGGTCGAGTCCTCGCCGCCGACGACGAGCCTGACGTGTCGTGGGGCCTGGCCGAGTTCGTCGCGGCCGAGGAGATGGATCGCCGACGCGGCCACTGGTGGTCGCCCGACGGCGCGACGCTGGCCGCCGCGCGCGTCGACGAGCGGCCCGTCTTGATCTGGCACATCGCCGACCAGACCGATCCCGCCGCGCCTCCGCGTGCGGTGCGGTACCCGCAGAACGGGACGGACGATGCGGTCGTCACGCTCCACCTGTTCGACGTCGGGACGGGCGACCGGACCGACGTGCCGTGGGACGCGGAGGCGTTCCCGTACCTCGGGCGGTTCCACTGGAGCGACGGCGGGCCGCCGCTCCTGCTCGTCGTCTCGCGCGATCAGCGCACGACGCAGCTCCTCGAGGTCGATCCGGCGACCGGCGCGACGAGCCTCGTGCGCGAGGAGACCGATCCCGAGTGGGTGGACCTGCACCAGGACGACGTTCCCCGGCGCCTCGTCGGCGGCCGGATCGTCTCGATCGCCGCCGACCGCGAGACCGACACGTACCGCCTCACCGTGGACGGGGAGTTCGTCACGCCGAGCGGCCTCCAGGTGCGGACGATCCTCGAAACCGGGCACGACGTACTGTTCCGAGCGTCCGAAGAGGTCCCGACCGAGATCCACCTGTGGCGCTGGTCGGACGCGAACGGGGCGATCCGTCTCACCGACGCGCCCGGCGTGCATTCGGGGGCGACGGGCGGCGACACGTCCGTCGTCGTCTCGGCGACCCCGGAGGCGGCGCGCCCGTCCGCGCAGGTGGTCCGGGGCGACCTGACCGCCTTCCCGGTGGCCTCGGAGGTCGAGGAGCCCGTGATCCGACCGACGCCCCGGTTCCTCACGCTCGGCGACCGCGGGCTGCACGCGGCCCTTCTGCTCCCCGGCGGCGCCGAGCCCCACCGCCCACTCCCGGTGCTGCTCGACCCGTACGGCGGCCCGCATCACGCTCGGGTCGTGAAGTCCGGGGGGGACTTCCTCACCTCGCAGTGGTTCGCGGATCACGGGTTCGCGGTGCTCGTCGTGGACGGGCGCGGCGTCGACGGCCGAGGGCCGGCGTGGGACCGAGCCGTGAAGTTCGACTTCGGCGTAACGGTCGATGACCAGATCGACGCGCTGCACGCGGCGGGTGAGCAGCTCGGGTTCCTCGACCTGTCGCGCGTAGGGATCCGCGGGTGGTCGTTCGGCGGGTACCTGGCGGCGATGGCGGTGCTCCGGCATCCGCAGGCGATCCACGCGGCGGTGATCGGCGCGCCGGTCACGGACCAGCGCCTCTACGACACCTATTACACGGAGCGGTACCTCGGGCATCCGGACGAGCACCCCGACGTCTACGACCGCAACTCGGTGGTCGGCGAGGCCGCGAGCCTGCAGCGACCGGCGCTGCTGATCCACGGTCTTGCCGACGACAACGTCTTCGTCGCCAACACCCTCCGGTTCTCGGCAGCGTTGTTCGAGGCGGGGCGGTTCCACGAGCTGGTCCTGATCCCGAACGCCACGCACCTCACGAGATCCGACGCGATCACCGAGAACCTGCTCCGGGTCCAGCTGCGCTTCCTCCGGAGCGCGCTCGGGCACTGAGGCGCCGGTTCCTCGGTGCGCAGGGGTGCCGCTGTTACCCTGCCTTCGTGCCCACGATCGTGCAGAAATACGGCGGGACCTCGGTCGGCTCGACCGAGCGGATCCAGCGCGTGGCCGACAGGATCGTGCGCGCGCGCGAGGAGGGGAACGACGTCGTGGCGGTCGTCTCGGCGATGGGTCGCACCACGGACGAGCTCGTCGCCATGGCCGAGGAGCTCACACCGGTGCCCGAGCCGCGCGAGCTGGACATGCTCCTCACGGCCGGCGAGCGGATCGCGATGTCGCTCCTCGCGATCGCCGTCAACGCGCGCGGGTGCAAGGCGGCGAGCTACACTGGCTCGCAGGCCGGGATCATCACCGACACCCAGCACGGCAAGGCGAAGATCGTCGAGATCCGTCCCGGACGGATCAAGGAGTCGCTGGTCGCCGGCAACGTGGTGATCCTCGCCGGTTTCCAGGGCCTGTCCACCGACTACGACATCACGACGCTCGGCCGTGGCGGCTCGGACACGACCGCGGTGGCGATGGCGGGAGCGCTCGGCGCCGCGGTGTGCGAGATCTACACCGACGTCGAGGGCGTGTTCACGGCCGATCCCCGGATCGAGCCCGGCGCCCGGAAGATCGACCGCGTGAGCTACGAGGAGATGCTCGAGCTAGCGGCCGGGGGCGCGAGGGTCCTCCAGCTGCGATCCGTCGAGTACGCTCGGAGGCACGACGTAGCGCTCCACGTCCGGAGCTCGTTCACCGACGCGCCGGGGACGTGGGTGGTGGAGGACGACGACGAGATGCTCGAGGCGGCCCTGATCCGCGGCGTGGCCCTCGACGCCGAGGAGGCCAAGGTCACGCTCGACGACGTCCCCGACCGGCCGGGGGTCGCAGCGTCGATCTTCAAGGCCGTCGCCGCCGAAGGCATCAGCGTGGACATGATCGTGCAGAACGTCTCCCACGAAGGCCGCACCGACCTCTCGTTCACGATCCCACGCATCGAGCTTTCGCGCGTCGAGGCGGTCCTGCAGGCGATCGTGTCGGACGTCGGCGCCGTGCGGTACTCGGCCGACGACGGCATCGCCAAGCTGTCGCTCGTGGGCGCGGGGATGAAGACCAACCCCGGCGTGGCGGCGGACATGTTCGATGCGCTCGCGACCGAGGGCATCAACATCGAGATGATCTCGACGTCCTCGATCCGGATCTCCTGCGTGATCCGGGCGGCGGATGCCGAGCGCGCGGTGAGGACCGTCCACCGTCGGTTCGGCCTGGACGGCGAGCCGATGCCGGGCGAGGGCTGAGCATGGTCGTCTGCCCCAACTGTCGCAGCGTCAACGACGAGGAGCGGAGCCAGTGCGCGCAGTGCGGCGCGTCCCTCGACCCCGGGTACTCGGCGCTCCTGCCCGTCCGTCGCACCGAGGAGGAGCGTCCGCCCCTCGAGCTGAAGACGCCGAAGCCGCCGTCGCGGTGGCGGCCGATCGTCCTGCTCGCCGTCGTCGGCGTCGCCGCTATCGCGTACGGCGGGTACACGCTGCTCAGGCCCGACCCTTGCGACGGCACCAACTTCGAGTCGGACAACTTCGGCTACTGCATCCTGGTCCCCGAGGGTTGGGAGGCGGGCCCCGCGCGGTTCGGCGCCGACGTCACGCTGGACCAGTTCGCCCCGCCGACCGAGGCGGCCACGGTCGTGGTCGAGGCCGTCGACCTCGAGACGGGGGTGGCGCTCGAGGAGTGGTCCGAGTTCATCCGCACGCGCGACGAGGAAGCGGGTCTCACGCCGGGCCCGGCCAGCGAGGCGTCCCTCGACGGCATCGACGCCCTCCAGTGGGACGTCACCGTGGCCGCCGAGGATGGCGAGACCTTCCAGCTCCGCGAGGTCGTGGCGGTCGTCGAGAGCGTGGGCTGGCGGATCACGCTGAACGATCTGCAGGACGGGTTCGACACTACGGCGGTCGTGTTCCAGGACATGCTCGACTCCTGGCGGTTCGCATAGCCATGCGCGTCGCGATCGTCGGAGCCACCGGAGCGGTCGGCCGGACGATGGTGCGCATCCTCGAGGAGCGCGACTTCCCGCTCGACGAGCTGATCCCGCTCGCCAGCGAGCGGACCGCGGGCACGCGCCTGCGCTTCCGGGACGAGGAGCTCACGGTCGGGGTCCTGTCGCTCGAGGCGCTCGAGGGCGTGGACGTCGCCCTCAGCTCGTGCGGCAGCGCCATCGCGAAGACCTGGGTACCCCAGGCCGCCGAGGCCGGGACCGTGTGCATCGACAACTCCAGCGCGTTCCGGATGGAGCCGTGGGCGCGCCTCGTGATCCCCGAGGTCAACCCCGAGGCGATCGACGCCGCGACCAAGGTCTACTGCGTTCCCAACTGCACGATCATCACGACGCTGATGGCCGTCGCGCCGCTGCACCGCGCCGCCGGACTGCGCACGCTGATCGTGAGCTCGTACCAGTCGGTCTCCGGCGCCGGCGCCAAGGGCGTCCGCGAGCTGGCCGAGCAGGTCGAGAAGCTGCGCGGCATGGAGGACGACCTGGCCCATCCGGACCCGGACGCGCTCCCGGTGGGCGAGGTGTTCGGCAAGACGATCGCGTACAACGTGCTGGCCAAGGTCGACGTGTTCGACGCCGGAGTCCGGCTCGACGTTCGAGGAGATCAAGGTCCAGCGCGAGGCCCGGCGGATCCTGTCGATGCCGGAGCTCGAGATCGCCGCGACCTGCGTCCGGGTCCCGGTGCCCGTCGGCCACAGCGTCAGCGTGCACGCGACGTTCGACCGCCCGATCTCGGTCGACGAGGCTCGCGCGGTCGTGGCCGGCGCTCCCGGCGTCCAGCTCCGCGACGACCCGGCGAACGACGTCTATCCGAGCCCGCTCGAGGCCGCGGGTCTGGACGACGTGCTCGTCGGCCGGATCCGGCAGCCGGAGGGCCGCGACGACGCCCTGATGCTGTTCGCCTGCGGCGACAACCTGCGCAAGGGCGCCGCCCTGAACGCGGTCCAGATCGCCGAGGCCCTCCCGGCTCGGGCCTAACCGAGCTCGGCCAGCGCGCGAGCGACGAACGCCTCGTACCGGTCGAGCCGCTCGCGTGTATGGCTGGCGTCCTCCTCGGAGCCGTCGCCCAACCAGTCGGCGGCGTCGAGGAGATCCCAGTACGGGTGATCGTCTCCGGTGTCGCCCGCCTCGGCGAGCCAGGCCTCGCGGAACGCGTCGGCAAGCTCCTGATCGAACTCCCAGGCGAGGTTGATCCGCATCTGCGCGAGGTCGATCCCGGCCGGTCCCGAGCAGCCGGTGGTCCAGTCGATGATCCCGGTGAGCCGGCCGTCGACCCACATCGTGTTCCCGTGGTGGTAGTCGCGGTGGATGAACCGCGGGGCGTGATCCGGCGCGTCGCCGGCGGCCACCTCGAACAGGCGCTCCCAGACCGCCTCATCGCGGGCCCACGGCGGAACGCGCAGGTCGGCCTCCGTCAGTCCGTCCGATCGGTAGTAGGGCTCGTACGTTCGGAACCCCTCGGGCGTCGCGGCCGCATGGAGCCCCGGGAGCGGTTCGGCCAGTCGCCGCACGAACGCGTCCCGCGGCTCGACGTGGACGGGTGGCGAGCCCGGCAGGCGCGTGACCAGCAGCGTCGGGACGTCGCACTCGCGCGCCTCGACGTCCTCTGCGATCAGGCGCGGTACCGGGGCGTCGATCGCGGCGAGCACACCCATCGTCTCGAGCTCGGCGCGCGGGTCGTACCAGGGGTCGGTCCCGCGGAGCTCGCCGTCGGTGTAGCGCCTGAGCACCGCGTCGAGGACGCCGCCGGCTGCGGTCTCGACGAGCAGCCGATGGTTGGTGTGCGAGGCCTCCGGCATCGGTTCGACGCGCAGGATGCGCGCGCCCGGCCCGAGCGTGGAGCGCACCCACGCGCGCGTCTTCACCGGGATCGGGTTCATTCGTTGTAGCCGGCGCGGCCCCAGCTCTCGTCGAGGAGCTTCACGAACCAAGTGCCGTTGTCCGTCCACCCCTCGCGGCCGTAGAAGCGGTGGGTCGCCTCCCGCCAGCGGCTGGTCTCGAGCGACATCCGGAAACACCCGCGCTTGCGCGCGAGCTCCTCGGCCCGGGCGAGCAAGGCGCTCCCGACCCCTTCGCCCCGCTTGGACTCCGTGACGACCAGGTCGTTCACCCACGCCTGGGGGCGGGGGTGGCCGAGGCGCTGCCGGAACTCCATGTCGAGCAGCCCCACCAACCGGACGCCGGGCTCCTCGGCCACGAGGGTGCGGGACTCGCGCAGGGCGAGGTGCCCCCCGAACAGGATCTCGTACGAGGGGTTCGAGACCGCCGAGGGCGACACGTCGCGGCCGAGCTCCACCAGGAGCCCCGCCACCTGCGGCCAGTCCCCGACGACCGCCGCCCGGATCGTGACGTCCGCGGCCATCGCTCAGAAGAAGTCGAGCATGAAGGGAGCCGGCCCGGTGAACAGCTGCGCGAGGAAGGGCACGGCGGGATCGTCGGCGTCCAAGAGGCCGAGCCGGACCGCATCGAACGGGGAGAGGTACCCGGTGAACATCGACGACAGGATCCCGATCGGGATCGGCCGGACGCGGGCCCCAGGGTCCGGCTCCACATGCACCGTCCCCCCGGTCGCCTCGATCCGCCACGGCCCGCGGTTCCCGTCGAACATCGCGTCCTCCACGCCGATCGAGGCGGCTCCGTTGACGGGCGGGTAGCCCCGTGCCTCGAGAGCCGCCGGGACGTCGAGGAGGCGCAGCATCCATCGGTAGATCCAGTGCTGCCGGACCCGTTGCTCCTCGACGAGGATCGCGAGCGGCTCGGCGGGCGGACCGGTGAACCGGACCAGCGTGCCCAGACCCCGGAACCCGCGGAAGTAGCCGAGGAGCGACGCGAGGCCCTCGAGGGTGGACGCCACCATGTGCCTGCACTCGAGGAGGAACGTCACGTCCAGGTCGCCCTCGGTGTCACGGTGCACGAAGGAGGCGTAGCCCTCGACGCCGCCCGGGCCCCGCGCCACGACGGCGCGGTGGGTCTCGGTCTGCGAGTGAGAACCCATGACCCGTTGTGGCCACCACTGCTCGTCGTCGCCGTCCACCGGTCCGTTGTGGTGCCGCATCGCCTCGCGGTAGCACGCGCGAACGTCCGGCAGATCCTCCATCGGGTCGTACTGGGTCACGACGAGCGGTCCCGAGGGGCCGCGCGGGATGTCGTCCAGCGAGAGATCGTGCTGCACGTACGTCCCGGCGATCTCGAACCCGAGCCCGCGGTACGGGCGGAGCGTCGCCGGGTACAGCGCCGAGATCGGCTGCCCCCCTCGCGGGCTTCGTGCAGGAGCCGGCCGAGGGCGCCGCTTGCGAGCCCGGACCCGCGAGCCTCGGGGAGCGTCGCCACGCCCCAGATGCCGCACATCTCCAGCTCCCGACCGCCCCACCGCTGGCGCAGGTCGCGCGCGCCCGCGACGGCCACCACGCGGTCGCCGTCGAACGCGCAGCGGATGTCCGCGAGCGGAAGGCTCGACGCGCGATACTCGACCCAGGTGGGCGGCAGGTTCAGCGAGAGCGCGAGGACGCGCGCGACCTCCTCGCGATGCTGCTCGGTCGGCGTGCGGAACTCGGTCATCGCGCGAACGGGCACGCGCACGGGATCGCCCCGCACTTCGGGCATCCGTTCGCGTACCGCGCCGCCGCCAGCTCCATGTCCACGCCGGAGAGGTTCGCGAGCGAGGTGAGCCAGGCGAGGACGTCGGAGAACTCGAGCTCCAGCTCCTCTGGATCGCCGTGGCGGAGGGCGCGGGCGAGCTCGCCGACCTCCTCGGTCATCCACCGGAACGTCGAATCGGGCCCGCGCCGCGCGTCGCGCTCGTAGTAGGTGCGGCGAAGGGTGGCTTGCAGTTGTGCCATCTCCATCAGGCCGCCGAGTCTATCCGGGTGCCTAGACGCTGCGGCGCGCGTCGGGGATGCGTCGGGCGACCAGCACGAGGATCAGCGCCGTCACGAACGCGATCGAGAACGCCCCGGCGATCCCGGCCTCGAGAGAGATCGTGCCGGCGTCCGCGAGCGCGACGCTGGCACCTCCGAGACCCGCCCCGACGCCGACGCCGAGGTAGTCCATGAGGATCGTCGAGGAGAGCTCGCCGGCCTCGTGGCCCTCGGTCGCCTCCGCCATGACGGCGAGCGGGATCGTGGGGAACACGATGCCCATCCCGAACCCGCCGAAGCCCCACCCCACGTACGCGATCGCGAGCGGCAGCGACGCGACGAGTCCGGTCGAGACGAGCACCGCGGCCAGCGCGATCATCGACGCCCCGAAGGCGGTCAGCCACCTGGCTCCGACCCGTTGGACGATCCGCGACTGGAGCCAGCTGCCCGCGGCCCACGAGAACGCCGCGCCGGTCACGATGAGTCCCGCCGCCGTGAGCGAGAGCCCACGGACGTTCACCAGCATCAGCGTGAGGAACGCGTCGATCGCCAGGAACGCGGCCGAGGCCAGGAACGCGGCAGCGGCCGCCGCGGGGAGACCCGGTTTGGCGATCAGCGTCCCGCGCGGGGTGATCCGCGCCAGCGCCGGCAGGCCGAGGAACAGGCCGAGCGGCACGAGCACGGCCGTCGTCCATCCGATCCTCGTCAACCCCGCGAGGAAGAACCCCGCACCGAGCATCAGCCGGAGGCTAGCGACGACCGGGAGTCGCTCCTCGTCCGCGATGCCCTCCACGCCGCGCATCGCGGGAAGGACGAGGAGCACGCCGAGCCCGATCGCCGGGATCGGTCCGATGAAGGCCCATCGCCACCCGAACGCCTCGGCGATCCAGCCGCCGAGGAGCGGCCCGGCGAGCCCGGGCAGGATCCACATGGACGCGAGTAGCGCCATCACGCGCGGCCGGATCCGCTCCGGGTAGGTCTTCGCGACGGTGGCGAGCGACACGACGTACAGCCCGCCGCCGCCGATCCCCTGCACGAACCGTCCCAGCACCAGGACGAGCATCGACGGGGCGAACGCGGCGATCAGCAGGCCCGCGACGTACATCACCGTGGTGGCGCCGAGCACCTTGCGCGGCCCGAGCCGGTCGGTCATCCGTCCCGCGATCGGCACGGTGCCGAGCGAGGCGAGCGTGAGCGCCGTGAACGTCCACCCGTAGAGCGAGAGACCGCCGAGGTCCTCCTCGACCGCCGGCAGGATCGTGGCGACGATCAGCGCCTCGATCGCGATGAGCGCCTCGAGCAGCAGGAGACCCATCGTGAGCCGTCCCCGGGAGCCCGCGAACACCTCGCGCCACGGAGGCGGGGCGGGAGTGGTCGCAGCTCCGCGCTCGGTCGCGCCCGACATCGCCGCTCAGCCTACCGATGGGCGTCGCTCGTCCCCGCGGACGCCGCCCACTGTCCGACTTGTCTACCAACCGGTAGATGTGCATAATCTGCCACGTGGTAGAGGAACCCACGGCCCCCCGGAAGCCCCGAGCGACCTCGATCGTGAAGCGCCTCGCGGGCAAGAACGTCCTGGTCACGGGCGTGACGGGCTTCCTCGGGCAAGCCGTCTTCGAGCGCCTCCTGTTCGACGTGCCCGACACCCCGATCACCCTGATCGTGCGGCCCCAGCTCGGCTCGACCGGGCGACAGCGGGTCGAGTCCCTGATGGGGCGCCCCACGTTCAACGCGCTCCGCGAGAAGGTCGGCAACGAGGTGATCGCGGCGATGCTCGAGGAGCGCGTCACGGTCATCGACGGCGACTTCGAGCAGGAGCTGCCCGACGCTCCCCGGCGACCTGGACGTCGTGATCCACTGCGCCGCCACGGTCAGCTTCGATCCGCCGATCGACGAGGGGTTCCGCACGAACCTGTTCGGCGCGGTCCGCTTCTACGAGGCGATCCTCGCGGCCGGCGCGACGCCGCACCTCGTGCACGTCTCGACCGCCTACGTCGCGGGCGTCCGCAAGGGCGTGATCCCCGAGGCGACGCTCGACCACCGCGTCGACTGGCGCGCCGAGGCCGAGCTCGCGCTCCAGGCCCGCGGCGACGTCGAGGCGCAGAGCCGCAAGCCCGAGCTCCTGGACTCGTTCCTGCGCAAGGCGCGCGACGAGCACGGCCGCGCCGGTCCGCAGTCGGTGGCCGACGACGCCGAGGAGCGCCGGAAGACGTGGGTGACCAAGCGCCTCGTGCAGTACGGCCGCGCCCGGGCGCAGACGCTCGGCTGGCCCGACAACTACACGTTCACCAAGGCGATGGGCGAGCGCGCCGTCGAGGAGCTCGCGGCCGAGCACGGCGCGCCGCTGTCGATCGTGCGCCCCTCGATCATCGAGTCGAGCGTACGACGCACCCGTTCCCCGGCTGGATCGAGGGCTTCAAGATGGCCGAGCCGATCATCCTGGCGTACGGCCGCGGCACGTTCCCCGAGTTCCCCGGGCATCCCCGAGGGCATCATCGACATCATCCCGGCCGACTTCGTGGTGAACGCGATGCTCGCGGCCGCCGCCAACCCGCCCGAGCCCGCGGCCCGGCCTACTACCACGTGAGCTCGGGCGCGCGGAACCCGTTGCAGTTCAAGGGTCTGTACGAGATCGTGAAGGAGTACTTCGAGAAGGACCCGCTCCCGCAGCACGGCCGCGGCGAGGTGAAGGTCCCCGAGTGGACGTTCCCCGGGAACCTGAAGGTGGAGCGGATGATCCGCACGGCCGAGAAGGCCGTGGACCTGGCCGACAAGATCGTCACGCACCTGCCGAAGTCCAAGAAGATGCGTGACCTCGTGACGCGCGTCGACCGCGACAAGGGACGCGTGGACTTCGTGCGGCGGTACTCGGACCTGTACGGCTCGTACACCGAGGCCGAGGTGATCTACACCGACGACCGGACGCTCGAGCTGTTCGGCTCGCTCTCCGCGGCGGACCGCAAGCGCTTCCCGTTCGACTCGGCCGCGATCGACTGGCGCTACTACCTCCAGGACGTGCACTGCCCGGCCGTCACGGCCGGCCTGCGGGCGCTCTCGGGCGCGCGCGTCAAGCCGCAGGTGCGGATCCGCGAGCGCGAGCAGACCGTGCTGGCGCTGTTCGACATGGAGGGGACGATCCTGCCCTCCAACGTGGTCGAGTCCTACGTCTGGTCGCGCATGGCCGACCTGCCGTGGGACGAGTGGCCGGGCGAGCTGGCCAGCGTGTTCTCGCGCGTGCCCTCGTACCTCATGGCCGACCGGCGCGACCGGGGCGAGTTCCTCCGCACGTTCTTCCGCCGCTACGAGGGCGCCAGCGTCGAGGGCGTCGAGCGGCTCGTCGAGGAGGTCGTCTCCGAGTTCATGCTCCAGAAGGTCTCCGCCGCGGCCGTGCGCCGGATCCGCGAGCACCGCGAGGCCGGCCACCGGACGATCCTGATCACGGCCGCCGCCGAGCCGTTCATCCAGCCGCTCGGCCCGCTGTTCGACGAGCTGGTCGCCGCCAAGCTCGAGATCCGCGACGGCCGCTACACCGGGTACCTCGCCGAGCCGCCGCTGGTGGGCGAGGCGCGCGGCGCCTGGCTGCGCCGGTACGCGCAGCTCCAGGACATCGACCTGAAGCACTCGTACGCGTACGCCGACTCGCACTCGGACCTCGCGCTGCTCCGCGCCGTCGGCAACCCGGTCGCCGTGAGCCCCGACGCCGCGCTCCTGCGCGTCGCGAAGCGCCGGCGCTGGCCGGTCGAGGAGTGGGCGATGGCCGGCGGCATGCCCCGGGTGCGCTTCCCGAAGCCGGCGGTGCGCTGATGGCGACCCAGGCGCTCGAGCTGTTCCGCTCGGCCCCGCGCTACCTCGCCGCGCGAGCCGTCGGCGACGCGCGCGCCCGGCCTGCTCTCGGGCCCGCTCTCGACGCTCCGGCTGGTGAACGCGAAGGACCGCGAGCCGCCCGGGCCCGGGTGGGCGCGCGTGCGGCCGCTGCTGTCGGGCATCTGCGGCTCGGACCTGGCGACGATCTCGGGCACGTCGAGCTTCTACTTCTCGGCGCTCGTCTCGATGCCGTTCGTGCCCGGCCACGAGGTGGTCGGCGAGCTCGTCGACGACGTGGACGACCTCCCGGCCGGCACGCGGATCGCCCTCGAGCCCGTGCTGTCGTGCCTCGCCCGCGGGCTCGACCCGTGCCCCAGCTGCGCCGCCGGCCTGAACGGCCGCTGCGACCGCGTCACGACCGGCCACCTGAAGGCCGGCCTGCAGACCGGCTACTGCGCCGACACCGGCGGCGGCTGGAGCAAGATGTTCGTCGCCCACCGCTCGCAGCTCCACCCGGTCCCCGAGGAGCTCTCGGACCGCAAGGCCGTGCTCGTCGAGCCGCTCTCGTGCGCCGTCCACACCGCCCTGCGCGCCGAGGTCCGCCCGGACGCCGAGGTCGTCCTCGTCGGCGCCGGCACGGTCGGCGTGCTCACGCTGCTCGCGCTGAAGGAGCTCACGAAGGCCGGCCGCATCACCGTCGTCGCCAAGCACGGCAAGCAGCAGCAGTGGGCCCGCGCGTTCGGCGCCACCGACGTCGTCGAGCCGCAAGGAGGCGACCAACGCCGTCCGCCGCGCCTCGCACGCGATGAAGCTGAAGCCCGAGCGCGGCGCGCCGTACCTGCTGGGCGGCGCCGACGTCGTGATCGACTGCGTCGGCTCGCGGCGCTCGCTCGACCTCTCGCTGCGCGTCGCGCGCGCGGGCGGCCGCGTCGTGGTCTCGGGCATCCCGGTCGCAGGGCGCCGACCTCACGCCGCTCTGGTTCCGCGAGCTCGAGCTGGTGGGCTCGTACACCGGCGGGATGGAGACCGTGGCCAAGCAGAAGCGCCACAGCTTCGACCTGGCGATCGACATCGCCCGCGAGAACCCGATCGAGGGGATCGTGGGCGCGACGTACCCGCTCCGCCGCTGGCGCGAGGCGATCGACCACGCGCTCGGCGCGGGCAAGCTCGGCACGCTGAAGGTGGCCTTCGACCCGAGGACCGACTGAGACCGACATGACCGACACCGACGCGAGGAGACGCTGACATGGGCAGACCGGGATTCGTGCTGGAGGTGGACGAGCGCACCCCGCCGCTCCTCGTCCACCAGGGGGAGGGGTTCCGCCTCCAGAAGTTCCCGCTCGGCTCGCGGGTGATCTACCCGCCCGACCCGCTGACGCGCATCCGCAACGTGCGCCAGGCGATCCGCGACGCCCTCGAGCACCCGCACGACAGCCCGCCGCTCCGCGAGCTGCTGACGGCGGGCATGAAGCTCACGATCGCGATCGACGACATCTCGATCCCGCTGCCCCCGATGCAGAGCCCCGACATCCGCCAGCTGGTCCTCGAGGAGGTCATCGAGCTCGCGGCGCGCCACGGCGTCGAGGACATCAAGCTCACGATGGCCAACTCGCTCCACCGCCGGATGACCGCCGACGAGATCGAGCACGCGGTCGGCGAGCGCGTCTTCCGCTCCTTCTACCCGAAGGACCTCACCAACCACGACGCCGAGGACCGCGACAACCTCGTCTACGTGGGCAAGACCGACCAGGGCGAGGAGGTCGAGCTCAACAAGCGGGCGATGGAGTCGGACCTGCTGATCTACGTGAACATCAACCTCGTCGCGATGGACGGCGGCCACAAGTCGGTGCCGGTCGGCCTGGCGAGCTACCGCAGCGTGAAGCACCACCACAACGTCCACACGATGCTGCACTCCAAGTCCTACATGGACCCGCGGCCGGGCCGCAGCGCGATCCACGACTCGTGCAAGCGGATGGGCGACGTGCTGAAGGACGCCGGCCTCAAGATCTTCACGATCGAGACCACGCTGAACAACCAGACCTTCCCCGAGCCGTTCGGCTTCATGAACAAGCGCGAGTGGGAGTGGTCGCTCATCGAGCAGGGCACGTACCTGGCGGCGAAGAAGGGCAACGACCTCGCGCCGGCGCAGCCCCGTCACCAGATCTGGACGCGGATCAAGTCGCCGACCGGCGTGACCGGCATCAACGCCGGCGACACCGAGGCCGTGCACGAGCGCACCCTCGCCAGGCTCCACGAGCAGCAGCTCGTCGAGGTGGACGGGCAGGCCGACATCATGGTCGTCGGGCTGCCGTACATCTCGCCCCTACAACGTGAACTCGATCATGAACCCGATCCTCGTCCACTGCCTGGGGCTCGGGTACCTGTTCAACATGTACCGCAACAAGCCGGTCGTCCGTCCCGGCGGCGCGATGATCATGTTCCACCCCGTGCCGAACGAGTTCCACCAGGTGCACCACCCCAGCTACGTGGACTTCTTCGAGGAGGTCCTGGCCGAGACCACCGACCCCTCGACGATCGAGTCCAAGTACGAGGAGCGCTACGCCACCGACCCCTGGTACATCCACCTGTACCGCAAGAGCCACGCGTACCACGGCGTCCACCCGTTCTACATGTGGTACTGGGGCGCGCACGGCCTGGACTACCTGGGCGACGTGATCGTCGTCGGCGGGGACCCGAAGACGTGCGAGCGCCTGGGCTACCGGGCGGCGACGAGCTTCCGCGACGCGCTCGAGATGGCGGGGGAGACGGTCGGGCGGAGCCCCTCGATCACGTACCTGCACGTGCCCCCGCTCGCGATCGCGGACGTGCGGTGATGGCCGCCAAGGGCGCCAAGCTGACGAGGGAGATCCGCGACGTCGCCAAGGGCTGGCGCTGGGGCCGCCGCACGATGATCCCTCGCGCCGCCGAGTCCTCCACGCCGCCCCCCAAGGCGTGGGACTTCCCGACGGACTGGGCCCGCACCGACGCGGCGCGCGTCGCCCGCGACGTGATCCTCGACGTCGGGCTCCACACGATCATCTGGAACGAGACCGCGCCCGAGGTCTTCGGCCGGGACAACCTGGAGGGCGTCAGGGGCCCGGTGATGTTCATCAGCAACCACTCGAGCCACCTGGACGCGTCGATCCTGATGACGACGCTGCCGAGGAAGTGGCGTGACAAGACGGCGACGGCCGCCGCCAAGGACTACTTCTTCGACGTGTGGTGGCGCTCGGCGTTCACGTCGCTCGTGTACGCGGGGTTCCCCGTCGAGCGCGGCGCCGGCGAGCGCGCGACGGCCAAGGCCAAGGAGCTGATCCGGCAGGGGTGGAACATCATCGTGTTCCCCGAGGGGACGCGTTCCAACGACGGCTGGCTCCAGCGGTTCCGCCACGGCACCTCGCGTCTGGCGATCGAGATGCACATGCCGATCGTCCCGATCGCGATCATCGGCGCCTACGCGGCGATGCCCAAGGGCCGGTCCTGGCCGAAGCCCGGCCGCCCGCCGATCCGCGTCCGGTACGGCCAGGCGCTCTACCCGACGGACGGCGAGACCCACCAGCAGCTCTCGCTCCGGATGCAGCAGGCCGTGGCCGAGCTCTTCGACGAGGACCGCACGTCCTGGTTCGAGTCCCGCCGGCGCGCCGCCGCGGGGGACACGCCCAAGCTCGCCGGCCCCCAAGGCCCCGGCTGGCTGCGCACCTGGGAGGGGTCGCGCCCGATCCGGCGGAGCGGCAAGCCGCCGACCTGGAGGTAGCACCGTGACCCGCACCGGTGGCGAGGTCCGGCGGCACGCCCTCATCGAGGAGGCGATCCGCGCCTTCGGCCGTGAGGGGTACTCGGGTGCGAGCCTCGAGCAGATCGCCACCGCCGTCGGGATCCGGAAGCAGACGCTCCTGTACTACTTCCCCACGAAGGACGCGTTGCTCGAAGCGTGTCTGCAGGCGGCGGCCCAACGCGTGGCCGAGGAAGTCGTTGCCGCGCTCGAGGGCAAGGAGGGGTACTGGGATCGAGCTGAGGCGGTGATCCACGCCGTGTTCGAGCTCGCCGAGGAGTGGCCCGAGTTTCCGATGTTCATCCGCGAGGCCGGCCGCCTCGGCGCCGAGGGTTTCGAACGCTTCGCGAGCGTGATCGATCCGCTACGCAAGCGAGCGGTGGATTTCCTTCAGTCGGGGATGGACGCGGGAGAGATACGGAAGCAGGACCCGGCGTTGCTGCTGTTCATGCTGTACACCGCCGTTGTTGGATCTCTGACTGAGGCAAGCGTTCTCAATGCGGTGGTCGGAAAGGACAGGGGTAGAGCGTCGCTCCGACGGCGGGAGCGGGAGGTCATAGGGTTCGTACGGAGCGCGCTCGAGGTGACACCCGGCTGAACCGGTCCGTCACTCGGCGACTCTTCTGCTTGACGTTCACTCGTAGTTGGATGAGGCGCGGTGGCGCTGGTATCCGCTGGCTGCATCCGACTTCCTGAGCGCGTCATCCATGTGCGTATGGTCGAGCCGCCGCCGCCGTAGAAGCGTCGTGGCGATCAGAACGTTCGGGACCATCGACACCGGCACGGACACCATCGAAACGGTGTCGTCGATCCCGATGGCGTGGACGAAGAACAGCGCCATCGAGACGTTGACGATCGCGTACGACGCGAGCGAGACGCCGTCGCCTCGCTCGCGTCGCAGCTTGAAAACCTGCGGCCAGGAGACGAGCTGACCGAGGAACACGCTGGCCCAGCCCGCGACCGTCCCGAGGTCCATGCTCGTCTCCCGCCCGCCGCTCTCGCTCGGTCCCGTCAGGCCTCGTACTGACCGCTGAGCGTCGCGGCTTGCGGCCTGTCCTTGTGGCCCGCCTCCTTGATGATCGGCAGGACCGAGGGGTCGGAGACGAAGCTCTTCCAGCCCTCGGCGTCCCAGTCGAAGATCACCCAGACGCGGTCGTCCTCGTTCGGGTCGCGGAAGACGGTCGCGCCCTTGGAACCATGCTCCTTGCGCTTCTCGGCGCCCTTCGTCGAGAAGACCTCCAGGAAACGATCCACGTCCTCGACCGTCGTGGTTGCCAGCAGCATCTGCTCCTCCTTCGTCGATACCTCACCGATGAGACGTTCTGCGGTGTACCCGGCCTGACCTGGCCTTCCCCCTCTCTGCTCGATGGCGGCTCAGCGTGTACCGTCTCGACCCGTCACCACATCGGGAGGTCTCCCCATTCCGGAACCGTCACTGCGTCTGGGCGAGCTGGTTACGACGTTCGCGCTCGGACAGGACAACGCGTTCGGGCAGCCGCTCGAGTCGCAGCTCCGCTCGTGTCTCCTGGCGGATGCGATGTGCCGGGAGCTGGGCGTGGACGCGGAGCTCCGCGAGACCGTGTACTGGCTCACCCTGCTCCGCTACATCGGGTGCACGGGTCACGCGCACGAGATCTCGACCGTCTTCGGGGACGACGTCGCGATCCTCGCCGCGACGCTAGTGTTCGACGCCGGCGATCCGGCGGACGTCGGCCGAACCATGGTCGCGTACGCGACCGCCGGCCATCCCCCCGAGGAGCACGAGCAGATCGTCCAGACGATCCAGGAGCAGGGGCACGACTGGGCGGTCCACAACTTCGCGACCGGGTGCGAGGTGGGGGGCATGCTGATCGAGCGTCTCGGCCTGGGGCAAGACGTCCAGCAGGCGTTCGCGTTCACGTACGAGCGGTGGAACGGGGCCGGCTTCCCCACGGGCGCCAAGGGCGAGGAGATCCCGCTCGCGACCCGCGTCGTGCACCTCAGCCACGACATGGAGGCGATCGGTCGCCGCTTCTCGCCTGCCGAGGCGATCGCCGCGGCTCGCGATCGCCGCGACCGCACGTACGACCCGGAGCTCGCCGACCGGTTCGTCGCGAACGGGGAGGAGTGGTTCCGCCAGCTCGCCAAGATGGAGCCATGGGACGCCGTGCTCGAGCTCGAGCCGGAACCGCATCGCACCCTGGAGGGCGCCGAGCTCGACGACGCGCTCTCCGTGGCGGCGGACTTCATCGACCTCAAGTCGCCCTACCGGTCGGGGCACAGCCGCCGGTGCGCGCAGCTCGCCGCCGATGCCGCGGCGACGCTCGGATGCGCCGACGACGAGGTCGCGGCGATCCGACGGGCGGCGCTGGTGCACGAGTTCGGCACGACCGGGGTCCCGAACTCCATCTGGGACAAGCCCGGTCCGCTCACGCGCGCCGAGCTCGACCGGGTCGAGCTCCACCCGATGCTCACCGAGCAGATGCTCCGCCGCTCGCCGGCGCTCGCCCTCCTGAACCCGTACGCGGCCGCCCACCACGAGCGGGCCGACGGGTCCGGCTACCACAAGGGCACGCGGAGCATCGAGCGCGGTGCCCAGGTCCTGTCCGCCGTGGACGTCTACGTGGGACTCACGACCGACCGCGCCGACCGCGACGCGTCATCGGACGCGACCGCCGCCGTCGAGCTCCGTCGGCTCGCGTCGGCGGGGCTGCTCGAGCCCGCCGCCGCCGAGGCCGTGCTCGCGGCGGCCGGACACGACGAGCCGCCGCGAAAGACCCGTGTTCAACACCCGGGCGGGCTCAGCGGCCGCGAGGTCGAGGTCTTGCGTCTCGCGGCGCGAGGGCTCACAACCCGGGCGATCGCCGAGCAGCTCTACATCTCGCCGAAGACGGCCGACCATCACATCCAGCACGTCTACACGAAGATCGGGGTCTCGACGCGAGCCGCCGCCGCCCTGTGGGCGATGCAGCACGAGCTCGTCCGGGCGTGACGTCTCGCCGTCACGGTCGCGCGCGCCGCACCTCGACGCGTTCCTGGCGGTTGTGACCCGCTCGCGCTCGGCCGGTCGCTCCTCGGTGTCGCCCGTCATGCGGGTCCCGAGCTCAGCCAGGCGACGGCAGCGTCGTGACGCTTCGCCCGAAGGATCTCGATCGCACGGGACCTCGCGAGCTCGGCCTCGGACTCGAGGCCTCGTGCATCGAGCGCTCGGGCGAGGGCGACCTCCGCGTCGGCCTGGGCGAGGGGGAGCGTCCTGCCTTGCGCGATCGAGAGCGCTCGCCGGGCCGCCGACTCCGCGTCCGCGACGTGGCCGCGCAGGAGCAGCGCATGGGACCTGGCCATCTCGCGCCGAGACAGCAGGTCGCGATCGGGGACGAGGTCGGAACCGACGAACGCGTCGGCGAGCGCGAGGAACGCGCGGCGGTCGTCCTGCGCCGCGAGCGCCGAGCAGAGCAGGCCGTCGATCGTGCCGAACCACCAGATGTCCCCCACGCCGGCGAGCGTCTCGCGCGCGGTGCGGAGCCGGCGCTCGGCGTCCTCGTGCGCCCCGGCCCACGACTCGACGGCGGCGATCGTCAGGGCCTGGGCGGCGCCGAGCCACCCCGTCCCGGCCCGCTCGACGAGGTCGCGCCAGGTGCGCTCGGTCTCGGCGAACGCGGAGGTGTCACCCGCGGCGAGCGCGGCGATCGCCCGCAGCGCCAGCGCGGTGGTCTCGGTCACGGGACCCGGTGCGAGGCGCTCGACCTCGTCCGCGACGCGGAGGCACTCGTGCAGCGGGAGCGGCCCGACGCCGGAGGAGAGCGTCAGGTCGGCGGCGCTCTGTGCCGCCTCGCGCGGGCGTCCCGCGGCCATCGCGTGCCGGAGAGCTCGCATCGACCACACGTGCTGGAGCTCGACGTCGCCGGCCATCCAGCCGAGGTACTCCACGGCGATCTCCGCCTCGGCGAGGCCGACCTCGTCGCCCATCTCCTCGAGCGTCCGGGCGGCGGCCAGCGCCTCCTCGGTCGCCGCGCGGATCTCCGTTTCGTTCGGCGACCGGTAGACGTGGTTCGACAGCAGCTGGACCCGGGCGCGCAGCTCGTCCCGCACCGATCCCGACGCGCGGGCCTCCTCGATCGCGGCGGACAGGAGCGCCTCGGTCTCCGCGGGACGTCCGGTCTCGCTCAGCGCGACGCCCAGGTTCGGCAGGATGTCGAGCCGGCGCGGTGACGCCGACGGCAGGAGCGACGCCGCGCGTCCGAGCAGGTCGCGCGCCGTGGGGAGGTCGAGCGCGGCGAACGCCCTCGCGCCGGCGTCGGCGAACAGCTCGCCCGCGCGCGAGGCGAGCGCCTCGGCCGTCCCCTCGCCGAGCTCCTCGCGCAGGCGGAGCGAGCGTTCGAGGTGACGGGCCGCGGACTCGTCGGCGTCCGGCTGGTCGGCGTCCCGCTCGAGGATCCGGTCCGCGAGCCGCTCGTGGAGATCCGCACGGGTCCGCTTGGAGATGCCGCGGTACGCCGCGTCCGCGACGAGGCCGTGCTCGAACCGCCAGCGCTCGCCGCCCGGGTCCTCCCGGCGCGCGAGCCCCTTCGCCTCGAGGGACTCGAGCGCCGCGACCACCTCGTCGGGCCCGAGCCCCGAGAGGTCGCGGACGACGGCTCCGCGGAACCGGCGGCCCTCCACCGACGCTCGCTCGGCCACGAGCCGGGTCGCGGGGTCGAGCCGGTCGAGCCTCGAGGCGAGGAGCGCCTGCACGGTCGCCGGGATCTCGATGTCGATCTCGCCGTCGCCGACCCACCGGCCGTCGACGATCGCGCCGCGGTCGCGGAGCATCGCCGCGACCTGTCCCAGGAACAGCGGGTTGCCCTCGGCGGTCGCGCAGACGCGGTCGACGATCGGCGCCGGTGCGCCTCCGAGCTCGTGCTCCGCGAGCCGGCGCGCGTCCTCCGTCGAGAGCGGGGGCAGCGTGATGGTGAGCGACCTGGGCATCCCGGCCGCCCACGTCGGGCGCTGTTCGAGGAGCTCGGGCCGCGCGAGGCACAGGACGACGGCGGGGCCGCGGAGCCGTTGCACCACGGCCTCGACGAGATCGAGCATCGGCGCCTCGGCCCAGTGGACGTCCTCGAGCACCACCAGGACCGGGCGCTCGTCGGCGAGGGTCTCCAGGAGGCGCCGCACGGCCCAGGCCGCGTCCGACGCGGAGGGTTGCCCGACGCCGAGGATCTGCGCGAGCCGCGCGGCGACGGTCGCGCCGTCGGGGCTCGTCGCCAGGCGCGCTTCCAGGACGCGGGAGATCGACGCGCCGTCGGACGCCGGGGTGGCGGCGATCGCGGCGAGCAGGTCGACGAGCGGCGCGAACGTCACCCCGTCGCCGTACGAGGGGGTCTGGGCGAGCAACACGTTCACGCGATCCGCGACGGCGTCCGAGAACGCGTCGGCGAGCCGCGACTTCCCCACGCCCGCCGGCGCGAGCACCGTGACGAGCACGCACGCGCCGGCCTCGGTCGCGTCGGCGAGCGCGCTCTCGAGCAGCGCCAGCGTCCTGCCGCGGCCGACGAAGGGCGAGTCGGGTCGCCGCGCCGACGCTCGCACCCCGAGGACGCGGGCGGCGGGCAGGGGCTCCTCCTTCCCCTTCAGGACGAACGGCTCGAGCGGCTCGGTCTCCAGCGCGCCGCGGCCGAGCCGCTCGGCACGCTCGGACACGAGCACCTCGCCCGGCGCCCCGGCCGATTGGAGGCGAGCCGCCGTGTTGAACACGTCGCCGGCGATCCGCCCCTCGCGGGCGGCGGCGACATCGGCGAAGGCCTCTCCGGCGTCGATCGCGATCCGGACCGCGAGCGGCCGGCCGCCGACCTCGATCGCGCCCGCCGCATCGCGCATCTCGAGCGCCGCGCGCGCGGCGCGAACGACGTCGTCCTCGTGCATGGTCGGCACGCCGAAGACGCCGACCACGGCATCGCCGATGAACTTCTCGACCTCGCCGCCGTGCCGTTCGATCGCCGAGCGCATCGCCGCGAAATACGCGTCGAGGGTCGACATGCAGCACCTCGGGATCGACGCGCTCCCCGAGCTCGGTCGATCCGACGAGGTCGCAGAACAGCGCCGTGACGAAGCGTCGCGTCGGCGAGCGGGCGGCCTCCAACCGCTCGCCGCACTCGGGGCAGAACTTGGCTCGCTCGGACTCCGCTCCGCAGGAGGGGCATCGCATCGCGCGAGTCTCACGACTGGCGAGGAACCGCGCAAACCGCTACAGGCCGCGCCCGTCGACGGTGAGCGCTCGGAGCGTCCCGTCGCTGGCCGTCACGAGGACCGCGCGACCCTGCCAGAGGGCGGGTGCCTCGATGGACGCGCCGATCCGGATCGTGGCGAGGGGGGCGCATCGCGCGTCGCACGTCGCGGGGAACGCGTAGAGGTTGCCGTCGCTGGAGCCGAGGTACACGACGCCGTCCGAGACGATCACCCGGGACGTCGGCGAGCCGTTGATGTCACCCGTCCAGGTGGGAGCGCAGACCGCGCCGTCGGAGCGGCAGTCCTGCGCGACGGCGGCGAGGCCGCCGTTCGGGGCGCCGGACACGTAGACGAAGCCGCCGGCGACGGCGGGCTCGGTGGGGTCGGTGGCGAGCGCTCGCCAGATGGCCTCGCACGCGGTGGTGCAGTCGGCCCGGTAGCCGTAGACGTAGCCGCTGGTGGAGCCGACGAAGACCATCCCCCCGCCGACGACGGGGCCCGTGCGGAGCACGCCGGTGAAGCGATGGTTGAGCGCCTCGGCAGCGGCCGCCCTCGGGCGCCGGGCACGGCAACGGGAAGATCGTCGAGTCCTGGCCGATGACCGTCCAGACGGTCCCCTCGGCGAGCGCCGGGGCGACCGAGGGGCCGGTGCCGTCCACCGGCGTCGCGATGCCGGTCCACGCCGGCTCGCACAGGTCGCCGCCGGTCCCGCACGCCGCGTCGAACGCGAGCAGCCGCTTCCCGGTGTTCACCAGCACGAGGTCGCCGGCGGCGAGCGGGGGAGCGCCGACGCCGCCGGTCCGGGCCGTCCACGACGGCAGGCAGGTCGCGCCGCGCGTGCCGCACGACATCTCGAACGCCGCCAGCACGCCCTCGGTCGTGTGGACGACCACCTGGTCGCCGGAGACGGTGGCCTCGGAGACGATCGGGCCGCCGAGCCGTGCCGAGCCAGACGACGCCGCCGGTGCGGACGTCGAGCGCGTAGAGGATGCCCGCCTCGCTCCCGACGAACGCCAGGTCGCCCGAGATGACGGGGGCCGTCGCGCCGCCGACCGCGGCCGTCCAGGCGACGTCGAGCCGTCCCACCGTCGTTCGGTCGATCGTCGGCGCGGCGGGGCGCGCCCGGAAGGTCCCGGCGTGCACGAGGGCCCAGATGCCCGCCGCCGAGACCGCGAGCGCGACGACGATCGCCGTGAGGCGCTGGGTTCGCTCCTTCCGCCCGCGCCGGCGGACGAGCCGGTCGAAGGCGCCGGGGTCCGGCACGTGCGCCCTGACGGCGCTGCTCGAGGGCCGTCCGCAGCTCGCTCACGGCTCGGTCCTCCCCCGCGGCACGCCGAGGGTCCTCCGCAGCGTGTCCCTCCCTTGTTGCGCGAGCTTGCGCACCGTCGCGGGCTTGACGCCCAGGGCCTCGGCCGCCTCGCCCGAGCTGAACTCGAGGAGCTCGGTCAGGACCACGGCGGCGCGTTGCCGTGGCGGCATCTCGGCGAGGCCGCGATCGACCTCGTGGCGCGCCTCGGCCTCGTCCAGCTCCTTCGTCACCCGGATGCGCCGGATGGCGTGGCGGCTCGCGACCATCGCGCGACGGCGGCGCATCCGGAACGAGTTCATCGCGGTCCGGTACAGGTACCCGGTCGGGCTGGCGAGCCACTGCACGAGGTGCCACCGCTCCCAGACCCGGAGGAAGGCGTCCTGCATGAGGTCCTCGGCCTCGTGGCGGTCGTCGGTCATCAGCACGAGCGCCCCGAAGAGCCGGCTGTGCTCGATCTCGAAGAAGTCCTCGAAGCTGACGGACAGCGCGGCGCGGTCCTCCACGAGGTCGTCCGAGGGCGCCGGGGCGTGCTCGACGCCCGGCGCCTCCCGGCGCCCGGATCCGCCTTCAGCGTCCATCCGTGACATGAATGCGCAAACCCGGCCGGTTGTGAAGCCCCTGCGACGGATCTCTACACGCTTGCCCACCCTTCCGCATCCATGTCATACGTGAGAAGGGGGGACGAGACATGAGGCGCATCTCCGGTCGGGCCGTCGTGACGATCGTGGTGGTGGCGATGCTGGTCGCAGCCTGCAGCGGCTCGGAGGAGCCGCCCGAGGGACGGACGGCCGAGCCGTCCGCCGAGGCTTCGCCCGAAGCGGAGGTCACCGCACCCCGATCCCGGAGGGCCAGTCGCTGATGGCTCCCGGCAACTACCTCGCCCGGATCGGGCCGGAGGCCGTGATCACGACGACGACGCAACTGGTACGGCGCGGCCAACGTGCCGGGGTTCGTGACCTTCGGGCAGCTCGACGAGTTCCCGTACGCCGAGCTCATGACTTCATGAACCTGCAGGAGGTGGTCGCCGACCCGGGCAACCCCGGGGTCCCGTTGGAGACGATGCCGGCGCCCGACGACCTGTTCGCCTGGTTCCTCGAGGACACGGGTGCGAGGCCGTCGGCGAGCCGATCGCCGGTCGAGATCGACGGCTATCCGGGCCAGCAGGTCGACCTCCGCGTCGACCCGGGCACCCCGTGCGCGCCGAGGGACCAGCGGCCCTTCCCGCAGGCCTGCCTCCCGGTCTTCCCGATCGGGCCCGACGCGTTCCCGTTCGGTTCGGGGATGGCGTACCGGCTGATCGTGCTGCCCGAGGTCGACGGCGAGACCGTGACGATCCTGTACTCGGACGACAAGGATCACTTCGCGGAGCGGGTCCAGGTCGCGCAGGCGGTCGTGGATTCGATCGACTTCGTCGACCCGGCCGCCTCGGGCGAGGTCGCCGCGGCCGTGACCCTGACGCTCGGCGTCGCCGACCCGCGCGGCCGCCCGGACACGCCGGTCGTGGAGCACTTCGCCGAGCTCGTCGGCGAGCTCTCGGACGGCGCGATCGCCATCGAGATCCAGTGGGCGGCGGGAGGGGACGCGGGCGAGCAGGGCGTGGTCGAGCGCGTCGAGGACGGGGAGCTCGACCTCGGATGGACCGGCGACCCGCGTGTGGGACACGTTCGGCGTCCCGAGCTTCCAGGCACTGCAGGCGCCGTTCCTCATCACGGATCACGGGGTGCTCCAGCGACGTGCTCACGGATCCGATCGCGTCGGAGATGCTCGCCGGACTCGACGAGGCGGGGTTCGTGGGCCTCGGCCTGTACCCAGATCAGCTGCGGCACCCGCTCGGGTACGCCGCGCCGCTCCGGTCGCTCGACGACTTCGAGGGAGCGGCGATCCGCCTCGTGCCGTCCGAGGCGACCGACGCGCTGGTCCGTGCGCTCGGCGGGAAGCCGGCGTACGGCCTGAACGGGTCGGATCTCGACGAGGCGATCGCGAGCGGAGAGGTCGACGGCATCGAGACCTCGTTCGGCCTCGCGCTGGAGTTCGCGCCGCCGGGCTCGTTCGTGACCGGGAACGTCGTGTGGTTCCCGCGGGTGAACGCACTGTTCGCATCCGAGGCGGCCGCCTCCTCGCTCTCCGATGCTCAGCGGGAGATCCTGGAGGAGGCCGCGGGCGAGACGTTCGCCTTCGCGAGCGAGCTGATCCCGGCGTCCGACGACGATCGACGCGTTCTGCTCCGGCGGCGGTCAGATCGTCGCGGCCGAGCCCGGCGACATCGAGGCCCTCGAGCGCGCGGCCCGACCGGTCTACCAGGACATGGAGTCCGATCCGCAGACGGCGTCGTTCATCGAGCGGATCCGCGAGCTCGGGGCGTCGTCGGACCCGGCGCCGCTGCCGACGTCGTGCGAGGCGCCGTAGAGGAGTCGTCGATCAGTCGTAGCGGCGGATCGTCCGGAGGCTGAGCGCCACCATCAGCGCGCCGGCGATCGCCACGACCGCGAAGCCTTTCCCGATCACGTCCCACTCGAGCTCGACCAGGATCAGCGACCGGAGCGCCTCCATGATGTAGGTCACCGGGTTGTACGTCGCCGCGATCTCCATCGGCCTCGTGAGCATCTCGCGCGGGACGAAGCTCGGGGTCAGGAACAGCAGCGGGAAGAAGATGAGGCCGCCGGAGTTCGTCGCGGCGGCGCTCCTCGTCTTCAACGCGATGAGTTGCATGAACCCCGAGAACACCGCCGCCCACGACGCCGTCAAGACGAGGAGGAGCACGATGCCCAGCGGTCCGCTCGCCACGTCGATCCCGAAGAGCAGGCCCACGAGCAGCATGACGATCGACAGCGCCACCGCCTTCAGGGCCTCGGCGAACAACCGGCCCCACACGAGCGCGCCACGAGCGACGGGGGTCGCGCGCAGCTTGTCGAAGTACCCGCCCTCGATGTCCTCGACCAGGTAGAGCGCGGCGCTGCCGAACGACGCGGCGAGCAACAGCGAGGTCGGGAGCTGGAAGGCCGCGTAGCTCTGGCCCGCGAGGAACGGGGTCGTGTCCGACGGGAAGATCCCGCCGGCCTGGCCGACGTTCACGACGAGGAAGAAGAGCGGGATGAACAGCGTCGGCAGCAGCGCCTCGGGCGTCCGGAGCGACTCCCGGACGGCGCGGTGCGCGAGCAACATCGTCTGACTCACGCGCTCACCTCCTGCACCTCGCCCGCGGCACGCTCGCGGGTGCGGCCGGTCGCGTCGAGGAAGACCTCGTCGAGCGTGGGGTCCTGGCTCAGCCCGAGCCGCTGCCGGAGGTCGGCCTTCAACGACGCCGGCGTGCCCTCGCGGACGATCACGCCCTCGTCGATGATCGCGAGCCGCTCGCACAGCTGATCGGCCTCCTCGAGGTACTGCGTGGTCAGGAACACGGTCGTCCCGCGCTCGTTGATCCGCCGGAGCTCGTCCCAGACGGTCAGCCGGCTGGCCGGGTCGAGCCCGGTCGTCGGCTCGTCGAGGAAGAGGACGTCGGGCTGGTGGACGAGCGCCGACGCCAGGTCGAGCCGCCGCTTCATGCCGCCGGAGTACGTCTTGATGAGCCGGTCCGCCGCCTCGACGAGGTCGACGAGCTCGAGGAGCTCCTGCGCGCGCGCGGCGGCCTCGGCTCGGGAGGAACCGAACAGCTTGGCCTGCAGCATGACCAGCTCTCGGCCCGTCTGCCGAGCGTCGAGCCCGGCCTCCTGGAGCGCGACGCCGATCCGCATGCGTGCGGCGTCGGGGTCGGCGGCCACGTCGATGCCGGCGACCTTCGCCGAGCCCGACGTGATCGTCATGAGGGTGGTCAGCATGCGGACGGTCGTCGACTTGCCGGCGCCGTTGGGTCCGAGGAACCCGAACACCTCGCCCTCGGCTACCTGGAGGTCGACCCCGCGGACCGCCTCGACGGTTCCTCCGCGACCGGTGTAGTGCTTGACGAGCTGGTGGGCTTCGACGGCGAGGGGCATCGGGACACCCTACAGAAGGACCTCCACCGCGTCGCGCGTCGCACGGTGGCGACCGAGGGCGATGAGGCCCGCGGCCGTCAGTGCGACCGACACCTGGAACCAGGCGATCTCGCCGCTCGACATCGGCCCCGCGCCCTCCATGCCGACGCGCGCGCCGGCCGCGTAGGCGGCGACGAGGCCCGCCGAACCCCCGAGCAGGAGCGCCGCGGCGACGCGGGATCCCCGAACGATGAGGAGCCCGATCCCAACGAGGGCCAGCCCGATCGGGATCAGGAGGAACGCCGTGAGGATGCCCGCGATCGTGACGCCGATGCCGAGGAGCATCGTCCGTGCCCGCGGGTCACGGCGGATCTCGAGTGCGAGGGTGCCCAGGCCGAACGCGAGGCACGCGATCACGAGCCCGTGAACGCCGAGCGTGGCGATCCACGGCAGGTCCTCGTTGGCGGTCGTCGGCGAGACGCCCCAGAACACCGCGAACCCGATCGCTCCGACGGCCAGCGCTCGTCTCGCCCATGCGGAGGTGGAAGTGCGCGGGAGGTCCATGACCCGATCCTGCGGCCTTCGGGCGGTGGTGACGAGGGTGGAGCCACCCTCTGGGGCGGGGTGCAGCCTGGGGGATCGCCTCGGGGCGCCTGATATCAGAAGTGATCTCGTTGCTCCCAGGGACCTCACGGCCGAGGTTGATAGCATCCGTGCTATCATCCGTGCGTGGATGCCGGTGCCGTTCTGCGACAGGCTCGGCGTGAAGCCGGGTTCAGCCAGCGCGGGCTGGCGCGTGCGGCGCACGTTCCCCAGCCCACCGTGGCGAGGATCGAGACGGGCGTCGTCGTACCGAGGCTCGACACGATCGAGCGCCTGCTGGTTGCCTGCGGACGCGAGCTCACAACGGTGCCTCGGGCGGGCAGCGGCGTCGACCGGACCCAGATCGTCGAGCTCCTCGCGATGTCACCGCGGGAGCGGATGCTCTCGCTCGTGCGCGACGCCGCGAATCTCGATCGCCTCCTGACCGCCGCGCGGCGCTCGTGAGCCAGGGTCCGTTCGACCCGCTCGAGGTGTTCCGGACGTTCGAGGAGCACGGCGTTCGGTTCGTGGTCATCGGGGGAGTCGCCGCTCGCCTGCTGGGCTCGCCGAGCGTCACGCGAGACACGGACGTCTGCTACGACCGGTCCCCCGAGAACCTCCAGCGCCTGGCTGCGGCCCTCCAGGACCTCGGCGCCGAGCTGCGGGGGGTCGATGAGCCCGTGCCGTTCATCCCCGACGCGAAGACGCTCGCCGCGGGTGACCACTTCACCTTCACGTCGCGCGCGGGCGACGTCGATGTGCTCGGGACGCCTGCGGGCGTCGAGGGGTTCGCGGATCTCGTGGAGGACGCCGTCGAGTTCGAGCTCGATGATGTCACCGTCCGAGTGGCCTCGGTCGAGGATCTGATCCGCATGAAGCGGGCCGCGGGACGCCCGAAGGACCTCATCGAGGTCGAAGTGCTCGCTGCGGTCCAGGAGGAGCGAGGGCGCTCGACCTGATCGAGGAGCCCAGCGTCCGGACGGCCGAGTGAGCGCTCAGTCCAGGTCGGGCCAGGGGGCGACGTCGACCTCGTTGCCCTCGCTGTCGGCGAGGGTCCACCACTCGGGCGCGTTCTCGTCGTTGACGATGTGGCCGCCCGCGGCGAGCGCCGCCGCGATCCGCGCCTCGGCCTCCTCCTTGGCGACGTAGACGTCGATGTGGATCCGGTTGCGCTGCGGGCGAGGCGCGTCCATCTGCTGGAACCAGAACGGCGGGTTGGCCCTGCGGGGGTCGTCCAGGCCCGCGTCGCCGACCTGCTCGTACCCGAGGACGGCACGCCAGAACGGCAGCACGTCGGGGATGACGAGCGCGTCGATCGCGACCTGGACGATCTCCAGACCTGCCAGGTCCGCCCGGACACCGAGACGGTTCGCCGCCTCCGAGATCCGACGCGCGAGCTCGAGATCGCGCTCGGTCGGTCCCGGCCCGTGCGTCCCGAGTCTGACCGTCACCCCTCGGGGCCGCAGATCGATGTCCGGCCGGCTCTCGCCTTCGGCGACCCTCCCGATCGCTTCGACGAGCTGGATGCCCTCGTCCAACGATCCGGTGTCGAAGTGGATGCACGCGGCGTCTCGCAGACGCCGCCAGCCGATCTCGTGGAACCTGGCGGGTTCGATGCGTTCGCTCATGTCCCGGAACCTAGCAAGCCTCGTGCCTCGACGACGTCCGGGGTCGGGTCGCGGACGCTTCGCCAGAGGCGCAGACTGTCGCGGTGGACGCCGCCGTAGACGATGCCGAGGACTTCGCTGCCTTCTACCGGGCGCATTTCGCCCGTGTGGCGGGCTCGGTGCGTCCGCTCCTGGGCGATGCCGCCGATGACGTCGCCCAGGAAGCGTTCTTGGCGCTGTACGAGCGGTGGGATGAGGTCCGCGGCTACGACGCACCGATCGCGTGGGTCCGCCTCGTCGCGACGCGGATCGCGATCCGTCGTGCGGCTCGGGAGCTGAAGCGGCTCGAGCTCGAGCAGGCAGCTCGGACGCCTAGCGCGGACGTCCCGCGCGATCCCGACCTGCACGAGGCGATCCGAGCGCTCCCGGCGGGGCAGGCCGCGGCGGTGACGTTGCACCACCTCGACGACCGCTCGGTCGCCGACGTGGCGCGCGCGCTCGATTGCTCGGTGTCGGCGGCCAAGGTCTGGCTCCATCGCGGGCGCCGTCGACTCGCCGAGCGGGTGCGCGGCTACCGCGGGCGGTGGATCTCGGAGCGGCGATGGTCGGTCGACGACGTCGCGTCGCA
>CAVTGO010000008.1:0-100742 GCA_963734275.1 uncultured Actinomycetes bacterium
TTGCATCAGCCAAGTGACCGGTACCAAAGACAAGTTCCAAGGGCTACCGCTCTGGCGCTCGTGCGGTTCAGATCGCCAATGGCAACACATCGACGTACTTCCTGGAGACCTTCGGACGAGCGAAACGTGAAACCGTTTGTACTTGTGAAGTTCGTACCGACCCTTGCTATCGCAAGCACTGCACATGCTGAATGGGACGAGCCAGGGCAAGATTCAACAAGGTGGCGCTGATCGAGAAGCAATTGGACGAAAGCGAACGCCCGAACAGATCGTCGATTCCTTGTATATCCGCAGTCTTTCGCGAAAACCCACTGCGGATGAAAAGCAAAGCTGTTGGCTATTGTCGCTCGAGCGCCCAATCCGCAGGCCGGCTTGGAAGACGTCTTTTGGGCGGTACTGAACTCACGTGAGTTTGTATTCAATCACTAAGAAACTGCATCTATCGGATCCGACGGATCGGTCTGATGCCACTTAACCAAACAATGATCATGCGATTTACATTGGCAATTCTGATTTGCGGGGCTTCGGTTTCCGCATCCGCACAGGAACAAAAACCGGTCTGCCCCCCGCCGCTCCCAAGATCACCTACGACGACGATGTCAAACGGATTTTCCGCGAGCATTGCTTTACGTGTCACAACCAAGGCCAAGCGAAAAGTGGGGTTATCGCTGGATTCCTTTCCGAATTGATGGAAGGCGGCAGCAGTGGCCAAGTAGTTTTCGCGGGCGATTGGAGAGTTCGCGGCTATGGGCACTCGTTAGCCACACCGAACAGCCCTCAATGCCTCCCATGCAGGACAAGCTGCCTGGAGCAAAACTCGCGGTCATCAAGAAGAAGTGGATTCGAGGCCCGGCGCTGATAACAAAGGTGCGCAAGCGGTGATCAAAAAGAAAGCGTCGGTGGCGATGGCCGCACCTGCGGGAGCAAGCAAACCTCAGGGTCCAGCCGCCATGCCAGCCGGCCTCTGGAAGCAGCCGGTCAATTACAGCCCTCGCGCCGCCGCCGTTTCTGCAATGGCCGCAAGTCGTGGGCACCGCTCTTAGCAATCGCCGGTCACAAACAAATTGTGCTCTACAACTCGGACAACGGTAAGCACGTCGGCATCCTGCCGTTTCCCGAAGGCATTGCCTATGTGCTGTGCTTTAGCCGTAACGGCGAGCTGCTGCTGGCGGCTGGTGGGCGAGGCGGCGCGTCAGGGTGTGCAGTCGTCTTCGACGTCCGAACCGGAAAGCGAGTTGTGAAGGTAGGTGAGGAACTGGATGCAGTACTCGCCGCGGACATTTCGAGCGATCACAAGTACATCCCCACAGCCAGATCCAGAAGATCAGCGCGAGCACCACGACGAACGGGTTGAGCGTCATGGTGCGGCCGATCACCATCGGCGTCACGAACTGCGCCTCGATCACGTTGATGCCGAGATAGACCGCGACCGGCAGCAGGCTGCCGCCGAGCGTGTCGAATTCGGCGAGCCCGACCATGAACAGGATCGCCACCATCACGATCGGGCCGATGAAGACGACGAAATTGGTGAGCGCGGCCAGCGCGCCCCAAAGCGCCGCCGACGGGATGCCGATGAGATGGAGGGCGATGCCGACCGCCACGCCCTCGACGATGTTGATGACGGTGATGGAGAGCAGATAGCGCGACACCATCCGCTCGACGTCGCGGAAGATATGCGCGACCCGCCAGCGCAGCCGCCGGTCGAGGCAAAGCTTGAGCACGGCGGAGCGGGTCTGGTTGCGGGTGGCGACGAAAAAATAGAGGCAGGCGAAGAAGATCAGGATCTGCGCGATGACGGCAGGCGCCAGGATCGCCATGCTTTCGACGCCGACGCCTTCGTCCACCGACACGGTCAGGCCTTCGCCGCCGGTCAGTTCGCGCAACTGGTCGCGCACGCTTTTCAGCGCTTCGAGCGGCGCCTTGAGTTCGGACAACTGCAGCTGCAGGTCTCGACCAGAGCTGCGGCAGGCGCGACAGCCAGAACGACAGCGGCGTGGCGACCGCCGCCGCGAAAAGGCAGATCGCGATGATGAACAGGATCACCACCAGCGAGGCGGAAAGGCCTGGCCGCATGCCGCGCTTTTCGAGCCGCGTGGCCACCGGCCCGAGCATCAGCCCGAGCACGATGCCGAGGCTCGCCGGCGCCAGAATGTATTCGCCGGCATGAAGCGCGAAGATCGCGGTGACGAGACCCATCACGATCACCGCGACCTGCGCGCTGCGCAGCAAGAGAAGCTCGACATTCGACTTGGGCGGCAGCCTGACGATCGGCGCCTTCTTGGCAATGCGATTGGACATGAAAATTTCCCGATGGGACTAAAAGCTGAAAACGCCCTTTGACATTCCTTTGTTCCCGTCGGAACCTCGCCATCCATGCGGCGTTGAATGCCGGCAAACGCAAGGAGTGAAGCCATGGCGACTGCGGCGACCGGCAAGACCGGCAACGGGGCCAATGAAGCTCCCGATATCGAAGCCGACATCAAGCAGCTGAAGGAGGATCTGGAAAAGCTGGCCAAGCAGATGGCGGCGACCGGCGAGCATGGATACGGCGCGGCCAAGCGCGCCGCCGCATTCGGCGCCGAGCAGCTGCGGGCGCAAGGCGAGGCGAAGCTCGAGGAGTTGCGCGCCAACGCCAAGGACATCGAGGAGCAGATTCTGGCCAGCGTGCGCGAGAAGCCCGTCACCTCGCTGGCGATCGCCGCGGGCGTCGGCTTCCTGTTCGCGCTTCTCGCCCGCCGCTAGTCCGCATCCGCATGCTGGCGTCGCTGATTGCAAGCCTGGCGTCAGGCGAAACGGTCGTGGCCATCCGGCGGGCGCGCCGCGCGGCGATCGTCTATCTGCTGGCCGGCATGGCCGGCCTTTGCGGCGTCGGTTTCCTGATCGGCGCCTTGTACATCTGGCTGTCCGAGCGGTACGGGCGGCTCGAGACGGCGATCGGGTTCGGCGTCGGCTTCATCGTGCTTGCGCTTGCTCATCCTGCTCGTCCATCGCCTGACGGCCGGGTCTCGCGCCAGGCGCGCCGCCGAAAGGCGCAAGTCGGATCTGACGGCGGTCGGCATTGCGGCTGCGCTCGCGGCGCTGCCCGGCCTGACGCGCAGCCGGGCAGGTCTCGGCGCGCTGCTGGTGCCGGCGCTCGCGGTCGTCGCCTATGCGATCTATCGCGAAAACCGCAAGCCCGGACCCGATCCGGGACAAGCCTCCGGACTAGCTCGTCCGGCCCTACTCTCCGTCGGCGCCTTCCGCCGGGAACCTGCGAACCTTCCACGCATTGAGTGCTGGTCTGACAGTACTGCGTGCAGCAAAGGGAGAGATCGATGGCGGAAAGAATTCCGACGAACAAGGCGCGGCAGGGCGGGTGGGGCACGCAGGTGCTGCTGGTGCTCGTCGTGGCGCTGGCGCTCGCAGGCGCCGTATGGCTCGGGCTGGAGTTCTACGGCGAGGCGATCGATACCCAGAGCACGGAGCAGCCTGGCGCCGGTCGAGCCGAACACCGGCCCAGCCTGAGACCCAGCAGGGCACGACGTACCCCGTAAGCCTGCACAGCGCAGTTCCTCTGATGGCCGGCACCGCAGCGTCGGCCGGCGGTGCTGGCGCGTCGGCATGCCCGTGACATGATCGAAGCTGACTGGAAATCAACAGAATTTCCGCCCGGTCCGCTTCGCGGCGCTTCACAATAGCAGCGCCCGCCGAGCGGTCGGATTTTCGGAACGGATTCGCCAACTCGACGTTGTGACATGTGTGACGTCGCGCCGACCCTCCCAGCGACGAGTAAGGCCGGCGCGACAGATGCAATGACATCGTTCCCGAAATCACGCACGAGGAGAGTTTATCATGATCCGCAATCTGCTGGCTACGACAGCCATCGCAACGCTTGTTGCGACCGGCGCGTTCGCCCAGGACGCGACCACCCCGGCGCCCGCGCCGGCCGAGCCCGCCCCGATGACGCAGGAAGCCGCTCCGGCCGCTCCCGAGGTCACAGGCCGACGGCCATCTCGCCACCCAGATCATCGGCGAGAGCGTCTATAACGGCACCGGCGACGACGCCCAGAACATCGGCGACGTCAACGACATCGTGATCGGCGCCGACGGCAAGATCGAGGCCGTGGTGGTCGGCGTCGGCGGCTTCCTCGGCATCGGCGAGAAGGACGTCGCCGTCGACTACGCCCAGCTCGAATGGGCCGAGCGCGACGGCGACCGCTGGCTGGTCGCGCCGATGACCAAGGAGCAGCTCGAGGCGCAGGCCGCATTCGACCGCAGCGCCTACGAGCCCGAGCAGCCCGTAGCCTCGACCGACCCGCAGCCGGCTCCGGCGGCGGCCCTGCGACTGACGCACCGCCGAGGCTCCGGCCGACGCAGCCGGCCTGACGCACCGCCGAGGCTCCGGCACGCACCCGCCGTCCGGACGCCACGACCGCTGAGGCTCCGGCCGAACCGGCTCCCGCCGACCAGATGGCTCAGAACCCGGCTCCGGCTGATCCGGCCGCGCCGGCGCCTGACGCTTCGACCGACACGACGACCACGGCGGCGATCGACAAGTCGACGCTGACCGAGCTGCCGGCGGCCGAAATCCGCGCCGAAGAGATGATCGGCACGACCGTCTACGGCGCCGACGACGCCAATGTCGGCGAGATCGGCGACGTCGTGCTGACGGCCGACGGCAAGATCGACGCCTACATCATCGACGTCGGCGGCTTCCTCGGCGTCGGCGAGAAGGAAGTTGCGGTCGGCAGCGACAATCTCGCCTTCATGACCGACAAGGACGGCAACAAGTACCTCTACACGAACTTCACCAAGGAGCAGCTCGACGCGGCCGCCGCCTATGACGAGAGCACCTATGCCGAGAAGCGTGACGAGCAGCGCCTGATGATGACCCAGTAAGGTCGTCGGACCTGCCAGGTAGGAAGCCCGCGCCGCAACGGCGCGGGCTTTCTTTGCGCTCAGATCCTCGGCAGGACGGCCGGCACTGCCCACGACGCCTTCCTCCGTCAGCGCGGACAGCGCCAGCGACTGGTCGAGATGCTCGGCCCGCCAGGCGAGCAGCCGCTCGGCGAACTCGAGCCGCACGGCAGAGATAGCCGGGTCGTCGGCGAGATTGCGCAGCTCGCCCGGATCGTTCGTCGAGATCGAAGAGCAGCGGCGGCAGCCCGCCGCCGAAATGCACATATTTGAACTTTTCCGTGCGGATGACCGCCAGATTGCATTGCTGCGGCTTCAGGCCGAAATGCCGCTCGGCCGTGCCCTTCTCGATCGAGCGGAAATCGAACTCCCAATGCGCGGCGTCGCGCCAGTGCCGCCGGCGTCCTCGCCGTCGAGGAAGGGCGTCAGCGACCGGCCGTCGAGATGCGGCGGCGGCGTCTCGCCGAGCAGGTCGAGCAGCGTCGGCATGATGTCGACGGCTTCGGTGAAGCGGTCGACCGCGTGCCCGCCGTCTTGCCTGCGGCGCGGGATCGCGGATGATCAGCGGGATGTGGAAGCTGCCGTCGAAGAAGCCGCCTTTGCCGAGCAGGAAATGGTCGCCCATCATCTCGGCGTGGTCGGAGGTGAGGACGACGATCGTGTCGTCCCATGCGCCGGCCGCCTTGAGCGCGGCCCAGATGCGGCCGAGCTGCGCGTCGATCTCCGAGATCATGCCGTAGTAGAGCGCGCGGATGGCGCGGAAATCGTCCTCGCTCGAGATCGCGCACCTTGCCCTTCGTGCCGGGCAGGAAATTCGACTGCTTCTGCCGGCCGATGCACGTAGGCGAGATAGGGGTGCGCCGCGGCCTCCGCCTGCCAGTCGCCGGCGCGGCGGAAGGCCGGGCCGTCGGCCGGATCGTAGAGCGTGTTGTAGGGCTCCGGCACGATGAAGGGCGGGTGCGGGCTGATGAAGGAGAGATGCGCGAACCAGGCGCGCCGTCGTCCTGCTCGCCGAGCCAGCGGATGAACTCGCCGGCGAGGAAGGCCGCCGGCGTCTCGTCGCTGCGAATAGACCGGCGGCGCGTTGGTGACGTCTTGCCGGCGCGCCATCGCCGGGCGATGGATGTCGGGATAGCCGGCGCGAGGAATCGACGCCGCGCGCCGCCAGCCAGGACAGCCAGGGCTTCTGGTGCTCGGGCAGAAGCTGGCGCACGCGTGAAGCCCGGCAGCACGCCCTCGTAGCTCTTCAGCAGCGGATCGCCCGGCGCCAGGATAGCGCGGGTCGGGCGAGACGTCGGTGTAGCCGAACAGCGTCGGGTCATAGCCGAGCGCGCGCGCCGCCAGCGCGATGTTGCCGTGGCGCGCGTCGAGCGGCGTGCCGTTGCGGCAGACGCGGTTGTTCATCTGGTAGAGGCCGGTGTAGAGGCAGGCGCGGGCCGGCGAGCAGGGCGCGGCGCCCGCATAGTGGCGGCGGAACAGCACGCCTTCGCGCGGCCAGCGCATCGGCGTTCGGCGTCTTGCACCACCGGATGCCCGGCGGCCGACAGGCAGTCGCCGCGCCACTGGTCGCAGGTGATGAAAAGAACGTTCGGTTGTCTGCCGCGCCATGGCCAATCGGGCTCCTCGTCGGAGCAGCGCGCTCATGGAACCGAAATTCCGGCCGCTTGCAAGCTGAGCCATGCGCGCGACGGTGAACGAAGATCGTCGATTGTTCACTAATAGAGAACAGTCCATTGCTGAACTTGGCACTCCTTTGAACGCCGGCGGATCGACGACATAGCGAGCCATCGACAGCGGCGATGCGCCGCCGAATCGAACCGAAGGAGCCTGAACATGCTCGACCAGATCAAGGGCCTGCACCACGTCACCTCGATGGCGAAGGATGCGCGCCAGAACAATGCATTCTTCACCGGCAAGCTCGGCCTGCGCCGGGTCAAGAAGACCGTCAATTTCGACGCGCCCGACGTCTACCACCTCTATTACGCCGACGAGGTCGGCACGCCGGGCTCGGTGATGACCTATTTCCCGTTCCCGAATATCGGCAAGGGCCGGCCCGGCGTCGGCGAGGTCGGCACCACCGTCTTTTCCGTGCCCGAGGGCACGCTGGCTATTGGAAGGAGCGTTTCGAGAAGGAGGGCGTCGACCGGCCTGAAGCGCGAGAGCCAGCTTCGGCGAGAACCGCCTGCATTTCGACGGTCCGGACGGCGACGGCTTCGCGCTTGTCGAGGCCAAGGGCGACGAGCCGCGCGCCGTGGGTCGAAGGGCGGCGTGCCCGCCGACGAGGCGATCCGCGGCTTCCATTCGGCGTCGCTCAGGCTGCGCGACGGCGGCGCCACCGAGGAGCTGCTGAAGTTCATGGGCTACGAGAAGGTCGACACAGTCCGGCAATGTCAAGCGGCTGGCGATCAAGGACGGCAACGGCGCCGATGTCGTCGACATCGAGACGCTGCCCGGGCGCCGCCTTCGCCGATCTCGGCGCGGGCTCGGTGCACCACATCGCCTTCGCCGTCGAGAACCGCGCCAAGCAGCTCGAAGTGCGCAAGGCGCTGATCGACACCGGCTATCAGGTCACGCCGGTCATCGACCGCGACTATTTCTGGGCGATCTATTTCCGCACGCCGGGCGGCGTGCTGTTCGAGGTCGCGACCAACGAGCCCGGCTTCGACCGCGACGAGGACACCGCCCATCTCGGCGAGGCGCTGAAGCTGCCGACGCAGCACGCGCATCTGCGCGCCTATCTGGAGAAGCACCTGCAGCCGCTCGGCAACTGACGGAGAGCCATGATGTCGAGGACGCCTACATCCACAAGGTCGCTGCCCGGTTCGCCGGGCGGGCCGCTGCTCTTCGTCTTCCACGGCACCGGCGGCGACGAGAACCAGTTCCTCGGCGCTCGGCGCGCGAGCTGCTGCCCGGCGGCGACGATCGTGTCGCCGCGCGGCGACGTCTCCGAATATGGCGCGGCGCGCTTCTTCCGCCGCACCGGCGAGGGCGTCTACGACATGGACGACCTCGCGCGCGGCGACCGGCAAGATGGCCGGCTTCGTCGAGGCGCATGTCGAGGCGGCAAAGCCGTCGGCGGTGCTCGGCCTCGGCTATTCCAACGGCGCCAACATCCTGGCTTCGGTGCTGTTCGCCGAGCCCGGCCTGTTCGACGCCGCCGTGCTGATGCATCCGCTGATCCCGTTCGAGCCGGAGGTGAACGGCGGCCTCGCCGGCCGGCGCGTCCTGATCACCGCCGGGCGGCGCGACCCGATCTGCCCGCCCAACCTGACGTCGCGGCTCGAAGCCTATTTGCGCGCGCGCGGCGCCGATGTCACGGTGGAATGGCACGAGGGCGGCCACGAGATGCGGCCGAACGAGATCGAGGCGGCGCGGCGGTTCCTCAGCCGCGCGATGACTGGAGCGAAGGATGCCGAGCGAATGCCTGACCGAAAGCCCGGCGATCGAACTCGAGGACAGCGGCTCCAAGGGCCGCTATTTCTTGCGCTCGCCTGCCGGCGACGAGGCCGAGATGACCTTCACCAAGGTCGGCGAGCACCTGATCATCATCGATCACACCGAGGTGCCGGACGCGTTCCGCGGCCAGGGCGCCGGGCTTCGGCTGGTGACGCGCGCCGTCGAGGATGCGCGCGCGGCCGGCAAGAAGATCATCCCGCTCTGCCCGTTCGCCACCGCGCAGTTCCGCCGCCACCCGGAATGGGCGGACGTGCTGAAGACGTGATGCGGCCGGCGCCGAACCTGGAACCGAACAGCGCCGGCGTCTTCGAACGAGACGGAGACCAGATGGCATGAGCGAGCCGAGATCACGCTGGAGCGGAACGGACGCCAGGGCCGCTATCTCCTGGCGATGCCCGACGGCGAGCCGGCCCAGCTCACCTTCGTCGAGACCGGGCCGGACCACATCGCCATCGACTACAGCTTGGTGCCGCCGCAATATCGCGGCCGGGGCGTGGCGCTGAAGCTGGTCGTGAAGGCGGTCGAGGATGCCCGCGCCAAGGGCTACAAGATCACGCCGCTCTGCGGCTACGTCGCCGCCGAGTTCCGGCATCATCCGCAATGGGCGGACGTGCTGGAGCGGTGACGACACATGCCGAAGGCGTGCGATCCGCAGATAGCCGTCCGGCTCGCCAGCCACGCGATAATAGATCGTTTGAAAACAGTATGTTAAGGCCTGCGGCGCAGTGCTGGCGCATTCGTGATCTGAATTTGCCCGAAATTGCCCGAATTTGGCGAAACAAATGTGATACACGGTCATGAAGACGCAACATCGGGCGGAAACAAAGCGGCCTATTCTCGTTTCATCCAATCAGAATTCGAGAACAAGGCCCCATGGCCATGTCCGCCATCGTTGAAAAGGAATTCGACCGCAACCTGCAGCCGCGCGAGCGCCATCGCGGCTTCCCGAAGATCGCCCTGCGCCAGCGCAGCGCCGACCATCCGATGATCATGTTCTTCCTGATCGTGGCGGCCGCCTTCACGGCGATGGCGGTGGTTCCGCCTTCGGGCGCCGCCTTCGCCTCGTTCGGCGTTCCGGCCGCGGTCTCCGTGCCGGCCGCCGGCGGCACCGAGGTCGACGCGCCGAAGAATGTCGGCCTGTCCGAGACCGAGATCGCCTGCCATGGCCAGGCCTGGGGCGCCGAGAGCGCGGAATGCCTCGCCATGATCGCCAAGGAATCCGGCCGCACCGACGGCCGCAAGGTCCGGGTCATCGCCGGCGCCTGAGCCGACGCGAAGCGCCAAACATCTTCCCCCGCGCGCACCTCCAGCGCGACACTCCAGCCCCGCCACCCTGCCGGCGGGGCTTTTTCTTCGCCGAGTCTGCTGTCGGAGCCGGTTGCTGCCGGATCTCAGTGCGCCAGCGTGGCCTGGTCGTTGACGGCGGCGAGCGCGCTGCGCACGTCGAGCGTGCTGAACGGCTTTTCCAGCACCAGCGGCCGCTCGTGGGCCGGCAGCGCCTCGATCTCGGCGCGGGCGCCGACCATGTCGCCGGTGACCAGCACGAAACGGCGCGCGAGGTCGGGGCGATAGCGCGATCAGCTCGCGGTAGATGGTGATGCCGCTCGCCTCCGGGCATGCGCAGATCGCTGAAGACGATGTCCGGCTCATAGTCGGCGAGCAGCGTCGGCTGCCGAGGTCCAGGCCGTGACGACGCGCGACTTGACGCCCATCAGTTCCAGAATGTCGGAGAGCGAGGCGGCGACGTCGGGCTCGTCGTCGATGATCAGCGCATGGCGCAGGCCGCTCGACCGCGCCTCCTGCGCCGGCGGCGCCGGCTGCGCGCGCCGGCGAAGGCCGGCAGCTCGACGACGAAGCGCGCGCCCGTCGGGCATGACTTCCTCGAAGCGGATCGTTCCCTTGTGCCGCTCGACGATCGACTTGCGAGATCGACAGGCCGATGCCGGTGCCGACGCCGACCGGCTTGGTGGTGAAATAGGAATTCGAAGATGCGGTGCCTGATCGCCTCCGGAATGCCGGGTCCGGTGTCCTCGACCGCAGAAGCCGACGTTGCCGCGTCGCTCAGCCGGAAGGTCCGCACCTTGATGCGCCGCTCGCCGTTGTGCGGCGGCCAGCGCATGCTGGCTGTTGATCAGGAAATTGGCCGCGACCTGGGTGATGTGGTCGGCGTCGGCCAGCACCGGCAGCGGCGCCGGCGGCGAAATCGGTGTCGATGCCGATGCCGCTCGAGCGCGCGCCATAGGCGGTGACTTCGAGCGCCGCGCGCACGGCGCTGTTGAGGTCGGTCTCGGCCGGCACGGTCGGATGCAGGCGCACCATGCCGAGGAAGCTCTTGACGATGCGGCCGCAGCGCTCGGCGGCGGCGCGCACCTTTTCGGCGCGCAGCTTGGTCTGCGGGTCGGGCGCGAATTCGTGCAGCAGCGTCGATTGCGCGACCACCACCGCCAGCGGGTTGTTGAGCTCGTGCGAGACGCCGGCGAGCAGCGAGCCCATCGCCGCCATCTTCTCGTTCTGGTGCAGCTTCTCGCGCTGCCGGTTGATCTCCTCCTCGGCGCGCCGCTTGTCGCGCAGGTCGCGGATCGAGCCGAAGAACAGCCGGCGGTCGGCGACCTTCATCTCGGTCGCCGTCAGCTCGATCGGGAAGATCTCGCCGGCGGCGTTCTGGGTGACCGTCTCCATGCGCTGGCCGACCATCGGCGCGCCGCGCCCGGCCATGTAGTCGGCGCCCGTCGCGTAGCCCTTGCGGTAGAAATGCGGAACGACCGTGTCGAGCAGGTCCTTGCCGAGGATGTCGGCTGCGCTGTAAGCCGAAGATGCGCTCGGCGGCCGGGTTGAACTCGATGATCGTGCCGGTCTCGTCGATGACGATGATGGCGTCGAGCGAGGCCTGCAGCATGGTCTGGCGGATGATCTCGCTGACATGGGCGTCCGACAGCGAGCGCTCGATCGGCGTCGCCGATCGCCAGGGCGACGATCTCGAGCGGCCGCCTTCTCCTCGTCGCGTCCAGCGCCGCTCGACCGACGCAGTCGTTGATGGCGAGCGTGCCCCACAGATGGCCGTGGGCGAAGACGGAGACCGACAGGAAGGACTTGATCTTCTGGTTCTCGAAGTCCTGGCGCAGAAAGCCTTCGATCTCGCGGGTGCTGGCCGGCGAACATCTTGCCCTGCCGCACCTCCTCGGCGAGCCGTCCAAGCAGCGGATCGGAATTGACGATCGACTGCATGATGATGCGTCGGCGGGCCGGCCATCCCGACCGACCTCGTCGTCGACCCAGTAGGCGGCGATCGACTGGGCAAAGCCCTGGCCGGGCAGTTCGCGCAGCCGGAACAGGATCGCCCGGTGGCCGCCGAGCGACGTGCGCCAGCAGTCTCGAGGATGTCATCGATGATCGCGCTGCCAGTCCGCCGGCTCGTGCAGCCGCCTGCACGATGCGCGCCGGCAGCGACCGTGCAGCCCGGCTCGGATGATCGCCGGGATCGATGCTTGGCGGGCAGGGTTTCGATCATGCGGGGCTCTCGGCGCGCGCCGGCGACGAGCGCCAGCCGGCGTCAGTCGTCGCCCTCGTCGGGCAGCGAGAAGATATAGCCTTCGCCGCGCACCGTGCGCAGGAATTTCGGATTGGCGGGATCCTCCTCGATCTTCTTGCGCAGCCGCATGATGCGGATGTCGACGGCGCGCGAGGATTCCGGATCTTCGGCGAAGCCGATCGCCTCGGAGATCGCGGCGCGGCTCAGCAGCCGGTTGGAGCGGGTCAGGAAGACCTCCAGCACGTCGAACTCGCTCTTGGCCAGGTCGATGACCGCGCCGCCGGCGGCCGGTGACCATGCGGCCGTCGAGGTCGGCGCGGAAGTCGCCGAAGGTGACGATGCGGCGCCCGGCGTCGCCGGCTCGGCCTGCGGCGGCCTGCGGCTCGGACGGCTGCGGCACGCGGCGCAGCACGCTGCGCACCCGCGCCAGAAGCTCGCGCAACTCGTACGGCTTGACGATGTAGTCGTCGGCGCCGAGCTCCAGCCCGACGATGCGGTCGATCGCGGTGCCGGCGGCGGTCGCGTAGATGATGCCGATCGGCATCTTGCGAGCGCAGCCAGCGGCCGAGCGACAGCCCGTCCTCGCCGGGCATGGCGATGTCGAGAATGGCGAGATGGAAGGCTCTCGCGTCTCGACCAGCTCGCGCATCGCGGCGGCATTCTCGGCCGTCGCCACCTCATAGCCGTTGGCGCCGAGATACTCGGCGACGGCCTCCCTCAGATCGGGCTCGTCCTCGACGATGGCGATCCGTGCGCGCAGGGAGATCTCGCCTCCGCTATCGGCGGAAAGTAGATTGGGTATAAACATGATGTCCAGCATTCATCTTGAGATGTCTGTCGCGAGAGTGGTTCAAAGCATGGGTGCAAGACCGGTCATCGCGCTCGTCTGCCTGTCGCAGGATGCTGCGAGCCGGCCTCGCCGACTATCTCGAACGCCGCGGCTACGACGTGCGCGAGGCGCGCCGAGGAATGGGAGGCCGAGTCGCTGCTTTCGGCCGGCGGCGTCGACGTCGCCGTCATCGGCGACAGACTGCCGGCCAGGCCGGGGCCTCGATCTTCTGAGGCGGCATGGCGGCGAGGGCGGGCCGAGCTTCGTCATGATCTGCCGGCCGCGCCGACCTGATCGAGAAGGTGCTGGCGCTCGAGCTCGGCGCGGCCGACGTCGTGGCGAGCCCGGTCAATCTGGCGCGAGCTTGCCGCGCGCATCGGCGGCCTGTCGGCCGCCGCGGCAAGGCGCGGCGCGAACTGGTCGTGCTGGAGAACGCCACCGTCGACCTCAAGGCGCGCTGGTCATGCACCGGTCGGGCAGCGAGGAACAGCTTTCGCCCGGCCAGATCGCGCTGCTCAGGCTGTTCCTCGCCAGTCCGCGCAAGGTGCTGACGCGCGACGACATCATGGCCGCGGCGCCGGCCGAAAGCGCCGACGCCTTCGACCGGTCGATCGATTCCCGCATCGTGCGCCTGCGCCGCAAGCTCGACACCGAAAGCATCACCACGATACGCGGCGCCGGCTACCGCTTCGATCCGCCCCGGTCGAGCATAGAATCGGCCTGGGCAGAACTGAAGCCTGGCGGGCGTCCACCTCGGCTAACGAAGCTGCGCGTCTACCGACGCGGCATCATGCGACGACGGACCGGTTCGGACGTGCGCGCGATCCTTCAGCACGACCAGCGTGACGCCGGCGACGCCAAGCAGGCCCTGCGTGTAGAGCAACGCCGAGAGGACGATAGGAGCAAATTTCGAGGTCTTGCCATGCATGGCCGTAATCCTGATCTAGATGGTCCGGAGTGACGGGCACCGCGCCGCATCGCGGGGTACGCGCTTCGATTGGGTGCTTTATGACAGCCCGCCGTAACGGCCTCATGCCGCTTGCTAGAGCCGATGTTTCGAAATTGTTTCGCTGGATTACGGGTCGCTGAACCTCGCCGTGAGGCTCACCGAGAAGCGCTCGTCTGGCCTGTGCCAACCGGGAATTAGGTACAGTCGAACCAGATAGCAGGGGCTGCAACGTTCCGCCGGCGTTAGGAGCGGCAAGCGAAGGCGGCCCGCCAGGTCGTTTTAACCGGGACCGACCGGACGTGGACAGGATTCCGCGGTTGCATAAGCCAACCCTCTGATAACATTAGATCAAAGGAATTTGTTGACCTGGATTTGCTCACCCACTTTCACGACAAACGATAATCTCCGCATCGCCCTCGCGGGAGCCCTGGTCCGGACCGGGGATCAGGGGAGGGCGGCGATGTCCGGGCCGGTCGCGCAACGGTAGCGCGGCTTAGGGAGACGATCCCCAAGACCCGGGCCCCACGCAGGTCAGGCAGGCGGCGCAAGAAAAGCGTCGGTCTGGCCCACTTCGTCGCGGCAAGAACGTCGGCGGGGCGCGGAAGCTGCGCCACGTATCTAACAATTGAGAGGCTCGGCCCCGTGCCCCGCTTCCCACCGTTCTTCAACGGCCAGATGCGAAAGCAAGGCGTGGCAGCGATGAAACGCGCATGGACTTCGTCCTCTGCTTATTAGTTCGCTCTTGCCTCGCCGCTATTTGCCACGCAACTGTAGGCGTATCGAGGGGTAACGAATGCGGGCCTTCCTGACACGTCTGTTGCATTTCGCGCGGCGCAGGCGCTATCTCGCCATCTGGTCGGCCGGGCTGCTGTCGATCGCGCTGGTCATAGCTGCCGCCTATTCGCCCTTCAGCCCGCTCGACCGGCTGAACTTCCTCGTCTTCGACACCTACCAGAAGCTCAAGCCGCGCGCGGCGACCGAGAGCGCGGTCGCCGTCGTCGACATCGACGACGAAAGCATCCGCCAGCTCGGCCAGTGGCCCTGGTCGCGCACGGTCCTCGCCTCGGTCATCGACCGGCTGACCGCCGAGGGCGCCGCGGCGATCGGGCTCGACATCATCCTGTCCGAACCCGACCGCACTTCGCCGGCGCTGGCCGTCGCGCAGCTCGAAAGCCAGGGGTTTCAGGTCACCTATCCGGGCTCGGGCGCCGAACTCGACCACGACCGGATACTCGCCGCGAGCTTCGCCAAAGCGCCGGTCGTCGCCGGCCTCGTGCTCGCCGAAGGCGTCGACCACGCCGCCCCCGCCGGCCAAGGCCGGCTTCGCCTTCGCCGGCGACAATCCGGCCGCCTATCTGCCGTCCTTTCCCGGCGCCGTGCGCAATCTGCCAATCCTCGACGATGCCGCGCCCGGCCTCGGCGTCTTCAGCTTTCCGCGCGGCGCAGGACGGCGTCGTGCGCCAGATCCCGCTGATCTCCCGCCACGACGAAAATCTCTATCCCGCGCTGTCGATCGAAGTCGCTGCGGGTGGCGCAGGGCGCTTCGAGCTTCGTCGTCAAGAGCACCGGCGCCAGCAGCGAGTTCGACACCGGCCATCCCGGCATGACGGCGCTCAAGGTCGGCGCGCTCGAGATCCCGACCGGGCCGGACGGCCGCATCTGGGTCTACTATTCGCGCGAGCCGGCGTCGCCGGTCGTGCCGGTGCACCGCCTGCTCGGCGAGCCCGATCCCGAGCTCACCAGCCAGATCGAGGGGCGCATCGTGCTGATCGGCACCTCGGCGGTCGGCCTGCGCGATCTCGTGTCGACGCCGCTCAGCGCCGGCTTTCCCGGCGTGCTCGTCCATGCCGAGATCATCGACCAGATCGTCAGCGGCAAATTCCTGACGCGGCCGGACTGGGCGGTCGGGCTGGAGATCGTCGCGGCGATCGGCGCTTGGCCTCCTCGTGCTCGCCTTCCTGCCCTGGCTCTCGACCCTCGCCAACGCCCTGGTCGCGGCCGGCGCGCTTGCCTTGAGCGTCGGCGTCGGCTGGCTCGCCTTCGCCAACTACGACCTGCTGCTTTCGCCCATCCTGCCGGCGCAGACCTGCCTGCTCGCCTACGGCGTCGGGTCGGGCGTCAGGCTGCTGCTCAGCGAAAGCGAAAGCCGCTACATACGCAGCGCCTTCGGCCACTATCTCTCGCCGGCCATGGTCGAGCAGCTGGTCGAAAATCCCGACGCGCTGGTGCTCGGCGGCGAGAACCGCGAGCTCACCATCCTGTTCTGCGACATCCGCTCCTTCACCACCATCTCGGAAACGATGGAGCCGACCGAACTCACCGTCTTCCTCAACAATTTCCTGACGCCGATGACCAACGTGCTGATGGAGAACGGCGCCACCATCGACAAATATATCGGCGACGCGATCATGGCGTTCTGGAACGCGCCGCTCGACGTTCCCGAGCACCGCCAGCGCGCCTGCGAGAGCGTGCTTGAAGATGCTCGACGCGCTGGAGAAGCTGAACGCGACGCTGGAAAAGCCGGTCCGCATCGGCGTCGGCCTCAACTCCGGCGTCTGCTGCGTCGGCAATCTCGGTTCGCGGCAGCGCTTCGACTATTCGGCGATCGGCGACAGCGTCAATGTCGGCTCGCGCATCGAGGGCCTGACCAAGCAATATGGCTTGAGCAACCTGGTCGCCGAAAGCACGGCCAGCGAGGTCGAGGGGCTTGGCGATGCTGGAGGTCGACAAGGTGATGGTCGTCGGCCGCGACGAGGCGACGCTGGTCTACACGCTTCTCGGCGGACGCGAGCGCGCTCAGGCGGAAGAGTTCCTGGAGCTGAAGCGCCTGCACGACCGCTTCCTTGCCAACTACCGGTCGATGCGTTTCGACGACGCGGCGGCGCGACCTTGCGCTGCTCAAAAAAACCGCACCGGCGCAGCTCGAAAAAGTCTACGCCGAATATCAGGGCCGGCTCGATGCCTATCTGGTTGACGCCGCCGCCAGCCGACTGGGACGGCTCCTGGCGGGCGGAGCACAAATGAAGCCGCGCGCACGCCGCGGCGGCGGCCGCCCGACCATTGCCGATGTGGCAAAGCTCGCCGGCGTCGGCGCGATCACCGTGTCGCGCGCGCTGCGCGAGCCGGAACGCGTTTCGGAGAGCCTGCGCCAGCAGATCCAGCAGGCGGTGGACGAACTCGGCTATGTGCCGGACCCGAACGCCAGGGCGCTCGCCTCGGCGCGCGCGGAAGTGTTCGGCGTGCTGGTGCCGTCGCTGACCAACAACGTCTTCGCCGAGGTGGTGCGCGGCATCTACGACAGCCTGTCGGACAGCTCCTTCCGCGTCCAGCTCGGCAATACGCATTATTCCGGGCTTGAGGAGGAGCGGCTGCTGCAGGTCTTCCTCAGCCAGCGGCCGGCGGCGCTGATCGTGTCGGGCATCGACCAGACGGCCGCGGCGCGCAAGCTGCTGGAGACCGCCGGCTGCCCGGTCGTGCAGATCATGGAGACCGGACCCGATCCGGTCGACATGATGGTCGGCTTCTCGCATTTCGAGGGCGGCCGCGCCGCCACCAACCACATGATCGAGGTCGGCTACCGGCGTATCGGCTTCCTCGGCGCGCGCATGGACCCGCGCTCGCAGCGCCGGCTTGCCGGCTACCGCGCGGCCATGGAGGCGGCCGGCCTGTTCGATCCGCGGCTGGTGACGACGACGCCGGTGCCGTCCAGCGTGACGCTCGGCCGCGATCTCTTCCGCGACGCGCTCGCCAAGGTGCCGTCGCTCGACGGCGTCTTCTGCAACAATGACGACATCGCGCTCGGCGTGCTGTTCGAATGCCACCGCGCCGTCGATCGCCGTGCCGCAGACGATCGGCATTTCCGGCTTCAACGACCTCGACATGATGCAGGTGGCGTTTCCCTCGGTCACCAGCATAAGGACGCATCGCTACGAGATCGGCCGCCAGGCAGTCGTCATGGCGCTTGCGGCGATCGCCGGCAACCGCCCGGAAAACAAGGTCGTCGACCTTGGCTTCGAACTGAAGCGACTATCTGGCCGCCCGCCTGCTCGGCGGCGACGGCGGAGAACAGGCCCGCGAACGCGTCGGTCACGCCGAGCGACCCGGCGGGCGACGTGCTGGCCGTCGGACCCGTGGGCTCCTCGGTCGTCGCACCCGCCTCCTGGGACCGGCGGAGCTCGCGGCGCGCCCCGGCCAGATCGGAGTCATCGAGGAGCAGGACGGCGAGGACCCCGAGGATCGCGAGCCCGGCGACGATCGGGATCCAGTTCGGGAAGCCCCGCGACGCCCGGTGCTGCCCCGCGCGGGGCACGATGGGCACGGGCCGGGTCTCGGCCGCGTCGTCCTCGACCACCGCGACGAGCGGCATCGTTGCGGTCGGGTCATCGTCGATGACCGCAGCCGCGAGGGCGTGCTCGAGCTCGGCCGCCGAACCGTAGCGCTGCGCCGGATCCTTCTCGAGGGCGCGGACGACGACCGCGTCCAGGTCCTCGGGGACGGGGACCACCGACGAGGGCGGTGGCGCCGGCTCGTTCACGTGCTGGTACAGGGCCGCCACGGGTGAGTCCGCGACGAACGGCGGCCGGCCGGCGAGCATCTGGAACACCACGCACCCGAGCGCGTAGATGTCGGATCGCTCGTCGCCGGGCTCGCCGCGCGCCTGCTCGGGCGACAGGTACGAGGCGCTGCCGATCACCGCGCCGCTGCGGGTGAGCGCGTCGGTCCCGGCGGCACGCGCGATCCCGAAGTCGAGGACCTTCACGCGGCCGTCCTCGGTGAGCATCACGTTGCCGGGCTTCACGTCACGGTGGATCACGCCGGCCTCGTGGGCGGCCGCGAGCGCGTGACACACCTCGGCCGCGATGGTGACCACTCGCCGGGGATCGAGGCGTCCCTCACGCTTGAGGAGCTCGCCGAGGGTCTCGCCCTCGACGAGCTCGGTCACGATGTACTGCGTCTCACCGTCCGAGCCGCTGTCGTAGACCGCGACGATGCTCGGGTGGTTGAGGGAGGCGGCGTGGCGAGCCTCGGCCCGGAACCGCCGCACGAAGGACTCGTCCCGGTCGTACGGAGGCGCCAGCACCTTCAGCGCGACGGGGCGGCGGAGCTTGCGGTCGGTCCCGCGATGGACGCGAGCCATCCCACCCTCGCCGAGCAGGGGCCCGAGCTCGTACCGGTCCGCGAGGACCGTGGTCGCCTGCTGCACCCGAGAACTGTACCCGGAGAGCTGCCCGCTCAAGCCGGGGAAGCTACCCGGCCCCGCCGCCGGTCCCGCCGCCGCCTCCTCCGCCTCCGCCCGAGAACCCGCCCGAGCTGAAGCCGCTCGACGAGCTGCTCGAGCCGGATCCGCCGGTGGTGCTGCGGCTCACGCTCGCCATCGACGACACGACGATGGCCGGGGTCGCGGCCTGGAAGCTGCGCCACGCGTTGATCCCGGCCAAGCCGCTCGGCCCGCCCGGGATCGGCGAGCGGAGCGTCTCGACCGGCACGAGCGCCGTCACCTGCTTCTCGACCTCGTCGGCCACGTTCAGCGCGACGGCCCACTCGAGGTAGCGGTCCCAGATCACGACCGCGAGCGCGGGCGCGTTCGGGAGGTCGGAGAAGTCCTTCAGGTACGTTCGGAACGCGCCGAGCCGCATCACGCGCCGACGATCGTCCACGTGCAGCCTCGCCGGGATGATGCGGAGCGCCGCGATCAGGGAGAGCGCCGCGACCGGCACGAGCCACCACCCGATCCGGCCGCCGAGCCCCCACACGGCCGTCCAGATGCCGTACCCGGCCGCGGCGACGACCACGACCGCCGCCCCCGTGGACTCGAAGCGAGCGTCGCCCTTCTGGATCCGGCGGATCATGTCGGCGGACTTCATCCGCACGCCGCTCAGCCACGTGTTGTAACGGGCAGGGCCCTCGTCCCCCCGCGGCTTCGGCTTCTTCACCGAGACCTCCTCGACGGCATCGTCCCCGCTGCCGAACAGGAGCCACATGAAGTCCTGGTCGACGGCCGTCGGCAGCTCGAGCGCGTCCTTGCGCCGCACGATCGTGAGGTCCTTGGGGTCGGTAACCAGGCCCTCCGACCGCAGTTCGATCGCGCCGAGGCGCGCCAGCCGCAGCAGCTGCGCGCGGTACGCGTTCTGCGGCGACAGGTGACCCCGCCACGCCGACCACAGGAGCGCGCCCTGCACCGCGTCATCCTCCGGCGGCTGTTCGAGCAGGCCGGGCACGTCGAACACGCGATCGCGGAGCTTCGCGAGCCCCACGAACAGCGCCATCGCGAGCGGCGTGGCGACGAGCAGGATCAGCACCCACCGGCGCTCGGCCTCGTGACGGCGGCGGAGGGCGTTGGCCTCCTCGGCCCAAGCGCGCTCCTGGGCGAGGATCGCGTCGAGCTCCGCCTCGGGCAGCCGGATCGCGGTCGGGACCGCGTCGGTCGGGAACAGGATCGAGGCCTCGACGAAGGACAGCGGCGGCACGTCGGCGACCTCGTAGCGGATCGTCTGCGGGTCGACGAACGTCACCTCGCCGTTCAGCGGCCCGTGGCCGAACGCGCGGACCTCGCCGCTCTGCAGCGGCGACCCGGACGCCGGCTCCGGAGACTCCTCAGGGGTGCACTCCTTCCGCCGGGGGCCCTCGGCGGAGCCGTGGGGCGGTAGGTGCACGGTGATCTCGGCGTGCTGGGTCGGCTTGTCCCACCCGGTTCCGATGAACTGCCAGTACAGGTAGGCGGTGTCCTCGTACACGTCGACGGCGCAGGCCACGCGGTACCGGAAGATCCACGTGCGGACCTCGTCCTCGGCCTCATAGCTCCATTGCGAGGTGAAGCCGTCCGTCGCGACGCTGTGGAAGGCGTAGTCCATGGGATAGGGCACCAACTCGTCGCCGATGCGCCTGAACATCTGGAAATCGCGGACGTGGTCCGCCGGGTCGTCGACGTTGAAAAACGCGTAGGTGAACGGCCCGTTCTGGAAGTCGAAGGTCCGCGTCTCCTCGAGCACGAGGTCGCCGTTCGGCATCACGGTCGCGTCGATCACCACGTCCCGGAAGTGGTAGTCCTTCTGGGTCGCATGGATCATGATCGGCGGCAGCCACAGGCCGATCGTCGTGAAGGCGACGAAGCCCACGAGGAACAAGCGCGCCAGCCATCGCTTCGCCCGCCTCGGCACGCGCGGAGTGTAGCGTTCGCTCAGCGAGGCTCTTCGAGGACCGTCGGCGAGAGCCGGACGAGCGCGTCGAGCACGGCGTCGGCGTCGGCCTCGGTCGACAGGTAGTTCATGACCCCGGCGCGCAGATACGTTGCGCCGCGCAACCTCGTCGTCGAGACCCAGCCCGCGCCGTCAAGCTCGAGCGCCCGCTGGAGCCGGTCCTGGTAGGCGTCGAGCCGCTCGCCCTCGAGGCCCGGCGGCACGTGACGGAAGCAGACGACCGAGAGCTCAGGCTCGACCGGCACGTCGAACCCGCCGAGCTCGCCCATCCGCCGCACGAGGTGCTCCGCCAGATCCACGTTGTGCTCGACCAGGCGGCCGAACCCCTCGTTCCCGAGGTGCTTCCACGACAGCCACAGCTTCAGCGCGCGGAACCGGCGGGTTCCCTCGATCGAGTAGGCCATCCAGTTCAGCGGGGACTCGGTCGGATCGGGGTAGCGGTAGTACTCCGGCTCGCGGTGGAAGGTGCGGAGCAGATCCTCGCGGCGCTTCACGACCAGCGCGCCGATGTCGTACGCCTGGAAGAACCACTTGTGCGGGTCGATCGTCACGCTGTCGGCTCGCTCGAGCGCGGGGGCGCGGTCGGCCAGGCGCGGCGAGAACCGCGCGGCGCCGCCGTACGCGGCATCCACGTGCATCCACAGGCGCTCGCGCTCCGCGACGTCGGCGATCTCGTCGACGAGGTCCACGGAGCCGGTGTTCGTCGAGCCGACGACGGGCGAGACGAGGAACGGGAGGAGGCCGGCCGCTCGATCCTCGCCGACGGCATCGGCGACGACGTCGCCGCGCAGGCGGAATCGGTCGTCGGAGGGAAGGATCCGCAGCGTCTCGCGCGGGAAGCCGAGGATCGACAGCCCGCGCTCGACCGAGAAGTGCGCCTGGTCGCTGGCGTAGGCGCGGACGCCCTCGAGCCTCGACCCGCGCGGCGGCTCGGAAAGGCCGAGGAGCTCGGCCAGGTGGACGTCGCGCGCCGCCGTCAGCGCCATGATGTTTGCCATCACCCCGCCCGAGGTAAGCACGCCCCACGAGCCCTCGCCGAACCCCACGAGCTCGCGCAGCCACGCCGTCACCTCCTCCTCGACGAAGGCCGCCACGGGGCCCGCCGCCCAGACGTCCACACCCTGGTGGACCCACTGCGAGAGCACCTCGCCCGCGATCGAGGACGGGAGCGGGGGCGGCGTGAAGTAGCTGTACGACCCGGGATGGTGCGAGTTGAAGACGTACGGCGCCACCCGCTCGCGGAACTCGCGCAGGATCTCGGCCGAGGTGACGGGGGCGGCCGGTGCCGGAGCCGGCTCGCTCGACGGGCCGTAGAAATCGCGGCGCATCTCCGCGTACGAGCCGCCCGAGACCGGGCGGCGGAGCGCCTCGTCGTACAGGTAGTCGAGCGACGCCTCCCACACCGCGCGCCCCAGCTCCTCGAGCGTCGCCCGCGCGCGTTCGGGGTCGCGGAAGCCGATCAACTCGGGTTCGGGATGCCAGGCGAAGGGGTCGGTCACGCGGGCGAGGATATCCGCCTGCGGGCCCGCCCGGTTTCGGTGGTGGCGCATGAACGGAGCTCGCCGCCCTCGGCGAGGAACCGGCCGCGCCGAGCGGCACTCGCGAGGTCGGTCTACGGCGCGAGGTCCGTCTAGGGCGCGGGCTCGGAGCGGCGACGCGCGTGGAACCGGGCCACCCGCGTCCGGTTGCCGCACGCTGCCGAGCACCAGCGCCGATCGTCCCGGGTCGTCACGAAGTAGCGGCCGCACGCGGGACAGCGTCGCAGCCGGTCGCGCTCGGGTCCGCCGAGGAGCTCGATCGCGTCACGCGCCACCTCGGCCAGCAGACGAGCCGTCCGACCGGTCGCGACCGGCTCCTCGACCGCCCCCGACGGGAGGAGCCGCAGGATGCGCGGCACCCGAGCGCTGGCCTCGTTCACGCGCTCGACGGCGGCGGCGGGGAAGGGACCGCCGCCGATCGAGGCGTCGAACAGGTTCCGCAGGCTGGTGCGCAGGGCAAGGAACTCCGGCAGCCGAAGGGCCAGCTCGTCGTCCGCGCCGAGCTCCCCCGACGCCGGGCCGCGCTCGAGCCACCGGCGCATGTCGGCGCTCGAGCCGAGCTCCTCGTTGGCGAGGCGCAGGGCCTCGGTTTCTGTCTCCATCGCGCAACGGACTCACAGTATCTATTCCGTTAGGTAAAGCAAACATGAGTAACGCATCTAGCATCCATATCTCGTTAGCAGGAAGTTCCGGTCCGGAGTCGCGCCGCGAACCCGCGGGCGTAGGGTCACACAGGCAACCGAGCCGAGGGGAGGCGAGATGGGCACCTCCATGTACCAGTGCGCCTACACGCCGGACGCTGGGCAAAGCTGACGTAGAACCCGCAGGACCGGTGACCACCCGCCTGCTCACCCCGAGAAGGGGTAGACGTGATGTCGGAGGCGGCCGGCCTGGCTGGCCTACAAGCCCCCCGCGTAGGGCGCCGCCTCGACCCAGGCGTCGATCCCGCGCTCGAGGACGTCCTTCAGCGCGTCGGGAGCGAACGACGCCCGGACCCCGTTCCTCGCGAGCACCGCCAGGAGCACGTCGTCGAACCCGAACGCGCTCCTGCACAGCTCGTACTCGCCGGCCAGCGGCGAGCCGAACATCGTGGGGTCGTCGCTCGCGAGCGTGCACAGCAGGCCGGCCTCGAGCAGCGCTGGGAGGGGATGGGCCTCGGCGCTCGGCACGACCCTGGTCTTCACGTTGGAGGTCGGGCACACGTCGAGCGCGATCCCTCGCTCGAGGACCTCCGCGACCAGTGCGGGGTCCTCGAGGATCCGGATGCCGTGCCCGATCCGCTCGGCGCGCAGGCCGTGGACCGCGCCGCGGATCGACTCCGCCCCCTCGTTCTCTCCGGCGTGCGGCACCGAGTGCAGGCCGGCCTCGATGCCCTCCAGGAAGATCCCTTCGTACGGCTCGGGCCCGAAGCGCTCCTCCCCGCCCACGCCGATCCCCACGACGCCCGCGTCTCGGTGCCTGACGCCGACCTCCATCGCTCGGCGGGACAGTCCGAGGTCGATGCCTCGCACGACGTCCACGATCACCCGGCTCACGACGCCGAAGTCCCGCTCCCCCGACGCGAGGCCATCGAGCACGGCCTCGAGCACGGCGTCCCAGTCGTCGAAGCGCTCGCGGTGGTCCGGGAGCGAGGTCATGACCTCGGCGTAGCGGACGCCCTCGGCCGCCTCGTCCTCGCAGAGCTCGTACGCGATCCGGCGGAAGTCGTCGAGCTCGCGCAGGCAGGCGATCCCCGCGACGAACTCGTCGATGAAGTGTCGGAAGTCGCGGAACTCGTACCGGCCGTCACGCAGGCCGCCGGGCAGGTCGACACCGGAGCGCTCGGCGAGCTCGACCACCGTCGTGGCGCGCATGGCGCCCTCGAGGTGCAAGTGGAGGTCCACCTTCGGCAGCGCCCGCAGGTCTCGCCCCGTCGACATCGGTCGGCGAGGCTATCGCACGCACGAAGGAGGGAGCAGGCGCGCCGCTGAGACCCCTCGTCGTCGATGCCACGACGAGCCGGGCCTTCGGCCCACGCGCGACGTCATCGGATGAGCCGCGACAGGCGCCGATCGGCGAGGACCTTGCCGCCGGTCTGGCAGTTCGGGCAGTACGTGACCTCGTGCGACTCGTACGACACCCGCCGCAGGTCGTCGCCGCAGACCGGGCACGGGGTGCCGTAGCGGCCGTGCACCATGAAGTGGTCGCCGATCTTCGTCGGCAGGCCGCCCGTCCGGGCGCGCTCCACCTCGAGCGCGTCGTCGAGGATCGCGCGCACGGCGTCGAGCAGCGCGCGTCGCTGACCGGGCTCGAGCGCGCCGAGCGAGGCGTACGGGGAGAGCTTCGCCCGGTGAAGGACGTCGTCGCTGTAGCCTCGGCCGATCCCGGCCACCGTGCGCTGGTCCCGCAGGATCGTGTGGACGCGACGCCCGTCGTCACCTTCGAGCACCAGCCCCTCGAATTCCGGCGAGTCCGGCTCGGGGCCGAGCTTGACGAGCGGACCGTCGTCGCCCTCGGCGAGGACCCACCAGCCCGCCTTGCGCTCCCGTCCGAACTCCTTCACCAGCACCGACGGCCGGTCCTCGAAACGCAGGCGGACGACGGCGCCCCGCGGCTTCGTGGCCTTCGGCGGGTCCTCGACGTCCACGCGCCCACCCTGCGACAGGTGCACCAGCAGCCGTGGTCCGCCGAGCTCGAACACGAGGTACTTGCCACGGCGTCCCACCCGCTCGAGCGTCCGGCCGGCGAGCTCGGCCGCCCGCGGGGTCACGGTCTTCAGCGACGAGAAGTGCAGCACGTCGGCCTTCACGAACGCCGCGCCCGCCACGGCCTCGGTGAGACGCTCGGCCAGCGCCTGGACCTCGGGGAGCTCGGGCACGTCCGCTCAGGCCGCGGCGGCGGCGGCCCGGACGATCTCGACGCACTCGTCGATCCGGTCGCGGTGGGTCCGATGCGACAGGATGCACGCGCGGATCGTGAACCGCCCGTCGACGACGGTGCTCGACAGGAACACGCGTCTGGATGCGTTGATCGCGTCCAGGAACCGCTTGTTCGCGGCGTCGTCGCCGTCGCGCAGGCGGAACGGGACCACGGTGAGGTCTGGGCTCCACGGCAGCTCGAGCTCGGGGATCGCCTTCAGGGCTTCGGAGAGCGCCTCGGCGAGATCCAGCTTCTCGTCCAGCGCCTCGCGGAACGCGGCGACGCCGTGGAGCTTCAGCGGGAACCAGACGCGCAGCCCACGGAAGTCGCGCGAGAGCTCGGCCGAGTACTCGGCGAAGTTCGGGATGTCGGCGTCGGCGGCCAGGTCCTGGAGGTAGGCGGCGCCGACGAAATGCGCGTCGCGGAGCTTGCGCCCGTCGCGCACGACGAGCGCGCCGGTCCCATAGGGCAGGAACATGCCCTTGTGCGGATCCAGCGTGATCGAGTCCGCCCGCTCGATCCCGCGGAAGCGCTCGCGACCGCGCTCGGTGAGCTGGAAGAACCCGCCGTACGCGCCGTCCACGTGGAACCACAGGCCCTCGTCGCGCGCGACGCCGGCGATCGCGTCCAAGGGGTCGATCGCGCCCGTGTTCGTGGTCCCGGCCGAGCCGACGACCGCGAACGGCAGCAGGCCGGCCGCGCGATCCTCGGAAACCGCGCGCCGGAGCGCGTCCACGTCCATCCGCAGCGAGGGATCGGTCGCGACGATCCGTACGTGGCGTTTCGGGAACCCGGCGAGCATCGCCGCCTTGGCCACCGACGCGTGCGCGTGCTCGCTCACGTACAGCGTGCCGGGGATGAAGTCCTCGGGCAGGCGGTCCTTGCGCGCGCTCACGATGGCCGAGAAGTTCGCCATGGAGCCGCCCGAGGTGAGGACGCCGCGGGACTCCGGCGGGTATTCGAACAGGTCGCAGAGCCAGCGCACCACATTGTTCTCGATCTGCGCGGCCACGGGCGCTTCGCCCCACAGGTTCACGTAGCGGTCGATCGTCGTGGAGAGCAGGTCCGCGAGGGAGGACGCGAACAGCCCGCCGCCCGGGATGTAGGCGAGGAACCCGGGCCCGGTGTTGTCGGCCGAGTTCTGCGCGATCGTGTCGATCAGCTCGAGGAGCGGAGGGAACGCACCGCCGAGCTCGGGCGGCTCCTCGCGGCGCGCCCGGGCGGTCTCCTCGGCGCCCTCGAACCTCGAGGCGGGCGCGGTCTCGCGCGAGGCCAGGAAGTCGACCACGTAGCCGAGCGCGGCATCGCCCATCTCGCGCATCTGCCCGGGCGACGGGTCGAGCGGATAGCCCACCCGGCCAGCCTAGCGAGCGGCTCGCGTGACGGCCTCGAGCAGCCGGCGCGAGGCTTCGGCGACCTCGTCGACGGCGGAGTCGAAGGCCGCCTCGTTCCGCTTGGCGGGGGCCCGGAAGCCGCTCACCTTTCGCACGTACTGCAGCGCGGCCTCCCGGATCTGATCCTCGCCGACGACCTCGTCGCCCTCGCGCAATCGCTTGATGCTTCGGCACATGGGCACGATGGTACCCGGCTCGCGCGGGGCGGCCCGGACGGCTACCCTCGCCGGCATGGCCGGCCACGCCGACGCCGAGGACCGCACGAGCAAGGTCCCGAAGAAGGCCTACGCGAAGGAGCTCCGGCGACTGCAGGAGGAGCTCGTGAAGATGGAGGACTGGGTTGCGGCGACCGGGGCCCGGATCGTAGTGCTGTTCGAGGGCCGCGACGCCGCCGGCAAGGGCGGCACGATCAAGCGCATCACCCAGAACATGAACCCGCGGATCACGCGGATCGTCGCGCTCCCCAAACCCAGCGAGCGCCAGCGATCGCAGTGGTACTTCCAGCGCTACATCGACGAGCTCCCGGCCGCCGGCGAGATCGTGTTGTTCGACCGCAGCTGGTACAACCGAGCCGGCATCGAGAAGGTCCTCGGCTTCTGTACACCCGAGGAGCACCGGCGGTTCCTCCGCCAGTGCCCCATCGTCGAGCGCCTGTTGGTGGAGGACGGCATCACGCTGATCAAGTACTGGTTCTCGGTCTCCGACCAGGAGCAGGAGCGCCGGTTCGAAGCGAGGATCGACGACCCGATCCGCCGATGGAAGCTCTCGGAGACCGACCTGTTCTCGCGGTCGCACTGGGTGGACTACTCGCGGGCCAAAGACGAGATGTTCGTCCACACCGACATCCCCGAGGCGCCCTGGTGGGTCGTCGAGGCCGACGACAAGCCGAGCGCCAGGCTGAACTGCATCGCGCACCTGCTCTCGCAGATCGCCTACGAGCCGGTGCGCCGGGAGAAGATCCACATCCCGAACCGCCAGTCCGACGAGGGCTACGTCCGGCCGCCGCGCGAGGCGTTCCGGCCCGTGCCGGACCACACGGCCACGCTCCGAACCTGAACCCGAGGGTCCTTGCCCGCGTCGGACCGCGCACCTATCCTGCCCGAACACATGTTCGATGCCCTCGAGCGCCTCAACGACGAGCAGCGGCAGGCCGTGGAGCACGCGGACGGGCCGCTCCTGGTCGTGGCCGGCGCCGGATCGGGCAAGACCTGGACCCTCGCCTGCCGCGTCGCCCACCTGGTTGATCGCGGAGTCCCGCCCGAGCGGATCCTGCTGCTCACCTTCACGCGCCGGGCGGCCCGGGAGATGCTGAGCCGCGCCGAAGCCCTGACGGGCGACCGCGGGCTCGGGCGGGTCTGGGGCGGAACCTTCCACGCCACCGCCAACCGGCTGCTTCGGTCGCACGGCCGGGCGCTCGGCCTTCCGCCCGACTTCACGGTCCTCGACCGCGCCGACACCGCCGACCTGATGGACCTGATCCGCGGCGAGCTGCAGCTCGGCGAGGGCGAGCGGCGCTTCCCGCGCAAGGAGACCCTCGCCGACGTCTACTCGCGGACCGTGAACGCCGGCACCAAGCTCGCCGAGGTCCTCGAGCGCGAGTACCCCTGGTGCGCCGAGGAACTCGAGGGCATCCGCGCGATCTTCGAGCGCTACACGGAGCGCAAACGCGGGACCAACGCCCTGGACTACGACGACCTGCTCCTGTTCTGGCACGCGCTCGCGCGGCATCCCGCGGCCGGCCCGGCGATCGCGGCGGGCTTCGACCACGTGCTCGTGGACGAGTACCAGGACACCAACGCCTTGCAGGCCGACATCCTCGCGGCGCTGAAGCCCGACGGCGCCGGCCTGATGGTCGTCGGCGACGACGCGCAGGCGATCTACGCGTTCCGCTCGGCCACCGTCCGCAACATCCTCGAGTTCCCGGAGCGCTTCCCCGGCACCACCGTGATCAAGCTCGAGCGCAACTACCGCTCCACCCGCCCGATCCTCGACGCGACGAACGCGGTGATCGCCCTGTCCCCCCAGCGCCACGAGAAGGCGCTCTGGACCGAGCGCGAAGGCGGCGCGCTCCCACTGCTCCTCACGTGCGTCGACGAGCGCGACCAGGCCGACGCCGTCTGCCGCTCGATCCTCGAGCACCGCGAGCGCGGGACGCCGCTGAAGGAGCAGGCGGTGCTGTTCCGCGCCGGCCACCACTCGGACGTGCTCGAGGTCGAGCTCACGCGGCGCAACATCCCGTTCGTGAAGTACGGCGGGCTGAAGTTCCTCGAATCGGCGCACGTGAAGGACGCGCTCGCGGTGCTGCGGATCGCCGACAACCCGCGGGACGAGGTCAGCTGGTTCCGCGTGCTGAAGCTCCTCGACCGCGTCGGACCCGCGGGCGCCCGGCGCGTGATGGGCGCGGTCGGGCTGCTCGCGCCCGGCGACCCGATGACGCGCTTCATCCAGCAGGCGATCGCGGTGCCGGCACCCGCGCGCGTCGAGCTGGACGGGCTCCGAGCGCTCTTCGGGGGCCTCGGCGACGACGTCCCGCCGGCCACGCAGGTCGAGCGCGTCCGCCGGTTCCTCGAGCCGCTGCTCCGCCGCCGTTACGACGACGCCGAGCCGCGCCTCCGCGACCTCGAGCAGCTCGAGCAGCTCGCGGCCGGGTTCCCCACGCGCGAGCGGTTCGTGACCGACCTGACCCTCGACCCGCCCGTGTCCACCTCGGACCTCGCCGGGCCACCGCACCTCGACGAGGACTACGTGGTGCTGTCGACGATCCACTCGGCCAAGGGCGGCGAGTGGGACGTCGTGCACGTGATCCACGCGGCCGACGGCATGATCCCGAGCGACATGGCCGCCGGCGACGCCGAGCAGATCGAGGAGGAACGCCGCCTGTTCTACGTAGCACTCACGCGCGCGCGCGACGAGCTGCTCGTCACGTTCCCGCTGCGGTACCACCGATCGAACCGCGGGCTCGAGGACCGTCACTGGTACGCGCAGCTCACGCGCTTCCTCCCCCAGGAGGTGCGGGCGCGGTTCGAGGCCACGACCACGTTCGGCGACGCCAGCGAGGACGCGGTGCGCTCGAGCGTGGCGACGGGAAACGCCGCGGACGTGGACGCGATGCTCGCGGGGCTCTGGTCGGCATGACCGGTAGCATCCGCGCATGGAGGTCGAGCGCACCGGCGACGGGCGGGCCTTCCTCGCGTCGGCGGGACCGCTGCTGGCGCGTCGCGAGGCGCGCAACAACCTGATCCTCGGGGTTGCCGCGACGGCGGACCTGCATCCCGAGGCCTACGAGGGCCTCCGGACGTGGACCGTGCTCGACGGTGGCGAACCGGTCGCGGCCGCGCTGCGCAACCCTCCGCACAACCTGGCGCTCGGCGACCCGGTCTCGGACGCGGCGTTGTCCGAGCTCCTCGCCGCCGTGCTGGAGGACGAGCCGGAGCTCCCCGGCATCGTAGGGAACCAGCCTCACGTCGGGGGCGCCGCGACGACGCTCGCCGTCGCGAGCGGGCGTGGGGCCGAGGTCACCGTGCGGATGGGCGTGTTCGAGCTCACCGGGGTGGTGTCGCTCCCGCGCGCGAGCGGCGCGGCGCGGGAGGCCGGCGCCGCCGACCGCGAGCTCCTGCTCGCCTTGCTCGAGGCGTTCACGATCGAGGCGATCGCCGAGCCGGCCGCCGACATCGAACGGCTGGGGCACTCCTTGGACTCGCGATGGTCCCCACCGGAGGGCGGCCTGTGGCTCTGGGAGGACGGGGGCGAGCCCGTCTCCCTGGCGGGCTTCGGCGCGCCGACGCCAACGGGGATCCGCATCGGACCCGTGTACACGCCGCCCGAGCACCGACGCCGCGGCTACGCGCGGACGCTCGTCGGCGAGCTGAGCGCCGAGATGCTGCGCCGAGGCTCCCGCGCGTGCTTCCTGTACACCGACCTGTCGAACCCAACCTCGAACAAGATCTACGTGGAGGTGGGCTACCGGCGGGTCGCCGACGCGGTCGAGTACCGGTTCGTCTGAGCGCTCGGGCCCCGAGCGACGCTAGAGGCGGTAGGCGAGCGCGAACCACGCGATGCGACGGAACCCGCCGCGCATCCGCAGCAGCGCCTGCCCCAGGTGCTGGCCCTCCCCGACGTGGACCAACTCGTCGAGGATCCGGCCGACCGGCCACGGGCTGCCCTCGTGGTCGTAGTCGATCTTCAGCACAGCGTGGCCGGGGTTTGTCAGGCTGTCGGCGATCCGCGTGTCGAAGCGGAACGCCGTGAAGTCCCCCGCGATCCCGTCGTCCTGCAGGTCGCGGTAGCCCGGCCACAGCAGGCGGAAGAACGGGCGCGAGGCGCGAACGAACAGGTTCCGTCCCTCGTTCGCCGAGGCGTCGAAGGCCTTGCCCGTCCACGGGATCCACACGCGCGTGGCCACCTCGAGGACCGGGTCCAGCCCCCAGGGAAACGTGCCGGTCACCACGCGTCCGTCGAGCGGCCCCTCCAGGCCCTCGGGCGCCGTCCCCGAGGCGAAACAGCGCTCGAGCTCGTGCAGCGCCCACCGGCGATCGTGGTGGAGCATCGCCTCGGCGCGCCAGAGGGCGCTCGCGTCGGGCTCGGTGCGTCGGTCCTCGGCCAGCACGGCCCGAGCATGACCGCGCGGATGCGCGCCGGTCAAGGCACGGGGCGACGACCCTCGCCGACCCGGCCTGCGGCCGAAAGCGCACGGTCCACCTCATCGGAGGAGGGCGACTCCTCGGCGAATCGTTCGCGCTCGAAGACGCGGACGACGAGCTCGGCGTCCGTGCGCTCCTCGGGGCCGAGGGCCGGACCGAGCGAGCGCAGGAACTCCTCCGGCGTCTCGTGCCCCCTCCTCGGGCGGCCGCGTGCGGCCATCGAGGCGGACAGGTCCGCGAACGCCTTCGCGGCGCCCACGGGGGGCGGCGGCAGTCGTCGGCGCGCGCGGACGCGGCGGAACCCGCCGGCGAACAGCCCGAGGGCGACGAGGAGCCCGACCGTTACCGGCCAGGTGCTCGCGAACCACCGTGCGCCCGCGGCGATCGCGCGACCGACGGCCGCGACCGCGTCACGGACGGGCTCGGGCACGGCGGCCGAGACGAACCGGCCGATCGCGCGGAGCACCTCGGGCGCGATGAACCGGCCGCCCACGCCCGGATCGGCGGGTGGGACACCGAAGGTCGGGTCGTAGGCGATCCAGCCCGCCCGCGCGTACAGCACCTCGACCCACGCATGCGCGTCCGACGCTCGCACGTCGTAGTAGCCGGTGAACGCGTTCCGCACACCCGGCCCGTAGCCGGTGACGAGGCGGGTCGGCACGCCGACCGCGCGGAGCAGGATCGCCATCGAGCTCGCGATCTGCTCGCAGTACCCTCGGCGCCGCTCGAACAGGAAGTGGTCCACGGCATCCACGCCCGGCGGGTCCTCGGAGATGTTCAGGTCGTACTCGGTGTTGGCGCGCAGCCACGACTCGACAGCACGGACCTTGCCCGCGGGGGTCGGCTCGCCGGCGGTGATCTCGCGAGCGAGCTCGACGACCCGGTCCGGCAGCCCGGGCGGGAGCTGCGTGTATCGCGCGAACGCCTCCGGGTCCCACTCGGGCGGCTCGTCGCGCAGGGCGTCGTACGGAGCGACGGGGATCTCGGAGATCACCGAGTACACCACCCCGTCCTCGAGCAGGATGGGCGCGCGGATCGACGAGTACCGGTCCACCGACAGCGTGGAGGCGGGGAAGTAGACCTCGGCGGCCCGGAAGGCTCCGAACACCACGTTCGGCAGGTCGGCGCGGACGTAGAAGGTGGCGATCACGCGTTGCTCGGCCACGAGGAACCCGCGCTCGATCGGCGGCGGCACCGTGAGCGCGCTGTCCACGAACACGCGGCCGAGCGTCACGGTGTCGGTGTCCGAGGCGGTCCAACGGGCCCCGTCGTAGGCGTCGAAGACCTGGCCGCGCCACAGCGCCGCCTGCGGCGAGCGGACCTGCATCACGATCTGGTTCGAGAGCCTCCCGCGCGAGCGCAGGTCCAGGCTGGAACCGAAACCCGGGTACGCGAGGTCGGTGAACTCGGGGACGCCGTCGCCGCCGTCGGACAGGCCGGGGTTCACGACCTGACCCGCGAACCCCGGGACCCCGGACGGGTTCTCCGCGGAGAACGGCGGGAGCGCCACGTTGGCACCCGGCAGCCGCGGCAGCCCGATGAACACGGCGCCGACCGCGAGGGCGGCGACCACCGTCCACGAGGCGACCGTCCGCGCCGTCGCCAGCCGCCGCGGCACCCGGACGCCGGAGGCACGTGGGCGCACCGCGACCACGGCGCCGAGTTCCTGCTCGGGCGGGCGGAGCGTCACGAACAGGTAGGCGCACGACAAGGCGAGCCACGGGAGCAGGTACACGAGGAACCCGGTGCCGAAGGACAGGGCGCCCGCCTCGCCCATCAGGATCACGCTCGACACCACCGAGAAGCCGAGGTCGCGACGGCGCGGCACGTCGAATGCGTGCAGCACCTGCACCCAGAGGAACAGACCCGCCAGCGGCTGCCGGGCCTCGTCGAACGAGCTCGCGCCCTGCACGGCCTGCACGAACGAGCCGAGGGCGGCGAGCAGCCCCACCGACAGCGCCACCTTCGTGATGACCGATGGGCTCCGTCGGCGCGCGAACGAGTAAGCGTAGCCGACCGGCGCGAGGACCAGGGCCGCGACGCCCGTGACCGCGTCGACGGCCCCCTGCGCCACGACGGCCGCGATCGCGACCTCGACCATCAGCGCCACGATCACGCGGAGCCGGAGCGAGTCTTCAGGTTCCCCGTGGCCCGCGCGGACACGTTCGGCGACGTTCGCGCTCATCGGATCGCCCCCGCGGCGGCGCGCTGCAGGACCTCGAGCTCCGAGTCGGCGGCCAGGCGGTGCACGAGGACCCCGCGCGAGGCCAGCTCGTCCGCCAGCGCATCCACCGCTGCGGGCTCGAGCCTCGGGGCCCGGTCGGTGCCGGCGAACGTGTGCGCCTCGACGAGCACGGCGACCACGCGCGGGGCCCGACGGGCCAGGTCGCCGACGGCTTCGGCGAGGGTCTCGGCAGCGTTCGCACGCCACGTCGGAAGGGCGAGCAGCACCGTCTCGGCGCCGAGCACCTCGCCACCGAGCTCCCCGATCAGCGCCGCCATCGTCATCCCGCCGCCGGGTCGCAGCTCGGCCAGCCAGCGGAGCGTGCCCGCGGGCTCAACGCGCGCCAGCGAGGCCGGCTCACCGCCGGCGGCCGACACGAGGCGGACCCCCTGTCCGGCGCCCTGCGCGGCGAACGCGACGGACGCCGCCACCGAGCAGCAGCGGTCCATGGGCGTCTCGCCGGCCCCGGCGTCGCCGACGGCGTCCACGACGACGACCAGCCGGCGCGTCTGCTCCCGCTCGAACTCGCGGACCATGACCTCGCCCCGCCGCGCGGTCGAGGGCCAGTGCACGTGCCGGAGCGAGTCGCCGGTGCGGTACTCGCGGATCCCCAGGTAGTCGGGGCCCGCGCCGCGCCTCGGCGCGGCGTGGAGGGCGCGCTCCGGTGTCGGAGAGGACTCCAGCCACGGGAGGTGGTCCAGGCGCACGAGCCGTGGGTACACGACGGTCTCGCCCGCCGCCTCCACCCGCCGGCGCCGCTCGGCCACGCCGAACGGGGCGGCGGAGGCCACCACGACCTCGCTCGCCGCGTGGACGCCGCGGCTCGCCGCGGTGCGGATCGTCTCGACGACGACCGCCGCACCCGGGGCGAGGGAGGGGAGGAACGCGCGGGCGGGTTCGACGTGCTCGTCGCGCAGGTCGAGCGCCAGCCGGACCCCGCGCGAACGGTTCGTCACGATCAGGTCGACGCGGACGCGGTCGCCCTGGAAGGCCTCGGCCGGCGCGCGGCGCTCGATCTCGACGTCGCGGACCATCCGCCGAGGCAGGACGAGACCGGCGAGCGCCGCGCCGAGCAGGCACGACGCGATCGCGAGGAGCCAACCGGCCTGCACGCTGGTCCCGACGACGAACAGCAGGACGGCGCCGCCGACGAGTCCCAGCGCGCGGCGCCGCGGCCTCGGCACGGCGTCTACCCGGGGACGCCGAGCGGCACGGGCACCCGCTCGAGGAGCTCCCGGACCACGTCGAGCGCAGTTCCGGAGGACACCGTGCCGCGGCTGCGCGGCACGATCCGATGCGCGAGCACCGCCGGCGCGAGCGCCTTCACGTCGTCGGGCAGGACGTACGCGCGCCCCATCATCGCGGCCCTGGCTTGCGCCGCATGCGTGAGCGCGACCATCGAGCGGGGCGAGGCACCGAGGAGCACGTCGCCGTGCTCCCGCGTGGCCTTCGTGAGCCCCACTACGTACTCGATGACCGCGCCGTCCACGTGTACGCCGCGGACGGCGTGCTGGTGCTCGACGACCTCCTCGGCCGTGACAACGGCGCCGAGCTCGCCGATGGGATGCTCGAGGAGCTGCCGCCGCACGATCTGCGACGCCGACGCGTCGTCGGGATAGCCCACGAAGACCGTCATCGTGAACCGGTCCAGCTGACCCTCGGGCAGCGGGTAGGTGCCGTGCTGGTCGATCGGGTTCTCCGTCGCGACTACGAGGTATGGACGCGGGAGCAGATGGGTCACGCCCTCGACGGTGACCTGGCGCTCCTCCATCGGCTCGAGCAGCGCCGACTGGGTCCGCGGGGTCGTGCGGTTGATCTCGTCCACCAGGACGACGTTCGCGAACACCGGGCCCGGCACGAACCGGAACTCGCCGAGGTGCTGGTCCCAGACGGAGACGCCGGTCAGGTCGCTCGGCAGCAGATCGGGCGTCGCCTGGATGCGGTTGAAGGTCCCGTCGATCGATGCGGCCAAGGAGCGGGCGAGCATGGTCTTGCCGACGCCCGGGACGCCCTCGAGCAGCAGGTTGCCCTGCGCGAACAGGCAGACGACGGCATCCTCGACCTGGTCGCGGGCGCCGGCGATCACCTGTTCGACGTTGTCGGCCACGCGCCGCATGGCGGCCGTGGTCGCGCCGAGATCCACCTGGGGAGGCATCCCTTGGGCATCGACCCGACGGCGGCCGGGCTTGAACCGTGCCTAGCGCGACAGCTTCCTGAGCTCGCCGAGGATCTCGCGGGCCGCGTTCGCGCCGGGGGCGCCCGTCACTCCCCCACCAGGATGGGCCCCCGAGCCGCACAGGTACAGGCCCGGCAGCGCCAGGCGGTACCGCGCGTGGCCGAACAATGGCCGCCACACGAAGAACTGGTCCAGGCCGGGCTCGGCGTGGTACACGTGCCCGCCCGACAGCCCATAGTCGCGCTCGAGGTCCACCGGCGTGAGGACCCGCCGGGCGGTCACCAGGTCGCCGAGCCCGGGCGCGTGCAGTTCCATCGTCTTCACGACGACGTCGGCGAGGCGATCGCGCTCGGCGTCCCATTCGCCCTCGCGCAGCGTGTGGGGCGTCCACTGCACGACGACGCTCATCACATGCGTCCCCTCGGGCGCGAGCGTCGGGTCCGAGATCGTGGGGATCGTCGCCTCGAGGTACGGCTCCTCGCTGATCCGGCCGAACTTGGCGGCGTCGTACCCGTGCTCCAGGTAGTCGATGGACGGGCCGATCACGATCCGGCCGGCCAGGCGCTCGGGGTCGCCGTCCGCGAACGCCGGCAGGCCCGACAGCGCCAGGTTCACCTTCGACGCGGTGCCCCGTGTGCGGATGTTGGCGGCCCGCCATCGCAGGTGCGGACCGATCTCGACCGGGTCGACGAGCTGCGTGAGCGTGCGCTTCGGGTCGGCCGCGGTGATCACCGCCCGCGCACGGAGCTCCTCACCGTCCGCGAGCGCCACGCCGACGGCCCGCCCCCCTTCCGTGAGGACGCGAGCGACCTCGGTGCCGGTCCGGACCTCGGCGCCGAACCCTCGTGCGGCCGTGGCGAGCGCCTCGGCGAGCGCGCCGGGGCCGCCTCGTGCGATCGTGGACTGGCCGGCCGCCCCGCCGTCGTTGCCGGCCGAGTCGTTCAGCAAGACGGCCGCCGTCCCCGCCGACCACGGCCCCATCGACGTGTACTGGACGGCGCGCGAGGCGATCGCGCCGCGCACGGCGTCGGTCTCGAACGTCTCGGCGACGTAGTCGGCGATCGCCATCGGCAGCGCGCGTGTCGACTCGCGGCCCGCCTTCGCGCCCAGTCGCCGGAAGGCGTTGCCGAGCTTCAGGCCGTTCATCGCGTCGGCGAGCGAGGGATCCTTCACGTCCGGCGGGGTGATCGCGTGCAGGTACGACAGGAACGTGCCGAGCGTGCGCACCCGGGCGTCGAACGCCGGGTACGCTTCGGCGTCCTTCGGCGAACGCTCCCGGAGCTCGGACGCCGTCCGCGAGGCGTCCGCCCACAGCGTGAGCGGCGGGCCGTCCGGCTGCGGGGCGAACACGCGCACCGCGGGGTCAACGGTCACGAGGCCGTGCTGCACGAGCCCCAGGTCCTCGGTCACCGATCTCCTCAGGCGTCCGATCGTGTGGACGATGCCGGGAGCCCGGACGCCCTCGGCGATCTCCAGCGTGTCGAGGATCCCGCCCACCTTCTCGCGGCGCTCCAGCACGACGACCGTGCGCCCTGCCTTCGCGAGGTAGGCGGCGGTCACCAGGCCGTTGTGGCCGGCGCCGATCACGATCGCGTCCAGCCGGGCCATCACGCGGCCTTGCCCTTGCCGCCCCGCTGCGACTTCAGCAGCTCGAGCGCGGCGATCCGGCCGGGCGCGCCCATGATGCCTCCCCCCGGGTGGGTCGCCGAGCCGCACATCCACAGGTCTTTGATCGGCGTGCGGTACCGCGCCCAGCCGGGGACCGGCCGGTTGAAGAAGAGCTGCTCCAGCGACAGCTCGCCCTGGAAGATGTTCCCCTCGGTGAGGCCGGTGATCCGCTCGATGTCGAGCGGCGTCAGCACCTGCTTGTGCAGGATCAGTTTGCGGATGTTCGGGAAGCGACCCTCGAGTGTCGAGATCACGGTCTCGCCGAACGCGTCCCTGCGCGCGTCGTCCCAGACCCCTCCGCCCTCCAGGTGGTACGGGGCGTACTGGACGAAGCAGCTCATCACGTGCTTGCCGGGCGGCGCCATGCTCGGGTCCACGAGCGTCGGGATGATGCAGTCGATGTACGGCTCGCGCGAGAAACGGCCGTATTTCGCGTCGTCGTAGGCGCGCTCCATGTAGTCCACGCCCGGCGAGAAGCTGATGGCGCCACGGAGCCACTCGCCCACGCCGGGCTTGCACGCGAGCTCGGGCAGCGCGTCGAGCGCGAGATTCACCTTCCCGCTCGAGCCCCGGTACTTGTAGCGCTTCACCTCGTCCCGGAACGTCGGGTCCAGCTCGGACTCCTCGACGAGCTTGAGGAACGTCACGTGCGAGTCGACGCTGGAGAGCACCACCTTCGCCGCGATCTCCTGGCCGGACTCGAGCACCACACCGGTCGAGCGCCCGTTCTTGACCGTGATCCGCGCGACCGGGGCCTCGAGGCGGATCTGGACCCCGGCCTCGCGCGCGGCGGCGCCGATCGCCTCCGAGATACCGCCGGTGCCGCCGCGGGGGATGCCCCACGCGCGGAACGCGCCGTCGATCTCGCCCATGTAGTGGTGCAGCAGCACGTACGCCGTCCCGGGCGAGCGCACGCCCTGGAAGGTCCCGATGATCCCCGAGGCCGACATCGTCGCGATCAGCGGGTCGGTCTCGAACCACTGCTCGAGGAACTCGGTCGCGCTCATCGTCATCAGCTGGATGAACGTGGCCTGGAGACGCTCGGGCAGGTCGCGGAAGGTCTTGGCCAGACCGAGCAGCGGCATCCAGTCGAACGGGTTGATCCGGCCCGGGTCCGGCGGGACGACCGACAGGATCGGCTTGATGAACCGCGCCATGTCGGCCATGAGCTGGCCGTACTCCTCGTAGGCCTCGGCATCGCTCTTCGACCATCGGCGGAGCTCGCGGATCGTCTTGCCGTGATCGTTCACGCGCCACAGGTAGTCGTCGTCGAGCGGCGTGATCGTCCCGTCGAGCGGGAGGATCTCTAGGCCGTGCTTCGGGAGCTCGAGCTCGCGGATGATCTCGGGGCGAAGGAGCGAGACCACGTAGCTGAATTCGCTGAACCGGAAGCCGGGGAAGAGCTCCTCGGTGACCGCGGCGCCGCCCAGGATGTGGCGCTTCTCGAGGACGAGGACCTTGCGGCCCGCCCGCGCGAGGTACGCGGCGGCCGTCAGGCCGTTGTGCCCGCCGCCCACGATCACCGCGTCGAACCGCTCCGCCACCGCTGCATGCTAGACCGGCGGTTGGGGCTCGGCCACAGGGCCCGTGACCTGTGGTCAGCAGAGACCGTTCCCGCCCCACGGCCCGGGTGCGTACGCTGAGGCCGGCACCACGTCGAGTCGAAGGTCGGCCCGAGGTCGAGCCGAGGGTCGAGCCGAGGGTCGAGCCGAGGGTCGAGCCGAGGGTCGAGCCGAGGGTCGAGGAGGAGAACCGTGAGCGTCGGCACCGCGTTCCACCCGCGCACGTCGCAGCTCAACGCGAGGATGGCCTGGGGCGAGTGGTCGGGCTACTTCGCCGCCGCCGTCTACGCGGACTTCCACGACATCGAGTACAACGCGATCCGCGAGCAGGCCGCCCTGATCGACGTGAGCCCGCTGTACAAGTACGCGATATCCGGCTCCGGGGCCGCCGAGCTGCTCGACCGGGTCCTCACCCGCGACGTCGGCAGGCTCGCCGTGGGCCGCGTGATCTACACGCCGTGGTGCAACGAGGACGGCAAGGTGATCGACGACGGAACGGTCACCCGCCGCGCCCCGGACGAGTTCTTCGTGACCGCGGCCGACCCCTCGTACCGATGGTTCATGCTGAACGCGAGCGGCCTCGACGTCTCCATCGATGACGTCTCCGAGCAGGTGGCCGGCGTGGCGATCCAGGGCCCGCGGTCGCGCGCGATCCTCGAGGCCGCCACGCGGCAGGACTGGGCGGACGTGGGGTACTTCGGCCACCGGCGCACCGAGCTCGGCGGCGTGGACGTGCACGTCACGCGCACCGGCTACACGGGCGACCTCGGCTACGAGGTCTGGGTTCCGGCGGACTCCGCGATCGAGGTGTGGGACACGCTGTGGGAGGCGGGCCGGCCGCACGGCATCCGCCCGGCGGGCATCAACGCCCTCGACGTCAGCCGGGTCGAGGCCGGCCTGATCCTGATCGAGGCCGAGTACACGAGCGCTCGCCACGCGATGAGCCTCGAGCAGATGTACTCGCCGGACGAGATCGGCCTCGGGCGCCTGGTGGATCTCGGCAAGCCGGCGTTCGTCGGCCGGCGCGCCCTCGAGCTGGAACGGAAGTCCGGCGGACCCCAACGGCGCCTGGTCGGGCTCGAGCTCGACTGGCTCGGCATCGAGGCGCTGTACGCGAAGCACGATCTGCCGCCGGGCGTGTCGGCGCTCGTGCAGCGACAGGCGGTGCCTGTCCACCGCCAGGGCGAGCAGATCGGTCGGGCCACCAGCATCGCGTGGGGCCCGACGATCAAGAAGATGGTCGGCTTCGGCTCGGTGCCCCCGACCGCCGTCCGAGCCGGGACGCGCCTCTCGGTCGAGTGGACCGTCGAGGGCGAGCGCGGCACCGTACCCGCGAAGGTCGTGCCACTGCCGTTCCTGGACCTCTCGCGCAAGCGCGCGTAGTCCGCCTCCCGCAGGGCGTCTGGGAGAATCGCACCGCCCATGCGTTCCCGAGGTCTGCTCGCCCTGTTCGCCGCGGCCGGAGGCTTCGCCGCCTTCGTCATCGCCTTCACCGGAAGCCTCTCGGTGTCGCTGGTCGCCGGCCTCATCGTGCTCGTGACGGCCCTCGTGCTGATCCGCGATCAGATCCCCGGAGGGGACCCGCCCGACCCATCGCGGCGGCGGCTCCTGCTCGGCGCCCTCGGCGGCCTCGGGCTCGCCCTCGTCGCCGGAGGGTCGGCCCTCGGCGCCGCGCTGCGGCGCCTCTCCCGTCCGGATCCACGGCCCGTCCTGGAAGCGAGCGCGCGCGACGTCGGCGCCGAGTATCTCCAGCTGGTAACCCGCGCCTACCACCCCGAGCGCTCGGGCGACCTCCAGCTCCTCGTGACGCCGTACTCGACCTCCAATTACAAGCAGGAGTCCGTGGACCTGGTCCCGAACGATCCGCGGACGAGCCACGCGGTCGTGTGGATGTACGGCGAGCGCGTCCCGATCGTCGTGTGGGCCCCCGGCTCGGTGGAGCCGGCCACGTTCGACGAGCGGGTGACGCTCGCCGACGTCGCGCCGACGATCGCGAAGCTGTCCGGCTTCGACGAGTTCGAGGCCGCGGACGGCATCCCGCTCCCGGGGATCCCGGCGGTCACGCCACCCGCGCCCCCGCGCGCGATCGTGGCCTTCGTGATCGACGGCGGGGGATGGAACGTGCTGCGGCGCTGGCCCGACGCGTGGCCCAACCTGAAGCGACTGATGGGCGAGGGTGCGACCTACCGCAACGCGATCGTGGGCTCCTTCCCCGCCGTCACGGCCTCGTCCCACGCGACGATCGGCACGGGCGCGTTCCCTCGGACGCACGGGATCACCGGTCACAACGTCCGTCGGGGGGGCAGACCGGTCAAGGCCTGGGGCGAGCCCGGGAGCGTCGACCCGTCCTTCCTGCTCGAGCCCACGCTCGCGGACCGCTGGGTCGAGCACACCGAGGGACGCGCGTGGGTGGGCGAGATCGGCTACCAGGTCTGGCACCTCGGGCTCCTCGGCCGCGGCGGTCGCCCGAACGGCGGGCTCCCCGTCGCCGTGTACTGGGACGAGTCCGGCGGGACGGGCTGGCAGCCCCACAACCCCGAGCTCTACCGGCTGCCGCGGAGCGTCCCCAGCCTCGAGCGCCTCGACGAGCTCAGCGTGGGCTACACGCCGCCCGCACCGTCCCCGTACGACCCGACCGGGAAGAAGGCGATGTGCTGCTTCCCGCCGGTGGTGCGCTACCAGGGCGAGCTGATCGAGGCGACGCTGGATTCCGAGCCGTTCGGCGACGACGAGGTCCCCGACCTGCTGTTCATCAACTTCAAGGCGCCCGACTACTCGGGTCACGTCTACAACATGGACGATCCGCGCCAAGCCGAGGTCCTGGGCGCCGTGGACGACGAGGTCGGACGTCTGGCCGCGAACCTGCTCGAGCGCTTCGGCGAGGGACGGTTCGCGATGATCGTGACGGCTGACCACGGCCAGTGCCCGCCGATCGACGCCAGCGGCGGCGTGCGCATCGACCCGATCCAGCTCCAGGAGGACCTCGAGTCCGAGTTCGGCCAGAGCGCGTTCGGCCTGATCGAGAACGTCGCGCCCTCGGAGGTCTACCTCGACCCGCGGGCGCTCGCCGACGTCGGAGCCACGGCCGAGGACGTCGCGGCGTTCCTGGCCGGCTACCGCTACGGCGAGAACATCGGCCCCTACGTCCCGCAGGCCGCGGTGAACATCGACCGGCTCGACGCGAAGACCTTCGCCGCGGTCCTTCCCACCTCGTTCATCGCCGACCTGGCCTCCAAGGACCTCTCAGCGTTCGGCGAGACCCGGTACCCGGAGGCCGACCCCGACGGGATCCCGCCGATCACCTGGTAGCCGGCACACCCGCTCCTTCCAACGCGCAGTGGTACCGTTCGCCCACGGTCACCGTTCGAACGAGGAGGTCGCCCGATGCCCCACCGGTTCGCCGAGACCATGCACCGGATGATCGACGTCGAGCAACAGCTGATGTCGTTCTTCGTCGATGGCCCGTGGGCGAACCGCGACGCATCGGATCCCGAGAACTGCGACTTCGTGGCAGGCAACCCGCAGGAGATGGTGCTCCCCGAATACGTCGAGTCGCTCCAACGGTGGACCGTGCCGCAGGACAAGGACTGGTACGCCTACAAGTTCAACGAGCCCTACGCTACCGAGGCCGCGGCGGCGGGTCTCCGCGAGCGGCGTGGGGTCCCCTTCGAGGCCGACGACGTCCTCATGACCGACGGCGCCTTCACGGGACTCAACCTGTGCATGCGCACGGTGACCGACCCCGGCGACGAGGTGATCTTCCTGTCCCCGCCCTGGTTCTTCTACGAGGCGATGATCATCGGCGCCGGCGCGGAACCGGTCCGGGTGCGCGTGGATCAGGAGAGCTGGGACCTGGACCTGCCCGGGATCGAGGCTGCGATCACGGAGCGGACCTCGTGCATCATCGTGAACTCGCCGAACAACCCGACCGGCAAGATCTATCCGCCCGAGACACTCCGCGCGCTCGGCGAGCTCCTCACGGCGGCTTCCGAGCGACACGGCCGCCCGATCTATCAGATCTCGGACGAGGCGTACTCGAGGATCGTGTACGACGACCGGTCGTTCCCGAGCCCGACCGGGTTCCATCCGTACTCGTTCCTGGTCTACACGTACGCGAAGCAGCTGCTCACGCCCGGCCAGCGCTGCGGCTACATCGCGCTGCCCCCGACGATGCCCGACCGGCGGGAGATGCGCGAAGCGCTGATGATCTCCCAGCTCACGCACGGCGGGCACGGGGCGCCGAGCAACGTCCTCCAGCGCGCCATCGGCGACCTCGAGGGGATGAACGTGGACGTGAAGGCGCTGCAGCGCCGGCGCGACCGCATGGTGGAGTCCCTTCGCTCCGCCGGCTACGACCTCCACAGCCCCGAGGGCACGTTCTATCTGCTGCCCACGAGCCCGGACCCCGACGACGTCGCGTTCGTCGAGCGGCTGGCGCGCGACAAGGTCTTCGTCCTGCCGGGCGCCGTGGTCGAGATGCCCGGCCGGTTCCGCGTCTCGATCACGGGCAGCGACGAGATGGTCGAGCGGGCGCTCCCGGTGTTCGAGCGCGCCGCGACCGAGGCCTAAGACACCCGTGCCCGTCGAGCTCGACGAGGGCGATCGCGCCCTGCTGGGCGGCGCCGAGGGCACGGCCGCCGCGCTCGCGATGCGGATCGTCGTTGAGACCGCGGATGTCGCGGGCGCCGACCGGCTGATCGACGTCGCGTCGGCCCACGTCGACTCCTGCCTGTACCACGGGCGCGCGGGTCTCGATTTCGCCGAGCGGCTCGCGGCCGGCGGGGCCCGCGTCCGGATCCCGACCACGCTGAACGTCGGCACGCTCGACCTCCTCCACCCGGGGCTCAACCGCTCCGACCCGGAGGTCAACGCCGGGGCTCGCCGTCAGATGGAGCTCTACGAGGCCATGGGTTGCCGGCCCACCTGGACGTGCGCGCCCTACCAGCTGCCCGAGCGCCCGGCGTTCGGCCAGCACGTCGCCTGGGCCGAGTCGAACGCGATCGTGTTCGCCAACTCGGTCCTCGGCGCGCGGACCGACCGGTACGGCGACTTCATCGACGTGTGCGCGGCGATCACCGGACGGGCGCCGTTCGCGGGCCTGCACCGCGACGAGGAACGCCTCGCCGGACTCGTCCTGCGACTGGAGGCCGTTCCGGCCCGCCTCCTCGAGGCAGACGCGCTCTACCCGGTCCTCGGTCACGTGGCGGGACGCGAGGCGGGCAGCACGGTCCCGGCGATCGTCGGCCTCCCGCCCGGCACGTCGGAGGACCGGCTGAAGGCGCTCGGCGCCGCCGCGGCATCCTCGGGATCGGTCGCCATGTACCACGCGGTGGGTGTCACGCCCGAGGCTCCGACGCTCGAGGCCGCTACGGGCGGCGCGTCCGTGCCCGCCGTGGTGATCACGCCGGCCCGGCTCCGCGCCGCGCGCGACGAGCTCACCACGGCGAGCGGCGACGAGCTCGGCGCCGTCAGCGTCGGCACGCCGCACGCCTCGCTCGCCGAGCTCGAGCACCTGGCCGACCTCCTCGGCCGGGCCCGCGTCCGCGACGGGGTCCGCTTCTACGTGAACACCGGCCGCGACGTCCTCGCGGAGGCGGAGCGACGCGGGATCACGCGGAGGCTCGAGGACGCCGGCGTCCAGGTCGTGACCGACACCTGCACGTACCTCACGCCGATGCTCGGCCATGTGTCCGGCGCCGTGATGACGGACTCGGCGAAATGGGCCTGGTACGCGCCGGGCAACCTCGGCGTGGAGGTAGTGTTCGGCGGTCTCGAGGAGTGCGTGCTCTCGGCCATGGCGGGCCGGGTCGTCCGCGACGAGGGACTCTGGGCCGATGCCTGAGGCGCGCACCCTCGTGCCCGGCGAGGCCGAGGGCGAGGCGCTCGTGCTCGCGGAGGCGCTCAGCTTCTGGGGCGGTCTGGACCCGGCCACCGGCGAGATCGTCGACGTGCACCATCCGCAACGAGGTGTCGTCGTGACCGGGCGGGTCCTCGTGATGCCGAGCAGCCGCGGCTCGAGCTCCAGCTCCAGCGTGCTGGCCGAGGCGATCCGCGCCGGCACGGGCCCCGTCGCGATCGTGCTCGCCGAGCCCGACCCGATCGTCGCCCTCGGCGCGATCGTCGCCCGCGAGCTCTACGGCGTGGCGGTGCCGGTCGTGGTGGGCGACGTCGCGCTCCCCGATGGCGTCCGTCTGCGGGTCACGGCCGATGAACAGCGTTCGGTGATCGAGCCCGCCTGACGCGCCTGACTGGGCGCCAGGATCGAAGCTATCGTCTCTCGGCGCGGAGCTGTCGATTCCGTCGCTCCCCGTTTGTCTTATTGGCGACCCCGTCGAAGGAGGAGGAGACGATGAAGTACATGCTGCTGATCCATCAGGGCGACGCCCCGACTCCACGGTCGCCCGACGCGTGGGCGAGCCTTTCGGAGGACGAGCAGAAGGCCGTCTACGCCGACTACCAGGCGATCAACGAGACCCCCGGCGTCAGCCCCGGCCTCCGGCTGGACGCCCCCGAGACGGCAACCACCGTGCGGGTGCAGGACGGCAAGACGCTGACCACCGACGGCCCGTTCGTCGAGATCAAGGAGGCGATCGGCGGCTACCTCCTGTTCGAGGCCGACGACCTCGACACCGCGATCGAGCTGGCCGCGCGGATCCCGGCGTCGCGCCTGGGCGGCGCGGTCGAGGTGCGTCCGATCGTGGAGTGGTAGCGACGCTCGAGCAGGTCTTCCGCGAACAGTGGGGACGTGTCCTCGCCGCGCTGATCGGCTTCCTCGGCGACTTCGACCTCGCCGAGGAAGCCGCGCAGGAGGCCTTCGCGATCGCCGCGGAGCGCTGGCCGCGCGACGGAGCTCCCGCCAACCCGGGTGCCTGGCTGCTGACGACGGCGCGCAACCGAGCCATCAACCGCATCCGCCGTGATCGCACGCTGGTCGCGAAGACCCGCTTGCTCCAGGTGACCGCGACGGCGGAGGACCGGATGGACGAGACGACATTTCCGGACGAGCGGCTCGAGCTCATCTTCACCTGCTGCCATCCGGCACTCGCCACCGACGCGCAGGTCGCGCTCACCCTGCGGACGCTCGGCGGCCTGACCACCGGCGAGATCGCTCGCGCGTTCCTGGTCCCCGAGCCGACGATGGCGCAAAGGCTGGTGCGAGCGAAGCGCAAGATCAAGGCCGCCGGGATCCCGTTCCGGGTGCCTCCCGACCACCTGCTACCCGACCGGCTCGCCGCCGCGCTCGCCGTCGTCTACCTGATCTTCAACGAGGGCTACGGCGGCCGCGGCGAGCTTGCGGCCGAGGCGCTCCTGCTCGGGCGGGCGCTCGCCGAGCTGATGCCCGACGAGCCGGAGGTGCACGGACTGTTGGCGATGATGCTGCTGCACGACGCCCGCCGCGAGGCGCGGTTCCGGGGCGACGACCTCGTCGTGCTCGCCGACCAGGACCCCTCGCTCTGGGACACGGCGCAGATCGCCGACGGGAGGGCGGCGCTCGACCGGGCCCTCGCTCTGCATGGCCGCGGTCCCTACGTCGTGCAGGCGGCGATCGCATCGCTGCATGCCGACGAGTCGCGCGACTGGCCCCAGATCGCCGCCCTCTACGGCGAGCTGTCCCGTTTGACCGATTCGCCGGTCGTCGAGCTGAGCAGGGCCATCGCGGTCGCCGAGGCGCGGGGTCCCGAGGCGGGGCTCGACATCGTCGATCGCCTCGCCCTCGATGACTACCGCTACCTGCACTCGACGCGGGGCGAACTGCTGCGCCGGCTCGGTCGCATCGCGGAGGCCCGCGATGCCTACCGCCGGGCGCTGGCGTTGGTCCACGGCGACGCCGAGCGCCGATTGGTCCAGCAGCGACTGGCGGAGCTCGACAAGGCGACCGACCCCGCCGGGCGATGACGGCTCGATGGTGGAGGTGGCGGGGACGATATTCGAACCGCCCGGATCTGGCGCAACTCGGGTCGATCTGGGGGGGATCGATGACTCGGACCGCTACCTGGTCACCTTCCACGCGTCCGGTCCCTCGTCGACGACGGTCCGGCCATGACGCTCGGTGAGGGCCCGCCGGAGGAGCGGGTTCCACGCTTCGAAACCGTTCGCGAATCGCGACTCCCCCGCCACGGTCTCGATAACCAGGATGTCCCTCACGGTCAACTTCTTCACGTGCGAGACTCGGGTGATATCCGTAAGCGGGAAATCGACCATCGGGGGGCGTTCCTTGCGACGCCTCTCCAGCTGTTCGGCCAGCGCTCCGGCAAGCAACCCGCCGACCGCACGAGCCTGAGTCGGATCGAATCGCTGATCCATGAACAGCACCCGGTCGTTGGTGAGGTGCGCGTGGCCGCGCTTGTTCTTGAGCGGACCACCGGATATGAGCACCGTGGCCTGGTCATGTAGGAGATCTTCCGGAGTTCCCGACTGGAAGGCTTGCTCGTCCATGTCGACAGATGGTACTCGCCAGGAAGGCGTCGAGCCTCGCACATCGGACCTTCATCGCGCTGATCGCTGACTCGGTCAAGTCGGCGCTCAGTCGCGCGAGAGATGTGGAGGTGGGGGGATTCGAACCCCCGTCCCAGGACGACCGACCAGGGCTTCTCCGGGCGCAGCCGGTGGGTAGATCTCGCCTCGAGGCTCCCACCGGCGGAGGACCTCTCGGCCAGCCCGGGTGCGATGTCCGGCGGCGGCCCCCGGACGGAACCGCCTCCGTAAGCCTGCTCACGACGCCCGACCCCGGGGAGCAGGCACCCCCGGGCGGACGGCTACCTAGCTAACTAGGCAGCGAGCGCGTATTCAGTATCGGCGCTTGTGTTGTCCCGGCTTTTAACGAGGCATCCGGGGACCTCGGCCCGCTTCCCCTGGACGGGATCCGCCCAGGTCGAAGCCAGTACACCCCCATATGCAGTTGTCCGACCAGTATACGGTCGGGCCCGACCGGCTAGATCCCGGTCGTCGCGGCGACGTCCTCACAAGCCGGCTCGCCCTGGACCGCCTCGGACAGCTCGGGGGTCTCGAGCTCCGAGAGCGAGTCGCCGATGCCGCCGAGCGAGGACTGGATCGCGACGCCGATCTCGTTCAACTCGGTCGCGAACGCCTGCGGGTCATCGGTCGAGAGCGCCTCGACCTGCGTCTGGGCGTCTTCCAGGACGGTCTTGGCGTCCTGGAACGACCCGTTGACGGCGGCCACGAGGGCCTCGGCGTCGTCCACGTCGGGGACGCCGGCGGCGTCAACGTCGGCGATCAGCGTGTCCGTCGCCCCGATCACCTGGCCGAGGTAGTCGACGACCGAGGCCTTCTGGTCCTCCAGCGGGGCCGCCGGATCGAGGCCGGTCGTGAAGTCCGTGGTGAGCGTCTGCACGCTCGTGAGGTACGTCTGGAGGCCGCCGCACAGGCCCTGCGCGTAGGCCTCGGGCGAGACGGAGTCCCCGCCGCCCCCATCGCTCGAGCACGCGACGAGCGCGAAGACGGACGCGACGAGCGCGGCGAGCAGCTTCGAGCGGGTCTTCACGATCGGCTACCTCCCCTTCGGCCGGGCTCGGCCGTCGCGCAAGGATACCGTCCCCTAGCGCCGCCTCCCGGCAGCCCGGCGCATCTCGCGTTCGTGCTCACGCTCGGCGATCGCCTGGCGCTTCTCGAACTGCCGCTTGCCTCGCGCGAGCGCCAGCTCCATCTTCGCGAGTCCGTGCGAGAAGTAGACGCGGAGGGGCACGAGCGCCAGCCCCTTCTCGGCCGTCTGGCCGACCAGACGCTCGATCTCCCGGCGGTGGAGCAACAGCTTGCGGGGCCTGACGGGGTCCAGCCGCGACGCACCCATCGCCTGCTCGTACGGCGGGATGTGGAACCCCTCGATCCACACCTCGCCGTCGCGGATCCGCGCGAACGCCTCCGACAGGGAGCCGTGCCCTCCGCGCAGCGATTTCACCTCGGCCCCGTTCAGCACGAGCCCGGCTTCGAACCGCTCCAGGATCTCGTAGTCGTGGCGGGCCTTGCGGTTGGAGGCGACGGTCTTCTGGCCCTCGGGGTCGGACTTCGGGCTCATGGCCCTACACGTCGAGGAAGCGGCGCATCCCGACGAGCCCCGCGAGCAGCGACACGGCGGCGGCCGCCACGATGAGCCACGGGATCAAGGCGACCACGTCGGCGTTGGTCACCCACGGCACGAACGTCACGGTCCCGTACAGCGGGTTGATGAAGGCCACCTTCATCCCGAACAGGAACAAGATGGCGGCGGCCGCGCCGATCAGGCTCTCGAACAAGCCCTCGACCAGGAATGGGATCCGGATGCGCCAGTTCGTGGCCCCCACGAGTTTCATGATGCCGATCTCCTTGCGCCGCGCGAACAGCCCCATCCGCACGGTGTTCGCGATCAAGATCGCGGCCGAGATCAGCATCACGAACGAGACCAGCAGCACGCCGACGCGGAACACGCGCGTCACCGAGAACAGCCGGTCCAGGAACTGGCTCTGATCGACGATCCGGTCGACCCCGGGGGCGGCGCATCTGCCCTGCCGGTCGCACCCGAGCACGGCCGCGACCTGCGCGTACTGCTCGGGGTCGCTGAGCTTGACGCGGAGAGACGCCGGCAGCGCGTCGCAGTCCACGTTGTCCACCAGGGCCTCCTGGCCGGCGAAGAGCTCCCCGAACCGCTCGCAGGCCTCCTCCTTGCTCTCGAAGTCCACGCTTTCGACGACGGGGATCTCCGTGAGCGTGGTCGTCAGCGAGGCCACGGTGTCGGGGTTCACCGGGTCCGAGAGGTAGACGGCCACCTCGACGTTGCCGGTGGTGGCCTCGATCAACAGGTTCACCTGACGGCTGATCAGGAGCGCCAGGCCGAACAGGAGCAGGGCGATGAAGGTGGTGGAGATCGCGGCGAACGCCACGAGGCCGTTCCGCCGCAGCCCCGAGGTGGTCTCACGGAACAGGTACTCGAACCGCGCCACTAGCTGTAGACCCCGCGGGCCTGGTCGCGGATGACCCTGCCCTTGTCCAGCTCGATCACCCGGCGGCGCATCGCGTCCACGATGGCCTGGTCGTGCGTGGCCATGACCACGGTCGTCCCGATCCGGTTGACCTTGTCGAGCAGCCGCATGATCTCGACCGAGGTGCTGGGGTCCAGGTTCCCGGTGGGCTCGTCGGCCAGCAGGACAAGCGGGCGGTTCACACACGCACGGGCGATGGACACGCGCTGTTGCTCGCCACCCGAGAGCTCGTCGGGGTAGTTGTTCAGCTTGTCGCCCAGGCCGACGAGGTCGAGGATCTCGGGCACCCGTTGGTCGATGACGTGCTTGGGCTTGCCGATCACCTCGAGCGCGAACGCCACGTTCTCGAACACCGTCTTGTCCGTGAGCAGCTTGAAGTCCTGGAACACGGTGCCGATGTTCCGGCGCAGGTGCGGGGTCTTCCAGGCGGTGAGCTTCGCGAGGTTCTTGCCCGCGACGTAGATGTCGCCCTTCGTCGCGTCCTCTTCCTTGAGCAGGAGCCGGATGAACGTGCTCTTGCCCGAACCGGACTGGCCGACGATGAAGACGAACTCACCCTTCTCGACCTCGACCGTCACGTCCTCGAGCGCGGTCGTGCCGTTGCGGTAGACCATCGTGACGTGCTGAAGACTGATCATGCTCAGGGATCCCGAGGGAAGGAGGGGTGAACCGCGCGGAGTCTAGCAGACGCCCTACGGCAACGGAACGAAGGCCGCACGGGTAGCCTCTGGCCCGATGGACACGGCCATCCGGGCACCCTCGCAGCCGGCGGCCGACCGGCAGACCCCCGGCATCTCGCGCGCTCGTCGGTTCCTCGCGGCGGCCGCGGGTCCCGCCCTGATCGTCGTCGCCGTCCTGATCGCCCTCCGCGGGTTCGCCTTCCTGCCGCGGCTGTCGAACCAGCACGCCGACCTCCTGTCCCAGTGGCTCCCGCGCTCCTGCTTCCTCGGGCGCTCGCTGGGGCAAGGCCACGTCCCGCTCTGGAACCCGTTCGAGCTGGCCGGCACCCCGTTCGCCGCGGACCCGCAGTCGGGGTGGCTCTCCCTGCCGACGATGCTGCTGTCTCGGGTCCTCGGGTGCGGCGCGGGCCTGCGGGCGCTGATCGTGATCAACCCGATCCTCGCCGGTCTCGGTCTCCGCTGGTTCCTGCGAAAGGAGGGTCTCGGGCGGATCGCGGCGACCGCCGGGGGGCTGTCGATCGCGATGGCGATGGCCGCCTCCACCGTGGCGATCAGTTTGCCGTTCTCGGGCACGCTGGCCTGGACCCCGCTCGTCCTCGTCGGGGCGTCCGGGTACTTCGGGACCCGCGGCTGGGGCCGGCTCGCCTGGCTGGCCCTCGCGGCGCTGGCGTGGGGTCAGGTGGCCACCGCGCACCTCTCGCACGGGCTCGTGATGTGCACCGGGCTCGCCGCCGCCTACGTCGTGGCGCGCTCGATCCGCGACGTGCGCCGGAGCGAGCTCGAGGCCCGCAGCGCGCTCCTGCTCTCGGTGGGGTTCTTCGCGTTCCTCCCGCTCGCGAACCTCGCGATCCTCGTTCCCCGGTTCGCGCTGATCGAGCGCTCCAGCCTGCGGGCGGGCTACGGGGTCCTCGAGGGCACCCTTCCCCGGATCGCCGGGGTGCAGGACCGCCCGATCCCGACGACCGGCGTGTGGAGCGCGTGGCCGCTCGCGCTCGCGTCCACGCCTGGCGCGTACCTCGGGGCCGTCACGCTGCTCGCGATCCCGCTCGCCCTGCGCGATCGCGCCCGCCGGTACCTGGTGCTCGCCTTCGCCGGGGCCGGGGTCATCGCGTACCTCCTCACGCTCTCGCTCCTGGTCGGCGCCGGGTGGTTCCGTGCGCTCGTGCTGCGGCTCCCCTTCGGCGACGTGTACCTCCACAACCCCTCGCGCCTCCGCTACCTCGCCCTGCTCGTCGTGCCGGTGCTCGGAGCCGTCGGGATCCACGGATTGCTCGAGGACCGTCCCCCGCTCCGGACGACCCTTCGGTGGTTCGCGGCCGGCGTGGGCGTGTTCCTCGTCTTCCCGCTCGTCGCAGGCGCGAACCCGGGGCGGCTCGTTATCTTCGCGGTGGGCTGCGCCGCAACGATCGGCGTCGTGTGGGCCCTGGCGCACCATCGTCGGTGGGCGCCGGCCGCCCTCGTCGGCGTGCTCACCGCCGAGCTCGTCGTCGGGGCCCTGTGGTCCTCGGCCTACGGGGGCGGCACCGTCTTCTACGGCCTCGAGGGGAAGGATCACCCGACCTTGGTCTGGGGCGCCCTGCGCTGGCCGACCGCGGACCTCGAGGGCTACCTGCGACCCGGACCGATCGCGGTGGCGCTGTCGCGGGATGGCGAGGGCCGGTACCTCGCGTGGGTGCCGCCCGGCGCCTACTTCAACAAGGGGTACCTGTTCACGCAGGACCCGGCGGACTGGCCCGCGATGCTGCTCGGTCGGGCGGTGCTGTTCGAGGTCCCCGACGCGATCGGCGTCTCGCCGATCCAACTCCCGCGCTACTGGTCGTACATCCGCGCCACGAACCGACTGCCCGTCTTCTACAACGCTTCGGTGATCCAGGTCCCCTCGCCCGAGGACGTCCGGCTGCTCGGGATCCGGTACCTCCTCACGCACGAGTCGCAGCCGCTGCCCCCGGGCATCGCCGGCGAGGAGGTCGCGCGCGACGGCGGCTACCTCCTGCACCGGCTCGAGGGCAGCGGGGACCGGGTCTCGGTGGTGCCGGCGTGGACGGTCGTGTCGGACGATGCCGCCGCGCTCGAGGCGGTCCTCGAACCCGGCTTCGACCCCGCCGATGGCGCCGTCGTCGAGAGCGATCCGGGGATCGATCCGGTGCTGGGGGCTGCCGTCGGCATCGCGACCTACCAGGAGTCGGGTCCCGAGGACGTCCTGATCGGCGTCGAGGCGACCGCGCCGTCGCTCGTGCTCGTCCGCAACTCGTGGGACGAGGGATGGAGCGCCACGGTGGACGGGCGCCCGGCGCCGGTCCTTCCAGCCGACGCGTTCGTGCAGGCCGTCCCGGTGGCGGCCGGAAGCCACGAGGTGCGGCTCCGCTACCGCGAGCCGTCGATCGCTCGAGGGCTCGCCCTGTCGGCGCTGGCCTGGATGGGGTTCGGGGGAGCACTCGCGTGGGCCCTGGTCAGCGGTCGCCGGGCTCGGGATCCGGGCGCTCCGCCGTGACCGCGCCCTACGCCGCCCCGGCCTCGGCGCGACGGCGGAGCTCGGCCTCGATCAGCTCGTCGATGTCGCCGTCGAGCACCCGGTCGACGTCGCCGATCTCCATGCCGGTGCGGTGGTCCTTCACCATGCGGTAGGGCGCGAGGACGTACGAGCGGATCTGCGAGCCGAAGTCGATGCCCTTCCGCTCCCCGCGCAGGCTGTCGATCTTCTCCTGTTGCTCCTCGCGCATCCGCTCGGCAAGACGCGACTTCAAGATCCGCATCGCGACCGCGCGGTTCTGCAGCTGCGATCGCTCGTTCTGGCACGCGGCCGACAGGCCCGTGGGCAGGTGCGTGATCCGAACGGCCGAGTCCGTCGTGTTCACCGACTGCCCGCCGGGACCGCTGGAGCGGTAGACGTCGATCCGCAGGTCCTTCGGGTCGATCTCGAACTCCTCCTCCGCGGTCTCCTCGAGCAGCGGGATGACATCGAGGTTGGCGAACGAGGTATGCCGACGCTTCTGCGCGTCGAACGGCGAGATCCGCACGAGGCGGTGGACGCCGCGCTCGGTCGAGAGCAGGCCGTAGGCGTTCGGGCCGTGGACGACGAACGTTGCGCTCTTGATGCCCGCCTCGTCGCCGTACTGGGTCTCATCGACCTCGACGTCGAATCCCAGACGCTCGGCCCAGCGCAAGTACATCCGCATCAGCATCTCCGCCCAGTCCTGCGATTCGGTGCCTCCCGCCCCGGCGTGGAGCGTCGCCACCGCGTCGTTCGCGTCGTACTGGCCGCCGAGGAGCGAGGCGAGCTCGAGCCGCTCGACGTCGCGCTCGAGTTCGGCCATCGTCCGGGCGAGGTCGGCCGCCATCTCCTTGTCGGACTCGTCGGCCAGGAGCTCGGCCATCGCTCGAGCATCGGCGAGGCGCCGCTCGAGCTCGTCGTGGCGGTCGACCTCGGCGCGGAGCCGCGCGAGGCGGGTGGTTAGCTGCTTGGCGCGGTCGGCGTCGTTCCACAGGGTCGGGTCGGCGACCTGATGCTCCAGATCGGCGAGCTGCGCGCGTTTGCCCTCGACGTCAAAGGAACTCCTTCGCGGCGGCGATGCGCTTCGCGAGGAGGTCGAGGCGTTCGGCGTGGTCGCTCACGGGACCCCATCGTACCCGGCGGCCGGGCCGCCGCTATCCTCACGCCATGGCGGACCTGGGGCCCGGCGACCGGTTCGGGCCGTTCCGGCTGGAGGAGCAGCTCGGCGAGGGCGGCATGGGCGTCGTGTTCCGCGCGGTCCGCGAACCCGAGGGCGACGAGATCGCGCTCAAGGTCCTTCGACCCGAGCTCGCCGGGGACGACACCTTCCGACGCCGGTTCGTCCACGAGGCGCGGGCCGCCGGCACCGTCCGCAACAACCACCTCGTCCCGATCCTGGACGCCGGCGAGGCGGACGGGCGGCCGTACCTGGCCGTGGCCTTCGTCCGCGGCAGCACCCTCGAGGATCACCTCGGGCGCGGCCCACTCTCGATCCGCGATGTGGTGCACGTGATCGGCCACGTCGCCGATGGGCTCGACGCTCTGCACGCCGCCGAGATCGTGCACCGTGACGTGAAGCCCTCGAACGTCATGATCGACACCGAGGGCGCGGCGAGCCTCACCGACTTCGGCCTCGCCAAGGGCCGCGCCTACACGGTGCTCACGAAGCCCGGCATGGTGATGGGCACGCTCGACTACCTGGCCCCCGAGATGCTCCGCGGGCAGGAGGCCACGCCGGCTTCGGACCTGTACGCGCTCGGGTGCCTCGCCTACGAGTGCGTAGCCGGGCACGCGCCGTTCGCCGACCGGACGATGTTCGACCTCGCCACCGCACACCTGAACGACGCCCCGCGCGACCCCGCCGAAGGCAGGTCAGACGTCGCGCCGGGCCTGTCGTGGGCGATCCTGCAATCTCTCGCGAAGGAGCCCTCGGAGCGCCCGCCGACCGCGACGGCCTTCTCCACGATGGTGCGCGCGGGCGCCGAGCAGCGATAGCCCGACCCGCTCGGCCCTACTGCGGGGGGATGGGCATCTCGCCGGTCGCGCGCGTCGCCAGCCAGGCGAGCCGCCCGTCGATCCGCCGGATCGCGTCTTCCCCCCCGAGGCGTTCGGCGACCTTGCGGGCGCGTGTCCAGAGCTGCGCCGCGCGACTCGGCGACTCGACCTCCACGGCGTGCTGGGCGGCGCGCTCCAGGTACTCGAGCGCCTTGGCCCGCTCGTCGCTCCGGTAGTAGTAGAACGCGAGCTGCTCGAGCCGCTCCCCCACCCCGTCGCCGAGGTGCTCGACCATCGCATCGCCGACGCGCGCGTACAGATCGCGCAGCGACGTGGGCGTGAGGGTCGACAGCGCGGCCTCCTGCAACAGCCCGTGGCGGAACGTGCACTCGAGCTCGGGGAACCGCCGAAGCTCGCGGACGACATCGGCGCGCAGCAGCGCGCCGATGTCGCGCTCCGCCTCCTGGCTCCCGGCGACCGCGGCGGCCACGGACACGGGGAACTCGCGGCCGACCACCGCGGCGATCTGCGCGAGGCGCCGAGCACCCGGGTCGAGCCGGTCGATCCGCGCGACGAGCAGCGCCTCGAGCGCCGGCGGAAGCTCGGCCGCCGCCCCCGGCGTGATCGTCCAGGTCCGGTGCCGGTCCCCACCCGCCTCGAGGAGCGCGCGCAGCAGCTCCTCCACGTACAAGGGGTTCCCCTCGGCCTTCGTCACGAGCTCGTCCTTCACGGTCTGCTCCACGAGCCCGGGGGGAACGAGCGCGTCGATCAGGCGGTGCCCCGCCTCCGGCGTGAGCGGCGGCAGCGGGACCTCGACCACGCGATGCGCGAACTCGGTCTGCGCGGTCAACCGGAACGCCCAGCCCTCGGAGCCGGGATCGGGCCGCAGGGCGACGGTGAGCATCACGGCGGCCCGGTCCGTCAGACCGAGCAGGCGCTGCGCGAGCTCCCTCGTCGTTCGATCGGCCCAGTGCAGATCGTCGACCGCGAGCACGAGCGGCCGCCTCGACGCCAGCGCCTCGGCCCACGTGACGAACGCCTCCTGCATCCGTCCCGCGAGCTCGTCGGCTGACAACGCCAGCAGGTCGCGCTCGACGTCGGGCTCCAGCCGGATCGAGAGCAGGAGCCCGAGGTGGGGTACCACCTCATCCTGCGCAGCACCGAGCAGCGTCCCCGCCCGCGCGCGGAGCTTGGTGCGGACCGCGAGCTCGGCCTCCCCCTCCTCGAGTCCCAGCCACGTCCGCAACATCTCGACGAACGGCCCGTACGGCGATCCGGCCCCGTAGGACACACACCGGCCCTCGAGCCACGTCGCATCTTCACCGGTGCGGGCGCGGAGTTCGGCGAGCATCCGCGTCTTGCCGAGCCCGGCTTCGCCGACGAGCACGAGCGCCTGGCCGCGCCCCGAGCGAAGGTCCGCGACCGCCGTGTCCAGCCGTTGCAGCTCCCCTTCCCGGCCGACGATCGGTGTCCGCGACGGCGGCTCGGAGATCGGACGCGGGCCGACGAGACGCGAGGCCGTGACCGCCCCGGTGCGACCCTTCACGGCAACCTCCCCGAGCGGCTCGAGCACGAAGCGCTCGGCGAGGCGAGAGGCGCTCCCCTGGCCGATCGCGATCGTCCCGGGCTCGGCGGCGCTCTGCAGGCGTGCGGCGACGTTCGTCGTGTCGCCGAGCGCGACGGTCTGGGCATCCTCGCCGCCCACCATGCCGACGGCGGCGGGCCCGCTGTTCAGCCCGACCCGCACGTTGAAGCCCTCGATCCCCCAGGCCGACTCGACCTCGGCGGCGTACTGCGTGGCCACGCCGATGATGCGGAGCGCCGCCCGCGCCGCCCGCTCCGGATCGTCCTCGTGGGCGGCCGGCACGCCGAAGTACGCGCAGATGCCGTCTCCCATGAACGCCTGGACCACGCCCCCGAACTCCTCGACGGCGCGGCTCATCCGGGTGACGCACTCGCCCACGAGGGCCTTCACCTCGTCGGGACCGAGGCGCTCGCCCAGGCCGGTCGAGCCGACGATGTCGGCGAACAGCGCCGTGATCGGGCGCATCTCGTCGCCGTACCCGCGACCCTCGCTCACGCACGAACCTCCTGGCAGCCGAGCCTAGCCGACCCCGCGAGCCACCGGTGACCGATGTCACACCGCGCCGGTGCCCGGCGGCACCGCCGTCTCGCGGCCCCCTCCCTAGGCTGCAGACATCGAACCACCGAGCGGAAGGAGAGAGCGATGAGCACCAGGACCGCGAGCCTCCCGATCGAGCGGGGATACCTGCTGAAGGCCTGGTTCGTCGTGGCGGGGATCGTGCTCGCCGCCACCGTGGCCATCGTGATCGCCCTGAGCGCGGGATCCACTCCTGCCGGCGGCACGGGCCCCGAGCCCGTGTCCGACTTCGGACCCTCGAACGGCACCCACCAGCCGATCCTGGTCAACGGAACCGTTTGCGGACAGTGCCGGTGAGGTAACCCCCCTCTCCGCACTCCGGGAGCCGGCCCGAACGGGCCGGCTCCTTTCACGTTCCCTCGTCGCTGCTCCCGGCGGGTCAGGCCACGGCGCCGTGGCACTTCTTGTACTTCTTCCCGCTCCCGCACGGGCAGGGGGCGTTGCGAGGCACCTTGTCGCTCTTGGCCTGCGGGGAGGTGCCCGCGTTCCTGGCCGGCTCGTCGCCGTGGGTCATCTGGACGCGCTGGGGGCGCGGCCTCGCCGGCTCGTCCTTGCGGACCAGCTCGACGCGGTAGACGTACTTCACGAAGTCGTCCTGGATCGCCTGGGTGAGCTCCTCGAACATCGCGAACGCCTCGCGCCGATATTCGGTGAGGGGGTCCTTCTGGCCGTAGGCCCGCAGGTGGATCCCCTCCTGCAGGTAATCCATCTCGTAGAGGTGCTCGCGCCATTTCGTGTCCGTGATGTTCAGCAGCACCATGCGCTCGAGCTGGCGCATCACCTGGGAGCCGACGAGCTGCTCCTTCTCCTCGTACCGCTCCAGCGCGTCGGCGACGGCGCGCTCCTCGAGCTCCACCGTGCTCACCATCTCCTCGAGCTCGTCCCGCGTGATGCGGGTCGGGTACAGCTCGGCGAGACCGGTGAGCACGAGATCGAGGTCCCACTCCTCGTTGAATACCTCGGCGGGCGCGAGACGGGCCACCGTGTCACGGACGACCTCCTCGACCATCCGCAGCGCCTGGTCCTTGAAGTCCTCGCCCGACAGCAGCTTCTGCCGTTCCTCGTAGATCACCTGGCGCTGCGTGTTCATCACGTCGTCGTACTTCAGGACGTTCTTGCGGCGCTCGAAGTTGAGCTCCTCGATCTGGCGCTGGGCGCTCTCGACGGCCTTCGTGACCATCTTCGCGGTGATGGGCTCGTCGTCGGGCCACTTCAGGCGCTCCATGATCCCGGAGATACGGTCGGAGGCGAACATCCGCATCAGGTCGTCCTGCAGGGAGAGGTAGAACAACGAGGCGCCCGGGTCGCCCTGGCGGCCGGACCGGCCTCGGAGCTGGTTGTCGATCCGGCGGGACTCGTGCCGCTCGGTCCCGAGGACGTACAAGCCGCCGGCACCGACGACCTCCTCGTGCTCGGCGTCGGTCTGCTGCTTGAACTTCGCGAGGATCGGCTCGTACTCGGCCTCGTACTCGGCCCGCTCCGGCTCGTCCATCTCGAACAGCAGGTACCGATCGTTGTCGAAGTCGCGGGCGGCCATCTCCTGGCGCGCGAGGTACTCGGCGTTGCCGCCGAGCAGGATGTCGACGCCTCTTCCGGCCATGTTCGTGGCCACGGTCACCGAGCCGAGGCGACCGGCCTGGGCGACGATCATCGCCTCCTTCTCGTGGTTCTTCGCGTTCAAGACGTGGTGCGGGACCCCGCGGCGGTTCAGGTAGCCGGACAGGACCTCCGACTTCTCGATCGACACCGTGCCCACCAGGACGGGCTGGCCCTGCTCGTGGCGCCCGACGATGTCCTCGACGACGGCCTTCCACTTCTCGTCCTCGTTCTTGTAGATCAGGTCGTGCTCATCCCCGCGGATCATCTGGCGGTTCGTCGGGACCTCGACCACGTCGAGCCCGTAGACGGACTGGAACTCGGTGAGCTGGGTCTTCGCGGTTCCCGTCATGCCCGCGAGCTTCTCGTACATCTTGAAGTAGTTCTGGATCGTGATCGTGGCGAGGGTCTGGTTCTCCTCCTTGATCCGGACGCCTTCCTTGGCCTCGATCGCCTGGTGCAGGCCCTCGGAGTAGCGCCGCCCCTCGAGCACGCGGCCGGTGAACTCGTCGACGATCTTCACCTCGCCGTGGTCGACGAGGTACTCCACATCCCGGTGGTAGTGCTCCTTGGCGCGCAGCGCGTTCTGGAGGTGGTGCACGAGCGGTGTGTGCATCTGCTCGTACAGGTTGTCGATCCCGAGGGCCTCCTCGACCTTGGCGACACCGGACTCGGTGACGGCGATCGTCTTCTTCGCCTCGTCGACCTCGTAGTCGTCGTCGCGTTTCAGCCGTGGGGCCAGACGCGCGAACGTCTGGTACCACTTCGCGCTGTCGGCCACCATGCCGCTGATGATCAGTGGGGTGCGCGCCTCGTCGATCAGGATCGAGTCGACCTCGTCCACGATGGCGTAGGCATGCCCACGCTGGACCATGTCCTCGGGCCTCATCGCCATGTTGTCGCGCAGGTAGTCGAAGCCGAACTCGTTGTTCGTCCCGTACGTGATCCCGGCCCCGTAGGCGGGGCGGCGTTCCGCCGGGGTCATCGTCGCCTGGATCAGGCCGACCGAGACGCCGAGGGCTCGGAACACCCCCCCATCCACTCGGAGTCGCGCTTGGCGAGGTAATCGTTCACCGTCACGATGTGCACGCCCTGACCCGACAGCGCGTTCAGGTAGGCGGGCATCGTCGAGGTGAGGGTCTTGCCCTCACCCGTCCGCATCTCGGCGATCTTCCCCTGGTGCAGGACCGCGGCCCCCATCACCTGGACGTCGAAGTGGCGTTGGCCGATCGTCCGGCGGGCCGCCTCCCGCACCGCGGCGAAGGCCTCCGGAAGCAGGTCGTCGAGGGTCTCACCGCCGCCGAACCGCTGGGTGAACTCCTCGGTCTTGGCTCGGAGCTCGGCGTCGCTCAGGTCCTCGAGCTCCGGCTCGAACGTGTTGACGATGCCGACGAGGCGCTCGAGCTCCTTACGCTTCCTGCCCTCGCCCAACTCGCCGATCCGCTGGATGACCAAATCTGAGGCCTTTCGCGTGCCTGGGGTCCGACCTCCAATGGTACCGGAGGCCCCGCGGAGCCCCGGGAGCCTCAGGCGCGCCGGGGGTTCGGCGCGACGGCCTCGCGCACGCGGAGGACCGAGACCATGACGAGCAGCACGACGCCGGCCACACCGAGACCCAGCACGCGGAAGCCCGCCCCCTCGAACACGAACGCCCCCGTCAGGCCCGCGAAAGCCGACGAGAGGCTGACCAGCAGATCCGTGAAGCCCAGAGCGCCGGCGCGCTCGCCGGGCGCCGTCTGGTCGCTGATCACCGCGGTGGCGCCGAGGAAGGTGGCGGACCAGCCGAGGCCGATCAGGAACAGCCCCACCGCGACGACGCCCGGCGCCGAGTCCGTCGCGGCGAGCAGCGCACCAACGATGCTCGCCGAACCCCCGGCGACGAGGCCGGGTCGGCGCCCGAAGCGGTCGAGCGCGGCTCCGATGAACGGGGAGAACGCCCACATCCCCAGGATGTGGAGGCTGATGACGGTGGATACGGCCGTGGAGCTCGCGTCGTGCTCGTGCAGCGCTACCGGGGTCACGCTCATGACGGCGACCATCGCCATCTGTCCCACCGCGGCGGCGATCACGGCCATGCGCACCGCGGGGATACTCAGCAGCTCGCGCGGCCGCCGAGCGTGGCCGTCGGCCGGCGCGATCACGTCGGTCTGGACCGCGAGGTCCCTCGGATCGGGCCGCAGTGCCAGGGCGCACGCGAATGCCGATAACGCCCCGATGGGGACGACGATCCAGGGGAAGACCTGCGGGTCGCGTCCCCCGGCCTCGGCCACGTTCTCTAGGAACGCGATCAGGAACGGGCTGCCGACGGCCCCGACCGTGCCGGTGGCAAGGACGATCCCGAGGGCGCGACCTCGATGCTCGGGCGCATACATGTCGGCCACCGCGCCGCGCGCCAGGTTGGCGCCGCCGAACCCGAGCCCGAACACCACGGCGAACACCAGCAGGAGCGGGAACGACCCGAGCGAGACGGCCAGGGCACATCCACCGCCGGCCGTCGCGAGCAGCAGGTAGCCGCCGAGGAGCCCAGGCCGGCGGCCCCGCCGGTCCATCCACCGGCCGAACGCGAGGGCGCCCCCCGCGGCGGCGAGGAAGTAACCGGCGTTCATGATCCCGACGGCGCCGTCGCGTCCGGTCATCTCGGCCGCGGCCACACTGCCCAGGATCAGGAGCACCGGGAACGTCGTCTGCGCCAAGCCCTGCGCGAAGGCCAGCAGGATGGTGTTGCGCCGGATCAGCCGCGCGCGTCCCTCGACGATCGTGGCGGATCGACTCAGCGGATCTCGATCATCTTCTCGCGCACCGCGTACACGACCGCCTCCATGCGCGAGTGCAGGTGGAGCTTCTCGAGGATGTTGCGGATGTGGTTCTTCACGGTGTTCTCGGAGATGAACAGCTGCTTGGCGATGTCGCGGTTGTTCAGGCCCTGCGCCACGAGCCTGAGAACCTCCATCTCGCGGTCCGTCAGCCGGGGCGCCGGCATCTGCGGTTTCTCCTCGGATGCCTTGCTGATCGCCGCGAACTCCGAGAGGAGCTTGCTCGCCATCGACGGGCTGATCCGCGACTGTCCGGCCCAGACCGAGCGGATCGCGTCGGCGACCTCCTCGATCGGGATCTCCTTCAGCAGGTACCCGGAGGCCCCCGCCTTGATCGCCTCGTAGAGGTCCCCCTCCTCGTCGCTGATCGTGAGCATGAGGATCTTCACGTGGGGCAGGAGGTCCTTGATCTCGCTGGCCGCCTCGATCCCCGACTTCTTCGGCATCCGGACATCCATCAAGATCACGTCGGGCATGAGCTCCTGCGAGCGCACCACGACCTCCTCGCCGTCCGAGGCCTCGCCGACGAGCTCCAAGTCCGGCTCTTGCTCCAGCACCATCTGCAGGCCTCGACGGAACAGGGCGTGGTCGTCGCAGACGAGCACGCGGAGCTTCTCCGGCTGCTGGGTCGTTTCCTCGCTCACGGGTCCCCCGTTCGCTACGCCTCGGCTTCGGTCTCAGCTTCGGCTTCGGTGTCAGTTTCGGCTTGGGTCTCGGTCTCGGTCTCGGTCTCGGTCTCCTCGGTCTCGGTCTCGGTCTCGGTCTCGGTCTCGGTCTCGGTCTCGGTCTCGGTCTCGGTCTCGGTCTCGGCCGAAGCCGGGGCGGCCTGCGCGGATTTTACGCGACCCGCTCCCCGGAGCAGCGCCGTCCGGCGTTTCTCACGGTGGTCGCGGATCTGGCGTTCGAGCTTCTCGGCCACGATGTCGAGCGCCGACTCCACGTCGCGGGCGACCGCCCGGGCACGGAAGGTCTTGCGGGGTGTGCCGAAGGCGGCGTCAACGTGATGGGTACCCCCCAGGCGCGGGTTCTTCTCGGAGATGATCTGGAGCTCGAGCCGCGTGACCCTGGGCTCAATGCGCTCCAGGCGCGCGAGCTTGTGCTCGGCCGCTTCGCGCACCTGGTCCGTGATCCGGACGCCACGACCCTTCAGCACGAGCTCCATCCCGCCTCCGATCGTCGCTCCGGAGCTCCATCCTGGCGCCCCGGACCACCACCTCGCTCGCGCCTCGAGCGGAAGAAGGGGGCCCGTGTCCGGCTGACCTGGTCTTTGACCCCACACCCGCCTGCGGGGGTGATCGCCGCCCGCGAGCGGCTTCGCACCCTCTCCCGCCGAGGTCACCCTCTCCGGGGCAGGACTGACATCTAAACCGCGCCATGCTCACCGACCAAGGGTCGGCTTACGTGGGTCGCTTCGCCCGCGGCTGGCATCGACTACCGAGGAGCGACTCCCCGGGCAACCACAGACCCGGACACGGGCCCGGCGTCGAGTATAGGACCGCGGCCAGGCCGGTTGAGCGCGCGGGCGGCCGTGAGGAGGGAGACCTCGGCGGCTCCGGCGGCGAGCAGGACCTCGGCGCACGCTGCGGCGGTCGACCCGGTGGTCAGGACGTCGTCGACGAGGAGCACCCGGCCCGCAGGGCGCCCGGCCGGAGCGAATACGCCCCGCATCGCCTCTCGTCTCGCCTGGGCGCCGCGCCGGGCTTGCGACCCCGCGTCCGTCGCGCGCCGGAGCAGGGAGGCCGTCGGCAGCCCGAGGCGCGGCGCCACCGCGAGCGCCAGGACCCGCGCCTGGTCGTACCCGCGTTCGGCCAGGCGGCGGCGAGAGAGCGGCACCCACGTCACGACGTCCGTCCTGACGTCCGGCCCACCGGCCGCGTCAGCCCCCCACGCCTCCGACATCGCGGCGGCCAAGGCTTGGGCGACCGGCCGCCACCCCGCGAACTTCAACCGGTGGACGGAGCGACGGATCGGACCGTCGAACAGGAACGGCGCCCGCGAGCGGGTGATCGACGGCGGCGGACAGTCGCGGCACGACCCGACAGGAGGGGTGGCCGGCGCGCCGCACCGGTGGCACCACGGCGGCGCGAGCACGGACAGGAGCGCCCGGCAGCGATCGCAGAAGGGCCAGGGTCCCGCGCCGCACCCGGCGCAGCGCTTCGGGAACAGCGCCTCCACGAACGGGCCGAGCACCGGCGCACGCTAGCGCGCCCCACCGACATCCTCAGGGCAACGGGACGTCCAGGGAACCGGTCGAGTCACGCCCCTGGCGCAGCTCGATGTGGAACATGCTCGCGTTGCGCATCACCGGGTAGGCCGTCACCTTGCCGCGTCCCGAGGACTCGTCCTGCTCGATCTCGAGGACCTCCAGCCGGTCGCCGTCGGCCGAGAGGCGGGCCGTCACCGGGCCCGGCGGGTCGACGCGTAGGTGCACCTTGACCGAGTCGCCGCCGCATTCGAGGTGCTCGAGGTGCACCGTCGCATCCCCGACGTCGACCGTACGGTCCACCTTGACCTGGCCGCGGCGGACCGTGGCCCGCGGCCAGGGGACCGAGAAGCGGCGTCCGCCGTCGAAGGTGCCCGGCGTGCCGTCGACCTCGAGGTCGCACGTGAGCGAGTACCATCCCGGCCCGAGCTCGGACACCGGCACCTCGAACGGCACGAACACATCGCGATGGGGGACCACGTCCAGCGTCGCCGAGGCCATCGGCACCTGGCTGCGGACCTCGATCCCGAGCCCGACCACGTGGGCCTCGCGCACCACGACCTGGTGCGGGTCTGCGTCCTCGCCTCGCAGGATGAACGCGCCCTTCACCGTGGCGGGGAACCGCTCGAACCGCGCACGCACGGAGACCGTGTCGCTCAGGTGCCCTGCTCCCACGATGCGAGATAGCGGATCTGCTCGGGCGTGAGCTCGTCGATCTCGACGCCCATCGCCTGCAGCTTCAGCCGCGCGACCTCCGCATCGATCTCCGGTGGCACCGGGTGGACGCCGATGTCGAGCGCGCCGCGTTTGCCGACCACCCATTCCACGGCGAGCGCCTGATTCGCGAACGACATGTCCATCACCGCGGCCGGGTGCCCCTCCGCCGCGGCGAGGTTGACGAGCCGCCCCTCCCCGAGCAGGTGGAGCCGCCGCCCGTCGGCCATCGTGTACTCGTCCACGAACTCCCGCAGGCGGCGCACCCGCCCGTCGGCGAGCTGGGCGAGGGCCACCTTGTCGATCTCCACGTCGAAATGACCCGAGTTGGCCATGACCGCGCCGTCCTTCATCACCTCGAGATGCTCCTTGCGGATGACCGCGGTGTCGCCGGTCACGGTCACGAAGATGTCCCCGATGCGCGCCGCATCGCGCAACGGCATCACGCGATACCCCTCCATCGCGGCCTCCAGCGCCGGGAGAGGATCCACCTCGGTCACGATCACCTGCGCCCCCATCCCGCGTGCGCGGGACGCGACGCCTCGGCCGCACATCCCGTACCCGCTCACGACGACCGTTCGTCCGGCCAGGAGCAGGTTCGTCGCCCGCATGATCGCGTCGATCGTCGACTGTCCCGTCCCGAACCGGTTGTCGAACAGGTGCTTCGTGTCGGCGTCGTTCACCGACACGATCGGGTAGCGGAGCGCCCCGGCTTCCGCCATGGCCCGCAGGCGGATGACGCCGGTGGTGGTCTCCTCGGTACCGCCGATCAGGTCGTCGAGCTGGTCCGGCCGCTCCTTGTGGAGCACCGTGACCATGTCGCACCCGTCGTCCATCGTGATCTGCGGGTGGGCGTCGAGGACCGCGTTGATGTGGCGGAAGTACGTGTCGTTGTCCTCACCCTTGATCGCCTGGGTCGGGATCCCGGCCGCGGCGAGCGCCGCGGCAACGTCGTCCTGCGTTGACAGCGGGTTCGAGGCGCACAGGGCCACCTCGGCGCCGCCGGCCCGCAACGCCTCCATCAGGTTCGCCGTCTCGGTCGTGACATGCAGACAGGCACCGATCCGGACCCCGGCGAGCGGACGCTCCTTCTCGAAGCGCTCGCGGATCAGCGCGAGGACGCGCATCTCGGCTGCCGCCCACTCGATCCGCTCGCGGCCCTTGCCCGCGAGCCCCTCGTCACGTACGTCGCTGTCCATCGTCGCTCCCTCTCGAATCGTCCGAGCCGATCCGCGGCAGCAGCTCCCGCAGGAGCCGGCTGGTCGCACCGGCGATCTCGTCGGCGGCGGCGAGGACCTCGTCGTGGCTCGACTCCTCCCCCGCCATGTTCGTCACGCTGAAGAGTCCCAGGACCCGCATCCCGAGGGCTCGCGCGGCCGTGGACTCGGGCACGACGGACATCCCGACGACCGTGCCGCCCGCACCCCGGAGCATCGCGATCTCGGCCGGCGTCTCGTACGTCGGCCCGGGCATCGCCACGTACACCCCGCTGCCCACGCGAAGCCCCAGGGCCTCGGCGCGCTCGAGCGCGGACTCGCGGAGCTCGGCGTCGTAGACCTGCGACAGGTCGACGAACGGCGGTGAGCCGTCAGGGTTGCGCCACCCACGCAGCGGGTTGGCGCCCATCATGTTGATCTGGTCGGTACCGACGACCAGCGTCCCGGCGGAGACCGAAGAGGCGATGCCGCCCGCGGCCGCCGTGATCACCATCGTCCGGGCTCCGAGCAGGCGTGACAGTCGCACCGGCAGCGTGCACCTCGACAGGTCGTATCCCTCGTAGAAGTGGATCCGCCCGCGGAACGCGGCGATGCCAACGCCGTCGAGCGTGCCCACCCACAGTTGGCCCGCATGGCCGGGAACGGTCGGCTCCGGGAAGCCGGGAAGCTCTCCGAACGCGAACGTCTCGGCGTCCGCCATCCCGTCCACCACCGCGCCGAGACCCGAGCCGAGGATCAGGCCGACGGAGATCTCGACCCCGGTCCGCTCCCGGACGATGCCGGCGGCCTCCTCGGCGAACCGGTCGTCCGGCGAGGGGATCGCACGGGCGGGCGCGTCGATCACGTCAGGCCTCCGCGAGCGTCCGCTTGAGCCGTGCGATCGCGTCGATCGGCGAGGGGTCCACGCCCCGGGCGATCCCGAGGTACGTCGAGACGAGGTCGCCGACGAGCACCAGCGAGAGCAGGCGCGCCAGCGCCGAACGGCCGTGCGCCCACACCTCGTGCGTGCTGGCGCCGGCGGACCGGGCGATCTCGATCGAGGGCTCGAAACGGGCGGCGACGTCGGGCGGCTCCCCATCGTGGCGCAGCGCGACGACAGCGAACCCCTCGCCCCGCCCGGCCGTCCATCCGACGACCTCGTTGTGGTCGAGCTCGGGGAGCTCGGATGCGAAGGACGGGACCTTCGCGTTCTCGTTGAACTGCGTCTTCCACCGGGAGGCCGCGACGGCCGCCAGCCCATCGGCGCCCCAGACGACCGGAACGCGCTCGCCGATCGAGACGGCGAGGGTCTTGCCCGGGTTCGCCGCGAGCGGAACGGCGGGCCCCTCTCGCTCGAGCACGCCGCGCATCTCGGCGATCGCCTCGTCGACATCGTCCGCGAGCGGAGGTACGACACCCATCGCCTCGAGCGCGCCGAGCGCACCGAGCGTCATCGAGCCGAGCGCCGCTCGCGGCATGGCTCCGCCGGGCACGATCACCCGGCTGAGGTCCAACTCCTCGGCCCGCCGAGCGAGCTCGCCGCCGGACGTGATCGCGAGGACGCGGCACCCCCTCGCCACGGCCTCCTCGAACATCGACAGCGTCTCGCCGGTCGTTCCCGAATACGAAGACGCCACGACGAGCACGTGCGGCCCGACCCATTCGGGAAGCTCCGAGCTCCGCACGACCACCACCGGCAACCGCAGCCGCGGGGCCGCGAGGGCCGCGAGGACGTCGCCCGCAACGGCCGAGCTCCCCATGCCGCAGAACGCGACCGCCGTGGCACCGTCGGCGCTCGGCAGGACCGGCACCGCGAGGCCCGATCGGTACCCCTCCCCAGCGCGCGCCGGGAGCGAGGCCACTGCCTCGAGCATCCCGCCCGGGTCGGCGGCCAGCAGCGCCGCCGCGTCGTCGAGATCGGTCACCGGCCCTTCTTCTTCTTGGGCGCGGACGGCTTCTCGGCTTCGTCGATCAGCATCACGGGGATCCCGTCTCGCACGGGGTACCGATAGCCGCACATCGTGCATTCGAGCACCTCGGGGTCCTGCTGGTAGTCGAGCAAGCCGCGGTCGTTCGGGCACACGAGGATCTCGAGCAGTTCCGCGTCGAGGGTCACGCTCCTCCTCCTTCGCTGGCTCCTTCGCTCCGGATCAGGTCGAGGATCTCGGCGGTCTTCTCCTTCAGCAGCTCGCCCATCCTCGCCTCCACGTTCAGGCGCAGCAGCGGCTCGGTGTTGCTCGGCCGCAGGTTGAACCACCAGTCGTCGAACTCTACCGTCAGGCCGTCGGTGCGATCCTGCCGGCCGGATGCGGATGCCGCCGCGACTCGCTCGATCGCCGCAGAGAGGTCCACGACGGGGGTGTTGATCTCGCCGGACGCCGCGTAGCGGCGGAACGGCTCCAGCAGCGCCGACAGCGGTCCGCCCGACAGCGAGAGCTGCTCCAGCACCAGGACCGCGGCGATCAGACCCGAGTCCGCGCCGTAGTTCTCGCGGAAGTAGTAGTGGCCCGAGTGCTCACCGCCGAACCAGGCCCCGGTTTCGGCCATCACCTGTTTGATGAACGAGTGCCCGACCCTCGTGCGCACCGGTGTGCCGCCGTGCTCGCGGATCACCTCGGGCACGGTCCACGAGGTGATCAGGTTGTGGACGATCGTCGCCCCGGGATGGCGTTCGAGCGTCGCCCGCGCGACAAGCGCCGTCACCTCGCTGCCCGAGACTCCCTCAGCGCGGTCGTCCACCAGGAAGACGCGATCGGCGTCGCCGTCGAAGGCGAGGCCGATGTCGGCGCCGCGCGCGAGCACCTCGCGCCGCAGGTCCTCCGTGTTGGCGGGATCGATCGGATCCGCCGGATGGTTGGGGAACGTCCCGTCGAGCTCCGCGAACAGGTGGACGACCGTGATCGGCAGACGCTCGAACACGACGGGGACGACCAAGCCGCCCATCCCGTTCGCCGTGTCCACGACGACGGTGAGCGGCCGCATGTTGTTCGGGTCCACGAACGACAGCACGTGGTCCGCGTAGGAGCGGAGCAGGTCCCGCCGTTCGACCGACCCGCGCGAGGGCGCGGCGGGGTAGGTGTCGGCCTCGGCGCGCTCGCGGATGTCGCGCAGACCGGTGTCCTCGCCGACGGGCCTGGCGCCGGCGAGGCAGAACTTCAGGCCGTTCCACTGCGCCGGGTTGTGGCTCGCCGTCAGCATCACGCCGGCTACGTCGAGCGAGCCCGACCCGAAGTACAGGAGGTCGGTGGAGGCGAGGCCGATGTCGACCACGTCGGCGCCCCGCGAGACGAGCCCCTCGCGCACGGCTCCGGAGAGCGCGGGCGAGCTCAGACGACAGTCAGACGCCACGGCGATCTTCGGGGCACCCGACCAGTCGGCGAAGGCGGCCCCGATGCGGCGGGCGGCGTCCTCGTCCAGCTCGTCGGGGACGACGCCGCGGACGTCATAGGCCTTGAAGATGGAGGAAAGGTCACGCTGCGGCGGCACGGTGACCGCATCCTACTGAACCGGGTGGAGGCTACGACCGCTGCGTGAGGACCGATCCGATCACCGACTGCAGCGGGACGGCTGCGCCGTCGCGGTACCACCATTTCGCCTCGCACATGTGGCAGGTCGTGAACGACAGATCGCTCCCGCTCACGGCCATCGAGATGGAGATCAGGTCCCCCTGGAAGCAGACGGGGCAGGCGCCCTCGCGTGTCTCGTCCAAACCGTGTTCGTCCATACCTTGTACCTCGACCAGGGGCCACCCTCGAGCGCATAGCTCGACGTCCCCATTTCTCGGGGTCCGAGCAGGCGGCGTCCGTATGGGCCGTTCGGGCTGCGTCTCCCGCAGACGGGGGATGCCCGGGTGCCTGGAGGCCCGCCCGGCTAGGGCTTGACGATGACCGTCGTACCCATCTCGACCATCGGGTAGAGCTCCTCGGAGTCGCTGATATGCATCCGGATGCAGCCGTGGGAGGCCGCCGTCCCGATGGAGGAGGAGCTCCACGTCCCGTGGATGCGGATCCCGGGGGCGTTCAGGTACATCGCCCGCGTTCCGAGCGGGTTGCCCGGTCCCGGGCCGATCGACAGCGGCAGGTCGGCGCCCCATCCGTCGGGGGCGGGGTTGTACCAGGTGGGGTTCTCACGCTTGTCGACGATCTCGAAGGTCCCGACGGGTGTGGGGTAGGAAGCGGTGCCGGTCGCGACGCCGTACTCCTTGACCACCTTCAGGCCCTCGTACAGCCACAGCCGGTTGTCGGAGACGTCGACGACGATCGTCTGGCCGAGCGACGCCGTCGGGACCTCGGGCTCGACGGTCTTCACGGGGATGTCGACCTCGTCCACCCGACGCGACAGTGCCGTGAGGATCTTCGTGGTCGCGAGCTGCACCTTCAGCTCTCGTCCGTCCTGCGAGCGACGGGTCACGAGCTCGTCGTCGACGAGCGAGAACCGGGCATCGACCGCCGGGACCGCGACCTCGTCGTAGGCCTGCTGGACGAACGCCTCGACGCTGGCCGGATCCGGCGTGTAGGACAGGGCAAGCGAAACGCCGACCGGCACGTCCCGCAGACGATGGTTCAGCCTCGACAGGAGCGACAGGTCGTCCGCCACCGCGAACGCCTTCGTCACGGCGGCGTCGACGTCGGCCGTCATGCCGAGCGATGCGGGCGTCATCGTCCATGAGAAGCCGGCGGCGCGCACGACGACGTCGTCGGACAGGGTGAGCTCTGCCTCGGCCCGGAGGGTGCGGACGGCCTCGTCCCAGGTCATCTGGCCGACGTCCACCCCTGCGACCGAGATGCCCGGCAGGATCACATCCGCCGAGCTCGCGTCGTAGCGGTAGGCCGCGTAGGCGGTGCCGCCGCCGAGGAGCGCGAGCACGCCGAGGCTCGCGGCGGCGATCTTCCAGCCGCGCGCCCGTCGCTTGTGCTTGGCCCTGGCCATGTCAACGTCCTTCGCTGTCGGGGAACGGAAAGGCGGTTCCGCTTCGGAACATCATGATAAGCGAGCTCAACCGGACGTCGAGACCCACGCGTCCGGGATCGCGATCCCGAGTGCGACGGCGTAGGTCGCGAGGCCCTCGCGACCGAGCGAGTAGGACGCCGCCGCCGGAACGAACGTTCCCCGCCGCGCGATGACCGAAACGGCGGCGTCCGGCGCGATCTCGCGGAACTCGACCGGCGGGGTGGCGGTCCGCCCGGGCGGGATCGTGATCACGATCGATCCCTCGGCGGGAGCGAGGTAGGTGATCTCGACCTCCGCAGCCTCGGACCCGGGGTTCGCGAGCGCGAGGTTCGGCACCGAGGGCGATCCGGCCACGGCGGGCAGCACGATCCACGCCGCCGCGGGGATCGCGCCGGGCGTCGACGCCTGGTCGGCGACGACCCCATAGGTCCGCCGCGCTGCCGCCACGCCCTCACCGTCCGCGCCGAAGACCACCGACGTCGGGCCGTCGGTCGTGGCGGGGAACGTCCGGGCTGACTCGGCGGGCGGGCTCGCGTCTGCCAGTCCGGCGAACACCTGCTCCGCCTCCTTCAGCAAGAGCCCGCCGGCGAGACGAACACGCTCGGTCCCAGCGCTCATCACGGCCAGGTCGGTTCGACCCGCGTCGCCACCGCCGGGCATCACCACCTCGAGCGGCGGCACCCCCAGGTACCCGAGCGACGAGCGGATCCCCCCCGTCGTCGAGACGCCGAGGGTCGACGCCGCGACCCGCCCCACGGACACATCAACGAGGGTCGAGACCGTCCGCTCCCCGGCCACGATGCGGCCCAGGCGGAACACGGCGCTGTGGTGGGGCCTGAGCAGGACGTCGGTCAGGTCCCCCTGGCGAACGGGCGCCTGGCGGTCGGACAGGAGCACGAGCGAGAACACCGCGTCCCGTGCGAAGGGATTCATCACGACGACGACGTCGTCCTGCTCGTCGGTCTCCGTCGACCCATCGGGGAGGAACCACGGCCCCCCGGCCTCGGGCGCACACGGTTCGGCGGCCACGCCGCCCTCGCCGCCACCCGCGTGCGAGATCCATCCGGCCGCGACCCACTGGTCGAACCACTCCACCATCGAGGAGCGCTCGCGCCCTTCGGCCGGCACGGGAACCTGGATCATCGATCCGGGCTCCACGGTCAGCGTCTCCGGCGCAGTGGGCTTCCCGGAGCCGAACGTGCGTACGCGGATCGTCGCCGTGCCCGGACCGGGGTTCGCAACCTGGAGCCGAACGTCCCAGCCCACGGGGCCGCCACCGTGTGGGCAGTACCACGCCCCCGAGTGCGCCGCTCCGGCCGGCGGGAGGCCCAAGGCCTTGTCGCCGAGCTCTCGATCGGCGTACGCGGCGCCGCCGACGAGGACGACGACGACCAACACGCCGGCGATCACCTGCCCGCGTCTCATGCCGACCCCGGTTTCCGCGTGATCCAGAGCGCGGCGAGCCACAGGACGGCCAGGGCTGCCATCTCGGCGGTGCGGAGCCACTGCTCCTCGTAGACGACCCGGAACGGGCCGGACTCGACCGGAGCGGAGATGGCCCACCCGAACGCGCGCCGCGGGATGATCTGCTCGCCCCCACGCTCCACGCGCCACCCCTCGTCGAACTGGTCGCCCACCATGACCTCGGCGGGGGTGCCGGCGACACCCGACCACCCACCCTCGATCGGTTCGAGCGGCACCACATCCGCCTCGCGACGCGCCTGGAGGGCCACCGGATCGTCGATGATCGGGACCGGCTCCCAATCCTCGTCGGCCGACACGAACGCGGTCGGGAGCGCGTCGGCGACCCGGTAGATCGTGAGCCCGCCGGCCGGGACGAGGTCCATGTCCACCTGGGCGTCGAGCCGCTCGAGGGAGGCCGCGGGCAGGTCCCCCTCGTCGGCGACGACGTACCGGATGCCGTACGGCGCGAGCAACGCGCCGGCGTGGCTCGTGTCGCCGGCGAGCAGCTCCCCCATGGCGCGCTCGAGCGACGCGTAGCCGGGCCCGAAGACGCCGCGTCCGGTATCGAGCCCGGAGATGCCGTGACGGTCGGTCACGGCGAACCGCACGCTCGCCTGGCCGGCGGCGAGGAGGCCGGCGGGGTCGCCGCCCGGCGCCGGGAAGCGCCGACCGTTCGGCGTGCCCATCCACAGGATGCGAAACTCGCCGGGAGCGCTCGCGTCGATCACGGGCCAGGCGGGGGGCAGCCCGTTCGGACGGACCTCCCACTCGGCCAGGACGGCCTGGAGCGCCTGCGCGCCGATCCCGACGGAGAGGACGAGGGTGAGCAGGGCCACGCCCACCTGACGGGCGCCGAACGCGTGGCGCTCGAGCCCCGAGCCGATCGAGGCCAGGCCGTACGCGACGAGCGCCGCCTCGGCGAGCGCGGCCACGGCGAGGTAGGCGGGAGCGTTGGTGAAGGCGTCGGGCAGGTAGCGCGCGGCCGAGGCCCAGGCGAGAACGGTGGCCGCCGCCGCGACCAGCAGCGCCCGCCAGGCTCGTCCACGATGCTCCGCGCCGGCGCTCATGAACCCGATCGCCGCCGCGATGGGCAGGAACGCCGCGACCATCCACGTTCCGGAAGCGCCGTCGGGCGCCAGCCGCAGGATCGACCAGACATCCGTGGTACCCAGGAAGGACGACAGGGTCGCGCCCGGATCGGCCACGGCGTCGCCGACGACCGGGAACGCGAGGGCGCCGGCCGCCAGGGCCGCGAGGAGCGCGAGACCGATCCCCCGGTCGCGCCGCCGGCCGAGCAGGACGAAGACCGCCGCCATCAGCCCGAGGGGGAGGACCAACCCAGGCATGAACGCGATGCCTGCGGCCACGGCCACGCCGAGCCCCACGCCGTACCGGATGGGCCGCTCGGGCTTCCGTCGGGAGAAGGCGCCGTCGAGCCGGTCCCACGCGAAGGGCAGGACGACGAGGGAGACGAGCATCGGCAGCCGGCCCTCGGAGAAGGACCACATCGCTACGGCCGATAGCACGTACGCGCCCGCCGCTACCACCGCGGCGCCCGGCCGGGCCGTCTGCCGGGCGAACGATCGGTAGGTGACGACCCCCGCGACGGGGAGCAGCGCGCCCAGGAGGAACTTCTGGGCCAATGCGGCGCTCCCGAAGGCGACCCAAGTGGCCGAGCCGAGCCCGGCGAGGGCGGGGCTCGCCGGTTGCGCGCCCCCCAGGATCGTGGTGCGCACCCCCGAAACGAGCTCGGTGAAGAACCCCTCGGCGGTGGGGGGGAACGACGCCAGGGCGCCCCCCGAGAGCACCTCGGGGCCGATCAGGTGCCGCAGGGAGAAGGCGCCCACGACGATGGCGATCGCCGTGCCCACCAGCACGGGGTGCCCCGCCGCCATCGACGCGGCGCGCCGGGGCAGCGGGCGACCGAACTCCTCGTCCTCGAGCTCCTCGAGCCCCTCGTCGAGGAACTCCTCGGCGCGCTCGAACCACCGCGGGAGGCGGAAGGTGGACGCCATGAACCGGCGGACCGAACGGTCGCGCACCGAACGGACGGACTGCGCCCTCACCCGTCGTCGGATCGTCCCCGGCAGGTGGAGGAGGTTCCACCCCCACGCCGCGATGAGGTCGTACGCGTCCTCGAAGCGCCGAGAGAGGGCGAGGAACACCAGCCGGGCCAGGCCGAGCACCGTGTAGACGGGCAGGAGCCATAACAGGGTCAGGACCCCGTAGTCCTTCAACATGGAGGCGAGCGCCGCTCGCTCCCCGTAATAGCGGGAGCTGCGGCGGCGGCCCTCATCGCGCTCGCCGTGGGTCGCCGCATCCATGTGACGGGCGGTGGCGAGCGGCGTCATGAGCACGCGGAACCCCGCGAGGCGTGCCCGCCAACAGAAGTCCAGGTCGTCGTAGTGGCCGGCGTAGCGCTCGTCGAACATCCCGGTGCGCTGCCAGGCCTCGCGGGACACGAGCATCGCGCACGAGGAGACGAACAGGACCTCGAGTACCCGGTCGTACTGACCCTGGTCGAGCTCTCCGTCCTGCAGCGGTGTGTACGGGTGGCCGAAGCGATCGGTGGAGCGGCCGACTTCCCGCAGGACCCGGGGGTCCTCCCAGTCGACGACCTTCGGGCCGACCACGCCCACGCGCTCGACGCCCTTGATCCCCTCGGCGGCGTCCACGAGCCGCGCGACCGCATCCGGGGCGATCGCGGTGTCGTCGTGCAGGATCAGGAGGTAATCGGCCGCCTGCGCGGCCGGGAGCTCCGAGACGGCGCGCAGGGCCCCGGCGAGGCCCCGGTTCGCCTCGAGCGCGACGACACGGCCCTCGCCGAGCGCGTGGACGAGGAGCTCCCGTGTGTCGTCCGTCGAGCCGTTGTCCACGGCAACGACGCCCAGGCGCGGATGCGTCTGCGCGGCGAGCGACTGGAGGCACTCGCGGAGCCAGCGTGCGGCGTCGTGCGTTACCAGGGCGACGAGGACGCTCGGGATCCGGACGGCGTCGGCAGCTGGGGAACGATCGGCTGTCGTGGTGATGGCCATGAGGTGCGCGATGCGCGGCGCGCAGCCTAGCACGAGGCTGGTGCCGGAACGCGGAAGGGGGGCGAGACGCCCCCCTTCCACCGGATCGATGTCGGCGATCTACCGCTTCTTCGCGGTCCGCCTCTTGGTCGTCCGCTTCTTGGCCGCCGGCTTCGCCGCGGTCCGCCGCTTCGCGGGCCGCCTCTTGGCTGCCGTCCGCTTCTTGGCCGCCGGCTTCGCCGCGGTCCGCCGCTTCGCGGGCCGCCTCTTGGCTGCCGTCCGCTTCTTGGCCGCGGTCTTCCGCTTCCGCGTCGCGGCCCCCTTCTTGGCGGCGGTCTTCCGCTTCGCGGTCGTCCGCTTCCTCGTGGCGGCCCCCTTCTTGGCGGCGGTCTTCCGCTTCGCGGTTGTCCGCTTCCTAGTGGCGGCCCCCTTCTTGGCGGCTGTCGACCTCTTCTTCGCTGGAGACATCGGTCACCCCCTTCCCATCCTGCTCAGGACGCCATGCGCTTCAGGCGTCGTCTCTCCCGTTCGCTCATGCCGCCCCACACGCCGTACCGCTCGTCGCGGCGAAGGGCGTAGTTCAGGCACTCGATCCGAACGGGGCAGTCGGCGCAGATCCGCTTCGCCTCCCTCGATGACCCTCCCTTCTCGGGGAAGAAGATCTCGGGATCGTGTTCCCGGCACCGCGCCCGTTCCTGCCAAGGGATGTAGTGATGCACCGTTCTCTCCCCCCAGAATCACACGCGTGTGATTCTGAAGCATCGTTCCCCTCTTTGACAAGAGGGAATCTCGAGATCCGGAGCAACTCTTCATGCGTCCCCGTATGCATGGAATACAGGGGGAACGCGAAGTGCAAGAGATTTCGAGCAGAAAGTTGCCGGTCAAGGTGATTGACGGATATCGTCAATCAGATGGACCAGATACCCCCGTTCGGCGCGTTCAGTCGTTGATCGCCGCGACGAGTGGGGCCGGACGCGTTTCGCCGGTGCTCTCGGAACCGTTGCCCTGCACCCGTCCGTACGTTGTGGTGCGTTGAGCCGGCGTGCGCTCGATCGAACGGATCGCATCGTCGAACGCGCGCGGCTCCATGCGGATCCCCCACTCGGCGCCGGCCATGCGGCTGATCGTTTCCTCCATCAAGGTGCCGCCGAAATCGTTCGCTCCGCCGTTCAGGATGGTGAGAGACGCGTCAACTCCCATCTTCACCCACGACACCTGAACGTTGTGGATAACTCCGTCGAGCAGGATGCGCGCGACCGCGTGCATCCGCCGGTCCTCATCGCCGGTGGCCCCGGCGCGAGCCTTACCGGCGAGATAGATCGGCGCGTTCTGGTGCACGAAGGAGAGCGGAACGAACTCGGTGAACCCACCCGTATCACGTTGGATATCCGCGATGCGCCGGATGTGGAAAACCCAGTGCGGAGGCGCATCGACGTGCCCGTACATGATCGTCGAAGAGCTCCGTAAGCCCAGGTCGTGGGCCGTACGGACGATCTCCTCCCACGTGTCCGCCGGGAGCTTGCCCTTCGTGAGGACCCACCGTACGTCGTCGTCGAGGATCTCGGCGGCGGTGCCGGGGATCGTTCCGAGGCCGTGCGCCTTGCACTCGGAGAGGAACTCGCGGAACGAGATCCCGAGTCGCGTGGCCCCGTTCAAGATCTCCATGGGGCTGAACGCGTGGATGTGGATATCGGGGGTGACGGCCTTCACGGCATCGAGCAGGTCGAAGTAGAACGTGCCCGGCAGGTCGGGATGGATGCCGCCCTGCATGCACACCTCGGTGGCTCCCCACGCCTCGGCCTCTCGCGCGCGCTCGGCGACCTCACCCAGCGTGAGCGTGTACGACTCGGGATCGATCTCTCGCTGCGCGAAGGCGCAGAACCGGCATCCCACGTAGCACACGTTGGTGAAGTTGATGTTGCGGTTGACCACGTAGGTGATCTCGTCGCCGACCGCCTCGCGGCGAAGGTCGTCGGCGACCTCGCAGAGCGCCTCGAGCTCCGGACCCTCGGCGCGGAAGAGCGCCAGGGCATCGGCGTCCGAAAGCGGGCGATGGCGAGCGGCCTTGTGGAGAGCCGAGCGGATCTCGGCGTCCAGGCGCTCCTGCTCGACGCGTTCGGCATGCCAGGCGCGGGTCGCGGCGGGCAGGTCGGTCTCGCCGTAGACCACCTCGGCGTCGTCGCGGAGCCGGGGTCCCTTCGCGAACGTGAGCTCGGTCGACCGGGGCTTCCACGCGACCTCGGGATCCTGCCAGGGGACGGGCTCGGGCACGGCGCCGGGGCGCGCCCGTCCGTCCTCGGCGACCAGGGCGGCCACCGGCGCCCGCATCCGAGCGGCGAGGAACGGGTCCGGCCGAAGGGCGAACTCCGGGTACACGGTGAGGCGCTCGCGGAGCTCCAGGCCGCGCTCGGCGGTCCGGGCCGCGAGCTCCTCGATCGCCGGCCACGGCTTCTCGGGGTTCACGTGGTCCGGCGTGAGCGGCGAGACCCCGCCCCAGTCGTCGATCCCCGCCTCGAGCAGCCGGAGCTGCTGAGCGGGGTCCGACAGGTTCGGCGGGGCCTGGAGGTGCATCCTCGGGCCAAGCACGACGCGGGCCGTCGCAACGACGGCGAGGAACTCCTCGGGTCCGGGCGGCGGGGCCGCGTGCATCGCGGTCCCATGCTTCGGGACGAAGTTCTGGACGATCACCTCCTGCACGTGGCGGTACCGGCGGTGGAGGTCCCGGATCGCGAACAGCGACTCGGCGCGCTCGGCGAGCGTCTCCCCGATCCCGACGAGGATCCCGGTGGTGAACGGGATCGCGTGGCGCCCGGCGTCCTCGATCGTCCGCAGTCGAAGTGCCGGCGCCTTGTCCGGCGAGCCGAAGTGCGGCCCGCTACGCTCCGACAGCCGCGGCGACGACGTCTCGAGCATCAGCCCCATCGACGCGGCGACGTGCTTGAGCCGTGCGAGCTGCTCATAGGACATCACGCCCGGGTTGAGGTGCGGCAGCAGCCCGGTCTCCTCGATCACCTTGATCGCGACGGCGCGGACGTACTCGAGCGTCGAGCGATATCCGCGCTCGGCGAGCCACGCGCGGGCCTCCGGGTACCGCTCCTCGGGCTTGTCGCCGAGCGTGAACAGCGCCTCCTTGCACCCGAGCCTCCGACCGGCCTCGGCGAGCACAACGACCTGCTCCGGCGTGAGGTAGGGGCTGTCCAGGCGGGCGGGTGGTTTCGCGAACGTGCAGTAGTGGCAGTGATCGAGACAGAGCATCGTGAGGGGCACGAACACCTTCCGCGAGTACGTCACGATGCGGCCGTGGCCGATCTCGCGGAGACGCGACGCGACGGCGCACAGGTGGTCGAGCTCGTCGCCCTGGGCGGCCAGCAGGCCGGTGACCTCGCCGAGCGAGAGCGCCTTCCCGGACTCGGCTCGCGCGAGCGCCCGACGCAGGGACTGGGGGGTCGGGTCCGCCATGGAGCGCGAGCGTACTACGCTGCGTGGCGATGAGGGTGACGGCGCTCGCGGGCGGGATCGGCGGGGGGAAGTTGCTGCGCGGGCTCGTCCGGACGGTGGCGCCCTCGGAGGTGACCGTCGTGGTCAACACCGGCGACGACATCGCGATGCACGGGCTCCACGTGTCGCCGGACCTGGACTCGGTGACGTACTGGCTCGGCGACGCGTTCGACCGCGAGCGCGGATGGGGACGGCGCGACGAGACGTTCCGCGCGACGGAGGAGCTCCGCCTCTTCGATCCGGAGATGGCGTGGTTCAACCTCGGTGACTTGGACCTCGCGACGCACCTGTTCCGCTCGAACCTGTTGCGCGAGAACCGTTCGCTCTCCGAGACGACGGCGCGCGTCGCCGCGCGGTTCGGCATCGAGGCGACGCTGCTGCCGATGAGCGACGATCCGGTCACCACCCGCCTGTCGGTGGTCGCCGACGGCGAGGAGCTCGATCTGCACTTCCAGGAGTACTGGGTGCGCCGGGGCGCCCGCGACGAGGTCAAGGCCGTCCGCTACGAGGGCGCGGCCGCGGCTCGCCCGGCGCCCGGCGTACTGGATGCCATCGCCAACGCCGACGCGGTCCTGCTCTGTCCCTCGAACCCCGTCGCCTCGATCGGGCCGATCCTCGCGGTCCCGGGGATCCGCGAGGAGCTCGCGGCGCGGCGCGCCGACACCGTGGGGATCAGCGGCATCGTCGGCGGAGCGCCACTCGCCGGGATGGCCGACAAGCTCATGCCCGTGGCCGGTGCCGAGGTGACCGCCGCCGGCGCGGCCGCGTACTACGCGGGTCTCCTGGCGGCCTGGGTCGTCGACGAGGCCGACCGCGAGCTCGTGCCGCGCATCGAGGCGAGCGGGGTCCGCGTCGGCGTGACCGACTCGATCATGACCGACGACGCGAAGGCCGAGGCCCTCGCGCGGTTCGCGCTCGGCCTGCTCCCGTGAACGTCGAGGTCCTCCCGGTGCAGGGCCTGCCCGAGGTCCGTCCGGGGGACGACCTCGCCGCGCTGATGGCGCCGGCGCTCGAGCGGCTCGGCGCACGCGACGGTGACGTGATCGCCGTCACCCAGAAGGTGGTGTCGAAGGCCGAGGGGCGGGTCGTGGCCGAGGAGGGAGAGAGCCGGACCGCATGGGTCGAGCGCGAGACGCGCCGCGTCGTCGCCCGCCGGGGCGACCTCGTGATCGCCGAGACGAGCCACGGCTTCGTGTGCGCGAACGCGGGGGTGGACGCCTCCAACGTCCAGGAGGGGTTCCTCACGCTGCTGCCCGAGGACCCTGACGCCTCGGCCGAGGCGATCCGCGAGCGTCTGCGCGAGCGCCTCGGCGCCGAGGTCGGGGTCGTCGTGACCGACACGTTCGGACGTCCGTGGCGGCGGGGCCTCGTGAACGTCGCCATCGGGTGCGCAGGCCTGCCGGCGCTCGTGGACCTGCGAGGGACCGTCGACCACCACGGGCGCGAGCTCGAGGCCACGGTGATCGCACTCGCCGACGAGGTCGCGGCCGCGAGCGGCTTGGTGATGACCAAGGCGTCGCGCGTCCCGGCGGCCGTGGTCCGCGGCGTCGCGGCCGAGGGGCCGCCGTCACCTGCCTCGGTCCTCGTCCGCCCTCCCGAGGAGGACCTGTTCCGCGAGTCGGCGCTGCTGTCGATCTCGGCGCGGCGGACAATCCGCTCCTTCGGCCCCGGCGAGGTCCCGCGAGAGGTCGTCGAGGGGGCGGTGCGCGCGGCGTGCACGGCGCCGGCCCCGCATCACACCCGGCCGTGGACCTTCACGGCGCTGTGGTCGGCGCCGGCGAAGCGGCGGCTCCTCGGCGCGATCGCTGGGGCCTGGCGCGCGGACCTGCTCGGCGACGGGACCTCGCCGGAAACGATCGAACGCCGCCTGGCGCGCAGCGACGCGGTCCTCGGCGCGGCGCCGGTCCTGATCGTCCCGTGGGTGCGCTTCGAGGGCTCCCACCCCTACGCCGACGCCGAACGCGCCGACGCCGAGCGCGAGATGTTCCTGCTCTCAGGGGGGGCCGCGATCCAGAACCTGCTCCTCGCGCTCCACGCGCAGGGATACGCGGCCTGCTGGATCAGCTCGACGCTGTTCTGCCAGGAGGAGTCGCGCGCGGCGCTCGGGATGGGCGACGAGTGGCATGCTCTCGGGACCGTCGCCGCCGGCCCGATGCCGACGGGGGCCGCGTCCCCGCGACCCCCGCTCGACCTCGCAAGCCATCTCCGGGCCGAATGATGGCCCGCGGTTCGTTCCTCAGATCACCCCGTGGACGAAGTACCAGGCGAAGATGCCGGCGACCACGTACAGGAGCGGGTGGACGTCCTTCCACTTCCCGCGCAGCACCGCGATCACGACGTACGACAGGAATCCCGCGCCGACGCCGTTCGTGATGCTGTACGTGAACGGCATGAGCAGGATCGTGAGCAGCGCCGGGATGCCGACCCCCGGATCGCTCCAGGCGATGTCCTTGACGATCCGCATCATGAAGTACCCGACGAGCACCAGCGCGGGCGCCGTCGCCTCGGGCGGGATCATGCCGGCGATCGGCGAGAAGAACATGGCCAGCAGGAACAGCACCCCGACCGTGACGGCCGTCAGGCCGGTCCGGCCGCCCTCGGCGATGCCCGACGCGCTCTCGATGTAGGTCGTGTTCGACGAGGACGACGTCGCGCCGCCCGCGGCCGCCGCCACCGAGTCCACGAGCAGAACCCGCTTGATGCCCGGGAGCCGGCCTTTGTCGTCGAGCAACCCGGCCTCGCCGCCCAGCCCGACCACGGTGCCCATCGTGTCGAAGAAGTCCGACAACATCACCGAGATGACCGCCGCGATCGCCGTCGCGGTGCCGAGGGCCGAGAAGAAGTCGAACGAGAAGTCCCCGACCAACCCGAAGTCCGGCGACGCCACGACGTCGTCCGGAAGCGCGGCGATCCCGTTGGGCCAGATCGCCAGGTCCTTGAGCTCGTTGATGATGACGGCCAGGACCGTCGACACGACGATCCCGATCAGCAGCGCGCCCTTGACACGCCGCGAGACGAGCGCGGCGCTGAGCGACAGGCCCACGACGAACACGGCGACCGGCCATGTGGTCAGCTCGGGCGCCAGGCTGAGCGGGGTCGGGCCCGTGTTCGTGACCACGCCGGCGTTCACGAGGCCGATCAGCGTGATGAACGCCCCGATCCCGATCCCGATCGCGCGCTTCAGGTCCATCGGGATCGCGTTCATGATCATCTCGCGGACACCGGTGAGCACGAGCACCGTGATCAGCAGGCCCTCGACCACGATCACGCCCATCGCCTGCGGGTAGGTGAGCCCGTTCGTGGCGACCAAGGTGAACGCCACGAACGCGTTCAGGCCGAGCCCGGCCGCGAGCGCGAACGGGTAGTTCGCGACCACGCCCATGAGGATCGTCATCACGCCCGCCGTCAGGGCGGTGACGGTCAGCACCTGGGGGAACGCCAGTCCGAGCGGCTCGAGGTCCGGGATCCCGATGAACCCGAGGATCTGCGGGTTCACGAACAGGATGTAGGCCATGGTCAGCCACGTGGTGATGCCCGCCATGATCTCCGTGCGGAAGGACGAGCCGCGCTCGCTGATGTGGAAGAACCGGTCGAGACCGGTGGGCGGCCCCTGATCCACGCGGACGACCCTCCCTACGTCGGTGTCGGTCATACGCTCTCCCTTCCGGGACCGCGAGCAGGTCCCGTGCGCGGAACGGGGAAGGCGCCGCGAAGCATAGGGATAGGGTGCGCTCGCCCGCAAGCCCGATATCCTGGGGGTTCGCCCGGCCCCCGGCCGGGCGTCGATCGGATGCCCGCGGAAACCTCCGACGAGGAACGAGGACGAACGGCATGGCGAACCGGCAGAGCGGCGCCCGCGCGACCCGCGACGAGCGCCGCGACCAGGCCCGGCGCGAGCGCGCCGAACTCCAGCGCAAGGTCGCGAAGGCCCGGCGGAACCGCCGGATGGTCATCGTGGTCTCGGTGGCCCTGGCCGCCGGCGTCGGCGCCTACGCCCTCACGCGCCCGCAGACGGCCGCGGCCGACCCGCAGGCGCTGCTGGCCTCGGCGGCGGAGGAGACTCGCGCCGCCGGGTGCGGCGAGGTGGAGAACGTCGGCCCGTACCAGCCCGAGTCCAGCGACCGGGCCCATGTGAACACCGACCAGGCACCACCGCTGTCCACCTATCCGTCGGTGCCGCCGGCCTCGGGCCCGCACAATCACATCACGTTCGGCCGGGGCGTCTACACGACGCCGCCACCGATCGACCGCGTCGGGCACTCGCTCGAGCACGGGGCGGTGGTCGTCTGGTACGCGCCCGACGCCGCCGGACCCGAGCTCGACCGCGTCATGGAGTTCTACGATCGCGACGAGGTGGGATCCCGCGTCATCGTGGCGCCGTACGACTACCCGGACCAGGGCGCCTCGGGACTGCTCCCGGCCGGCGTCGACATGGCCCTGGTGGCGTGGCACACGGTGCAGACCTGCCAGCAGGTGAACCTCGCGGCGGCGTTCGACTTCTCCAGCCAGTACGCCGCGCCCACGTTCGGCGAGCGCCAGTACCTCGGCGATGCCCCCGAGGCCGGCGCGGCCTTCTGATCACGGAGGACCCACGATGCCCAAGAAGCGACGCAAGCCCCGCAACCGGCCGCGAACCCCGCCCCAGGGCGGCACCAGGACCGCGGAACGGCCGAAGCCGGACGGCGGGGCGAGGGCGAAGGCGCCGGACACCGACGCGCCCGAGCGGAGGCCGCCGGCTCGCGAGGGCCGGCCGCCGCAGCGCCCGCGCTCGGAGAAGAAGGATCTCGCGCGCCACCAGCGCGAGCTCGTTCGCAAGCAGATCGCGCGCCAGCGTCGCACCCGTCAGGCGATCAGGGTCGCGGCCATCGCCGCGGTCGTGGCGGTCGGCGTCTACTTCTTCACCCGCCCCGACGCGACCCGCCCGGCCGGGCCGCTCCCCGGTGAGCTCGCCACCCAGGTCCCGTGGCCCGCGAACTCCGACCAGGCGATCGAGCGCGCGGACCTGATCGGCCTGCCGGCCGAGGGGACCACCCAGCACACGCATACGAACCTCCAGGTCTTCGTGAACGGCGTGATCCAGCCGATCCCGGCCAGCATCGGGTTCTCTGGCGACGTCGCGTCGCTGCACACGCACGAACAGGACCCGTCGCTCATGCACGTGGAGTCCCAGACCGTGCGCGACTTCACGCTCGGCGAGTTCTTCGACGTCTGGGGCGTGCGCCTGACCCCGAGCTGCGTGGGCGCCTACTGCAACGACGACGAGGCCCGGCTGCGGGTGTTCGTGAACGGCGTGGAGATCACGGGGAGCCCACGCGACGTGCTGCTCGAGGACCTCGACGTCATCGTCGTCACGTACGGGAGCGAGGACCAGCTCCCCGACCCCATCCCGGCGACCCACGACTTCAGCGGGATCCCGTAAGAGGTTCACGAGGTGGCCAAGCGCCGGAAGCGCAAGCCGCCGGCACGGCGACCTCCCGCCGGACCGAAGCCGGCCGCGCGAGGACGGGCGCGCGACGCCGAGCCCGAACCCAGGGGGCGGCGCTCGCTCGCGGTCCGGGGCGCGATCCTCGTCGTCGTGGCCGTGCTCGGATACGTGCTGCTCGTACGGGCGCGAGGCCCGGGCGAGATCCCGGCCGAGGCCATCGCCGCGGCGCAGGCGGCCGGGTGCGACGACCTCGAGCGACCCGTGGAGCCCGAGCCGAGCCGGACGCACCTCGGGACCGGCGAGGCCTTCACGTACGAGGATCCTCCCGCCGCGGCCGGGCCGCACGCCTCGTCGCCGCTGCCCCCCGACCCGCACGTCCACGCCGAACCCGTCCCCGAGATCAGTGCGGTCCACAACCTGGAGCACGCGTACGTGCTGATCTATCACCGACCCTCGGCCGAGGGCGGCCCCTCCGCCGAGACGCTCGCCGCGCTCGAGGACCTCGCGAACGGACTCGACCGGGTGATCATGGCGCCATACCCGGACCTTCCCGAGGGGCGCGGACTCGCGCTCCTCGCGTGGAACATCCGGTGGATGTGTCCGTCCTCGGTGACGCCCGATCAGGCGGTGGCGATCGCGAGCGGGTTCATCGACGCCTTCGCGGGGACCACGGTCGCACCCGAGGCGCCGCGCGGGCTCCTCGGCCCGCTCCTCCAGCGCTGAGGATCAGTCGACGCGGCATGAGCCGCCCGGCACGCACGTGATCGCGCCGTGCTCGAAGCTCGCGCGCAGGTTGCCGTTGTCCAGCCTGCGGACGTCCGACGTGGGGAAGCCGAGCTTGCCGGCCGGCCCGCCCTCGTCGAGGTAGGCATCCAGCACCGCGCCGTCCAGCTGATGGGCTCCCGTCGCGTCGCTGCGGTAGATCGTGGCCTCCTCGAACCTCTGGCGCTCTCCCCCGGCGACCTGGACCTGCGCCGAGAGCGGCAGCCCGGCCGAGCAGCTCCGCTCGTCGTACCTCGCGCGGATGTCCCCGGTCACCTGCCGGTTGCGATTGATCCACACGCGGTCGTCGCGCAGGCCGAGGGACGAGCGCAGGGTCGCGCCGCTGATCGAGGTCGTCCCGCTCTGTCCCCTCACGGTCACGGTGAGGATCCGGCCGGAGACGCCCCGCACGGGGTCCACGAACCCCGTCACGGTCCCGATACCGAGGCCGAGCTCCGAGGTCACGTGGCCGGCCGTGAACGTGACGTCCCAGATGGCGCTCGGGTTGGCGGCGGTGTAGTCGCCGGGATCGCACACGCCGCGGAGGTAGCCGATCGGCGAGCCCCCCCACACGTCCTCGTTGTTCTCGGTGTGCCCGCCCGAGGACGACATGTAGAACGCCTGGATCGTCTGCCCAGCGTCCCGCACGACGCGGTTGTCGGTCTGGTCGACCGAGCTCACCCACCGGTCGCCGTCGAGAGCGGCTTCCTTGTCCCAGCCCGCGTAGACCTGGTCGAACGTGGTGGCGTACAGCGCGCAGTCGCAGACGGGACGGTGCTGGCCCGCCGCGGCCTTCGTGAACGCGTACGAACGCGCCGCGATCGCCTGCGCCTTCAGCGCGGACATCGGCCAGCTGCTCGGGACCTCGCCGAGCCCGTACAGGTACTCCTCGGCGTCCACGACGGCGATCAGGCGCATCTCGCAACCGGCGGCGCCGCACTCGTAGAGCCCGAACTCGACGTCGCCGCGTCCGTACGTGTGGGACGCCTCGGGGATCCGAACGCGTGCGCCCTGGGGCTCGTACACGGCGAAGATCGGCGTGTTCGTCCCGCCGACGCTGTCCACGGTGTCACCCGCCTGGTTCACGATGCGGTAGCGCGTGTCCGCGACGCGCACGCGCCAGGTCTCGCCCTCCGGGATCGTCGCGACGACGTTGCCGTCCCTCGGGTCACCGACCCGGATCTCGACGTCGCCGGCCTCCGCCTGCAGGCGGACTGCGTCCTGCCCTTGGATCAGCCCGACCCGGAGCGTTCTCGGCGGGTCCTCCGCCGCTCCCACCCGCGTCCCCGAGTAGTAGAGCGAGAGGATCCGCGACGGGCTCCAGCCCCGCTGGGCCAGACCATACGCCCCCCACTGCGACATCCCGAGCCCATGCCCGAAGCCCGAGCCGAACATGCGGAACTCCTTGTCGGCAGGCCCGGCGAGGACCGGCGCGCCGCCGACGAGGAGGAAGACGAGGAGGGGAACGACGATGAGGGTTCGGCGCATATCGGTGGGTTGTGGTGCGTTGCGGTGCGGTTAGCGGACGGCTGCCGACGCTATCACATCGGTCTCGAGAGCCCGGAGGTTCATGCGGAGGAGACGGTCTCACCAGCGGAGATGCGCCCACCGTCGAGCGACACGCCCGCCTCGATGGCCGCCCCCTCCCCGAGGACCGAGTCCGTCACCCTGGCGCCCGGGCGCACGAGCGACTTCGGCCCGAGGACCGACCGCTCGACGGAGGCGCCGTCCTCGATCGCCACGGTGTCCAGGAGCACCGAGTCGTGGACGGTCGCGGCCCCGACCGCCGACCTCGGACCGACCACCACGTGACCCGTCAATCGGGCGGACGGGTCCACGCGCGCGCCGGGCGCCAGGTACGGGTTCGGGTACGCGGGCTCGCCCCGCACGCGGCCCTCGAGCAGGTCGACGTGTGCCTGCAGGTACTTCTCGGGCGTGCCGATGTCCAGCCAGTAGGCGTCGGAGAGGTAGCCGTAGACCGGCCGACCCTCGGCGATCAGCGCCGGGAAGATGTCCCGCTCGATCGAGACGGCGCCGGCGTTCGCCCACGCGCTCAGCGGCTCGGGGTCGAGGACGTAGGTGCCTGCGTTGATGTCGCCGGGCACGAGCTCCTGGGGCTTCTCGCGGAACTCGAGCACGCGTCCGTCGGTCTCGGTGGCGACCAGGCCGAACGGGCGAGCGTCGTCGACATGCGTGAGCGCGATCGTGGCGATCGCGCCGCGCTCGCGATGCATCCGAACCATCGTCGTGAGGTCCAGGTCGGTGAGGATGTCGCCGTTCAGCGCGAGGAGCGGCTCGGCGGTGTCGAGCACGCCGAGCGCGTTCACGACCGCCCCGCCGGTGCCGAGCGGCTCGGTCTCGGTGATCCACGTGATCGCCGGGTCGCCTCCCCGGGAGGCGATGAACGCGCGGAACGTCTCCTCGAGGTACGAGCTGGACAGGACGACCTCGTGGACGTCGTGGCGGGCGAGGTGGTCCAGCACGTGATCGAGGCTCGGCCGGTCCATGAGCGGCAGGAGCGGCTTCGGGATCGTCTCGGTGAGCGGACGCAGGCGCGTGCCCTCGCCACCGACGAGGACGACCGCCTTCATCGAGCGCCCCCGGGCGCGACCGCCGTCACCCGGACCTCAGCCGGTCGCGGAGCGAGACCAGCTCGGCGCGCGCACGCAGCGCCAGCCGCGCGAACGGCAGCGTGAGGCGCCACCACCCGTGCGCGCGATGCTTGCGGTAGTACCGGTAGATGCTGTCCGAGTGCAGTACGTGCATCCGCCGGGACCGGCCGGTGGACACGCCTCCCTCGTGGAGGATCTCGAGCTCGGGGGTGTAGAGGACCTTCCAGCCGGCACCGCGCAGCCGCGTGCAGAGGTCGAGCTCCTCGCCGTAGAGGAAGAAGTCCTCGTCGAACCGCCCGACCTGCTCGAACGCGCTGCGGCGCACCAGCATGGCGGCGCCGCTCACCCAGTCCACCTCACGCTCGCTCAGCCGGTCCCAGTCCGCCAGCTTGTACGCGCGGCTGTACGGGTTGTCCGGCTTGACGAGCCCGAGGAACGCGTGGCCGACCGCCTGGCCGACCGTCGGGAACACCCGGCCGCTCTCGTACATCGAGCCGTCGGCGTTGCGCACCACCGGGCCGAGGAGCGCCACCTCGTCCCGCTCCTGCCCCACCTTCACGAACGCCGCGAGATCGCCCGCCCAGGCCTCGGCGTCGGGGTTGAGGAACAGGATCCACGGCGCTGCTGTCTGGGCGGCTCCCTGGTTCCAGGCGGCCGAGAGACCGCGGTTCGAGGGGTTCTCGATCAGCCGCGTCGACGGATGTGCGCTCGCGGCGGCCCGGGCGCTGCCGTCTGCGGACGCGTTGTCCACGACGAGGACGTCGAGGGCGAGACCGCCGGCGTGCTCGAGGACCGAGCCGACGCAGCGAGTGAGGTAGGCGCCGGCGTTGTAGTCGACGATCACGACGGCCAGGTCGGCCATCAGTTGTGTGGGGTCCTCGAGATCAGGACGATGCCGACCGCGATGAACGCGACCCCCGCCCAACGCAGTGGCGGCACGGTGTCGTCCAGGACGAAGTGGTCGAACAGCAGGATCAGCACGTAGGTCAGCGCCGCGAACGGGTAGGCGAACGACAGCGACGCGCGCGAGAGCACGACGAGCCAGACGAGCGCGGACACACCGAACAGCGCGAGCCCGCCCCACACGTACGGTTGCACGACCAGGGCCCTCAGCGAGGCGCCGTTCAGGTCGAACCGGTCCGGGGCCAGCTCGGCGTTCACGTGGTTCATGCCGGTCTTGAGCGTGAGCTGCGCGACGGCCGCCAGGCCGACGGACAGCAGGATGATGGCGATCAGCATCGCGGGGGGTCCTTTCCTCGTCTGCGTTCGGTTCGCGTCGGTCCCGGTGGCGCTCACAGGTCCTCGACCTCGACGGCCACGGGAACCTCGACGCGCTCCTGCACCTTGGGGTACTCGTGGACCTCGAACAGGTACCGCTGCGTCTGGACGTGATACAGGTGACCGGTCCGGGCGTCCGAGAGCCCGATCGTCACCCAGTACTTGCCCGCGCCGTACGGGAAGCGCTCGATCCGGAACCGCACGCGCTTCTTCTCGAACCGGCCGAGCTCGATGCCCTCGCCCGAGGTCCGCGCCTCGAGGACCGGGTGGTTCGTGGCCCCGTCGAGGACCTGGAAGTCCACGTCGAGGTCGTCCACCGGCTGGTTCTGCCGGACGTCCACCTGGATCACGAGCGCCTCGTCCCGGAGCACCGGGCCCTCGCTGGCGCCGCTCGCGCGGATCAGGTGGACCTCGACGATCTCGGCCTCGCGCGTGCCCTGCTCGGGCACGAATCCCGGGTCCGTCACGCCGAGGAGCACGTAGCGCATCTCGCGCACCACGTCGTCGGGGGCGCCGAGCGCGTGGAGGCGCCCGTGGTGCAGCATCGCCGCCCGGTCGCAGATGTCGCGCACCGTGTCGAGCGCGTGGGTGACCAGGACGATCGTGCGGCCCTCGCGCTGGAACTCGCGGACGCGCTGGATGCACTTGGCCTGGAAGGCCTCGTCGCCGACCGCGAGGACCTCGTCGATCAGCAGCACGTCGGGGTCCACGTGGACCGCGACGGCGAAGCCGAGCCGGACCAGCATCCCCGAGCTGTAGAACTTCACCTGGTTGTCCATGAAGTCTCTCGAGCTCGGCGAACGCGACGATCTGCTCGTAGGCGGCGTCGGTCTGCTTGCGCGACAGGCCGAGGAACGACGCGTTCAGGTAGACGTTCTCGCGCCCGGTCAGGTCCGGGTGGAACCCGGCGCCGAGCTCGAGCAGCGCCGCCAGGCGCCCGCGCTGCGTGATCGTGCCGCTCGTCGGCCGCAGGATCCCGGCGATGCACTTCAGCAGGGTCGTCTTGCCCGAGCCGTTGTGGCCGATCAGGCCGAACGTGGAGCCCTCGCGGACCTCGAGCGCGATGTCCTTCAGGGCCCAGAAGTCCTCGGCGCGCGCGTGCGCCGTGAGGACGCGCTCCTTCACGAGGTCGGCTTCTCGCGGAAGACGCGGAAGCGCTTCGAGAGGTCGCGGACCTCGATCGCGGCGGCCACTACAGCTCCTCCGCGAAGTCGCCCGAGCGGACGAAGAAGTACCCCCACGTGAGCCGCAGGGCGACGACGGAGACGACCAGGGTCACGGCGAGGACGGCCGCCATCCACCCGAGGCTCACGTCGAACAGGACGGGCGTCGCGGCGCCGTCGGGCTGCACCAACGCCGTAGAGGGCGCGCTGGAACCCGGCGACGACGTCGGCGAGCGGGTTCAGCAGGTAGAGCGCGAACCGCGGGACCCCGAGCCACTCCCCCGTCCCGCCGTCGGCGAGCAGCTGCGCTTGGTAGCCCGCGTACACGATCGGCGTGGCCCAGAACCACACGATCAGCGCGATGTTCAGCAGGTGACCGACGTCGCGGTAGCGGACGTTGACCGCCGCGAACCACAGCGACAGCGCGACGGTCAGGACGACCAGCGTGACGAACGCCAGCGGCCACAGCGCCAGCTCGGGGACGTGGAAGCCGTAGCCCGTGACCAGCAGGAACAGGAACAGGACCACGGTCTGGAGCGCGAAGTCCACCAGCGCCACGCCGACGGCCGACAGCGGCAGGATCTCGCGCGGGAACGCGACCTTCTTCACGAGGTTCGCGTTGTCCAGGACCGAGCGCGCCCCGCTGGTCATCGAGGCGCTGAACAGGTTCCACGCCAACAGCCCCGAGAGCAGGTACACGGGGAAGTCGGGGATGCCCGCGCCGAGCACCTTGGACGACGAACGTGAAGACCGCCAGGTAGACGAGCGGGTTCAGGAGCGACCAGACGGCGCCCAGGATCGAGGCCGCGTACTTCACCTTCAGCTCCTTGCGGATGAGGTTCAGCAGGATCTCGCGGTGCTCGGCGAGGACGCGCAGGCGCTCGCCGACCCGGAAGTGCGGCGGCTCGGAGGTGCGCTCGACGGTCTGGAGGGTCGCGGTCATCGCAGGTCGGCGGCGCGAACACCGCTGCGGCCGAGTGTAGCAACGGCCTTGCTGGCTCCTATGGAGAAGGCGTGAATTCGTCCAGGGCGCGGGCGTAGGAGAGGCCGTAGCCCTCGCGCAGGTGCTCCTCGGTGACGCCGAGGTCGACCAGCGCGCCGCCCCAGCGCGCGAGCGCCCGACGCGTCGGGATCGCGAAGCAGCGCGAGCGTCCCGTCGATCGCCTCCGCGTACCTCCGCGCGGTGGCCTCGGAGCTCGCGAGCTCCGCCATGTGCGCGGCCGCGGCGCCGCCGATCCGTTGCGCGGAGCTCCGGGTCGTCGATCAGCCGCCGCAGCGTCGCCGCGAGCTCCTCGGCGTCGAGCCGGCCCGGGCGCGACGTGCACCACCCGGTCCTCCGGCACGTCGAGGTAGGTCCCCGTGCCGCTGACGACCGTCGTCACGCCGACCTGCATCGCGCGCGCGAGCGAGCCGCTCACCTCGCCGCGGTGCGGGAACCGCAGGTCCAGCGACGACGTCGGCCGCGCCCAGCCAGGCCAGGAAGTCCTCGTCGGACACGTCCGTGTGGACCGCGAGCCGGCCGCCGAGGCCGCTCGCGTGCGCCACGGCGTCGACGTCGTAGCCCTCGATCCGCCGGCCGACCAGGACGACGTGGACGTCCTCCGGGAGCCGCGCCGCCGCGGCCAGCACGACGTCGATCAGCTTCGCCTCGTTCAGGTCGCCGAACACGCCCACGCAGCGTCCGCATCCCCATCGCGTCGAGCGGGGCGCGCACGACCGCCCGTCGCCCGTGCGCCCGCCGCAGGGCCTCGGCGGACTCGACCACCGGGTGCGGCGCCACGTAGACCGGCGTCCGGCAGCCGAACGCGCGCAGGTACCGCTCGACGAACGGCGAGTGGGCCACGATGCCCCGCGCTCGCCGCGCGGCGTGCGCGACGAACGGGACGCGCAGCGGCTCGTTGCGGACGGCGTCCGGGAACGACTCGAGCCTCGGCGCGTTCGCGTGCCCCTCGCGCATCGCCTGGTGCCCGAGCGGGTCGCCCGCCGCGATCATCCCGCGCACGAAGTCGTCCAGCGCCAGGTCGTGGATCACCACGAGCCCCGGCGTCTGGATCGCGTGGCGGTAGACGTCGCGGTGGAACTCGACGTTGTTGCCCAGGTGGTAGACGCCCATCGTGTGCCACGGGATCGTGCCCTCGTGCTTCGGCTGCATCGGCCAGATCGGCTCGAACGGCGTGCCGGTACCCGATGCGCTGCAAGCCGTCCAGGACCGCCTGCGAGTAGCTCGCGATCCCGGTCTTCGCCGGCGGCATCGGCGAGAGCCACGCGATCCGCGGGTCCATCTTGTAGTCCCAGCGGATCAGGCGGCGCGCGGCGCCGACGACCGGGTTGCCCATCGCTACTCCGTCAGCCGGGCGACGACGTCCGGCCAGCCCGGCACGCGCTCGCGCAGCACGCGCGTTGCCCGCCTCGCCCATCGCCTTGGCCTTCGGCCGGTTGGAGAACAGGACGTCGAACGCGTGCGCGATCGCCTGCGGCTCGGGCGGCGTGACGAACCCGGTCTCGCCGTCCGTCACGAACTCCAGCGGCCCGCCGGCGTCGGTCGAGCGTGACCACCGGCCGGTGCGCCGCGAACCCCTCGAGCGTCACGTAGCCGTAGTCCTCGTCGAACGGCCCGTAGTAGACGCCGAGCGCCGAGCAGGTACAGCTCGTGCAGCTGCTCGTCGGAGACGCGGCCCGCGAGCTCGGATCTTGCGCTCGAGGCCGAGCTCCGCGATCCGCGCTCGGATGGCCGGCTCGTCGGGCCCGCCGCCGACCAGGACCAGCCGCACGTCGGTCTTCGTGTGCCGCATCGCCTCGACGACGAGCGGCTGGCGCTTCAGCGCCTCGAGGCGGCTCGGGAACACGATCGCAGTCGCCGTACGGGCCGGGCTCCATCGGCAGGAGCGCCTCGACGATCGGGCTCGGGTGGTAGAGCACCTCGGAGCTCAGCCGGTTCGAGTTCCAGAGCCGGTCCTGCACGTTGCGCGAGTTCGTGAAGATCCGCTTGGCCTCGCCGAGCGCGACCCGGTCGCTCTGCTGCACCATGTCGCGCACGGCCGGCCCCTCGACCTGCTTCGACAGGTCGGCGAACTCCGGGTGGTCCCACAGCTCGTACGCGCTGCGGTGCTGGTGGATCAGCCAGACGACCTTGCGCTCGTGCGGCACGAGGTACGCCGGGAACTTCAGCGCGATCACCATGTCGATCGGCAGGCCGTTGGACTCGGACAGGTCGAGCGCGCGCCAGACCGCCATCTGATGGACCAGCTCGGTCGCCGGGTACCACTTGCCCGCGACGACGACCTCCTCGGCCTCGTGCCCCGCCACCTTCAGCGCGCGGACGAGCGCCTCGGTGTGCGTCTCGGCGCCGCCGGCGCACGAACGGCGTCTGCGGGTGGACGACCGCGATCCTCACTCGCCCGCGCTCCTGCCTCAGGCGCGCCACCTCGGCCTCGAGCACCGCCACCCGGTCCGCGAGCGCCGCGTTCAGCTCACCCAGGTCGCCCAGGAGCCGGTCGTAGCGCCACGAGATCGGCCGGAAGAGGCGGAAGAGGCGGAACTTCAGCCGCCGCCGCCACTTGGAACGGCTCGCCAGGTTGGGCTCGCCGCGCGGGATGAGCGCCTTCTCGTCGTCGCGCATGAGCATCGCGAAGTCGTGGAGCGCGTCGCGAACCTCGGCGGTGTCCATGCGCGAGCGCGGCGTGGCCTCCTCGGCCCAGTAGAGCTCGCGCTCGAGGGCGCCCCGCGCATCGTTCTCGCTGGTCATCGGGGGTGAGGGTAGCACCGGGGTCGCCGGCGCTCGCGGTTTCTCAACCACATCAGCACACGTCGGAAGCGTCCCATGCCCAGCTAGGCGATACTCCGGCCGTGCGCCCTGTTGACGAGGACGATGAGCTCCGCGCGGCGGCGTTCGCCTTCCTGACTGAACTGGCCGCGCGAACGGGCGGGGTCGCAACACGCCGGGACCTACGTCAGTTCGCCTTCCGGGGAGTGCGCACGTCCTTGGAACAGCACATGCGCGGGATTCGTGTGGTCGAGGGTCATCCGGCCGCACTGACGATCCTCACATCCTTTGCGGAGCACCCGGAGGAGCGGCCATACGAGGACGACATCGGGCCGGACAACTATCCACGCTACAAATGGCAAGGGAGTGACCCCTTAGCATCGGACAACGTTGCGCTGCGAACAGCCATGCAGCAGCAGAAGCCTGTGGCCTGGTTCCGCGGCGTTGCACCCGGTCTCTATGAGGTAGTACACCCAGTCTGGATCGTCGGCGAAGAAGTCTGACCAACAGCAGGTCGTGTTGGCTCTCGACGAAGTGACGCGGTCGGCCTGGCAGATGGACGTTCTCTTCAGCCCGATGGACGAAGTCCGCCGGCGTGAGTACGCCATGGCCGTGGTCCGCCGCCGCCTCCACCAACCGGACTTCCGGCGCAGGGTCCTAACCGCCTACGGACGCCAGTGTGCGATCTGCAGGCTACGGCACACTGAACTTCTCGACGCTGCACATATCAAAGAGGACGCACAGGGTGGAGAGCCCGTGGTGCCAAACGGGATCGCAATGTGCGCCATTCATCACCGCGCGTTCGACGCACTCGTGGTCGGCGTCACGCCAGGGTACGCAGTCGAGGTTCGCAAGGACGTTCTGGAGGAGCGCGACGGCCCGACGCTGCAGCATGCGCTACAGGGAATCCATGGAACATCGCTCATCTTGCCGAAGCAGGCCTCTCAAATGCCCAATTCTGAACTCCTCGAAGAGCGTTATGAGAGATTCCGGGAAGCTGGGTAGATGCTGATCTGACGATCTGATCCTGGATCGCTACGGTTCGCGCATGTCCGAATTGCAGCCGCCTCATCAGGCGCCGCAGCGACTCCGCGCTGACGGTGAGTGGTGGGTTCTCATGGTCACCGACGGCATGACAATTGAGTATCCGCCCGAGCTCTATCGCGATCGCGAACACGCTGAGCTCGAAGGCGAACGATGGGCACACCTCCTGTCGGCCATATCCGGCCAGCCCGTCGAAAGGCCTTTCGAGGGGCGGTGGGAGATTGGCGACAGGTGGGTCCGGCTTGTGTGCTCGTTCCTTCCCGAGGAGGGGTCCGAGATCTGGGTCGGCACCCACTGGGGCCGAGATGGTTCACCCGAGCCGGAGGCAGCGCTCTTCGCAGATGCAGCCGAGGCGAGAACGTGGGCGCTGAGCCACGCACCGGCGCCATCCCGTTCGAAACTCACGAGACTCCTTGGACTGTTGTCGTCGGCCACCGAGTTCGAGGCGGCGAGGAGGAATCCGAGGTCCATCGCGGCAAGGTCGTCGCCGACCTCATGGCCCCATCTATCGACGGGTCCTCGACGACGGTGTACGGGTTCGAGGTGAGTGAGGGCCTCATCCCACAGGGCCCTAACCTGTTCGCAAGCCGAGAGGTCCGCAACGAGACTCTCCGGCGACTGCTGGAGGCCGAGATGACCCATCGGGATTGGCGAGACCTCGTCTCGGCCACCGCAGCTGGAAACTATGTCGAGAACGACCTGCCATCGAACTGGCAAGAAATGTGGACTGACAGTGTGGGTCTGGAGTGGTTACTCGGCTTCAACTTCGTCGGCGACGGGGATGACTTTGAGATCCGCTGCTTCGAAACGGCAATCGGCTAGGCGGGTGAGCCGACAGGCGTGACCTACCGGTGGGTTGAATTCACCAGGGGCTTCGGTTGAGGACTTGATCCGGATCACCGGCAACGTGATCATGCCCTCGTGCCGACTTCATACCCTCGGTGGCGCCACTACCCGCTTTGGAGAACCCCCGGACCCTGGGTAGCCGAGATTGTGGGCATGGTGTCTGCAGCGGAAACGGGCATCTCCTCGTCGAGCGCACATCTTGAGAGCAACAAGGTCCTTGCGCATCTGGGTCCGGGATTGGAAGGGATCGGATTCGAAGTAGAGAAACGCGGAACCAAACTCGCCCGTCCGGTCCTCTTTGGCGATGAGGGAACTGTCTCGAAGTCCTTCAACGTGGACGCATTCAGGCTGGGAGATGGCGTGGCTCTGGAGATTGTGCGCACCGCACGAGTGCTGGTCGCTTCCTATGTCACCGTCATTCGAAATCTGCCGCTCCTGGTGATCGTCCTTTTCGCCTATTTCGCCCTGCCGCGACTTGGTTTGCGACTTGGTAAGGTCGAGAGCTTCATAGCCTCGCTCGCACTCTATGCAGGCGCCTATCTGACGGAGGTTTTCCGCGCCGGATTGGTGGGCGTCCCTAGAGGCGTTGTTGATGCAGGACTTGCCATCGGCCTCACAAGGTCCAGGGTTGCTCTTTATGTGGTCTTGCCGATTATGCTGCGCAATTCGCTTCCCGCGCTCGGCACGACATTTATCTCCTTATTCAAGGACACTTCGCTCGCCGCAACCATTGCAATTCAGGAGCTGACGTTTGTCGCCCGCAAGATCAATGTCGAGACTTTTCGTGTGGCCGAGGCCTGGCTCGCGGCGTCGGTTCTTTATATTGCAACTTGCCTGATTCTGGCTGCCGGCCTGCGGCGGCTCGAACGGCAGTTCCCCAAATTTTGAGGCGTGCATGGATGCTTTTGTTCGCGAACTGACGATTGCCGCCGGGCCGCTGCTCGACGGCTTTACCCTCACCATTTGGATTTCCGTATTTGTGATCACCTTGGGCTCACTCGTCGGGATCCTGTTCGGTGTTCTTCTCACTTACGGTTTTCGGCCGCTGCGCTGGCTCATTCGCGGTTATGTCGATGCAATTCGCGGAACGCCGGTCCTCGTCCTGATCCTCGCTTCGTATTATTTGCTTGCGGTGGTCGGCGTTAATTTCACTGCGATCCAGTCCGGGCTTTTCGCACTGTCGGTGTTCTGCAGCGCCCACATGGCCGAGATCGTGCGCGGCGCCCTACAATCCATATCCCCAACGCAGATCGAGGCCGGCCGCAGCATCGGCCTCACGTTTCCGCAGATTCTCAATTACGTGCTTCTGCCCCAGGCTTTCCGGCAGATTTTACCTGTGTGGATCAATACCGCCGCCGAACTGGTAAAAGCCTCCACCTTGCTTTCGGTCATTGGAGTGGGCGAGTTGCTCTTGAGAACGCAGGAGACTGTAGGGCGTAATTTCATGACGCTGGAATTTTATGCTCTCTGCGGCCTGCTTTATTTCTTGATCAACTTTGCCATCGAGCAACTTGGAAAATCCGCCGGCCGGCGTTTTGCCTTTGGTCGGAAGAGTTGATGAGCCCGCTTCTTTCCATTCGCAATGTGAGCAAGCATTTTGGGCGCACCCAAGTTCTCAAGAACGTAAGTCTCGACTTGGGCGAAGGCGAGGTCATGTCGATCATAGGATCGAGCGGCTCCGGCAAAACCACACTGCTGCGCTGCGTGAATCTGCTGGAGGAATTCGAAGAGGGTGAAATTTTGCTGGATGACGTTCCGATTGGCTACCGGATCGAGGGCGGTTATAGAAGGCGTCTGCGTGAAAGCAGCCTTGCTCGGCAGCGCGCCAAAACCGGGATGGTCTTTCAGAGTTTCAATTTGTTTCCACACCTGACGGCCCTTGGCAATATCATGCTGGGCTTAACTAAGGTTCGCAAGTTGGATAAGACAGCGGCCCGCCACCAGGCTATTGGTTGGCTCGCGCGAGTTGGTCTGGAATCGCGAACTGATCACTATCCGCACGAGCTGTCGGGTGGTCAACAGCAGCGGGTCGCAATAGCTCGCGCACTCGCCATGAACCCGCGGCTGATCCTGCTTGATGAAATCACCTCTGCGCTTGATCCCGAGCTGGTTCAAGAAGTGCTGCAGACGATCAAGTCGCTTGCGCGGGAGGGAACAACGATGCTGATCGTCACGCATGAGATGCGGTTTGCGCGCGACATATCGAGCCGCGTCGTTTTTATGGACAACGGGGAGATTGCTGAACAGGGCTTGGCGAAGCCATTGTTCTCGCAGCCGCAAACCCAGCGTCTGCGGGAATTTCTCCGCAATACTGGTGTATAGGCTCGATGTGGCCCTCCTCGCGCGTGAGATGCGCTGCAGAGTGAAGCAACGATCTACATGCCAAGGCGCCGACTACAGCCAACGGACAAAGTCCCACTCCTGATCCCGTGAAATTGCGGTGGGGCAATTCAGGGAAAAAGTGATGCAATATCAATGGCAGATTTTAGAGTGCGACCCCTAGGAGCGTAGGCTCCCCGACGAACGTAACAAACCTCGTAGTAACTCAGTGACTTAGCATAAACGAAAAAGGCCGTGTACAACAAATGTACTACACTTGCCTTCCGTGCCTGACCTCCCTCAAGCTCAGCAGGCAATAACAACCGCCGCAGGCGGAACGTCAACCCTTACAAGCTAGCTTCCCGTGATATACTCTTCATTGTATAAACGTTCCGGGTGAGGATATGCGTCAATTTCTGACACTGCTTGTGTTGGGTTCGCTGCGACGATCGCGGCTGCCGGTGATATGTTGTTCAATGCTGTCGCGGCAGGAGATAAGGCTGCCGTGGAACAGGCTCTCACCAGCGGCTCCAACGTTGATCAAAGGACGCGTGATGGGGCCACCCCACTCATCAATGCCGCTCTAGGCAATCAACTTGCGATTTCCGAACTGTTGCTAGCCAAGGGTGCTGATGTGATGGCCCGCAACTCGGGAGGATTTACTCCTCTCCACGCGGCAGCCTTTTCTGGTAGCCTTCCAATCGCTAAGCTGTTACTTGAGAACGGCGCAGTTCTCGAGGATGCAGCAAACAAATCTGGCGTCACACCGATGATGATCGCCGTAGAAGAAAATCAAGTCGAACTGCTGGAGTTTCTGATCACGAAGGGCGCAGACGTAAACCGCGGCGAAGCTCATGGCTACAAACCAATGACACGCGCCTTTTGGAAAGGTAACAAAGAGGCAATGAAGCTGTTGAGACGCCACGGCGCAACCTGCCAGGATGCGAAGATTTTGGGAAACGAGGCAGAGGTTGCTAGGTGCATGCAGATGCAATGACTAAGGAGGACACGTAATGTCAAGGCGACACGTATTAGCAGCAGTAGGATGCGTGCTTGCGACTACTGCGGGCGCGGTAACGGCCTCTGCGGACGACTCGGTGAACACCGGCTATTTTGGCGGCGTGGCGATCATGGGATATGATCCCGTCGCTTATTTCACCGATAACCGCGCGGTAAAAGGTTCGGAAGAGTACTCCTATGAGTGGCTGGGTACACCGTGGCATTTTGCTAACAACAAACACCGCGAAATGTTCATGAGTGAGCCGGTGAGGTATGCCCCGCAATATGGAGGCTATTGTGCTGGCGAAGTTGCAATCAACAGTTCGGTGACCGTCAACGTTGACCCAGAAGCCTTTAAGATCATCGATGGCAAGCTATATTTGATCTACGACGTGGGAAATGCAGATAAGTTTGCCGATCACTCGAATGAGCTCGTGCCAAAGGGCGATGCAAACTGGCCGAAGGCCGTAGCCGATTTGAACAAGGATCCCTATCATTGAGATACGCTAGTTAAGCAGCTCTCTATTTGACGATCGAGAAATAGAAGACCTTGCTGGCATTGACATATGCGTACGGCAGACTGTTGGCGGCCTCAGTTCGCTTGTAGACAGGACCGAGTCCGGTCGATTGAACATGTTCTCGCTTCTTTCCACAGAAGATCGTCTATGTGGACCGTTCCCGTGATCAGCCGAGTGGCGATCGAAAGGCTGCATTGCCATTGTGATCGATCTGCATTATCGCTGGTTGCCCCGGCTCTTCTTCACCTTGCAATGTGTGGCCAAGCACGAGTGAAGCGATCTCCTGACCCTTCAACCGGTCACTCTCGTACCCATGAAAACCAAATGGCCATTCAGGCAGGCCAGCTCGACTTAGTGCAGCCAGAAGAAGGTCCAAATCAGCAGGGTTGCGAAAATGAGCATAGCTGACACGCCAAGCAGCCAAAGTATCAAAGGCCGCTCGTTGGGCGCTAAGGCCTTCACCGATTGCTGCTTTCGCGTCGGTCAAGCGACCAGCACGAGCATAGGCTGCGGCAAGAGTAATCTGATAACCGACGTTGTGTACATCGTTCCGAGTACGTTCGAGCGCTTCAATAGCTTTGGGTGTATCTCCTCGGAGGAGATAAACAAGGCCTGCAATCTCACGATCTATGGGTGAAGATTGGGATCGAACTCAGCGCAGTCTCGACCGCAGCAGCCGCCTCGGCATAGTTACTCGCAAACAGCTGGACGTATGCCAAGGCTATATGAGCAGCAGCATCGCCTGGACCAAGTGCTACCGCTCGTTCGGCCGAGGGATCGCTTCCTCGTAACGTCGATCGACGACCTGCATAATTCCGAGAATTGCGTATGGAGATGATAGGTCCGGATCGAGTTCAAACGACCACTTGCCTTCTCATACGCTCTCTTTCGGGCGGGCGCACTTTGCAGGACTTCGTTATAGTTTACACGCCACACAAATACAGTTGTGCGAGCATCACCTGCGTACGCTTCGGCAAACCCAGGGTCGATCTCGACTGCTTTGTCGTAAAGTGCGAGGGCCTCGCCCATTCGTGAGCGCAGGCCTGCGCGGCCAGCCTGTTCAGCACGGAGATAATAGTCGTAGGCTTCAAGATTAGTCGTGGGCGGACGCGCCAGTCGCTGGCTTACGGCCGCTGAAGGCTCTATCCCAAGTGCTTTAGTGATCTCCCGGCTTACCTCGTCTTGGAGGTCAAATAATCCCGAGGCAGGCCGATCGAAACGATTTGCCCACAAGCTAACATTGGTTTTGATGTCTACAAGCTGCGCATTGAGGCGAATTTGATCGCCGGTTCTTCTTACACTGCCTTCAA
>CAVTGO010000009.1:0-19393 GCA_963734275.1 uncultured Actinomycetes bacterium
AGGCACCAAGCTCGGATGTCGTCGTGCGTCTGCAGCCACAGCTCGTGCGGCGGCATGGACCACGAGGCGTCCTGCCGGAGGAGCGAGGTGAGCGAGTCCATGTCGTACCGCTCGAACGCGTCGACGTAGCGGGCGAGGAGCGCGCGCTGCTCGTCGTCCGTCGGTTCGGCCACGGCATCGACGTCGGTCGCCTCGAGCGTCGCGCGCGCCCGCTGGAGCGCGCTGTTCACCGACGGGACGCTGGTCTCCGAGCAGCTCGGCGACCTCCGAGGCCTTCCAGCGGAGGACCTCGCGGAGGATCAGCACCGCCCGTTGCTTGGGCGGCAGATGTTGGAGCGCCGCGATGAACGCCAGCCGGATCGTCTCGCGCGACTCGGCCACCTCGGCGGGATCGCCGCCGTCCGACACGAGGCGCCCGTCGGGGATGGGGAGGATCCAGGTGGCCTCGGGGAGCCCGGCGTCGAGCGGGCTGTCGGCCGCCCTCGCCGGCGCGAGGTCCATCGGGCGGGCGCGGCGCTCCTTCCCGCCCAGCATGTCGAGGCACACGTTGGTCGCGATCCGGTAGAGCCACGAGCGCAGTGCCGCGCGGCCCTCGAACCGGTCGAAGCTCTTCCATGCCCGCAGCAACGTCTCCTGCACGGCGTCTTCCGCCTCGAACGCCGATCCGAGCATCCGGTAGGCGTAAGCGGTCAGCTCCGCCCGGTGCTCCTCGAGGCGGAGCTCCAGATCCTCGGAGCCGAGCGTCGTCGTGCCCCGGGCGCCGTCGTCGGTGGCCGCGGCCTCGGTCATGGGGAGCCATGATAGGCGACGGTCCTGGGCACGACCGATGAGTTCCACCGGCCCCCGGGGTCGTATCGACGAGATCACGAAGGGGAGGCCCGAGTTGCAGCTCGAGAACGAGACCGGCCCCGCGCCGCGGGCCGGACGGCGCGAGTGGATCGGGCTCGCCGTGCTCACCATCGCGTGCGTCCTCTACGCGATGGACCTGACGGTGCTGCATCTCGCGGTACCGTCCCTCAGCGCGGACCTCCAGCCGTCGAGCGCCCAGCTGCTCTGGATCGTCGACATCTACGGCTTCATGGTCGCCGGCTGCCTGATCACGATGGGAACCCTCGGCGACCGGATCGGGCGGCGACGCCTCCTGATGATCGGGGCGGCCGCCTTCGCCGCGGTCTCGGTGCTCGCGGCCTTCTCGGTCAGCGCCGAGATGCTGATCGTGAGCCGCGCGTTGCAGGGGATCGCCGGGGCGACGCTGGCGCCGTCGACGCTCTCCCTGATCTTCAGCATGTTCCTGGATCCGCGGGAGCGCTCGGTCGCCATCGGCGTGTGGATCGCCGGCTTCTCGGCCGGCGGGGCGGTCGGCCCGGTCCTCGGCGGCGTGCTGCTCGAGCACTTCTGGTGGGGCTCGGTGTTCCTGCTGGCGGTGCCGGTGATGGCGCTGCTGCTCGTGCTCGGGCCGAAGCTGCTCCCCGAGTACCGCGACCCGAACGCCGGCCACCTCGACCTCGCCAGCGCCGCGCTGTCCCTGGTGGCCGTGCTCGCGGTGATCTTCGCGCTCAAGGAGGTGGCGCAGGACGGGTTCGGATGGCTGCCGGCCGCCTCCCTGCTTGCGGGGCTCACCCTCGGCCTGGTGTTCCTGCGGCGCCAGCTGACCCTGGCCGACCCGATGATCGATCTCCGCCTGTTCCGCGTCGGGTCGTTCAATGCCTCGTTGATCACGAACGTGCTCGGCATCTTCATCGCGTTCGGGTACTTCCTGTTCGTCGCGCAGTACCTGCAACTTGTGCTCGGCCTCTCCCCGCTCCAAGCCGGTCTGTGGTCGCTGCCGTCCGCCGCCGGGTTCATCGTCGGATCCACCGTCGGCCCTCGGATCCTGCGTCACATCCGCCCGGCGTACGTGATCGGAGCCGGCCTCGCGATGGGAGCCATCGGTCTCGCGATCCTCACCCGGGTCGACGGATCGGGCGACCTCACGATCCTCGTGGCCTCCTCCGTCGTCATCTCGCTCGGGCTCGCGCCGGTCTTCACCGCGACGACCGACCTGATCGTCGGGTCCGCCCCGCCCGAGAAGGCCGGCGCCGCCTCGGGGATCTCGGAGACGGGCGCCGAGCTCGGTGGTGCGCTCGGCATCGCGTTACTCGGCAGCATCGGCACGGCCGTGTACCGCAGCGAGCTGGCCGACACGCTGCCGGCGTCGGTCCCGGCCGGTGCCGCAGAGGTCGCGCGCGACACGCTCGGCGCGGCGGTCGGTGTCGCCGCACAGCTTCCGGACCGTCTCGGCGCAGCGCTACTCGATAGCGCCCGCGAAGCGTTCGTCCAGGGCATGCGTCTGTCCTCCGCCGTCGCGGCCGTGGTGGCGGTGGCGATCGCCGCCCTCGCCGTCGTCATGCTGCGCCACGTCCGCTCGGACTCCGCGCAGGACGTCGCCGCCGACACCGACGTGGTTCGGTTCAACGAGGGTGACACCGGCGTGGTCAGCGCTTCGGAGGTCGCCACGGTGGAACGCTGACGAGACGAGCTCGAGATCCAGATCCACTTCATCCCGGTGGTCCCGCTGACGACGCCGGATGAGGGAACTCTCACCCGCTACGGGTTTCGGGCCCGCGCCTCGCCGGGCAAGCTCTCGTCACGCGCCGCACGGGGGCGGCGGACCTGTCGAGGGGGGACGGACATGCGCAGGGCTTCGCTGCTCGTAGCCGTGCTGGTCGCATCGGCGTTGACAATCGTTCCGAGCTCGGTGACGGCATCGACGACGGTCGAGGTCCAGGACCTCGGTTCGGGCGTCATCAGCTCGGCGAACGTCACCTACCACGGCACGATCCCGCTCGACTCGCCCGCGGTCGGCGGTGAGGTCGTCGTCCGCTCGGACCTCGGCGGCAAGAGGTTCTTCTACGTCACCGGCCTCGGCGGATTGTCGATCTACGACGTCACGAACCCGGCGACGCCGCTGCTCGCCGGCCACCTGCCGTTCCCCCACTCGCAGAACGAGGACGTGAAGGCGAGCGACGACGGGCGGACCGTCGTGATCGCCGCCGACGGCGCCCTCGCCGTCCCCGTGAACCCGGTCACGACCGGGATCACGGTCATCGACGTCAGCAATCCCCTCCTCCCGCGGATCGTGGCCTCCTCGAATGACCGGGTCATGGGCCGCGGCACGGCGGCGGGGATCTCCGAGCACACGGCCGAGTGCGCCACCGCCGACTGTTCGGTAATCTACGGGCGCACGGGTCGCATCTACCGGGTCAACTTCGCGTTCGGACGCGTCGACGAGATCGGCCGCTGGAACGTTGGGATCAGCGGCGAGACGATCGGCGGGATCCACGCCCTCAACCGAGACGAGAGCGGGCTGATCATCAGCGACTCGAACCCGCGGCTGATCCTGGATCCGGGAGTCATCGACCCGACCGCCACGCCCGAGCACCCCGTGGTCCTCGCGCAGGGCGCGCCCGGCGCTGCGGACAACCGTCTCCAGCACAACAACGTCCGCACGAACGCCGAGGCGTGGGTCGCCCGCCATCCGACGAGGAAAGCCGACCGGGTGCGGATCGTTCGGGCCGGCGTGGACTTCCAGGTCGACCCTCGCTCCATCTCGATCCTCGACGACCGGCCGCTGATGCGACCGGGGGAGCTGGTGATCGGGAACACCGAGAGCAACATCAACCCCGGCTGCAGCGCCGCGGGCGGCCTGTCGACCTGGAGCATCGTGAACTTCGACAAGGCTAACGTGACGCAGATCCAGCAGCTCGAGGTGTTCCGGCCGGTTAACGGGACGTGGCTCGAGGGCGATCCGGCGGCGAACGCCCTGGGGTGCTCCGGCCACTGGTTCACGGAGAACGACGGGGTCGTCGCGGCGAGCTGGTACGAGCACGGCGTCCGGTTCTTCGACGTCGACGAGACGGTCGGCACGATCACGCAGGTCGGGTACTTCCAGCCGGTGGCCACGGAAGCCGGCGCCGCGTACTGGATCGACGACCGGTTCGTCTACGCAGTGGACTACGCGCGCGGCATCGACATCCTGAGCTTCGACGGTGGCGTGGCCGCCCCGAGCCAACAGGAGCTCGACGACTCGTGGTTCGCGAACCTCGGCGTCGTGGGCCCGGCCGCATCGCAGGAGCGCTTCTTCTGCGAGCAGGCATCAACGGGCCTGGTGGTCGGCAGCTAAGCAAGCAACGCTCAGCGGGCGTTATCTGTGGAGCGTTCGGTCGATCTGGATTCAGCGCACCGAGCGCTTGGCCGGGTCAACGGCACAAGCACGCTCGCCGATCAGTTGCCCCAGGCGGCCTCGGTGGCGGGCAAGGAGGCGGTAGGTGCGTTCCGTCAGCCCAGGCAGCGCCTCCGCGATCGGAGCGAGCATCCCGCCGCCCGGGAGTTGACGCAGAACGATCGGAAGGGCTGCACCGGCCGAAACGAGCTCGCCACTCGCAGAGACGACATGGAACGAGTCCAGGCGTTCCCCAGCCGGGAGCGCCGTGAGAAGGCGTTGGCCGCGCGATCCTTGGATCGGCACGGCCTCCAAGCCGTCCGACCTGCGCGCGAAACCGACGAGCTTGTCGGATGACCACCGACAGAAGCCGCAATCCTGGTCATAGAGAACGATCGTTCTCATGGCGTGAGACTACCTGCCCCGCGGGCCGTGGCCTCTCCACTCGGGCGGGTTCAGATCGCGAACTGCCTGGGCGGGTCCTCGGCGGTAAGGACCTCGCGGTCGATCGTCCAGGCGCTCACGTCGGACTCGGCCTTGCCGTCGTAGACGAGCTCGACGAGCGACTTGCCGAAGGCGCTCGCGAACTTGAACGCGTGCGCGGCGCCCTGGCCGACGGCGGCGCGCTGGTGGCCCGGGATCAGGTCGAGGATGAAGTCGCGGTCGGGCGGCATCGTGTAGAGGCACGACTTCTGCCTCAGGTACGGCCCGAACCCGCTCGGCAGGTGCTCGCGCATGAAGCCGTCGAGCGCATCCGAGTAGACGGGATCGAACGTCCGCGTATCGCCCGTGACCTCGGGGCCGCCGACGTCGGCGCCGATCTTCGGGCCGGCCTCGCCGTACGCGGGCAGGCCGTAGAAGGAGGGCTCGCCCATCCAGATCCAGACCGGGAATCGCTCGGGCGCGAAGGCCTCGGCATCGGGCGCGTCGTAGTAGGTCACCTGCTCCTGCGTCACGGTCAGGTTGATCGGGCGCCAGAGCGTGTCGAGCAGCTCGTTGGTCCACGCGTCGCAGGTGACGACCAGGCGCTCGGCGCGGAAGGTGCCGGCCTCGGTCTCCAGCTCGTACATCCCGCCGCTCTCGCGCACGTCGGTGACCCGCGCTTGGTCGACGAGCGTCGCCCCGAGCGAGGTCGCGGCGCGCCGGTGCGCCTCGTTCGCCCTCGCGGCGGCGGCGACCCCCGAGTCCTCCTGGAACATCACCTTGACGTCCTCGGAAAGCCGCCACTGCGGCCACAGGCGCATCGCCTCGGCGGCGTCCATCCACTCGTAGCCGACGCCGACCTCGTCGAGCGAGCGCGCGTAGTCGTCCATGGACCCGTAGGCGCCCTCCGGATACAGGTCCAGGCCGCCGGTCCGGATCACCAGCTGCTGCCCCGAGATCTCTTCGACGTCGGCCCAGGCCGCGTACGCGTCGCGCGCGAACCGGACGTAGTCGGGTGAGTGGTAGCTGAGGCGGATGATCCGCGAGTGATCCTGCGAGGCCCCTCGCTCGTGGCCGAGCTCGAACCGCTCGAGCCCCAGCACCCCGGCGCCGGCCCGCTTGGCGGCCCAATACGCCGCGCCGGACCCGATCCCGCCGAGCCCGACCACCGCGAGCTCGAACTCGCGGCGCTCGGCCAACCTCAGACCTCGGTCTCGGTGTGCTCGCGGTACTCGTAGGCGCTCATCGCGCGGCCCTCGGGGCTCTTCCACTCGCGCTCGGCCGAGGCGACCTTGCCGAGCACCTTCGCCATCGCCCGCACGTGCGCCTGGACCGAGCCGCAACAGGAGCCGATGTAGTTCACACCGGCGTCGGCAGCATCGCGCGCGAACGCCGCCATCTCCCGCCGCGAGAGCTGCATCGGGTCCAGCTCGTACGGGAAGTTCGGGCCATGCGTGAAGTCGGGCTTCCCTGCGCTGGTGCGGTACGCGACCGGCTGGGCCGCGACGTAGCCGTCGTCCAGAGCCTCGCGCATCTGCACGGCGATCGGGAGCTGCTGCTCGGGCCCGTTCAGGCAGTTCACGCCCACGATGTCGGCACCGGCGTCCCGCAGGCGCTTCGCGCACTCGGCGGGCGTGTCGCCCTCGTACGAGAGCGGCTCGACCTGCTCGAACGACATCGTGACCATGGCGGGTAGACCGGTCGCCTTCGCGCGGTCGACGAAAAGGAGCGCCTCGCCGAGATAGCTGAAGGTCTCGCCGATCCAGAAGTCTGGCGGGCCGGCGTCGAGCTGGTCCTGGAGCTGGCGGTCGAACAGCTCGCGGACGTGATCGACGCTCGAGGGGTCCTCGGGGAGGTACGCCCACGTGAGCGAGAGATTGCCGGCGACGAGCGCGTCGCCCTCGGACGCGACCTCGCGCGCGATGCGCACGGCGTTGCGGTTGATCTCGTCCACGGCGCCTTGCATGCCGACCGTCGCGAGCTTGTCGTCGCTGGCGTAGAAGGTCATCGTCTGCAGCACCTCGGCGCCGGCGCGCAGGAACTCGCGGTGGAGCTGGGCGAGCGCGTCGGGGTGCTCGATCACGACCTCGGGTGTGAACGGACCGGCCTGCACGTAGCCCCGCTTCTCGAGCTCGAGCAGGTACCCGCCGTCGCCGAGCACGGGCCCTTCGGCGAGACGTTCGAGGATCCCCTTCGGCATGGCGCCTCCCTGGTCGCTGAACAGGTTCGGTCCGAGTCTAGGGCGCGGCGGCGTCGTCCCGCGAAGCGACCGCTTGACCGCGGGTCACGCGCGGGGGGTCACGGCATCACCAGCACGCACGCGATCGACGGGAGCCCGGCGGAGACTTCGTCCCACGAGGCTCCCTCGTCCGTCGAGGCGAACACCCGCCCGTCGCCCGTGCCGAACGCGACGAGCTCGGGCGTCGCGTCGAGGCACGCGCTGTCGACGTTGTCGTCGAACCACTCCGGCAACCCGGTTCGACACCGCTCGAGCGGCCCGCCTGCGAGCGCGCGGCGGTAGACGGCGCCGCGGCCGCCGCGGGGCCCGTCCGAGGCGGAGACCAGCACGGTGTCGCCGGAGACGGTGACGCCGCGGCAATAGGAGGAGTGGAGTCCTTCGTCCTCGATCGACCACGAGTCACCCCCGTCCCCGCTAACAGCGAGGCCGAGCGCGCAGGCGGCGAACACCCGCGGGGTGTCCGCCCAGACCCGATGCACGTCGGCGTCGATGTCGATCGTCGGCTCCCACGTCTCGCCCCGGTCTCGTGTGCGCACGATCCCGCCGACGTGCACGTTAACGTGGACGGCATCGTCGTCCTCGGCGATCGAGCGCGCGGCCGGCGGGCCGCCCCAGGGCGTATACCAGCCGTCGCGCCCCTCGACGTGCTCGAACCCCTCGACCGTCTGCAGCGGCGTCGGAGGATCGCCGAGGCGCATCAGGTGCGCCTCCGAGGTGCCGACGAACACGCCGGGCTCGGTATCGATGAGGCAGTGCAGCTCGAGGTTCAGCGCCGACGCGACGTGCGACCAGCCGTCGTCGCCGGCCGCGCGCCACACCTCGTGACGGTCGACGACGGCGAGGACGTCGGATCCGGCGCGCGCGAGCGCCGTCACGTTCGAGGGCGTCGCAGGATCCCAGCCGACGTGCTCGACGCCCGAGGGCCGGCCGTCGACGATCGCCTGGAGCCCCTCCTTCGTGCCCACCAGGATGCTAGCCATACGGTCAGGATGGCACCGTGGCGCGCTACGTGTCCCGGAGCGCCGTCCGCCACGCCGACGGGACCCGGCGGCCGAACCGCACCTCGCGTGCGCCGAGCCAGCTCGCGAGCTCCCCGATCGCCCTCGAGACGGCGGGGCCAGCCGACGCCGGGGCGTCCTCCTCGGCCCAGACGCCGTTCACGTGCAGGGTACGCTCGGCGCGGTCGAACCGCGGGTCGAGGCGCCCGATCAGCCGGTCGCCGTGCAGGATCGGCAGCACGAAGTACCCGTACTCCCGCTTCGCCTTCGGGACGTAGATCTCGATCCGGTAGCGGAAGCCGAACAGCGAGTCGGTGCGCTGACGGTCGTTGATCAGCTTGTCGAACGGCGACAGCAGCACCGTGCGCGGACGGAACGGGCGCTCGAGCATCTCGGCGTGCGCGAACCACTCCCCCGCCAGGCCGTCGATCGCCGCCGGGACCGCCACGCCCTCGCGGACGAGCTCGGCCAGGGCGCGCTCCCACCCCGGCGGGCGTCCGTCGAACGCCCGGCCGAACTGCTTGACGGTGGCGACCCCGCGCCAGCGGAGCTGCCGATCGAGGATCTCGCGGGCGACCTCCCGCGTGGGGCGGCGGGGCTGGTCGAGCGGCAGACGGCGCTCGGCGAGGTCCCATAGCCGCTGCTGGCCGTCCCGGCCGACGATCATCACCTCGCCGCGGGACCACAGGACCTCGAGCATCATCCCGGTGAACCGGCCGTCGTCGTTCCACCCGCCGGTTCGCCACCCCTCGGCCGTCCGGTCCTCCAGGTCGCGCGTGCGGAGCGGGCCGCGGCGCCGGAGCTCGGACAGGACGTACCGGCGGAACGACCGGTTGGCGTTCAGCCACGTCCGCGAGTAAGGACGGCCGGTGCCCTTCGGATGCGCGAACCGCCGCATCGACTCGCGGTGGACCCACAGGTCCACGGTCGGCACGATGTACGCCTCGTACTCGAACAGCGAGCGCTCCTCCCAGAGCAGGCGCTCGAGCTCGGCGGGCCGGTAGCGGCGGCCGAGCCTGCTCCACAGCACGAGGTGCTCGGTGCGCGCCACGGCGCTCGTCGGGTCCATCTGCACCGAGCCGAGCTCGTGAACGGTCTCGAGGATCGACCCCGGGCGGGGCGACGACAGGCGCTGGCCGAGGACCGACAAACGGCGGGCCCGCTCGAGCGGGAGCCGGAGCGGCGCGCTCACGTAGGGAGGGTCACTCGGGCTTCGCGGACTCGAGCACCGGGAGGATCCGCTCGAGCGCCCAGTCCAGCTCCTCGCGTTCGACGACGAGCGGCGGCGCGAAGCGGATCGTCTGCTGGTGCGTGTCCTTGGCCAGCACGCCCTCGCCCAGCAGGCGCTCGCACGCGGTCCGGGCCGTGCCGGCGTCGGACGTCAGGTCGACCCCGATCCACAACCCGCGGCCCCTGATCTCGGCGACCGTGCCGAGCTCGGCGCCGCGGAGCTCCTGCACCAGGTACTCGCCGAGCTTGGCGGAGCGCTCCTGATACTCGCCGGTGCGGAGCATCGCGAGCACCTCGCGGCCGATCGCGCAGGCGATCGGGTTGCCGCCGAAGGTGCTGCCGTGCTGCCCCGGCCGGTACACGCCGAGGACCGCCTCGTCCGCGACGACCGCCGAAAGAGGGATGATCCCGCCGCCGAGCGCTTTGCCGAGGATGTACATGTCGGGCCGCACCCCGTCGTGCTCGATGGCGAACGTGGTCCCCGTGCGCCCGAGGCCCGACTGGATCTCGTCGGCGATCAGCAGCACGTTCCGCTCGGTGCAGATGTCGCGCACGCGGCCTAGGTAACCGTCGGGCGGGATCACGACGCCCGCCTCGCCCTGGATCGGCTCGACCAGGAACGCCACGGTGTCGTCGTCGATCGCCGCCGCGAGCGCCTCGGCGTCGCCGAACGGTACGACCTCGAACCCCGGCGTGAGCGGTCCGAAGCTCTCCTTCGATCCCGGGTCGGTGGAGAAGCTGATGATCGTGATCGTCCGGCCGTGGAAGTTGCCGTCGGCCACGATGATCTTCGCGCGGTCGGGCGCGACGCCCTTGACCTCGTACCCCCACTTGCGCGCGGTCTTGAGCGCGGTCTCCACGCCCTCGGCCCCCGAGTTCATCGGGAGTGCCATGTCCATCTCGCAGAGCTCGCAGAGGTCGCGCAGGAATGGGCCCACCTGATCGTTGTGGAACGCGCGGCTCGTGAGCGTCAGGCGGTCGAGCTGGTCCTTCGCCGCGCGGACCAGGTCCGGGTGTCGGTGCCCGAAGTTCAGCGCCGAGTAGGCGGCCAGCATGTCGAGATAGCGCTTGCCCTCGACGTCGGTGACCCAGACGCCCTCGGCCTCGGCCACCACGACCGGCAGCGGATGGTAGTTGTGCGCCGAGTACCGCTCGACGAGGTCGATGTGCCCCGGGGACGTGCGCGGCTGCTCGGACGTGGCCATGCGAACCCTGCCTCCTCGGACGAGACGGCGAACCTGGACCGCGAGTCTAGCGGCCGCCGCGCGTCCCCCAACCGGGCCCCGGCGTGTCATCAGCACTGGATGCGCATCCAGCCCATGTGAGAAGGAAGGAGGCGGCATGCAAGCCGGAATCCTGCGATCGGATCGCGCGCTGCTCGCACTCGCGATCGCGGCCATCTGTTCCATCCTCATCGCGTTCCCCGCCCACGCGTCACTCCCGGGACGGAACGGCACCCTCGCCTACGGATCCGCGACAGGAGGCGAGGATCTGGAGATCGTCGTCTCGCGGAGCGACGGGACGAGGCCTCGAACCCTGACGAGCAACCGAGCAACCGACATCTGTGCTTCGTGGAGCCCAGACGGAAGTCGACTCTTGTTCTGCCGGTTCAAGGCAGGCAACTTCGACCTGTGGGTGATGGATGCGGATGGCACGAACCAGACCAATCTCACGAACACACTGGACGCGGACGAGTTCTTCGGAGCGTTCTCGCCCGACGGCGCCAGGATCGCATTCATGAGCACGGCCTCTGGCGATGGGTCGGCCGACATCTGGCTCATGGCCGCCGACGGGACCGGCGCGACGCAGCTCACGGATGAGACGGGGCCCGGCGGCGACTGGCGGCCAGTCTGGATGCCCGATGGCGACTCGATCGTGTTCGAGCGGGACGTGAGTGATACCGACGACAACCTCCTGTCGGCCGACGTTTGGAGCATCGACGTCGCGACGGGCGTCGAGACGCAGCTCACCGACACGGCGCGGATGGAGTTCTTCCCCGACGTCTCACCGGATGGGACACGGATCGTCTTCTCAGGCGACGGGGATATCTACGCGATGAACGCCGACGGAGCCGGCGAAACGCGGCTCACCTCGAGCCCACGTTTCGAGACGGCGCCGACGTTCTCGCCGGATGGCACCCGGATGGCGTTCCTGCGATTCAGCGTTGACGAGTCGACGAGCGATGTGTACGTGATGCAGGCGGACGGCGGCGACCTGCTGCGCGTGAGCAGGACGCCTGGCCGCGAAGCGGCGCCCAGCTGGCAGCCGGTGTGACGACGACCCGGAGGTTCGACCGCTCGCTCCGGCATGCGCGCGTCGGAACGCTCGACCCGGAAACGTGAGAGCGTGCCACACCTCGGTGGGGAGGCGGGTGAGATGAACCTCGGGGCGGCGGTCCAGGGCTCCCGGCGACGCAGCTTCGACGAGCTGTACGCCGAGAACCTGGCCGCCGCCACGCGGTTCGCGTACCTGCTCACGGGTGACCGTGATCTCGCGGATGAGGTCGTGCAGGACGCGTTCGTTCGACTCCTCGGGCGCTACGCGGAACTGAGGAACCCAGATGCGTTCCCGGCGTACCTGCGGCGGACGATCGTGAACCTCGTCAAGAACCAGTGGCGCCGGCGCGACGTCGAGCGCTCGTTCCTCCGACGCGAGGCCGCGTTGCGGCGACCCGGGCTCGACGATCCAAGGGAGCGGGACCTGGACGACGAGCTGTGGCTCGCGCTGTTAGCGCTCCCTCACCGCCAGCGCGCCGCGATCGTGCTCCGTTACTACGAGGACCAGTCCGAAGAGGCGACCGCGGCGTGCCTGCGGTGCACGGTCGGCGCAGCGAAGAAGCTCGTTTCGCGGGGCCTGGAGACCCTGCGGGAAACCATCCCCGACCCGAGGCGATGAGCGAGATGGAAGATCGCATCCGAGATCTGCTGCAGCGACGCGGCGGCGCGATCGGACCGACGGACCCGCTGCTGTCCCCCCGGAGCCGACGCCGCATCCGGGTCCGCCGGGTCGCGAACGCCGGCGTGGTCGGCGCGGCCATCGTGGCGGCCGTACTCGCAGGGAGCAACGTGCCCGATATGCTCCGCAGCTCCATCGTGCCGGGGACCTCCCCCTCTGCGCCTCCCGCACCCTTCCAGCCGAGCACCGGGAACGCCCTGCCGATAGGGACGTACCTGATCGATCGATTCGCCGTCCCATTCACCTTCGATGTGCGAGGGAACTGGGTGATCTGGGAGTACGACGCTCGCGTCGTTACGCCAACCACGTTCGTCGGCGGCTCCCTGCATGATGGCGGCGGCGGACTCGCGATCTTCGCCGTCGACCGGGTCGTCGATCCGACGACCGGCGAGACGATCCCCGCTCCCGCGGACCTCGCCGCATGGATCCAACGGCATCCGGACGCCGAGGTGCTGGGGACCCGGGCGGTTTCGATCGGCGGTCTGGACGGCGTCGAGCTCGACATCAGATCCGAGCGCGGCCTGAAGATCGCCCCACAGATCCGGGTCGTCTGGGAGCACCGCATCGGACTGAGGGCTGGCAGCCGGCGGTCCGTGGTCGTCCTCGAGGCCGGCGGATGGACGGTGCTGATCCTCGGTGTCGGGCCTGCGGACTCGCATCAGCGCCACCTCGCGTCCGGTCCGATCGCATCATCGGATCAGGTTCGCGAGCTGCTGGAGAGCCTCCGGTTCTCCCCAGCTACCCCGTGATCGCCGCCGCGAAGGACTCGAAGTTGTCCACGTAGCGGGCGACGTCGTCGTCCGAGTGGGTGATCGACGAGGTCCAGGACTCCCACTTCGACCCGGGCGACTTGAACACGCCGCGGTTCAGCTGCCAGAGCCAGGCGAGTTGCGGGAGCCGGTCGTCGATCTCCCACAGGTCGCGGTACTCGTGGATCGGCTCGGGGCGCCAATCGATCGAGCCCTTGGCGCCGAGCAGCTTCATCGAGGCCGGGAGGTGATGGTTCGCGATGATCGCCTCGCATCGCTCGAACCCGTCCGCGATCCGGTCGAACTCCGCGTACGCGTCCTTCGTGAGCACCTCGGTCAGGTTGACCTTCATGGCGGCCATCGTGAGCGGATTGCCGTTGAACGTGCCGACCTGGTCGAGCTCGCCCTTCACGATCAGGTCCATCGCCTCCTCGGTCCCACCGATCGCGCCGCACGGCAGCCCGGCGCCGATGGCCTTGGCCAGGCAGACCAGGTCGGGCACGACGCCGAACGCCTCGACGGCGCCGCCCCACGCGAGCGTGCAGCCGGTCTTCACCTCGTCGAACGCGAACAGCGCGCCGTGCGCGTGGCAGATCTCCTTCAGCTCGGCGAGGTAGCCCGCGTCGGGCAGGACGAAGCCGCAGTTGGTCATCGCCGGCTCGACGATCATCCCGGCGATCTGACCCTCGTGCTCCTCGAAGACGCGGCGCGCGGCGGCCGCGTCGTTGAAGGGAACGTTGAGGACCTGCTCGGCGACTCCCTCGGGCATCCCCGCGGTCTGCGGCACGGGATTCGGGTGGTCGCGCGGGCCGGCATCTCCTGCGAGGGGAACACGCTCACCATCAGCGAGTCGTGGTGGCCGTGGTAGGTCCCCTCGACCTTCACGATGTACTTCCGGCCGGTCGTCGCCCGCATGATCCGAACGGCGTCGAGCGTCGACTCGGTCCCCGAGTTCCCGAACCGCCACAGCGGCAGCCCGAAGCGCTCGGCCAGGTTCTCGGCGCCGAGCTTATCGTCAACTGGTCGTTCCTAAAAATTCTCCGCGTCGGCCCCTGCTTCGTCAAGCCATTTCTCCCCCTTTCGGCTGAGGCGCCGCTCTACAACAAAGCAAATTGATTTTAACGACTTGACCCACGGTCAAACCGTCCATGGGCGGGCCTTCCGGGCACCGGAAGCCGGGCGCGAGGCGATGTATTTCAGCAATCTGGATTACAAACGCGAGAACGAGATGATGGGCTGCCGGGATATCAGTTGTCGCCCGCCGGCTCCTGCTGGTTCGACGCCTTCCACCGCTCGCGCACCTCGTCGTAGCGGGGCCCGAGGCGCTCCGCGAAGGCCATCAGCGCCGGATCGACCATCTCGACGCCGGGATCGCCGAGCAGCCGGCGCATCTGCATGCGGGCACGCAAGAGCGCGTCGTAGACCTCGACCTCGCGCCCCGCTTCGAGGTGCAGGGTGTCGATCATTCCCACCGCTTGCAGGTAGGCGGGCGCATCCGGGGCGGCCAGCGCCTCGTCCCGGGCCACCAGCGCCAGCTCCAGCGCGCGATCCAGGTCCTTGCCGGTGAACCGCCAGGAGAGCGCGCTGGGCCAGCACGCGTGACCGCAGCAATCCCTCGCCGGGGCCGAGCATCTCCTCGGCGCAATCGGCAGCCCCGGCTGGCGCTGGCGGGATCGCCGGCGGCGCCGAGGGCAGCGTGATCGACGAGCAGGCTGGCCAGCAGCTCGTGGTCCTCATCGGCCGCGGTGCTGTCGAGCACCTGCTGGTAGATCTCCGCGGCGCGCGCGGGATCGCTCTCGGACAGCGCGATCTCGGCCAGGCGCACCATCGCGAGCTGTCAAAATACGGGCTCATCCGTCGTCGCTGCCTGCTGCCACACGTCCCTTGGCCCGGACCGGATCGGCCTGCGCCTGGGCGAGCTCGCCGCGCGCGCGCCACAGCTACCGAGGCTCCCCGAGGCGCTCGCCGCCGGCTCCGCCACCTGGAGCAGCTCCTGCGCCTCGGCGACCTGCCCGAGCATCACCCGCATGCGCGCCGCCGAGACGAGCGCCAGCGTCGCCTCGCGGTGGCGTCCGTGCTCGAGGGCGGACCGACCGGCGCGCTCCATCAGCGGCAGGGCCTGGTCGAAGCTGCCCGCCTCGATGAGCTGCTCCGCGTCCGCCATCAGCTTCTGCTCGTGGAGCTGAGAATCGTCCTCGGCCATTCGCGCATCCTAGTATAAAGCGAGGGGCCATGGGCGACGAAAGCAGGCGCTGAATCGCCTGCTCGGCCGCTCAGGGTGATCGTCGGGTGGGCCGGCCGGTGGCGGCGCGCGTGAAGTGGATCGCCACGGCGATCAGCGCCAGCACCAGCAGCAGGTGGATGCCGGCCGAAGCGGTGTGATAGATGCCGTAGCCGAGCAGCCAGCCGATCATCAGGATCGCAGCCAGAAGCAACATCATGGGAGTCTCCTTTCTCGACGGCCGCGTGGGCCCGCCGATCACAAGCCGGCCGAGAGCGGCGGGAGCAGCTGGAGCGAAGCGTCGTCCTCGTCGTCGGCCGCCGCCCCGGAGTCGTCCTCGTCGGGCGCTACCGCGACGGGGGTTCGCGCGACCTGCGGCCGTCGGGCCCGGTACTGCTCCCAGGCCGATTCACGCCGCCCGCTCCTCCTCCGCCAGCGTGCCACAGCCGATTCCGGCCCCCCCGAAGAGCGTGGCGAGCGCCAGCCCCTTCACCCATGCACGTACCACCCGACCCCTCCCGGCACCACGGCCTTCCCTGGACGCTGTTGCAGGCTCCGGACCAGGGAGTGCGGCGCCCCACCGCGCCGACCGCTTCACCCGCGACGGCGGAGCCGCTGAATATCGGCGTCGAAGCCGCCCATGTCGACGACCTGCCGGAGGGCTCGACCACGAAGCCGAGGGAGGCGGCATGGTCGGCGGTCCGCGCCGGGAGAGGGAGGAATCCAGACCAGCCGGCCGCCGGGGCGGAGGGCGCCCGCGGAATCCGCGCGAGGAAGCGGTCGTAGAGGGCGCCCAGGTCGCTCGCCCGGAGGACGCGGCGGCCCATCGGAGGGTTGGTGATCACCAGCGTCACGCCCGGCGGTGAGGCAATCTCGGCCTGGAACGCATCACCGAGGGAGAGGACGGCCCCTGGGACCCCCGCGGCCTCGAGGTTCCGCCGCGCCACCGAGAGCGCCTCGGGCTCAACGTCGCTGCCGTGCAGCTCGGCGTATGGACCGGCGAGCGCGCGCTCGGCGAGCTCGGTCCCCGAGCCGACGAAGGGGTCCCAGACAACGTCGCCTGGAACGTTGCCGGCGGTGAAGACCAGCGCCGCCGCCAGGGTCGGATGCGAGGCGGCCGGCACGTCGCCGAGCCGGTAGCTGAACCGGGGATCCGGAAGGCGGGGCGAGACTTCCACGTCGACCGCTCCGCTCCGCTCGTCGAGGGCGACCACCACCTCCCACGACCGCCGGGAGGGATCGTTCTTCAGCTCGGGCCGCTCGCGGGCGACCGCCTGGGCGCAGCGAAAAGCTTCGGCTCGCCGCTTGCCGCCCCGAGCCCACTCGATGCGATAGCGCACCTCGCCGGCGGTGAAGCTTCTGGATGATGGCCTGGGCGGAGGTGATGGCCCGGGCGACCGCCTCCGCGATGCCGTCCGCCCCGGCGCGCTCCCCCTCCAGCGGGAAGCCGAACGAGAGGAACGTCCGGGCCGCGAACAGGGAATCGAGCTTCCCCGCGAAGGCAATCCGCACCTCCCCGGGCGCGACCCTCCGCACCGGCCAGCGGGGCGCGAGTCTTCCCGCGGATCTTCTCAATCCCGGCGCGGCAGTGGAGCCAGACCTCAGAGCAGCCCCAGCCGGTCACGCCGCATGAATCCGCGACTCCCGCGCCTGCCCGCTGGCGCGTCCGAGGACGAGGATCGCCTGGTCGAGGATCCGCCGCAGCTCGGGATCGTCGGTGCGCGCCCCGGAGAGGAGGGCGAGCGCCCGCTCCCCGCCCAGCTTGCCGAGCGAGGCGGCGAGCGACCGGCGGGGTGATCCACGCGGGGCTCGCGCTCCCAGGCCGAGAGCAGGGCGTCCTCAATCCCCGGGGCCGATGCGCCGTGGACCTTGCCGAGCGCCAGGATGGCGTTGCGACGGCTTTTCGGATCCTCGTCGTGGAGCCGGTCGAGGAGAAATTGGACGCCGTTCAGCTCCCGCGGTCGCGGCGAACCGACCGACGAACCGGCAGAGCCTCGCCCGCAGGGGCGGGACCGCGTCGGAGAAGCGCGCCATCGCGGCCCGCGCGCCCGGCTCCCCCATGCGCAGGAGCGCGCGCTCGGCATCCTCGGCTGCCTCGTCGCTGCCGCCGAGGAGCGTGAAGAGCCCGGGGAGGTCGGCGACGCGCGGCGTGAACGACACCGAGCGGATCGCCTGGGCGAGATCGAAGTCGGCATCGCGGCGGCTCATCGATTTCAATCTTGGTCCCTTCGCCGCCGCGGCCGCACGAAAATCGTCGCCACCGGCGGTTCCCTTGCTTGCCCGACCCACCGGGGCGCCGACATGCTCGTCGTGGACACCCAGAGGCAATAGTTCGGGATCCTCGTCTTCCTCGCGGCGCTCGCTCCCCTCGTCGCCGCCGGCTGCCTCGACACCAACGTCGACGCACCACCACCTGCGGTGTTCGCCGACTTCGACCCGGCGGCCGTTCCGCCGCGGGTGCCGCTGCCGAACAATCTGGCCGGCATGCCCTTCCCCCCGGCGACACCGGCGTCCGCGTCGCTGTCCGCGCCGCTCGATCCCTCGACGCTCCGGCCGGAGAACGTGCTTGGTGATCAATCTGACCACCATGATGCCGGTCACCGGCGTCGGGCTGCAGCTCAATCCGGCCATGCCGCGCCTGGTGATCGCTCCTTCCGGGCGGGGCGTGGCCGGCGGGACACCGCTTCGCCGTGGCGCTGCGCGGTGGACCGGGGGCCTCGCCGGCGCGATGGGCGAGCCGGTCGTCGCCTCTCCGGCCTTCTTCTTCGCCCGCTCGCCGAAGCCGCTCTCGAGCTGCGTGATGCCCGCCGAGGGGTGCACCAGCGCGACGCCGCTCCTCACCGTCGAGCAGGCAATCGGCCTCGAGCGGCTGCGGCAGGCGCTGGCTCCCCTGCTGGCTCAGCTCGAGGCGCTCGGCATCCCGCCCGACCAGGTCGCCCTCGCCTGGACGTTCACCGTGTCGGGTGGTGTGCCCTAGCGGGCCCTGGAGAACGCAGTGAAGACAATGGCCACGACCCAATCACGACACGGAACCCTCGCAGCCCTCACCCTCCTGATGGCTCCGGCGGCGAGCCGAGCGGGCGGCTTCGAGGTCTACGAGCACGGGGCGGCAGCGACGGGAATGGTCGGCGCCTTCACCGCCAAGGCCGACGACGCCTCGACGATCTTCTACAACCCGGCCGGCCTCGCCCGGCTGCACGAGGCCCTCCACCCGTACGTCGGTACGACCGCGTTCATCGGCGGTCCTTCCGCTTCGAGCACCCCTGACTTCACCCTTCCCCCGGGCCGCAGCGACGGGGAGGTGAAGTTCATCCCGCTCCCCGCGGTCTACGTCTCCTACGGACTGGCGCCCGAACGTCGCGCTCGGGATCGGCGCCTTCACGAACTTCGGGCTGAAGGTCGACTGGCCGAACGACTGGGTTGGGCGCTTCCTCGTCACCGACGCGCTCCTGACCACCGTCACCATCAACCCGACGATCGCCTGGCGCCCCCTTCCATGGCTCGCCATCGGCGCGGGGCTCAACGTCACGCCCGCCAGCGCCGAGCTCAGGAGGGCGGTCGACCTCGTCGCCGCGGAGGGGCTGGTGGGCTTTCGCGGCAACGGCGTCGGCGTCGGCGGCAACGTGGGCGTGCTGCTCATGACCCCGCGCCGCGGTTGGGTTCCCCGTTCTGATCGGGGCCTCCTACCGCAGCCGCTACGATCTCGACTTCGACGAGGGGGTGGTCGAGGTCACCGCGCCGATGGAATTCTCGAGCGCCCTCCGCGGCTCGCGAGCCACCGCGACGCTCCCCATTCCCGACATCGTCTCCGTCGGTGTCGGCGCCTATCCGACCAATCGGCTCTTCCTCCAGGTCCAGCTCGATTGAGCAGGACTGGTAGCTGCTCCAGACGCTCCAGATCAACGCGCTCGACAACCCGGCGCTGAACGTCTCCCTCCCCCAGAACTGGCATGACGGCTACGTCCTTCGCGTCGGCGCCGAGTACGCGCTCGACCGGGTGCGGCTGCGCCTGGGGGTCGGCTACGACTGGAACCCGATCCCGTCGGCGACGCTGCGCCCGATCATCCCCGACAGCAACCGCTTCCTGGTCTCGGGCGGCCTCTCTGTGAACCTGCCGGCCCGCTTCGTCCTCGAGGGGGCGCTCATGGGCATCGTCTGGGAGGACCGCGTGAGCACGCTGCCCGAGTTCCCGGCCCAGTATTCCACCTTCGCGGTCCTGCTTGGCGTGAGCATCAGCTGCCCCCGCTCGAGGAGCGCCTCGCTCCAGCCCAGCAGGTACGCGTCGCGCTGAGCGGTCTTCCGGCGCCTACTGGAGCGGCAGGTCGCAGTCGAAGAGCACGCTCACGCCGGCCATCGGATCGGCCTGCACCTGCTTGC
>CAVTGO010000010.1:0-268932 GCA_963734275.1 uncultured Actinomycetes bacterium
TCAGCGTTGATAAGCTTTTCAGTCGAGGCCAGAGCACAGAAGCGTAAGCGCCCAGGCAGCGAACTCAGTTATGAGGATGTTACGCGACGACAGTTCCTGAATGCGGATCCTGATCGTCCCGCGTTGCTGGCGCTTTTCCATCCTTCGCCGCTTCTCACTCAGATCAATCCCCTGTCGAGACATCGTGGCACTCTCAATGGCGCCAAGGCATCTATCCAAAAACAAAGCTTCGTAAATTGCTTTCCCACCTCGGCGTGAAGGTAGTTGCACATTCAGCGCGAACGCCGTCGACCATGGGAACTGCTCGCGATGCTCGAACAACGCGCCGAGTTGTGGGCCATCAGCAGAGGGGCTTGGCATTCTGTTGCGGATAGTTTGCAAAGTCCCTCAGGCCAAGAGGCAGGCACTCGTCTCCGCGCGATGGTGGAGCGGTGGGATCACAAAGCTACAGAGGAGGTTTCCGAGATTGACGATGATGGAGAGTTCAAGCCCCTCCTGGATCTTGCATTGGACTCCCCTGGGGTAGTCTTCGCTCGGGCTCTTCAACGGCACTGGCCCGAAGCCCTGTCTAATTCTGAGAATCTGGGAAACCTTGCGAAAGTGTGCTGGCGGGGCCTCCGTTTGTATTTTGACGCGCCATGGTTCGCCGCGGCTTTGGCCGACGGCCGCGACTAGTTTTTCCCCACGGTAATCCCGGCGTTCTGTCGTCGAAGGAAATCTAGAGGCGGTCCTAGACGAACACTTCTGGTTTCTTGCCAAGGCCGGCGCCGGTAATTGGGAGGAAAGACTTACCGAGCTTGAGGGTGCTCTGCGCCTGCGGGCAAGCAATGTCGTTCTCCACGAGAGTGGCCCCGGTTCCGAACCGATGCGCCTCCGATGCCATGCAGCAGTTCCCCTGAACGAGGTCCGAGTCGGCGGAGGCCGGAGCGCGGAGGCAATCCCCGATTTAGAAACCGCTCAAGAGGAAAGACCGCTGCGTCCTGATGAAGTGCGGCGTGCGTTCAATACCCCATTCTGGCCGCACGTCCTCGTCACGACTTCGATCGGGCAGGAAGGTTTAGACTTCCACTCGTGGTGTCGTGCGCTTGCGCATTGGGACCTCTGTCCCGGACCCGTGTCACTTGAGCAGCGGGAGGGTCGTATTGATCGCTTTGCTGGCCTTTCGGTGCGCCGCGCCATCGTGACCCAGCTTGGAAGCTCGGCTTGGAACGAACGGGGAGTGAAAGTCCGTGGGGAAGAATTTCCGCACTTGCTGAGGCTACGTTGTCGGATCCGAGCGGACTTTCGCCCTGGTGGGTAGTGCCGGGTGGCACGACCCAAAGGTTTGTCTTGACGGTGCCTGGTAGTGAACAACTGGCACGACGCGCCACTCTAGAAAGAGAGCGAACTCTGTATCGGTTGGTCCTTGGCATGTCAGATCAGACGGACCTTCTTGAGTTGATAGCTTCTCGAGAGGAGTTGGATAGCTCGACTATTCAGGAAGCGAGCCTTGACCTATCGGCGTTTGGGCACGCTCTTTGAGCGGGTAGCAGTGCGATCCCGGCGAGAGCGACGGCGGTAACGACTATCCTTGAAACCACGCTCAGGTCTGACGCGCCTGCTCGACATTAGCGGACGTGAGCCGATGCCCTGCTTGGGGGCCGGAGATGTAGCGGCGGCACGAGCATCTTCTCGGACATGGTTATCCCCTCCGACTCATGTAGCGGCGGCGCAAGTCGGTGCCGGCCATGTGCGAGCGGTTATTGCCATCGTGCCGCTGCGCTTCACTCTGAACGGCAAGGCGGAAGGCACAGAGGTGAATGACCGAATGGTCGACTTCGAGCGCTGCTCCGACGACCGAAGAGGAGCGGATCCGCAAGTCATTACCGAGGCCCGGCGCGGGGTAGGAGCTAGACTCGGTTTGCGCTTGTAAAGCGTCGAGCAGTCACGCGGATCTGATCGGTCGTTGTCCGGGGCTCTCAAGTCCCGATCGAAGGCATCAACGGCGTAGCTGCCAATGAGCTTGGGGAACATTTTGACGTAGGTATCGGCACGATCGAAGACATCCAGTCCGCGCACAGAACCGTTTATGGCGACAATAGCTCCAGCTTCTCCTTGGGAAGGCGCGAGCGCGGCGATCGCTTCGTCGAGCTTGCTGTCGAATCGATCGTAAAGATCGGCCATGGCGCCGGTCGGAGCGACCGCTCCATCCGTTGGCACTTTTCGGAGATGTTCTGCCAGATTTCGGTCTGACTGGCGGCGCGGCTGCCGGAAACGGCCAGGGACTCGGAAACCTGAGCGACTTTACGCGCTCGAAGGTCAGCGTAGAGGGCGCGCTTGGACGATCTAAATTCGGGGGTATTGTAGGCCCACCGGCCTTGTTCGACACAACTGACCGGAACGGTAAGCTCGGCCTTGCCTGGTACCAACACGGTGAGATTGAGGACGCGGTTTTGCTTGGCGCCGATCAATTCCTCTCCGTCGAGAATGAGCACGGGTTCATCGGCAAGATTGCGAAGCAGGATAGTTGGGACTTGGCCCTCAAGCGAGAGTTCAGAAATCCGCAGCGACCCTTGGCTGACAACTTCGTCCAGGGTCAGATAGAAAAGTTGGGCGGGCTGGGAATTGAAAAGAGGGTAGAGAGTCAGGCGGTCAAAGACGCGCGGCGGGCCGATAGTGAGACCTGAAACAAAGGAGGGGACAACATTCATGGGGCAGGGGTCCTTTCTGGGGGCGAGCGCCATGTTGCCCCTGCGAGTCCGTCAATCGAGGACGTATTGCCCGTTCATTATCCTGTTATTGATGTAACCTTAGGCGTAGACGACTGACAGAATTGGGGGGCCTGCGGGGGGAAGTACAGCGTGCCAACGACACCTACTTTCACGCCCTCTTGACCAACGGGTACGTTGCGGTAGCGAACCGAGGACGGCCTTTTACGCAAGAGGGGCTGAGAGCCGTTTGCCAAGCACACCTAAGCCCGAAGAGTGGCAAGGGACGCACGTCGATCATAGATGAAGTCGACGCGGCAGCGTTCTTGGAGGAGATCCGCGATCAAAGGCTTGCAGCATACAAGAGTTGTCCCAGCGATCTTCTGGAGCACGCGCACGCAGAGGAGGTGCTCCGAAGTGAATACGCTGGCAGAATTCTGGCAGAGCTTCTGCAGAACTCCCACGATGCGATCGCTGCGAATTCGATCGGTGCAAAAGGGGTGGGCTTCAAGGCGGTGCTCAACGTCTGTGAGGGGCCAAGAATACACTCGGGTGCTTTGCACTGTCGGTTTGATCCCCACCAGTCTCGCCAAGAGTTCCGAACTCCAGGTCTGGTCGGTGATGGAGAGAAGGTACCGCTTATGCGGCTTCCATTCCCGACCACGGTGGTGAATGAGGGGACCCGATACGGGATCTGATTCGGAGGTACTACAATGCCGATTGTTCTCCCCTTTCGCAACCCAAGTTCTCACGACCGGTTTTTGACAGAGTGGGAGAAATGGTCCGAAGACGCGACGCTTCTTTTGTTCCTTTCAGAGATGCATTGCATCACCTGGGAGCACCGCGATGAAGAGGAACCCAGCTCAGAGACATGGAAGTGCGAAAGGGAGGGCACCATTGTCAAAATTTGGGACGAGGAGAACCCGAGCGCTTCAGAAGCCTGGCAGGTCTCGACCTCGAAGCGAGTAGCTGTTGCACTGCGGCTTGATGACAAAGGCGCGCCGGTTCCTGATCCAGATTATCCGCCAATACGGGTCTTCCTGGCCCGGCGAATATCATGACCACGACCCGCGTACTGAGCAGCAACCGATCGACCCGGCTGCGACGTGCGGAGAGGACTGGGCGTTCAAACAAAAAGCCGGCCGCTCTGTGCCGATTCGTCGGACGATCCATGTTGTCGTGCGAAACGATCGCCTCGGCAATTTTGCCGGAGATGGTGCCGCCCAGCATCGATACGCCTTCCAGCAAAGTGGTGGCGCTCAAGGGCGACACCATCGAAGCCATCGACGACTTCGTTGTGCAGGTCCGCAATGAGATCAACGGCTGGGGCATCGCCGGCGAGGGCCTCGACCTGGCGGCCGGTCCTCGTGCTGACCGTCGGCCCCGACGGCCAGCGTCGTGCGAACGATCTCACGCGGCTGCTGAAAAAACAGCGGGCTTGAACTGAAGGCCGACGACGTGGCAAGCAAACCTCCCGAAGCAGGCAGCCATGAAACGCGTTGAACTCGAAGCCGACCAGATGCCGGGGCAGGACTCATTCCTCGATGTAATCACAAACATCGCGGGCATCCTCATCCTGCTCGTGCTCGTCGTCGGACTGCGCACGTCGCATTCCGTTCACGAGTCTTCAGTTGAAAATGCGGGCGCCATGGCCCGGGCCAACGACGAGTTGACGAAAACCGTGAGCCATGCCGCCAATGCCGAACGCGAGCTTGGCCAAATGGTCGAGCAAGTTGGAAGTATCCGGCAGGAAGTCGCGATGCGCACGCAGGAACGAACCTGGCTTCAAGAGGCGGTGCTCGAAGCCGAACAGGATATCAATGCCCGCCGGGCAAGCCTGAGCACGCATGATCAACGCGACTTTGACATGCGCCGGAGAATGGCGGAAGCCCAAGCCAAGCTCGACGAGCTGACTCGCGAGCAGATCGCCCTGCTCTCTCATGAGTGCTCGCGGAGCTCGAATGCCAGCCTGACGCCGATTGCCAAAACAGTCGTCGGCAAAGAAGTGCACATTATGCTGGCCGATGATCATGTCGCCATCGTGCCGTTCGAAGAGCTCATGCTGGCGGCCAAGGACGACGCGCCGTGAAACACGCGGCGAATGCGCGAACAAGATGAAATGGACCGCGTGATCGGGCCGATCAACGGCTTTCGCATGAAGTATTGGGTGGTCAAGGACCAGGTCGTGCGGCGCACGAAGCCGGCGCGACGGTGGCCGGCAGCATTCCGGTGTTCTCCCACTGCTGGCTCAAGCCGCTGGTTACACCAGCCGGTGAGCCGGCCGCCGATGCCATGCAACCCGCCTCCGAGTTGCACCAGTTTCTGACCCAGCGGCCGGACTCGACGACCGTTACGATCTGGACCTACCCTGGCAACTTCGAGCGACTCCGCGAACTGAAGCGCGGTATCGCGAAGCAGGCTTTGCAATCGCCGTTCGCCCGCTACCCACGGGAATGCCCATCGTCTTGCGCGATGGATCGAAGTCGGTCACCGAGTAGCAGCGTTACGCATCCGCCCGCAGCAAATCCGACAACGACAATTTCCCCCAGCTCCACGCGGCAGACTTCTGCAACATCTTGCAGCGTTTCGTGCACGCGGGCCGCGCACCGCGGGCGAGAGGCCGGGCAATTTTTGGCACTTCTTTGTCCGACGGCGGATCGAAAGCTTCCACGATATCCCCAGCGTGATCTCCTCCGGCGGTTTGGCAAGATAATACCCGCTGTCTGCCCCGCGGGTCGACTGCAGCACTCCGTGTGTCACCAGCCGTCGCAGGATTTGCAGTAGGAACCGCTTCGGCAGTTCGCCCACCCCGGCCAACTGCGTGCACGAAATCGGCACTCCGGCCGGTTCCTTGCCGAGCTGCAAGCGTCGCATTCAGAGCGTAGGCGGATGGTTCGTGAGATCTTCATGAATCGCTAAGAAAACGCGGCGGTGTTCAAGACCACACCGGTTCTAGCAATTCGTGCGTCCTCGTTCGTCAAACCGTGTTTGTGTTCAGAAGTTCACTACAGTGTGACATACGTATGTCACACCCTCTGTGAAACGTTTACTAATGGACTTTCTGGGGGTGCGGCACAATGCCCGAAGAGCAGCAGCAGCTACTGCGACGCAACGCTCGCTATTTCTTCGCTTCCGCCGCAACATCGCGGGTCTGTGCGTTTGCCGTCGCCTTTGGTTGGCAAAGAGCGTGGACAAAGAGACACGGTAGGCGCCGACCACGAGACAGCGAATCGGCGATATTGAAGTTCGGCCAGCGCCAGTCGGCGTTGACTGCCACAGAATCCAATCGCGAACGGCGTGGACGGCCTGCCGGCAGCGGCTTGCCCGGCCCGGCCCAGGTCTCGCCGGGCAGGCCCAGCCGATCGAACAGGTTTCCCAGCACGCCGGCCATCACCCAGCCCAGCGCGCAGCGGTGAGCCAACGTCGCGCGCCGCCCCGAACGCGAACAGCCACACCGGAATCGCCACTGCCGCCGACCATGCTCAGCGCGCGCAAACAGCCACACATGCCCTGCCCCATGCCGAACAGCGCCGCCCAGTTCCGACTGAATTGAATGCCAACGTGCCCGGTCCACAACCAATGGATCTCGCCGGCGCGCAGACTCCGGCCCGGAAAAGACCAGGCCTTCGTCGACGAGATCGGCCGCGAAGCCCAGACTGGCCGGCAAGGCGAAAGCACGTAGCGGCTGCGGGGAAACTGAGTCCATCGCGACGCCCTGAAGGCGCTGCCATCCGTGGCGACGTGAGAAAGTTGCCGCGGGAGTGTAGCAAAGCTGCCGCTCGCGACGACAAACAGAGATCGGCGCGAGCCGTTCTAGTGATTTTCCTGCTGCTCGGCGCACTTGATGCACACCGGCGTGTAGGGAATCGCGTTCAGCCGCGCCTTGGGAATCACGCCGTCGCACTGCACGCAGCGGCCGTAGCTGCCGTCGTCGATGCGCTCCAGAGCCGACTTCGATCGTGGCCCAGCGTGTCTTCTTCGGCCTCCATCAAGCCCAGCGTAAACTCCTGCTCGAAGTTGTCGCTGCCCAGCTCGGCCATGTGGATCGGCATGCCGTTGCTGTCGCTGCCTTCCATGCCCGACTTCCGCAGGGCGACTTCGGCCATCGCCGTGACGTCGCCGCGCAGCCGTGCGCGAATGGCGTGGAGCTTTTCCCGATACGCCAGCATTTCCGTCTTCTTCATGGTGGTTCTCCAAGGCGAATGATCACTTCGCCTGCACGCGACTCCGTCATCGCGGCGAAGACCCGTTATTCTAAGTACGAACCTGCAGGACATGTCCAGCAGCTGAGCTCGCGCCATCTCAGCTCCGCTTCGAGTTGCGGCGACTGCGCCAGCGCGCAGTAAACTGTCACTAAGTTGTTCGGCGACAGTGGCTTTAATATTGCTGCAAATCTCGCCGTCGAACCGGCCGTGTCGCGAGACTCGATCGCGGTCTCGCATGCTTAGCGTGCCGCCGCGACGCGGCCGATTGCCTGCCGCGACTCTCGCGACCTGAAGGGACTACTGCGATGGCATCGACGGTGAAAACGAAGACCGATCTGGCCTTTCAGCGCTGCGTCATGCCCGACTGCGCGGCCACGTACGACGTCGGCGAGGTGCGCACCAGCTGCGACGCCTGCGGCTCGCTGCTCGACGTCGACTACGACTGGGACGCGCTGCCCGTTCCCGAGTCGCTCGCTGCGTTCGAAGAGAAGTGGAGCCGCCGCAACGAGCCGCTGTGCTTCAGCGGCGTGTGGCGGTTTTACGAGCTGCTGCCGTTCGCCCCGCCGAACAAGATCGTCACGATCGGCGAAGGCCAGACGCTGCTGCATCCGTCCGACGGCGTCGCCCGCTACGTCGGCGTGCAAGCCGGGCAATCTGCTTCTGCAGTACGAGGGCATGAACCCCTCGGGCAGCTTCAAAGACAACGGCATGACGGCCGCCTTCACGCACGCCCACACGATCGGCGCCCGCCGCGCCGCCTGCGCCTCGACCGGCAACACCAGCGCATCGCTCGCGCTGTACTGCGGCGTCAGCAAGCTGATGCAGGCGATCATCTTCATCGGCTCCGGAAAGATCTCCTACGGCAAGCTCTCGCAGGCGCTCGACTACGGCGCGCTGACGATCCAGATCGCCGGCGACTTCGACGACGCCATGCACCGCGTGCAGCAAGTCAGCACGCAAGCAGGGCATCTACCTCGTCAACAGCGTCAATCCGTTCCGGCTCGAAGGCCAGAAGACGATCATGTTCCGCGTGCTGGAAGCGCTTGCAGTGGCAAGTGCCGGATTGGATCGTCGTGCCCGGCGGCAACCTCGGCAACTAGCAGCGCGTTCGGCAAGGCGTTTCACGAGCTGCACGAGCTGGGCCTGATCGATCGCATGCCGCGGCTGGCCGTGATCAACGCGGCCGGCGCGAACACGCTCTACGAGCTCGTCGAACGCCGCGGCCTGCGCTGGAACGGCGGCCGGCCCGACGCCAGCATCATCAACAACTACTACGCCGAGCTCGACAACGCCGACCGCCGCGCCTCGACGATCGCCAGCGCGATCGAAATCAACCGGCCGGTGAATCTGCACCAAGTGCCTGCGGGCGCTGGAATGCATGCAACGGCGTGGTCCGCGAAGTGACCGACGAGCAAATGCTCGACGCCAAGGCCCAGGTCGGCGCGAACGGCCTCGGCTGCGAGCCGGCCAGCGCCGCCAGCGTCGCCGGCGCCAAGCTGCTCCGCGAAGAAGGCGTGATCGCACCCGAGCGAGCGCGTCGTCTGCATCCTCACCGGCCACCAGCTGAAGGACCCCACGGCCACCGTCGCCTTTCCGGTGGTGATCTTCTTTGCGGCGTTCACCGCGATGCTCTATCACTTACGCGTGTTGCAGGTGTTCGTGCGACTCTTCGCCAGGCTCTTTCACCGCACGATGAAAGATCAGCGGCGCCGAGTCACTCTCCAGTGCCGCGAACATCTTTGTTGGGATCGAATCTGCGCTCGTAGTCCGGCCTTACCTGGAGAAAATGACGCGCTCGGAGTTGTTATTGATATTGACGACGGGCATGGCCACGGTTGCATCGAGTGTGCTCGGAGTTTACGTCGCCTTTCTCGCCGGTGTGTTTCCACAGATCGCTGGACACCTGATATCGGCTTCAATACTCGCGATTCCTGCGTGCGTTGTTGTATCCAAGCTGCTGATTCCTGAAACCGAAACGCCCGAGACGCTCGCGGCAGTTCCTCCGGAAGACGAGTCGAGTCGATCGAAAAATCTGATTGGCGCGATTATCCAGGGTGCAATGGACGGGCTTCGGTTGGCGGCCGGAATCTGCGCACTCATCATCGCTATCCTGGGAATCGTAGCGCTGCTCGACAAGCTACTCGGAGTCGCGAGCTCGTGGCTGGGGATGAGCGAACCGCTTTCGATTGTGAGAATCCTTGGCTGGTTGTTTTACCCGTGCGCGTTTTTGCTCGGCTTGCAAACCAGTGACGTACCAATCGCCGCGCGCTTACTTGGCGAACGAGTAATACTCACCGAAGTCTTCTCCTATAACCATCTCGCCCAACTAATCTCGAGCGGCCAGCTAACATCACCACGTACTGTCGTTATCCTTAGCTACGCACTCTGCGGCTTCGCCCACGTAGCCGCGATGGCAATCTTCGTCGGCGGCACCGCCGCCCTCGCCCCCTCCCGCCGCGACGACCTCGCCAGCCTCGGCCTGCGCGCCCTGGTAGCCGCTACGTTGGCGACGTTAATGACCGGGTGTGTGGCGGGGATCTTTAGCAGCGGTGAAGGTATATCAATTTTGAGAGCCGAGTAAGTGCATTAAGAATCAAATACTTTGCTAAGTCATGTATTAAATAGAACTTGCTGAAATCGCTAAGAGGTTTTCAGCATCCAATACTTGTTCTTAATCTCCTTTTCGTTACTAAGAATCCCTCGCTTCTTTAGATCGTCGGCCAAAAATCTGATCGTAGTATCGTAACGGAATCGTTTACTTGCAGTTATTGCAAAATCTGCAAGAGTGAGCTCATGAATGACGCGTGCCAGGACTTGTTGGATTGCGGTTATTGGGTCCAGTTTTCCATCACTTAGCACCTCAAGGAGGTGAGGCTCATAGAATTCCGCCTTATGAGCTTTCTCGACATCACTTTCTTGCTTAGTTAAGACCTGATTCCAAGTCCCAAAATCTTTGAGAAAGAACCTTGCCATAAAAGCACTCCGTTCACGCATTTCAACAATCACCATAATTGCCTGTTTGATACTGTCCTGTTTTTCGGAATCTATTGTATTTTCAGACAAGCACATTAATTCTTTTATAGTAGCGTCTGACTGATCAATGGTCGGCCAACTCAGAGGTGAGATCATTAGTAGTCATCCTTTCTTTTACATTGAAGGTGTCTGAGGTAACGTTCGGTTGAACTAAGGGGTGCGCGTAGGTTTGTTCCCGCACTGGTCTAGCTCATTTGCGAAAAGAGTCAGTGACTGCTTTACGGAGGCATTCTCAGCCGACCATCGATTCCAAAGCGCGACTGTTTTGGTTTCGTCGAGTTTAAATTCGTAAGCATGTCGAAACAGGTGACGAAAGCCAAGGAGATCCCCAAGTAGTGAGCGCAGTTGTTCTGGTAATACAGCAGGCCGCAATGGTTTGATATCTAGAAGCATCTTCTCGAGTAACTCGCGATGCCAACGAGTTTTATCACGCACGTGATTCTCAAAGCTCAGCGAGATCTGTGCAAAACAGTTCTCCAATGCGTTGTAAATATTGTGAAGTGAGTACCCGAGTGAATCCAATTCGGCGACGCTCAAATTATTAAGGTCGAATTGAGAGACATGACTTTCAATGCGATCGATAGCTGTAAGAGCGCTGCGAATGAAAGCAGCCAGAGTGAGAGCGTCCTTAGAGTCAATTCTCATCATAAAGGACGATTCCATGCTCAAGAATTTGTTCACGCAAAAGCGACGGGCAGCTTTCCAACTCAACGACATCGACAGGTCGAGGCAAGACCTGCAACAAATGACCGACGCTCCCGAATAACCGATCGCCGGGAAGTCCTTCAACAGCAAAATCGAAGTCTGAATGAACTGTAGGTCGACGCCCTTTGGCTAATGAGCCAAATAGCCACACTCTGTGGGCTCCTTGTTGTCTTAAGAATCTTGCAGCCATTCGTATATACTGCCGATCATCGCTACTGAGAGTTGCCGGTAAGGTGTGTGCTGCAGTGTCATGGGCCGAAAGCTTCATAGCTGTGAATTATTGCACGAGCCCTAAATCCGAACAAGATAAAATGACTAGCACGGATAACACGGATACAATTTGTGTCATCAGCGGTCAATCGCAAAATTCAGTGCAGATTTAGCAATGGAGCAGCCCCATGAAACTTACGCGCGATATTCAGAGCCTTAGCACATTCAAACGCGATACTGCGAAGATTGTGCGTCAATTAAAGAAGACCGGACAACCGGTGGTCCTAACCGTTAACGGCAAAGCTGAACTGGTCGTCCAAGACGCTGAGAGTTATCAAAAGCTCCTGGACGCACAGGATCGAATGGAAGCTATCGAGGGCATAAGGCGTGGCCTTGAAAGTATGAAACAGAACAAGGGCAAGCCGGCCGAAAAGTTCTTCCGGGAGTTTTTCGCTGAGATCCGATAATCCTGCCGATTACAGAGTTTACGGTTGCTTTGTCGCTGCTGATTTTCCGCTACTGTTTGCTGCTGTCGAAACAAATGTTCCTGTAAGGCCGGCGCCGTCATTTTGAAGTTTCCAGACGAAGCGTCCGTTGGTTCTTCGCATTAATCCGTCTTCAATGAAGGTTGCGACGATCTTGTCTCCGTCAATGGAGCCCACCACGCGGATTGGGGTTCTACTGTTCTGAGGCAGGTTTCGTCCATTCTCGAAAAACTTTTCACCGGTAGCAGTGAAGTCCTTTCCTGTCTGCTTGATTCTTAAGCGGAAGCCAACCTGCATCTTGTCAAACGATTTGTAGCCGGTTTTGTGTACGGTGTTGATCACCTTCCATTCACCTGCGAGATCGTGCGCATTCATAGCACGCTGTTCGGATTCATCGCGTTGCTTCGGGCTCGCCACCGTTGTCGCCACCGTCGAAGGGGAACTGCTTCTGGCAGTTGTGTTTTGTGGCTGAGAAACTGTTGGAGATTTGCCCGTTACTGGCTTCACTTGCCGTTCCGAATTAGCCACTGATTCTTGTTTCACTTCAGCGATTGAAGGTTCAGGAACTGGTTGCGATTTCGACTCGACGCTCGTTGCTACTGACGCTACTTGCTGGCGCGCTGTCAGTTTCGATCTCAAAGCAATCGCTACGGCTGCTGTCACAGCCAATATCAGGGCCAGGTAAAGTGCGACGCGAGCTCGCTGGAATGTAAACGCGTGCCCATTGGTAACTTTCCGGCTTATAACAGTGGCTTCAGCGATAGCTGCCGCTTCGATCGGTACTTCCAGTACAGGCGCAGCTACTGGTCTAGCTTCGATCGTCGGGGTGTCTTGTAAATCGTCCTGCACTATCTCCTCCACCTCAGCAAGTGGCACTACTTGCTCAGGCATCATGTTCCAATCGATTTCAGCGTCGGGATTAGAGTGCGATACGTCCATCTCGGCCGCTTCGATCCCAAAGAAGCGGCTCAAGACGATGCGCTCATTTGGGCCAATGGACCCCGAGTGTGGCGGGTAGGTCGCGTGAACAAAGTTGAACTCCACGTCCCGCAGAGAAACGGCTGCATTGACGGCCTGAAAACCTTCGAGCGATCCGAGCCTTGCATCCACGAGTTTGCCATCAGTGAACAGCAGAGCGCCATGCGTTCCGCAGGAATCGATCTCAAGCCGTCCGCTTTCACGATTCGACGCAATGCTCTTAATGAAATCGAGAATCCCGTGAGTGTTTTTGATCTCTGACATGCTGCTTGTTTCCCTCGCTTTTTAGAACACAAAAATACCGATCTCCTAAATCAGCTTCGCCTCGAGCAAACCTCCTGGATATGGAAAAACCCGACTTGATGAAATTCGGGGTGCAATTTGGGAAGAGGAACGCAGTCTAGTCCGCAGATTTGGGCGGTGTCAATTCGTCAGACGTATCGCAAAGGTTTCGTTAACATGTAAGCATACAATCGCCGCTTCAACGCATTAGAACATAAAAGGCAAACACAAGGAGCGATTATCATGAATGCGATTACACAAATCATCACACAACAGCTGGGTGGAAGCGCAGCGAACACAATCGCGCAGCGATTTGGCATCAGTGAAACGACGGCTAACACAGCTATCCAGATGGGCGTACCGCTAATTCTGGCAGCGTTGGCTCGCAATGCTTCACAACCGCAAGAGGCTCAGAACCTACATCAGGCTGTAGCCACCGACCATGACGGCAGCATCCTGGATAATGTCACGGGTTACCTGCAGAATCCGCAAAGCGCCAACGGCGCAGGGATTCTGGGACACGTCTTTGGAGGTCAACGGCCGGCAATCGAAAACAATCTGGCGCAGGCAACGGGAATGGATCAAAGTTCTGCCGGCGGTTTGCTGGAGACTTTGGCGCCCCTCGTAATGGGCTCGCTCGGAAAGGCACAACAGCAAAATGGACTTGATGCTTCCGGTCTGTCCGACTTACTCAACAATCAGCAGCAAGAGGCTCAAGCAAACGCGCCGGGTGCGATGAGTATGCTTAGCTCGCTGTTGGATCAGAACAAGGACGGTAGCTCGATGGATGACCTTCAGCGCATGGCTGCCAGTTTCTTCAAGTGACAGCAGGCGCCGCGTTAACTCTTGTAAGCGCGTCCGGCTAAACTCGCGACTACGGTCACCAACTCGGCCGAATCGACTGGCTTCGGCAGATGAAACTGGAATCCGGAGCGTAGCACTCGCATTCGGTCTTCGGCCCGTGCATATGCTGTAAGCGCGGCTGCCGGAATTTGTCCGCCACGCTCGTCAGGCAGCGCGCGAATCTTGGAGATCAGTGAGTAGCCATCCTCATCGGGCATTCCAAGATCGCTAATGAGAATGTCAGGCTTATGCTCTTCCAGTGCCACTAAAGCCTCGGCAGCAGATCGACTGGTTATTACTTCAGAACCACACTCCCTGAGTACTTCGCGGATTAATTCGCATGTGTCTGGCTCGTCATCGACTACCAATACTTTGAGGCCCTGGAGTGAAGGCAAGCCGTCGAACGAATTGATCTCTTCATCCTGAGTCGGATGAACGGACTCAGCCTCGTTTTGATTACTAACTACGCCAACGAACGGGAGAGTGATGGTGAAGGTTGCGCCCTTCCCTTCTCCTTCACTTTGCACACTAACACTGCCACCATGAAGATCGACCAGTTGACGCACAATGGAAAGACCCAGGCCGAGGCCGCCATGTATTCGCGTGGTGCTCGCGTCTGCCTGGCGGAAGCGATTGAAAACATAAGGCAGAAACTCTTTGCTAATTCCTACGCCTGAATCACTCACTACGATCTCCACGTGTGAATCTATGCGCTGGACCTTGACTTGTATGCGACCGCCCTTCGGAGTGAACTTAACCGCGTTGGTTAAGAGGTTCCAGACAATCTGTTGCAGTCGATCGGCGTCTCCGGAAATCGGACCAGCCGCGGGATCCAACATCGTCTGTAGCCGAATGCCTTTCGCATCAGCCGCGGGACGAACTGAATCCATGGCAGCATTGACTATGTAAATCAAGTCAACCGCTCGCACGTCGAGTCGAAGCTTGCCGGAAATAATGCGCGACACATCCAGGAGATCTGCAACTAATTGGGCTTGGGATTTTGCGTTCCGGTAGATGGTTTCCACGGCGCGCTCTATATTCGGCTCGGTAAGTTTGCCAACGCGCAGCATGTGGGCCCAGCCCATGATCGCATTCAGCGGGTTGCGCAACTCGTGCGAGATCGTCGCCAGAAACTCATCCTTTAAGCGGTTTGCCCGCTCCGCTTCACTCCGCGCTAACTTTTCACTTGATAAGAGCCGCGAGCGAGCTTCGATTTGCGCTTGCAATTCGGCTTCACGCGCTACACGTTCAGTGACGTCTTCGATAATCGTTAACGTTCCGACTACTTTGCCTTCGTGACTGAGAGGAGAGATTCGAACTGCCTGTTGCATTTGCGTGAAGCCGTGCTCGGCGGAAACAGCAGGCATCGAGATCAAATAGCCGTGCAGCGCTTGTGATAAGACTCGCACCTGGCCTTCGAGCGCCCACTTGTAATGTCGATCGAGACGTCGTTCGGTGAGTTCCGGAAAAAGGTCGAGCAGATTGTTACCGATTACTTCATGAGCACGTTTGCCGGTGTGCTCCGCCATCCAGTGGTTCCATTCAACGACGTTCAATTCGCTATCAGTCGTAACAATTCCCTGCGCCGCCAGATCGTGCATCCAGTGCAAGACCGCCGCGTTGAGCAATGTTTCCTTGGAACTTGTTTCTTTCATTCGCAACAACAACGCCGAAAAGCGTTCGCCAATTTCAGCCGCTACGCCGAAGGCGTTCGCTATTCCAGCCCGTTAACGCCGAAGGCGTTCGCTATTCCAGCCCGTTAACGCCGAAGGCGTTCGCTAATTGCAGCCCAGGGTTGGAGCGAAGCGACAACCCTGGGATCATCAATTCGATCTTGCGTTCAACCCTGAAAGGGTTCGCCTCGGAATAAACCCTTTCAGGGTTTAGAGGCTTTACTTTTATCTTGCTCCCAGGGTTGTCGCTGCGCTTCCAACCCTGGGCTGCAATTAGCGAACGCCTTCGGCGTTATTAGCACAATTCAAACTGATACCTGCGAGGATCATCAGCCCTGCCGGGCCTCCCAGACGTCAACTTCCTGAATCAAGCGATCGAGCGAGGCGACACTCAACACGATCACCAAGAACCCTTTGACTGAACTGTCGCGAAGCTGAAACGCCGTGTACACCACCAACGCATAGTGCATCTCCGTCTTGCTCGTCGTATTCGCAATCAACTCGTCGAGCGTCTCGAGATGAAGCCGCGGCACGGAGAAAGTCACGTGAACGTTCAGCAAATTTCCAAACATTCCCAAACACGCATTCAAAAGAATGTTGCCCACTTCAGTTAATACTTCCCGGGCTGACTCATCGAGATAGTTGGACGGGTTGTGACCGTCTGTGAGTAAGTCGGTGAGATGCACTGCTCCCTGGTAATTCAATATCAATAGCGCATCACCGGCGACTGGACCGGCGAAAACCTGATGAATCGAAGCCACATCTCCCGGAACAAATTTGGCCAGCGCTCCGCGCAACTCTGGAGCCCGATAAACAGCGACCTCAGGCGGGTTGAGTACTACCCGATGTCCTGTCAGTTCCGAGAGAGCTGCACCCGTGCGCGCGAAAGCGATGTTGATGAGTTCGGAAAGTGCGTCGCTCTGTCGCTCAGTTAGTTTCACGAGTTGCCTCCTTTCTCGAGCGCGGACTCGACAATCGCGATCACTTGTTCCGAGACAAAAGGTTTAGTAATAAAGCCGAGAGCGCCCGCCTCATCAACCATCTTGCGCGTCGAACTCTGAATATCAGCACTGGCAACTACGACTCGGGCCTCCTGGTCCATCTCACGCAATTTTACAAGCACATCCAGTCCGTACATACCTTTCATCACCAGATCGAGCAATACCAAGCCTGGCTTTTCGAGGAAGTACATTTCAAGGGCAGTCATTCCGTCGTCCGCTTCCACCGCCTCGTAACCAGCAGTTTCAAGGATTCGTCGCAAGGTCCGGCGTGAAAGTGCTGAATCATCGACGATCAGAATCTTTCCGCTCATACGACCTCCCTGATCGCGTGGGCCATATCTTCGAGAGCGATACTCTTATCGCTCAGCCCGGCTTCCACCACCGTGCATGGCATACCATATACCACGCAACTGCTCTCCGCTTCTGTGAAGACAAGTCCGCCCTGCGATTTGATCCAGGCCGCCCCCTGCTTTCCATCCGATCCCATTCCGGTCATCACTACACCCAATACTCGGCTGCCGAAAACTTCCGCCGCCGACTTAAACAGCACATCAACTGCCGGTTTGTGCAGCATATCAAAAGGCTTGGCATCTAAATGTGTAACAACCTTGCCGCTTGCATCACGTTTTAGAGTCAGATGACGACCCGCGGGCGCCAGAAATACGCGTCCGGGTTTGACTTCGTCCCCCTCCGCTGCCTCTTTTACTTCGAGACGAGATAGTTCGTTCAATTTCGCAGCGTACATCTCGGTATAACCGACCGGCATGTGCATCACCATCACTACCGGAACCGGAAAGTCCTCCGGCAACTGTGGTATCAGTCGTTTAAGTGCCTGTGGCCCACCAGTCGAAATACCAAGCACAACCATGTCTACAGAGTGATTTCCGGGGACCTTCGCTGCCGTCTCGCTTATCATTGTGCTTGGCGGTAGAGGTGCGGTGGAAATTCTGTTCAGCGCGATCTTGCCGGCTGCTTTGACCTTTTCGATCAACTCCGCGCTGACCTCAAAAATCTTTTCACTCGCGAGCGCGGTTGGTTTCTGCACAAAATCGATCGCACCCGCATCGAGAGCGTCCAGTGCCGCCTCAGCCGTCTCCTTCGCGACACTCATGATTATGATCGGCACCGGGCGCCGCTGCATTTGTTCGCGTACAAATCCGACGCCATCGAGCTCAGGCATGATGAGATCACACGTGACCACATCCGGATCGAGTTGTTCCACCAGATCCAGTGCTTCTCGACCGTCGCGCGCAGTTCCGACAACCTCAACGAAAGGACTGCGAGAAAGGATCTCTCGGACCACCTTCCGCACATAAGCAGAATCGTCAACCACTACTACTCGTAAAACTCGATCCATCAAAATGCCTTCTCGCGCTTCACGTATACAAAAGCGTCGTCAATTTCAGTCAGCGTAAAATCCGTCGTCAGTCTTAATAATGATTCGGCGGCGCCAACAAACAGATAACCAGGAGGCCGGATAAACCTGGAAAACGAACGAACCACCTGGCCGATGGCGCTCTCTGAAAAGTAGATGAACACGTTACGACAAAAAATAAAGTCGGCGGCGGCCAGGGCTGCTATGTTGCTCTCTTCAATCAGGTTTGCGATGCCCCACCCGACTCGTGAATGTATGTCGCTTCTTACGCGCCACGCTGAACCCTCGGGCTCGAAATAGCGGGCGCGCAGTTGCGGCGGTAAGTTTCGAAAAGCACGCTCTTTATAAACACCCTGGACCGCTCGCTCGATCGCTTTGGAACTGGCATCGCTGGCTAGAATCTCGATCTGCGCCCGTTCAAACCACCCAGCTTCGTTCAATGCAATGGCAATCGTCAATGGCTCCTCGCCAGTAGCGCAGGCTGCGCTCCAGATCCGCAAAGGCGAATTACCATTACGAGCCTGCCACTGTGGTAACAGTGTTTGAACCAAAGCCCGCACTTGATCCATCTCTCGCCAGAAGTACGTCTCCTGTACCGAGAGTGCATTCATGACGTTTTGCCACTCGACGAGTGCTGAGGCATCGTATTTCAGTAGGTAGTAATAATCGAGGTACGAACTGAAACCTCGTTCGATAACGAGTGGTGACAGTTTGTCGATCAGCAAGTCGCTCTTGCCGTTGTCAAAAAACATTCCGGTCCGTTCATTGATCAAGTTCCGAATCAGACTGCTGGTGCCCGCAGGCAATACGAGATTCTGTGAACGTGACGACATAAATAATTCTTTAAGCCTGCGAAGCAGGCGTAAGCATAAAGCCTGAGCAAGCCCGCGAATGCGGGCGACAGCATAAAGCCTGGGGCGCAAGCCCCAGGATAACGATAAAAACCACGGTTGAGCCCGTGAAACGGGCGGCAGCGCTGTCGCCCGCATTCGCGGGCTTCGCGGTCTATTATTAATAATGATCCTGGGGCTTGCGCCCCAGGCTTTATTCTGTCGCCCGCGTTCGCGGGCTGGGTCCTCCAGGCTTTATGCTTACGCCTGCTTCGCAGGCTAAGAACCAGTCTTTCTCAATGCGACTTCCGCGGCATGCGCTACGTCGGGATCGTCGTCACTAACCAGCCCGGCAACAATCCCGGCAACACGCTGACCGCCGATTTGCCCCAGCGAATCAAGGGCCGCAATCCGGACGTGGTTGAACTTCTCTTTCTCAATCACTCTCTCGAGAGCATCAACGCTCTCCTCGGACCTGCGGCGACCCAGTGCTCGCGCGCTGAAATAGCGCACCCAAACGTCCTCATCATCGAGTCCTTCAATCAATGGCTGAACGACCTCCGGCGCATCCATAGTGCCCAGCGCACGCGCCGCAGCAGCACGGACATTCGGTGTTTCTGCTTTAATTGCATTGACGAGAACATCGAGAGCTCGGTCGTCTTCGACGTAGGGCAGGTGCTCGATCGCCGCGCACCTCACACGTTCGTCTGAATCGCGGCTCAGCTCCAGCAAAGCACCAGCCGACTCGGGATATCCAAAGTATCCGGCAATCTTCACTGCCGATTCGCGAACGTTCGGATCTGGGTCATGTAGAAGCGGAATGATACGTTCGGACATTAACGGTGGAATGACCGAATTGAGCGCGCTTACTGCCGCTTGCCGGATCGATGCATCGTCATCACCGATCAAATTCAGGAGTCCATCGACTGCCTGCGGGTCTCCGATCTGTGCAAGTGCATTTGAAGCATCAACCGCGAGAGCTTCGTCACTGAGTGTATTAACAAGAGCGGATGTTGCACTCGAGTCGCCGATGCGTCCGAGTGCCAACACGGCTGAGCGCCTCACTTCGAGATCTTCCGCTGTTAACTGTGCAATCAATAGGTCTACAGTCGCAGGGCCGTGCCGCGCGAGCGCTTCGATAATCTCGTCACGCAGATCGATGCGTCCCATCAATCGCGTGAGCGCGCGATCCACGCCGGGCCGTTTGAGCCAGCCAAGAACCAACGCAATCGAGCGCAGGTTTTCTTTGTCAGGCGTTTCCAACGCATCGAGCAAATTCTGAATGCCAGTGGGCGAGATTTCACGGCTGGTTAAATCTGCGATATGACGGCCCTCGCCATACTGTTCCTCATATCGATCGCGGAGAGTAGCGAGCGCGTCCGCGATGGAATCCGTGGGCGCTGTCGGAGTATTCAACAACGCCGTCAGAGGAGCTACCGCGCTTTCGTCACCCAGTTGGCCCAGCAGGCCGATCGCTGGTTCACGCAGGAGTTCGTCTTCTAACAGCGGCTCCATGCGTGGCGCGATGCGCGCGTCGCCAATTTTCGCGAGTGCCTCCAATGCCACGAACGCAAGGAAGAAGTCCTTTGATTCAGCTATCTCGACAAGTGCATCTACTGCGTCGACTACCTTCAGCTTGCCCAGAGCCTCGATCGCGTGATACCGCACGTTGGTATCTTCATCCTTCAACGCTGTGACCAGTGCTCCGGCGGCACGAATGTCGCGTTGTTCACCTAAAGCCAACGCCGCTTGCATTCGCAGATCCGAATCGGGACCCTGGAGCAGTTCCAGTAATGGTGAAAGAGTGTCGACATCACTCGCCGCGAGCACCTGAAGCGCGCTGTTCAAGAGGGCAGGATCGTGATGATTCTCGGCGACAGACTGTAAGAGCGCGGCGATCGCTTCCGGTGCGGCACGCTGTGATACTTCCTTGACCGCCTCGCGCCGAACTGTCCAATCTTTATCACTCAGCGCGTCAAGCATCGGCATCGATAGTTCGCGCTCACGTTCAAGTCGCTCGGTGACGTCCTCGACAGTAACGATGAGCCCGGCGATCGAGTGGTCGTCACGCAGGGGCGCGATTGTGACTCGTTGCTGCATCTTGTCGAAGTGTTTGGCAGGAGTAACTGGAGTACAGGGAATCAGATAGTGATGAAACGCAGTCGCCAGCACTTCCACGACTCCCTCGTTAAGCGATCGTTGGAAACGTTTCAGCAAGCCGCGCTTCTCGAGATCCGGCAGCAGCGCAGTCAAAGCCTGACCCGAAGCAGATTCCTCGCTGATTCCGGTGAGCCGCGCCAGGGTGGCATCCCAAACTTGAATGATTAGATCAGCGTCTGTTGTAAAAACGCCGACTGACGGCTGGATGCTAGTCATGCCTGATCAGCGTCATCCGCGTTATCTGCGGCTGGTTTTCTCGTCCGTCTGCGTTTTGGCTTCTGATCGCCATTGCCGACTATGAGGCTGTCCATGATTTCACCAAGTTGGCGCGCGCGGTCGGCCAGCCCGGATGTACTGGTTAACGTTGCTTTCACACCATCTGCATTGCGAGTAGTTATCTGGCGCAGTTCGCTGACGCCGCTGCGAATTCTGCCGGCCGCCTCGAGGTGGTTGCGGTTGCTGTTCGTAATCCGCAGCGCTTCTTTAGAAACATTTGTGACACCGATACTCATTTCATGCGCTGTTCGCGCCTGTTCACGCATGGCCTTGGTTACCTGATCGGCTTGCAAACGCATACTCTGCGTCGCCGTAGTAATCTCAGCGGACGCCTTTGCCTGCTCACTTACCGCTTTGTTGATCTCACCTATCTGTCGCGCGAGTTGGAGCGCCTCTTTCGAAACCTGATCGCCGGCGACTGCCTGTTCACTCAGTGCACGGGAAGTGGAGACCGCTCCCCGTCGCATTGATTCAACGGCCTGTGTGATCTGTTTGGCAGCCGTGGCTTGTTCGCTAGAAGCTTTACGCACTTGTTTCGCCGCACCACTGGTACTCTGCGCCGCCTTGATGATCTCCCTGGCAGCGCGGCCTTGCTCGTTTACTGCCTTGCTGACTTCCTTAGCCGTCTTGCGCATCTGCGACGAGGCATTGACGATCTGCTGCGTGGCTTGAGCTTGCTCCAGCACTGCGTTGGAAACCTGTTTCGTTTGCGTGGCAGTAGTGTCGATTGCGGCAACCACTTGTTGACTTGCGGTCAGTTGTTCCTCGGTAGCATCGGCAATTTGTCCCATAAACTGGGCCGTTTGGTTGATCCCGGTCAATATCTTCCTGAGACCTGCCGCGCCTTCTTCCGCGAGTTGTCCGCTTTCATCAGCTATGCGCATTCCATCACTTGCAGCAGTCACCGCTTCTCTGACAACTTCCTGGAGCGATCTAATGATCGCAGCAATGTCGGCGGTTGCCTGGGCTGATCGATCGGCAAGATTCCTGATCTCTTCCGCCACCACCGCAAACCCTCGTCCCGCATCGCCGGCGCGAGCGGCTTCAATCGAAGCATTCAGCGAAAGCATGTTGGTGCGTTCAGCAATGATGTTGATGGTGTTGACGATGCCGCCAATCTCGTCAGAACGTTTTCCCATCTCGCGGATCACGCCGGCTGATTGCTCCATCGCCGTACGCACGCGCAGCATTCCCTGCATCGATTTCTGCGCGGCGGCTCCGCCTTCTTCGGCTTGTTTAGTTAACTGGCCAGTCGCTTCCTCGGCACGCTTGGTCAACGCAACGACCGAATGTAACGAGCGGTCCAGTTGAGTGGCGCTGCCGGCAGCGCCGGTCGCAGCTTCGGTAATGCGCTCCGCACTCTGCGCCACGCCTTGCACCGAGCGCCCCATCTGTTCGATCGACGTTGACACTTCTTCAACTGACGACGCGAGGCTCTCGGTCATCGCCGCGACCTCTTCGATGGACGCAGCCATTTCGTTGATCGAGGAAGACGTCTGTTCCGCTGCGACCGTGAGGTCATCTGCATTACCCGAAAGACTTGCGATCGAGGCCGCCACCTCTTCCACACTCGCCGCAGTTTCGTTCACCGATGCCGTGAGTGCATCTGTGTCTGCGCTTACGGCTTTGACCGAAGCGGCAATCTCCGTCATCGCGCCGGTAACTTCTTCAGCGGATGTGGCCATGCTTTGGGTCGTGCCGCTGATACCCTCAATTGAACGCCCGTTTTCCTCGATGGCAGCCGATAGCTGAGTAATCGCGGCAGCAAGAATTTCTGTACTCTTGCTGACCTCTTCGATCGACGCGGCGCTTTCGTTAACTGATGACGCGAGTTCTTCAGTTGAAGTAGCAATCGACTCGAGTTGCGTCGTCGTCTCGCCCATGGAAGCAGTCATCTCATTGGAGGTCGCGACCGTCCTTTCGAGCACGCGTAACTGTACTTCCGCTCCTTCAGCAACCTCGTTGGCCGTTACCGTGATTTGACTGGCCGATTCAGCAACCTGCACTGCTTGCTGGCGAACCAAATCAATGTCTCTCTCGAGGTTGTTGCCCGATCTATCCAGTACCTGGGCCATAGCCTTATCTCCCATCCATCATCTGTGAAATCTCTGGCTCGACTTCGTATTCCAAATCAAGCACTGCATCTAAATTCAAAATCATAATCATGCGTTCACCGATCGTGGCGATGCCTTCGAGGTAGTGACCACTCAATCCGGTAAGCGCCTCGGGCGGCGGCTCGATCGACTCCGCCGGAATCTTCAGAAACTCGCGGGCTGTATCGACAACGAGCCCGACCACCCTGTTTCCGGTGTTAATAACAACCAATCGAGAACGCAGATCGCGTTCGATTCTGTCGAACCCAAAACGTGTGCGCAGGTTTAACGCCGGAATCACCTGGCCACGAACCAGAACCACTCCTTCGACCGCGGGATGAGCATTTGGCACAGACGCAGCGTCTTCGATCATCTCGATCTGTTGCACAAAGCGACTGCGAACACCATACGTCGTGCCCGCCAGCTCAAAGAGTATGAATGGTTCCATCTGTGTAAATCCGTAGTCGGCTTTGTCTTTAAAAGTCTTTCTCATTCACACCGGGCTTCAGCCCGGTGGAAAGGCACCCACATTCTTGAGAAACCGTTTTAACGGTTTCGATAGCGAAAGCGGCGAAAACCGTTGAAACGGTTTTCGGCTGTGATGTCGTCCCCGCTAGCACCGGGCTAAAGCCCGGTATGAATGAAACAAAAGCCATTCGTGGCTAATCAAAAGCCATTCGTGGCTTAATGTCGTGACGTTACTGCCAACTGTCGCAACGCGGTAACATCCAGAATCAGCACAACGCGCTGATCTCCGAGTTCGGTGGCCCCGGCGATGCCTTTGCTCTGCGCAAGCGGATCCTTTAGGGCGCGCACCACGATCTCTCGCTGTCCAGTATGCGATCGACTGCCAGACCGACCGCGTTTGTTTCCTCACCAATCACCAATACATGAAACTTGTCTCCACGTTCGTAGTTAATCTCGAAAACACGGGCCAGGCGAAGCAAAGGAAGAACTTTTCCGCGATACGAAATGATTTCGTTATTCTCCAACACCCTGGTTGAAGTTGACTCAACCTCCAGCACTTCCCTCACCGCCGACTGAGGCACCGCAAACCTTTGCTCATTCACACTGACAATAAGCGCCTCCGCGATCGCGAGTGTCAAAGGAAGCTCGATTGTGAAAGTGGTGCCTTCCCCGACTTTCGTCGCCAACGACATTCGTCCGCCGAGCTCTTCAGTCGCCTTTTTAACTACATCCATTCCCACGCCACGGCCACTCTCTCGATCAGCTTCGTCGCGAGTGGAGAATCCGGGAGTGCAAAGCAGATCCAGCAAAGCCTCATCATCGATCTCGAAGTTTCCGTGGCTGATACCTCTGGCAGTTGCCCTTTCTGACGGGCATTCCGCCGGCGCCGCGGGGCATGCCGCAGATCGAGGTCACGTTCGACATCGACGCGAACGGCATCCTCAACGTGTCCGCGAAGGACCTGGGCACCGGCAAGGAGCAGAAGATCGAGATCAAGTCCGGCTCCGGGCTCTCCGACGACGAGATCGAGAGGATGGTCAAGGACGCCGAGTCGCACGCGGACGAGGACCGCAGGCGCGCGAGCTCGCGGAGGCCGGAACAACGGCGAGAACGCCGCCTACCAGGCCGAGAAGCAGCTCGACGAGCTGGGCGACGCGTCGACGATCGGCCAAGTCCGAGATCGAGGACGCGATCAAGGACGTCCGCGATATGCTCGAGTCCGAGGACACCGAGGAGATCCGCTCCAAGACCGACGCGCTCCAGCAGGCGTTCCACAGCGTCTCGGAGCAGATGTACGCGGCGGCCGCGCAGCAGCAGGCCGAAGCATCGGCGAACGGCGCGCCCGAGGACGGCGCCGGTGACGGCGCCGCGGGCGACGAAGAGGAGGTCGTCGACGCCGAGGTCGTGGACTACCGCTGAGGGCACAAGCGGGGACAAGTAATGCCCCGCCCGCGTCCCGACGAGGAGGGGGTCAGACCGACCGGCGAGCGCCGAGGGCCCTGACCTGACGGGGTCTGACCCCCTTGAGCTGAAGGCGGCTGCTCCCGATGCCGAGCCGAAGCCCGGCGTCGAGCCGGCGGACGAGGTGGTGCCCACGCGCGGCGCGGAGCCCGATGCGGTCGAGCCCGAGCGGCGGACCGGCGGCCGGACTCCGACCGCCCGAGGCCCGCTGGCCGAGGCCGAGCGCGAGCGGGCGAGTACCTCGACCTCGCACAGCGCACCCAGGCCGACTTCGAGAACTTCCGCAAGCGCGCGGCCCGCGAGGCCGCGCAGGCCGGCGAGCGCGCGAAGGCGAGCTCGTGCGCGAGCTGCTGCCGGCGGTGGACAACCTCGAGCGGGCGCTGCTCCGCGGCCAAGGAGGGCGAGGAGCACTCGCCTCGGGGCGTCAACCTCGTGCACGCCGAGCGTGCACGGGCTGCTCGAGCGCAACGGGGCCGAGGCGATCGACCCGGCGGGCGAGCGGTTCGACCCGAACGTGCACGAGGCGCTCTCCACGCGCGCCAGGCCGGCGCCGAGCCGGGCGTGGTGCTCGACGTGGTCGAGAAGGGCTACCGGCTGGGCGACACGGTCATCCGCCCGGCCCGCGTGGTGGTCTCGGCCTAGCATGGCGCGGTCACGGATCCATACAAGGCGCTCGGCGTGGACCGCAAGGCGTCCGAGGACGACATCAAGAAGGCCTACCGCAAGCTCGCCCGCGCTACCACCCGGACAAGAACCCGGGCGACAGCCAAGGCCGAGGAGCGGTTCAAGGACATCCAGGAGGCCTACTCGATCCTCTCCGACCCGGAGAAGCGCAAGCAGTACGACGCGGGCGGCGGGCTGTTCGGCGCGGCGGCGGGCCGGGCCCCTTCCGCCCGGGCGGCGGCCGGCGGCCCGGGTTCGGCGGCATCAGCGACATCCTGTCCGACCTCTTCGGCGGCGCCGGCGCGGTGGCGGCCGCCGCGGCGCGGGCCGGGCCGCGAGCGCGGGCGCGACCTCGAGACGGAGGTGTCGTCTCGCTTCGACCAGGCGATCGACGGCGCCCAGGTGCCGGTCGCCGTGCCGCCGGCCGTGCCGTGCACCACGTGCCGGGCACGGGCGCCGCCCGGGCACGTCGCCCACGGTCTGCTCGCGCTGCCAGGGGCGGGGCGTGGAGTCCGAGGGGCAGGGCCTGTTCTCGATCTCCCAGCCCTGCTCCAAGTGCGGCGGCACGGGCACCGAGATCAAGGACCCGTGCCCCACCTGCCAGCGGCGCCGGCTCGCTGCGCCAGGTAAAGCGCTACCGCGTGAACATGCCCGCCGGCGTGCGCGACGGCAGCCGGGTGCGCCTGGCGCGGCAAGGGCGAGCCCGGGCCGGCGCGGCGGCCCGGCAGGCGACCTCTACGTGATCACCCACGTGAGCCGAGTCGCCCATCTTCAAGCGCCGGGGCGAGAACGTGGAGGTCGACGTGCCGATCACCGTCGTCGAGGCGATGAAGGGCTCGACGATCGAGGTGCCCACGCTCTCGGGCCGCAAGCGGATCCGGGTGGCGCCGGGCACGCAGCACGGCACGGTGGTGCGCCTGCGCGGCGAGGGCCCGCCGCGGCTCGGGGGCCAGGGTGGGCGGCGACATCCACTACCGACTGCGATCGACGTGCCCCAGGACCTGACCAAGGAGCAGGAGGCGGCCGTCGACGAGCTCGCCGGGGTGATGAACGGCAACCCGCGCGAGCGGCTGTTCCACGCGAGCGTGACGGCCGAGGGCTCCGGCGCGCGACGCCGGCGAGCACCGCTCGCGGGGCGTCTACATGATCTCGGTGGCCGCGGAGCTCGCCGGGATGCACCCGCAGACCCTGCGCATCTACGAGGCGCGTGGGCTCATCACGCCCCAAGCGCTCGCCCAAGCAGACCCGCCTCTACTCCCAGGCCGACGTAGAGCGGCTGCGCCGGATCCAGGAGCTGACCACCGAGCTCGGCATGAACCTGGCGGGGGTCGAGAAGGTCTTCGAGCTCGAGCGCGAGATCGAGCGGATGCGCCGCCGTATGGGGGCGCTCGAGCGTCAGGCCGACGCAGATCGCGGCGGATGCGCGACGAGATCGAGCGCGTGAAACGCGCCTCAGGTTCGAGCTGTCCCGTACGAGCCGCCCGAGCGCGCGCTATGCCACCGTCCGACCGGACCACCGACGCGGTCCGCTCAGAGAGAGGGGCCGGGAGCGTAAAGAAATGAGACGACCGCTTCACGATCAAGTCGCACGAGGCGCTCGCGCGGCGCAGAAGCTCGGCGGCAGCGGCGCAACCCGCAGGTCGACCCGCTGCACCTGCTTCTGGCGCTGCTCGATCAGGAGGGCGGGATCGTCGTGCCAGTCTGCAGCGCGCGGACGCCGACTTGAGGACATTCGCGCGCGCGCGCGGACGAGCTGCTCGACGAGCTGCCGACGGTCACCGGCGAGGCGACGCAGTCGCCGTCGCACGACGGGCGCTCGTCGAGCTCTCAAGCCGCGCCGAACCGGAGGCCCGCGGCTTCGGCGACGAGTACGTCTCCATCGAGCACCTGTTGCTGGCGCTCGTCGGGCGACCGCAGACCGACGCGGCGCTCGTCGCGCGACGCGCTCGCCGAGGCGATCCAGAGGTGCGCGGCCCGCAGCGCGTGACCGACCAGAACCCCGAGGACAAGTACCAGGCGCTCGAGAAGTACGGCCGCGACCTCACCGAGGCGGCCGCGCAGGGCAAGCTCGACCCGGTCATCGGCCGCGACGAGGAGATCCGGCGCGTGATCCAGGTGCTCTCGCGCCGGACGAAGAACAACCCCGTCCTGATCGGCGAGCCGGGCGTCGGCAAGACCGCGATCGTCGAAGGGCTCGCGCAGCGCATCGTCTCGGGCGACGTGCCCGAGTCGCTCAAGACAAGCGCATGATCGCCCTCGACATCGGCGCGCTGGTCGCGGGCGCGAAGTACCGCGGCGAGTTCGAGGACCGCCTCAAGGCGGTCCTCAAGGAGGTCGACGAGCGCCGACGGCGACGATGATCCTGTTCATCGACGAGCTGCACACGATCGTCGGCGCGGGTGCGGCCGAGGGCGCCGTCGACGCCGCCAACATGCTGAAGCCGGCGCTCGCGCGCGGCGAGCTGCGCGCGTCGGCGCGACGACGCTCGACGAGTACCGGAAGCACATCGAGAAGGACGCCGCGCTCGAGCGCCGCTTCCAGCCGGTGCTCGTGGGCGAGCCGACGGTCGAGGTCGCGCACTTCCAGCAGGACGGGCACATGGCGATGCGGAATCCCAAGGGCCGCGTGAATTACGAACCGAACTCATGGACCGATGGCGGCCCGCGCGAAAACCCAACGTTCGCGGCTTCCGTACGTTCCAGGAGGAGGCCGACGGGCCGAAGGTGCGCCTCCGCCCGGAAAGCTTTGCCGACCATTACAGCCAGGCGCGTCTGTTTTTCATCAGCCAGACGGAGATCGAGCAAAAGCACATCGGCGATGCGCTGGTGTTCGAGCTGAGCAAGTGCGAGCGGCCTGACATCCGCGTCCGCATGGTCTCGCACCTCGTCAACATCCATGACGATCTCGCCGGAGCTGTTGCCAACGGTCTTGGCATCGAGCTTCCTGAAGCCGCGCCCGCCGCGCAGCCGACGCGTGATGATCTGGAGCCCTCGGAAGCGCTCAGTATCGTCCTGCGGGGCCCGGGGCGCTTTGAAGGGCGCAAGCTCGGCGTGCTTCTGACCGATGGCGCCGATGCCGGCACCTTCAATGCGCTGGCCGCCGCGATCGAGGAGGAAGGCGCCATGCTCGAGGTCATCGCTCCCAAGATCGCGGGCGTCATGCTGTCCGACAAATCGGCCGTCGCCGGCCCAGCAGAAGATCGATGGCGGGCCTTCGGTGCTGTACGACGCGGTTGTCGTTCTTGCATCCGAGGAAGGCGCGGCCCTTCTTGCGCGGGATGCCGCCGCGAAGGATTTCGTCTCGGATGCCTTCGCGCATTGCAAATACATCGGCTACAGCGCTGCCGCGGAGACCCTGTTCGTCAAGGCGGGGATCTGGGACGATCTTGACGAGGGCTGCTTCCTGCTTGAAGGCGATGATGTAGCGGCCTTCATCGATTCGCTCTGCAAACCTGCGCCTGTGGGAGCGGGAGGCGGCGGTCGATCTCGACGCGCAGCCGGACGAGGCAGCTTGAAACCCCTTGGCGCTGCCGCGGTCGGCGGCGCCGCAAACCGGAGCAGGCCATGGATACGTTTGAAGAGCTTTTCGAGGAAACGCTGAAAGACATCTACTACGCCGAGAAGGCCATCCTGAAGGCCCTGCCGAAAATGGCGAAGAAGGCGTCATCGGAAGATCTTTCAGCCGCCTTCACCGCGCACTACGAGGAAACCCAGCAGCAGGTCGTCCGCCTCGAAGAAATTTTCGAGAGCATGGGCAAGAAGGCGCGCGCCAAGAAGTGCCCTGCCATCGATGGCATCCTAGAAGAGGGCGCTGAGATCATGAAAGAGGCCAAGGACGACACCATCCGCGACGCAGGCATGCTCGCCGCCGCGCAAGCGGTCGAGCATTATGAAATCTCGCGCTACGGCACGCTGAAGGCATGGGCCGAAAAGCTCGGCATGGACGATGCCGCGAGCCCTGCTCGACGAGACGCTGCAGGAGGAAAAGGCGACCGACGAAAAACTGACCGAGCTTGCCGATTCCGAGATCAACATCGAGGCGATGGAAGGCGAGGAGGACGAGAAGCCAGCTCGCCCGCGCAAGAAAAAACGCACCTGAACTGCCCGGCGAAACGCTGGACCCCGATGGACCGGGTTAAATCTTCGGCGGGGTCACGGTCTCATCCGTACCCTCGCCGAATGCACGTCGGGATCGCGAACAGAGCTGCGAAGCATTGGACCGCGCGAAGCCGTGAAACCTAAGCTTTCAGCAAGCGTCGTAACGCACGCGCGTTCTTGGGGGCGTTAGCGCCGTAATCGTTGTTGAAGTAAACCCATGCCCGCTTTGCCCCGCTCGCCTTGATGCGTCTCGCCCATTCGGCAAGCTCCGCTTTGGAATAGTCGTGGCGGTACCAGCGTTCGGGGCCGTGCAGGCGCAGATAGATATCGTCCGCGGTCCGGACCAGCACATCCGGCAGGCGCGGCCCGCTGCAGGAACAGAAGATGGTGCCGGTTTCGCGGAAAGCGGCATAGACCGTCTCGTTCCACCAGCTCGCGTGACGGAACTCGACGACGTTGCGGCGGGCGGGATCGAGCTGGCGGAGGATCGCGTTCAGCCGCGCCTTCGAATAGTGAAAGCTTGGCGGCAGCTGGAACAGGAAGCAGCCCATCCGCTCGCCGAGGATATCGGCGATCATGCCGAAGTCCTTCACGAGCGTCTTGGTGCCGCTGAACTTTTTGATGTGGGTGATGAGCTCGCAGACTTTGACCGTATAGACAAAGCGGCGCTTTCCCGGTTGCCGCCGCCAGGCGTTGACGTTCGCAACCGTCGGCCATGAATAGAAAGAGGCGTTGATCTCGACGGTGTCAAAGCGCCTGGCGTAGTGCGAGAACCACTTATCGGTGGGCAAGTCGGCAGGATAGAAAAGGCCGCGCCACTTCCAGTAGAACCATCCGGAACAGCCGACATAGACGAGCGGCTCCTCCGGCAGCTCTCTCGCGTCGCCTCGAGGGTCTGCTTTCCAGTTTAAGCCGGGCGGCATGCATCTTCGCGGCGCGGCCAATATTGTCGTTGCGCTGCTTCTCGCGGCGCGCCTGGCGCCGCGCTCGCCGCTCTTCCCGCGTGAGTGGGCGTTCCTGCGGACTTGTTGGTGTTGCCGGCCATTACGTTTCCCCTCTCCCCTCTCTAACGGATATTCCGGCGGATTAAGTTCCTTGCTTCGCGGGGCGGGAATCCGCGCCATACGGATGAGCTTGAGAGTTCCGGCATATGCCGGGGAACCGGCGGCCAGGCGAACTGGTTAGCGGCGCATGCAGAATTCAATGAGCAGCGGCGCGCAGAACGTTTTGCCAGGTCTATCGGGCCTGCCCGAGGGCTTCCGCTACAAACCGGGCCTCATAGACCAGCAGCAAGAACAAGCGCTGATCGCGCGCATGCGCGAGCTCGAATTCGCGCCGTTCCAGTTTCACGGTTTCGAGGGCAAGCGGCGCGTCATCTCCTACGGCTGGAGATAGATTTCAACGGCGGGGGCCTCAAGAAGGCGGAGGATCTTCCGGCCTTCCTGCTGCCGGTACGCGATGCCGCCGCAGCTGCCTTCGGCATTGAAAGCGCGTCGCTTGAGCAAGCCCTCGTGCTCGAATATCCGCCCGGGTCGACGATAGGCTGGCACCGCGACCGGCCGGTTTTCGGAGACGTCGTCGGCGTCTCGCTGCTTTCGCCCTGCACGTTCAGGTTTCGCAGGAAGGCTGGCGCGAAGTGGGAACGCCGCTCACTTATCGCGGAGCCGCGTTCCGCGTACATCCTGCAAGTCGCTGCGCGCAACGAGTGGGAGCACAGCATTCCGGCAGTCCCCGAGCAGCGCTATTCGATCACATTCCGCAGCCTTCGCGAAACGCCAACGCTAGGGCGCTATGAGATGCCAGACGGAGCCATTGCAGAACACAAGCTGGTTACCGTTCGCGTGATATTTTATGGAGCCGGCGAAGATCAGGCCATGCCGAGCGCGTTTTCATCTTTGCGGTAGATGATGCCGTCAGCAGTGCCGCTGCGGGCGTAAAGCGCGCCGTTGTGAGACTCGTAAAAGAGCGAGTTGATCTCGTCTCCGTGGCGTCAAAAAGTCTGTCGTCCAGTCGCCTGCGGCGTCGCAGTTCGTCGCCGTGTCGGAGCAATAGATCAGTCCGCTAGTGGTGGTCCCGGCATAGAGAATGCCGTTGGCGACATCGAAGGCTAACGAAGCGATATAGGATTTTGACGAGTTATAGCTCGTGGTCCAGTCGCGTGCGGCATCGCAGTTGGTGGCGGTGTTGCAGCGATAGATAATGCCGCCAAAAAGACTGCCTGCATACAGCACGCCGTGAGTGGAGTTGAAGACGAGGGAGTAGATGCCTGTTTCTGACGTGTCGTAGCTCGTGGTCCAGTAGCCTGCGGCATCGCAGTCCGTGGCGGTGTCGCAGCGATAGATGCGGGCCACATTATCGAGGCGCGGCTTGAAACAAGGAAGCAGTGGCGGAGTGGCTGGGGGTCGCCGGGGCGAGATGCTGAGCCGCGCGCTCAAGGACGCCGGCTGCGTGACACGAAAGCGCAAGGTCCGGCGCAAGCTGCTGGACTAAGCTCGGGTGCGGCGTTTCGGGCGGCGTGCCTCGCGCTGCGCTACGCGTCTCAGTGAAGGCTCCACGAGTTTACGCTGCCTCTCCGCTGCCGCGCCGACATCGGCGTCACAAGCCAGACGAGAACCGGCCCAAGGCTCACCGAATACTGACGGCTCGCGCGGACGCCAGAACCCCCCGCGGAAACAACAGCCGCGCTACCCCAGCTGACCCAAACTTGCGAAGGCCGCCAGAGCAGCTTCATCCGCACCGGAAAAAAAGCGAAACGGGTTCATGGTTCGCGGGACCTAGAGCAGGTCGAGGGACTGACACCGGATGATAATTTCATCCTGATCGAAGGCTTGTTCGAGCCGCTGGCGTAAGCCGGCCCAATACTCGCGTTCTACGCTCTCCGTCATGACTTCGATGACGGCGATATCGTCGAGCTCCGTCGTGGCGCCCGTGCTCCAGCGTCCCTCGGCGGGCGCACGGATGAAGCTGGTGACCCCTCCGAACCTGCTGGTCAGTTCCTGCGCCAGCTGCTGGTACTTTGCCTTATCGCTCTGCGGAGACATAGGCAGAAGTATCTGCACAAGATATTTCATCACGCCCGCCAGTTGCGCAGGACATTTTCCGCAGTCGCAATCTCAAGCTGCTCGCCGAACCTGCCGCGATAGAATTCCATGAGCGCGTCGTGCGCTTCATCGGATGAGCTGCAAACCGCGTCGGTCACGACGATAGTCCAAAGGCCCCAGTCGATTGCCCCCATGACGGTCGCCTGCACGCACACGTCGGTTTCACCGCCGGAGATGACGAGGGTATCGACGCCTTTATCCAGCGGCCGCCGAGGACGTAGCTCGGCCGGACGACCACCGGGTAGCCGATCCGCGCCGCCACCGCTCGCGCCTCGCCCATGTCGCGCGCCTCTCCGTGAGGCGGCGCCGCGATACCGAGCTCTTGCAGTAGCTCGGCGAACTTCCCGCGATCCTCGGCGAGGTCGATCGCGGATGCCGGCGTACCGAGCACCCGGTACCCGGCCGCCTCGAGGTCGTGCGCCAGGCGGAGCGGTGTCTGCCCTCCGAGCTGGCAGATCACGCCGACGGGTCCTCCGCCTCGCAGACGGCCAGGACGTCCTCGGTCGCGAGCGGTTCGAAGTACAGTCGCGAGCTGGTGTCGTAGTCGGTGGAGACCGTTTCCGGATTCGAGTTCACCATCACGGCCTCGTACCCGGCCTCGCGCAGCGCGTACGCCGCGTGGACGCAGGCGTAGTCGAACTCGATGCCCTGGCCGATCCGGTTCGGTCCGGCACCGAGGATGATCACACGCGGCCGATCGGCCGGCATGACCTCGTCCTGCTCTTCGTAGGTCGAATAGTGGTACGGCGTCCGCGCGGGGAACTCGCCGGCGCACGTGTCGACGGTCTTGAAAACAGGTCGCACACCGAGCGCGGTGCGGCGCGCCCGCACGTCCGCCTCCTGCGTGCCCGTCAACGCGGCGATCCGCCGGTCCGACAACCCCGCCCGCTTCGCGTCGGTGAGCTCCGCAGGACCCAACTCGTCGAGCTCCCGGCCTTGCAACGCAACGCTCTCCTCGACCACCTGCGAGAACTGGTCGACGAACCAGGGGTCGATGCCGGTCGCCCGTGCGAGCTCCTCGACGCTGCCGCCCTCGCGGAGGGCGCGTTCCACCTGGTGCAGGCGGGTCTCCGTCGGGAGGGCGGGTCGCCCTCGGCCGCTCCCTCCCAGCCGAGGTCCGCTCGCGTGCGCTCGAGCGACCGCCACGCCTTGCCGAGGGCCTCGCGGAACGTCCGGCCGATCGCCATCACCTCGCCGACGGACCGCATCGTGGACGAGAGCACCGGGTCCGACTCGGGGAACTTCTCGAACGCGAAGCGGGGGACCTTCACGACCACATAGTCCAGCGTCGGTTCGAACGCGGCGGGGGTGACGCCGGTGATGTCGTTCCGGATCTCGTCGAGCGTGTACCCGACGGCCAGCAGCGCGGCGATCTTCGCGATCGGGAACCCCGTGGCCTTCGACGCGAGCGCCGAGCTCCGCGACACGCGCGGGTTCATCTCGATCAGGACCTGGCGACCGGTGGCGGGGTCGACGGCGAACTGGATGTTCGAGCCGCCGGTCTCCACGCCGATCGCGCGGATGCACGCGAGCGCGGCATCGCGCATCCGCTGGTACTCCCGGTCCGTGAGCGTCATCGTCGGCGCCACCGTGATCGAGTCTCCCGTGTGCACGCCCATCGGGTCGACGTTCTCGATCGAGCAGATCACGACCGCGTTGTCCGCGGCGTCGCGCATCACCTCGAGCTCGAACTCCTTCCATCCGGCGATCGACTCCTCGACGAGGATCTCCGTGGCCGGGCTGAGCTCCAGGCTCCGGGCCGCGAGGGGCGCGAGTCCCTCCCGATCCGACGCGAAGCCGCTCCCTCCCCGCCGAGCGTGAACGAAGGCCGGACGATCACCGGATACCCCAGGTCGTCGCCGAGCGCCAGGGCGTCCCCGACCGTGTGCGCGATGCCGGCCCGCGGGACCTGGAGTCCCGCGTCGGTCATCGTCTGCTTGAAGCCGCTCCTGTCCTCGGCCCGGTGGATCGCCTCGAGGCCCGCGCCGATCAGCCGGACGCCCAGCCGATCCAGGTCACCCGATCCACCGAGCGCCACCGCGAGGTTCAGCGCGGTCTGGCCGCCGAGCGTCGGCAGCAAGACGTCCGGCCGCTCGCGCTCGATGACCGACAGGACCGACTCGGGGGTGAGCGGCTCCACGTACGTGCGATCGGCGAACTCCGGGTCGGTCATGATCGTCGCGGGGTTCGAATTCACGAGCGAGACGTGGAACCCCTCGGCACGCAGCACCTTGCATGCCTGTGTGCCGGAGTAGTCGAACTCGCATGCCTGCCCGATCACGATCGGACCCGAGCCGACGACGAGGATCCGCGAGATGTCGGTCCGCCTCGGCATCAGGCCCCCATGAGCGCGCGGAACTCGTGGAACAGGTGGCGGGAGTCGTGCGGCCCGGGCGCCGCCTCGGGGTGGTACTGGACCGAGAACGCGGGGATGTCGAGGCAGCGCAAGCCCTCGAGCGTGTCGTCGTTGAGGTTCCAGTGCGTGAGCTCGATCCGTCCATGCGGGGTCTCGGCAACGGTGCCGGCGCGGACCCAGCCATCCGGGTCCACCGCGAAGCCGTGGTTGTGGCTCGTGATCTCGATACGCCCGGTGCGCAGGTCCTTCACGGGCTGGTTCGCCCCGCGGTGGCCGAACCGCATCTTGTACGTCCGCCCGCCGAGCGCCAGCCCGAGCAGCTGGTGCCCGAGGCAGACACCGAACACGGGGACGCGGCCGAGGAGCTCGGCGGCCGCCGCGACGCCGTACGTCGTGGCGGCCGGATCGCCGGGGCCGTTGGACAGGAACACGCCGTCGTAGCCCCCCGACAGGACCTCGGACGCCGGGGTTTCCGCCGGGACGACGGTCGCGTCGATCCCGGCGGCCGCGAGCCGGCGCAGGATGGACCGCTTCAGGCCGAGGTCGTACGCCGCGACCCGGAACACGCGGCCGAGCTCGGTCGAGGCGGGGCCCGCCACCTCTCGAGCCGCGTAGGGACCCGCGGCGGTCACGCGTTTCGCGAGGTCCGCGCCCTCCATGCCCGGGCGCGCCCGGACGCGCTCCACCAGGGCTCCCGGATCGCTCTCCGCGGTGGAGATGCCGCACCGCATCGCTCCCTGCTCGCGGAGGCGGAGCGTGAGACGGCGGGTGTCGACCCCGTCGATGCCGAGCAGGCCGGCCGAGGCGAGCTCCTCGGCGAGGGTGCGCTCCGCCCGCCAGCTCGAGGCGCGGCGCGAGGCCTCCCGCACGACGAACGCGGCGACCTGGATCCTCGCCGACTCCGCGTCCTCGTCGTTCGTGCCGTAGTTGCCCTGCTGCGGCGCGGTCATCGCCACGACCTGCCCCGCGTACGAGGGATCGGTCGAGCACCTCCTGGTAGCCCGACATCGCCGTGTTGAACACGGCCTCGCCGAACGCCTCGCCCTCGCCGGCGAACGCCCGCCCGCGGAAGACGCTTCCGTCCTCGAGCGCCAGCAGCGCCGAGGGCCCGCGGGTCACCGCGTCGCCTTCCCGTCGGCCACCACGAGCTCGCCCCGGTACACCGTGTGGACGACGCGACCTCGTAGGCTCCGGCCGAGGAACGCGCTGTTGCGGCTGCGCGATGCGAACGGCGGCTCGACCACCCACTCGGCCGAGGGGTCGAACGCCACGAGGTTGGCCGGGCGGCCGGGCTCGAGCGGCCCGCCGTGGCCGCCGGCGCCGAGGATCCGCGCGGGGGCGGCCGATAGTGCCTCGATCGCTCGACCGAGCGGGAGCACCCCGGGCTCGACCAGGTGCGTGAGGATCGCGGCGAGGGCGGTCTCAAGTCCGATCGTGCCCGGCGGCGCGCGATCGAACTCGGCCTCCTTCTCCTCCACCGCGTGCGGCGCATGATCCGTCGCGACGGCGTCGATCGTGCCGTCGGCGAGGGCCGTTCGGAGGGCGTCGCGATCCTCGGGCGAGCGCAGGGGCGGGCTCACCTTGAAGTTCGTGTCGTAGGTCAGCAGGTCCTCGTCGCTGAACACGAGGTGGTGGGGGGTCACCTCGGCGGTGACGCGCAGCCCCTCGGCCTTCGCGCGGCGGACCATCTCGATCGAACCGGCCGACGAGAGGTGGCAGAGGTGAAGGCGGCCGCCCGTCAGGCGCGCGACCGCGATGTCGCGGGCCACGATCACCTCCTCCGCCTCACGCGGCTGTCCCGTGAGTCCGAGGGAGTACGAGTGGGACCCTTCGTGCATCTGGCCGCCCTCGGCGAGCGAGGCGTCCTCGCAATGCTCCGCGATCACCACGCCGTCGAAGGCGCGCGCGTAGGTGAGCGCGTTGCGCAGGATCCGCGCGTCGGGGACACATCGCCCGTCGTCGCTGAACATCCGTACGCCGGCCTCGGCCATCTCGCCGAGCTCGGCCATCGCCTCGCCCTGCAGACCTCTCGTGATCGCGCCCACCGGGAACACGTCGCAGAGGCCGGCGCGCAACGCGAGGTCACGCACCTCGTGGATCACGGCCGCCGAGTCCGCTACGGGCTCCGTGTTGGCCATCGGCGCGACCGCCGTGAACCCACCGAGCGCCGCCGCCCGGCAGCCGGTCTCCACGGTCTCCTTGTCCTCGCGGCCGGGCTGCCGCACGTGCGTGTGCAGGTCGACCAGGCCCGGCGCCAGGACGAGGCCGTCGGCGTCGACCTCCGTCGCGCCCGCGCCACCCGCCTCCGCAGGGGCGATCCGCCCGTCCTCCACCAGCACGTCGGCCGTCCCGTCGCGGCCGGAGGCCGGATCCACGACGCGGGCGCCCCGCAGGACGATCCGCTCAGCCATCGGCGGCTCCCGTCCCCCCGAGCAACAGGTACAGGAGGGACATCCGGATCGCGATGCCGTTGGTCACCTGCTCCTCGATCACGGAGCGCGGCAGGTCGGCCACGTCGGAGTCGATCTCGACGCCACGGTTCATCGGCCCCGGGTGCATCACGAGCGCCCCTTCGGGCAGCGTTGCCACACGCTCCCTGGTGAGCCCGAAGAGACGGGCGTACTCGCGGACGCTCGGGAAGAACTGCTGACGCTGCCGCTCGGTCTGCACCCGGAGCATGTAGCAGACGTCGAGCTTCGGCAGCACCGAGTCGATGTCGTAGCTCACCTGGACGCCCCAGGCTTGCGCCTCGGGCGGGATCAGCGTGGGCGGGCCCACCAGGGTGACCTCGGCGCCCATCTTCACCGCGGCCAACGAGAGCGAGCGCGCCACGCGCGAGTGTAGGACGTCGCCGACGATCGCCAGCCGCAGCCCCTCGAGCCGCCCCAGCCGGTCGCGCATCGTGTAGAGGTCCAGCAGGGCCTGCGTCGGATGCTCGTGCGTTCCGTCGCCGGCGTTCAGCACGCTGCCCTTCACCCACTTCGTCAGCGTGAGCGGCGCCCCGCTCGAGGCGTGCCGGATCACGACCGCGTCGGCTCCCATCGCCTGGAGCGTGAGCGCCGTGTCCTTCAGGCTCTCGCCCTTGGACACGCTGGAGCCGCTCGTCGAGAAGTTGATCACGTCGGCCGACAGCCGCTTGGCGGCCAGCTCGAAGCTGATCCGCGTGCGCGTGGAGTTCTCGTAGAACAGGTTCACGACGGTGCGCCCGCGCAGCGCCGGCACCTTCTTGATCACGCGCGTCCCCACCTCGCGGAACGATTCGGCCGTGTCCAGGATCCGCACGACGTCGTCGGCGGTCACGTCGTGGATCGACAGCAGGTGCTTGTTCATGACCGCCCTCCCACGGCCGCGTCGGTCCGCTCCTGCATGACGACGGCGTCCTCGCCGTCGACCTCGCGCAGCGCGACCCGCACGATCTCGTCCTTGCGCGACGGCACGTTCTTCCCGACGAAGTCCGCCCGGATCGGCAGCTCCCGGTGGCCTCGATCGACGAGGACGGCGAGCTGGATGGCGGTCGGCCGGCCGAAGTCGACGAGCGCATCGAGCGCGGCTCGGATCGTCCTGCCCGTGAACAGGACGTCGTCGACCAGGACCACCGTGCGCCGGTTGATGTCGAACCTGACGTTCGTCTCGTGGACCTCGGGCGCCTCCGAGCGCAGGCCGATGTCGTCGCGGTAGAAGGTGATGTCGAGGGCCCCCACCGGGACCTCGACGCCCTCGATCCGGGCGATCTCCGCCGCGAGGCGGCGGGCGAGGTCGTCTCCGCGAGCCGCGATCCCGACGAGCACGAGCTCCTCCGCCCCCCGGTTGCGCTCGAGGATCTCGTGGGCGATCCGCGTCACGGCCCGGCGGACCTCGGCCTCGTCCATGAGGCGCACGGAGGCGGTCACGCGCTCGCCCGGGGCCGGACACCGGAAACGGGAACGCCCGGTCGCGGATGCGACTGGGCGTCGTGGTCGTGCGCCAACTCCCGCTCCCTTCCCGGCCTCACGGGACCGGACTTAAAGGGGAAGACCTCTGGAGAAGGATAGCCGCGACCTCGCCGACACACAACGAGGGTCCGGCGTGCCCGCAGCGCGCCGAACCGCCCGGCCTGGCCTACACTAGGGAGCCGACCCCGAGGAAGGAAGACCGATGGTTGCCTACAGCCCCGGCCCCGAGTGGATCGTCGTCCTGGTGGTACTGGTGCTGCTGTTCGGCGCCAAGAAGCTCCCGGAGCTCGCGCGCTCGGTCGGCAAGTCGACGAACGAGTTCAAGAAGGGCATGAGCGAGGGCGCCTCCGAGCCCGAGGACGAGTCCGAGACGCCGAAGCCCCAGGACCCCGTGCAGAAGCCCTCGACCGAGTAAGCGTCGACCCCTGTAAACGAACACCGCGAGCCCGGTGTTCATGAGGGCGATGGACGAGGCCCTCCCGCTCTCCGCACACCCGCTCCCGGCCGAGCAGGCCGACGTCGCGTTCGGCCGATTCTTCGAGGAGCACCACGAACGGCTGCACGCCGCGCTGTGGCTCGTGGTGCGCGACGGCCATGAGGCCGAGGAGATCGCCCAGGACGCGTTCCTGAAGGTCTGGGAGCGCTGGGATCGCGTCGGCGGGATCGAGGATCCCCCTGGGTATCTGTTCCGGACCGCCATGAACCTGTATCGGAACCGCCGCCGGCGGGCGGCCGTCGCGCTGCGGCGGCTGATCCAACTGGCGCCGGTGAACGATCCGCTCGCGGCGATCGAGGATCGCGACCTGGTCGTCCGCGCCCTCGGGACCCTCACGCCACGGCAGCGAGCGGCCCTCGTCCTCATGGACCTGCTGGACATGTCCTCGGAGGAGGCGGCGAAGGCGCTCGGCGTCCGGCCACCGACGGTGCGGGTGCTCGCGGCCCGAGCGCGCACCGCCCTCCACGACCGGATCGGAGGCAACGATGACTGAGACCCATGACCTCCTCGAGCGCGCGGCCCGATCGGCACCTCGCACCGACTACGACCTCGAGGCGGTGCGCGAGCGCGGCGAGCGCAAGCGCCGCGGTGAACGGATCCGGGCGGGCGTGTTGGGCGTGACGCTCGCGATCCTCGGAGCCACGTTCGCGTTCGCGGCGCTCGACCGAGATGGTCCCCGGGATCCCGCCGTCGGCGGCACCGGCCCCGCCGGAACGACGGGCATCACGCTCCCGCCACCCGCGGAACCACCGCTCGTGGCCGAGATCGGTCAGTACTACTACTCGGCGGTGCTGTACCGGTCGTGGTGTCCCGACGACGGCGGCGACATCTGCGGTGGGAACGACGTCACCCTGGACGCCACCACATGGTGGTCGCCGGGTGACGACTCGGGCAGGATCGAGGTCGACGCGCGCGAGAACTACGGCATCGAAGAAGGACGCTTCGAGGCCGGCGCGTTCCCCAATGTCAACGGCATCGACGTCTCGTCGTTCCCGCTCGAGCCCGGCGCGTTGACGACCTTCCTCCTCCAGCGGAGCGCCGAGGGCGGCTCCTCCCCTGCCCCGCTGGTGACGCCTCCACCGGAGGGAGCGCCGACCGACGGGCAGGTCTGGCGTGCGATCACCGACCTGCTGGAAGATCCCCACGTCACGCCCGCCGTCCGGGCGGCGCTCCTCGACGTCGCCGCGGGTCTCCAGGGAGCACACGTGACGACCGATACCGTCGACCCGTTCGGCCGGCCCGCACACGTGGTGGAGTTCGGCAACTGGGGCGGCAGCATGATCGAGCGGCTCTACGTCGATCCGGCGACACACGAGCTCCTGGTCTGGACGAGGTCGATCGCATCTGGCGACGAGCTCTTCGCGTACTTCGTGGTGCAGGGCGCGGGGGTGACGGATTCGACGGAGACGGGGCCCACCGAGCAGGAGAGCTCGGTCCCGTGGACGCTCCTGTCGGCCGAGGATCTGCCGTTCGGGTAGGTCGAGCGGCGACCGAGGCCACGGATGCGCTCGGACGCTATCCGGGCTCAGGCTTCCGCAGGCCGACCCAGGTCCTCCGCGATCCGTCCGAGCACGCCGTTCACGAACCGTCCCGAATCCTCGGTGGAGAGCTCCTTGGCCGTGCGCACCGCCTCGTCGATCGCGACGGCGATCGGGACGCCGCTCTGATGCAGCAGCTCGTAGGTCGCGACGCGAAGGATCGTGCGGTCGAGCGCCGCCATCCTCTCCACCCGCCATCCCTCGGCGTGTGCTCCGAGCGTGCGGTCGAGCTCGTCGAGATGCCCGCACACGCCGTCGACGAGATCACGCGTGAACGGCTGGCTCGTCCGCCCGGTCGCCTCCCACTCGGCGAGGACCGCGCGCCCGTCGGCGCGCGTGACGTCCGCCTGGTACAGGATCTCGACCGCCGCCCGGCGCGCCTGCCTGCGCGAGGGCATGGGACCTACTTGACCCGCTCGATGTATTGCCCCGAGCGCGTGTCCACCTTCACCCGCTCGCCTTCCTCGACGAACAGAGGAACCTGGACCACGGCGCCGGTCTCCAGCGTGGCCGGCTTCAGCGCGTTCGTCCGCGTGTCGCCCTTCACCGCGGGCTGCGTCTTCGTGATCGAGAGCACCACGGAAGCCGCGAGCTCCAGCGAGATCGGCACCCCCTGGTGGACGGCGACCGTTGCCGTGGAACCCTCCGACAGGAAGCCCGCAGCTTCGCCGACGACCTCGACCGGCACCGGGAGCTGCTCGTACGACGCGAGATCCATGAACGTGAACGCACGGTCGTCCCGGTACAGGAACTGCATGTCCTTGCGCTCGACGATCGCGAGACCCACCTTGACTCCGGCGTTGAATGTGCGCTCCACGACACCGCCCGTCTTCACGTTCCGCAGTTTCGTCCGCACGAACGCGCCACCCTTGCCGGGCTTCACGTGCTGGAACTCGACGACCTGAAACAACGCGCCGTCCAGTTCCAACGTCATCCCGTTCTTCAGATCGTTCGTGGACACGCTCACAACACGACCAGCTCCTTGGTGGACGTCGGGATCTCCCGGCACCCGTCCGCGGTTACCTCGACCATGTCCTCGATGCGGACGCCCCCGAGGCCGGGAATGTACACGCCGGGCTCGATCGTGACGACCATGCCCTCGAGCAGCTCGGAGCCGGCGTCCCAGCGCAACCGTGGCTCCTCGTGGATCTCCAGACCGACCCCATGCCCGAGACCGTGGGGGAACGCCTCGGCGTATCCCGCCTCCGCGACGACCGCGCGCGCGGCGCCGTCGACGGCTTGCGCGGGAACCCCGGCGCGCACCGCGTCGATCCCCGCAGCCTGAGCGGCGGCCACGATATCTCGCAGCTCCCGGAGGCGTGCGGGCGGCTCGCCGAACGCGACCGTGCGCGTCATGTCCGAGTGGTAGCCATCGGCGAGGGCGCCGAAGTCCATCTTGACGACGTCGCCCCGCGCGAGCGGGCGGTCCGTCGGATGGTGGTGGGGCTCGGCCCCGTTCTCGCCGAAGGCGACGATCGTTCCGAAGGCGCGGTCGTCGGCCCCGGCACGGCGCATCGCGAGCTCGAGCGCCAGGGCGAGCTCGCGTTCGGTCCCGCCCTCGCGCAGGGCACCGCCCAAGACCGCACGCTCGAAGGCCTCGTCGGCACAGGCTTGCGCGCGCGAGATCGCCGCGCGCTCCTCCGCATCCTTCGTGAGGCGCTCGCGCTCGACGGCGCCGGCCACCGGAACGAACTCGGCGGGTACGGACGAGGCTAGCTCCGTGTACGTCGCGTACGACACGCCGGCGCCCTCGAAGCCGATCCGCCCGACGCCGAGGTCGGCACAGACGGCCGCCACCGCCACCGCGAGCCCGTTGGGGTAGGTCCGCCGCTCAAGGTCCGGCACCTCGAGGCGCGACTGCTCCGTGTAGCGACCGTCCGTGAGGAAGACGCTCCGCTCCGGATCGGCGCCGAGGACGACCTGCCCGTTCGAGCCCGAGAACCCGGTGAGGTACCGGGCGTTCGGCAGGTGGGTGACCAGCAGGGCGTCGAGGCCGGCGGCCGCGATCGCCTCGGCGACGCGGCGGCGCCTCAGCCCGTGATCCACGGGAGCGCCTCGAGCGCGAGGTGGTAGCCGCCCGCCCCGGCGCCGGCGATCGTCACGCGGCAGGCGGGCGCGATCACCGAGTGCCGGCGGAACTCCTCGCGCGCGTAGATGTTCGTCATGTGGACCTCGAGCACCGGGAGCGGACAGGCCTCGACCGCGTCGCGCAGAGCGTACGAGTAGTGCGTGAGGGCACCCGGGTTCACGACCACGGCGCCGAAGCCATCACCCTGCGCGCCCGCGAACCAACCGACGAGGTCGCCCTCGTGATCGGACTGTCGCCACTCGGCGTCGTGACCGAGGAAGGTCGCGCGCTCGCCGACCCGGTCCATGATCTCGCCGAGCGTCACCGACCCGTAGCGCTCCGGGTCCCGCGTGCCGAGGACTCCGAGGTTCGGCCCGAACAGGAACAGCACCTTCACCGCATCGTCCCTTTCACCTCGGGTCCCGGCCCCACCGCGCCGAGCGCCTCCCGGAGCGCGTCCTCGGGAACGGAGTCCACCATGACCGGGCGTCCCACGTCTTCGAGGAGCACGAATCGGACCCCGGCCCGGTACTTCTTGTCCACCCGGAACGCCGACAGGATCTCGTCGGCGGGCGGCAGCGGCCCGTCGGTCTCCAGGCCGAGCGACGACAGCAAGCGGATGTGACGCGCCGCGAGACCGGTGGACGCCCGACCGAGCAACTCCGCGAGGCGGGCGGCGAACACCATCCCGATCGCGACCCCCTCGCCGTGCGAGCGGCCGCCGAACGACTCGAGGCGCTCGAGCGCGTGCCCGAGCGTGTGCCCGTAGTTCAGGAACAGACGCCCACCGGTGTCGCGTTCGTCCTCCCCGACGACCGCGGCCTTCGCGCGCACGCACCGCGCGACGAGCCGCTCGAGCGCATCCGGGTCCCGTCGCAGGACCGGGCCAGGGTCGGTCTCGAGCTCCCTCAGCAGCTCGAGGTCGAGGGCGAGGCCGTACTTGGCGACCTCCGCTAGTCCCGAGCGATAGTCGCGTTCGGGAAGGGTCGCGAGCGTCGCGACGTCGGCGAGCACGGCCACCGGCTGGTGGAACGCGCCGACGAGGTTCTTTCCCTCGGGCAGGTTCACGGCCGTCTTGCCCCCGATCGCCGCGTCGACCATGGCCGTCAACGTCGTCGGCACCTGGACGAAGGGGACTCCCCGCATGTACGTGGCGGCCACGAAGCCCGCGAGGTCCCCGACGGCGCCGCCGCCGAGGGCCACGACCAGATCGTCCCGGTGCGCCTCCTGCGTCGCGAGCTGGCGCTGGAGCGCCGTCATCATCTGGACCGACTTGGCCTGCTCCCCCTCGGGGACGCCGAGATGGACGCAGGCGATGTCGCGACCCGCCAGGCCGGCGACGAGCGGGGCGAGGTACCGGGCGGCGACGGCCTCGTCGGCAACGACGAAGGCCCGCTCGGCGCTATGGAGCTCGGGGAGCAGCTCTCCCGCGTCCTCGAGGAGTTCCCGGCCAACGACGACCGGGTAGTCGCGGCCCGCGACCGCGACCCTCACGCGCTCCAACGGAGGAGCTCTCCCTCGATCGCGTCCGCCACCTCGTCCACGGTCCCGCGTGCGTCGACGACGTGGGCGGCGAATTCCCGGTAGAGGGGCTCGCGGTCGCTGAACAACCGCTCGAGGTCCCCGTCCTCGCGGATCAGGGGCCGGTCCTCCGCCGGAGCGACCCGGCGCTCGAGGTCCTCGAGCGGCACGGAGAGGAACACCACCTCGCCGCTCGCGCGCAGCATGACGCGGTTCGCCGGCTCGAGCACGACCCCGCCCCCGCAGGACACGACGGACGGATCGCGGGCCACGGCCGCCGTGAGCGCCGCGGCCTCGAGCTCGCGGAACCGCGCCTCGCCCTCCTGCTCGAAGATCTCGCGGACGGTCGAACCGGCCGCGCGCTCGATCTCGGCGTCGAGCTCCACGAACGGCACGCCGAGACGCCGCGCGAGCTCCGGGCCGACGGTGGATTTGCCCGAGCCGGGCATCCCGACGAGATAGACGATCACGCGGTGCCCTCGGTCACGGGAGGCTCGCAAGGTAGGCCTCGAGGTTGCGCCGCGTTTCGGGAAGCGCATCGCCGCCGAACTTCTCGAGGACCGCGTCGGCCACGACGAACGCCGTCACCGCCTCCCCGACGACCGCGCCCGCCGGCACCGCGCAGACGTCGGTGCGCTGCTTGATCGCCACCGCCGGCTTGCCCGTCGACAGGTCGACCGTCGCGAGGGGCTGCGGCACGGTCGAGAACGGCTTCATCGCGGCCCGCACGCGCACCGCCTCGCCCGTGGTCATGCCGCCCTCGATGCCGCCCGCGCGTGCGCTCCTTCGCCCGAGACCGCGAGAGCCGGTCACGATCTCGTCGTGGGCGCGCGAGCCGAGGCGGGACGCGGACGCGAACCCGTCCCCCACCTCGACGCCCTTCACCGACTGGATGCTCATGAGCGCGAGGGCGAGCCGCGCGTCGAGCTTCCGGTCGTGGTGGACGTGAGAGCCGAGGCCGGGAGGGCAGCCGTACGCGAGAACCTCGAAGACACCGCCGACCGTGTCGCGCGCCTTGCGGACGCGATCGATCTCGGCCACCATGCGGTCGGCCGTCACCTCGTCCAGGCATCGCACCGGGGAGGCGTCGACGGCATCGAGGTCCTCCGGGCGCGGTACGCGCGATCCGCGCACCGCCACCTTCCCGATCCGCACGACGTGGGACACCATGTGGATGCCGAGCTCGGCGAGGAAGGCCTTGCAGAACACGCCGAGCGCGACGCGAGCCGCCGTCTCTCGCGCGCTCGCCCGTTCGAGCACGTTGCGGACGTCGTCGAAGCCGTACTTCTGCACGCCGGCGAGGTCCGCGTGGCCCGGCCGGGGTCGCGTCAGCCGCTCGGAGGGATCGGGCTCACCCTCGACGGCCATCAGGTCCTTGTACTTGGCGTCCCACTCGGCGTTCGCGATCGTCACCGAGATCGGGCTGCCGAGGGTCCGGCCGTGGCGGACCCCGGAGACGATCTCGAACCGATCAGCCTCGAGCTTCTGCCGGCCGCTGCGGCCGTACCCGTGCCGGCGCCGGGCGAGCTCGCCCGCGAGTTCCTTGGGCGAGACCGGGACCCCGGCGGGCAATCCCTCGAGCACGCCGACCAATCCCTTGCCGTGCGATTCGCCGGCCGTGAGCAGCCGCAGCATGTCCTCATCATAGGGGCGCCCGAACGGGGCAAGGTGAGATGGAGCCAAGACGAGGGTCAACCCGTGAGGGAATGAGAAAGGGCGGCCCCGTGGTCGTGGGGCCGCCCTTTCGGACCGGCGACCGCTCCCCCCGTGCGCGGCCCGCCGGCAGCTCCGCGGCGCCTACCCCTTCTGCTCGCAGAGCTCGAAGCTCTGATCGCCGAAGAGGAACTTGGCGCAGCCGCCATCGATCTTCACGAGCTTGAAGTTGTCGTCGAACGTGGCGCCCTCCTCCACCGTGTAGAGCTTGCCGTCCACCTCGACCTGCAGGGTCGTCTTGTTGTGGAACACGGTCAGGAGGGTGACGTCGTGACCGCCGATCAGGATGTGGTCGTCCGCCTGCCCGTCGTCGGGTGGCGGAGGGGGCGGGGACGTTGGCGGCGGAGACGTCGGTGGAGGTGAGGTGGGTGGCGGAGACGTGGGTGGCGGCGTGGTCGTCGTCGTCGTCGGGCTCACCGTCGAGGTCGGGCTGACGGAGCCGGTCACGGGGGGGCTGACGCTGCCGCTCGCGGACTGGAGGCCTGGCGGGATCGAGAAGGGATCTCGCTCGCCTGCCAGCTCCACGGGCGGCAGCGTCTCGCGGGGCGTCGGGGACGGCGTGACGGTGGGCACGACGACCGGACCCGAACTGCCGGTCGGCAGCTCGGGCAGCGCGGCCTCCTCACCGCCCCCTTTCAGCACGAACAGGTAGAAGAGGAGCAACACGGGTACGACGCCGGCCATGATCTGGAGTAGGCGCTTGTCTCGGGGGGTGAGTTGCATGGTCAGACTCCCGGTACGGTCGAGATGCCTTCGGTCGGACCCGGGACCGAGCCCGGACCGGCGCTGACATCCGTCGTGTAGAACTGCACGGTCAGCTGGAGCTGGAGCGCGTTCGTCGTCGTGGTCGTCCCGGTGGTGTCTCCCGCCGAGGGCGTGATCGCGACGGTCGTCACCTTGGCCGCCCGCGGCAGCGTCTCCAGCAGGAAGAGCATCTCGTCGATCGCGAAGTAGCCGCCGGTCACGGTGATCTGCGACCCGACCGTCGAGAACGTGCCCGATGGGTCCAGGGCGGGGGTGCCCGGCGTGAACGAGAAGAAGTCGACGGCGGCACGGTCGGCCGCCGCCTGGAGCAGGCGGAACAGCGCGGGTAGGTCTGCGGTGGGCGGCACCTGGTCCTCGATCCGCGCGATCTGGGCCTCGGTCTCCGGCGCCTCCGCTTGTGCCTCCTGCAGGGCCCGGAGCTGCGTCGACAACGAGATCTCCTGATCCTCGGCCGCCTGGAGCGCTTCGCCCGCCTCGCTCACCTGGCCCATCTTGGGAAGGACCAGCATGACCACGGCGAGGAGCGCGATGACCGCGGAGCCGACCCCGGCGACGATGGGCCCGCGGCGGCTCACTCCTGCCCACCCCCCTGCCCGCGCTTCGTCGCCGCCTCGAGGGTCAGGTCGAGACCGCTCGAGAAGGAGTAGATGTCGGAGAAGGCGACTTCCTCCTGGGCGCTGTTGACCCATGCGTTGACCCAGCCGTTCACCTGTTCGAGGCGGGTGAGCCAGGTCGCGATCGTGTCGGTCTGCAGGGCGACGCCCTGGAAGCTCATGCTGCCGATCAGCGTCGTCTCGGGAGCACCTCCGACAGGCGCCACCGGGATCTCGCCCGGCACCGCGCCGGCCGTGATCTGGCCCGTCAGGTTCGTGAGGTACGACGTGTCCGGGATCACTCGGGACACGTCGAGGAGCACGCCGGACCAGGAGATCTCGTTCAGGAACAGCGAGTCCACGAGGGCCTGCTTGGCGGCGAGCTCGGCCTGCAGGGTCGCGAAGGGCTGGAGCTCGGCGATCTGCGTGGTGAGCGCCGCGTTGCGCGCCTCCTGCGCGGCCAGCTCGTCCTGCGCGCTCGACAGCCTCTGCATCTGGACGAAGTAGAAGGCGCCGATCAGCGCGAGCACGCCCAGGCCGGCCGCGACGATCAGCGTGGTCGTCCGGCGGATCGCCTGGCGCTGGCGGAGCTCGGGGGGGAGGAGGTTGACCTGGCTCACGCCCGCCTCCGGTCGGCGATCGCGAGCCCGACGGCGACGGAGAGAACCGACTCGGCCTCTGCCTGGGCGTCGGCCGGCAGGTCGAGCTCCGATTTCACGTGCTGGAACAGGTGGCCGCGGTCCACGGGCACGGGGATGCGCTCCTGGAGCAGGTCGAGGAAGCCGTCGAGGCGTGAGCCGCCGCCGGTCACGAGGACCCGCGCGATCTTCGCGCCGGGCACCTGCGCCGCGTAGAACTCGAGCGACGAGCGGATCTCGTCCACGAAGCTCCCGGCCCGGGTGAGGGCGAGCCGCTTCACGTCCTCGAGGCTCGGGAGCTCCACGACATGGCCCTCAGCGTCGTGCTGCTGCTCTACCTCCTCGCCCAGCTTCATCCGCTCGGCGACCTCGTCGTCAAGACCCGCACCGCGCGCGATCGCCAGGGTCACGTCGCGTCCGCCCGAGGGCAGGATGCGGACGAAACGGGTCACGCCGCGGTCGTGCACACAGATGCTGGTCACGTGGGCACCGACATCGATGACGGCCTCGTCTCCCTGCGAGTCGAGGTCGAGTGCCTCGTCGCCGGTCCCGACCGCCCGCACCACCGCGAACGGCGTGAGGTCGATGCTGACGGGCTCGAGCTTGGCGGCCACGGCCGCCTCGATGAGCGGGGCGATCATGCCCTTGTGCGCGGCCACCAGGAGGATCCGCTGCATCCGTCGCCCGCCCTGCTCCATCTCGCCGAGCGGATCGAAGTCCAGCACAGCCTCGTCGGCGGCCATCGGGATGAATTCCTGGACCTGAAATCCCAGCGTGTCCCGCAGCTCCTTCTCGGGCAGCCACGGCAGGGCGATCTCGCGAACCACCACGCGCTGGTTCCCGACCCCGAGTTGCGCCTGCTTGCTCTTGACCCCGCTCTTGTCCCACAGCTCCCGGAGGGCTGCGGCGACCACGTCGGGCTGGCGAACCTCGCCGGCCTCGACGGCGCCGGGCGGAAGGGGGACCTGGGCGGCGCGGACCACGACGGGGATGTCCCCCGCCGAGACCTCCGCCACGCGGACGGCCGTGGAGCCCACGTCCACGCCCACCTTCGTCTTGGCCACTATGCGCCCTCCACTTGCACGGACCGCTCCCAGAGATAGCGTTCCACGTCCGACTCCCGAATCCGGTAGTTCTTGCCTACTCGCAGAGCCGGGAGCTCCCCAGACTTGATCAGCCGGTACACGGTCATGTTCGAGACCCGCATCGTGGCGCCGACCTCGACGACGGTGAGCAGGCGGTCGCCGGCCTGCCGGCCGCTCCACCCGCCGCCCTGCGAACGTCGCACCACGGGTCCCCTCCGCCTCAGACCGAGCGCTCTGACAGGTACCGATCCACGTCCGACTCGCGGATCCGGTAGTTCTTCCCGACCCGGATCGCGGCCAGCTGACCGCCCTTGATCAGGCGGTACACCGTCATGTTCGAGACGCGCATCGTGGCCGCCACCTCACCCACGGTGAGGAGCCGGTCACCGACGAACGGTCGTCTCTTGCCCATCTCTCACAACCCCCACATCCATCACAACCGACACAACTGTCACATGTGTCACAACTGCCACATCTGCCCCATACCGCTCGAAGGTCGCGGACCGTAACAGGTGCCACATATGGCGTCAATCACCCCATCTGCCTACTCTCGGCACGATAGGCTGAGTTACGTAGATGTGATTAGCAGGAATCTTCAGAAGTCACACCAGCAACACGCGTCCCGTGACCGGGCAGGGGTGAGGGTCAGGTCAGCAGGTTCAGGTACGCGTCCGCGATCTCCGGCCCGAAGAACGCCGCCACGGCGGCCCCGGCGGCCAGGAACGGCCCGAACGGGATCCCGGTCTTGCGGCCCACCCCAGCGATCAACGCGATGATGGCCCCCACTCCCCCGAGAAGGATCCCCACCCCCGCGGCCACGCCGACGTACGCGAGACCCAGGGAGCCCAGCACGAGTCCGATCAGGGCCGCGAGCTTCACGTCGCCCATCCCCATCCCACGGGGGGAGATCAAGGCGATCACCAGGAGACCCACGCCGTAGGCGAGGAAGCCGATCCCGGCGTCCAGGGCGTCGGGCTCCCCGCCCGCCAGGTCGGCGACGACGACGAAGACGGCCGCCGCGACCACAGCCGGGTAGACGAGCCGGTTCGGGAGCTTCTTGTGCCGCAGATCGATCACCGAGAGGGCGACGAGGAGGGCCAGGAACGGTGCGAAGAGCGCCGCCGTCCAGGGATCCTCGAACCACAGGGCCGCCGCGACGAACAGTCCCCCGCAGGCGAGCTCGGTCAGCGGGTAGACGGCAGAGATCCGGGCCCCGCAAGCGTGGCATCGGCCACGCAGGATCACCCAGGAGACCACCGGGATGTTGTCCACGTTGCGCAGGGCGGTCCCGCAACTCGGGCACCGGGATCGTGGCCGCGCGATGGACTCCGCCAACGGCACCCGGTGGATCGCCACGGTGAGGAAGCTGCCGAAGGCCAACCCCAGGGGAAGGGCGATCACGATGCGCAGGGCGATGTCGTAAGCCGTCATCATCGGCGCCGGGAACGCTACCGCAGGTCCGGCGAGCCCCGTCCCGCTACGAGACCTCTCGGATGTACGCGATGTCCTGCTCGAACCCGACGACCTCGGCGCCGGGGACCAGGATGGGCCGGTAGCTCATGGTGAAGAGGTTCCCGACCGAGACGGTCCCGCCGATCACCTGCCCCTGGAACGCGGAGTTGTTGTTGTTCATCGTGACCGTGCAGGGCGAGTAGATGAACGTGTTCACCAGGCTGTTGAAGCCCGTGTTGTTGCCGAGGGTGATGGCCTGCGGGTTGGTGGCGCAGTTCAGGGTCGCCGGGTACGGGCTCATGAAGTAGAGGTTCTTGGTCGAGCCCACGCCGTTCCAGCTCGTGCGCTGGCTGAGGTTGATGGAGCCCGTGGTGATGAGGGCGAGGTTCTTGCCCAGCGAGATCGTCGCGTTGTTCGTCGTGGTGAACGTGCACGTGGCATCGATGTAGACGACCGCGCCATCGTACCCGGACGGGACGCCCGCTCCCCCGTTGAAGGTCCCGGCCCCGGTGCCCTCGATGTAGTTCCTCGCGTTGTCGCAAGCGGAGGTACCCGTGTAGGTAGGATTGATGTAGTACCCCTGGTCGGTCCAAGCACTGGGCGTGTACGGGATCTGCGGGAAGACGGTGGTGGGCGGCGCGCCCAGGGCGCAGGTCTGGATCTTCTGTCCGTGGACGTTGGCCCCCGGTGCGCTCCCGGTGCAGTAGTAGGCGTCTCCGGTGACGTTCCCCGTCGTCACGGTGAGCGACGAGGTCGTGGACTTCGCGGCGAGGTCGACCAGGGCCGAAGGGTGGTTCACGGTGACCGAACCGTTGGCCCAGACCTCGCCGTACACGTGGAGGCCGGTGCCGATCACCGCCGTCCCGCCGTGCACCCAGATGTCGCCGTGGATCGTCTGCAGGCCCGACGGGACGGTGAAGTTGCCGTTCAGGACATAGACGTCGGCATCGTTGCCGTTGTTGCCGTTGATCGTGAAGTTGTTGCTGAAGGTCGTGGTGGAGTTCGTCACCACGGCCCCCGTCAGGCCGCCGTAGATCGGCTCGAGCAGCACGAAGCTCTCCATCGTCCGCTCGGTCCCGTCGTTCGTCGTTCCGACGGAGACGAGCAGGACCGACTTCGGGTAGTTGCTCGCCGAGGGCGTGCCCGAGAACGGGTCCTCCCCCACCTCGTCGTCGTAGAAGGTGGGGGTCAAGGCAAATTCGATCGTGCCTCCGGAGGAGCCGAGCCTCTCGGGAAGCGGCGCCGCGGTCGACAGTTCGAGGACGGGGGTGACCTCGAGGTAGTTGAAGTAGTTGTCCAGCCCGGCTTCGGCCGCGTTCACCGAGGTCAGCCGCTGCCGGTTGTAGGCGCTCTGGTCGGTGCCGTGGATCGCTTGGGAGATGACCACGGTGGACAACAGCAAGACCACGAAGGTCACCATCAGCGCCACGATGAGCGCGACGCCGTCCTCCTGCCTGGCCCTGATCCTCATCGTTCGCTCCTCTTCTAGGTCGGTAGGGTGCTGCAGACGCTCGCCGGGTAGCCGTACGAGGTGTTGCGACCCGTGAGGCTCTCGCTGATCTCGATCGTCTGCGTGGGCCGGTTCTCCAGGTCCTCGTTGACTCGCAGGGTCACGTTCAGGGTCCGGTCTCCCTTCAAGGGGTCGGGGTCGAGCGCGAACGCCGGCACGCCGAGCTCCTTGTTGACGATGCCGGTCGCGACCACGCGCCAGTCCGATGCCGAGCCCGGTTGGTTGGGCGGCCAGGTGCGGGTCAGCATCTCGCCCTCGTCGTTCAGTTGCCACAGGACGCACGTGAAACCGTTCCGCGTGTCGGCGTTGGACTGCGTGTAGACGCGGAGCGTGTAGAACGGCACGGTCTCGATGGCGGGGTCGTACAGCACGTTCCCGGAGCGGATCTCCCGGTCCAACTGCTGCATCGCGAGCCGAGCCTGGTCGTTGGAGCGCGACAGGTTGTCCTGACGCACGATCCCCATCTGGACGGACGCCAGGGTCGTCCCGAACACCACCATCACGATCCCCATGATCACCGTGGCGACCAGGAGCTCCGGCAGGGTCACGCCCCGCTCGTCACCGAGCCGTTCCCGCATCCTCCGCACGAGCCGCATCAGGACCCCTCCGCCGCCGCGGGCTCGTACGTCCCGCGCGCCTCGGAGGTCCCCAGCCCGACCGTGATCGCCAGGTCCGCGATGCTGGCGCCGTCGACCACGATCTCGTAGTTCACGACGACCGCCGGCGGGTTGGCCTGCGCCGTGGCGTCGGTTCGCGTCACGTTGCCGCCCGGCGACGAAGGGGTGAGGGTGGTGGATCCGGCGGCCATCCCGAGCAACTCGGTCGAGACGTTGACCACGATTTCATGGCCCGCGACCACCGACGTGATCACCTGCGCGGCGGCGAGCCCGTTCAACGCCACGTCCGTGACCGGGACCGCCGTGTAGCCGAGGCCGTTGTAGTAGTAGATCGTCCCGCTCATCGACGCCGTGGGGAGCGGGCTGTTCGTGCCCGCGGACCCGGTCAGGGTCTCCTGGTAGCCGACGATCGACAGGAAGTAGCCGTTCCACGCGGACCCGCCGGACCAACCGAGGGGCGCCGTCATCGAGGACGGAAGGCCCCCGATGTTGATCGTGCCGAGGGTCCGGTTCACCGTCACGGCCACACAACCGTCCACGGTGGACGCGGGGCTGCAGCCGGTGATCGAGGGGAACGCGGTTCGGTTGACGATGGTTTTCGAGGCGGCGGAGGGCGCCAAGATCTGCACCGCTGTCGCCGGACCGATGTTCGCGCTGTGCTGGAGGTCCAGGGCGGCCGTCAGGGCACCGCCCTGCTGCACCCTGCCCCCGCCACAGAACAGGCCGTCGGCCTCAGCGGTGTCCGGCGAAGCCGGACAGACATTCGCCCCGCCCGCCGCGACCGCGCTGTCGCTCTCCGCGGTGGTTCCGGTGGGAGCGGTGAAGGTGATCGTGTTGCCGGCGCTCGAGCTGCTCATGGCGCCGCCGGCGCACGTCGTCTCGGTGGGACACCTGGCTCGCGAGTAGAGGCCGGCCAGGGTCGCGGGGTCGGAGTCGGCGTTGGTCGACAGCGACGTTCCACCCGCGGTCCGCGTTCCTGCGCCGTCGGTGATGCTGACCCCAGAGCCCTGCCATGTGCCCTGGATCTGTTGGATCTGTTCCTGCTGCGCGCTCGAGACGACCGAGGGCGTGATCAGCTGGCCCGACGAGAAGCTGAGCTGGTCCACGGTTCCGTTCACCGTGACGAAGGACTGGGGGACCGTGGCGGTGCCGTAGAAGAACGGCTGGCAGGGTGCCGCGAACGGATGCGTCTCCACGCTCCGGCACCCGATCGGCGACCAGATGTAGCTCTGGACCCGAACGACCTTCGAGGAGCCGGTGATGTCGCCGCCCGTCCACGTCACCCAGACCGTCACGCGGTACGGGGCGTCATCGACGGCGTCGTCCTGCGTGATGTACGTCGACCACTGGTACGTGGTGCCGTCGCGCTCCGGGTTGGCGTTGGGCGCCGTGGACGACCGGTGGGGAACCAACGGTGCGGCGGTGGACAGCCCCGGAGACGAGACGATCATCTCCCCGGAGCCCGGGACGTCCGGATCGGCCGTGCACGAGATGAACCGATTGACCCCACCGCACGTGACGATGTTCGCGTCGCCGGTGAGGTCGGTGGACGACAGGCCCGCCTCGATATGCTCGTAGGCCAGGCCCCGGATCTGCTCCATCACCTCGTTGGCGATCCCGTTCGCGGCCTGGCGCTGGCGGGACAGCCCCTGATAGCCGAAGCCGACGGACGCCGTGTAGGCGAGCGCGAGCAACGAGCCGAAGATCACGGTCACGGCGATCACGGTCTCGAGCAGGCTGAAGCCGCGCTCGTCGCGGAGGCGAGCACGGACACGTCGGAAAGAAGTGGATCGGTTCATGGTCATTGCGAGGCCCATCTACTCCCTAGAGTCATCGGCCTTTCGGGGGACATGCTTGAGGCTCACAGGCTGCCCACCCGCCCCCAGCCGCCGCAGGACACATCCCCCTGGTGCGCATCCCTCCCGAACCTCGGGGCGCTGACCTTGACATCGCGACGGGCACGACGAAGGGGCGGCCCGCAGGCCGCCCCTTCGAGTGGTGCCTGGTTGTGCCGGCTTACCAGCCGCCAGTGCAGGCCGCGGCAGTCGCGAAGTCCGCGCCAGTGGTGTTGTTGCCGAACACGGTGCCCGGACCTGTCGACGTGTCCGCGACGCAGTATCCGTTCCCGGACGCGCTCTCCGTCTGGAGCATGACCGTCACACCATTGGTACCGGACACCTGGATCGCAACCTGGTCAGGGGTCGTGGTAGCAGCGACCACCCAGGTCAGCGACGGCTCGATGCCCGTTGCGGCGGAGACATCGAAGCCCGTGTACGTCTCGCCGTCCGTGAAGAAGGTCTTCGCGGCGGCCAGCCCGTTGCGCAGGTTCGACTGAGCGGCCCGGTTCTGGGCCCGCTCGCGGGCGCCGAGGAAGGTCGGCAGAGCGATGGCGATCAGGATGCCGATGATCAGAACGACCACCATCAGCTCGATGAGGGTAAAGCCCTCGTCGTCCTTCCGGCGGTGCCAGAAGCGCTCGAGCATGGAGTCACCTCCCTTTCGTGTACGTGCACGCGCCCCGATGGCGCGCACCTCTACGTGTTTCGGCCGGTGGAGGCGAGACCTTGACCTTCCGGGGGCCTTCGGTCCGGGAATAACCACAACGGAGTAGTCCGTTGTGCGGGCACGAACCGGCCTGGACGCGATGGCGATGTGGCCCCCTGTGGGGCCAGCGGAGATCCTCGCTCGGGGCGGAGTGGCGAGCGTCCTACTCGATCAGGTTGATGATGTTGAACATCGGCATGTACAGGGCCACGACGGCCGCGCCGACAGCCCCGCCGATGACCGCGATCAGCAGTGGCTCGATCAGGGAGGTCAGCGCGTCCACCGCGGCCGAGACCTCGCTGTTGTAGAACTCAGAAACCTTCTCGAGCATGACGTCGACGTTCCCGGTCTCCTCGCCGACGGCCATCATCTGCACCACCATCGGCGGGAAGACCCTGTGCTTGGACAGGGGCTTCGCGATTGCCTCGCCCTCGCGGACGCTGTTCTTCACGTCGTCGACGGCGTCGGAGATGACCCTGTTGTTGACCGTGTCCTTGACGATGTCCAGGCCCTGCAGGATCGGCACGCCGGCGTGGAGCAGCATCCCGAGGGTGGACGCGAAGCGGGACAGGGCAACCTTGTGGAACAGCGGCCCGAACACCGGCACCTTGATCTTCGTCGCGTCCACACGGGCGCGGCCCTTGTCCGTGGCCTTGTACCGCTTCAACCCGAACCACCCGCCGATCGCCAGTCCGAACACGATGTACCAGTAGGTCCGGAACCCGTTGGATGCGGCGAGCAGGAGCTGGGTGGGCATGGGGAGCTTGCTGTCCAGGCTCGCGTAGATCGTCTCGAACTGGGGAACGACGAACAGCAGCATGGCGCCCATGATCAGCATCACCATGCAGACCACGACGATGGGATAGGTCATCGCGGACTTGATCTTGCGCCGGAGCTCGACCTCGTTCTCGATCTGGTCGGCCAGCTGAAGCAAGACGTGGTCCAGCAACCCGCCCGTCTCGCCCGCCCGGATCATCGAGATGAACAGGTTGTTGAAGGCCTTCGGGTGTTTGGCCATGGCCTGTGACAGCGACGCGCCCTGCTCGACCTCCGTTCGTACCTGGACCAGGACCTTGGCGAGCTCCTTACTGTCGGTCTGATCGCCGAGGATCGAGAGGGAGCGCAGGATCGGGAGCCCCGAGTTCACCATCGTCGCGAACTGGCGGCAGAAGACCGCGACCTGCTTGAGCTTGACGTGTCCGGGACGGAGGTTGATCTCCATCTTGAGACCCGCGTTGGCCTTGCTCACCTGGACCGGCGTCATGCCCATCTCGCGGAGCTTCTGCAGGACCAGGGTCTCGCTATCGCCGACGAGCTGGCCGCTGACCAGGTTGCCGGTCCGGTCTCGGACCTTGTAGTCGTAGGTCTGCGGCATCGTTCTCCCTCTTCCTACCGGTAGTCGCTCTGGACGAACATGCCGGACGACGCCGCGGCGCCCAACCCGCCGTCGAAGCTCGCCCCAGCGCCGCCGATCAGGCGGTTCAGCTCCTCCGGGTCGTGGCAGCGCTCGTAGGCCATCTGCTGCGACACCTTGCCGGCCTTCACGAGGTTGCCGAGCGACTGGTCCATCGTCTGCATCCCGAATCGGCCGCCTGCCTGCATGATCGAGTAGATCTGGTGGGTCTTGCCTTCGCGGATCAGGTTGCGGACCGCCGGCGTACAGATGAGGACCTCGACGGCCGCCGCTCGGGCGTGTCCGTCCGCGGTCTGCAACAGCTGCTGCGTGACGACACCCTGGAGCGTGGTCGCGAGCTGGACCCGCACCTGCTGCTGCTGATGCGGCGGGAAGACGTCGATGATGCGGTCGATCGTCTGCGGCGCGTCCTGCGTGTGCAAGGTAGCGAACACGAGGTGGCCCGTCTCGGCCGCGGTGATCGCCGTCGAGATCGTCTCCAGGTCGCGCATCTCTCCCACCAGGATCACGTCGGGGTCCTGGCGCAGCACGTGCTTGAGGGCCTGCGAGAACGAGTGCGTGTCCGCGCCCACCTCGCGCTGATTCACGATGCAGCGGTTGTGCTTGTGGAGGAACTCGATCGGGTCCTCCACGGTCATGATGTGGGCCTGCCGCTCGCGGTTCACGATGTCCACCATGGCCGCCAGCGTGGTCGACTTTCCCGAGCCGGTCGGACCCGTGACCACGACGAACCCGCGCGGGTACCGCGCGAGATCGGCCACGACCCCCGGCAGCTCCAGATCCTCGAGCGTCTTGATCTCGTACGGGATCAGGCGGAACGCGGCGCCCAGCGAGTCGCGCTGGAAGTACACGTTCACGCGGAACCGGGCCTTGCCCGGGAGCGAGTACGACATGTCCAGCTCGAGCTCCTGCTCGAGCCGCTCGCGCATCTTCTGGGGCAGGATCGCGTAGATCATGCCCTGGAGGCCGCGCGCTTCGAGGACCGGGTACTCCTCCAGCCGGATGAGGTCTCCGTGCAACCGGACGGTGGGCGGTGCGCCCACCGTGAGGTGCAGGTCCGAGGCTCCCCGCTCGAGGACCACCTCGAGCAGCTCGGGCACCGGGATCTGGCTCTCCTGCTCCTTCGTCGGAACGCTCACCTACTTCACCACCCTCGCGATCTCTTCGATCGATGTCAGTCCGGCACGGGCCTTCTGGAGCCCGTCGTCACGGAGCGCTTGCATCCCTTGATCGATCGCCACGTGGCGGATCGCCTCGGATGAGGCACGCTCCACCGTGAGGCGCTCGATCTCTTCGGTCATCGGCATGACCTCGTACAAGCCGAAGCGCCCGCGGTATCCCGTGCTCGCGCACGATTGGCAGCCCACCGGGCGGTACATCTCGGCGATCTCGGGCACCTGGTGCTCGGGGAACCCCGCCTCGATCAGCTCGGCCGGGTCCGGCGCATAGGTCTCCTTACACTTCTCGCACAGTTTCCGGGCCAGCCGCTGGGCCACCACACAGTCCAGGGCCGAAGCGACCAGGAAGGTCTCGACCTCCATCTCGGTCAGCCGTGTGATGGCGGACGGCGCATCGTTGGTGTGCAGGGAGGACAGGACGAGGTGGCCCGTGAGGGCCGACTCGACCGCGATCATGGCGGTCTCGCGGTCGCGGATCTCACCGACGAGGATGATGTCCGGGTCGGCGCGCAGGATCGAGCGCAGCGCCGAAGCGAACGTGAGGCCCGCCTTCGGGTTGACCTGGATCTGGTTCACACCCGGCAGCCGGTACTCGACCGGATCCTCGACGGTGATGATGTGCCGATCCACCTGGTTCACGATGTTGAGCGTCGCGTACAGGGTGGTGGACTTGCCCGAGCCCGTCGGCCCCGTCACCAGGATGGCGCCGTACGGGCGGCGGAACGATTTCTCGTAGCTCTTGAACGCGTCGTCGTTGAACCCCAGGTCCGAGAGTTGGAGCAACGCATTGCTCTTATCGAGGATCCGGATCACGATCTTCTCGCCGTTGACCGTGGGCAGTGTTGCGAGGCGCAGGTCCAGGCTGCGCGAGCCGACCCGGATGCTGACCCGGCCGTCCTGCGGGATCCGCTTCTCGGCGATGTTGAGGTCCGCCATCACCTTCAGGCGGCTGATCAGCCCGTTCTGGATGCTCTTCGGCGAATGCATGACCTCGTGGAGCACGCCATCCACGCGGAACCGGACGCGGACATCCTTCTCGGTGGGTTCGATGTGCACGTCGGAAGCCCGGTCGGCGACGGCCTGGGTCATGATCGCCTGGACCAGCTTGACGATGGGCGCGTCCTCGATCGCGGTCTCGGCGCCCCCGAGCTCCGCGGTCTCGTCGATCAGGTCCGCGGCTTCGGTGGCCAGGGCCTCGACCTGGTCGCCCATCCCCGAGTACTTGTGGATCGCCTGCTCGACGTCGTTCGCGGTGGCGACAAGGGGCCGGACGTCGCGCCCGGTGATCGTGCGGATATCGTCCAGCGCGTACATGTTCGCCGGATCCGACATCGCGACGAGGAGCTTGCCGTCCTCCTCGCCGATCGGGATCGCGCGGTAGCGCCGGGACAGTGCCTCGGGCAACAGGGTGGTCGCGGCCGCGTCCACGCGGTAGTCGGTCAGGTCGACGAACTCGAGGCCGACCTGCTCGGCCAGGGCACGGACGAGATCACGCTCGCGGATGTAGCCGAGGTCGATCAGCACGCGACCGAGCGACTTGGGCGTGTTGCGGTGCTCCTCGAGCGCACGGTCGAGCTGCTCCTGCTGCAGGAGTCCCTGTTCGAGCAGGATCTGCCCGAGCTGCTTCGGCTTCTTCTTCTCTGTCACCATACCGAGCTACGTCCTTTGGTCCCGGGTCGCCTATCCATCGGCACCCTTTTCGTCGTCCTGAAGCAGCTGCGACAACTCTCTGGCGAGCGAGAACCGGTCGACCTCCTCGTCGTCGCCGCCGGTGTTCCAGTCGGGCGCAGCCCTCTCCTCCGCAGGCACGGATCCCGGCGCTTCCGCCGTCCCGGGTTCCGCGCCGGAGGGCGGCTCGTCTGCAGCCGATCGACCCGCGGACACGGCCGGTTCGACGGCGCCCCCGACGGCGGCATCTGCCGAGGTGCTCACGGCGGACGCGACGTCCGCGTGGATCACCAAGGGTTGGTCGTCCGGGCGCGGGTCGGGATGCAGGGGCGCACGGGGACGGGCTGCGGGTTTGGGCGGTGCCGGCGTCGATGCCGGCTCGACGGGACGGATGCCTTCGCGGCGGGACCTGGACTCCTCGGCCGCGAGGAGGGCCTGTTCGATCTGGTCGATCGTGAGCCCCGGCCGGGCGCCGGGCCCGGTCACCACGAACGCCGAATAAGGAGACCGTCGCACGTAACACAGCACCTCGGTGCCGTACTGGAGGAAGCCTCGCTCCACGTCGCCCAGCGCGGCCAGACGGATCCAGGCCGGCTTGACCTTGTCCTCGGCGCCCTCGGGATACGATCCGAGCACCAGACCGTCGCGCGACAGGATCAGACAGCCGCGCACGTCGGTGACGCCAGCCGCGAGCGAGGCCGCGAGGCCGTTGAAATCATCCATAGGCGTGCTCCTGTTGAACCATCGGGAACACGCTGGCGCCGCTTGAGGGGGCCGACCTTCGGCCTGGGCCGTTCGGCCGGTTCGGTGCTACCCCCGTACCGAAGGTCCTCGGTCGCCGAGCTCGGACAGCGCCGCGGCGGACATCACGTCCATCGGTGCTGCCTGACCGGTCCACAGCTCGAACGACAGCGCCGCCTGGTTGAGGAGGAGGCCGAGCCCTCCGTACGCCGCACCGCCCTGCTCGCGTGCGGACGAAAGCAGCGGGGTGGCGGCCGGCCGGTAGTGGAGATCTACGGCTACGACACCGGGGCCGAGGGGTGGGACCGGCAACGTCTCGCCCCGCGCGCCGAGCGGGGTTGCGTTCACCACGAGCTCGGCGGCCGCAGCCCCGGCATCCTCGAACGGGACGACCGACACCTCGGTGTCGAGACCCTGGAGCGTCTCCCGCACCGCCTCCCCCCTCGAGGGCTCTCGCAGCGCCACCGTTAAGGCGCCGAGCCCGCAGCGGGCGAGCGCGAGGGCGCACGCGCGCGCCGCGCCGCCCGCACCGAACAGGAGCGCGGAGCGACCCGCCGGGTCGAACCCCGCGTCCCGCAACAGGAACCGTTCGAAGCCGGGCGCGTCGGTGTTGTGGCCCGAGGTCGTCTCGGGTCCGACGACGATCGTGTTCACCGCCTGCAGACGTCTCGCGTCGTCCGACAGGTCCTCCAGCAGGCGGGCGCACTCGGTCTTGTGCGGCATCGTCACGTTAGCCCCGGCGAACCCGAGCGCACGCAGACCGGACAGAGCGTCGCCCACGAGGCCGGGCGGGACCGGCAGCGGGATGTAGATCCAATCCATCCCGAGGGCGATGAAGGCCGAGTTGTGGATCGTCGGCGACAGACTGTGCGTCACCGGCCACCCGACGACGCCCACCGTGTGGGTGGAGCCGTGCACCCTGGTGCGGCGCTCGGTCACGCCGTCACTCGCCGCAGTCGATGCGGTTCTGCTCGTGGTCCTGGAACGTGACCCCGAACTCATGGTGGCCGTCCTCGCCGCACAGGACGTAGTAGAAGAACTCGGTCTCGTCCGGCTCGAGGGCGGCGCGTAACGAGGCGAGGCCCGGGCTCGCGATCGGCGTCGGTGGCAGCCCCGCGTTGATCCGCGTGTTGTACGGGCTGTTGAACTCGAGATCGGAGAACGAGAGCTGGCCGTCGGGCGTCGGGTCGTCGTAGAGCAAGGTCGCGTCGATCCCGAGGACCATGTCGGTCTCCAGCCGGTTGTAGATCACGCCGGCGATCACCGGGCGCTCCTCCTCGAGCGCGGCCTCCTCCTCGATCATCGAGGCGACGATCACCACCTCGTAGGGCGTGAGGCCGAGCGCCTCGGCGTTCTCCCATGGCAGGGCCTCGGCTTCGGTCTCGAACTGGTCAAGGAGCCGCTCGATGACGTCAGGGGCCGTGGTCCCCTCGGCGAGGAACTCGTAGGTCTCGGGGAACAGGAACCCCTCGGGGCCGACGGCGCCCGCCGGTAGATAGGGATCCAACGTCCAGTCACGTTCCTGCGTCGCCTTCAGGAACTTCGCGGACGGGATGCCGAGGCCCTCCTCGACGCGCTCGGCGATCTGCGTGAGGCGGTAGCCCTCGGGGATCGTCAGCCGGACGGTGGGCACCGGCTCGGGCGGCGTCGTGAGCGCCTCGAACGCCTCGTCGGGCGTCATGTTCGTCGTGAGGACGAACGATCCTGAGCGGAACTCCCCCTCCAACCCGCTGCGGCGGAGCAGCCATTTCGAGACGAGGCCGCACCGGACGACGCCCTGCTCGTGGAGCCCGTCGACGATCGTCGAACCGTTCGCGCCCTCGGCGACCTCGAACGCGAGCGGGTCCCTCGGGCCCGATGCCTCCTGGCACCACGAGTAGTACCGGGTCGCCCAGATCGCGCCCCCGACGAGCGCGAGGACGACCGCCAGGCCGACCCACGTACCCCACCGCCGTCGGCGTCGGGGGGCTCGGTGTCGACCGGGAGCGTCCAGGTCGGGAGGGGCGGTGTCCTGCATCCGGGGAGGCAGCATACCGGGCGTGCCCGGAGCGCCCGGGTCAGTCCCGGGGTGCCCCGTCCAGGTACGACTGGAGGATCACGGTGGCGGCCGACCGATCCACCAGCTTGCGGCGATCGCGGGCCTTCGACCCCGCCGAGCGGAGCGCCCGCTCCGCTTCGACGGTCGACAGGCGCTCGTCGTGGAGCTCGACCGGCACCGGAAGGAACCCGCTGAGGGCCTCGGCGAACCGTTCGGCGTGATGGGCGCGCTCCCCCGCCTCCCCAGTGAGCCGCAAGGGGTGGCCGAGGACCACCAGCGTCACGTCATGCTCGCGGACGAGCTCCGCGATCGCGCGAAGGTCTGCCGGTGCCCCCGTCCGCACCGTCCCGAGGGGGACCGCCAGTCGCCGCTCGGCGTCGGAGATCGCCACGCCGATCCTCGCGTCGCCGAGGTCGAGCCCGAGGACCCGGCCGGGCTCAGTCACCGGCCGAGAGGAGCTCCCGCAGCCGAGGCTCGATCGCGTCCAGTGAGGCGCCGGCGGCGTCACCCTTCGGCCCACCAGAGAAGGCGAGCCCCGGCTTGCCACCTGCCCCCCCGCCTACCAGATCGGCCGCGGGCCGCAACAGCTCGGGCGCCGTGACCCCGCGCGCCACGAGGTTCGGAGAGACGGCCGCGACCAGCAGGGCCTTGCCGCCCCGACCCGACGCCAGGACCACGGCGGCGCCCTCGGGGTCCTCGAGCCGGTTCACCACGTCCTGGGCGAGGGCTCGCAGCTCGTCCGCCTCGGCGTCGTGCTCGGACGCGACGAGCCGGATGCCGTCCACGACGCGCGTCGCGGTCGCCAGCTGCTCGGCGACGCCTCGCTGCTGCTCCTTGTCCTTCTTCCCCTGCTCGCTCTCGATCCGCTTCACGCGCTCGACGAGCTGCCGAGCGCGCTCGGCGGCGTTCCTCGGGTCGGTCCCGAGGGCGCCGGCTACGGCGCGGAGCCACTCGCGCTCGGCGTTGATCTCGCGCAGGGCCTCGGGCCCTACGACGGCCTCCACGCGCCGCATCCCGGCACCGATGGAGCCCTCGTGCAGGATCCGGACCGTCCCGATGTGGCCGGTGTGGTGGACGTGCGTGCCGCCGCACAGCTCGACCGAGTACTCGCCGACCTCGACGACGCGCACGAAGTCCCCGTACTTCTCGCCGAACAGCGCGATCGCGCCCTGGTTCCTCGCCTCCTCGAACGTCGTCTCGTAGATCGTGACCTGCTCGTCGTCCGAGGTCTTCCCGTTGGCGATCTCCTCGGCCTGCTCGAGCGCGTCCCAGCCGACGGCCGAGTGGTGCGGGAAGTCGAACCGCAAGCGTCCGGGTGCGACGAGCGAACCCGCCTGGCGGGCATGCTCGCCGAGGATGTGCTTCAAGGTCCAGTGGACGATGTGGGTCGCCGTGTGCGCCCGCGTGGTGGCCTCACGGCGCTCGGCGTCGACCTGACCATGCGCTTCGTCGCCCTCGTGGATCTCACCGGACTCCACGACGCCGGCGTGCACGATCACGTCGCCGGGTCCGAACTGCGCGTCCGTGACGCGGACCGTCCCGCTCGCGGTCCGAAGGGTCCCTCGGTCGCCGACCTGCCCGCCGGATTCCGCGTAGAACGGCGTCCGGTCCATGACGAACCGAACCTCCTCGCCCTCCTGGGCCACCGCAGACCGGCCCGCACCGGTCAGCAGCGCCCGCAGTGTGCCGTCGGCCTCGAGGTGCTCGTACCCGACGAACTCGGTCCGGCCGATCTCGGCCGCGACGGCAGCCAGGTCCTCCTCGGCGCGACCCTTCTTCGCGGCGCGCTTGGCTCGCCCGCGCTGCTCGGCCATCAGCTCGTCGAACCGCGCATCGTCCACGTCCAGCCCGGCCTCCGCAGCCAGCTCACGCGTCAGCTCCTTCGGGAAGCCGTACGTGTCGTGGAGCTTGAAGACGACGTCGCCTGCCAGGGTCCCACCTGTAGGCGTCTTGTCCGCCTCCCCTTCGAACAGGGTCATCCCCTGGCGGAGCGTGGCGGCGAAGCGCTCCTCCTCGGAGCTCGCCACCTGCTCAACGTATGCCCGGTTCTCGACGAGCTCCGGGTACGCGTCGCCGAACAGCTCCGTCGTTCGCTCGATGAGCGGCGGCATCACGTCCTTCTCGATCCCCAGTCTCCGGGCGTGGCTGACCACCCGTCGGAGCATCCGGCGCAGGATGTAGCCGCGGCCCTCGTTCGAGGGCTGCACGCCGTCGGCGATCAGGAACGCGGTCGCCCTACCGTGCTCGGCGACCACCTTCAGCGAGACGTCGTCGCGCTCGTCGGCGCCGTGGGTCCGGCCCGAGAGCGACTCGGCCACCTCCAGGAGCGGCCGTAGCAGATCGGTTGCGAACACGTTGGCCACGTCCTGGAGCACGGTGGCCACGCGCTCGACGCTCGCACCCGTGTCGATGTTCTTCGCGGGGAGCTCGCCGAGGACGTTCTCATCCGCGTCGACCAGGTCCTGGATGAAGACGTGGTTCCAGATCTCCATGTGACGGTCCTCATCCACGTCGGGACCGCCTTCGGCCCCGTACTTCTGCCCGCGGTCGACGAAGATCTCCGAGGACGGCCCGGCCGGTCCGGCGGCATGGGTCGACCAGTAGTTGTCGTCCTTGCCGCGCCGCACGATCCGGTCGGCGGGGATCCCGATATCCAGCCAGATGCCGATCGTCTCATCGTCCGTCTCGAACACCGTGACCCACAGGCGCCCGGGGTCGATCCCCCAGTCCTCGGTCACGAGCTCGTAGCCCCACGCGCACGACTCGCGCTTGAAGTAGTCGCCGAACGAGAAGTTGCCGAGCATCTCGAAGAACGTGAGGTGCCGGTCGGTGTGGCCCACGTTGTCGATGTCCAACGCCCGGAAGACCTTCTGCACGGTCACGGCGCGCGGGAACGGCGCCGGCGCGTGCCCGAGGAAGTACGGGATGAACTGGTTCATGCCGGCGATCGTGAGGAGCAGGCCGGTATCGGGCGGCGGGATGAGCGACGAGGACGGGACGCGGCGGTGCCCGCGCTCCTCGAAGAAGCGCAGGAAGCTCTCGCGGATCGCACGGCCGTCCATCTGGGTGGCTCAGTCTACCGGCCCGTGTACGCGGCCCCGAGGAGCCGGCTCAGCGCTGCGCGCGGAGCTCCTCTTCCTTCTCGCGCATGGCTTCGCGGCCATCGGCGATCGACTCGGAGACGAGCTTCGCGAGATCCATCATGCCGCCGCGCGCCTCGCGGGCCAGGGTCGCCGGCGCCACCTTCTGGGCCTGGCGCTTCAGGAACCGCGACCCGATGACCGCCCCGACGGCGCCGGCGCCGAGGCCGAGCGCCACCCAGAACGCCCGCCTCACGCCTTTCCCTTCTTGCCCCCGAACCGGCTCGAGGCCTTCTTCAGGCCGGCGCCCACCGAGATGAGCTTCACGAGCGGCCCCGACGCGGCCTGCTCGACGAGCCCGGAGATGCGCTGGACGCGCGAGACGATCTCGCCAGCGGAGACGAGCATCCCGTCCACGCGGTCGAGCTCGCGGTTCGTGCGCTCCACCGATCCCTTGACCTCGTGCAGGAGGGGCACCGTCTCCTCGCGGATCCCGTCGATCAGGAGCTTCGTGCTCTCGAGGACCCGGAAGGTGTTCAGGAGCACCACGCACAGGAACAAGACGAGGAGACCCCAGAACGCGGACAGCACGATGAGGGCGACGTCTCCTCCGTCCAGGGCTGCGATCATGGCCTCTCCTCGCTCAGGGTTGGGGCATCATACCCAGGGCCGCGCACCCTCACGCTCCATCCGGCGGCTGCTCCTCCACCTCTTCGCCCTGCCCCGAGGGCTCGTAGTACCGGGTCCCGGCGAAGCGGGCCGGGCGGTACTCCTGCTCGACGCGGTGGTCCGGGTAGTCGTGCGGGTACTTGTAGCCCTTGCCGTGGCCGAGCTTGCCCGCGCCCGGGTACGAGGTGTCGCGGAGGTGGAGCGGGACCGGGTCGGCCGACGCCGCGTCCCCTTGGGCGCGGCCGAGCGCCGCGATCACCGAGTTCGATTTCGGCGCTCGCGCCAGGTAGATCGTCGCCTCGGCGAGGTTGAGCCGCGCCTCGGGCAGGCCGACGTGCTCGACGGCCTGCGCCGCCGCCACCGCTACGAGCAGGGCTCGCGGGTCGGCGAGCCCGACGTCCTCGGACGCGTGGACGATCAGCCGGCGGGCGATGTACCGGGCGTCCTCGCCCGCCTCGAGCATCCGCGCGAGCCAGAACAGGGCGGCATCGGGGTCCGAGCCCCGGATGCTCTTGATGAACGCGCTGATCACATCGTAGTGCGCGTCGCCCTGGCGGTCGTACACGATCGCCTTCTTCTGCACGGCGTCGGCCGTCAGCTCGCGCGACAGCGTGGTCTCCCCGGCGGCACGTGCGGCCAGGACCGCGGCCTCCAAACCGGTGAGCGCGATCCGCGCGTCGCCTCCCGCGACCTCGACGAGGTGAGCGAGGGCCTCGTCGCTCGCGTCGACCCCGTGCTTCCCGAGGCCCCGGTCTTCGTCGGCGAGCGCGCGCCGCAGCAGCGTCGTGAGGTCCTCCGGAGACAGCGGCTCGAGCCGGAGCAGCAGCGTGCGCGAGAGCAGGGGCGTGACGAGCGAGAAGTACGGGTTCTCCGTGGTGGCGCCGATCAACGTGACGGTGCCTTCCTCGACGGCCGGGAGCAGCACGTCCTGCTGCGCCTTGGACCAGCGGTGAACCTCGTCGACGAACAGCACCGTCCGGAACAGGCCCCCCCGTGCCTGCTCGATCACCTTGCGGGCGTCGGCGACGCCGGACGAGACGGCCGACAGCTGCACGAGCGTGGCGCCCACCGCGTCAGCCAACAGGTGCGCGAGCGTCGTCTTGCCCGTTCCGGCCGGCCCCCACAGGATGATCGAAGGCAGGTGGCCACCCTCGAGGAGCTTCGTCAGCGCCTTGCCGGGACCGACGAGGTGCGACTGCCCGGCGAACCCCTCGAAGGAGCTCGGCCGCATCCTCGCCGCTAGGGGGACGTCGGCCACGACGGTGCCCTCAGTCCTCGTACCGGACGACCCGCGTGGGCCGGATCCGGAAGATCACGCGCCGCTGCCCGGCCTTCGGCGTCCACGGTTTGCCGTCGTACCGGCGGCTGAGCGCGTCGATGTGTTCGAGAGCCTCGGGCTCGCCCACGGTGTCGACGACGCGGCCGGTGAAGGACGTCCACCGGTAGGCGTCTCCTTCCTCGGTCACCAGCATCGCCGCGTTCGGGTTGGCACGAAGGTTGCGATCCTTGACGCGCCCGACGGCCGTGTTCACGAGCAGGAAGCCGTCGGCGGCGTCCACCCACGTGATGCTCGACTGCAACGACCCGTCCGGGTTGACCGTCGTCAGCGCGCCGTAGTTCCTCGGGCCCTTCAGGACCGCGACGTCGGCGTCGGTGAACTCGGCGCCGGTCACTCGGCCTCCTCTCTCGGCGGGGTCACGACGGCGATGCCGAGCTCGGCGAGCTGGTCCTCGCCGGCGGGCGAGGGCGCCCCGGTGAGCGGGTCGGCGCCCGATTGGGCCTTCGGGAACGCGGTCACGTCGCGGAGCGTGTCCCGGCCGGCCATCAGCATGACGATCCGGTCGATCCCCATCGCGATCCCGCCGTGCGGCGGCACCCCGTACCGGAACGCTGTGAGCAGGTGGCCGAACTTCTCCGCGATCTGGTCCTCGGACAGGCCCAGCACCTCGAAGACCCGGTGTTGGACGTCGGGGCGGTGGATCCGGATGCTGCCGCCCCCGATCTCGAACCCGTTGAGGACGAGATCGTATCCCCGGCCCTTGGCCGTTCGCGGGTCGAGGTCGTCCGAGGCCGGCGCCGTGAACGGGTGGTGCACCGAGACGAGCTTGCCCTCCTCCTCGCTCCACTCGAACAGCGGAGGCTCGACCATCCAGCAGAAGGACCACACGCCGTCGGACACGAGGTCCATGCGCACGGCCATGTGGCGACGCAGACCGTCCAGCGCCACGTGCACGCGGTCCGGCACGTCGGCGACGATCAGCACGAGGTCGCCCGGTTCCGCCCCGGTAGCCCGGCGCAGCCCGGCGAGCTCCTCGGGCGTCAGGTGCTTCTCGACCGGCGACCGGACACCCGCCTCCTCGACGGCGACCCACACCAGGCCGGCCGCTCCGCGGCCCTTCGCGACCTGGACGAGCTCGTCCAGCTCCTTGCGCGACAGGGAGGCCCCACCCGGCGCCGACAACCCCTTCACGAGGCCTCCCGAGTCCAACACGGAGGCGAACGCGCGGAAACCCGTGCCCGCGAACACGTCGCCGAGATCGACGAGCTCCATGCCGTACCGCAGGTCCGGCTTGTCCGAACCGTAGCGGGCGATCATCTCGTCGAAGGTCAAGCGCGGGAACGGGGTGGGGACCTCGACGCCGTGCACCTCGCGGACGATGCGCGCGTACAGCGGCTCGATGACCGCGAAGACGTCCTCCTCGTCCACGAACGACATCTCCACGTCGAGCTGCGTGAACTCGAAGCTTCGATCGGCGCGCGGCTGTTCGTCGCGAAGACAGCGGACGATCTGGTAGTAGCGATCCTGCCCCGCCACCATCAGGAGCTGCTTCAGCTGCTGCGGTGATTGCGGGAGCGCGTAGAACGAGCCCGGCCACAGGCGCGAGGGGACAAGGAAGTCTCGAGCACCCTCGGGCGTGCTCCGCGTCAGGATCGGCGTCTCGACCTCGAGGAACCCCCGAGCCTCCATCTCCTCGCGCACGATCCGGTTGATCTGGTGTCGAAGGCGCAGGGCCTCGCTCATCTCGGGCCGGCGCAGGTCGAGGTACCGGTACTTCAGCCGCAGCTCCTCGGAGGCCTCGACGCGGTCCTCGATCGGGAACGGCGGCGTGTCGGCCGCCGACAGGACCTCGGCGGCGGTCACCGCGACCTCTATGGCGCCCGTCGCCAGGTCCGGATTCACGGTGCCCTCGGGCCGGGCCCGCACGGTTCCCTCGACCCGCACGACCGACTCGGCCTTGAACCCCTGAGCCGCGGCGTGCGCCTCGGCGGCGTCCTCGGGGTGGAACACCAGCTGCACGAGGCCGCTCCGGTCGCGCAGGTCCACGAACGTCACGCCGCCGTGGTCCCGCTGGCGCCAGACCCATCCGCACAGCGTCACGGCATGCCCCGCGTGCTCCCCACGGAGCTCGCCGCACGCGTGCGTGCGCATCGAGGTCCGCATGTCGCTCATCGCTCCGTCCCGTCGGCCAGCCGCTCCACCACGCTAGCGAGCGGCACCGCCTCCTGCGCGCCGTCGGCAAGCCGGCGCACGGTCACCACGCCCGAGGCCAGCTCGCGCTCCCCGACGATCGCCGCGTACGTTGCGCCGGATCGGTCGGCCATCTTCAGCTGCGCCCTCAGCGGTCGCTCGCCGAAGGCCCCGGCCGCCGGCACACCTTCGGCGCGCAGTTCCCGGAGCAGCGCAGCGGCCGCCGGGGCAGCGTCCGGTCCCACCGCGACGACGAAACATCGCGGAGCGCGCGGCTCGCCTCCCGGGAGCCCGGACGCCTCCGTCGCGAGCAGCACCCGATCGAGCCCCATGCCGAAGCCCACGCCGGGCGTCGGCTCGCCGCCGAGCACCTCGGCGAGCCCGTCGTATCGCCCGCCTCCGCACACCGTGGCCTGCCCCTCGGACAGCGAGCCCGAGACGAATTCGAACGCGGTCCGCGTGTAGTAGTCGAGTCCGCGCACGAGCCGTGGGTCGTGCTCGAACGCGATCCCCGTGGCCTCGAGGCCGGCGCGGACGGACGCGAAGTGCTCGGCGCACGCGTCGCAGAGATGGTCGGAGATCGCCGGTGCCGCGAGCACGAAGTCCTTGCGCCCGTCCACCTTGCAGTCCATCACCCGCATCGGGTTCGTCCGCAGGCGCGTGCGGCAGTCATGGTCGAGCTCGGCCGCATGTGGTTGAAGGTGAGCGACCAGGAGCTCGCGATACGCCGGCCTGCACACCTCGTCACCGATCGAGTTGACGCGCAGCGGCGTGTCGAGGCCCCGGGCCCGCAGGTACGCGTCCGCCGCCTCGATCACCTCGACGTCGGCGGCCGCCGATGCCTCACCCAACACCTCGACACCGAAGACCCGGAACTCGCGGAGTCGGCCGGCCTGCGGCCTCCCGTGCCGGTAGTTCGTGTGGACGTAGTAGCCGCGGAACGGCGTGGGTAGTTCCTGCGCGTGCGCGAGGTAGGCCCGGACCACGGGTGCCGTGCTCTCCGGGCGGAGCGTGAGCGAGCGTCCGCCCTGATCTTCGAACGTGTACATCTCCTTGGTCACCACGTCCGACGTCCCACCGGAGGTACGCGCGAACAGATCCGTCGTCTCGAACACGGGGGTCTCCACGTACCGGAACCCGTAGCGCCAGGCCAGCGCATGGGCCTCCTCATACAGATGCAGCATCGCGTCGGAGCGCGACGGCAGCAGGTCATCGGTCCCACGTGCCGGTTGCAACTCCACCTACGGCTCCTGCAGGAACGGGTTGCGCTCGCGCTCGCGCCCGACGGTGGTCCTCGGCCCGTGACCGGGCAGAACGTCGGTGGGATCGGGCAACTCGAGGAAGCGCAGAAGGCTCCGCTGCATGTCCGCGGGCGAGGAGTTCGGGAAATCGCTCCGCCCGACCGTGCCCGCGAACACGAGATCGCCCGAGAGCACCCATCCGTCGGTGCGGTACACGACGCTGCCCGGGGTGTGTCCCGGCGTGTGGAGGACCTCGATCGTGAACCCCGCGAAGCTCAGCTCGTCACCGTCCGCCAAGGTGCGAACGTCCTTCACAGGCACCGGCGGCGTGCCGCGCCCGGACCCCCAGGTCTCGGGGTCGGTGAGCGCGAGGGCGTCGGCCTCGTGGATGTAGAAGGGCAGGTCGTCCCCGCAGAACTCGGCCGCCGCGCCGACGTGATCGAAGTGCCCGTGGGTGGCGAGCACCGCGACCGGCCGCTTGCCCTCGGCCTCGAGCATCACGTGGACCCGCTGCGGCGAGAAGCCCGGATCGACCACGACGGCGTCGTCGGTCCCGTCGGAGCCGATCAGCCAGCAGTTCGTCTCGAAGCTGTTGTCGGAGAAGACGTCCAGGTACATGGGCGGAGTCTATCGGCGGGGGGCCCGTCAGGGGCCGGCGGTGTCGATCCACAGGGTGACGGGCCCGTCGTTCACGAGCTCCACCTCCATGTGCTCGCGGAAGGCGCCCCGCTCCACGGTCGATCCCCGGGCCTCGAGGGCTCGCGCGAAGGCCTCGACGCGGTCGGCCGCGACCTCGGGGGTGGCCGCGCCGCCCCACGAGGGGCGACGTCCCTTGCGCACGTCCCCGTAGAGCGTGAACTGCGGGACGACCAGGATGTCGCCGCCGACGTCGGCGAGCGATCGGTTCATCCTGCCGTCCTGGTCCTCGAAGACGCGCAGGTTCGCGATCTTCTCGGCAAGCCGGTCGTACTCGCCGAACCCGTCGTCCTTCCCGACGCCGACGAGCAGCAGCAGGCCGGGTCCGATCTGGGCGACGAGCTGACCCCGCACGGTGACCGACGCGCGCGAGACGCGCTGGAGCAGGACGCGCACTAGCGAGGCACGACGCGGAACGCGTCGTAGACGTTCTCGACCTTCTTCACCGCGCCGAGGATGCCCGCCAGGTGCGTGATGTCCGCGAGCTCGAACGTGAACCGAAGGAGCGTCGTCCGGTCCCGCCCCACCGCGGAGGTGGCCGACAGGATGTTCACATGGTGGTCCGACAGGACCGTGGCCACGTCTGACAGCAGGCGCGTTCGGTCGAGGGCCTCGACCTGGATCGCCACGACGAACGTCGTCGGTTTGCCGGAGCGCCAGGACACCTCGATCAGGCGCTCGGGCTGGGACTCGAGGCCCTTGGCGTTCGGGCAGTCCGTCCGGTGGACGCTCACGCCCTGGCCGCGCGTCACGAAGCCGAGGATCTCGTCGCCCGGGACCGGCGTGCAGCACCGGGCGAGGCGAACCCACACGTCGGCGGAGCCCGGCACCTCGATGCCGCTCGTGACGTCGGTGGAAGTGGGCTCGCCGACGCGGACCGGGCGGGCGAGCGGGACCTCGGTGACGTCCTCGTCGGTGGTCCCCTGGACCGAGCGGCTCAACCGCGCGACGACGGACTGCGGCGAGACGTGCCCCTCGCCGACCGCCACGTAGAGCGCCTCCAAACTCGGGAACTTCATCTCCTCGGCCAGCAGGCGCAGGGCCTCCTCGGTGGCCAGGCGCTTCAGCGGGACGTTCTGCCGGCGCATGAACCGCTGGAGCGCGTCGCGACCGTCCTCGAGCGCATCCTCGCGGCGCTCGCGGCTGAACCACTGGCGGATCTTGTTGCGCGCCCGCGGCGTGGCGACGAACTTCAGCCAGTCCTGCGAGGGCCCTTCGCCCTGCGCCTTCGATGTGAGCACCTCGACGGTGTCGCCGGTTCGCAGCTCGTAGTCGAGCGGCACGAGCTTTCCGTTCACCTTCGCGCCGATCGTCCGGTGCCCGACCTCGGTGTGGATGGAGTACGAGAAGTCCACGGGCGTGGCGCCGGCGGGAAGGTTCATCACATCGCCCTTCGGGGTGAACACGAACACCTGCCCGCCGTACAGGTCGATCCGCAGGCCCTCCATGAACTCGCGCGGATCGGCCATGTCCTTCAGCCATTCGAGCATCTGGCCGAGCCAGGCGAGGTCGGCGGCCTCCTTCGCCTTCTTGCCGGCCTGCCCCTCCTTGTACCGCCAGTGCGCGGCGATCCCGAACTCGGCCGTTCGGTGCATCTCCTTGGAGCGGATCTGGATCTCGATGGGTCGTCCCTGCGGGCCGACGACCGTCGTGTGCAGGGACTGGTACATGTTCGACTTGGGCATCGCGATGTAGTCCTTGAAGCGTCCCGGGACCGGCTTCCACAGCGAGTGGACGGCCCCCAGGGCCGCGTAGCAGTTGGGCACGGAGTCCACCAGGACGCGCACACCGGCGAGGTCGTAGATCTCGTTGAACTCCTTGCCGCCGATCACCATCTTCTCGTAGATGGAGTACAGGTGCTTCGGCCGCCCGATCACCTCGGCCTTCAGCCCCGACTCGCGCAGGCGCGTGCGAGCGGCCTCGAGCACACCGTCCACGTACTCCTGGCGCTCGCCGCGGCGCTTCTCGACCAGGCTCGCGATCTCTCGGTACGGGCCGGCATGCAGCGCCTTGAAGGAGAGGTCCTCGAGCTCCCACTTCAGCTGCTGCACGCCGAGGCGATGGGCGAGCGGCGCGTAGATCTCGAGCGTCTCGGTGGCCACGCGCTCCTGCTTCTCGGGCGAGAGCGGCGCGAGGGTTCGCATGTTGTGGAGGCGGTCGGCGAGCTTGATCAGCAGGACCCGGATGTCGCCGGCCATGGCGACGATCATCTTGCGGACGTTCTCGGCCTGCTCCTGCTCCCGGCTGCGGAACGCGATCGAGTCGAGCTTCGTCAGCCCGTCCACGATCCGGGCGACCTCGGGCCCGAACTCCTCCTCGAGGGTCTCGAGCGTGACGTCGGTGTCCTCCACCGTGTCGTGCAGCAGGGCGGCCTCGAGCGTCGTGGTGTCCAGGCCGAGGTCCGCCAGGATCGACGCCACCGCGAGCGGGTGCTCCACGAAGTCCTCGCCGGACAGGCGCTTCTGCCCCTCGTGGTGTTCGGCCGCGAACCGGTACGCCCGTTCGATCGCCTTCAGGTCGGCCTTCGCGTTGTAGCCCTTGACCGTGCGGATCAGGGCCTCGACGCCCTCGGCCGCGGCATCGGATTCCCCGGGGCGCAGACGCGAGAGCAGCCCGCCTCGTCGCTCGGTCTTGACCTGTTCACGGCCGTCCACGTCGCCACCTCCGGAACGCTCAGTGTACGCCCCGGGTTCGCGAGCCCAGGCAGGACGACGTTCAGTACCGGAGCAGCGTGAACACGTCGTAGCCCTCGATCTGGGCGCGGCCCTTCAGGACCTCCAGCTCGATCAGGCAGGCGATCCCCACGACCTTGCCCCCGATCCGCTCCACGAGCTCGGCGGTCGCCCTCGCCGTGCCGCCGGTCGCGAGGACGTCGTCCACGATGAGGACCCGCTCCCCCGGCGAGACCGCGTCCTTGTGGACCTCGAGGGTGGCGGTCCCGTACTCGAGCGAGTATTCGGCCGCCTCCGTGTCCCACGGGAGCTTGTCCTTCTTGCGAACCGGTACGAACCCCGCGCCGAAGTGGTACGCCACCGGCGAGGCCAGGATGAACCCGCGGGCCTCGATCCCCACGACCTTGTCGACGTTGCCTCGTCCGAACTGGACCACGATCAGGTCGATCACGGTGGAGAAGGCGAGCTCGTCGGCCAGAAGAGGCGTGATGTCCTTGAAGACGATCCCGGGCTGCGGGAAGTCCGGAACGTCGCGGACGAGCGCCTTCAGCTGATCCACGTTCATGCGGTCACCTCCGCTTGCGCTTGGCGGGTGGTCGCTTCCGGTTCCTGGCTCGTTGGTGCGCGGAGCCGCCGCTGCGGGCCGCGCTCGCCGGCCGGGCGCCGACGGCCGCGGGGGTCGCCTCGTCCACCTCGGCGCTCGCCGCGGTCGCCGTCGACGGCACCGTGCGCAGGCGCCGCTCGCCCGGCTTGGCCTCTAGGCGGGCACGGAGCTGCTGGTACCGGGGTTCACGCTCCTTGAGGATCACCAGGATCGGCACGGCGACGAAGATCGAGGAGTACGCGCCGGTGATCACGCCGATCAGCATCGCGAACGCGAAGTCCTTCAGGGTCTCGCCCCCGAACAGCAGCAGCGACAGGATGGGCAGCACCACCACGAGCGAGGTGTTCACGGATCGCATCAGCACCTGGTTCATCGAGTAGTTCGCCACGCCTTCGTACGTGTCCTTCGCGAGCTGCGCAGGCGTCTCGGTGTTCTCCTTCACCTTGTCGTAGATCACGACGGTGTCGTACAGCGAGAACCCGAGGATCGTGAGGATCGCGATCACCGTGGCCGGGGACACTTCGCGGCCGGTGAGCGCATAGACACCCGCCGTGATCACGACGTCGTGGACCATCGCCGCCATCGCCCCGATCGCCATCTTCCACTCGAAGCGGAACGTGATGTACAAGGAGATGGCTATCAGCACGACGACGAGCCCGATCACCGCCTGCCGCGAGATCTGCTCGCCCCACGTCGGACCCACGACCTGCTGGCTGATGTCGTTCGGCGTCACGCCGCCCTGCGCTGCGAGCTCGTCGATCAGCTGCGCGCGCTCCTCGGTGGAAAGGTCGGTGAGCGATGTCGTGCGGATCTGGAGCTGCGTGCCGTCGACGATCTGGACCTCGGCGGCTTCGCGCGCGTAGGGTTCCTTGGACAACAGTTCCCGGACCTCCTCCACGCTGACTCCGTTGCTGTTCTCGTACTGCAGCAAGGTCCCGCCGGTGAAGTCGATCGAGTAGTTCAGGTTCCGGTAGAAGAGCCCGAACAGGGACAAGGCGATCACGACCCCGGACAGGATCGCCCAACGACGGCGCTGCTGGACGATGCGGAACTGAGGGTGGCGGTACCCGCGGAAGACCTCGAAGGTCGTGCGCACGCTCACTCCGAGGCCCCCGCGATCGCGGGCGTGGGCTCGTGGTCGGCCGCCGCTCCGCTCCGCAAGCCGAAGCCCGGGATCGAGACGAGCCGGTCGTTGCGCGCGATCAGGTAGACCGCCGGGCGCTTGAAGAACCAGACGACGAACAGGTCGAGCAGCGTGGCAACGCCGAGGGTCAGCGCGAAGCCTCGGACCGAGCTGATCGCGGTGACGTACAGCACGAGTGCCGCCAACGCCGTCACGATGTCGGCGGCCACGATCGTGCGGAACGACTTCTTGAACGCCGGCTGGACGGCGGTCCGCGGGGACTTGCCGGCGTGGATCTCATCCTTCAGCCGCTCGAAGAACACGATGTACGAGTCGGCCGTCACGCCGAGCGAGATCACGAGTCCGGCGACGCCGGCGAGCGTGAGGGCGTACCCGATCGTCTGCCCGGCGATCGCGACGAGCCCGAGAGCCAACACTGCCCAGATCGTCATCCCGAGCCACGCCACGACCGCGAGCAGCCGGTAATAGAACAGGAGGTAGAGCATCAGCAGGATCAGCCCGGCCACCGCGGCGATCAGGCCTTGCCGGAGCGACTCGCCCCCGAGGGTCGGGCTCACGGTGACGAGCTGCTGCGTGGTGAGCGCGACCGGGAGCGCTCCCGCGTTCAGCTGGGTGGCCAGGTCCTTCGCGCGGTTCTCGGTGAAGTTGCCGGTGATCACGCCGGTGCCGTTCGTGATCGGGCTGTCCACCGTGGGTGGCGAGATCACGACCCGGTCGACGACGATCGCGAGCTGTCGGCCCACCAGGTCCGTCGTCACCTGGGCGAACTGCTGGGCGCCGGCACCGGTGAGCGTGAAGTCGATCTGCCAGCCCGAGCCGCTCACGGACTGGCTGGCCGATACGAAGACGGCCGAGGCTCGGTCCACCGCTTCGCCGGTCATGAGCACCGGCCCGAGCTTGTACTTCGTCTCCCCGTCACGATCCAGGAACACGACGTCTTGCTCGCGCAGGGTCTCGAACGCGCACTCGGGCGAGTCCGCGTCCTCGGGCGCTCCGCACGTGACCGGCGTCTCGTCGTAGCCCGGTGTCGTCGGCGTCAGGGTCTCGAGCACCTCGCGGTTCTCCAGTCGTGCCGTTTGCCCGATGACCTGGAGCAGGCGTTCCTGCCCGGTCTCCTGCAGCCGCGCCCGAGCCTCCTCCTCGTCGAGCGAGCAGCCGAGCTCGACGCCCGCGGAGCTCACGACACAGAACCGGCGGTCGACATCGGTCACCGTGAGTGCGTCGATCACACCCTGGGCTTCCTCCGCCGTGGGGTAGCACGCCGCGCGGTCGTCGCTCGCGAGGGTCTCGCCCTCGGCGTCCTGCACGCAGAACGTCTGCGAGACGTCGGTGCCGATCGACGCGATCGCGGCGGCGGCCTCCGCTTGGTTCGGGAAGCATGGGATGTCCTCGGGCGGCTCTGTCGCGAGCCCGGCGCCCGCGAGGCAGAACTCGCCCTCGAGACGATCCACGTCGATGGCGTCGATCGCGGCCTGCGCGTCCTCCTTCGACCCGAAGCACGGCGCCGCCTCGCCCCAGAGGTCCCCGGTCAGGCAGACGGACTGCACGAGAGGCTCCACCGTCGCACCCTCGAGTTGGGCGTCGGCATCCGCCCGCTCGGGGAGGCAGCCGTAGCTCGTGCCGTCCTCGTCCAAGAGACAGGACTGGCTGATCGGCCGCTCCTCGACGGTCCCTCGCGCGAGACCCGGGATCTGCACCTCGATGTTCGTTCCCGAGACGAACAGGATCGGCTCGGCGGTGCCGAACGCATCGATGCGGTTGCGGATGTTCTCCAGCGCCTGATCCATCACGTCGGGCGGTGTGCCGTCGGGCGCGGACAGGATCACCGAGACGCCGCCCTCCAGATCCAACCCCAGGACAGGCCGGGTGCCGCTGACGAACCCTCCGATCGACGCGCCCACCAGGATGAGCACGAACACGATCGAGACCCACAGCCCGCGCCGTTTCATGCCAGCTCCGCGCCGTTGATCATCAGCTTGAACCGGCAGTCCAAGACTTCCGCCGCGCGGCGGCACATCTGCATCCGGCCGAGGAAGATCTCGAAGTACTCCATCACTTGGCTGATCTGGGTATCGATGGTGAGCTCGAGCGTCACCGTCTTGGCCGTCGAGTCTACCCGTAAGAACGACTGCTCGGCGGCGAAGTTCACGCGGTCGTGGATGTCGAACTCGATCTGACCGGACTTGCGCACGCGGCTGCGGTGCACGTCGGACTTGTCGGCGAGGATGACCGCCGCGGACACGGGCGAGACCGCGTATCCGTTCTCCTCCTCGTGGTTGGCGATCGCCGACACCACGAGCGCGAGGTCGGTGGGCGGCACGCGGTTGCGCAGGACGTTGTAGACGAGCACTCCGCCGGTCTGGCCGTGCGCCTCGCGCGTGAGCATGTTCCCCACGTCGTGGAGGTAGCCGGCGATGGCGCCGAGCCCCGCCGTGTGGGCGTCGAAGCCGGCGCGGCTCAGCACGTTGAACGAGATGCGAGCGGTGAGGTTGGCGTGACGGAAGCCGTGCTCCGTGTACCCGAGGCCCTCCATCACGCGGTCGGCCGCGGTGATGAACGAGGACAGCTCGGTGTCGTGCTGGATCTCCTCGAGCGTGATGACCTGCGCTGGCGGCTCCGGGGCCTCCGGCTGAGCGTGGTCGGGGGCTGATGCCGGCTCGGCGGTCACGGCTGCCGGTCGGCCTCCTCGTCGACGCCGCCGTCCTCGTCGTACTCGTCGTCCTCGACGAAGCGCTGCGAGATCCCCTGACGGACCATCTTCACGCGCGTGCCCGGCGCGATCTCCACGGTGACGACACCTTCGTCGTCGTCGATGGCGACGATCGTGCCGAAGATGCCGCCCGAGGTCATGACCTCGTCCCCCACCTCGAGCGAGGCGAGCAGCGCCTGTTGCGCGCGCTGTCGGTTGCGTTGGGGGCGGATCAGCAGGAAGTAGAAGCCCACGAGCATGACGAGCGGGAGGGCGAGACCGACCAGCGATCCGCCGGTGGACTGCCCCCCTTCGGCCTGGGCCAAGAGTTCGACAACCATGGTGTGACACGCCTTTCTCGGGGGTGACGAGGCAGCATACAGGCTACCGCGGTGTCCGCCGGAACGGGCATCGGGCGAGCGTCTAGGAGAGTGGAAGCGCGCCCTCGGCGACCACGCCGAGGTGGCGGTAGGCGCGCTCGGTGGCCACGCGGCCGCGCGGCGTGCGCTTCAGCAGGCCGAGCTGAAGCAGGTACGGCTCGTAGACGTCCTCGACGGTGTCGGTCTCTTCCCCCACCGCCGCGGCCAACGTGGACAACCCCACCGGTCCCCCGCCGAACGTGCTCACGACGGCCGACAGGATCGCGAGGTCGAGCTTGTCCAGACCCGCCTCGTCCACCTCGAACAGTTCCAGGCCCGCCCGGGCGACCTCCTCGCTCACGACGCCGTCGTGGCGGACCTCGGCGAAGTCGCGCACGCGGCGCAGGAGGCGGTTCGCCACGCGCGGGGTGCCGCGGGAGCGCCGCGCGATCTGGTCCCCGCCCTCCTCGTCGACGCGCACGGCTAAGATCCCGGCCGAGCGCGTCACGATCCGCGCGAGGTCCTCCACGGAGTAGTAGTCCAATCGAGGCGAGAAGCCGAAGCGCTCCCGCAGCGGCAGCGTGATCCTCCCCGGACGCGTGGTCGCGCCGACGAGCGTGAACCGCGGCAGGTCCAGGCGGATGCTCCGGGCGCTCGGGCCCTTGCCGAGCACGACGTCCAGCTTGAAGTCCTCGAGCGCCGGATAGAGCATCTCTTCGACCGGGCGCGGGATGCGGTGGATCTCGTCGACGAACAGGACATCGCCCTCCTCGAGGTTCGTGAGGATCGCCGCGAGGTCCCCTGGGCGGTCGAGTGCCGGCCCCGACGTCGGCTGGAACGCCGCACCCAGCTCGTTCGCCACGATCCCGGCGAGCGTCGTCTTGCCGAGGCCGGGCGGCCCGGAGAACAGGAGGTGATCCACGGTTTCGTGGCGCGCGCCGGCGCCGTCGATCAGCAGCGCGAGCTGCTCCTTGATCCGCTCCTGCCCAACGAACTCGTCGAGGCGACGAGGACGGAGCGCGGCGTCGAGCTCGAGCTCCTCGTCCGGGAGCTCGGCGTCGACGATCCGGGGCTCGTCGGTCACACCGTCACCCTATCCCCGACCAACGTTCTGGAGGGCCTCGCGCAGCAGGTCCTCGACGAGCCGGCCGTCGGTGGACAGGCCGATCATCGCCTCGCTCGCCTCGGGGGGCGAGAGCCCGAGCCCGAGCAGCGCCTCGCGGACGTCGGCGAGCGGACCGTCCACGATGACGACGTCGCCGCCGAGCCTGTCCTTCAGGTCCAGGACCACGCGCTGCGCGACCTTCTTGCCGACGCCGGGCACGATTGTGAGCGCGGCGACGTCGCCGGACGCGACCGCGCGCCGGAGCGCATCGGCCGACAGCACCGAGAGGAAGGACAGCGCGACCTTCGGACCCACACCGGTCACGGTGACGAGCAGGTCGAACAGCTCGCGCTCGGCGGCCGAGGGGAACCCGAACAGGGTCATGGAGTCATCGCGGACCACCATCCGCGTGAAGACCCGGGCGTGTTTCCCGACCGCCGGCAGTTTCGCGACCGTCGAGGCCGGCACCTGGACGTCGTACCCGACGCCGCCGACCGAGATCACCACGCGCGCCCCGGCCTTCTCGGCGATCTCGCCCTCCAGGAACGAGATCATCGCGCGGCCGCCTTGCGCAGGCGTGACTGCGTGAGGTGGCAGAGCGCCACGGCCACCGCATCCACGGCGTCGGCCTGCGACGGCACGTCCAGGAGGCCGTGGAGACGCACGAGGGCCTCGCGCACCTGCGCCTTGTCGGCGTTGCCCTGCCCCGTGACGGCCATCTTCACCTCGAGCGGCCCGTACTCCTCGACGGCCAGCCCGGCCTGGGCCGCCGCGAGGAGCACGACCCCCGTGGCCCGCGCGACGTGCAGCGCGCTGTGAGCGTTCTTGTTCCAGGCGACCCGCTCGACGGCGACCGACTCGGGCCGGTGGGCCGCGATCGCCGCGGCGAGCGCCTCGTGGATCAGACGCAGGCGGTCCGCCTCGGGAAGCTCTCGGGAGGTCGAGACCGTGTCGGTGAACAGCAGCTCCGGCCGCCGGTCGCGCCTGCCGACCGCGGCGATGCCCAGCCGGGTCAACCCGGGATCCACCCCGAGCACGCACGAATCGAACACCTGTTCAGTCTCGGGGACTGAGGGGGCCGGGTCAAACATCCCGGACCTCGGCGTATCGTCGTGCCGTGAAGCGCGCGGAGTGGGAGGGCGAGGCCGAGAACTGGGTGGCCTGGGCCCGTACGGCAGGGCACGACGCCTACTGGGACTACGCCCCCTTGTTCTTCGATGACGTCGTCCCGGACCCGCGCGTGCGGACGCTGGAGGTCGGCTGCGGCGAGGGACGCGTCACCCGCGACCTGCTCGACCGCCGTCACCGCGTGACGGGACTCGACGCGTCGCCCACGCTGATCACGGCGGCTTACGAGGCCGACGACCGAGCCGCGTACGTCCGAGCCGATGCGGCCGCTCTCCCATTCGCGAACGGCAGTTTCGACCTCATCGTCTCCTACAACTCGTTGATGGACTTCGACGACATGCCCCGGGCGGTGCGAGAGGCTGCGCGGGTCCTGGCATCGGGCGGGCATCTCGCTATGTGCGTCGTTCATCCGATCGCGGATGCGGGAGCCTTCGAGTCGCGGTCTGCGGCCTCGCCGTTCCACATCGAGGGCTCCTACTTCGCCGAGCGGTCATACCGGGAGACGTTCGAGCGAGACGGACTCAGGATGACCTTCTCGAGCATGGCGTACCCGCTCGAGGCGTACGCGCGAGCCCTCGAGGACGCCGGGTTCCTCATCGACAGGATCCGCGAACCGGCGGCGCCCGCCGACGTGATCGAGCGCGACCCCCCGGAAGCGAGGTGGGCGCGCATACCTCTCTTCCTCTTTCTGCGGGCACTGAAACCACCCCGCTGAGAGCCGGCGGCCTAGCCGAGCTCGGCCATCATCGACTCGGGGATGTCGAAGTTGGCGTAGACCTCCTGCACGTCGTCGAGCTCCTCGAGGGCCTCGAGCAGGGCAAGGATCTGCTTCGCCTGGCCGCCCTCGACCGGCACCGTGTTCTGGGGCAGCATCGTGAGCTCGGCCGAGAGCATCGGGATCCCCGCGGCCTCCAGCGCGCCTCGGACCGCGCCGAGGGCCGTCGGATCGGTCGTGATCTCCCACGTGCTCTCCGAGTCGGAAAGGTCGTCCGCCCCGGCTTCGAGCGCGATCTCGAGCAGCTTGTCCTCGTCGGGCGCCTGATCCTTCTCGACCTGGATCGAGCCCTTGCGCGCGAACATCCACGCCGTGCTGCCGGACTCGCCGAGGTTGCCGTTGTGACGCGTGAACGCGTGGCGGACCTCCTGCGCCGTGCGGTTGCGGTTGTCCGTCAGCGTCTCGACGAACAGCGCCACGCCTCCGGGACCGTACCCCTCGTACGACACCTCCTCGTACCGGGCCCCACCCTCGAGCTCGCCGGTCCCGCGTTTGATCGCGCGCTCGATGTTGTCGTTCGGCACCGAGGCGGCCCGCGCCTTGTCGATCGCCGTGGCGAGCGTCATGTTCGCCTTCGGATCGCCGCTGCCGCCCTCGCGGGCCGCGACCTCGACGAACCGCATCAGCTTGCCGAACTCGTTGCTGCGCTTCGCGTCCGCCGCGCCTTTCTTGCGCTTGATCGTCGCCCACTTCGAATGGCCCGACATGTTCACACCTTCCCGAGGAGGTACGCGTGGAGCCGCGACTCGCCGACGAGCTCCGGGTGGAAGGAGGCCACGATGAGGCTCCCCTGCTCCAGGACGACCGGATGCCCCTCATGCTCGGCCAGGATCCGCACCCCCTGCCCGACCTCTTCGACCAGCGGCGCGCGGATGAAGACGCCCCGGACCGGATGGTCGACGCCCTCGACGACCAGGTCGGCCTCGAACGAGTCCACCTGGCGGCCATAGGCGTTCCGGCGAACGGTGATGTCGACGAGGGAAAGGAGCGGCTCGCCGCCCTCGACGCGCTCTGCCATCACGATCATGCCAGCACAGGTGCCGAGGACCGGCATCCCGCCGCGGGCGCGCTCCACGATCGGCTCGACGAGGCCCGAGCTGTGCGCGAGCTTGGCGATGGTCGTGGACTCGCCGCCGGGGATCGCGAGGCAGTCGACCCGGGCGAGGTCCTCGGGCGTGCGGACCTCGATGGGCGTGGCGCCGGCGGCTTCGAACACGCGGGCGTGCTCGCGGAAATCGCCTTGGAGCGCGAGGACGCCGGCCTTCACGCGCCTACCAGCCTCGGGTCTGGAGCAGACCCTCCTCGCCGAGGTCCTTGATGTCGATGCCGACCATCGGCTCGCCGAGACCGCGCGAGACCTTCGCCAGCACGTCAGGATCGGCGAAGTGCGTGGTGGCCTCGACGATGGCGCGGGCGCGCGGCGCGGGATCCTCGGACTTGAAGATACCCGAACCGACGAACACGCCGTCCACGCCGAGCTGCATCATGAGTGCCGCGTCGGCCGGCGTCGCGAGCCCGCCGGCGGCGAAGTTGACGAGCGGGAGACGGCCCTGCTCCGCGACCTGACGCACGAGCTCCACCGGCGCGCCGAGATCCTTGGCGGCGCCCACGTGCTGCTCGGGACGGAGCGTCGTCAGCCATCCGATCTCGCGGATCATCGTGCGCTGGTGCCGGACGGCCTCGACGACGTTCCCGGTGCCGGCCTCGCCCTTGGTACGGATCATGGCCGCGCCCTCCGAGATGCGCCGGAGGGCCTCGCCGAGGTTCCGGGCACCGCACACGAACGGGACGGTGAACGCCCACTTGTCGATGTGGTGCTCCTCGTCCGCGGGCGTGAGGACCTCGGACTCGTCCACGTAGTCCACCCCGAGCGCCTGGAGGATCTGCGCCTCGACGAAGTGCCCGATCCGCGCCTTGGCCATCACGGGGATCGAGACGGCGTTCATGATCTCCTCGACCTTGGTGGCGTCGGCCATCCGCGCCACACCGCCCTCGGCGCGGATATCGGCGGGGACACGCTCGAGCGCCATGACGGCGACGGCGCCCGCGTCCTCGGCGATCGTGGCCTGCTCGGCGGTGGTGACGTCCATGATGACGCCACCCTTGAGCATCTCGGCCAGCCCGGACTTCACGCGGAAGGTGCCGGTCTCGCGCTCCACGGGTATCCCCCTCCTTCGGCGACCGATTCGGCGGAACGCCTGCTGGAACGAGTGTACCGCCGGGCCAGGCGCCCCTGTGGCTCGAAGACCTGCCCTAAGCTCGGGACGTGAGCACCCCGGCGCGCCTCGCCTACGAGCTGAAGACGATCGTCGCGCGGTACCCCTCGGTGGCGCTTCCCGTGCAGCGGTTGCGCGGGCGAGGCGAGGTGCTGACCGACGACACCGAGATCGTGATCGAGTCCTTCCCACGGTGCGCCTCGTCGTTCGCGGTCGCGGCGTTCCGGCTGGCGCAGGAACCGCACGCGAGCCGGATCGCACACCACACCCACACGCCGGCGCAGGTCCTCGCGGCCGCCCGCCGGGGCGTGCCCGCCCTCGTGCTGCTGCGGGTTCCCGAGGACGCCGTGCTGTCGCACGTGGTCTTCAGTCCGGAGCTGACGCCCGAGACCTCGCTCCGCGGGTACATCCGCTTCCACGAGCCCTTGCTCCGCGCCCGGCGGCAGTTCGTGACCGGGACGTTCGAGGAGGTGACCGGCGCGTTCGGCACCGTCATCGAGCGGGTGAACGCGCGGTTCGGGACGAGCTTCCGGCCCTTCGAGCACCGGCCCGAACACCTCGAGCGCCTGGACCGCGAGATCTTGGACGACTACGGCTCGCGAGCGCGCACCGGGGACGATCTCGTCCGAACGATCCCACTGCCCTCGCGGGACCGGGACGAGCGCAAGGAGCGTCTCCGCAGGGAGTACCGACGGGCTTCGGGCGAGCTCCGCGCGCGCGCCGAGGCCGCCTTCACGGCGCTGCTCCCGTGACGGGTCAGCGCGTCGCGTCGAACTCGGCCGAGCTCGGCAACAACTCCACCCATGTCCGGCCGGGGCGGAGCGGGATGACCGTGCCGTCCCGCGTCACAAAACGTGTCACGTCCCCGAGGCTCGCCCGTTCCCACCTGCCGACGATCATGCGCCCGTCGCGGAAGACGTAGGCCTTGCCGCGGCCGACGAGCTCGACCTCCGGTGTGTCGCTCCCCACCGGGACCATCGCGTCGACGATCTGGACCACGACGTTGACCGCCGAGATCCGGGCGCCCGCCTCGTCCAGGTGCGGATCATCCCCGTGGGCGCGCACCCAGGTGGAGGTCCGCGCGTCCCACGACCAGTACACGTCCGAGTAGGTGGGGGAGAACGGGAGGTGGATCGTGTTCGCGCGCCGGGACTTCCCGGCGAGCTCCGTGGAGTACGAGAAGATCGGTGCGGGGGCCTCTGCCCCTTCGGCGGCGGCCTCGAGCAGAGCCGAGGTGTCCGCGTAGAGGTTGTGCGGGGCCACGCGGCCCGGATCGCGCACGTACGCGGCTCCGCCGTCGGTCTCGTCCAGCGGTACGAGGTCCGCCGACTCGATCGCGCGGACCACGCCCGGCGCACCGCCCGAGTACGCGAGCACGGGGACGCCGAACTGCGACAGCACGTCCGGATCCACGTTGCGCGCACTGCGGACCGGGCCGACCCGGTCGTCCTCGCCGCACTGGTAGATCACGATGAAGCGCGTGATGCCGCCCTCGACCGGCTCCTCGTAGACGATATCGGCCGACTGCAGCCCGGCCTGCGGCCGCGCGTCGGGCAGGTTCTCCACCTTCACCGCCAGCGCGGGACGCTGCGGGATCTGTCCGTCGGGCGCCTCGGTTCCCTTCAGCGGGCACCGAGGGGCCGGCGGGGCCGCCTCGTCGCCGGGGAGCCGGTCTCCGAGCCCGACGGTGGCCATCGCCTGGCGGACGAAGGCCGGAGCCTGCTGCGGGAAGAGCGCGAAGTAGCCGAACGCGCCACCCGCGACGACCGCGAGCGTGGCGCCGGTCGCGACGAGCTTGCCGCGGCGGGTGAGCTTTCCGCGCGCGTGGGAGGACGCGGGAGGGGAAGCGGGCATGCGGTCGGGACCTCCTGGGGTCGCGGGCGGTATCCGGGGGCCAGCCGGCCGCCTGGGCCGGGACCCGGGATGCTACCGGCCGGCCGGCCGGCCCTCAACGACCCCGGGCCAGTTCTCCGGGATCGTCACATCTCCTCCAGACGCCGGATCCGCTCCTCGATCGGCGGGTGCGTTGAGAAGAGCTTCTCCAGGGTGCCCATGTGCTCGCCCTGGACCCGTGACGGCTGGTTCAGCCACAGATGCGCGGTGGCGTTGTTGGCCGAATGCATCGGGATCGTCGCGCCCGCCGCGATCTTGCGGAGCGCGGCGACCAGCCCCGGCGGATACCGGGTGAGCATCGCGCCCTGCGCGTCCGCGAGGAACTCCCTCTGGCGCGACACCGAGAACCGGATGATCTGCGCGGCGATCGGCGCGAGGACCAGCAGCACGATCCCCACGGCGAACAGGATCGCCCCGGCCCCCCCGCCGCCGCTGTCGCTCCCGCGACGGCCGCGGAACCCGCCCCACAACCACGAGCGCATGAAGAACTCCGAGATCAAGATGATCGCTCCGGCGAGCGTCGCGACCACGGTGCCGACCAGGATGTCGCGGTCCACGACGTGCGCGAGCTCGTGACCCACAACGCCCTCGAGCTCCACCCGGTTGAGCGTCGCGAGCAGCCCCTCGGTCACCGCGATCGAGGCGTGCTCGGGATCGCGACCGGTAGCGTAGGCGTTCGGCGCCTGCTCGGGGACGATGTAGACCTTCGGCTTCGGGATGCCCGCCGCGATCGCCAGGCCCTCGACGATGTTGTGCAGTCGGGCGTGCTCCTCGGGCGAGGCCGGCCGGGCGCGGGTGGACGCGAGGACGATCCGGTCCCCGTAGCGGTAGGAGCCGAACGCCATGAACGCGGCGATCGCGAGCGCCACCACCAGGCCCACGACTCCCGCGTCGTAGAGCTGACCCAGGACGTAGCCGAGCAGACCGAGGACGACGAACGCTCCGAGGATGAGCAGGTAGGTCCGGCGCTTGTTGGCGGTGATCTGCTCGTACACGGGTCCCCTAGGAGAACTCGACCGCGGAGGGTCCGCGCGCGGGATCCTCGATGTCGAAGAACTCGCGCTCGCCGAAACCGAAGGGCTCGGCGATCAGGTTCGCGGGGAACGACTTGACCAGCGTGTTCAGCCGCATGACCTGATCGTTGTAGAACTGGCGCGAGTACGCGATCTTCGACTCGGTCCCCGTGAGCTCCTCTTGGAGCGCGAGGAAGTTCTGGTTCGCCTTCAGGTCCGGGTACGCCTCGGCGACAGCCAGGAGCTGGCGGAGCCCCGTCGTGATCTGGTTCTCGGCCTGCGCCTGATCGGGGATCGCGGTCGCGTCGAGCGCGCGGGCGCGTGCCCGCGTGACGCGCTCGAACAGGTCGCGCTCGTGCGAGGCGTAGCCCTGGACGGTCGTGACCAGGTTGGGGATCAGGTCGTAGCGGCGTCGTAGCTGCACATCGATCTGGGACCAGCCGTTCTCGACGCGCTTCTGCAAGGCGACGAGCCGGTTGTAGACCAACACCCCGGCGACCAGCGCCACGACCACGATCCCGAGGACGATCCACACCCAGACCGGCACGGCCGCATCCTAGCAACGGGGCCTCGGGAGGTGGCTCGGGCGCTATCCGGCTCGGACTACCACACGCTCGTAGATCGCCTCGACCTGCGGGACGACGCGGTCCCAGGAGTAGGCCGCGGCCCGCTCCGGGCCCGCCGCGGCCAGCCGAGCCGCGAGCTGCGGATCGCCGAGGACGCGAGCGAGCGCTCCGGCCAGGGCGCCGGCGTCGCCGGGGGGAACGAGTAACCCATCCACGTCATCTCGGACGACCTCTCGGTAGCCCGGGATGTCGGTGGCCACGACCGGGACGCCGGCCGCCATCGCCTCCACCAGCACGACCCCGAAGCTCTCGTGTCCGGTGGCGGGCGCAGCGAACGCGTTCGCGGCGGCGAACAGCGGCGGCAGGTCGTCGTGTGGCACCGTACCGAGCATCACGACGCGCTCGCGATCGCGGTCGGACAGGAGTTCGAGGGCGATCCGGTCCCGCCCGTCGCCCGCCACGACGAGGCACAGATCGTCGAGCTCCGACGCCAGCCTCTCGAACGCCCGGAGCAGGATGGGGAATCCCTTCTGCGGATCGAGACGGCTCACCCAGAGGAGCCGGCGCCCGTCGGGAAGACCTCGGGCCGGTGTGCCCGGGTCAGCGAACCGCTCCACCTCCACCCCGTTCGGCACGACCTCGAAGCGTCCGCGGATCACGGGGGCGGGGAACCGTGCCGCGGCTTCGGAGACCGCGATCGCCGCGTCGATCCGGCTGGCGACGGTGCGCAGGGCGGGGGCCGCGACCTCCATGAGCCGAGAGCGGTCGTGGTACGCGTGGAACGTGGCAACCACCGGTGAGCGTGCCGCGCGGACCGCCAGCATCGAGGTGCTCGGCGAGAGCGGCTCGTGCGCGTGGACGACATCGGGCTCGAAGACCCGGATCGACTCACGGATCCGGCGCCACGACGCCGGCGAGAAGCAGATCGGCGCGACCTTCCCGCCGTAGGGGATCCGGACGGGGCGGCCGACCGTGCGGACGAACGGCTCCGGCGCATGCGCGGTCCCCGGAGCGAGCACGAGCACCTCGTGCCCACGAGCTTGCAGCCGGGTCGCGAGCTCGCCGACGTGGACCTGCACCCCGCCCGGCGCGTCCCAGGCATAGGGGCAGGCGAGCAGGATCCTCATGCGGGGTGCGACTCGTGCTCGCGGGCCCGGCCCGCGTGCTGCGCGGCGGCGTCCGGCCAGCCCGGTTCGAACAGGTGCCAGTCGGGCGGTCGCGCCGCGATCGCCCTCTCGAAGGACCGAGCCATCTCACGCGAGAGGGCGGCGATGTCCGTCCGCAGGTCGCCGGTGCGGTGCACCTCGAGCGGGGGACCGATCCGAACCTCCCATCCGTCCTCGAGCGTATTCGACGAGCACATCAAGATCGGGGCGCCGCTCGTGATCGACAGGAGCGCCGGCCCCGCCGGCACCTTGCGCGTTGCACCGAACATCTCGACCTCGATGCCGCGGCCCGACAGGTCCCGATCGGCAACGAGCGCGATCACCCAGTTGTCGGCCAGGAGCTGCTTGAGCTGCTGACCTACGTGGCCGTTCTTCGTGAGGGGGATCACCTTCAGGCCGAGCTCCTCGCGGTGCCGGAGGAACAGGTCGAACAGGCGTGGGGGCTTCAGCTCCTCGACCACGGCCGCGATCTTGTAGCCGTTGATCGCCAGCACGTGCCCGGCCAGATCCCAGTTCCCCATGTGCGGGATCACGCAGATGCATCCGTGGCCCTGCTCCACCGCCCGGTCGATGTTCTCCCACCCGGGGAACCGCGTGCGCTCGTTGACCTCCGCGGGGGCGAGGTGCCGGATCAGGAACGCGTCGAACCAGAAGCGCGCGTAGAGCTCGAACGCTTCCTTCGTGGCGAGCACCACCCGCGGGTCGTCCACGGGAAGCCCGAGCACCTGGGCTTGGTTCGCCGCCACCACGGCGCGCATCCGCGACAGCGTCCGGTACCCCAGACGCCCGAGGGCCCCATACAGCCGCCGCCCGCGTTTCTCGGGCAGCACGCCGGCGAGGCGTTCGAGGGCGCGGTAGGCCCAGTACGCCACCGTCTCGCGCAGGGTCTCGTCGCGCCGGCTCAGAGCCGCTCCTCCTTCGCGACCTGGCTCGCGCGCACGCCAGCGACGAGCAACATGAGCACCGCCGCAATCCAGATCGTCCACGTCCAGCCGGTGACGAGCCCCAGTCCGACCAGGAGGTAACGGATCGCCGGGGTCACGACGCCCTCCTCGATCCCGTAACCGAGGGAGCCGCCCTTCGCGCGGATGTAGGAGGCGAGGAACCCCGCCGCGAGAGCGACGAGCGCACCGGCGGCGATCGACGGCTCGGCCGTCCGCGTCACCCAGGCGAGGGAGGCGAGGAGGCAGCCGTCGAACAACCGGTCCCCGAACGAGAGCAGGGCGCGTCCGAGCCGGTCCGTGGGTCGCAGGAGGACGCCTCCGGCGACGAGGGCCGCACCGGCGAGCAGCGCGGCCCACCCCGCGAGCTCGGGCTCGCGGAGCAGGAGCAGCCACGTCCCCGCCCCGATCGCCATCGCGGCGATCCCGCACGCGAGGGGCACCGCCGCGCGTTCGCCCGTCTGCCCGCGCACGCTCACGTCGACCACCCGCGCGAGCCTATCATCGGCCTCCGCGGCCCCTGGGGCATCCGGCGGCCGCGCTAGAATCCCGCTTCCGCCTGCGATCGGAGACCGCATTGAACACCTACGACGCGACCGACATCCGCAACGTCCTGCTCGTCGGCCACGGCGGCGCCGGGAAGACGACCCTGCTCGAGGCCATGCTGTTCTCCTCGGGCGCGATCACGCGCATGGGGAAGGTCGAAGACGGCAACACCGTGAGCGACTTCGAGGCCGAGGAGGTCAAGAAGGGCATCAGCGTCTCCCTCGCGATGGCGCCCGTCGAGTGGAACGGGGTGAAGATCAACGTGCTCGACCCCCCGGGCTACGCCGACTTCATCGGCGAGATCCGCTCCGCGATCCGCGCCGTGGACGCCGTCTTGATCGTCGTCTCCGCCGTCGAGGGCGTCGAGGTGCAGACCGAGGTCGCGTGGGAGCTGGCGGTCGAGGCCGGCCTGCCACGCGCGATCCTCATGAACAAGCTCGACCGGGAGCGCGCATCGTTCGAGCGGACCCTCGAGCAGCTCGTGCAGTCGTTCGGGAATCAGGTGGCGCCGCTCGAGCTGCCCCTCGGTGAGGAGCACGACTTCGAGGGCGTCGCCGACCTGCTTTCGCGCAAGGCGTATCGGTACGGCTCGGACCCCACGGCCGTCGAGGGCGCGTGGCCCGACGACATCTCCGGCAAGGCCGATCCGTACCGCGAGAAGCTGATGGAGGCGGTCGCCGAGTCCGACGACTCGCTGATCGAGAAGTACCTCGAGGAGGGGGAGCTCTCCGAGGATGAGGTGATCCACGGCGTGAAGAAGGGATTCGCCGAGGCCCGGATCGCGCCGGTGCTCTGCGCGGCCGCGGCCAAGCCGATCGGCGTCGATCGCGCGCTCCAGTACATCGCGGACGAGTTCCCCTCCCCCGTCGACCGAGGACCCGTCACGGTGATCACGAAGGCCGGCGAGCAGGAGGAGCGTCCGTGCGATCCGAACGCACCACTCACGGCCCTCGTGTACAAAACGGTCTCGGATCCCTACGTGGGTCACATCACGATGTTCCGGGTGTTCTCGGGCACGATGCGCCCCGACTCTTCGGTCACCAACACCACGAGGAGCACCGACGAGCGCGTCGGGCAGCTGTTCACGCTCCGCGGCAAGGAGCACGACTCCGTCTCCGAGGTTCGGGCCGGCGACATCGGGGCCGTCGCGAAGCTCGCGCACACGACCACCGGCGACACGTTCAGCACGAAGGACGACCCCGTCCAGCTCCCCCCGCTCGAGATGCCCGAGCCGCTCCTCGCGTTCGCGATCGAGCCGAAGACCAAGGGCGACGAGGACAAGCTCTCCACCGCGCTCGCCCGGCTGAAGGAGGAGGACCCGACCCTGCGGATCGAGCGCTCGGACGAGACGCACGAGACCGTGATGTACGGGATGGGCGAGTCTCACCTCGACGTCATGATGGAGCGGATGAAGCGCAAGTTCGGCGTCGAGGTCACCGCACGGCCGGCCAAGATCGCGTACCGCGAGACCTTCCGTGGTCCCGGCAAGGGACTCGGGCGTCACGTGAAGCAGACCGGCGGTCACGGCCAGTACGCCGTCTGCAACATCGATGTCGAGCCGCTCCCCCGCGGCGGCGGGTTCGAGTTCGTGGACAAGATCTTCGGCGGCGCGATCCCGAACCAGTTCATCGGTTCGGTCGAGAAGGGCGTCGTGAAGACGATGCAGCAGGGTGCGATCAGTGGGAATCCGATGGTCGACATCCGTTGCACGCTGGTCGACGGCAAGTTCCACTCGGTCGACTCCTCCGACATGGCGTTCCAGCTCGCGGGGTCGCTCGCGCTGAAGGAGGCGGCCCAGGCCGCGGGCGTGGTCCTGCTGGAGCCGGTCGTCGAGCTCGAGGTGGTCGTGCCCGAGTCCTACACCGGCGACATCATGGGCGATCTGAACTCCAAGCGGGCCAAGATCGCCGGGATGGAGTCGGCCGCGGGGGGCAAGCAGCAGGTGAAGGCGCTGGTGCCTCAGGCCGAGGTAGCGCGCTACTCGATCGACCTGCGCTCGATGACCCACGGTCGCGGTACCTTTTCGATCCGGTTCTCGCACTACGAGGAGGTGCCGACGCACCTCGCGGACAAGATCATCGCCGAGGCTCAGAAGGCCCGCGAAGAGGCCCACAAGAAGTAGCGCGTCAACCGAGGATCTCGCCGAGGAACCCCAGCACCGCGGCGTTGAACTCAGCCGGCCGGCGCAGGCCGACCACGTGATCGACGTTCGGGATCTCGACCAGCCTGGCGTTCGGGATCCGCTCGGCGAGGACCCGGCCGAGCCGGCGCAGGTACATCGGATCGTGGTCCGCCGGGAGCACCAGCGTGGGCGCCGCGACCTCCTCGAGCCGCTCGAAGGCGGGCGGGTCGAGCTCCTCCGCGCCGCTCTCGTCCATCGTGAGCTCATGGAGGTTGTCGAGCGCGATCTGCCGGATCCGCTGTCCGGCCTCATCGGCCGTCCCGAGCGGGGCCCAGATCCGCAGCCGCAGCTCCTGCGCCCGTTCGAGCTCCCCGAGCTCGATCGCCTCCTCGACGGGGCGGTCGAGCGCCTCCCATTCGCTCTCTTCTTCGGCCGTGACGTCCTCGAACCCACCGGCCGCGGAGGCGGCGAGCACCAGCGCGGCGACGCGACCCGGGACCGCGAGCGCGGCGTCGAGCGCGATCCGGCCCCCCATGGAGCAGCCCACGAGCGCCGCGTGGTCCAGGCCCGCCGCGTCCATCACGGCGACCAGGTCCTCGACGTGCGAGTACGGCCGTCCCGGCTGCGGGCGGCTCGAGCGACCGTAGCCGCGCACGTCGTAGCGGACCGCGCGGTAGACCCGAGAGAACACGCCGAACTGCGGGTCCCAGGTCCGCATGTCCCACAGGCCCGGGTGCAGGAACACCACGCCCTCGCCGTCACCCGCCGCCTCGAAGGCCAGCCGGCCTCCGTTCACCTCGACCTCGCGCCGATCCATGCGGGTCACGGCCTCACATCCGAAACGTCAGGAAATCGAGCACCATGCGGTTGAAGGTCTCGGGCCTCCGGACGTTCACGAGCTGGTCCGCGTCGGCGATGACCCGCTTCTGCGCACCGGGCACCATGGCGGCGAGCACGTCGGCGATCGCGTGGATCTCGCCGAGGTCGCGGTCGCCGACCACCACGAGCATCGCGGCCTGGATGTCGCCGAGGCGTGCGAGGGCCGACGGCGGGGTCTCGAGCAGCGAGTCGCTCATGCGGAGCACGTGGGCGTTCTCGCGCGCGATCGCCGCCACGCGGCCGTCGTGGGCAGGCTCGTCGCCCATCGGCGCCCACACCGCGAGCTCCACGTCCATCGCGCGGCCGAGGTCTCCGGAACGGACCGCTCGGTCGACCTCCTCCACCAGCATGTCGAGCCCGGCGTCGCTCCAGCGGTAGCCCGAGAGCCCGGGCGCCACCGCTACGACTGCATCGGTCACATCCCCGTGCGCCAGGGCGAAGTCCACCGCCAGCTGCGCGCCGCTCGCGCATCCCACCAGCGCGCAGCGCCGGATCCCGAGCTCCCCGAGGAGGTACTGCAGGTCGCGCAGGTCCGAGTACGGCTCGGTCGGCATGTCCGAGCGGCCGTACCCTCGGAGGTCGTACCGGACGACATCGTGATGCCGCGCGAACTCCTCGAACTGGTCGTCCCAGATCCGCGCATCCCACAGGCCGGGGTGGATCAGGATCACCGGGAAGCCCTCGCCCGCCCGCTGGTACCACAACCGTCCTGCCTCGACGCGGACGTGACCCTCCGTGCTCATCCCTCCCCGGCGGACCCGGATGCGGACCCGGATGCGGACCCGGAGCGAGGCCCGAAGCGAGGCCCGAAGCGAGGAAGGAGGTGGCGGTAGGTCTCCTCGAGGAGCTCGGGGAGCACCCGCGTCTGGCCGATCACCGGCATGAAGTTCGTGTCCCCCGTCCACCGGGGTACGACGTGCCAGTGCACGTGTCCGGGGACCCCGGCGCCCGCCACCCGGCCGAGGTTCAGCCCGATGTTGAAGCCGTGCGGCGCCATCTCCTCGCGCAGCGAGCGGACCGAGCGCTGGAGGAAGCCGTCGGCCTCGGCCAGTTCCTCAGCAGTCAGGTCCTCGAGGTCGCCCGTGTGGCGGAAGGTCGCGACCATCAGGTGCCCGGGGTTGTACGGGAACGAGTTCAGGAGCACGAACGTGCGCTCCCCGCGCGCGAGGATCATCGTCCTCTCGTCGTCGTCCTCCGAGGGCAGGTCGCAGAAGATGCAGCCCTCGTCCTCGCCCGGTTCCTTGGCCGCGCGGATGTACTCCATCCGCCAGGGCGACCAGATCCGCTCCACGCCTTCAGCCCCCGAAGGAGCGCTGTTGGAGCGAGCGTGTCGCATCCTCCTCGACGAGCGCGGCGACGAACGCGTCGAACCCGACGCCCTCGGTCTCGGTCCCCGACCGGTCGCGCACCGTAACCTCCCCGGACTCGATCTCCTTGTCGCCGATCACCAACACGTAGGGAGCCTTGACGAGCTGCGCCGCCCGGACCTTCTTGCCGACGGTCTCGCCGCTCTCGTCCACGTCCGGGCGCAGGCCTGCGGCCTTGAGGCGCGCCGCGAGTTCGCGCGCGTGCTCGACGTGGCGGTCGGCCACCGGGACCAGCCGGACCTGCTCGGGCGAGAGCCACAGCGGGAACGCGCCCGCGTAGTGCTCGATCAGGACGCCGCTGAAGCGCTCGAGCGAGCCGAGGATCGCACGGTGGATCATGACGGGTCGATGCCGTTCGTTGTCGTCGCCGACGTATTCCATCTCGAACCGGTCGGGCAGCGCGAAGTCGCACTGGACGGTGGTCAGCTGCCAGAGGCGGCCGATGGCGTCACGGAAATGGAAGTCCACCTTCGGGCCGTAGAACGCTCCCTCGCCCTCCGCGACCTCGTATGCGAGCCCGCTCTTCTCGAGCGCGTTCGTGAGCGCCTCGATCGCCTTGGTCCACATCGCCTCGTCGCCGATCGCGAGTCCGGGCTTCGTCGACAGGTTCACGAGCGGATCCTCGAACCCGAACGTCCCGTGGATCTCGAGCGTCAGCTCGAACACGGCGAGGATCTCGTCGATGAGCTGATCCTCGGTGCAGATGACGTGCGAATCGTCCTGCGTCATCCCGCGAGCGCGCAGCATGCCGTGCAGCGTTCCGGCCCGCTCGTAGCGGTACACGGTGCCGAGCTCCGACAGGCGCATCGGTAGATCGCGGTAGGAGCGGGTCTGCGACTTGAAGATCAGCACGTGGAACGGGCAGTTCATCGGCTTGACGAAGTACGAGGCCTCGTCGCGCGTCATCTCGGGATACATGTTGTCCACGTACTTCGCCGTGTGCCCCGAGGTATCCCACAGCACCCGGCGAGCGACGTGCGGCGACTGCACGAGGTCGTAGCCGCGATCCAGGTGCAGGTCGCGGACGTAGTCCTCGAGTTGCTTGCGGAACAGCCCTCCCTTCGGATGCCAGACCGCGAGACCGGGTCCGAGCTCCTCGGGGAAGGAGAACAGGTCGAGCTCGCGGCCGAGTTTGCGATGGTCGCGCTTCTCCGCCTCCTGGAGGCGATGCAGGTAGGCGCGGAGCTCCTTCGGCGTCGCCCACGCGGTCCCGTAGATCCGCGTGAGCATCGGGCGGGTCTCGTCGGCGCGCCAGTACGCGCCCGCGAGCTTCATGAGCTTGAACGCCCCGAGGCGCCCGGTGGAGGGGACGTGCGGCCCGAGGCACAGATCGGCCCATCCGTCGTTGCGGTAGACGGTCACGGTGTCGCCCGAACCGACCTCGCCCTCCTCGAGCGTTTCGATGATCTCGCGCTTGTACGGCTGGTCGGCGAAGCGCTCGAGTGCGTCGGCCCGCGGGAGCTCCTCGCGGACGAAGGGCTGGTCCTCGGCCGCGATCTCGCGCATCCGGGCCTCCACCCGTTCGAGGTCGGCCTCCCCGATCGGCCCGGGGATCTGGAGGTCGTAGTAGAAGCCGTCCTCGACGGCGGGACCGATCGCGTACTTGGTCCCCGGCCACAGGTCACAGACCGCTTGTGCCATCACGTGCGCCGACGAGTGCCGGAGCACATGGACCCCGTCCGCGTCGCTGGGCGCGACGGTCACGGCTCTCCCGTCGCGGGTCGGGACGAACGAGAGGTCGACGAGCTCTCCGTCGAACCGTGCGGCGATCGCCGCGGGGGGCAGCACCGAGCCGACCGGCTCCCCCTCGGGAAGCTCGGTCGTCGAGCCGTCGGCGAGCTCGATCCGGGGCATGGAGCGGCCATGATATCGGTCGTATCCTGCGGTCATGGGCAGGGGGCACCCGAGGATCGCGGCGTCCGAGCTGAACCTGGACCGCAGCCTGCGGCCGCGCGATCGACTCGTGGTCGAACGACGCGCGGGACACACCGACGAGTGGACGACCGTCGGCCGGTTCGATGCGGCATCGGAGGCGGCCCGGCGTATCGACGAAGAGGTCGGGCTCGGGCACGGTGCGCCCGCCGACTACCGCGTGCGCGTCAGCAGCCCTCGCTGGGTCCGGCCGGCCGCGCTCGCGGCGTTCGTCGTGGTCGGCATCTTCGTCGCGATCGCCGTCGTCCTGATCTGGACCTAACCCCTACTCGTAGCTGATGGCCTCCAGCACGTTGAGCTTCGCCGCGCGGCGCGCCGGGAGGATCGCCGCCAGCACGCCGGCCACGGCGGCGAACACGACGTAGAAGGCGATCTGCCCCGTCGGGATGCCGAGCTCCGTGAACCCCTGCGGCGCGAGGGCCTGCTGGAGGGCCCACCCGAACGCGATCCCGATCACCACTCCGAACAGGGCGCCCATCACCGATATCAGCACGGCCTCCCACCGCACCATGGCCCGCGTCTGCCTCCGGGACATGCCCACCGCGCGCAGTAACCCGAGCTCGCGTGTCCGCTCGTAGATCGAGAGGCTGAGCGTGTTCACGATGCCGAAGATCGCGATGATCACGGCCATCATCAGTAGCCCGGTGATCAGGTTCAGGATCTGGTTCACGAACTGCGCCTGTCGATCGCGGAACGCGGCCTGGTCCTCGACCTCGACGTTGGGGAACTCCTCGAGCGCGGCCCCCAGATCGCGTTGGACCGTCTCCACGTCCTGGCCGTCGGCCACCGAGATCATGGCGAACAGGTCGAGCTGCTGCGGCACGTTGGCCTCGTAGGTCTCGAGCGAGATCGCGTAGTCGTCGATCAGGCCCTTCTCGCCGTAGATCCCGACGAGCGTGAACGGCTGCTCCCCCGTGCTGGCGAACGTCAGCGAGATGCTCTCCCCCACCGTCCACCCGTTGTCCGCGGCGACGTCCTCGAACACGAGGACCGTCCCCGGCTCCGACAGGTCCGAGACCGAGCCCGCCTGCAGGTCGATCTCGGTCACCTGCTCGAGGGTGGTGTGGTCGATCCCCGTGATGAAGGCCGTCTTCCCGTTCACCTGAACGCCGGTCTGACGGAGTTCGCACACCGCGGCGACGCCGGGAACCTCGCGCATCGCGTCGGCGGCCGCCGGGCCGAATCCCGTGAAGCTCGGCGACGTGGCGATGAAGTCCGCCTTCAGGGTCCGCTCGAGGGTCGAGGCGACCGAGGCCTTCGCCGACGCGCCGAAGACGGCCACGAACACGACGAGCCCGAGGCCGATCATCAGCGCCGAGGCGGTGGCGGCGGTCCGGCGCGGGTTCCGCATCGCGTTCTCCTGACCGAGCCGCCCGGCGATGCCCGTCCGTCGCACGGGCGAGCCGAGCGCGCGAGCGGTCGGCCGCGCGATGAACGGCGTGAGCATCGCCACCCCGATGAACGTGAGCGCGACGCCGAGCCCGACGAGCGACAGGGCGTCCTCCGGCGATCCGAAGAGGCCGTAGAGCAAGGGTGCTAGGCCGAGGAACAGGACGATGGAACCGGTGATCAGCCGGAAGCGCAGCGAGCGGCCGCCCGTGTCCGTGGCCTCTCGGAGCGCCTGGATCGGCGCGACGCGGCCGGCGCGGCGGGCCGGGAACACGGACGCGAGCACCGTGACGAGCGTGCCGACGACGAGCGACACGACGATCGTTCGGGCCTGGATCGTGGTGCCGGTCGAGGGCAGATCGATGCCGGTGGCCGCCAGGAGGGCCTTGAGGCCGACCGCGATCAGGACGCCGACCCCGACGCCCACGACCGACGCGACGATGCCCACCAGGAAGGCCTCGACCAGGACGGACCTGCGGACCTGCCGTCGGGTCGCCCCGAGGGCCCGCAGGAGGGCCAGCTCGCGCGTGCGCTGCGCCACGATGATCGAGAACGTGTTGAAGATGATGAAGGCGCCCACGAACAGCGCGACGTACGCGAACACGAGCAGCGCCGTCTGCACGAACCCCAGCGACTGGCGGACCTGTTCCTGCGCCTCCTGGGTCGCGGCCGCCGCCGTGATCGCCTCGACCTGTTCGGGGAGCACGCCCTGGACCCGGTCCCGGATGGCGGTGGCCGGAACGCCCTCCTCGGCCCGAACGTAGATGGTGTCGACCTCGCCCTCGCGCCCGAGGACCTGCTGGGCGGTCTCGAGGTCGAAGAGCGCGAACGTCGCCCCGCCGAGGCTGTCCACCTCGCCGAACCCCGCCAGCCCGGCGACCTCGAACTCCTGCGTGCTCTCCTCGAACAGGAACTGGATCCGGTCCCCGACCCCGATCGAGTACCGCTCCGCCGTGCCGGCGTCGATCGCAACCTGACCGGGTCCGGCCGGGATCGCCCCGTCCTTCAGTGTGAACCCGCCGAACTCGCTGAAGGACGCCCCGAACGTCGGGGGCCCAAACCCGCCGATCACGTTTCCGGTGGCGGGGTCGACGAGCTGCGCGAACCCCAGCACGTCGCCCGCCGCCTCGGCGACGCCGTCGACCGCCCTGATCTCGTCCACGACGGTCTCGGGCAGCGGCTGGCGCTCCTCGGAGCCCGGGCCGTTGGGGGACTCGAACGCCTGCTCGCCCCTCACGATCACGTCGACGCCGATGTTGCTGGATTCGATCAGCTGGTTGAACGCCTTGGTCATCGTGTCCGTGAGGACGTACGTGCCGGCCATGAAGCCGACGCCGAGGACCACCGACAACGCCGTGAGGAGCAGGCGGACCTTGCGGGCCAACAGGCTCCGCCACGCCGCGCGGAACACCTAGCCCTCCAGGGCCTTCAGGCGATCGAGGATGCGTTCGGTGGTCGGCTCGAGCATCTCGTCCACGACGCGGCCGTCCGCCAGGAACACGATCCGGTCGGCGAAGCTCGCGGCCGAGGCGTCGTGCGTGACCATGACGATCGTCTGGCCGTGATCCTTCACGGCGCTCCGCAGGAACGTGAGGAGCTCGTGTCCGGAGCGGGAGTCGAGGTTCCCGGTCGGCTCGTCCGCGTAGACGATGTCGGGCCGGCTCACGAGGGCTCTCGCCCCGGCGACTCGCTGCTGCTGCCCACCCGACAGCTCGCTCGGGCGGTGCGTGAGCCGGTCGCGCAGGCCGATGGTGTCGACGACCGTGTCGAACCAGGCGGGGTCGGGGTCCTCGCCCGCGATGTCGAGCGGAAGCGTGATGTTCTCCGCCGCCGTCAGCGTGGGTACCAGGTTGAACGCCTGGAAGACGAAGCCGACCTTCTCCCGCCGAAGCAGCGTCAGCTGCTTCTCCGACAGGCTGGTCAGGTCGATGTCGCCGATGAACACGCGTCCCGAGGTCGGCGCGTCGAGCCCGGCGGCGCAGTGCAGCAGCGTCGACTTGCCCGAGCCCGAGGGACCCATGATCGCCGTGAACCGCCCCGCTTCGAACCCGACGGTGACGCCGTCGAGCGCGCGGACCTCGGCGTCACCCGAGCCGTAGACCTTCGTCAGGTCCTCGGTGCGAGCCGCAGCCTCCGGCGACGCGGATGCAGCCTCCATCGCGGGCATCGGGCCTCCTCGGAGCAGTCGGGGGCACCCAGGCTACGGGAGGGCCCGGGCGCCGACACGCGACCGCCCCCGCTCGCGGCGGGGGCGGGGCGGCGGTTCCGTCCGATCTACTTCTGTGCCTTGGACAGGCGCGACTGCAGCTCGTCCTTGGACTTCTCGTTGGCCGCCGCGAGGTCGGCGGCGGCCGGGTTCGGGTTCGCCGCCGCGGGCGCGGGAGCCGGGGCCGGGGCCGGCCTGCTCCCGCCCGAGATCATCTCGGCGGCGAGCAGCGTCGCGGTGCCGAGCGCGATCAGCTCCTCCAGCTCGCGGGCGCGCTGGCGGGTCCGCGCGAGCTCGGTCTCGGCCTCGGCCAGTCCGGCCTCGATCTCGGTGCGGGAAGACATCAGGCTCTGCTTCAGGCGATCCGACACAGCGTCCCTCCTTGGTTCGGCCAACCCTCGCACACCGTCGGACCGGCTGTAAACCGGTCCCGGCGTCGGTCTCGGGGGCGGGGGAACTCGCCTCCGTGGGCGCGGCAGGTTTTGAACCTGCGGCCTCTCGCGTGTGAGGCGAGCGCTCTCCCACTGAGCTACGCGCCCGGGTCCGCAAGGGTAGCACTCGTGTCGGAGCCCCGAGGCGGAGGCCGCTCCGGAATAGGAGACGGCGGCGCGTGCCCGCGTCGCGCCGCCGTCCATCGCCGAGCCTCTCTAGAGCGCCCGACGTTCGAGTGTGGCACCTGCAAGGACCGCGGCGCAAGCCCGATCTGAGCCTGAGGCTTCGCGAGGAGGCAACTCAGGCGGGCGGTCGAACCAACATGAACGGGGAGCCGAGCGTGGTGCTCGGCTCCCTGTTCACATCCTTCAGGCGCTGACCGACCTACAGGTTGAAGTTCGCCGTCAGGACCGTTACCCCACCTTGCACCACGGTGATGGTCGCGGACGTGAACGCGAGATCAGTGATCTGCGCCGTCCACTGGTTGTTCGGACACCCTGCCTGCGCAGGCGTCGGCTGGGCCGGCGGCGACGTCGTCACGTTGAACGAGAGGTTCCCGTTCTTCACTTCGCTCGCCGGGATCGACTGCGACCCGGTGACGGTGACCTCGGCCGGATTCTGACCCGGCGCCTGGTTCCCGCCCGGATTGGTGCAGGTCGTCGTCGGGTCGGCCGTGGCCGTCAGCGAGATGAGGACGTCTCCGTTGCCGAGCCCGGTCAGGGATCCCACCACATTGAGCGTGAGACCCAGATCGGTGAACCTCGGTGCTGGCTTCTTGAAGTGCACGTTCGCGGCCATGGCCGGCTGTGCTACCAGGCCGATCACCGCGAATGCGATGAACGCCATCGCGAACTTCCGCATATCGGACTCCCTTCCCTTGCATCGGAGCTTGCCGGGGTCCGGAGGGTCTGGGGGGAAGACTCACCTCCTTGCGGCGGGGATGACTCCCCTGCCTCGGTCAAGCTACCTAGACCTTATAGCTTATCCGGGAGTAACCCGTTGCTGGAGCACGCAACCCCTGGATGGCCGAACGGCTCTCCTCATTTCAGGCTAGTCGGACGAGGAGGGGCTGGGAACCGAGCTAGCCCCACTCCACCGTCACGACCTCGACCGGTTCGGACGTGCCGCGGAGGCTGACCGTCCGAGGTTCCGACGTGGGGAACCTCGAGCCCGCGGCCGTGTCTTTGCTCGCGATGATCTCGCTCCCCTCGGCGAGCCCGGCGATGCGGCTCGCCTCGTGCACGCCCCTGCCCGAGAAGTTCCGGCCCAACTGCGTGGCGCCCGTCGCGTGGACCCCGATGCGCACCTTCGGCGCGAACCCGTGCAGCCGCCGATGCTCATCGAGTCGTCGTTGGATCGCGACCGCGCACGCGAGCGCCTCCTCGGGCGAGTCGAAGCCGACGAAGAAGCCGTCGCCGGTCGCGACGACCTCGTCGCCCTTGTGTTCGGCGAACAGCGAGCGGAGCGTCTCGTCGTGCCAGCGGAGCAGACCTTGCCACGCCTCATCGCCGAGCGCCTCCACGAGGTTGGTCGACCTCTCGATGTCGGTGAACATGAAGGTCTTCTCGACGCGACGAGGAGCCTCTTTCCCGCGCAGCTGCCACGGCAGGAGCTCCTCCACCTCCTCGACCACGATCGCCGCCGTGGGGCAGGCCAGCGCCGCTTCGCGCAGGAGCTCATCCTCGACGCTCGACGGATCGATCACGCCGGCCTTCGAGAAGTCCCCTTCGTACCAGTCGAATGCCGTGGGCGCGATCGTGATACAGGTTCCCGCGCCCACGCACCGGTGCCGGTCGACCCGAGCTCGCAACATCGCTATGCCGTCCTCATACGACCCGCGCCCGGAACGCGAACGCCGTGGCCTCGGCCCGAGACGATGTTCCGATCCTGGCGAACAGCTCGCCGAGCCGGCGGGCGACGTCCTTCTCGTCGAGCCTCATCTCCTCGGCGATCTCCTGGTTCGTCCGCCCTTGGACCAAGCTGCGCAGGAGCGCGGTGTCCGCCTCGTCCAGCTCGGCTCCGGCGCCGTCCCCTGCGCCTGCGCGGACGGACTCGAAGGGACCGGCGAGCGCCAACAGCTCCTGTCCGACCGGTCCACGGAACCACCGGACCCGGACGTCCTCGTCGAGCGTTCGCTGCGCGATCATCGCGAGCGACAGCTGCACGTATTCACGCACCTCCTCCCACTCCGGGGCGTTCGTCGACCGAAAGACCCTCGCGACCTGGGCCACCACATCCAGATGCAGGTCCTCGTGCATCGCCGACTGCAGCGAGGCCATCGCCGATCGAGCGAGCGCCACCGCATCGTCGGCCCGGCCACCGGCGAGCGCGACCGCGGCCAGCGCCGCGTCGGCCTGCGCTCCCCACGGCGGATGGCCGGGGAGGTCCCGCACCAGCTCCGCGGCCGCGCGAGCGGACCGTTCCGCCGCGTCGAGCAGCTCCTGGTCGTTCCGCTCGACCCCCAGGCGTGCGGCAGAGAGCGCGAGTCGCGCGAGCGTCTCGCATCGTGCCGCGGCTTGGCCTCGTTCGGCGGCGAGCTCCACCGCCCGCCCCAGGTGTCGGAGCATGTCGTCGGCCTCGCCGGCCGCCGCGTGGGCGAGACCGCGCCACGACTCCAGCCGCCGGGCTCGGAGCGGGGTCGGACTTTCGATCGCGGTCGCGGCGGCTCGGTCGAGCCAGCCCCTCGCCCCGTCCACATCACCGAGGTCGAGGAGCGCGAGCGCCGTCCCGCCGGCGGAGAGGAACTCGAGCGACCGGTCCCCGAGCTCCCTGGCCTTCTGGTACGCCTGCTCGCCCCTCGAGACGGCGAGGTCGGGGATGACCTTCGCGCGGGCGAATACGTGAACGCCGTAGAGCATCTGCGCCTCGAAGCTGGCGCGCTCGCTCTCGTTGGTGAACGCGCTCATCCTGGATGTGAGGCGGCGGATCTCCTCGATGTGCCGGGCGGCGTCCGAGCCGAGATGGATGTCGGGCGCCCAATTGAGGTATCCCATCGCGATGATCGTGGACATCGCGCCGCGACGATCGCCAACGCGTTCGAAGAGCTCGAGCGCCTCCTGGAAGCGCTCGGTCGCCATCTCCTCCAGGGGCGCGATGGGCAGCTCCGGCAGCATGTCCTCGACCCGTTCGCCGGCGGCGATGCGTCGGACGATCGGCAGGTGTTCGCCCGCCAGGACCCGTTCGACGAACCAGGCACGGATCCGACCCAGGTTGATCACGCCGATCTCCCGGAGCGCGGCGGCTAGGCTCGGGTCGTCGCCGAGCTTTCGCGCGAGATCGGCGGCGCGGCCGTAGGCCTCCTCCGCGCCATCGAGGTCGACCTCTCGCGAGGGTGGGACGTACCCCTCGCCCACCGGGATCTTGAGGAGGTCCTGTCCGAGCTCCATGCACGCGGCGAGCTCTGTCCGCTCGTCGCCCTGCGCCTCGGCGAGTTCGCGGACCTCTCGCGCGAGGCCGCTGGCGCGATCCTCCTCCTCCGAGGTGCGCAGGGCGGCCGCTCGACGCAGGCGGACGTCGAGCTCGAGGCGGGTGTCGCCGAGGGCCTCGGCCAGCGCGGAGAGCTCGGCAAGACCCTGCATCCGATCGGTGGGACGCCGGAGCATCTCGAGCGCTCGGTCCCGGGCCTCGAGGAGTCCGACCCGCTCCTGCGAGCTGGCGGCGGATGGGAGCGCGAGCTCCACCACACGCAAGACCTCCTCCGGGGCATTGGCGGCCAGCGCGTTCGTGGCGGCATCGAGGGCGAACCGAACGCACAACACCGCATCGCCTGCAGCCTTCGCATGCTGGGCGAGGAGCGGGAGACTCGCGGGCGACGGCTCTCCCAACAGCAAGAGCTCGACGATCGCGGCGTGGATCGCTCGACGCCGCGTCCCCGTGAGGGTGGCGGCCGCGAACTCCCTGATCTGCTCGTGGGGGAAGCTGTAGTCGGCCGCGGAGCTCTCGCCGTGCGCCATGAGGAGGCCCGCCGCCACAGCCGGCGCGAGCGAATCGGCGAGCGTCTCGACCCTCGTCTCCCGCTCGTCGACGCGGTGCTTGACCTCGTGCAGGTCCTTCAGGCTGAAGTGCCGTCCCAGCACAGCCGCCTCGGCGAGCGACGCCTTCGTGTCCTCGGGAAGGTGCGCCGCGCGGCGTGAGATCAGGGTGCGGACGGCCGACGGTACCAATCGTTCGGCGTTGCGGGCCAGCGTCCAGACGCCGTCGATCTCCTGGATCATCGCGCCCTCCCGGTACGCGTGCGCCATCTCCTCGACGATGAACGGGACCCCTTCAGACTGGGCATGCATCGCCGCGGCGCTCGGTGCGTTCACGACCCCGCCGAGGACCTGTTGCAGGAGCGCACGCGTCTCCGGCTGGCTGAACCGGTTCAGCCTCAGCCGCCGAACCTGTCCCACCCGATCCATGTCCGCGACCAGGTTGACGGCCTCCGTCACGAACGCCAGCTCCTCCGGTCTTATCGCCAACAGCAGGAAGATCGGGCTCGCCGCGTCGGCGCGGACGAGGTAGCGGAGGAGACGCAGACTGTCGTCATCGGCCCACTGGAGATCGTCGACGAGCAGCGCGACTGGCCGGATCGCCGCCAGGTCCCGGATCGCCACGGCGGCCAGATCCAGGGTGCGGAGGAGCTTGTCATCCGGCGACAAGGTCGCGAGGCTCGGATCGTCCTGTCCGGTCATCGCGTCGAGGCAGTTGGCGAGCGCCTCAGCGGCCCGTGTGCCCTTGGCTGTCTCCGCGGCTTCGGGCGAGCCGACGATCGACCGGGCAACCAGGAACGGCCCGCGAAGCTCTTCGTCGCCGGTCACGGCGACCGTCGTGAAACCGCGAGCCGCCGCCATCTCACCGGTCGCCAGCAACAGGCGCGTCTTGCCGATCCCCGGCTCGCCTTCGAGGGTCACCGCGGCGAGCCGGCCCGAGCCGGCCGAGGCCAGCTCCTGTTCGATCGCCGTCACCTCGACCGGTCGCCCCACCAACGCCCCGGCCGCCCGCAAGCGGTGGAGGGCCAGCGGCGACAAGGCAGGTTGGGACACCGCGAGCGCCTGCGTCGTGGGACCGTCGAGAGGAGAGCGAGCCAATCTTGACCTCCATCTGGAAACGGATCGGCAGCTCAGATTAGGCCCACCGGACTCGGCGGGTCACGCGCAGCTCCCGGTGGCGCGAAGGGATGCCGCTCGCTCGACAACCGGCATCGCGGTCTGGGGCGTGGAGCTCCCGAGCGGCAGGGCATCTCCGAGGAGGGGCGTGACAGGATCACTCGGGCAGGCTCCGGGGAGGCGGGTGGCCGAGGATGTCGGCAATCTCCTCGACGACCGATGTCAGGGCAGAGCTCCCGTGAACAGGATGGCTGCGGCGTCCGATCGGTTCAAAAGCCATTTCCGCTCGCTCGCAGCGATGGGCACTCCGCTATGGAACGTCCTCGGCCACGTCCGGCTCGACGTCGCCCGTCCCCGCCTCGTCGCCCGCGCCGTTCGCAGCGTCTGCGCCTGACGCGCCTCCCCGATTCTCCGGGAAGAACTCGCCGTCGTCCCCGACGCCGATCGGCGCACCGATGAACCGGTCCGTGCGCGCGAACTCGGTCCGCTCGTCCTCCGGGATGGCGTCTCTCTTCGCCCGCGCCTCGCGCATTCGTCGTTGGATCTCGTCCTGGTCGGTCACTCGGTCTGCTCCATACCGATCCGTGCCATACCGGGAGCATCGCACTCGTGACTCGGGATGATGAGACGGACGGCAGGAGGGTGTCAACGCCGAGTATCGTCCTCGCCATGGTCTCACTCCGGCCGATCAGCGAATCGAATCGCCGGGACGCCGAGGCGCTGCGAGTTTCACGGACTCAAAAGCAGTTCGCCAGTGGTGTGGTCGAGTCGTTGCGAGAAGCAACCGAGGAGCCGGACGGTCGCGCGTTGTTCTGGGCGGTCTACGCCGACGAGACGCCGGTCGGGTTCGTGACGATCAGCGACGAAGTCGGCAGTCCGACTACATCGCCCACTATCTCTGGAAGCTGCTCATCGACGAGCGCTACCAGCGACGAGGCTTCGGCACCGCATCGCTGGACGTGATCGTTGCGTACTTCCGCAGCAGGCCAGGAGTCGAGGAGCTGTGGACGAGCGCTGGACAGGGCGAGGGCAGCCCGATCGCGTTCTACGAGCGCAACGGGTTCGAGCAGACCGGGGAGGTCGTGTTCGACAACGAGGTCTTGCTCTGTTTCGGGCGCACCTAGTCCCGCCCTTTGAGCGCCAGTCACCTCTTCTGGAGGTCGCGCCGATACGCCTTGAGCGTCGTGTCCGCGAGCTTCTCCGCCTCTTCCAAGTCAGCCCTGAGCTTGGCGTGGTCCGGCAGCCTGATGGGAGCCGCTTCCTCGCGTGGTCGACGCCGTCTCCGGACCTCAGCGTGCTCCTGCTTCATGAGAGGAATGATGCGCTCGCTGTAGCCCGGTTCCCATAGGTCGAAGGTCCACGATCCCCTCTGGTCGATGGTGAAACGCCCGGACCGGCTACTCGAGTTGACCCGGGTTCGAGCTGATCTGCGGAAGGGTGGTGCCTTGCGTTCCTCCGCGACGGGGTGCGCGAGCGGGCCGCGGCGCGGCGCAAACCCATGCAGAACTTCGCGCCATCCGGGTTCTCGTGGCCACACCAGGGGCACGCCGTCATCGCCGCAGCGCATGCGATGCGAGGACGGACGACTCCCTACGCGGCTCCCGTCGCCGCGATCACGCGCTCGATCTCTCGAGTGATGCGCTCAGGGATCTCCGGTTCCATGTAGTGAGGCACGTCCAGGATGACGAACCGTCCAGGTGAGAAACGCTCGACGAACCCCCGCTGCAGCTCGCGGAGGGCCGCCATTTCCTTCGGGTCGGGGATCGACTCCCTGATCGCCAGATACGTTAGTGGGATGGCCGGAAGATCGCCTTCGAGCTCCCCGGCCTGTGCGAACACCGCCAGCTCATCGATCTCCTCGTTCGTCCCGATCCAATCGTCGGCCTGGGGGCGATCCTCCTCGGGGACGAACCGCTCCACGATCTCCTCGAGCGTGCCGGGGACGTTCGCGTCGAGCTGGACCATGCCGACGACCTCGTCGGGGTACGTGGCGGCGTAGATGTCGGCGATCAGGCCACCGAACGAGGCGGCGAGGAGCACATACGGGGGCTCGATGCCCGCGGTGTCCAGCAGCCCATGCAGATCCGCCACGCTCGACTCGCCATCGAGCGGGCCCTCGACGCTATCGCTGAGTCCGATGTTCGCTCGGTCGTACACGCACATCCGGTAGTCCTCATCCAGCATGTCCTGGATGGCGAGCGCGCTCGAATGACCTGGGAAGGCCGGATCGGGGATCGAGCCGTGGAGATACACGACGGTCGGTGAGCCCGTCCCCGAGCAGCGCATGTAGAGCTCGTGATCCCCGACGTCGAAGGACCCCTCGATGAGGTCGGCGTCCGGAGACGGGCTTGCCGCGTCGGCCGCACCCGCCGGCGACGCGGAAGCGGACGTGCCATCGGATGGATCAGTTGACGGTTCGGACCTGCACCCGCCCAGCAGCACGACGCTCGTCGCGACGACCCATCTCCCCAACGTCCCGTGCATGCTCATCCTTCCCGGGACCATACCGCCCGGTCGCCTGCCGTCACGGCACCGAGCGCCAGGCCGGCCGCGCCCAGGCGCCCTCGCGTCGCCTATGCAACGAGGTGCGACCCCACCGGGCGAACGAGCGAAGGACTCCCAAGGAAACCATCGACACCCGGGACAAGGCCGGGCCGTCAGGGCCGAAGATCCGCGTGGGTGCCGGGTCAGGGTCCGCCGGGACCGGATCGACAAGGGCGGCAAGGTCACCGCTGCGGCACCGATCGCGCCTTCACCACATCAGCGTGGGACACGCCCATAAGGGCAAGCGCGTCGTCATGTTGGTGAACGGTCTCAACGTCCGGGTGCTGTCCCAAGACGGGGAGCTGCTGCGGCAGCTCACCCTTGATCCGACCCGGGATTACCAGCCTCAGGGATGAGGCAGCGTCTACGATGCCCCGACACATCCGGCCACGATGCGCCGACACATCACATGGTGGGCGCTAGAGGAATTGAACCTCTGACCTCTCTTCCGTGTCAGGGAAGGCCCGGGAACACTCTGACCAGCGCTTCCGCAGGTCGGAGATTGTTTCGGATCTCACAGGAGTACCGTCCAGTGCCGCCTGGTTCCGTCGGCTCCTTGACTACATGTTGACCGCTGGGCGCTTATCAAGCGGGGGCAGCCTGCGTTCCGACAAACGGACATCTTCGATGATGGGTGAGCAGGCTCCGTCACAAACCAGCCTCGACTCGCATGAAAAAGCGATCGTCCTCAAGAACGCTGCAAGGCAGACAGGTTGGCCGCCGGCTCGCGAACGGCGATCACGTTGAGTGCCGGGATCGGCCTACGGAACCCCTTGAGCGTGAGCTCACCTATGGGTTCCACTTCGACGTCTTCCTCGACCTCCGCATGGAGACGCTGGGTGATCAATACCTGGCCGGCCGTCGCTTCGTCGGCGAGCCGCGACGCGAGGTTGGTCACCGCGCCGATCGCCGCGTAGTCGGAGCGGCCCTCGAACCCGACCTCGCCGCACGTCGCGTAGCCGAGCGCGATGCCGGCACCCAGGTCCAGCTCGTACCCGCGCTTGCGCCACGCCGGCGTCAGCTTCGCCATCTCTTCGCGGAGCGCGCACGCGAGTCTCACCGCCCGCAGAGAAGCGTCCGGGACCTCGTGGGGATCGTTGAAGAAGAGCTGGACCCCATCCCCCTCGAGGAAACCGACGGTCGCATCGAAGCGTTGCACGAGACCGCCGATCACATGGTGGAACTCCCCGAGCACTTGCATCAACTCCTCAGGCTCGACCGCATCGACGAAGCTGGTCCATCCGCGGAGGTCCGCGAAGAGCATCGCGACCATGCGGCGATGGCTGCGGAGTATGGCGTCGTCTCCCGACGAGACGATCACGTCGACGAGCTGCGGAGAGAGGAACCGCCGGAGCTTGCGGACCCGCTCGAGCTCCACGACCTGGGTCTGCACTCGCTCCTCGAGCGTTCGATTCAGCTCGGTCAGCTCCGTGGCCTGCGACGTGATCGTGTCGTGGTATCGCTTGATCCGCAGGAGCGACCGGACCCGCGCGAGCAGCTCGTCCTGGTCGAACGGCTTGGCGATCAGATCGTCCGCGCCCGCCCGGATCGCCTCGGTCCTCTCCGACGTGCTGGCGGTGATCATGATCACCGGCAACATCGCGGTGTCCTCTCGCTCCCGGATCCTGCGACACACCTCGTACCCGTCCGGCGGCGGCATCACGACGTCGAGCATCACCAGATCCGGCTCGGCCGACGCGACGAGCTCCAGCGCACGTGCGCCGTCGGTCGCGGAGAAGACTTCGTAGCCGCGCGGCACGAGCACGGCTTCGAGCAGCCGCACGTTCGCAGGGACGTCGTCCACGACCAGGATCCGGCCCTCGCCGCTCATGCGAACCGTCCGTCGCAGTACCGTCGAACGATCTCGATGAGCTCCCGCACGTTCACCGGTTTCGACACGTAGCCGTCGAAGCCCTCCGCGAGGAACCGCTCGCGATCTCCCCGCATCGCCTGTGCGGTCAGGGCGAGGACGGGGATCGTCGCCGTGCGCGCGTTCGCCCGCAGCCGATGCAGCGCTTGCACGCCGTCGAGGTCCGGGAGCTGGATGTCCATCAGCACGAGGTCCGGGGTGTGCTCGGACGCCATGTCGACCGCCTCGCCGCCCGTCGTCGCCTCGAGCGTTCGGTATCCCGTCGCGATCAAGACGTCGCGGAACAGCTTCATGTTCTTCTCGTTGTCCTCGACGACGAGGATCCGCTCGCCCGTCATGACGTGGACGACCTCGCGGGCAGCGCGAAGGTGAAGGTGCTCCCGCGACCGAGCTCGCTCTCGAGCCAGATCCGTCCGCCGTGGAGCTCCACGAACCGCTTCGAGAGCGCGAGGCCGAGGCCGGTGCCCTCGCGCTGCCCGACCCCCGTCTCGCTCTGCTGGAACTCCTCGAAGATCCGATCCCGATCCTCGGGAGCGATGCCCGGGCCGGTGTCGGCAACGGAGACCCTGACCTCGCCGTTCACCCGTGTCGCGGTCACGTCGACCTCCCCACCGGCGGGCGTGAACTTCACGGCGTTCGAGAGCAGGTTGAAGATGACCTGCTTGATCCGTCGCTCGTCGCCGTCGACCACGTCGACCTCCGGATCGGCGACGAACGCGACGCGGACCCCGTCCTCCGTCGCGCGCTCGCGCACCATGACGACGCCGCGCTCGAGCGCCTCCCGCAGGGAGAACGGGTGCACCTCGAGCTCGACCTGTCCCGCCTCGACCTTGGAGAGGTCGAGGACGTCGTTGATCAGCGAGAGCAGATGGTTCCCGGAGGAGGTGATGTCGTCGAGGTACTCCATCTGCTTCGGGTTCACCGATCCGGCCATCCCCTCGCGCAGCACCTGGGAGAAGCCGATGATCGCGTTGAGCGGCGTCCGGAGCTCGTGGGACATGTTGGCCAGGAACTCCGACTTGTGCCGACTCGCGGCCTCGAGCTCGGTATAGAGACGCCGGAGCTCCTCGTTCATCCGATTGACGTTGGCGCCCAACGCCCCCAGCTCGTCGCGGTTGTCCACGTCGACGTGGCCCGAGAAGTTGCCCGACGCGATCGCGGCGACGCGAGTGTCGATCTGCTGGATGGGCCCGATCAGCGACCACGACAGGACGAATCCCAGCAGCAGAGCGAGCACGAGCGTGCCCGCCGAGACGCCGATGAACAGGGCTCGAGAACTCGCGAACGAGTTCGCGTTCCGGGCGATCAGATGATCGATCTCATCTCGGGTCCTGTTCGCCAGCTGAGCGGCGTCCGTGTAGAGGTCGCTCGCGAGCAACTCCGCATCCCGTCGCAGCGGCAGCATCTCGTCGATCAGCTCCTCGTCGTCGATCGAGATGGTCGCGCCCTCGTAGAGAGGGATGAGCTCCTCCTCGATCTTCCTCGAAAGCTGATGGGCGGTGTCCTCGATGTTTCCCAATACCTCCAGGTCATCCGGAGGCGGCGAGAATCCGAGTTGATCCGGGGCCGTCAGCGCCGCGACCACATCGGCCGCATCCACCGCGAACAGATCCACGGTGAGCGAGAAGACCCCGCGACGCTCGGGCGACGCCAGGTCTGGCCACACCGCGTCCAAGTCGGGCCCGCGGTTCGACCCCAGGACTTGCCGGAGGTACCCCGCCGCGGCCTGGAGCCTGCTGTACTCGACGGCTCGTTCCTGGAGAGGCCCAACGCTCGCGACGCGATCGTTCGACTGTCCGAGCACGAGCTGGCCGAGTAGCCCAACGGCGACGAGCAGCACGGACGTGCCGACGAACGCGATCAAGAGCTTCGTCCGAACCTTCACCGGCAGGCGAGCGACTCCCCGCACGAGCGGGTTGTCGATCCGTCGCCGCCCCTCGGCGACGACCCGCGGCTCCTGCTCCTCGGCCAAGATCTCAGATTTCCAGGACGGTCGTCCCGCCGACCATGCTCGTGATCAGCCACTCAGCATCGATCCGGGCCACATCGAAGTCGGCGGTCGTCGTCGAGGCAACCTCGCCGGTTTGGACATCGACGAAGTGGCACTCGAAGTGCAGCGTGCCCCGGTCGCCGTTGACCGTGATCTCGAGCTTGTACGCGGGGTGATCCGAGACCCAGCTGTTCTCGGGCGCGAAGGGCGCTGAGTCCTCCAGCCAGAATCGACGGATCTCGTCCAGCCCGGACGCGGTGACACCCGGACCCACGGTCATGGTCGCGTTCGGCGCGTACAGGCTCATCATCAGGTCGATGTCCTTCTCCGTCGTAGCACGATGGAATTGCTTCTCGATGTTGTCGATCTCCCACATGTCCTGGAACCGTCGGGACTGGTCGCCGGCCGAGTCGGTCGCCGGGCCGCCGCAGGCGGCGAGCACGACCGAGAGGAGAAAGACCCCGAGTGCGCCACCGATCACGTGCCTCCGCATGTGCGTCCCCTTTCCGCTCAAACTGCCAGGTCGTCGGTGCCCGGCGATGTTCACACCGTCGAGCCGATCCGTCTAGAGGCTAGGGAGCCGGGCGGTCTCGGGCCACCAGGCCAACCGCCTTCGCGAGGGGGTGCTGGCACGGTACGGCCAGCTGTGACTCCTCACGCCGTCCTGTCCTCGCAGAAGCGGCGCACCTCATCCGGGAAGGTGCCGACGCGGAGCGGTTTCTCGAGGGAACCGGCGAAGCCGGCGGCCCCGAGCCACTCCGCCTTCCCCTCGAGCGGGAGCGCGCTCATCGCCACCACGGGGATCCGAGAGGTCCGTGCGTCGCCCGTGAGCGTTCGGGCGGCTTCCGCCCCATCCATGTCGGGAAGCCGGAGGTCCATCAGGATCACGTCGGGAACGTGCTCGGTCGCGAGGGCGACTCCCTCGGCGCCGGTGCCCGCATCGAGCGTCTCGAACCCGGCGGCGGAGAGCACGGCGGCGGCGAGCTTCCGGTTCTTCTCGTTGTCGTCGACGATCAGGACGAGGGGCACCGGCGTATCCTCCGGTCATGGTGATCCGGCTCGTCATCGCGGAGGATCACCTGCTCGTCCGCGAGGGCATCCGGCGACTGCTCGAGACCCAGCCCGACATCGAGATCGCCGCGGTGTGCGAGGACCTCGATTCGCTGCTCGCCGCCGTGGACGCGGAGCAGCCCGACGTCGTCGTCACCGACATCCGGATGCCGCCCGACAACTCGGATGAAGGGATCAGGGCGGCCGAACGGCTGCGGACCACGGATCCCGACGTCGGCGTCGTGGTCCTGAGCCAATACGCGACGCCGAGCTACGCGCTCGCCCTCCTCGAGGGCGGCAGCGCGGGCCGTTCCTACCTCCTCAAGGAGCGTGTCCTGGAACCGGAACAGCTCCTGTCGGCCATCCGGGCCGTCGCAGGCGGTGGCTCGGTGATCGACCCGAAGGTCGTGGAGGCGCTGGTCGCGGAGAACGCCCGAGGCGAGCAGTCTCCGATCCACCGATTGACCGCGCGTGAGCGCGACGTGCTGCGCGAGATGGCGGCCGGCAAGAGCAACGAGGCGATCGGTGAGTCCCTCTTCCTCGCGGAGCGGTCGGTCGAGAAGGTGATCCATTCGATCTTCCTGAAGCTTGGACTCACCTGGGAGCCGTCGGTCAACAAGCGCGTGAAAGCCGTGATCCTCTACCTGGGGGAGGGCGACTAGCGTCATGGCGAGAGCGGCAGGGATCCGGCCACGGTGGTCCGGTCGCCCCCCGCGGTGATCGTCACCCGGCCGCCCAGCGCTTCGACCCGATCGTGCTGGGCGCGACGTTCCGATCCCAGGTCGCTGTCCACGTCGATCTCGAACGCGAGGGCGCCCTCCTCGCCCCGGACCCTCACCACGACCGGGGTGCCGGCCGCCGCGCGCTCGAACGCGTCCAGCGCGCAGAAATAGACGGCGCCGGCGATCTCCGGCGGAGAGGACGCGGCCACGTCGACGTCGACGTCGATCCGCGCTGGCACGCCTGCGCGGCTCGCTGCCGCGCGGAGCTCCGCGACCAGCCCGCCCGCGTCGAGCAGCGGAGGGAAGATCCGGTTGGCGAGCTCCTGCATCTCCGTCAATGCCCGCCGCGCTTCGCGCTGCAGCTCGTCCAGGAGCGCCTTCGCCGCCGCGGGATCGGACTCCACCGACCCCGCCGCGACCTCGAGGTTGGCCGCGAGCCCCACCAGATCCTGCTGCACGCCCTCGTGCAGGGCCCGCTCGATGCCGCGACGTTCGGCATCGGCGACCAGCGCGAGTCGCTTCCGAGAAGCTCGGAGCTCCTCGATCTCGCGGCGCAACCCATCGAGGGTTGGCTGCTCGTCCGTCTGCTCGGTCTCCAGCGGATGCCCTCCTGCGCCTGGGATCCCCGGCAGTTGTCCGTCATCGCCCGGGCGGCGTCAAGCGGCCCAGCACGGTATCGGGACGGGTGGCAGCATCCCGGCGTTCGCCAAGCAGCCACCGTAGAGCCGGCCGGAACGACCTCCTACCGTCGCGATGGACGAGCGTTCATCGGGAACCGAGAGAGGAGGAGGAAGGCGATGAAGCTCAGACACGTGATGCGAGGAACGGAGAGGAGACCGCAGATGAAGAAGTCAGTGCTCGTGTTGACAGCAGCTCTGCTCGCCATGAGTGCGATCGGCATCGGGATGCTGCCGCTCGCCGCGCAGGAGCCGCCGTTGCCGATCGCGACCGAGGTCCTGTCGCCGCGCAGCGTGTTCCCGGACGACATCGACATGAAGTTCAAGATCACCACCGGTGAGGACACCGAGGTCGTGAAGGTCGTCGATCCTTCGAGGACGGTGACGGCCCGGTTCACCATCCAGCCGGGAGCGCAGTTCCCCTGGCACAGCCACGCAGGACCCGTCATCGTCAACGTGGTTCAGGGCACGCTCGTCTTCGTCGAGACCGATTGCGCGGAGCGGGCGTACCCGACGGGGACCGCCTTCGTCGATGCAGGCCACGGGCACGTCCACTCCGCCTACAACCCGACCGGTGGGGAGACCGTGATCGTGGCGACGTTCTTCGAGTCCCCGGCCACAGGATTGCTGCTGATCCCAGCGGACACACCGGCGTGCGCCGCGTAAGAACAGCGAAGTTTCCGTCGAACCGAGTCGCGGATGGTGAGGCTGCCTCGGCAGCCCCACCATCGCGACGAGGCGCGTCGGTCGGCGGCACCTGACCGGGTAATACGTGTGGTGGGCGCTAGAGGAATTGAACCTCTGACCTCTTCCGTGTCAGGGAAGCGCTCTACCTCTGAGCTAAGCGCCCGCGCGGCCGAATCGTACCGAACGGCTGCGACGGGTTCCGAGGCGGGGACCGGAATTGAACCGGTGTGCGGGGATTTGCAGTCCCCTGCCTAACCACTCGGCCACCCCGCCGGAGCGGCCCGGTCGTCCGGGCCGAGCGCACAGTCTACGCGAGCCGCAGATACGCGGATGGACGTCGCCGGAAGCCTTCGAGTGGAGCGGACGACGGGATTCGAACCCGCGACCCCCACCTTGGCAAGGTGGTGCTCTACCACTGAGCCACGTCCGCACGTGGTGCCTCCGAGTCTACGGTCGTGGCCCACGCGACTTCAACCAGCGGGGCGTGTGGCCGCGACCAGGAGGTTCACCGCGTCCCGCTGGAGCCGAACCCGCCCTCGCCGCGAGCCGACGGCGGCAGTTCGTCGACCCAGCCGGGCTCGAGGTCGGGCACCGCAACGATCACGAGTTGCGCGATGCGATCGCCCCGAGCGATCTTCACGGGGTGCTCCCGGTCGAGGTTGACCACGGCGCAGATCAGCTCGCCGCGGTAGCCGGCGTCGATCAGCCCGGGCGCGTTCGCGAGCGTGAGGCCGTGCTTGCTGGCCAGCCCGCTCCTCGGCAGCACGAGGCCCGCGTGGCCGTCGGGGATCGCGACCGCGAGGCCCGTCGGCACCATCGCGCGCTCCCCCGGTCCGACCTCGACGTCCGTCGCCGAGCGCAGGTCGAACCCCGCGTCGCCGGCGCGGGCTCGCTCGGGGAGCTCGGCATCGGGATCGAGGCGGTGGAACGGGAGCTCGGTCACGCCGGCTCGACGAGCTCGAGGCGGTTGCCGAACGGGTCGCGCACGTGGAAGCGGCGGTAGCCCTCGAGCTGCACGTCCTCGTCGATCCGGTAGCCGGCCGCCTCGAGGCGTTCCCGGAGCTCATCGAGGCCGTGGACGACGAACGCCGGGTGCGCCTTGGTGGCCGGGCGGAAGTCCTGCCGCTCGACACCGAGATGGACCTCCAGCGAGCCCGAGCGGAACCAGATACCGCCGCGAGGCGCCAGCTCGGAGGGCTTGGGGACCTCGGGGAGGCCGAGGAGCTCGCCGTAGAAGACCCGGCCCGCGTCCTCCTCCCCCACCGGCATCGCGAGCTGGATGTGGTGGATCCCCGTGATCTCGTGCGCCATCGCTGCGGAGCCTACCGAAGGTGGGGAGGCCGGGACGAGCCCGGCCTCCACCGGAACGGCGTTACGAGCAGCCGCTGGTGGAACCGCAGCTCGGGCAGACGTAGCAGCTGCCCGCGGGCTGCATCTTCGAGCCGCACGCGTAACACAGCGGGGCGTCCGCGGCGTGCGCCGCCGGCTTCGAGCTCAGCTCGATCGGCTCGGGCGCCGCGGGGATCTCGACCTCGGTCACCTCGGGCTCGAACGGCCCAAGGCTCATCCTCTCGGACGCCTCGGCCGCGGCGGTCTCCTTGCGCTCCTCGATCGAGCGCACGCCGAGATCATCGCGCTGGTGCGCGGCCAGATGGTCCAGCGCCAAGCGGCGGAACACGTAGTCGACGATGGAGCTCGCGAACCGGATGTCCGGGTCGTTGGTGAGACCGCTCGGTTCGAACTTCATGTTGATGAACTTCGAGACGTACGTCTCGAGCGGCACCCCATACTGCAGGCCGATCGAGATGGCGATCGAGAAGGCATCCATGATCCCCGAGAGCGTGGAGCCCTGCTTCGAGGTCTTCAAGAAGATCTCGCCGAGACCGTCGTCCGGGTAGGACCCCGCCGTGATGTAGCCCTCGGCGTCGCCCACCTGGAACGAGGTGGTGCGGGAGGGGCGGGACATCGGCAGGCGCTTGCGCACCGGCTGGGCGAGCTCCGCCGGCTCGGGCACCTGCGCGCTCTTCTTCTTGTCGGCCGAGAGCGGCTGGGCGACCTTGCAGTTGTCGCGGTAGATCGCCACGGCCTTCAGGCCGAGCTTCCAGCTCTCCACGAACAGCTGCTCGACCTCCTCGACCGTGGCGTGCTCGGGCATGTTCACCGTCTTGCTGATGGCGCCGGAGATGAACGGCTGCGCCGCGGCCATCATCCGCACATGCCCCATGTAATGGATCGGCTGTGCACCCATCGCGGTGTCGAACACCGCGTAGTGCTCCTCGATCAGGTGCGGGGCATCCATGACCGAGTTGTGCTCGGCGATGTAGGCGACGACGTCCTCGACCTGTCCGGCGTCGTAGCCGAGGCGCCCCAACGCGCGCGGCACCGTCTGGTTCACGAACTGCATCGTGCCGCCACCCACGAGCTTCTTCGTCTTCACGAGTGCCAGTTCGGGCTCGATGCCTGTGGTGTCGCAGTCCATCATCAGCCCGATCGTGCCGGTGGGCGCGAGGACCGTCGCCTGCGAGTTGCGGTACCCGTGCTTGCCTCCGAACGCGATCGCGTCGTCCCACGACTGCTTGGCCGCCGAGAGGAGCGCCTCGGGGACGTGCTCGCCGTCGATCTGGTCCGCGGCCGCACGGTGCTTGCGCATCACGCGGAGCATGGCGTCGGCGTTGGGCGAGTAGCCCTCGAACGGGCCCATCGCCTCGGCGGTCCGAGCGCTCGTGCGGTAGGCCTGGCCGGTCATGAGCGAGGTGATCGCGCCCGCCCAGGCTCGCCCGCCGTCCGAGTCGTACGGCAGCCCCCGCGCCATCAGCAGGGCCCCGAGGTTGGCGTAGCCAAGGCCGAGCTGACGGAACGCCCGGGCGTTCCGCGCGATCTTCTCCGTCGGGTAGTCCGAGTTGCCGATCACGATCTCCTGGGCCGTGAACACGATGTCGACGGCCTTGCGGAACGCCTTCACGTCGAAGGCGCCGTCGGCGTCCAGGAACTTCATCAGGTTCAGCGACGCGAGGTTGCACGCGCTGTTGTCGAGGTGCATGTACTCGGAGCACGGGTTGCTGGCATTGATCCGCCCCGTGGCCGGACAGGTGTGCCACTCGTTGATCGTGGTGTCGTACTGCATCCCGGGGTCGGCGCATTCCCAGGCCGCCTGGGCCATCTCGCGCATCAGCTCACGCGCGCGGATCGTCTCGATCGTGTCGTCGGAGAGAACCGCCTTCAGCTTCCAATCCTGGTCCTGCTCGTATGCCTTCATGAACTCGTCGGTCACGCGGACCGAGTTGTTCGCGTTCTGGTACTGGATCGAGTACGCGTCGCGACCGTCCAGGTCCATGTCGAAACCGGCGTCGCGCAGGGCGCGGGCCTTCTGCTCCTCGCGAGCCTTGCACCAGATGAAGTCGTGGACGTCCGGATGGTCGACGTTGAGGATCACCATCTTCGCCGCGCGGCGGGTCTTGCCGCCCGACTTGATCGTGCCGGCGCTCGCGTCTGCCCCGCGCATGAACGAGACCGGGCCGGAGGCGGTCCCACCGCCCGCGAGGGCCTCCTGGGAGCTGCGGATCCTGCTCAGGTTGATGCCCGAGCCCGACCCGCCCTTGAAGATCGTCCCCTCTTCGACGTACCAGTTGAGGATGGAGGACATCGTGTCGTCCACGGCGAGGATGAAGCACGCGCTGCATTGCTGCGGGGTGTCCGGGACGCCCACGTTGAACCAAACCGGCGAGTTGAACGCGGCCTTCTGGGTGACGAGCAGGTGCGAGAGCTCCTCCGAGAAGACCTGCGCGTCCTGGGCGCTGGCGAAGTAGCGATCCTTCTTCCCCCACCCGGTGATCGTGTCGACGACACGTCCGACGAGCTGGCGGACGCTGGACTCGCGTTGCGGGGTGCCGAGGGGACCGCGGAAGTACTTCTGGGCGACGATGTTCGTGGCGTTCTGCGACCACGAGACCGGGAACTCCACGTCGCGCTGCTCGAAGGCGTTGCCGCCCTCCTTGTAGTTCGGGATCACCGCGTCCCGCGTCTCCCACTCGATCTCGTCGAACGGGTGGGTCCCCTCGCGGGTGAAGAATCGCCTGAAGGTCAGGCCGTCGCGGATGACCTGGACGTCCCCCTCTTTCGTCGCCACCGAAGCGCTCCCCCTCTCGTCGTGTGGTGCGGGAAGTCGAATGACAAGGACGTGATTCTGCCCCCGCCGACCGGTGTCGTCAAGGTCCCCCGCAGCAATATCGTGTGGTTCGGGAGGGCTCCGGCCACTACATATGGTATCAAGAAGCGTTTGCGCAGGTCAGCGGGTCCGGGACTTGGCGGGATCTTTCTTGCGGAGCCGGCCGAGCTCTCGCTGGAAGTCGCCGGCCTCTTGGAAGTCCATGTAGACGCTGGCGAATCGAAGGTATCCGACCTCGTCCAAACGCTGGAGGTGCTGCAGGACCTCCAGTCCGACCTGTTCCGAGCTCACCGCGGGACCCTTGCGGCGCAGCCGCGTCTCCACACGGTCCACGAGCGCCGCGACCTGCTCGTCCGTCACGGGGCGGTTCACGATGGCTCGCCCGATCCCGGTCAGCACCTTCTGGCGATCCCACGGTTCGTGCGTCCCGTCCCGCTTCACGACCACGAGGCCGACCTCCTCGACGCGCTCGAACGTCGTGTAGCGACGGCCGCAAGACAGGCACTGACGTCGGCGGCGGATCGCCGAACCGTGCTCGGCGGGCCGCGAGTCCACGACCTTGTCGTCCTCGTGCCTGCACCACGGACACCGCATGCGCCTCACCCCAAGATGTGGTGGTTCGCGCGGACGGTACGGGCGAGATGTAGGGTCCGTCAAGCCCGGCGGCGGCCGAGATGGGAGCTGAGCGCATCCAGGCGCTCGTCCCACGCCGCACCGACATCGGCCATCCACCCCATGGCGCGTGTCATCGGGCGCGGCGTGAGGCGGTACCGCCTGCTCCTGCCCTCGGCGGTGGACCCGACGAGCCTCGCCTCCTCCAGCGCATCCAGGTGCTTCGCGACGGCCTGCCGACTGACCGGGAGTCGCGCGGCCAGCTCCGTCACCGTGCTCGGGCCGTCCTCGGACAGCGAACGGATGACGGCGCGGCGCGTCGGATCGGACAGGGCGGCGAACACCGCGTCGACCTCACGGTCGCTCATCGTGCCGACCGTGTCACGAGCGGAACCCGTTCCTCGCGGACCGTCAATCGCGTGCCGTCCGCGTCGTCGTCGAGCTCGAACGTCACCCTCGTCGCCTCCCCCGCACGGAACGTAGCTCCCGCGCCCGACAGGCGGCGCCACCGCAGGACCAGCGACCGGCCCGCTTCGACGGCCTCGACCGATCCCCGCCGGATCGCGCCGTCCGGCTCCCGGACGATCACGCCGCCGTTGGGTCTCGGATCCAGTTCGAGGACCTCGCCGAGCCAGGACGAGAGCTCCGCGGGTGTCGTCAGTGCGGCCCACACGTCGGCTCGGGTCGCCCGAAGCACGACGCTCCTCGTGACGACCTCGTCGGGTCCCTGCTGGGACATCCCCCACCTTCCGCAACTGAGCGGTTGCGATACCTGATCGTGCCGCGTAGGCTGACCGCGCAACCGAACGGTTGCCATCGTATCGGAGGAGGGATCGAGATGCACCCCATCGCCGTGCGGCTGGTACCGACCGTCGTGGAGGAAACGTCACGCGGGGAGCGCTCGTTCGACATCTACTCGCGCCTGCTCCGCGAGCGGATCGTGTTCCTCGGCGAGGAGATCGACGACGCCGTCGCGAACACCGTCGTCGCACAGCTGCTGTTCCTCGACTCCGTCGAGCCGGGCAGGGACGTCTCGATGTACGTGAACAGCCCGGGAGGCGCGACGACCGCCCTGTTCGCCATCTACGACTCGATGCAGTTCCTGAAGTCCGACGTCGCGACCTACTGCCTCGGCCAGGCGGCGTCCGCCGCCGCGGTGATCCTGGCCGCGGGGGCGGCGGGCAAGCGATACGCGCTGCCCAACTCGCGCGTCCTGCTGCACCAGCCCCACGGCGGCATCCAGGGACAGTCGGCGGACATCGCGATCCATGCGGCGGAAGCCGTCCGACAACGCACGCGGATGGAGCAGATCCTCGCGGAGCACACGGGTCAAACCACCGAGCGGATCCACGCCGACCTGGAGCGGGACTTCATCCTCGGACCCGAGGAGGCGCTCGAGTACGGCGTCGTCGATCAGGTCGTCGAACGCCGGGCGCTCGTGGGGATCCGCGAACCGCTGGCGATCCGTCCCTAGCCGGCCGGGACGATCAGCGTCTGCCCGGGCACCAGGGCGCCGGGATCGACCTCGTTGACGGCCGCCATCGCGTCGACGAGGCGACGCGGGTCCTCGTCCGGCGACAGGGTCCCCGCGATGGACCACAGGGTGTCGCCGCTGCGCACGACGTAGCTGGTTCGAGCGACCCGGACCGTCTCGGGTCCGCCGAGTGCGTCCGCGACCGGGCCCCCCCACGCACCGGCGATGGCCGTCATGGTGAGCACGAGGACGAGGCGACGACGCCGAACACGCGTTCGAGTCATAGGACGATGATGCTCGAACACCCGTTCGGAGTCAAGCACGGAACCGAACATATGTTTGAACCTCCCACAGGGCCGTGCTAGCGTTCCGGAGCCTACGAGGAGGGTCTGACATGCCCGATGTGAGCCCGACCGCTCTGAGCCCGCTCAGCCCCCGCCAGCGCCGGATCGTGGACTACATCGCCGAGACCGTCCGGGAGCGCGGCTACCCGCCCACCGTGCGCGAGATCGGCGAGGCCGTCGGGCTGACCTCGTCGTCGAGCGTCCACGCGCAGCTCGCGAACCTGGAGCGGCGCGGGCTCCTGCGCAAGGACCCGACGAAGCCTCGCGCCATGGCGCTCTCGGAGGCTCCGAGGGTCGAGGGCGTGGTGGTTCCCCTCGTGGGCCGGATCGCGGCCGGCGCACCGGTCCTCGCGGCCGAGCACGTCGAGGAGCACATCGTCGTCCCGATGGGGTTCGCGGGCGATGCCGAGCACTTCGCGCTCCGCGTGAGCGGCGACTCCATGATCGACGCGGGCATCCTCGACGGCGACGTCGTCATCGTGCGCTCGCAGCCCGTCGCGAGCGACGGCGCCATCGTCGCGGTCCTGCTCCCGGGGCCGGCAGAGGACGAGGCCACCGTCAAACGCATCAGGCGCGAGCGCGGCAAGGTGATGCTCGTCCCCGCGAACCCGGTGCTCGAGCCCTTCGAGATGGAGCCGGACGGTCGCGTGCTCGGCCCGGTGGTCTCGGTCCTCCGGAAGCTCTAGGCTCCGCGCTACCCCGGCGAACGGAGGCAGCGCGGTGTCCGACGTCCAGCCAACGATCACCAACCTCGAGCGACAGATCCACGCGCAACCCGACGAGCTCCAACGGCTCCTCGACGCGCGGCTCCCCCACGACGCGCTCGAACGGCTCCGTCAGGCCCACCGGATCTGGCTCGTCGGAACGGGGACGAGCCAGCACGCTGCCGAGCTGGGTGCATGGATGTTCCAGGACGCCGGTCGCGCGGCGCACGCGATCAGCTCCATGCACTTCGCCAACTGGGCCCCGCCGATCGACCCCCGGGACGCCGTCGTCCTGATCAGCCACAACGCCGGCACCGAGACCGCCTACGCCGGCGCCACGTGGGCCACGGCGATGGCCGCCGGTCTACGGGTCGTCCCGATCACGCGGCGCGACGGCGAGCTTCCCGAGGCCATCTGGACCGTCGACAAGGAGACCTCGCACACCTACACCGTCAGCTACACGACGGTCCTGCTGTTGCTCGCGCGGCTCTCGCAGGCGATCGGGGCCGAGTCCTTCTCGCCCGAGGTCCTCGCGCGCGTCCCCGACGCCGTGCGGGCCGCCATCGCCGACCCGGGCACGCAGGACATCCCCCAGCCGTCCCGGCTCCTGGTCCTGTCCGGCGAGGGACCCGCGTCGGTCACCGCACGGGAGGGCACGCTGAAGATCCGCGAGGCCTCGCGGTTCCCCGCCGAGGGTTACGACGTCGAGTACCTGCTCCACGGCCACGCGGTGCCCCTGACCGACCAGGACCGACTGGTGCTGCTCACGCCGCCGGACTCGGACGGCCTGGTCGACGGCGTGGCGGAGGCAGCGGAAGCCGAGGGTGTGCCGGTCACGCGCGTGCATGAGGCGGCGGACCTGCCGGTGCTCCTTGCCCAGATCCCCCTCGTCGTGCGCCTCCAGCTCTTGGCGCTGCGCTTCTCCAGGGAACGCGGCACCGACCCCGACGTCGCGATCGAGCGCGCGTGGGCGGCCGAGGACCTCTGGGCGATCGGCTCGCCCGGAGGATCCGGCTAGCCGGCCTCGGCGGTTCGATCGCGACCCGGAACCCGGAGCGCCCCGACGTGTGCCAGCTCCCGCTCGCCGACGCGAGCCCGCACGAGCGTGCCGTCCTCGCGGGCGTCCTCCGAGAGCACCTCCGCGTCGCGATAGAGCATCGCGGTCACGTCCTCGCGGCCGTACGGCACGAGGAGCGTCACCTCGACGGGGAAGCCCGGTATCGCGGCCTCGACGCGATCCAAGAGTTCCGCGAGCCCGTCACCGGTGAGCGCGCTGATCACCGCGGCGTCGGCGTCGAACCGCGCGAGCACCCGCGCCCGCTCGTGCTCGGAGAGCAGGTCGGCCTTGTTCAGTGCGAGCACCTCGGGAACGGCGCCGGCGCCGATCTCGGCGAGGACACCACGGACAGCGTCGATCTGCTGCGCGAGCTCCGGCGCGGACGCGTCCGCGACGTGCAGGACCAACGTGGCGCGCGCCACCTCTTCGAGCGTGGAGCGGAACGCCTCGACGAGGTCGTGCGGGAGCTTGCTCACGAATCCCACCGTGTCCGAGATCGTGGCGGCGCGCCCGCTCGGGAGCTGGATCCGGCGGACCGTCGGGTCGAGCGTCGCGAACAGCTGGTCCGCCACCAAGACGTCGGCACCGGTGAGCGCGTTCATCAACGTGGACTTCCCGGAGTTCGTGTACCCGGCGATCGCGATCTGGGGCACGCCCGAACGCTCCCGGTGCGACCGCTTCACGTCGCGCGTCCGCGTCAGGTCCTTCAGGTCCTTGCGCAGCTTGGTGATCCGCCGCTTGATGTGCTGACGGTCCACCTCGAGCTTGGTCTCGCCGGGGCCGCGGCGGGTACCGATCCCACCGCCCATCCGGCTCATCGCCTCGCCCCAGCCTCGGAGGCGCGGCAGCAGGTAGTTCAGCTGCGCCAGCTCCACCTGCGCCTTGCCCTCGCGGCTCCGCGCGTGCAGCGCGAAGATGTCCAGGATCAGCGCGGTCCGGTCGATCACCTTGACCTTGAGCTTGTCCTCCAAGTTGCGCAACTGGCCCGGCGAGAGCTCGCCGTCCAAGATCACGGTCTCGGCACCGGTTCGATGCAGCTCGCGGTGGATCTCGTCGATCTTGCCGCGGCCGACGAACGTCGCGGGGTTCGGTTCCTGGCGTGTCTGCACGATCCGCGCGAGGGGCTCCGCGCCCGCCGAGTCCGCCAGCGCTGCGAGCTCGTCCAGGTCCGCCTCCTCGATCCCACGACCCACACCCACCAGGACGGCCTTCTCGCGGACGCGCGGGCGCCAGGTCGCCGAGAGCGGCGACTCGAGCATGGTGTCTTCGTGGACGCCGCGCCGATCCGGGCGATCCGGCGACATCAGGACAGGACCCCGCCGAGGCGGTCCATGGCCTCGGACAGGCGGGCGTCCTCGACGGTGAGGGAGAACCGCACGTAGCCCTCGCCGAGCTCGCCATAGCCGGTGCCCGGCGCCACGAACACGCCGGCGTCATCGAGGAGCCGATCGGCGAACGACACGGACGTCTGGCCCTCGGGCACCGGGACCCAGACGTAGCATGAACCGAGCGGGGCCTTCATCGACCATCCGAGCCCGTTCAGGGTGCCGACGACCAGGTCGCGCCGGCTCTGGTAGGTGGCTCGGAGCTGGTCGAGGTGGTCCGTCGGTCCCTCCAGCGCAGCGATCGCGGCGCGCTGGACCGCGGTGAACTGACCGCTGTCCAGGTTCGTCTTCACGACCGCGAGCGCCCGGATCGCCTCGGCCGAGCCCGCGGCCCACCCGATCCGCCAGCCGGTCATGTTGAACGACTTGGATGCCGACCCGAATTCGAGCGCCACGTCCTTGGCGCCTTCCGCCTGCAGGACGCTCGGCGCGACGTACCCGTCGAACGTGATCTCCTCGTAGGCAGCGTCGTGCAGGAGGACCAGATCGTGCTCGTGCGCGAACGCCACGGCCTCGTCGAACGTGGCGGGGTCCGCGACGGCGGCCGTCGGGTTGGCGGGGAAGTTGAGCCAGAGCGCCTTCGTGCGCCGCGACACCGACGCCTGCGACAGGTCGGGTTGGAAGCCCTTCTCGGCCGGCATCGGCAGCGCGACCGGCGTGGCCCCGGCCAGGCGCGTCGAGACCCCGTAGACCGGGTAGCCGGGGTCCGGGATCAACGCCTCGTCGCCCTCGTCGAGGAGCGCCAGGGCGATGTGCCCGATGCCCTCCTTCGAGCCGACCAGCGCCATCACCTCGCTCTCGGGGTCGAGCTCCACGCCGTAGCGGCGTCGGTACCAGCCGGCGACGGCCGCCCGGAACCCTGGCGAGCCGTAGTAGCTCGGGTACCGGTGCGTCGATGGATCCTCGAGGGCCTCGCGCATCGCGGCGATCACGTGGTCGGGCGTCGGCATGTCGGGATCTCCCACACCCAGGCTGATCACGTCAACGCCCTCGGCGCGCTTCGCCGCGATCTTGCGGTCGAGCTCGGCGAACAGGTACGGCGGGAGCGCCTCGATGCGCTTCGCGATCCTCACGCGAGACCCCGGGCCGAGAGCCACGCCTCGTCGAGCGTCGCCGCGAAGACGCGCTCCGCAGGGCCGGTCAGGAAGACCTCGTCCGCCGTGCGCTCGACGACGAGCGTGCCGCCCGGAAACCGGACCTCGGCACGCGCCGGGACCAGGCCGGCCTCGTTGGCGGCGACGAGGGCCGCGCACGCGCCCGTGCCGCAGGCCATGGTCTCGCCGGAGCCGCGCTCCCAGACGCGGGCTCGCACGGCTCCGTCCTCGACGGCCACGAACTCCACGTTCGTCTTCTCCGGGAACCGTGGGTCGTGCTCGATCCGCGGTCCCAGCGTCCGGACGTCGATCGAGGCCGGGTCCTGCTCGACGAACAGCACGAGGTGGGGGTTGCCCATATTGACGGCGGTGGCCTTGAACGTCCGGCCGTCGACCTCGAACGGCTCGGTGAGGAACGGCTCCGCTGCAGGCCCGTCCATCGGGATCTCCCCGCGGGACAGAGCGGCGGGGCCCATCCCGACCGTCACCTGCTCGACGACGCCGTCGCATACGTCGAGAGAGAGGTGCTTCGGACCGCCGCGCGATCCCACGATGAGCTCCGTCGCCGTCGTGAACCCTCGCTCGAACACGAGCTTGCCGAGGCACCGGATGCCGTTGCCACACATCTCGGCGAGCGATCCGTCCGCGTTGCGATAGTCCATGAAGAAGTCCTCGTCGTCGGCGAGACCCGGCGTCACTCGGATCACGCCGTCGGCACCGACGCCCGCGTGGCGGTCGCACAGGGCCGCGACCAGATCCGTCGTCAACGGGCGCTCGTCGGCGAGATCCTCCAGGAAGACGAAGTCGTTCCCGGTCCCGTGGTACTTCCAGATGTCCAACGGCTCAGCCACGTAGGTACTCCGTCAGGTCTCGAACGAGGGCGGTTGCCCCGGCGTCCCCCGCCTCGAACCACCGGATCCTGGGGTCCCGCCGGAACCAGGCGAGCTGTCGGCGCGCGAGCGCCCTCGTCCGCTTCACCGTGCCGGCCACGGCCTCGTCGAGCGAGAGCTCGCCGGCGAGATGCCTGGCGAACTCAGCGTACCCGATGGCCTGCGTGGCGGTGAGCCATCCGCCGAACCCGCGACCCACGAGCGTGCTCACCTCATCGAGCAGGCCCCCACGGACCATCGCCTCGACGCGCCGCTCGATCCGCGAGGTCAGGATCGGCCGCGGGATCTGGATCCCGGCCGCGCGGACGCGCTCGGGCGGGAACCGTTCCCATGTGTCGGCGAAGCTCGAGAACGGACGTCCGGTGAGGGCGGTCACCTCCAGCGCCCTGACCGTGCGCCGGACATTCCCCGGCTCGATCTTCGCGGCCGCGACCGGGTCGAGCTCCGCGAGCCGGCCGTGCAGGCCCTCCGATCCGAGCGTCTCGGCGTCGCGCTGCAGCCGCGATCGGGTGGCCGGATCGGTCGCCGGGAACTCCAGGTCGTCCACGAGCGCGCGCAGGTACAGACCCGAGCCGCCGACCAGAAGCGCCGCGAGACCGCGACCATCGATCCCTGCGACGGCCCTGCGCGCGAGCCACTGATACCGCGCGACGCTGAACGGCTCGGAGGGCTCGGCCACATCGATCAGGTGGTGCGCCACCCGAGCGCGCTGGGCCGCCTCCGGCTTGGCCGTGCCGACGTCCATGCCGCGGTAGACGAGCATCGAGTCCACGCTCACGATCTCGGCGCCGAGGGACTCGGCGATCTCGAGCGCGGCCTCGGTCTTGCCCGAGCAGGTGGGGCCGACGAGGGCGAGAGGCGACCGGGGCCGCGGGGTCATCCGCCGACGGCGGCGGGCTCGCGGACCGGCTCGCCCGTCAGGTGGTGCGGATGGGCCGACACGATCCTCGCCTCGAGGAACGTGCCGGGGTCGAGCCGACCATCCAAGTGGACGACCCGGTTGGTCCTCGTGCGGCCCTGCGCCCCGCCCTTGCGGCCGATGCCCTCGACGAGGATCTCCACGATCGTGCCCACCTGGTCCCGCATCCGCTCGAGCGCGATCTCCTCCTGCAGCGCGACCAGCCGCTCGAACCGCTCCTGCACGATCTCCTTCGGGAGTTGCTCGGCCATCGTCGCCGCCCGCGTACCGGGACGCGGCGAGTATTGGAACGTGTACGCCTGGTCGAACCCGGCCCGGCGCACGACGTCCAGCGTGTCGATGAAGTCCGTCTCGGTTTCGCCCGGGAATCCCACGATGATGTCGGTGCTCACCGCGATGCCGGGGATCGCCTCGCGGATCCGCCGGAGCCAGTCGAGGTAGCGCTCGCGCCGGTAGCTGCGCTGCATGGCCTTCAGGACGTGGTCCGAACCGGACTGGAGGGGGAAGTGGATGTGCTCGCACACCCGCTCGCTCTCCGCCATCGCGTCGATCACGTCGGGCGTGAAGTCGTGCGGGTGCGGGCTGGTGAACCGGATCCGCCGGAGCCCCTCGACCTGGTTCACTGCACGGAGCAGGTCGGCGAACAGCGGCCGGCGCGGCGAGCCGGGCACCGTGAGATCGCGTCCATACGTGTTGACGTTCTGGCCGAGGAGCGTGACCTCGACGACGCCGCGTCGCGCGAGCCCCTGCACCTCGGCGAGCACGTCGCCGAGGGGACGCGAGAGCTGTGGCCCGCGCACGAGCGGAACGATGCAGAACGTGCACGCGTTGTCGCACCCCACCGCGATCGAGACCCACGCGTGGTGGGCGACCTCGCGCAGCGCAGGCAACGCACTCGGGAAGACCTCGGTGATCTCGCTGACGTCCATCTGAGGACCGTCGGTCTCGGCCGCGTGCAGCAGCGCGAGGAGTCCCGGCAGCGCGTGGGTTCCGACGACGACGTCCACCCATGGCGCTCGCTCCTGGATCGCACCCCCGTCCTTCTGAGCCAGACAGCCCGCCACGACGACCCGCATGCGAGGGTTGGCGTCCTTCAGCGGCTTCAGATGCCCGAGGTTCCCGTAGAGCCGGTTGTCCGCGTTCTCCCGGATCGCGCAGGTGTTGAAGACGACGACGTTCGCGTCGACGGCCTCCTCGGTCGGTACGTAGCCGTCCGCAGTGAGCAACCCGGCGATCCGCTCCGAATCATGCTCGTTCATCTGGCACCCGAAGGTGCGCAACAGGTACCGCCGCTCCGTCATGACCCTCGAGGGTACCGCCTCACTTCGCGTACTCGACCGAACGGGTCTCGCGCACCACGGTGATCTTGATCTGGCCCGGGTACTGCAGTTCCTCCTCGACCTTCTTCGCGATGTCGCGGGCCATCACCTGCGCCGAGAGGTCGTCCACGTCCGACGGCTTCACCATCACCCGGACCTCGCGGCCGGCCTGCATCGCGTACACCTTCTCGACACCGGGGTAACCGGTGCAGATCTCCTCGAGCCGCTGCAGGCGCTTCACGTAGGTCTCGAGGCTCTCGCGCCTGGCCCCGGGGCGCCCGCCCGAGATGCCGTCCGCGATCTGGGCGATCACGGCCTCGATGGTGCGCTGCTCGACCTCGCCGTGGTGGGACTCGATGCAGTGGACGACCTCCGGCGACTCCTTCATCCGCCGGGCGATCTCGGCGCCGATGATCGCGTGCGAACCCTCGACCTCGTGGGTCACCGCCTTCCCGATGTCATGCAGGAGCGCGCCGCGCTTCGGGACCGCCGGATCGATGCCCAGCTCGGCCGCGATCGCCGCCGCGATGTGCGCCGACTCCACGAGGTGCTTGAGCACGTTCTGTCCGTACGAGGTCCGGAACTGCAGCCGCCCGAGCAGCCGGATCATCTCCGGGTGCAGGTCCGTGATCCCGGTGTCGAGCACCGCCTCCTCACCGGCCCGGCGGATCGCCTCCTCGATCTCCTTCTGGGAGCGCTCGAAGGTCTCCTCGATCCGGGCGGGATGGATCCGTCCGTCCTGGACGAGCTTCTCGAGGGTGAGCCGCGCGGTCTCACGGCGGACCGGGTCGAAGCTGGAGAGCACGACCGCCTCGGGCGTGTCGTCGATGATCAGATTGACACCGGTGGCCGCCTCGAACGCGCGGATGTTGCGGCCCTCGCGGCCGATGATGCGGCCCTTCATGTCCTCGCTGGGCAGCGAGAAGACCGAGACCGTGGACTCACTGGTCTGCTCCGAGGCGACGCGCTGGATCGCGATCGTCACGATCTTGCGGGCGCGCTCCTCGCCTTCCTCGCGGGCGCGTTGCTCGATCTCGCGGACCGTCGACATCGCCTCGCGCTTGGCCTCGTCCACCACCTGGGCCCGCAGGGCGTCCCGCGCCTCCTGCTGGGTCATCTGGGCGATCTTCTCCAGCTCCGCACGATGCTTGCCGGCGGCGTGTTCGAGCTGTTCGCGAACGAGCTTCAGCTTCTCGTCGCGGTCGGCGAGCTCCTGGGCCCGCTTCTCGAGCTCGTCGAGCTTGCCGTCGGCCGACTGCTCCTTCTGCGTGAGCCGATCCTCCTGGCGCTTGACCTCCTCGCGCCGAGCTCGCAGATCATGCTCGGTGTCGCGTCGCAGCGCGCCGACCTCATCCTTCACCTCCGCGAGAGCCTCCCGCGCGAGGCGCTCGGCCTCCCGCTCGGCCTCGAGGACCACCTGCCGCGCCCTCGTCTCGGCGCTCTGCGCCCGGGACTGCGCCACCGCCTTGCGGACCACGAAACCGATCGCCACCCCAACCACCAGCGAGATGACACCGATCACGAACTCCATCGTCTCCACCGCCTCCGACGCAACGAAAGAAAGGCCGAACGAAAGCCTCGGAAGGCCTCGTTCGGCCGTGCGCCTGTGGACGACGATCTAGGACGAGGACGGCCCGCGTGGGCCCTCTCGCCCTCCGATCCGATGTGCTCCCTGCATCGAGTGGGTTCTCAAGGTTTCAGGCACGTGTCGAACGATCTGCATTCCGATGAACCTTCTGGGAGGCAATGTACGGCCTGCCTCCCGATGAGGCAAGGGTTCGGGTCAACCCTCGGGCGCCTCCACCGAGAGCGCCAGCCGGGCGGCCCGGTGCGCCACCCCCGCGTCGTAGCCGCGCCGGGCGAGGAACGCCACGAGCCGGTCGTAGGCCTTCTGGGGCGGCAGGCCCACCAAGCGCCGGACCCGCTCGCGCGCAAGCTCCTGTGCCCGCTCCACGTCGTCCCCGCCGAGGTCCTGGAGCGCGGTCTCGATCGTGGCCCGGGCCACCCCTTTGGCCGCGAGGGCCGCGGCGACCGCCCTTTGGCCCGAGCGGCGAACCGTCAGGTGGTGCTCGGCCACTGCCCGGGCGAAGGCCGCGTCGTCGATCAGGCCCACGGACTCGAGCCGGCCGAGCACATCCTCGACCTCGGCGGACTCGAACCCGGCGCGCAGGAGCCGGATCTCGAGCTCCCGGCGTGAGCGCGGCCGGACGGCCAGCAGCCCGAGAGCCCGCTCGTGGCAGTCGAGCGGGCTCTTGGGTTCGCGAGGACGCCGGGGCTCGGCCAACCCTTCCCCTTAGCCGGCCGTGACCCCGGACGTCTCGCGCTCCTTCGCGCCCTTGTCGTTCCTCGGGCCGTTCTTGGGCGCGGGCTCGGCGACGTCGTCGGTGACGACCACGTCGGGGATGTCGATCGGCGTCTCGTCGCCCTGGACGCCGAACGAGGTCAGCCCGACGGCTTCGCGGACCCGTCGCTCGAGCTCGCCCGCCACGTCCGCGTGCTCGGCGAGGAACTGGCGCGCGTTCTCGCGGCCCTGGCCGAGCTGGTCGCCGTCGTACGTGAACCAGGCGCCGCTCTTGTTCACGATCTCCAGGTCGACGCCGACATCGAGGAGGCTCCCCTCCTTCGAGATGCCGGTGCCGTACATGATGTCGAACTCGCACTGACGGAACGGCGGTGCGACCTTGTTCTTCACGACCTTGACCCGCGTGCGCGAGCCGACGACGTCCGTCCCGTCCTTCAGGTTCTCGATCTTGCGAACGTCGAGCCGGATCGACGAGTAGAACTTCAACGCCCGACCGCCCGGGGTCGTCTCGGGGCTGCCGAACATCACGCCGATCTTCTCGCGGAGCTGATTGATGAAGATCGCGGTGGTGTCGAACCGTGAGAGCGTGCCGGCGAGTTTGCGCATCGCCTGGGACATGAGCCGAGCCTGCAGACCCACATGGGTGTCGCCCATCTCGCCTTCGATCTCCGCGCGCGGCACCAGGGCGGCGACCGAGTCGATCACCACGACATCGAGCGCGCCCGAGCGCACGAGCATATCCGCGATCTCGAGCGCCTGCTCGCCGGAGTCGGGTTGGGAGACGAGGAGCTCGTCGATGTTGAGGCCGAGTCGCTGCGCGTACGTGGGGTCGAGCGCGTGCTCGGCGTCGATGAACGCGGCGATCCCGCCGTGGCGCTGGGCCTCGGCGATGATGTGGAGACAGACGGTGGTCTTGCCCGAGCCCTCGGGCCCGAAGACCTCGACGATGCGACCGCGCGGGATCCCGCCCACCCCGAGCGCGATGTCCAGCGCGAGCGACCCCGTGGGGATCACCGAGATCCCCGCGCCCATCGGGTGCTCGCCGAGCTTCATCACCGCGCCCTTGCCGAACTGCTTCTCGATCTGCGAGAGCGTGACGTCGAGCATCTTGTCCCGGTCCATCCGCGAAACCCCCTTCTGGTCCCTCGCCCAGCGCGCGATCGCGCGACCGAGCTCCTCCCCTGGTGCCGGTTCTCGTTCTGGCCCCCGATCTGGGCGAACGGTACCGCGAGGGTCCGACATGGATTACACCTCTGTAGTTACCGGGCCGCAACTCGCTGGGACGCTACTCGAACAGGTGTTCGAGGTCAAGGACCCGGGCGTCGGTCCCCGAGCTGGAAGGTCCCCATCGGCTCGTAGACGGGCGCCGGCCGGCGGAGGTGGCTGAGGAACAGGACCAGCCGATCCACGCGGAAGGACCCGGCCTCGAGACGGGCCGCGTCGAGCCCGTCGAGCTCCACCTGCGGCTCGAACCTCGCGATCGTCAGGTGCGGCGTGAACGGACGCTTCTCGGGTACGAACTCCTTCGCGAGCCGGTCGCCGAGGTCGGATGCGATCCGGGCCATCGCTCCGCCGTCCTCCAGGCCCGCCCACAGCACGCGCGCGCGCCGGGCGTTGGGGAACGCGCCGAGTCCCCCGACCGCGACCTCGAACGGCTCGTGGCGCGCCGCGACGCCGCCGACGGTTTCGGTCACCCACTCGACGAGACGCGGCCACGTCGCTCCGAGGAACTTCAGCGTGATGTGGCGGTTCTGCCTCGGCACCCACCTCGCCCGCGGGTACCGCTCCCGCCACGGGGCGGCGGCCGCGTCGATCGCATCATGGACGCCCTCGGCGACCTCGACCGCCACGAAGAGGCGCAGCGCCTTCGCCTCGGGTCGCGATGCACGATCGCGAGCCATATCAGTCGGGAAGAGGCAGGCCGAGCAGGTGCCGCCGCAGGAGGTCGAGCGCGGCCTGCTCGGCGAAGCGCCGCACGAGGTCGCGGTCCCACGGCCACCGGAAGCCGCTCTGGTGCGCGGTTCCATCGGCGTCGAGCCCCACCCAGACCCGTCCCGCCTCCGCGCCGGCGTGCGGCTCCGGGCCGGCGGCGCCGGTGAGGGAGACTGCGACGTCGGATCCGAAGACCCGCCGCGCCCCGGCGGCCATCTCGGCAGCGCACTCGCGGCTGACGGGTCCGGGGCCGGAGAGCGTCGCCGCGGACACGCCGAGGATCGCGCGCTTGGCCTCGGCCGCGTACGTCACCGCCGAGCCCAGGAAGTACGCGGACGCGCCCGGCACTCCCGTGATCCTCGCGCCGAGCCCGCCGCCCGTGAGCGACTCGGCGCACGCGAGCGTGCGACCCGACCCCGTGAGCAGGTGCCCGATGACGACCTCGAGCGGCTCGTCCCGGGTGGAGTACACGGCGTCGCCGAGCCGCTCGACCACGGCGTCGACGAGCGGCTCCAGCAGCTCCGCCGCCTCCGCGGGTGTGCTCGCCTTCGCAGTGAGGCGCACGGTCACCTCTCCCCCGCCGGCGAGATAGGCGACGCTCGGATTCGTCGAGCCGTGGAACAGGTCGTCGAGGAGCTCGCCGATCAGCGACTCGGCCAGGCCGTAGCAGCGCAGCGACCTCGAGACCAGGGTCGCGGGGCCGGCGAGCGCCGACAGCTCGCGTAGGACCGTGCCGTCCATCATCTCCCGCATCTCGACGGGGACCCCGGGCAGGGCGTAGACGCGCGCGCCACCGACATCGACGACGAGGCCAGGTGCAGTGCCCCGCTCCGGGACGATGTGGCGACCGCCCTCGGGGACCTCCGCCTGCGCGAGGTTCGACTCGGGCATCGGGATGTCGCGGACGCCGAAGCGCACGCGCAGCGCGGCCTCGATCTCCGGCAGGCGGAGCAGCCGCGCACCTGCGGCCTCGGCTAGAGCAGGCCGCGTGATGTCGTCCTGGGTCGGCCCCAGCCCGCCGGTGACGATCACGACGTCCGCGCGCGAGGCCGCGAGCCGGATGGCGTCGACGATCCGCGCCGCGTTGTCGCCGACGGCCTGGTGGTGCACGACGTCGATGCCGATCTCGGCAAGGCGCCCGGAGATCCACGTGGCGTTCGAGTTCGCGATCTGGCCGAGCAGCAACTCCGTACCGACGCCGACGACCTCGGCGCGCACGGGACCGCTCAACCCGACGAGGTCTCTGCGTAGCTGTAGGTGTCTTCCCACGGCTCGTCGGGCGAGCCGGGAAAGCCCTCGTCCTTGCCGTTCACGACGATGTTCGCGCTGCCGCCCACCGAGAGCCCCACCGTGAGCGAACGATCGGCCTCGAACGACCGTCCCTCGCCGGACTCCAGCTCGAACGGCCGGGCCTCGCCGCCGTCGGCCGTGATCGTGACCTCGACGTCCCGTCGGGCCGTCACCGCGACGGTGATCGGTCGCGTCTCGGCCGCGACCCCGGTGGTCGGCGGCGCCTCCGAGGGCAGGTCGGCGGGCGCCGGCGTGTTGCGCTGTGCGGAGAGCAGCCCGAACGCCGCGGCGAGCACGAGGACGGTGGCCGCAGCCATCACGATCAGCCGGTGGTTGTCGCGCCTGCGAGGCCCGCCGAGCGCAGGTTCCTGCAGTCCACCCGGGGGCGGGGTCGGGATCGCCTCACCGGCGTCGACGGCGTAGGCGGCCACGACCTTGTCGGGCGACAGGCGGAGGTACGTGGCGTACGTCCGAAGGCACCCGCGGACGTGAACGTCGCCGAGGAGCCGGTCGAACTCTTCCTCCTCGAGCGCCTCGAGGAACTCCCGGCGCACGCGCGTATCGCGCGCCGCCTCTTCGAGCGTCAGCCCGCGTTGCTCACGCACCGTGCGCAGCGCCGGACCCACGCCGATCGTGGATCGCTGCAAGGAACCTCCCGGCCGGGAACGTGCGCATCCTATCGGCTCGGCCAGCGGGATGCGTCGTCGGGAGCCCGCCGGGCATGAGGAGCCGGCGCTCAAGGACCTAGGGCCGAAGGCCGATATCCAGGCGATGAACCGGGGGATATCCTTGCAGACGTTCGGACTCCACCGTGACGAGAGGAACCGGGGTATGCCAGCCCAGACCATCCGGATCGACGCAGCGTCGCCCTTCTCCCTGGCGGAGGAACCCACCGCGCCGGAGCTCGAGACCGAGGGCCGCGTGCGCTTCCTCCTTGTGAACGGACGCCAGGACGACGGGCTGTGGGGCACGGTCGGAGCCGTCTGGCTGAGTGAGGACGGCGAGCGCGGCGGCTTCCTCGTCCACCCGTGGGCGCTCTGGAACGGGAGCGAGTTCGTGCGTGGCTACCGCTCGGCGCTCGAGCGCGGCTGGACGCCGGAGCTGGTGTACGACTACTGGCAGCGCGAGGTCTGGCGGGGGACCTACGCGGCCGACCTCGAGCGCGAGATCGCGACCCTGGTCCTGCTGAACGAGCTCGTTTCCTCCCTCTGACGCCCCCTGCCCCTCGCGTCTCCCGAACGCCGGATCTCAACCGTGTGGCCGATTACCCTGCGCCGAACCCACCCTTGCGTCGAGGTCAAGAGTAGGACGTCGGTCGACAAGGGAGTCGAACATGAGCACGCAGCTCGTAGATGCAGCGGTCGGTAGCTGGGTTGGTCAATCGCCGTTCGCGGTGAAGACGGATCTCGTCGATCAGGAATGGCTGGTCTCGGAGGGACGGGTCCGATACCTCCTCGTCCATGGCGAGCTCGACCGGGGCGGCACCGGCATCGTCGGCGCCATCTGGATCTCGGTCGACGGCAACCGTGGAGGGTTCGTCCGAGGGTTCGGCGCCACCTGGTCCGCCGGGGAGATGGCCAGGAGCCACAAGGGGGCGCTCGACCGCGGGTGGACGCACGACCGGATCTTCCGGTTCTGGAACGAGACGCCCGGCGAGCTCATCGGCATCACCGTCGCCGACCTGGCGGAGGCCGAATCGCTGCGCAAGCTCGTGAACTTCGTCGAGGGCGCCTGAGGCTCCGGCTCGCGTCGCTCGGGCCGGAGGGGATAGGCTCCCGCCGCACGGAGGTGACGGGCTTGGCGAGCGCTGCAGGCGCGACCACGAGACCACGCAACCGCAACCGTCTGTTGGGCTATCTCCTGATCGGCGCCGGCGTCTCCATCTCGCTCGGCGTCTACGGACGGGTCCACGACCCGACGGGCGAGGCGCTCGTGAGCCTGTTCTTCACCAGCTCCATCAGCCTCAAGGTTTGGTTCGCGACCGCGGCGTTCTCTCTGGCGATCTTCCAGGGGCTGTCGGCCGCCAGGTTCTACGGGAAGCTCGGCAACGGTCACGGCCCGGCGTGGCTCGGAAGGGCCCACCGCGTGTCGGGAACCCTGGCGTTCCTGCTCGCCGTGCCGGTCGCCTACCATTGCCTGTGGTCGCTCGGGCTCCAGTCGAACCAAACGCGTGTGCTCGCGCACGGACTGTCCGGCTGCCTGTTCTTCGGGGCGCTCACCGCGAAGGTGCTCGTGGTCCGCACCCCGACGATGCCGCGCATGGCGCTCCCGGTCCTCGGCGGCGTCGTCTTCACGGCCCTCTGCTCGCTCTGGCTGACGAGCTCGGTGTGGTTCTTCACGACGGTCGACTTCCCGGGGATCTGACGTGGCGAGCCGGAAGCGCTTCAACACCGTTGTCGAGCTGGTCTTGCTGGCGGGCGCCGTCGCGTTCGTCCTGCTGCTCGCCGGCGTGGACCTCGGCCTGACGGCCTAGGCGTCTGCGCGGGCCGAGCGGGATTCCTCCCACTCCTCCCCGGTGATCAGGACATCGCGCGCCTTCGACCCGAGCGAGGGCCCGACGATTCCCCGGTCCTCCAGGAGGTCCATCAGGCGGCCGGCGCGCGCGAACCCCACCTTCAGCTTGCGCTGCAGCATGCTGGTGGATCCGAGCTGCGAGCGGATCACGAGGTCCGCGGCCTGCTCGAGCAGGTCGTCGTCCCCCCTCAGACCGCTCTCCTCGCTTTCGACCGGTGCCCGCCCGAGCCCTTCGACGCTCATCGCGTACTCGGCCGGGCGCTGGGCGCGGACCCACTCGGCGATGCCGTGGATCTCCTTCTCGGTGACCCAAGCGGCCTGGAGCCGGGCGGGTTTGGACGCGCTGGAGGGCGCGAAGAGCATGTCGCCGTGCCCCACGAGCTTCTCCGCGCCGTTCATGTCGAGGATCACGCGGCTGTCGGCCTGGCTCGAGGTCATGAGCGCGATCCGGCTGGGGATGTTCGCTTTGATCAGGCCGGTCACGACATCGACGCTCGGACGCTGCGTGGCGACGACGAGGTGGATCCCCACGGCGCGCGCCATCTGGGCGATCCGGCAGATCGCGTCCTCCACGTCGCGCGGCGCGACCATCATCAGGTCGGCGAGCTCGTCGATCACCACGATCAGGTACGGGAAGTCGACGACCTTGCCCTCCTGACCCGGCGGGATCCGCAGCGTCTCCTCGGCCAGCCCCGCGCGGTACCCGTCGATGTCGCGCACGCCCACCATCGCGAGGAGCTCGTAGCGCTGCTCCATCTCGCGCACGACCCAGCCGAGGGCCTCCGCCGCGCGCTTGGGGTGGACGATCACGGGTACGAGCAGGTGCGGCAGGTCCGCGAAGTGCATCAGCTCCACCCGCTTGGGGTCGACCAGTACCAGCTTGACCTCGTCGGGGTTGGTGCGCATCAGTACGGACGTGATGAAGCAGTTGATCAGGCTCGACTTGCCTGCGCCGGTAGCTCCCGCGATCAGGACGTGCGGCATCTCCGTGAGGTTCACGAGCTGGGCGCGCCCATGGACGTCCTTGCCGAGCGCCACCGCGAGCGGATGCTGGTCGTCGTGCGCGATCTTCGAGCGCAGGATGTCGCCGAGCATCACGAAGTCGCGGACCTTGTTCGGGACCTCGACGCCGATCGCCGACCTGCCCGGGATCGGCGCGATGATCCGGACGTCGGGCGTGGCGAGCGCGTAGGCGATGTCGTCGGCGAGCGCGAGGACCTTGTTCACCTTCGTGCCCGCCCCCACTTCGATCTCGTACAGCGTCACCGTGGGGCCGCGGTGGGCGGCTACGACGTGCGCCTCGACGCCGAAGGTGTGGAACGTGCGCTCGAGGGCCTCCATCTGATGCTCCTCGTCGCGCTCGCTCCCCGCCGAGGCAGGAGAGGTCCGCAGCAGGTCCAGCGGCGGAAGCTCGTAGCGGCCTCCGGCCGGCCGACGGCGCACGAGCTCGGGCACCTCGATCGACTCGGGCTCGAGGTCGTCGAAGGCTTCCTCGTCCGCGAGCTCCAGCACCGGGAGCTCGTCTTTCGTGTGGATCACGCGCGCGTGGTACGGAGGCTCCCCATCCTCCTCCTCGTCCTCTTCCTCGTCCTCTTCCTCCTCTTCATCCTCCTCGGCGAACGCGTCGTCGTCGTCCTCCCCGGCGAACCAGTCTCGGATCCGCTCCCCCACGGCCGATAACGGCGTCCCCGTGAAGATCAACAGCCCGAGCACGATCGCCCCGCTCCAGACGATCGCGACGCCGATCTTGCTCACGAGCTTGCCGAGCGGCCACGCGGCGAGCGCGCCGATCGTGCCGGCCGCCTCGGATACGTTGTCGTAGCCGCCGAACGGTCGCGGGTTGCCGCGCCACAGGGAGAGGAGCGCCAGCACTCCGACCGCGACGATCGCGAAGCCGATGAACATCCGCAGGCGATCCTGCTCCGCGGTGCCGAGGAGCAGGAGCACGCCCCAGTACAGGGCGACGACCGGGAAGACGGGGGTCGCGACGCCGATCGCGCCGTGGACGAGCCAGTCCAGGCCGCGCCCGACCGGTCCCGCCGCCTCGAACCACAGACCCAGGATCGCGAGGAGCGCGAGCACGACCAGGCCGATCCCGAGGGCGTCGCGCGCCCACGGGCGAAGGTGCTGACGGACCGACGTGCGGGCGGGGCGCGCGGACCGGCCGCGGCCCTTCGTCTTCGTCGCCAACTACACCTCCAAGATCACGGGCAAGATCACCGGCTTGCGCTGCGTCACCTCGAAGAAGTACTTCTTCAGCACGCGCCGGATGTTCTGCTCGAGCACGCCTCGGTCGACGACCTCGGCCTCCGCGGAACCCTCGAGGGCAAGCATGACGCGTTCCCGCGCCTCTTCAAGGATGTCGCCCGAGGTCTCGTCGAAGACGAACCCGCGGTTGACGATGTCCGGGCCCGAGAGGATCTGCCCGTGGTGCGCGTCGACGGCCACGACTACCACGACGACGCCGTCGCCGGACAGCTTGCGGCGATCCCGCAGCACGATCTCGCCGACGTCGCCGATCCCCAGGCCGTCGACGTAGGTCATCCCGGCCGGCACGCGACCCGCGACCACGACCTTCTCCCCCACCTCCACCACGTCGCCGTCCTCGCAGATCAGGACGTGGTCCGCGGGGATGCCCACCTCGGTCGCGATCTTCGCGTGGTGGGCGAGGTGGCGGCGCTCGCCGTGCACCGGGATGAACCACCGGGGGCGGACGAGGGAGAGCATCAGGCGGAGCTCCTCGGCGGCCGCGTGGCCGCTGGCGTGGACCTGGGCCGCGGGCATGTGGAAGACGTCGGCCCCCGTCCGGTACAGGCCGTCCACGACGCGGTGGATCGCCGGTTCGTTCCCGGGGATCAAGCTGCTCGAAAGGACCACGGTGTCACCCTCTCGGAGCTTCACCCATCGGTGCTCCCGGGCCGCCATCAGGCTGAGGGCCGAGAACGGTTCGCCCTGCGAGCCGGTGCAGATCACGACGACGCGCGAGGGTTCGAGGGCACCGACCTCCTCGATCGGCACGACGTCCTGGTCGGGCGCGTGCAAGATGCCCAGGCGCCGGGCCGCCTCCACGCTCTGATGCATCGAGCGGCCGAGGAAGGCCACGACCCGCTCGTCGGCCCGCGCCGCGTTCACGACCTGCTGGATCCGGTGGACGTGGCTGCTGAAGCACGCGACCACCACGATCTGCGGGGCCCGCGAGATGATGTCCTGCAGGACCGGTCCGACGCTGCGCTCGCTCGTCGAGTAGCCGGTCTCCTCCGCGTTCGTCGAGTCCGAGAGCAGGAGGTGCACGCCGCGACCCGCCTCCTCGGCGAGGGCGTGCAGGTCGGTCGGCCGCCCGTCGAGCGGCGTCTGGTCCACCTTGAAGTCCCCCGTGTGCAGGATCGAGCCGAACGGCGTGTCGATGACGACGGCCATCCCGTCGGGGATCGAATGCGTCACGCGGATGAACCGCATCGAGAACGGTCCGACCGCCGCCTCCTCGCCGGGTGTGACCTGGCGGAGCTCGGCGCGGTCGGCCACCTGGTGCTCCTCGAGCTGACCCTCCAGGAGCGCGAGCGTGAACGCCGTGCCGTAGACGGGCAGCCGCCGATCGCCGAGCTCTCGGAGCAGGTACGGCAGCGCGCCGATGTGGTCCTGGTGCCCATGCGTGAGGACGACCGCCTCGAGGTCCTCGAACCGCTCCCGAACGTACTCGAAGTCCGGGAGCACGAGGTCCACGCCCGGCATCTCCGCGTGGGGGAACGACAGCCCGACGTCGACGAGCAGGATCCTTCCTTCGAGCTCGACGCAGGCCATGTTCCGCCCGACCTCGCCGACGCCGCCGAGGAAGACGACCCGGGCGGAGCCGCTCCCGCCGGACCGCACCGCCTCAGAGGAGTCCGGCATCCGCCAGCGCCTTGCGGATCCGCTCGCGCTCCTCGGCCGTCGCCGGGACGAGCGGGAGGCGCGGAGGTCCCACCGGGTGACCGACCATCTCCAAGGCGGTCTTCACCGGGATGGGGTTCGAGGTGATGAACAGGGCGTTGAACAGTGGAGTGAGCTCCTCGTGGATCTTGCGCGCGGCGGCGATGTCGCCGGTCAGGACGAGGTCGCAGAGTTGGCGGATGCGGTCGCCGACCAGGTGAGCGGCGACGCTCACGATGCCGACGGCGCCCAGACACAGGTACCCGAACGTCGCCCAGTCGTCGCCGGAGTAGACCTCGAAGTCCGGCGGCGCCTCGCTGATGAGCTTCGAGATCGCCTGGAAGTCGCCGGTGGAGTCCTTCACCCCCAGGATGTTCGGCACCTCGGCGAGCTGCAGGAGGGTGTCGTGCTCGATGCGGATCCCAGTGCGGCCGGGGATGTTGTAGACGATCGCCGGGATCTGCACCGCGTTCGCGACGCGCGTGAAGTGCTCCAGCAGACCCCGCTGCGGCGGCCGGTTGTAGTACGGGGTGACGAGGAGCAGCCCGTCGGCCCCCAGCTGCTCGGCTTCGCGCGAGAGCTCGAGCGTCTCGGCCGTGTCGTAGGTGCCGGTCCCGCAGATGATCCGGCCCTTGCCTCGCGCCACCTCGATCGCCGCGGCGAAGAGTTCGATCTTCTCCTTGTGCGTCAGCGTCGGGGACTCGCCGGTGGAGCCGGCGATCACGAGCGATTCGGAGCCGTGCTCGAACAGATGGGCGGCGAGCGAGCGAGCCGCGTCCAGGTCCAGGGTGTGATCCTCGCGGAACGGCGTGACCATGGCGGTGACGACCGCCCCGAAGCTACCGGCCATGCTGCGACCTCCCGTCGTCCCGGAGGTGGGCGGCGTGCCCGCGGGCGACGCCCGAGGGAACGTCGGGCCGGGCGGCCGGGCCCCGCTCAGGCGACCTGGCTTGCCGCGGCCGGCCGACCCCACGTTTGGGGCCGGATGCTAGCACCGTTCCACCTTTCGCACAATAGCCACATGAGTCACATGTTCAACACGCCGTACGGGTGGCTCCGGAACCCGCCGAGGCAGTCGTTGCGCCTGCACAACGGGGGATTCGAGCGCTTCGGGCATCTCTGTCGGCTCCCGCGATCCGTGCAGTTCGGGCGCCCCCGCGCAACCCGTGCTCGGGATCGTCGCGGGCGGCTCGCCGATATCCTAGCGGGATGCCGCCCCACCTCCACCGCGCTCGGGATCGCCCTCGCCGGCCTCGCCCGCCACGCGGCCGGGGAGCCGGGCTCGCTCGGCCGCCAAGCAGGGGCAGCCACTAACCGGTTCGGACGAACGCACCGTAGTTGTCCCGCCCGAGGAGCAGGATCAACAGGCCGATCCGGTCGAGGTCGACATCACCGAGGTCGACGTCGAATGCGGAGATGTCCCCCGCCGGGATCGCCTCGCTCCCGGCCACGTCGAGACCGATCTCGTGACCGTCCACGGCGTCGAGGACGTACAGATCGGGCCGGCCGAGCTCGTTCTCCGTGCCGTTGTCCACTTCGAGCGTTCCCTCGGTCCCCTCGACGTCGAGCGTGACCCGCAGGCCCGCGTTCGCATAGGTGTAGACCGCCTGACCGGGCGTGAACGTCTGGGCCGGCGTCGGACCGGTGTCGGCCGTCGGGCCGGTCGGAGCCGTGCCGTTCGGCTCCTCGCCGTCGCTCGTACAGCCAGCAACCAACACCGCGGAACCGATCACGAGCGCGACGAACCGGCCGGTAGGCTTCATGGGACGCGGCATGCTACCTGAAGCCGTGATGGAGGACCCCACGCGATGAGGACGCTCGAGCTCCGACGCCACGCGCGCCGCGACCCGGACGCGGACCGGCTCTCGGCCTCCGGACGCGCCCAGGCGGAGGACGTCGGCCGCTCGCTCGAGGGTGGATACGCGATCGTGTTCGTCTCTCCTGCGCAGCGAGCGGCCGAGACGGTCGCGTGGCTCCTGCGTGGCGCCGGAGAGCAGCTCCCCGGCCACGCGGTCATCCCGGGCCTCGCCGCGCAAGACAACGACGGGTCTCCGCTCGCGATGGCCGGGGTCGTCTCCGCGCTCATCGACGCCGTCCCCGACGCCGGGCGCGGGCTCGCGATCTCGCACACCCCGCTGATCGAGCGCGCCGTGCTCGGCCTCACCGCTCACGACATCGAGCCGCTCGGGGAGTGCGAGGGCGTGCTCCTGTCGAAGATCGGCGACGACGCGCCGGTCGAGATGTCGGAGCTCCGGCTCCCCTGACCGGCGTGGACCCCTCGATCCCGCTCGCGGCCTTCGGCCTGGGCGTTGCCCTCGGAACCTCACCCGGGCCGGTGCAGCTGCTGCTGTTCTCCGAGGCCTCGCGCGGCGGGGTTCGGCGAGGGCTTCTCGCGATGGCCGGCGCGAACGGCACGTTCGGTCTGATGATGCTGCTGCTCGCGCTGGGGCTGTCGTCCCTCGAGCCCGGCGAGGCGTTCCTGCGTGTCGTGAAGATCGTGGGCGGCTCGTTCCTCGTGTTCCTCTCAGTGGACGCGATCCGCGAGAACCGCCGGCCGGAGGCGGCCGAGCCCGCGAGGAGCGCCCTGCACCCGACCGTGCGCGGGGTCTTGGCGGTCGTGTTCAACCCTGGCGTCTACGTGTTCCTCGCGACCACCGGCGCGGCCGTCGTGGCGAGTGCCGACGAGCAGGACGGGCGAGCGTTCGCGTTCCTCACCGTGATCGCCCTGCTCGTCGGGGTCTCGCTGATGGACTCGGCCATGGTGCTCCTCGGCGCCGGAGCGCACCGGGTGAGCCGGCGCTCCCTGCGGATCCTGGGAGACTCGCTCGCCGTCGCGATGGGGGCGCTGGGGCTGTGGCTGATCGTGCAGGGCATCGCCGGCTGAAGCGCGTCGGAGTCAGAACATGAACGGGCACCAGGGCGCCGGATCCCACACGAACATCGCGTCCGCGCGGGCCAGCGCGCCCGAACGCACCTCGGTGACGAGTCCCGCGCGATGCAGGCGGGCGAACGACGCCCCACCGAGGTAGGCGGCCCCGAGCTCGCTCACGGTGACGACCAGGTCCGGGTCCTCCGTGCTCGTGACGCAGGCGGCGCCGTCCGGCCCGCCCTCGAGGGCGAACCGGCCCTCGTTCCACGGACAGAACGCGTCCGTCACCTCCACGACCATGCGGCCCTCGGCCGCGTAGCGGCGCGCCGCGAGGGCTGCGGGGACATCCACGAGCCGGACCCACGCCGCGTCGCGCACGGTCGCCCGGAGCCGCCGCGGCTCGCGCACGAGGTAGACGAGCGGGTCGTCCACGGCGAGCCATCCTCGCACCGTCGTCACCAGGTCGAGGTCGAAGACGAAGCGCCACAGGTCCGCGTACGCACCCGCGTTCGCGCCGTCGAGCGCGTGCACCTCGACCTCGTCCTCCGGGACGTTCTCAGGCCAGTAGCTCTTCCGTTGATAGACGATGTAGCCGTCCACGCCGCCCTCGCCCTCGTGCAGGGCGAAGAACCAGGGGCGCTTCTCGCCGTGGTCGTGCATGCCGTACAGCAGGCGCTCGGGCGTCAACTGGACGGCGCCGGGTCGCCCCGCCCGCAGTGCCTCGTGGATCCGGACGATCTCCTGGACCGCGTCCTCTCGTTCGACGAGCCGCATCGACCCCGAGGGACGGTAACCACGGACGAATGCCATCCGCTGTGTGTCGGCCCTCGTCGATAGCTCGACGGTCGCCATGCCGTACCCGAACCGGCCGTAGATGCTCCCTTCCGAAGCGGTGAGCACCTCGACGGACTCGCCGCGCTCGTGCGCGTCGTCGAGCTGGTGCCGCATGAGCGCGGTGTTGACCCCGCGCCGGGTGTGCGTCGGGCGAACGCCCACGGCCGTCACGAAGCCGATCTGCACCTCGCCGCCTGGGACCGTCATCGGCATCGTGAACGCACCGGCCGTGCCCACCATCGTGTCGGCGTCGAACGCGGCGAAGCAGCGGTCGAGCTCGGCGAGCGAGCGCTCGCGCTCGATCGTCTCGGCCGAGGAGGGCTCGCCGAACGCGAGGTCCGTCGTTCGAACGAACGCCTCGAACTCGTCCTCACGGATGGTGCGGATCTGGATATCCACGTCCTGCGAGCTTACGCGTCGGGCAGCCCCTCGAACGCGTCGGACAGGACGGGGACACCCTGCCGGCGCGCCGGCCACGCGATCACGAAGGACTCCGACCCGAGGACCTCGGGCCACAGATCGAACGGCATGTCCTCCAGTTCTGACTGGGTCTTGTGGCGCCGGAGCGCCTCGAGCTTGCGGTCGTAGGCCGCGGAGCAGTCCACGCGGATCCCGATGGCCGCATCCGGCACGCCGACCGGCGCGAACGGCTGGCTCGGGTCGAGCGGCTCCAGCCCCCTCTGTCGAAGCAGCTCGTCGAACCGGCCGAGCAAGCTCGCGGGGAGCGCGACGTAGAGCAACCGGCGGAACGCATCCTCCCCCATCGTTCGGCGAGCCGAGTGGAAGGCCTCGGTGGTGGCAAGGCCGACCGCGACGTGATCCTCGTGTCCGGTGACGCCGTCGGGGCCGAACGTGACGACGACCTGCGGGCGCGTCTCCTGGAAGACCGCGAGGATCTCGGCGACGAGCTGCTCACGAGGCACCTGCGCCAGCCGTCCGTCGGGATGGCGCAGGAACCGCACGTCGGGCTCGAGCCCGAGCGCCGTCCAAGAGGCGAGGTCCTCGGCCTCACGAACGCGCCCCAGCGTCTCGCGGGCGGCCAGGCTCGGGTCGGCGATCCGGCCGGCGTCCCCGCTCGTCGCCAGCACGACCGTCACCACGAGGTCCTCGTCCGCGTGAAGTGCCAGTGTGCCGCCGAGGCCGTACGTGTCGTCGTCCGGGTGGGCGAAGGCGCACGCGACGCGCCGGGTCACGGCAGGGGCGGCAGGTCGAGCAGCGGTTCGAGGCCGACGGTGAGACCCGGCCGCGACAGCACCGCCCGGATCGCCAGCATCACGCCGGGCATGAACGAGCTCCGATCGGTGGAGTCGTGCCGGATCGTCAGCGTCTGGCCCTGGCCGCCGAACATCACCTCTTGGTGCGCCACCAGGCCGGGCAGCCGCACCGAGTGCACGCGGATGCCGTCGACGTCGCCGCCGCGGACGCCCTCGAGCGTCTCGGCGAGCGGCCCTCGCCACCCCTCGACGCGTTCCTCCTCGAGGCGGCGCACCGTCGCGATAGCCGTCCCGGAGGGCGCGTCGGCCTTCTGCTCGTGGTGGAGCTCGATCACCTCGACGGCCGGGAAGTACCGGACCGCCTGCGCCGCGAACCGCTGCATCAGCACGGCACCGAGTGCGAAGTTCGGGGCGACGATCACGTTGGACTCGTGGCCCTCATCGTCCAAGAGGCGTTCGATCTCGAGGAGGTCCTCCTGCGACAGGCCCGTCGTTCCGACCACCAGGTGCACCGCGTGCGCGAGTGACCATCTGACCGTGTCCATCACGACCTCGGGGTGGGTGAAGTCCACGGCCACCTCCGCCTCGGCCTCGAGGAGCCGGTCGAGCTCGTCGGAGACCGGGGAGTCCACCTCCGGGTGCCCGATCAGAGGACCGATCTTCTGGCCGATCTTCGAACGGTCGACCGCGGCGACGAGAGCCATGTCGTCGGCCTCGGCGATCGTCCGGCAGACCATGAGACCCATCCGGCCGCAGGCGCCGACGACGCCGACGCGGATCACGCGAGGACGTCCTTGCGAGAGAACGGTCCGAGGATCGTCACCGACATCGGCTGCGAGAGTACCCGCTCGGCCGCCCGCCGGGCGTCATCGCGGGTCACGGCCTGGATGCGGCCGAGGAGCTGGTTCATCGTCAGGATCTCGCCGTGACTGATCTCCGACTTGCCCAGGCGCGACATCCGCCCGCCCGGGTCCTCCATCGACAGCACGAGCGAGCCCTTCAGATGCCCCTTCGCGCGTTCGAACTCGGCGTCGGCCAGCCCGCTGGCGGCGACGTCCTCGAGCTCGCCGCGGAGGATCGAGAGCACCTCGCGGGCCCGGCCGGGGGTGGTGCCCGCGTACGCGCAGAACAAGCCCGCCTCGGCGTACATCGAGTGGTAGCTGTACACGCTGTACGCGAGGCCCCGCTTCTCCCGGATCTCCTGGAACAGGCGCGAGCTCATCCCGCCACCGATCGCGCTGTTCACGACGCCGAACGCGAACCGGTCCGGGTCGTGCCGAGACAGGCCGCTCGTGCCGACGCAGATGTGCGCCTGCTCCGTGTCGCGCTTGCGCACGAGCGAGCGCCCCGACGGTATGGGCGGCGCGCCCCCGGGGCGGAGCTTCCACGCACTGGGGCCCCGTCGCCGGACCCGCCCGGCGTCCAGACGGCGCGCGACCAGGTCCACGAGGGCGTCGTGACGCAGGTTACCGGCGGCCACGACCACGAGGTTCCCCGGGACGTAGTGCTTGCGGTAGAAACGGTGGACCTGATCCCGCCCCGCGGCGCGGATGCTGCGCTTCGTCCCAAGGATCGGCCGGCCGAGCGGGTGGTCCGGCCACAGCGTCTCGTTGAACAGGTCGTGGATCAGGTCGTCGGGCGTGTCTTCGTGGACGTTGATCTCCTCGAGGATCACCTGCTTTTCGGCCTCGAAGTCGGCGGTTCGCAGCACGGAGTTCCGGATCATGTCGCAGAGGTTGTCGACGGCCGTCGGGAGGTCCCGGTCACGCACCCGGGAGTAGAAGCAGGTGTACTCCTTCGCGGTGAAGGCGTTCACGTCCCCGCCGACGGCGTCGAACGCTTCGGCGATGTCGCGCGCGCTGCGGGCCTTCGTCCCCTTGAACAGCAGGTGCTCGAGGAAGTGGCTCGAGCCGCTGATCGGCGGTGGCTCGTCGCGCGAGCCGGCGAGGACCCAGAAGCCGAGCGTCACCGAGCGGACGCCGGGCATCCGCTCGGTGACCACGCGCAAGCCCGAGGCGAACTCGGTCCGCTCGATCGGCATGGGTTCGGCCGTGAGCCGCTAGTCGCGACGCTCGCGCGGCCGGCGATCCCGGTCCCTCGGACGCCGATCGCGGTCGCGGTCGCCGCCCTCGCGCGGGCGCCGCGGCTGCTCCTGGACCTCCATGCCCTCGGGGATCGCCCATTCCTCGCCGACCGGCTTGAGGCTGATCTTGCCTCGATCGTCGATGTCCTGGACCTCGACCTCGATCGTGTCACCGACCTTGACGGCGTCCTCGACGTTGGCCAGGCGCTTGCCCTTGCCGAGCTTCGAGATGTGGATCAGGCCGTCTCGACCCGGCACCAGGTTCACGAACGCCCCGAACGTCGTGGTGTTCACCACCGTCCCTGTGAAGCGCTCACCCACCGAGATGGGTCGCGGGTTGGCGATCTCGTCGATGATCCGGGCTGCCTCGTCCGCGCCGGCGCCGTCACGGGCCCCGACGAAGACGGTGCCGTCGTCCTGGATGTCGATGTCGGCGCCGGTCATGGCGACGATCTCGTTGATCTTCTTCCCCTTGGGGCCGATCACCTCGCCGATCTTGTCCACCGGGATCTTCAGCGTGAGGATGCGTGGCGCCTTGGGGTTCACCTCGGTGCGCGGCACGCCGATGGCGTCCGACATCACCTCGAGGATCTTCAGCCGGGCTTCCTTCGCCTGCTGCAACGCCCCGACGAGCACCTCGCCCGGCAGCCCCGTGACCTTCATGTCGAGCTGGATCGCCGTGACGAACTCGCTGGTCCCGGCGACCTTGAAGTCCATGTCGCCGAGCGCGTCCTCCGCCCCGAGGATGTCCGTCAGCGTCACGTACGTGCCGCCCTCGGCGATCATCCCCATGGCGATGCCGGCCACCGGCGCCTTGAGCGGCACGCCGGCGTCCATCATCGAGAGCGTCGAGGCGCACACGCTGGCCATCGACGTCGAGCCGTTCGAGCCGAGGATGTCCGAGACGAGGCGGAGCGCGTACGGGAACTCCTCCTCCGGCGGGACCACCGGTACGAGCGCCCGCTCCGCGAGCGCGCCGTGACCGATCTCACGGCGCCGCGGCGAGCCGATACGGCCGACCTCCCCCGTGGAGAACGGCGGGAAGTTGTAGTGGTGGATGTACCGCTTGGAGTCCTCGGGGTCGAGCGTGTCGATCATCTGCGTCATGCGTAGCATCCCGAGCGTCGTGACGTTCAGAGCCTGGGTGTCACCTCGGTTGAACAGGCTCGAGCCGTGCGCCCGCGGGATCAGACCCACCTCGGCCGAGAGCGGCCGCAGGTCGCGAGGTCCTCGGCCGTCCAATCGGACGCCGTGCTCGATCACGCGAGCCCGCATGATCTTCTTCTGGAGGTCCTTCCACGCGGGCGAGATCTGGGCCGAGCGCGCGGCGTAGGTCTCGTCGCCCCACGTCTGGGCCAGGTGTCCCCTCATCTCCTCCTTGATCTGGTCGAACGCGCCCTCGCGCTCCGTGCGGTCGGGCACCATGGCGGCCTCGAGCCGATCCTTCGCGAAAGCCTCGACCGCGGCGAAGGTCTCGTCCTCGTACAGCGGCCGCGGCTCGAAGGACTTCGGCTTCACGTCCATCTGCGCGATGAACTCGAGCTGGAAGTCGATGAGGTCGTCGATCGCTCGCTTCGCCGACTCGAGGCCCTCGGCGACGACGGCCTCGGTCGGGCTGACGGCACCGCCTCCCGCCGCGAGCAGCTGCCACGTGTTGTCCGGAGCCTCGCCCTCGATCATGAGGATGTCGATCACGCCGGCGTCGTTGCGACGGCCGGCGACCACGATGTCGAACGTGGCGTCCTCGACCTCCTGGAACGTGGGGTTGATCACCCAGTCCGATCCGATCAGGCCCATCCGGACCGAGCCGACGGGGCCCTCGAACGGGATCCCCGAGAGCATCGTGGCCAGGCTCGCGGCGTTCATGCCGGGGATGTCGTACGGATTGGCCATGTCGACCGAGAGGATCGTCAGCACGACCTGGACCTCGTCGCGGTAGCCGTCCTTGAAGCTCGGCCGCATGGGGCGGTCCGTGAGCCGCGCCGTGAGGATCGCCGTCTCCGACGGCCGTCCCTCGCGACGGAAGAAGCCTCCAGGGATCTTCCCGGCCGCGTACATGCGTTCCTCGACGTCGATCGTGAGCGGGAAGAAGTCGATCCCCTCTCGGGGCTTCGCGGTGGTACAGGTGCCGAGCACCTGGGTCTCGCCGTAGGTGACGACGCACGAGCCGTGCGCTTGTTGAGCGAGCTTGCCCGACTCGAAGGTCAGGGTGTGGTTCCCGAACTGCCGGGAAAGGGTGGTGGCCATCGGCCGGTTCCTCCTTGTGTCCGTGCTCGGCGCGGTCGCGCCGAGCTGGTGGTCGGAGGTGGGACCGGGCCGGTTGTCAGTGGTGAACCACCGATACGGGATCGGAGGCTCGCGACTGAGAACCGACCACGGGACGTCCCGCCTCGGGTCGGTCAGTGCGTCGTTCGCATCCCTCCTACGCGAGGCCGCTGGGGGCGCCTCGCTGGCGTCCTAACGGCGGAGCCCGAGCTTGGCCACGATCTCGCGGTAGCGCGAGACGTCCTCGTGGCGAAGGTACTCGAGGAGCCTCCGGCGTCGTCCGACGAGCATCAGCAGGCCGCGCCGGGAGGCGTGGTCCTTCTTGTGGAGCTTCAGATGCTCGGTCAGGTCCGAGATGCGCTTGCTGAGCACCGCGATCTGGACCTCGGCGGAGCCGGTATCCGCGTCGGAGCGGCGATGCTCGGAGATGATCTCGGACTTCTGGGTCGTCGTGAGCGTCATGGGTCCTGCCCAGGCTACCAGGGGAAACGCACCATGTGGCCGCGAGCCGGGCACCGGCAAGAGAGGGACCCCGGGGAGCTCCCGGGGTCCCTCAAGATCAGAGGCGTCGGACGCGCCTACTGCGAGAACCGCTCGCAGGCATCGGTCGGCTTGACGACCTGGAAGCTCGTGAACGGCTCCCCTTCTGCTGCGACGTCAAGGGCGGTCCAGTTGATGATCGTGCCGTCATCGAGTTTGAACTGATAACCGTTGGTCCCGTTCTGGAGCCCGCGCCAGGTGACGGCCGTATAGTTGGTGCAGCGGAACGACAGATCGACGAACTTGTCGAGCGCGTCCAGTTCCCGCTGGGTCCCCTGCGCGAACTTCGTCAGTTTCATGAGGCAGTTCGTCAGCCGTGGGACCGACGCATCGGCGATCGAGTCCTCGATCTGCGTCGTCGTGCACAGGTCGACGTTCGGGGCCAGCGCCCTGATCCGCTTGAGCTCCCTGAGCGCGCGGTTCCCGGCGGGCGTCGCCTGCCCCGCCAGATCCCCCGACGAGGAGATCGACGGGCCCGAGGTCTGGGCGCCGACGGCGAACCCGAGACCGACCACGAAGAGGCACATGATGGCCACCAACGTGACGATACGCTTGATCATCCTTCCCCCTTCCGCGTCTCCTGCCGGAGACTACCGCTATCAGCTCGATGCCGGTTCCCCGGAGGACCAGCGTCACGATCGGGTCAGGGAACACACTCGCCGGCGATGGCTTCGAAGATGGTGCACGTGCCGTTGCCGCCCGATGCCCCGCCGGAGGACGCCGCCGGCGTCGTCTCGTCGACCTTCTTCGACTTGGCGCGCGAACCATCCGCCCCGACGGCCACGACCTGGTACTCGTAGGTCGTCGACGGACTCACGTCCTCGTCGACGAACACGGTGTCGCGAACCTTCTCCTTGATGAGTTCCCCGTCTCGGAGGATCGAGAAGAAGACAACACGTCCTCCGTTCGGAGCCTCGCCCCACTCCAGCGCGATGGCGTCCGAGGTCGCGCTGGTCCGCAGGTTCAGCGGGGCCCGAACGGGATCCACGTTCGCCTCGGGAGAACCCGTGGGTGAAGGTGAGGGCGGCGAAGGCGTATCCGTCGCCGATGGACTCGGGATCACCGACGGCGTCGGCGGCGCGCTGGGGCCGGGCTCCTCCTCGTCGCCGCCACCGACGAGCGCGAACACGCCGAAACCGATCAGCACGGCGAGCACCAGCGCGACGAGCGCGATCACCTTTCCTCGACCGCCGCTCCCCTGCCTCCCCGGCAGCGGCGTACCCGGCCGGGGCGCCGGGGGAACCGGCGGAGCCTCCGGCACGGCGGCGGGAGGACCGGCCGGAGCCGGGAGGGTCACGACGCCGTCGGCGGCTCGTTCCGGGACGACGTCCTCATCGGGCAGGGTCGTGTCCTGGCCCGGCGTGCTCGATGGCTGCGGCGCGAGCGCCGTGGCATCGCTGAGCCCGCGGGGTGCGGACAACGCGGGTTCCTCGTCCGGAACCGGCGGTGGGAACGGAGGGAGGGATGTGCCTCCCGTCGAGACTTCATCGGGCGGGAAGGAGGGGTGTGGCTCCAACTGCTCCTCGACACCGGGGGGCGACGCGAGGATCGTGGGGGCCGCCGCCGCGATCGTGGGGCCCGGCACCGATGCCCTGGGCGTCTCGGCCATCGCGAGCCGCGCCGCAACGACCAGCTCGGCGCACGTCGCGAATCGATCGTCCTTCTGCTTGGCCATCGCCCTCGCGACCACCTCGTCGACCGCCGCGGGAAGCTCCGGGCGCACGTCGGTGACGAGCGGGACGGGGTCCTCGAGATGCGCGAACAAGATGGCGACGTCCTGGTCCTTCACGTACGGCACCTTCGCCGTCAGGCTCTCGTACAGGACGCAGCCGAGGGAGTAGATGTCGGTCCTGCCGTCCACCTCGTTGCCTCGGATCTGCTCGGGGGCGACGTAGTCGAGGGTCCCCATGAACTGTCCGGTCCGGGTAAGACCGCTCTTGGACGACGCGTGCTTGGTCAGCCCGAAGTCGCTGAGGTAGGCGTGCTCGTCTCCCCCGTCCTCCGTCAGGAGGATGTTGGCCGGCTTCACGTCGCGGTGCACGAGACCGGCACGGTGCGCCGCATCCAGAGCGCCCCCCACCTGGCGGAGGATGGCCACCGATCGCTCGACCTCCATCGGCCCGCCCCCCGTGATCACACGGCGCAGGTCGGTCCCCCGGATCACGCGCATCGCGAGGTAGAGGACGCCGTCGGCGTCGCCCGCGTCGTAGACGGGCACGATGTTGGGATGCTCGAGGTTGGCCGCCATCTCGGCTTCGCGGACGAACCGCGTGCGGAACGATTCGTTCTCGGCGAGCTCCTCGGACATGATCTTGAGGGCCACCCGGCGTCCGAGCTTGGCGTCGACGGCGAGGTAGACGACGCTCATCCCCCCGCGTCCGAGCAGGGACTCGACGGCATACCCGCCGATCTTGGTCCCGATCCTGGTGTCGGCCTTCATGACGACCTTTGTACCACTCTCCCCGGAGCCGGACCAGGGACTTTGGGCGGGACATCCCGCGCGGGTCAGCGCAGGACGGGGTGGCCGTCGGACTCGATGTAGGCGGGCAGCAGCCGGCCCGAGACGGTGCCATCGGGCCGCACGACGACCTCGGCGACGGCCGTCGTGGATCCCTCGACCGAGAAGCTCGGCCACACGAAGTTGCCCAGGCCGTAGAAGATGGGACGGTCCTCGTAGGTATCCATCGGCTGGAGCCGGTGCGCGTGGTGCCCGAAGATCGCGTCCGCCCCCGCGTCGATCATGCGGCGTGCCTCCTCCACCTGGTAGTCGCGCGGCTGCGTATCGAGCTCCACACCCCAGTGGATCGTGACGATGACCAGGTCGGCCTCTCGCTCGGCCTCACGGATCGCCCGTAGGGCGCGCGCGAAGTCGTGACCGACCGACGTCCCGGGCTCGTCGCCGATGGCGACCTGATCCAGGGGGTCGAGCACCTCACCGACCCCGACGACGGCGATCCTCCAGCCCTTGACCTCCACGTAGATGGGCGCGTCGGCTGCCGCCGCGGTCGCGCCGGCTCCGACGGGGATCAATCCCGCACGCCGGATGTTGCGCACCGAGTCGAGGAGCGCCTCGGGTCCCTGGTCGAAGCCGTGATTGTTCGCCAGGTTGACGACCTCGACGCCGGAACGACGGGCAGCGGCAAGCGCCTCGGGATCGCACCGGAAGCTGAAGGTCTTCGGGATCGGCGCCACGATGTCGGTGGAGGGGCACTCGTGGTTGATCACCGTGAGGTCGTCCTCGCGGAAGAGGCCGTCGAGCCCGCTCCACGCCCAACCGTAGCCGTTGGTGCGGAACGCCCCGATGTAGGTCGGGTCCAGGCTCACGTCGCCGGTCCCGTGGATCACCAGCCGGCCCTTCGGCTCGGGGCTCGGACTCGGTGACGCGGCGGGTGAGGGAGGCGGCGGGGTCGGCGAGACGCTTCGACCGGGCACGAGCTCCGCCGACGGTGTGGCCCCCGGTTCGGCGGTCCGTCGGAAGCGCCCGGACCCGAACGCGACCGCACCGACGAGCACGATCATCACGATGACGATGGCGGCGAAGGGGACACGCGAGCGCCGCGCATGACGACGGGTCATCGCGGCGAGTGTCTCACGGCTCCCCCGCGAGCTCGCGGGTGCGCCGCACGTCGTCCGCGATCGCCTCGGCGAGCTCGGAAGGCGTCGCGAACCGTACCTCGTCGCGCAGGTACGACCAGAACTCCACGGCCATCGAGTCACCGACGAGGTCGCCCTCGAAGTCCAGGAGGTACGCCTCCGCGTGCAGCGGCTCCGTTCCGAAGGTTGGGTTGGTCCCGACGCTGATCGCCGCGACGTGGCGTCCGCCGGCAACCTCCGCGTGCCCCGCGTAGATGCCCCGACCGGGCAGCAGCAGACGGGGCCACGTCCGCAGGTTCGCCGTGGGGAAGCCGAGCCCCCGCCCGCGGCCGGCGCCGGACACGACCTCGCCGTCAAGCACGAACCGACGACCGAGTGCGCGCTCCGGCCACGCGAGGTCGCCCACCGCGATCGCGTCGCGGATGGAGGACGAGGACACCGTCCGGCCGTCGAGCTGGACGAGGTCGACCCTCTCCGCCGTGAAGCCGTAGCGGCCGCCCCCGGCGATCAACAGCTCCACGTTGCCCGCCGCCCGGTGCCCGAAGGTGAAGTTCGCGCCCATCGCACAATGCTGGGCGTGGAGGCCGTTTACCAACACGCGATCCACGAACTCCTCGGGCGGCCACCGGCTGAATGCCTCCGTGAACTCCAGGACGAGAAGGACGTCGACCCCCATCTTCTCGATGATCCGCGACTTACGCTCCACCGTCGTGAGGAGCCGCGGTTCCCGGCCCGGTGTGAGCACCTCGCGCGGGTGGCGATCGAACGTGACCGCGACCGCGGGGACGCCGCGCTCCCGCGCGGCGGCCACCGTCCGCCCGAGGACCGCCCGGTGTCCGAGGTGGACGCCGTCGAAGAACCCGACCGTGACGACGGCGCGCTCCACGTCCAGCGGAAGGGCGTCGAGGCCGCGGAGGAGCTCCATCACCCCGAGGGTAGCCGACGGCCCATACTGGTCGAGATGCGGACGCGCCGTTGGACACCGTGGACGGCGACGCTCGTCCTCGCGTTGTTGGGGGCGGCGTCGTGCTCGCCGGCGAGCCGGGGATCGAGCAGCGCCCTGGGCGACAACGCCGTCACGGTCGCGTCGTTCAACTTCCCCGAGAGCGTGGTCCTCGCCGAGCTGTACGCGCAGGCGCTGGAGGGTCGGGGGATCCGCGTCGAGCGTCAGTTCGAGCTCGGGACGCGCGAGCTGATCCATCCTGCCCTCCAGCTCGGGCTCGTCGAGCTGGTGCCCGAGTACTCCGGGAGCCTGCTCGATTTCATGCAGGGCGAAGGGTCGGCCTCGTCGGAGAGCGACCTCACGCGGGACACGCTCGTCTCGGCTCTCGCGCCTCGCGGCCTCGTCGCGCTAGAGGCGGCCGAGGCCCAGGACCACAACGCGTTCGCGGTCACGCGGGCGACGGCGAAGGAGCTCGGCCTCGTCGCGATCTCGGACCTCGCCGGGCACGGCGAGCGCCTCACGCTCGGGGGACCGCCCGAGTGCCCATCGCGCGACCTCTGCCTGCTCGGGCTCGAACGCGTCTACGGCCTGCGGTTCGAGGGGTTCGTCGAGCTCGACGCGGGCGGGCCGATCACGATCGAAGCGCTCCGTCGCGGCTTCGTCGACGTCGCGCTCGTCTTCTCCACCACCCCGGGTCTCGCGGAGCAGGGCATCGTGCTCCTGCACGACGATCGAGAGCTGCAGCCGGCCGAGAACGTGACGCCCGTCGTCCACGGAGCGACGATGGACCGGTTCGGGCCCGAGCTCCGCGAGGCTCTGGACGCCGTCTCGAGCCGGCTCACCACCGACGCGCTCCGACGGCTGAACCAACTGGTCACGAGCGGCGAGGCCACCCCGGCCGAGGCGGCGACCGCGTGGCTGCTCGACCAGGGCCTGGCCGTCCCGCCCCGGTAGAGTCGCGACGTGGAGATCAGCCAGGGCCTCGACGAGGGCGACGAGGAACGGATCCGCCGACGCCCCTCGGGCGAGGCGCCGCCGCTGCCCCGCGAGCTCGGCAGGACGGGCCGTCTGCTGCTGGTCCTGGTGGGGGTCGGGGCGGCGCTGATCCTGTTCGCCGTACTCGCCGAGTCGTACCAGCTGGCCTGGTCGAGGCTCGACTCCGCGTTCTTGCGCGGCGTGGCCGAGTTCCGTAGCGATGCCGTGACGGAGGTGATGCAGTTCATCGACGGGGCGGCGAGCCGCTGGCCGCTGCGCGTCCTTCGGTGGGGGGCGATGCTGGTCCTCATCGCGTTCCGGCGCTGGCGCCACCTCCTCGTGTTCGTGGGCGCGATCATCACGCTCGAGTTCGTGGCCTACAGCCTCTCGCTGGTCGCCCAGCGGCCGAAGCCGTTCGGCGTCGAGATCCTGACGGACTGGGAGGGCTTCTCGATGCCGTCCCGCCCGCTCGGGTCGCTCGCCGTGACGCTGTTCGCGATGGCCTACGCGCTGGTGCCGGCGGGACGCTCCCGATACCTCGCGAAGTGCGGGGCGGCGGCGCTGCTCGGCCTCCTGTGGATCGCCCGCACGTACCTCGGCGCCGACAACCTCGGAGACCTGCTGTTCGGCACGCTCCTCGGGATCACGATCCCCATCGTCTTCTTCCGGTGGTTCGCACCCAACGACGTCTTCCCGGTGACGTACGGCCGGGGCAAGACGGCGCACCTCGACGTCGGCGGGCGACGGGGCGAGGCGATCCGGGCGGCCGTCCAGGGTCAGCTCGGCATGGCGATCACGGCCCTGAAGCCGGTCGGGCTCGCCGGCTCGGGGGGGTCGACGCCGCTGCGTCTGACGCTCGCGCCGACCGCCTCCGAGCCGAAGCGGTACACGTTCGCCAAGCTGTATGCGCGCAATCACGTGCGAGCCGATCGGTGGTACAAGCTCGGGCGCACGATCCTGTACGGCGCCCTCGAGGACGAGACGCCGTTCCAGACGGTCCGGCGGTTCGTCGAGTACGAGGATTACGCACTCCGGCTCATGCAGGATTTCGGCCTGCCGACCCCCGAGCCGTACGGGATCGTGGAGATCACGCCCGAGCGCGAGTACCTCATCGTGATGGAGTTCTTCGCCGGGGCGGTCGAGATCGACGAGGCTGAGGTCACCGACGACGTGATCGACCAGGGCCTGAACCTGATCCGCCGTCTGTGGGATGCCGGCCTGGCGCATCGCGACATCAAGCCCGCCAACCTCATGGTGGAGGACGGACAGCTCCGGCTGATCGACGTCTTCTTCGTGCAGGTCCGGCCGTCTCCGTGGCGGCAGGCGGTCGACCTGGCGAACATGATGCTGGTGCTCGCGCTGCGCTCGGACGCGGAGCGCGTCTACAACGCGGCCCTGCGTTGGTTCACCGCCGACGAGATCGCCGAGGCCTTCGCGGCCACCCGCGGCGTCGCGAGCCCCACCCAGCTCCGCTCGATGATGAAGGACGACGGCCGCGACCTGTTGGCCGAGTTCCGCGCGCTCGCCCCCCACCGGGACCCGATCCCGATCCAGCGCTGGAGCCTCCGACGACTCGCGCTGACCGCGTGGGTGCTGCTCGCGGGTCTGATCCTGCTGGGCCTCGTCGTGTCGAACTGGGCCGTGCTGGCGTGAGACGTCGCCTGGCCGCCGCCGCGATCGTGCTCGGCCTGAGCGCTTCGGCGTGCTCCGTGAACGCGGATTCATTGCCCGGGTGCGATGCGGGCAGCGATCGGCTCTTCGTCCTGGCGGCTCAGGCCGTCCCGTCGGCCACGCTCCTACCCTGCGTGGCCGAGTTGCCCTCGGGGTGGACCTTCGGCGGCTCGGATACGCGGAGCGGCGTGTTCGAGTTCTGGCTGAACTCGGACCGAGCCGGTCTGCGTGCGGCCCAGGTCACGCTCCAGGCCTCGTGCAGCCCCGGGGACGCCGTCGAGGTCACGCCAGCGATCGACGAGGCCGGCACGCGGCGTTTCGAGCAGCCCATGCGCCTTCCCCCCGGCTTCTCGGCGAACCGCTACTACACGTTCGCGGGTGGCTGCGTCGTCTATGCCTACCGGTTCGCGCCGGAGGCGCCCGCTACGCTCGCGCTCGAGGCCGACCAGGCGCTGACGTTCCGGCCTCGCCAGCCGCTAGTCGACGAGCTCGAGAAGCACGGGCTCGTCCTGTGCGGCGCCGGAGCGCCCCCCTGCCCCGGCGGGGACTGAACGGGTGCTCGACAACCACCGCCGCGCCTTCCTGTGGTCGTTCGTGCTGCTCGCCTCGATGGTCCTCGTGTTCGTGGCCGTCGGCCGCCACGATCCGGGCGTCGCGCCGGTGACGACGATCGTCAGCGTCGGCGAATGGGACCTCACCGTCTACAAAGCGATGGACGACATCCAGAGCCAACCGCTCACGTTCCTCGCTCGGATCCTGAACGTCCTCGGAGGCGGCCTGGTGACGATCCCTCTCCGCATCGCCGTGGCGGGCTGGCTCGCGTTCCGGGCGAGGTGGCGGGCGCTCTCCACCTGGATGCTGACGTGGGCGTTCGCCGAGGTCCTGCTCCGGGTGGGGAAGGCGTACTTCCATCGCGGTCGTCCGCCCGACGCGCTGGTGGAGACGTTCAGCTTCTCGTTCCCGTCGGGCCACGCCGTCGCCGCGTCGGCTACGGCCGTCGCGCTGGTGCTCGTGCTGCTCCAGCCCGCCCCCGAACGCCGGAGGTGGGAGGCGGCGGCCATCGGGTTCGCGTTCGTGATGGCGTTCTCGCGCGTCTATCTGCGCGCGCACTGGCTGTCGGACGTGGTGGCCGGCGTGCTGCTCGGTGCCGGGATCGCGCTCGGAGCGGCCGCGCTCACGACGGAGGTCCGGGATATCGCCCTGCGCCGTCGGGAGCGCGCTACGACAGGTCCGGGGCCTGCTCCCGCCAACCCGTCCGGGCCCGCCACACGAGGTACGTGAACGCGCCCAGCGGTATCTGGATCCCGTAGGTGAGCACGCGGAACAGGAGCACCGCGGCGACCACCTGCGGCTTGTCGCCGCCCGCCGCCACGAGGCCGCCGATGTAGCCGAGCTCGATCACGCCGAGCCCGCCGGGGGTGATCGGCAGGGCGCCCAGGAGCCGGCCGAACGCGAAGACTGCAAGCACCTGGAGGGCGCTGACCTCGGCCTCGGAGACGCCGACGTCACGGAGCGAGAGCAGCAGCACGAAGTAGAGGGCGAGGTGACTGAGGATCGTCGTGGCGGTCAGCGGCAACCATCGGCGCGCGACCAAGGCGATCGTTCGCTTGCGGAACGACACCGCCTGCTCCCCCCATCCTGTGACCGGGGGCCGCCGGAACAGCCGAACGACGGCGGTCGCCATCCGCCCCAGCCGATCCCCGATCCGACGGGCGTGCTCCTTCTTCCACAGCGCAAGGGCGAACAGCGCCACGGCCACGATCAAGACCGCGAGGCCGATCAGCGCGGCGAGGACGAGACCCCCGCTCGCCTGTCCGGTGACCGCGAGCAGCGCGAGCGCCACGATCGGCAGGCCGAGCTTCAGGAACACGTTCCAGATCCCCGTCACGCCGATGTAGAGCGTGATCGCCTGCGGGTCGAACCCCCAGGAACGCAGCATCGAGTAGGTGAGACCCACGGCGACGGCACCGCCGGCCGGGATGGTGTTGGCGACCGACGTCGTGGTCTGGGTCAGGACCGCCGCCTGCGCCAGTCGGAGACCCGGCAGGGCTGCCATATTCGCCAGCCAGTAGGTGAGCAGGTTGAACAGCATGGCCGCGACGAGCGTCCAGAGCTCGATCGGCGTGAGCTTCGTGATCGTGTCCCACACCGCCGAGTAGTCGGCGATCCGCGGGATCGCGAACACGAAGATGCCGACGACCACGACCAGCGAGACGGCCACTTGGAGCGCGCGCCGCAACGGGCTCGAGCGCTTGGCGGCCGGTGCTTTGGCGGACGGGTCGTCGGGCACACGCCCATGCTCGCAGACCGGAGTCCCGGATGCAGGTGACCGGTCAGCCGGTTGCCAGCACGACCTCCGGGCGGGCCTTGGCGCCGTCGTCTCGATACACGCCGATCAGCCGGCCGCGAGCGTACAACCCGTACGGACCCGAGATCCCCGCCGGCCCGAGGATGCGGCCATGGTCCCGCCGCCTCGGCTTCCTCGGGACCGAGCTCCAGCCGCGGCAGGTGCGCGAGCGATCCGTCGAGCGGGACGCGGCCCGACCGTCACCTCCCGCGTCGTCGACGCGGTAGGGGCCGATCGCGGTCCGGCGCAGGCGGGTGAGGTGACCCCCGCATCCCAGCGCGGCGCCAATATCCGCCACGAGCACCCGCACGTAGGTGCCACCCGAGCACGTCACCTCGAAGTCGAACACCGGCGGGTCGAAAGCGATGACGCGGAACGCATCCACGCGAACCGTGCGGGGAGGCGCCTCGAGCGTCTCGCCCGCACGGGCGGCCTCGTAGAGCTTGCGGCCGCCGACCTTCACGGCCGAATAGGCCGGCGGCCGCTGCACGACTCGCCGACGAGAGCCGCGACGGCATCGTCCAGCACCGGGCGCGTCAGCGTCCACCGCGGCCGTGCGCACGACCGTCCCGTCGGCGTCGAGCGTGTCCGTCTCCTGCCCGAGGCGAGCGGATCCTTCGTAGGTCTTCGGCAGGTCGCCGAAGTACCGCAACAGGCGCGTCGCGCGACCCACCCCGAGCAGCAGCAGGCCCGTAGCCATCGGGTCCAAGGTTCCCGCGTGCCCGACGCGGCGCGTCCCGAACTCGCGACGGACCTCGTCCACGACGTCGTGCGAGGTCATGCCGGCGCGTTTGTCGACCAGGACGAGGCCGTCCACCGGCGCGGTCACACCCGGGGCGGATCCTCGCCGAGAGCGACCTTGAGCTTCTCCACGGTGCCAGCCAGCCCCTCAGCCGAGGTGTAGCCGGCCGCGAGCCGGTGGCCGCCGCCGCCGAACCCGGCTGCCACCGTGGCAACGTCGTGATCGCCGCGGGAGCGCAGGCTGACCTTGAACCGGCCGTCGTGCTGCTGCTTGATCACGGCGGCGACGTCGGCCTCGCGCGCCGTGCGGATCACGTCGATCATGTCGTCCGTCTCGCTCGGATGGACCTCGGCGGCGGCGAGGTCCTCGCGCGTGAGGTAGCTCCAGACCAGGTCGGCGTCGGGCTCGAGGCGAACCCGCTCGAGCGCCAGACCGAGCAGCCGAAGGTACTCGATCCGATTGTCCTCGTAGAGCGCCTGCACGAGGCGCGTGTGGTCGAAGGGGAACTCGCGCAGCTTGGCCGCGAGGCGCAGGGTGTCGGGCCCGACGGCCGCGTACTGGAACCGGCCGGTGTCGGTCACGAGACCCGCGTACAGGCACATCGCGGTCTCCACGGAGATCTCGCCGCCCATCTGTCCCAGCAGCCGCCACACGACCTCGCAGGTGGAACTGGCCTTCGGATCGATCAGCGGGATCGATCCGAGGCCCTCGTTGCTCACGTGGTGGTCGATCCAGATCAGGACCGTGGATCTCACGGCCACCGGCGCGAGCATCCCGAGCCGGTCCATCGACGCGACGTCGCACGTGACCATCACCGGCGGCTGCTTCGGGAAGTCCTTGGGCGCCACCAGCGCTTCCCTGCCGGGGAGCAGCTCTGCCCACCGGGGTAGCCTGAAAGGCTCGTTCGGGAACGAGCACACCGTCTCGATCCCCCGGGCACGCAGGTGATTCGACAGGGCGAGCGAGGAGCCGAGGGCGTCGGCGTCGGGGTTCACGTGACAGGCGATCGCCACGGAGGACGCCTTGGACAGTGCCTTCGCCGCGCGCGCGAGGTCGCCCATCAGGTCTCCCGTCCGAGGTTCCGGAGCAGCTGCTCGATGCGGTCCATCGTCTCGATCGTGTCGTCCTCCTCGAACTCGAGATCCGGCAGCACCTTCAGCCGGACCTGGTGGCCGATCACCTTCCGCAGGTGACCTCTCGCCGAGCGGAGCGCCGCGGCGGTCGCCCGGCGTTCCTTCTCGTCGCCGAGCGCCGTGTAGGTCACCCGCGCGTGCCGCAGGTCCGGCGTGACCCGGACCCGGAGGATCGTGACGAACCCCACGCGCGGATCCTTCAGCCTCGGGATCTCCTCCGCGAGGATCTCCCGGAACTCCTCCGAGACGCGACTCGTCCGTCCTCCCTGACTCATCGGCTCACGCGTCCGGATAGTGGAGCGTGAGCTCCGCATCGATCACCTCGACCTCGACCCACCGCTCGACGAGCTTCTCCACCTCGTGGAGGACGCGCCGGGCGTGGTACTGCTCCCCCGACGTCACGGCGACGGCGATCGCGGCCCGCTGCCACAGGTCGTGATGGTCCACCTCGGCCACCGATGCGTTGAACTTCTGTCGGATCGCGGCGGTGAGGGCCTTCACCACGTGACGCTTCTCCTTCAGCGAACCGCACGCAGGGATCCGCAGGTCGAACCGCTCCAGCGCCACGAGCATGGCGGCGCGTTACAGCTCCCGGGCGACCTCGCGGACCTCGTAGGCCTCGATGATGTCGCCCTCCTTCAGGTCGTTGAAGTTCTCGATCCCGATCCCGCACTCGAAGCCCTCGGCGACCTCGCGCACGTCATCCTTGAACCGGCGCAGCGACCCGATCCGGCCGTCATAAGCGACGACGCCGTCGCGTACCACCCGCGCACGAGCGTTGCGGACGATGGTCCCCCGCACGACGTAGCACCCCGCGATCACGCCCAGCTTGGGGACTCGGAACAGTGCCCGGACCTCCGCGCGGCCGAGCTCGGTCTCCCGCTGCTCCGGCTTGAGCATGCCTCCGACGGCGCTCTTGATGTCGTCGATCGCGTCGTAGATCACCCGGTACAACCGGATGTCGACGCCCTCCTTCTCGGCGAGCTCGCGCGCCTGGACGTCGGGGCGGACGTTGAACCCGACCACGATGGCCCCGGACGCGAGCGCCAGGGCGACATCGCTCTCCGTGATGGCGCCGGCCGCGCTGCGGATCACGTTCACGCGGACCTCTTCCTGGGGAAGCTTGGCGAGCGCATCTACGAGCGCGCCGATCGAGCCTTGCACGTCCGCCTTCACGATCAGGTTGAGGTCGGGGACCTCGTCCCGGCGCGCCTGCGCCATCAGGTCCGCGAGCGTCGGCGGGCGCGTGGTGACGAGCTCGGCGGCGCGGACCTTGGCCTCGCGCTCCTGGGCGACGTGGCGGGCCGCGCGCTCGTCCTCCACCTCGCGGACGTCGTCGCCGGCGTTGGGGGTGGCCGACCAGCCGAGGATCTGCACCGGCTTGCTCAGGCCCGCCTGCTTCACGGGGCTCCCGTTCTCATCGAGCATCGCCCGGATCTTGGCCCAGCTGGTCCCCGAGACGAGCGTGTCCCCGACGTCGAGCGAGCCCTTCTGCACCAGCAGGCTCGCCACGGGGCCCCGGCCCTTGTCGAGGTGGGCCTCCAGCACCGAGGCCCTCGCCGGGTCGCCGGGGTCGCCCCGCAGCTCCTCGAGGTCGGCCACGAGCAGGATCGTCTCGAGGAGCGAGTCGAGGTTCTTGCGGGCCTTGGCGGAGACGTCCACGAACTCCACCGTCCCGCCCCACTCGGATGGCACGAGCCCCAGCTCGACCATCTGCTGACGCACGCGCGTGGGATCGGACTCGGGCTTGTCGATCTTGTTGACCGCCACGACGACCGGCACGCCAGCCGCCTTCGCGTGGTCGAGCGCCTCCACGGTCTGGGGCTTCACGCCGTCGTCCGCGGCCACGACGAGCACGGCGATATCCGTCACCTGCGCTCCCCGCGCGCGCATGGCGGTGAACGCCTCATGACCGGGTGTGTCGATGAACGTGATCTCGCGCCCGTTCGTATGGACCTGGTAGGCGCCGATGTGCTGGGTGATCCCGCCGAACTCGCCGGAGACGACGTCCGTGGAGCGGATGGCGTCGAGGAGCAGGGTCTTGCCGTGGTCCACGTGCCCCATGATCGTCACGACCGGGGGCCGCGGGACCAGCCGGCTCTCGTCGACCGGCTCCTCCGCCTCGTCCTCGTCGCCGATGGCGACGATCTCGGCCTCGTAGCCGAGCTCGTCGGCGAGCAGCGTGATCGCCTCGTCCGACAGGGACCGGGTGGCCGTGGCCATCTCGCCGTGGGAGAACAGCATCTTCACGATCTCGGCCGGCGTGCGATCGGTCTTGTCGGCGATGTCTTGCGCCGTCGCCCCACGGATGAGCTTGAGGACCGGCAGCGAGGGCGTCGCGGGAACCGGAGGGCCCGGGGGAACGGGCTCCGGAGCGGGAGCCGGCGTGGCGTCCGGGGCCGGCTCGGGGGCGGCCTCGACGACGGCCGGCTCCTCGACGGGCGTGGCCTTCGGCTTCGCCCGCCTTTTCGGCAGCGGCTCCTCGACGGCCTCTTTCATCTTGGCCTCGGGGACGGCCTTGCCGCCCGAGGCGCGGAGCCGGGGGACCGCCTGGTCGGGAACCGAGGAGGACGCCGTGAGACCGTCGACGCCCATCTCCTTCAGGACGGCGACGAGCTCCTTGCTGGTGACGCCAAGCTCCTTGGCGAGCTCGTGGACCCTCAACCCTGCAACTCCCCCTCGATGTCGACCCTAAGCCTAGCGGCTCCGTCCGCGTCCAAACCTGACCGCAGCGCCCGCGCGAGGGCCCCTCGGCCGAGCGCGCCCTCCACGCAGTCCCGGTCTCGGTGCACGTACGCTCCGCGCCCGGGCATCATGCCTCGCAGATCTACGGCCACCGAGTCATCCGCCGCGCGCACGAACCGGATCAGCGCCGCCTTCTCGGCCCGACCGCGGCAGGCCACGCACGTCCGCTGGGGCGCAGCCACGGGCTACGTGCCCGCGGCCTCGACCTCGGCCTTCGCCGTCTCCACACCCTCGGATCCGGCCGTCTCGTCGCCACCGGGACCCGCATCCTCAGTGGTTTCGACGTCCACCTCGCTGGTGTCAACGTCGGAGCCGCCGACGACCTCGGGAGCGGGCTCTTCCGGCGCGGTGGCCGAGGGTGCGGCGGAGTCCGACTCGGCGCCCCCGGCAGCCCCGTCCCCCGCCGGAGCGCTCACGGCCCCGTCCGCAGCGAGCGGCGCCGTCGAGGACGCAGCCGCATCCTCGGCCGCCTCCACCACGGGGGCAGGCCGAGGCCGGAGCTCGTCGGCCACCTGCGTCTCGCTCTTGATGTCGATCCGCCACCCGGTGAGCCGCGCGGCGAGGCGGGCGTTCTGTCCCTCCTTGCCGATCGCGAGCGAGAGCTGGTAGTCGGGCACGATCACGAGCGCCGTCCCCGTCTCGGGGTCCACCCGGGCTTCCTTCACCTTCGCCGGCTGCAGGGCGTTGGCGACGAGCGCGGCCGGGTCCGGGCTCCAGGGCACGACGTCGATCTTCTCCCCTCGGAGCTCGGTCACCACGTTCCGCACTCGGGAGCCCTTCGGACCCACGCACGCGCCCACGGGGTCGACCGCCGGCTCGTTCGAGCTCACGGCGATCTTGGAGCGGTGGCCGGGCTCGCGGGCGACGGCCTTGATCTCCACGATCCCCTCGGCGATCTCGGGCACCTCCAGCTCGAACAGCTTCTTCAGCATCCCGGGATGGGTTCGCGACACGACGATCTGCGGGCCCTTGGTGCCCTTGCGGACCTCGGTGATGTACGCCTTGAGTCGTTCGCCGTTGCGGTACGGCTCGGAGGGGACCTGCTCGGCCTGCGGCAGGAGCGCTTCCACCTTGCCGAGGTCGAGCAGCGTGTAGCGGCGCTCGGACTGCTGGACGATACCGGTGACGATGTCGCCTTCGCGCCCGGCGAACTCCTCGTAGGTCATCTCCCTCTCGGCGTCGCGCAGCTTCTGGAAGATCACCTGCTTCGCCGTCTGGGCTCCGATCCGGCCCTTGAACTCGTCGGTGACGGGGACCTCCTCCTCGGAGAGCACCTTCTTCTCCGTGGCGATCTCGCCCTCCTCGTCCTCGTGTTCCACGAGCTCGAGCTGCTGCAGCCACACGCGCAGATCCCCCGACTCGGGATCGATCTTCGCGCGCACACCGAAGGTCTCCTCGTCGAGGTCGGGGTGCTGCTGCTTCCACCACGACTTGTAGGCAGACGCCATCGCCTCCTCGAGGCCCTCGAGGATCGTCTGGAAGGCGATGCCCTTCTCGCGCTCCAACTCGCGGAGCGCCGCGATCATCTCCTGGTTCATGTCTTGCTCCTCGCCACTCCCCACTCGAAGACGGTTCGCGCCGACTCGATGCCGGCGTAGGGGACGCGCCGCTCTCCGCCCTCGGATGCGACCACGATCGCTTCCGCGTCGGCCGAGACCAGCGCGCCCTCATGGACCCGGCTGCCGTCGACCGGCTCCGCCGTCTTCACCTTCACCTGCTGCCCGACGCTCTGCTGGAACTGCCGGACCTCGCGAAGGGCCCGCTCTAGCCCCGGCGAGCTGACTTCGAGCGCGTACGGCACGCCCTCGGAGAAGCCCTCCAGGTCCAGTCGCCGAGAGATGCGCTCGGAGACCTGCGCGATCGTGTCGAGGTCGACCCCCCCGACGCGTTCGACGAACACCCGCAGGACCTTGCGACCGGCCTCGCCGCCGAGGGAGACCTCCCACAGCTCGAGCCCGGCGCCATCGACGACCTCCCGGACCAACGCTTCCACGTCCATCCGAAAGGCCCCCTCGAAAACAGAAGTGGGCGCGAGCCCACTCCGAGGTCAAACCGCTCCTTGTCGGCACGAAGTATATCGGACCCGTCGCCGAACCGGGGTTCCGCGCGGCTTCCGCCCAGGTCAGAGGGCCCGGCGCTGGCCGTCCGGCGTGTTCCAGTGGTCCCGCGCGTTGAAGCGCCGGACGATCCGGGGGTCGTCCCAGCCGCGATGCACCCGGACGCCGAGGTGCTCGCAGGCGGCCAGGGCGGTCTCCTCGCTCGGGAACTCGTCGCGGATCCACAGGCCGGTCACGTCAACGAGCACCAGGTCCCAGGTTCGAAGGCCGACGTGCTGCAGGACGGCCTCGACCTCGGGGTGGAGCTTCACGAAGTCGGCGAGCGGCCCGGGCGGACGCTTGGCCATGACCCGAACCTTACGGCGCCGACGCGAGCAGGTCCACGGCGGCGGAAGAGGCCTCCGGGAGGGGCACGGAGGAGCGCTCCGCGGTGGCGCGCAGCTTCAGGTCGGCGGTCCCCGCGCCCACTCCGCGCTTCCCGACGACGACCTGCACCGGGTATCCGATCAGGTCGGCGTCGGCGAACTTGACCCCGGCCGGATGCTCGCGATCGTCGAGCACGACATCTACCCCGGCCTCGAGGAGCTCGCCGTAGATGCGCTCGGCCTCGGCCACCACCCGCTCGTCGTCCCGGTTGGCCACCACGATCACGACCGCGAACGGGGCGAGGACCTTGGTCCACACGATCCCGTGCTCGTCGTGGCTCTGCTCGACCGCGGCCGCGATGATGCGTGTGATCCCGATCCCGTAGCAGCCCATCAGATAGGCACGCTGCGCCCCGTCCTCGTCCACGAAGCGGGCCTCGAGAGGTTCCGAGTACTTCGTGCCGAGCTGGAAGATGTGTCCGACCACGATCGAGCGGCCCACGTGGAGCTCGCCGCCGTCCACGGGACACCGGTCTCCGTCGCGGATCTGCACGAGGTCCTCCCATCGGTCCACCCGGAAGTCCCGCGGCGTGTTCGCGCCGCGCACGTGGTGGCCCTCGACGTTCGCGCCGGTGATCCAGTCCTTGCCGCCGGGCACCGAGTGGTCCGCGATGACCAGCGCGTCCTCCGGGATCGCCTGCGGGCCTACGTAGCCCTTGACGAAGCCTCTCGCGACGAAGTCTGCGTCCTCGAAGCGCCGGACGGGCGTGGGGAAGAACAGGCGCTCCAGCTTCGGCTCGTTCACCTCACGGTCGCCGGGCACGAGCACCGCTACGGTCCGTCCGCCGGCGTCGAACAGGATGCACTTCAGCGTGCGCTCTGGCGGGGCGCCGATGAGCGCGGCGAGCGACTCGATCGTCGGCGTGTCCGGCGTGTCGAGGACCTCGAGCGGTTCGACCTCGCTCTGGTCCGCGGGCTCGGGCGGCATCGGTCGCGCGGCCTCGGTGTCGGCCAGGTAGTCGCCCTTCTCGCACTCTACGAACAGGTCCTCGCCCACGTCTGCGCGCGCCATGAACTCGTGGTTCACCCCGCCGCCGATCTGCCCGGGGTCGGCCTCCACGGCGACGAACCGCAGGCGCAGACGCTCGAAGATCCGCTCGTAGGCCTCGTACATCACCTGGTACGAGCGTCGCATACCCTCCTCGTCGCGGTCGAAGGAATACGCGTCCTTCATCAGGAACTCGCGCACGCGGAGCAGGCCGAAGCGCGGTCGGAACTCGTCGCGGTATTTCCACTCGACCTGGTAGAGGTTCACCGGGAGGTCCCGGTACGAGGGCAGGTCCCCGGCGACGAGCGGGGTCACGGTCTCCTCGTGCGTCGGGCCGAGGACGAGCTGGCGCCCGTGACGATCGGTGAGCCTGAGGAGCACGTCGCCGTAGAGCTCGTATCGCCCCGTCGCCCGCCAGGGCTCCGCGGGCAGCACGATCGGCATGCGCAGCTCCTGAGCCCCCGCGGCGTCCATCTCCTCGCGGACGACGGCCTCGATCTTGCGCATCGTCCGCAGCCCGAGGGGCAAGATCGTGTAGATCCCCGACGCCACTTGGCGGATGAAGCCCGCGCGTAGCAGCAGGCGGTGGCTGGCGATCTCGGCCTCGGCGGGATCCTCCCGCAGTGTGGGCGCGAACAGCTTGGAGAGCCTCATGGGGGCCCAGGATAGCCGCGGCTCGGGCGCTCCTACGTCACGTAGCCGAAGACCTGCTGCCAGTCCACCGGCCCGATGGCGTACTGGTTGAACGCCGCCACGTTGCTCGGCTGCGTGGGGTCGCGGTTGATCGCCGTGTAGTCGCCCCAGCGCTCGATCCCGGGCTGCGTGTCGTAGGTGGCCAACCCGGCCTTCATCAGCACCTGGCTGTCGGATCTCGAGCCGGGCGCGATGTCCGCGACCCAGGCCGAGAGGAACTCGCCGAAGGGGGCGCTGGCCCGGCTGTACGTGACGTAGAGGTTGCCGTCGTCGTCGGTGGCGACCGACGGCCAGCCGACGTCCACCTCGGCCTCCCCGATCGTGCCCTTGCGGTTCAGCACCGAGTTGACCGGCTTGTTCGCGGGGATGACCTCGTACCAGCGCGCCGCCGACTCGGGGTAGCCACCGGTCACGGTGTCGGGCTTGAAGTTCCTCCGTACCGCGTGCGCCGCGTAGAGCCGGTTGGTGTCCGCGTCGTAGAACGCGTTGATCAGTCGCTCGTCGCCCGCGTCCCAGAAGGTGTCGGCGTCGTTGAGAGAGCCGCCGCCCTGTGTCCCGGCCGGCGGGAACGCCGTCTTGCCCACCGAGATGACGCCCTTCTTCAGCTTGAGGCCCGTTGCCGTGTCGCGCAGCCGCCAGATCGCGAGGTAGGAGAACTTTCCGGCGAGCTGGAACGAGAGCAGGTACTGGTCGGTCGCGGGGCCGCCGACGGTCTGCGCCGGCTGGATCGTGAACGCCTGGATCCCGTTCGCGTCGCGGGTCTGCGTCCCGGCGAACACGGTCAGTGGCGGCAGGGGCTGGTCGCAGTCGTACACCGACTTGTTCATCGAGAGCAGCTGCGCGTAGCGGAACCGCCCGTTCGAGCTCGGGAAGGTGAACTGGTTCGTGGAGATGACTAGGCGGCCTTCGGTGAAGCCGAGCCCCGGGTAGTCGGCCCACCGGGCCGAGTCGCTCGGCACGGCGTCGCCGGGCAGCGACGTGACGCACCAGGTGGACGTGTCGGCCGCGGTGGCATCGGGGATCGCGGCCACGATGATGGAGGAGACCTGCGGGGCGTCGTCCTGCACCAGCCAGGCGAGCACGTGCGTGTCCGCGTACGCGTCGTAGACGACCTTCGGGTCGAAGTTGAAGTGCCCGTTGCCGTCGGGGTGGAGCGACTCGAGATCGACCGGAGCCACGAGCTCCGCGCCGGTGGCGGCGCTGTACACGGCGGTCTGGACGTTCACCGCGGCCACGATCGAGACCTGGCCCATCGCCCCTGTCGTGTCGGACGGGAGGAATCCCCCCGCCTCGATCAGGTCGATCGTGCTCGCGATCACGGGGGTCCTCGTGGCGGGTACGGCGGGAGCCGTGGTCGCGTTCAGTGGGGACCGTCCGCGAGTGAACCGCTCGAACGACGAGGGACGAGCCTGCGGGGTCCCGCCGTCGCTGCCGAGCACCGTCGCGTGCGTGATCGATCTCGTCCTCGGTCCGGTCCACGGGTCGGCCCCGGCGGGGACGGCCACGGCTGCGCCGATCAAGGCCGCAGCGGCGATGGCGGCCAGAGGACGTCGAAACGTTGGCATGGGTACCTCCGGTGGGTCGGGCCGGGACACGCTAGCCGACACGGGCCCGGCCGTCCAAGACCGCGTCAGCCGTGACTCACCACGTGGACGGTCTGCTGCCAGTCGTCGGTCGGGCCCGGGCCGTCGGACACGGCGTGCTGGTTGACCATCGCGATGAGCGTGCCGTTCACCGGGTCTCGCGAGATGCCGTTGTAATCACCCCAACGCTCGGGGCCGGCAACGGCCTCCATCCGGGCGGTGCCGCCGGCGAGCATCACGGAGGTGTCCGCCGTGCTCCCGAAGGGGATCTCGGCCGCCCACGATGAGAGGAACTCGCCCGTCACCGCGCTCGCCCGGCTGTAGGTCACGAACAGGTTGCCGGCCTCGTCGGTCGCGACGACCGGCCACCCCGCATCGGTCTCGGCCTCGCCGATGGTGCCGGACCGCATCAGCCTCGACCTGTCGAGGTTGGAACCTGGCCGGATGTCGTACCAGCGGATCCCGGCCTCGACGTAATCACCGGTCTCGGTGTCGGGTCGGAAGTCGCGCGCGACGACATGAGCCGCGAAGACCCGTCCGCGCGTGAGGTCGGCGAAGGCGTTAACGAGACGAAGGTCACCCGGGTCCCACCAGGAATCAGCGGCGCCCAGGGATCCCCCGCCCTGGGTCCCGAAGGGACCGATCCGCACGGACGGGACCTTGATCGCCGTGTTCGTGAGCGCGAGGCCCCTCGCGCCTTCGCGCAGCCGCCACAGGATCACCCGATCAGACGCGGCGTCCTGGAACGACGTGAGGTAGAGGTTCCCACCCGGGCCCACCGTGGTGGCCGGCTGGATCGTGAACGCCGGCGTGCCGTCGGGGTTGCGCGTGTCGGCGCCGACGAACGTGTCGAACGACAGCCTTCTCGAGCAGTCGTAGAGACGCGCCTTGGGGAACGCGAGCAGCTGCGCGCCTCGGTACGCCTGGCCGGAGATATCGAACTGGTTCGTCGTGAGCACCACGTGCTCAGCGTCGTAGCCGAGACCCGGGTAGTCGGCGAACTGCTCGCCGTCTCCCTTGGTCCGGTCCCCGACGATCTTGGAGCCGCACCACGTGGACCGGTCGGAGGCCGTCCCATTCGGGATGGTCACGATGAGGATCCACGATCTGCCGCGAGGGTCGTTCACGCCGAGGAACGTCAGCACGAACGTGTCGCGGTACTGGTCGTAGACGACCTTCGGGTCGAACACCTGCGTACCGCTCGGCAGCGGGAACAGCGGCCGGAGCGGGTCGGGGCCGAGGACCTCGGCCCCGGTCAGGTCGTACACCGCGAATGACGTGTTCACAGCGGTCAGGAAGAAGCTGTCGCCGATCGCGCCCGTCGGATCGGCCGGCCAGTTGCCGCCGATCCGCGGGATCGCGTCGAACCCGAACGCCGCCGTCGGGAGCCCGGTCGACCAGCTCTGGCGCCCGGTCCCCATCGTGCTCCGACGCTCGGTCCCCGGGTCGGTAGCGATGTCCCCGACCCCGCCGCTCGGGCGCGAGGGCAACGCCACGAACGTGCGGGCCCGGCGGGCCGATACCACTCCGTCGTCGGCGGCTCGGGCGCCGGGCGACGTGGCCGCGCCGAGCCACGCCGCGACCACGGTAGTGGCGACGGCCGCGACGGTCCGTATTCGAGCCTTCCTCATCGCGCTCCCTCTTGATGCCGGGGCTGAACGTCCCCGTAGGGTACGGGCGTCGCGCCGATCCGCCCCACCGTTGACGCACCCGGTCCCCAGCCGGGACAATCCGGCCGTGAACGAGCGCGCGATCCGCTGGTCCTGGCTCCGGAGGAACTGAGCCCGGGACCTCCGCGCGCGCCGAACCGATGTGACTGAGGCCCCGGGCGAGTCCCGGGGCTTCGCGTTCCCCGACCGGAAGCGCAGGTGCTGGTGGTGAGGATCGCACCCGACCGCGAGACCTTCTCGGCGATGGCCGAGGGGTATCCGCTCGCTCCCGTCTGGACGGAACTGCTCGCCGACGTCTCGACGCCGGTGGGCGTGTTCCCCGCGCTGGCGGGCGACGGTCCGGGGATCCTGCTCGAGAGCGTCGAGCGCTCCGAGCGCTGGGGACGCTATTCGTTCGTGGCCGGAGATCCGGCGGCAGTCGTCGTCGTCGATGAGGACGGCCTGCGTGTGCAGGACGTCGTCCGCGACCTCCCGCTCGAGGCGGCGGCGACGGGGGACGCCCGGGCCGACCTGGTCGCCTTGGCCCGCTCCGTACGCGCGCCGCGGCCCGAGGGACTGCCCTCGCTCACCGGCGGGCTCATGGGGTTCCTCTCGTACGAGGCGGCCGCGCTCCTGGACGGGCATCCGTTCCCCGCGGGCGAGCGCCCGTGCCCGCCGATCGGCCTGCTCGTCGCGGACCGCGCCGTGGTCTTCGACCATTGGCGGCAACGGTTGCTGCTGGTGGCGCACGTGCCGCCCGACGGGTACGACGTGGGCGCGGAGGCCCTCGAGGACCTCTCCAGCCGACTCACCGGCTCCATTCCCCCCTCTCCGGAACCGCTCGGCGGGCCGGTGGCGTCCGCCGACGCGCTCGGCGAGCAGAATATGGACGACGAGCGGTACCTGCAGATCGTCCGCACGATGAAGGAGCACATCGCCGCCGGGGACATCTACCAGGCGGTGCCGTCGCGCCGTGTGACGTTCCCCTCGACGCGCGGCGGGCTCCCCGTGTACCGGCGACTGCGGGTCGCGAACCCGGCCCCGTACATGTTCTTCGTGCGCATGCTCGGCATGGAGCTCGCGGGGTCATCGCCCGAGCCGCTCGTCCGCGTGGAGGCCCGGACCGTGACGACGCGTCCGATCGCCGGGACCCGCCCGCGCGGCGAGACCGAGCTCCGCGACCGCCTGTACGAGCACGAGCTCCTCGCCGACCCGAAGGAGCGGGCCGAGCACGCGATGCTCGTCGACCTGTCGCGGAATGACCTCGGACGCGTCTGCACCCCCGGGAGCGTTCGGCCGACCGAACTGATGACGGTGGAACGCTTCTCGAAGGTGATGCACATCGTGAGCACCGTCGAGGGCGAGCTCGCCGAAGGGCTCCATCCGCTGGACGCCCTGGCCGTCACCTTCCCGCACGGGACGGTGACCGGGGCGCCGAAACGCCGCGCGATGGAGCTGATCGCCGAGCTCGAACCCACCGCGCGCGGTCCGTACGCCGGCGCCGTCGGCTACTGCACGTTCGCGGGCGACCTGGACTTCTGCATCACGATCCGGACCGCCGTGGTCGCGGACGGCGTCGCGCACGTGCAGACGGCCGCGGGCATCGTGGCCGACTCGGATCCGGAGACCGAGCTCGCCGAGACCAAGTGGAAGGCGGCGGCGCTCCTGCCCGCGGTCCTGGACGCCGAGGAGGGCGCGTGATCCTCGTCGTGGATCACTACGACAGCTTCACGTACAACCTCGTGCAGCTGATCGAGAGCCTCGGCGAGCACACCGAGGTCGTGAAGTCCGACGCCGAGACCGCCGACGCGCTCGTCGCGCGCGAGGCTGCCGCGGTGATCTTTTCCCCCGGCCCCGGTCGGCCCGAGGACGCCGGCGTGTTCACCGAGCTGCTCCGGATCCTGCCGGCCGCGACGCCGGTGCTCGGCGTCTGCCTCGGCCACCAGGCGATGGGCATCGTCGCCGGAGGTCGCGTGGAACGCGCCACCCCGGTCCACGGCAAAGCCTCGCTCGTCCACCACGAGGGTCGCGGGATCCTGGCCGGCCTGCCGAACCCCTTCGAGGCGGCGCGCTACCACTCCCTCGTCGTCGAGCGCGAGGGGCTGCCCGAGGAGCTCGAGCTCACCGCGTGGAGCGACGACGGCCTCGTGATGGCGACGCAGCACCGCGACCTCCCGCGGTACGGAGTTCAGTTCCACCCGGAGTCGATCCTCACGCCCGACGGCCCGACGATCGTCCGGAACTTCCTGGCCGTCGCGAGGGGCTGAGGACTACTCGGCGGCGGCGGGCTCGGCCTCGCGTTCGGCGGCGATCTTCCTCGCCTCGTCGATCAGGCGCTCGACGAACCGGTCCTCGGGGATCTTGTCGACGACCTCACCCTTCACGACGAGGAATCCCTGGCCCTTGCCGGCCGCGATCCCGAGGTCGGCCTCCCGCGCCTCGCCGGGGCCGTTCACGACGCAGCCCATGACGGCGATCCGCATCGGGACCTTGATGCCCTCGTGCTCGAGGGCCTCGTTCACCTGTTTCGTGAGGCCGAGGACGTCCACCTCGGCGCGGCCGCAGCTGGGACACGCCACCAGGTCCAGGCCGCGCTCGCGCAAGCCGAGCGACTGCAGGATCCACGTGCCGACCTTGACCTCCTCGACGGGGTCGTCGGTGAGCGAGACGCGGATCGTGTCGCCGATCCCCTCGGCGAGCAGGGCACCGATCCCGACGGCGCTCTTCACACCGCCGGTGGGCATCGGCCCGGCCTCGGTCACGCCGAGATGCAGCGGGTAGTCGCACGTCTCCGAGAGCTGGCGGTACGCCTCGATCATCACGCGAGGGTTCGAGTGCTTGACGGAGATCTTGATGTCGAGGAAGTCTTCGTCCTCCAGGATCCGCGACCTCGTTCAGCGCGCTCTCCACGAGGGCCTCGGGCGTCGGCGCCCCGTAGCGCTCGAGGAGTTCCTTCTCGAGCGACCCGGCGTTCACGCCGATCCGGATCGGCACGCCTCGGGCCTTGGCCTCCCGCGCGATCAGCCGGACCTTGTCCTGGTACTTGATGTTGCCGGGGTTGATCCGCAGGCCGTGGATCCCGGCCTCGAGCGCGGCCATCGCGTACTTCCACTGGAAGTGGATGTCGGCCACCACCGGGACGGTGGACTTCGCGGCGATGGCCGTCGAGGGCCTCGGCGTCTTCCCAGTGCGGCACCGCCACCCGGACGATGTCGACGCCGGTGGCGACCAGGGAGGCGATCTGCTGGAGGGTGGCGTTGACGTCCGCCGTCTTCGTGGTGGTCATCGACTGCACGCGGATCGGCGCGTCACCGCCGACCGTGACCTCGCCGATCTTGATCTGCCGGGTCTTCCGTCGCTCCGCGAGCATCTCGCTCCAGTCTCCCAGCCGCGAGGGCTACCCGCCGAACACGTGGAACAGGACCTGCCGGTCCTTGGGCTCGTCCATCTCGAAGAGGATCAGCCGCTGCCACCGCCCGAGCATCGGCTCGCCGGCGGCCACCGGGATCGCGTGCGACGAGGCCGAGAGCAGCATCGCCTTCACATGCGCGTGCCCGTTCTTCCGCTCGCCCTCGTTCATGTTCTGCGTGCGGATCTCGAAGTCGTCGTGGGCGTAGTACACGCCGTCGTCGGGGACGAGGTCGGTCAGATAGCGGCGGAAGTCCTCGAGCGCGCCGTCCTCCCACTCGCCCAGGAGCAGCGCACACGTGGTGTGCGCGCAGAACGCCACGACGGCGCCGTCCGTGACGCCGGAGTCCTTCACGGCGCGCTGGAGCTCCTCGGTGAGGTCGACGTAGGCGTAGCGGCCGGGCGCCGCGACCTCGACCGATGTCGTGGTCGTCCTCATCCGAGCCTCTTCCTCTTCGTGGAGCTCGTCTCGACCGCGGGCGCAACGGGTAGCTCGAAGGTGAACGTGCTGCCGCGGCCCGGCTCGCTCTCGGCCCAGATGCGGCCGCCGTGCGCCTCGACCACCGAGCGCGCGATCGCCAGGCCGATCCCCGTGCCCCCATCCTCGCGCGAGCGGGCGGGGTCGACGCGATAGAAGCGCTCGAACAACCTCGGCAGGTGCTCCGCTGGGATGCCGGGACCGGTATCGGCAACGGCGACGTCCACCGAGCCGTTGTGCGCGGCCGCCCGCACCGTGACCCGGCCGCCCGCCGGCGTGAACCGCACGGCGTTGTCCAGCAGGTTGAACAGGACCTGGTGAACGCGCTCACGGTCGGCGAACACCGGGGGGAGGTCCTCGGGAACCTCGTCCCGCAGCCGGACCTCCCGGTCGGCGCGGGCCACCTGGATCTCGGACAGGACCTGCGAGACCAGCGGGTGCAGGGCCAGCCGCTCGCGCTGCAAGAGCACGTCGCCGGACTCGATCCGCGAGAGCTCGAGGAGCTGGTCGACGAGGCGGCCGAGTCGCTCGGATTGGGCGAGCATGACCTGGAGCGTCTCGGCGTCCGGCCGCTCGACGCCGTCGAGCAGGTTCTCGAGGTGCGCGTGCAGCGCGGTGATCGGCGTCCTCAGCTCGTGGGACACGTTGGCCACGAGGTCGCGCCGCAGGCGCTCCGTCTGGTCCAGCTCCGCGCTCATGCGGTTGAAGGCCTTGGCGAGCTGACCGACCTCGTCGACCGAGGCCGCCTCGACGCGCCCGGAGTAGTCCCCGGCCTCCATCCGCCGAGCCGCGCGCGCCATGTCTCGGAGCGGTTGCGTCATGCCCCTCGCCACCCACCGGGCGACGAGCAGGGCGATCCCCGAGCCGATGGCGCCCGCGAGCAGCAGCTCCCACCAGTGGTCGACGAGCTCGAAGATCTCGAACCCGACCCCGAGGATCACGTAGACGAGCAGGATCGTCATCCCGACGGCGAACACGATGACCGACCCGAGCTTGATCCGGATCGTCGGGAGCCGCTGGAGCAGGGTCACGCGGGGTCGCCGTCCCGGAACGCGTAGCCGACGCCGTGCACGGTGCGCACGAACCTCGGCTCGTTGCCGTCCTCGCCGAGCTTGCGCCGGATCCGGGCGACGTGCGAGTCGACGACGCGCCCGCCAGCGTAGTCCCGGTACCCCCACACGCGGTCCATGAGCTGCTCGCGCGTGAATACCACGCCCGGCTCGCGAGCGAGGGCCAGCAGGATCTCGAACTCGAGCGGCGTGAGCTGCACGTCCTGCCCGTCCACCGCAGCCAGACGGCGGGCGGCGTCGATCCGGAGCCCGGCGCGATCGATCGGTTCGCTCGAGGGGGCCTGCTTGATCCGTTCGACGCGGCGCAGGATCGCTTTCACGCGCACGGCGAGTTCGCGAAGGCTGAACGGCTTCGTGAGGTAGTCGTCGGCGCCCACCGCGAAGCCGGCCACCTTGTCGGCCTCCTCGGTCCGGGCGGTGAGCATGAGGACGGGGACCCAGCGGTCGCGTTGCAACTGCGTGCAGACCTCGAGCCCGTCCATCCCCGGCAACATCAGATCCAGGACCACCAGGTCCGGCCGTTCCTCCCGCGCCACGGCGAGCGCCTGCGGTCCGTCGCCGGCGACGAGGACCCGGAACCCCTCGCTCGACAGGCGGGCGCGGACCGCCTCCGCGATCGCCTCCTCGTCGTCCACGACCAGGACGGTGGGTTCGCTCACGGGCCCATCGTAGCGGGGGGCCTTCCGGCGCCCCCGCGACGGGGTGTTGAGAAATCGTGGCGGCGTGCCCGGAGCCGACCGCCGGGTCTAGACGGGGGGCTTCACGAGGTCGACGTACACGACCGCGGCGGTGAACACGATGAAGAACACGGCGACCGCCGCCGAGACCGGGACGACCTTCCGCATGTCCACGCGGCGGCCGCGGACCTTCTCGATCGCGAGGAACGCCAGATGTCCGCCGTCGAACGGCGGGAGCGGCAGCAGGTTCAGGAAGCCGACGAACACGTTCACGACGCCGAACAGGAACAGGATGTCCCAGAAGCTGCCCGTCGCCCCCGACCCGATGGTGCCCGCGAGCCGGCCGACGCCCACGACGCTCGCCGGGTCGTCGACCCGCCTGGGCTCGTCGGTGAAGACCAGGTCGAACAGGCGGCCGATCCCCTCGGGGCCGAAGATGCGCGCGACACCCCGGACCGTGCCAACGAGGTTGTCGGCCACGAGGTCCGAGCCGCCCGTGACCGAGCCGATCAGCCCGGCGGTCTCGCGGCGCCCGCCGCCGAGCACCACGCCCAACCGCACGATCTGCTCCTCGCCCTCGCCGGACAACACCGGCGTGACGGGAACGGTGAACGTCTCGCCGTCGCGCTCCACGGTCAGCACGATCGGATCGCCGAGATGCTCCTGCGTGTACGCGACGAGCTCGTCCGAGGTGGGATCTTCGCGCCCGTCCACAGCAACCACGCGGTCGCCGGCCCGCAGGCCGGCCTCGAACGCCGGCGATGGCTCGCCGTCGAGCATGACCGGCACCTCGACCAGCACCGGACTGTTCTCCGTGGGCTCCCCCACCAGGCCGAGCCACAACGCGAAGAACACGAACGCGAGCGCGAAATGCGTCGCCGGCCCGGCGACGATCACGAGCATGCGCTGCCAGATGGGCTTCGCACCGAACGTTCGCGGCAGGTCCTCCGGCCGAACCTCCTCGAACGGGTTCATCCCGGCGATCTTCACGTAGCCACCGGCCGGGATCGCCTTCACCCCGACCTCCGTCTCCCCGCGGCGGCGAGACCAGAGCCTCGGGCCGAACCCGACGAAGAACTCGGTCACCTTGATGTCGAACGCGCGCGCCACGCCGTAGTGGGCCGCCTCGTGGATCACGATCACGAGGATCAGGGCCACGAAGAACGCGACGACGCCGAGGGTCCCCATGGATCGAGCCGGTCTACCGGGCCTCGATGATCTCGGCGGCCCGACGGCGGGCCCACGTGTCGGCCCGCTCGAGGTTCACCACCGAGGCCACCGAGTTGGGTGCCTCATGCTCGTCGACGACCACCTGGACGACCTCGACGATGCGCGTGAGGGGGATCTTGCCCTCGAGGAACGCCATGACCGCGACCTCGTTCGCGGCGCTCATGACGGCCGGGAACGTGAGCCCCAGCTCGCCCACGCGGTAGGCCAGATCCACCGCGGGGAAGGCCTCCCGGTCGAGCGGCTCGAACGTCAGCTTGCTGTCCGCCAGGGGAACCGGGCCGACGCCGCTTTGCAGCCGCTCCGGCCACGCGAGCGCGAGCTGGATAGGGAGCTTCATGTCCGCGACGGCGAGCTGGGCCATCATCGCGCCGTCGCGGAACTCCGCGAGCGCGTGGACGACCCCCTCGGGGTGGATCACGACGTGGATCTGCGAGTAGTCCAGGCCGAAGAGATAGTGCGCCTCGATCACCTCGAGGCCCTTGTTCATCAGCGTGGCCGAGTCGATCGTGATCTTCGGGCCCATCTGCCAGACCGGATGGGCGAGGGCCTCCTTCACAGAGGCCTTCGCGAGCTCCCCGTGGGTCCAGCCGCGGAAGGGGCCGCCCGACCCCGTGAGCACCACGCGCTTCAGGTCCTCCCGGCGCTCGCCCCGCAGGCACTGCGCCAGGGCCGCGTGCTCCGAGTCCACCGGGATCAGTCGCTCGGGCTCGCCCTTGATCAGGTCCAGGACGAGCTCGCCGCCGACCACGAGGCTCTCCTTGTTCGCCAGGGCGAGCGTCTTGCCGGCCTGCAACGTGGCCAGGGTCGGGCCGAGTCCGGCCGAGCCCACCAGCGCGTTCAGCACCATGTCCGCCTCGGCGTCGCGCGCGAGGGTCTCGGCCGCCTCGGGACCGGAATGGATCTGCACACCCTTGATGCCCGAGAGCTTCTCGCGCAGGTCGGCGGCCACCTCGTCGTCCGCGAGGGCCACGTGCGGCGGCAGGAACTCCCGGATCTGCCCGATCAGCAGCTCCTGGTTCGTGGCCGCGGAGAGCCCCACCACTCGGAACCGGTCGGGGTTGTGGCGCACGACGTCCAGTGCCTGGGTACCCACGGAACCCGTGGAGCCGAGGATGACGATCGAGCGCATACGTGACCCAGAGTACCCCTCGAGGGGGGTTTTCAAGTGAGGTCCCGCGACCTGGTGGTCAGAGCAGGATGAGCCGCAGGTAGATGAAGGCGGCGGGCGCGACGAACAGGACGGCGTCGATCCGGTCCATCACGCCGCCGTGCCCGGGGAGGATGCCACCCATGTCCTTCACCCCGAGGTCCCGCTTGATCAGCGACTCGGCCAGGTCCCCGAGAGGCGCGAAGATCGCCACCACCAGAGCGAGGCCGGCCGCCCGGCCGACCGTGTCGAGGATCTCCACCGAGGACGCTACCGCGCCGACGGAGACCGCGATCGTGACGACGGTGGCGCCAAGCGCGCCCTCCCAGGACTTCTTCGGGCTCACGTTGGGCGCGAGCGGCCGGCTCCCCCAGAACGAGCCGACGGCGAACGCCGCGGTGTCGTAGACGAAGGTGAGGCCGATGATCGAGAGCGCGAGACCCGTGCCTTCGGGAAGCTTCAGCACGGACAGGGCGTACGCGGCGAGCAGGGGGATGTACGCGACGCCCAGCACGGTGAGCGCGATGTTGGTCACGACGTTGCGCCGGTGCGGCGGAGGGACGGTCATGTACCAGAGGAACGTGGCGAACAGGGACAGCGCCATGATCGCGAGCATCGCGCCCTCGCCCCGGTAGTAGCCGGCGCCGAGGACGAGCGCCCCAGAGACCAGGCCGAGCGCGGTGGCCGGCTGGTAGTGGCGCTTCTGGAGCGCCAGGTAGTACTCGCCCTGGGCGAACAGCACCACGAGCCCGGCGAAGATCGCGAACCATCCTGGCCCGATCGCGAGCGATCCCAGCGCGAGACCCACGAGGACGAGCCCCGTGAGGAAGGCGAGCGGCACGTCGCGGCCCGTCGACCGACGTTCCGAGTCGACCCCGACCTCTACCGCCGTGGGCTCCTGCCAGCTGGGTCCACCGAGCCCCTCGTTGCCCACGCGAACGGTGCGGGACGCAACGTCTGCGGCCTCGGACTCGCCGTCCTCCTCGCCGAGCAGCGCGGCGATCGCGACCTCCTCGGTGGCGCGCGGATCCACGGGCGTCGCGGGCACCTCAGGCTCGTCGCGGACCGACTCGGCGAAGTGGTCGGCCGCGGCCTCGACGGCCTCCATGTCCGGGGCCTCCTCGACGTCGCCCTCCAACAGCTCCGCGACCGCGTCGTCGTCCTCGGGCGTCGGGCCGGGCAGGTCAACGTAGGCGCCGGGCGCGGCCGGGCTCGCCCCGGTCTCCTCGACCTCGATCTCGTCGTACTCCTCGGCCTCGGCCTCGAACAGGAACGAGGACACCCCGCCGCTCTCGTCGTCGCTGCCCGAGGTGTCCCACGCTGCCGGAGGGCCGGCGGGCTCCGCCCCGGCGGGAGCGAACAGGTCCTCCTGTCCGGGGGTCGGGCCCGTCTCGAGCGGCTCCTCGTCGTCGTCGCGCTCGAGGGGCGAATCCACCACGAGCGGGGCCTCGAACGCCTGGGTCGCGCCGCGGGAATCCGTTGGCTCGTCGCGCTCGGGCTCGTCGGACCGGGCGTGCTCGGAGGGCGCCGGAGCTCGCTTGGGCTCGGACGTCTCCGGCCAGTCGACGTCCTGGATCGGGGCGAAGAACTTGTCGAGGTCCTCGAAGAGGTCCTCGCCCCCGCCCTGCTCGTCGCCCTCGGGCACCCTCAGATCTCCTTGAGCTCGGTTTCCTTGTGCGCGACGACCTCGTCGATGCCGCTCACGTGCTTGTCCGTGAGCTTCTGCAGCTCCTTCTCGGATCGGACCAGGTCATCTTCCGAGATGGCGGCCTCACGCTCAAGCTTCTCGAGTTCGTCCTTGGAGTGGCGGCGGATGTTCCGCACGGCAACCCTGGCCTCCTCGCCGCGGTGATGGACGAGCTTGATCAGCTCCTTGCGGCGCTCCTCAGTGAGCGGCGGGAAGGACAGGCGGATCACGTTGCCGTCGTTGCCCGGCGTGATACCGACGTCGCTGCTCATGATCGCCTTCTCCATGGCCGAGATGGCGTTCTTGTCGAAGGGCTGGATCACGAGCGTCCGGGGCTCGGGCACGGAGAACGAGGCGAGCTGTTGGATCGGCACCTGGGTACCGTAGTAGTCCACGATGATCCGCGATAGCAGGGCCGAGGTGGCCCGCCCGGTTCGGATGCCGGCGAGGTCGTCCTTCAAGACGCCGATCGCCTTGTCCATCTTGCCCGACGCGTCCTTGAGAGCACTCTCGACGGTCACCGCGCTCCCCCGTGGACCAGGGTGCCGATCGGCTCACCGGACACCGCCCGGCGGATGTTCCCCTCGAGCCGGACGTCGAAGACGATGATGGGCAGCTTGTTCTCCATGCAGAGACTGATCGCCGTCGCATCCATCACCTGGTAGCCCTCGCGCAAGACGTCCAGGTACTCGATCGTCTCGAAGCGCGTCGCGCTCGAGTCGACGTGCGGGTCGGCGGTGTAGATACCGTCGACCTTCGTGCCCTTCAGGATCGCCTCCGCCCCGATCTCGAGCGCGCGCTGCGCCGCCGTCGTATCGGTAGAGAAGTACGGCGCTCCGAGGCCGGCCGCGAACACCACGACGCGTCCCTTCTCGAGGTGCCGGATCCCCCGCAGGGGGATGTACGGCTCGGCGATCTGCGCCATATGGATCGCCGTCTGCACGCGCGTCGGCACGTGGATCTTCTCCAGCGCGTCTTGCAGGGCCAGCGCGTTCATCACCGTCGCGAGCATGCCCATGTAGTCCGCCCGCGAGCGATCGATCCCGGGCGCCTGCCGGCCCCGCCAGATGTTGCCGCCACCGACCACCACGACGGTCTGCACGCCGAGGTCGATCACGTCGGCGAGCTCGCGGGCGAGCAGGGCGGTCGAGTCGGTCGAGATGCCGTAGCCGGTGTCGTGCGGAGCGAAGGCGTCTCCGGAGAGCTTCAGCAGCACCCGGTGGTACTGGGGGCGCGGTGGAACCTCGGTCTCGCGTTCGCCGTCTGCCATCGCTGGCGCCCCCTAGTCGGTCTCCTCGCCCAGCTTGTACCGGACGAACCGTCGCACGGCAACCTTCTCCCCCACCTTGGCCGACACCTCATCGAGCAGCTGCTGGATGGTCTTCGAGTCGTCCCTCACGAACGGCTGGTCAAGCAGCACGGTCTGCTCGTAGAAGGCGTTCATCTTGCCCTCGACGATGGTGGGGATCACGGTGTCCGGCTTGCCCATCTCCTTGGCCTGGACCTCGTAGATGTGGCGCTCGGACTGGGCGACCTGTGCCGGGATGTCCTCGCGCGTCGCGTATCTCGGGGCTGACGGGCTCGCCACGTGCAGCGCGATGTCCTTCGCCAGCCGCGCGAACTCGTCCGTGTTGGCCACGAAATCCGTCTCGCAGTTCACCTCGACGATCGAACCGACCGTGTTGTTGAAGTGGATGTACGACTCGATCCGCCCTTGGTTCGCCGAGCGCCCAGCGCGCTTCGCGACCGAGGCCTGGCCCTTCTGCCGCAGCAGCTCGAACGCCTTCTCGACGTCCCCGTCCGTCTCCTGCAGCGCCCGCTTGCAGTCCATCATCCCGGCCCCGGACATCTCCCGAAGCCTCTTCACCAGCTCCGCCGAGATCTCAGCCACCGCTACCCGCTTCCTCCTCGATACCCTCGGCATCGTTCGTCGGACCGGGTGCGGCGGCCGCCTCCGGCGCCGCGGGCGGAGCCGAGCTTTCATCCGCGACCGAGGTCGATGCCGGAGCCGGGGCCTCGTCGCCCCCGGCGGTCGCATCCCCCGCCGGAGCGGCAACGGCCTCCGCCGCAGCGAGCGGCGACGGAGCCCCGGCGGAAGCGTCGGCCTCGGGCACCACCACGGGCTCCGGCTCGGGCTCGATCTCCGGCCCGGTGGCGCGCGTGACCACGGCCTCGCGCCCCTCCTGGCGCCCCTCCGCCAGCGCATCGGCGATCAGCCTGGTGACCAGCGAGACAGAGCGGATCGCATCGTCGTTGCCCGGGATCACGTAATCCACTTCGTCGGGATCGCAGTTCGTGTCGACGATCGCGATCACCGGCAGCCCGAGCTTGCGGGCCTCGTTCACCGCGATGTGCTCCTTCTTCGTGTCGATCACGAAGATCGCATCGGGGAGCCGCTCGAGGCTCTGCATGCCGCCGAGGTTGCGCTCGAGCTTCTCCTTCTCGTGGCGCAGGCGGATGGCCTCCTTCTTCGGGAGGAAGTCGAACGCGCCGGTGCGCTCCATCTCCCGAAGCTCCCGCAGGCGGAGGAGGCGGCGCGAGACGGTGGCGAAGTTCGTGAGCATGCCGCCGAGCCACCGGGTCGTGACGAAGGGCATGCCGGTGCGCCCGGCGTTCTCCTCGATGACCTCCTGGGCCTGCTTCTTCGTGCCGACGAACAGCACGACGCCGCCTCGGCGGCCGAGATCGCGCGCGAACGCGTAGGCCTCCTCGAGGCCCGTGAGGGTCTTCTCGAGGTCGATGATGTAGATGCCGGAGCGTTCCCCGTACAGGTACCTGCCCATCTTCGGGTTCCAGCGCCTGGTCTGGTGCCCGAAGTGGACGCCTGCCTCGAGGAGCGCCCGCCTGGTGACGACAGGCATGGTGCATCCTCCTTCCGGTTTGTCCCTCCGCCCGGCTCTCCCCGGCTCGGCCCGGCCTCGGCCGGGACCCCGAACGCGGTCCCCGAGCGTGTGTGCTCGGCGCTCTTCGCGCCGGCGGAGGGCAGTCTAGCAGCGACGATGGAACGCGCAGGTGGAACCGGCTAGCGCCGCGCGCCGCGCGCCGCCGAGCGTCTCGCGGGCTGGCGCCGCTTGATGGGTTCCTCGGGCACGGCTGGTTCCGCGACGATCCAGCGATAGGCGAACGCGGCCATGAATCCGACGTGCCCGACGTTGACCGCGAGCGCGAAGATCCAGGTGATCAGCGAGGGGTTCGCCGTGATCTGGCTCCCGCCGGGCGCGAAGCCGACGACGACGGGAAGCGCGAGGAAGAAGTACAGGGAGCAGAACAGTAGATGGCGGCCACCCGGCATCATCGCCGCACGCCCGGAGCGCCGGATCGACTCCTGCGACCCGCGGTGCTGTCGCATCTGCGCAGTGGGCGCGAAGCCCAGGAAGAACAGCCCGGCGACCAACGCGGCCACGAAGCCGAGGAACCCGATCCCGGGTCCGAGCACCGGGAAGATCAGGTTCCCCGCGACGATCAGCGAGAACGAGAGGACCTGGATCGCGAGCACGGTCGGGATCGCGCGCAACCCGCGGATCACGCCGTATGTCGATACGCGGCCATCCTCGAGGGACTCGAGCACCATCCCCGACAGCACGGCGTAGGCGAGGCTCCGGATCAGGAGCGAGATCCCCGTGAAGATCAGGAATTCCGGACCGATCCCGAAGACGCTCGCGCCGGTGCCGAGGTCGAAGTACGTGGAGATCGGGGGCAGCGCGAGCGCGTCGACGAGGCGACTCGGCGAGCCCTCGAACCCCACCGCGACCAGGGCGAGCCACGTGGCGAGCACGAGCAAGGCGATCACGACCACGATCGCCGGCTGCGAGATCACGGCGAGCATGCCGCGGCCGAGCGAGCGGCCGATCGGCGGCAGCGGCGAATCGGCGGAGGCGAAGAACGAGCCCCCGAACAGACCCGCCGACCGGCGGGCCTCGGGCGCAGGCTCCTGGGTCGCCTCTGGTGCCGGTCGGTTCGCCTGCGGCCGGGGCTTGGTCTTTCGGGACCTCTTGCCGCTCACGATGGATCCCCCTCGTCGAGATCCTCGTCCGCGTCGGACGCGAGCCCCGCGTCGCCGAACCGCCGCCGGAGCAAGGATCCGGGCACGAGGCAGGCGACCACGACGATCGCGGCGGCCACCCCGTAGCGCCCGAGGGTCGTCGCGACGTCCAGCTCGGTCGGCGAGGGAAGGTCGACCAGACGCCCCTCCGGGTCGTGCTCGAACGCGACGAGCCCGGCGTCGGGGCCTCCCTTCACGGCCACCACGACCTCGGGCGCGAGCGCGATCGCGCCGATCAGCCCCGGCGTCGGCGCGTTCTGCCATACGAGGTGGCCCGTGTCCGCGTCGAGGGCGACGAGCCGGCCGTCGTTCAGGCCGATGAGCACAGCGCCGCCGGTGACGACGGGCGAGCTCCGCAAGACGAGCTCGTTCAACTGGTGATCCCACACCCGGTCGCCGTCGCCCGCCTCGAACCGATAGACGCCTCCCGAGAGGTCGGCCACGTAGACGGCCTCGCCGGCGAACGCCGGTGAGCCGACCGGTGAGATCACCGAGAGGATCAGCTTCGTCCACGTCGCCTCGCCCGTCTCCGGGTCGAGCGATCGCACGAGCCGGTCCGGCGCCCCGAAGACGACCGACGTGCCGTCCGTGGCCGCTGCCGAGCCCGTCGTCGACGCGATCTCGGGGAACACCTGCCACCGGCGCTCGCCGTCGGCCGCCGAGAAGGCCGATACCGGGAGCCGCGTGGCGTCGCCGTCGCGCCCAACCGTGTAGACCGTGCCGCCCGCCGCGGCGATCGAGGCGTCGAGACGGCCACCACCGTCCGCCGTCCAGCGGACGGTCCCGTCCTCGAGGTCGAGCGCGTAAACCTTCCCGTCTTCGTCGCCGACGTACACGGCGGTCCCGTCCACCGTGACGCCGGTGCGCGACACCGCCTCGAGTGGCGAGCGCCATCGCTCGGTGCGATCCGCCAGGTTCACGGCCACGAGCGCGGCGGGGGCGTCGTCGGAGCCCTCGGCCACCTCGACATCCTCGGTGAACAGCACGATCGCGTCGTCGCCGAGGACGCCGATCGCGGGCGGGGCGAGGGGGCCTCCCTGCCGGGCCACATCCCAGGCGACCTCGCCGGTCGCGAGGTCGATCCCGTAGACGCCTTCGGTGCCCAGGCTCACGGCCTGTCCCTCGACGATCACTGCCGGGGAGAGCGCCTCCCCGGCCGGCGCGGGGAGGGACCAGCGGACACGGTACGGGGGAGACGGTCCGTCGGCGAACGTGCCCGGATGCCCGGGCCCACCCTGGAACTGCGACCATCCCGGCACGTCGATCTGTGCGAGCGCCGGCAGCACCGCGGCGCCCACGACAGTGGCGGCCGTCAGGGCGACGGCCGAGAGCCTTCGGAGCAGCGTGGTGGACAGGCGAGCCTTCCCGGGTCCGGGGGACGGCACATCGTACCCGGCGGCAGCGCGCTCGGTAGGCGACCCGGACCTACGCTGCCGCGCTCGCGAGCGGCGCGAGCCGGATCATCGCCGAGACGCTCAGCGGCCCGAGGAAGTCGAACGGGTCGACGTACGTCCCGTCCCGGCGCACGCCGAAATGCAGGTGCGGCACGTCGGCGCCCGGATGACCCCCGCCGGTGGCCGCGACGGACTGGCCCCGTGCCACGAGGTCCCCGCGACGGACGAACAGCGCGGAGAGCCACGAGCACGTGCTCAACACCCCTCCGCCGTGGTCGATCGTGAGGAACAGCTCCCCGCCGACCTTGCCCGCGAACGTCACGACACCAGCGTCCGGCGCGACGATCGTGGTGCCGACCGGGACGGCGATGTCGATCCCTCGGTGACCGGCCCCGAACGGCGTCTCGGGCGGCTCGTAGCCGTCGATGACCGGCCCGACGACGGGCCAGGTCCACGGCTCGCCCGGAGCAGCCGCCGGCTCGGCGATCGCGACGAGGGAGACGACGAGGAGCGGTGCGATCCACACGATGGTCTCCTTCCGCGGCCGATCGCCCCCAGGGATGTCGGTCCGAGGTCGAACGGGCCGACAGCGTGGAGGGAGCACCGTACGCCGCCGGGGCGAGCGGGTCAGTGATCTGGTTCACACCGCTCGCGCGGGATCGTCAGTCGACCTCGACGAGCTGCAGGCGCAGCTGTCCGACCGCCTTCGTGTGGATCTGGCACACGCGCGACTCCGTGACGCCGAGGATGTCGCCGATCTCCGACAGCGTGAGCCCCTCGAAGTAGTACAGCGTGACGACGATCTTCTCGCGCTCGGACAAGGAGTTGATCGCCGCGGCGAGGATCCCTCGCGTCTCCTGGTCCTCGAGGCCCGTCGTCGGATCCGTGCCGCGGGCCGCGAGCGTGTCGATCAGCGACACCTGCTCACCGCGGTCCGTGCCGACGGAGAGCAGCTCGTCGAGCGCGAGCACGGAGACGAACGAGATCTGATTCGTGACGTCGTGGAGCTCGCGCAGTGTGACGCCCAGCCGCTCCGCGATCTCGTGCTCGGTCGGCGCGCGTTTGAGGAGCGCCTCGAGACCCGCGTGCGCCTTCTCGATCTCGCGGGCCTTGAACCGCACCGAGCGCGGGACCCAGTCCATCGCTCGCAGCTCGTCGATGATGGCGCCCTTGATCCGCGGGATCGCGTAGGTCTCGAACTTGTTCCCGCGAGCCGGTTCGAACTTCTCGAGCCCGTCGATGAGCCCGAACATCCCGTACGACACGAGATCGGCCTGCTCGACGCTCGCCGGCAGACCCGTCGCCACGCGGCTCGCCACGTACTTCACGAGCGGTGCGTAATGCAAGATCAAACGCTCGCGCGCGGCCGGCGAGGCGCTTTGCTTGTACTCGGCCCACAGCGCCGCGAGCTCGTCCACGCCGTCGGGTGCGGCCGGCTTGGCCGCCTTCGTGGCGCGGGGCGTCGTCGTCGCCGAGGCGGCTTTCGCGGGCCGAGGCATCTTGGCGGCAGGGGGTGCCGTCGCCGTGGCACTCTTCGCCTTCGTCGCCTTCGTCGTCTTCACCGCCTTCACCGTCTTGGCGCCGCCGGTCCCGCGTGAGGCGGGCGCGCGGCCGTCACCGTCCTTCCCCGGGGTCTTCGCGGTGCGCGCCATCAAGCCCTCGGGTGGGAGCGCTCATAGGCTTCGAACAGCCGTGATCGGGACACGTGCGTGTAGCGCTGCGTGGTGGCCACGCTCGCGTGGCCGAGAAGCTCCTGGACCGCCCTGATGTCGGCTCCTCCCTCCAGCAGGTGCGTCGCGAACGAGTGACGCAGCGTGTGCGGCGTCACCCGCCGGCCCGAAAGCGTGCCCCCGTATCGTCCCACAAGGCGCCTGATGTCGCGTGCCCCGATCGCCCGTCGGCGGTTGAGGAACAGCGCGGACGGCCCTCCCTCGTGCTCCATCACCGGGCGGCCCTCGCGCAGCCAGGCACGGATCGCCTCGACCGCGAAGTCCGACATCGGTACCTCGCGCTCCTTCGACCCCTTGCCGAGGACGTTGACGCGGCCACGGTCCAGATCGACGCGCTCGGGCGTGAGCCCCGCGACCTCGCTCACGCGCAGACCCGACCCGTACAGCAGCTCGAGGATCGCCCGGTCGCGGAGCGCGATCGCGCGGTCGATCGCCCGCGCGTCCGCCGGCGCCGATGGCGACCCCATGAGCTCGGCTGCCTCGGCGGTTCGGAGCACCGTCGGAAGCCGTGAGACGACCTTCGGGCGTCCGAGGAGCGCCGCCGGATCACGGTCGACGGCGCCGCGCGCCAACGCCCATCGGTAGAAGGTATGGATCGCCCCCACCCGTCGAGCGATCGAGGCCCGCGCGTACCCGAGACTCGTGAGCTGCGCGAGGAACCGGCGCAGGTCGTCGAGCGACGCGGCGGCAAAGGTTCGCCGGTTGCGGAGCAGGAAGGTTGCGAGCTGGGTGAGATCGCGACGGTAGGCGTCGACCGTGGTGGCCGCGAGGTGACGCTCGAGCGCGAGATGGCTCGCGAACCCCTCGATCAGGGCGGCGTCGGACGGGATGGGTGCGTCGTTGGATGCCATGGCCCTCTCGCGGGATGGGTCCCCCCTTGTACCAATCGGGAGCTGGTGGTTCAAGCTTCCCCGCTTCGCTCGCAACGATCGCGCTGGTCAGGCGGGTCGAGCGGCGGCCTTGAGGGTCGGCTCGAACCGACCACCCACGCTCCTGGCGAACCCCCGGAGCTCGAGGGCCATCAGGGTGGCGAGGACCTCCGGGACCGGCCGGCCGAGGCTCGAGGCGACGGCGTCCGGGAGCGTCGGACCGACGAGGCGCTCGAGGACCTCGCGCTCCGGTCCGTCGAGCTCGGCACGGCCGGCAGCGGCCTCCGCCGCCAGCTCGAGCCCGAGGTCCGCGAGGAGATCCTCGGCGCCGCGGATCATCGTGCCGCCGTCACGGATCAATTGGAGCGGGACCTGGGCGAGGGGGCTGGTCACCGGTCCGGGGACCGCGAACACGTCGCGGCCGAACTCCAGGGCGTGCTCCGCGGTGATCAGGGAGCCGCTCCCATCGGCCCCCTCGACGACGACCGTCGCGGCTGAAAGGCCGGCAACGATGCGGTTGCGAGCGGGGAAGCGGCGTGGCTCAGGCGGCAGGCCCGGCGCGAACTCGCTGATCACGGTCCCGTCCGCGCGGATCCGCCCGAGCAGTTCCCGGCTGGCGGACGGATAGACCACGTCGATGCCGCAACCGAGCACGGCGAGCGTGGCGCCGCCGACACGAAGTGCGCCCTCGTGTGCGGCTGCGTCGATCCCGCGCGCCGCGCCGCTCACCACCGTGACCCCTGCGCGGGCGAGTCCGGCGCCGATCCCCTGGGCGAGCTCTCGCCCGAGCGCCGTGCATCGCCGCGCCCCGACCACCGCGACGGCCGCCGTGACTTCGGGCAGCTGCCGCCCGATGACGTACAGAGCAGCGGGCGGGTCCGGGATGTTCGCGAGCTGCGGCGGATACTCCGCATCGCCCCACGCGACGAGCCTCGCGCCGCAGGCCCCCGCCGCGGCGCACAGAGCATCTGCGTCGGCGTGCCGCGCGAACGCCCGGTCGCCCGGGCTCCCCGCGAGGCCATCACGGATCGCCCGGAGCGTCGCCGAGGCGCTGCCGGCCCCGTTCGCGATCCGCATCATGCCGGCCGGCGTCGTTCCCTGAATGGCAGACAGCACCACGAGGGCTTCCCGGTCGGCGGCCGTCCGGGCCAGACCCTCGGGCCATGCCGGACCCGGCTCCGGCTCGGACGGACCGTCAGCCGGTGCGGCCAAGGTCGTCCCTGCCGACACTGATCCGGTACGACAGCGCCTCGTGCACATGCTGGGGTCGCACGGCGTCCGAACCCTCGAGATCCGCGATCGTACGCGCGACCTTCAACGCTCGATCGAAGCCTCGGCCGCTGAGCGCGAAGGAGTCAACGGCGGCCGCCAGGACGTCGCGGGCCTCCGGCTCAACCTCCGTCACGCGCCGCGCGGTCGGCCCCGGGAGCTGCGCGTTGCACGGCGCTCCGATACCCGCGTACCGGCGGCGCTGGCGTTCGCGCGCCTCCTCGACCCGGTCTCGGATGGCATGGGAGGGCTCGCCGGCGGCGCTGCCGAGGAGCTCGTGTCGCGTGAGCCGCGGGACGGCGAGGTTGATATCGATCCTGTCCAGGAGCGGGCCGGACAGCTTGGCCGCGTACGCGTCGAGTCGCTGGGCGGGACACGTGCACTGCCGGGCGGGATCGCCCGCGAAACCGCAGGGGCACGGGTTGGCCGCCGAGACCAGCGTGAAGCGCGCCGGGAACTCCGCCGATCCGGCGACACGCGTCACGACGACGCGCCCGTCCTCGAGTGGCTGGCGCAGGCCCTCGATCGCATCGCGTCTGAACTCGGTAAGTTCGTCGAGGAAGAGCACGCCGTGGTGCGCGAGGGACACTTCCCCCGGCCGAAGATAGGACGCGCCGCCGCCGAGGAGAGCGGCGGGCGACACCGAGTGATGCGGGGAGCGGAACGGACGCTCCCTCACCAGTCCCCCGCCTTCGAGGACTCCCGCCACCGAGTGCAGCTGCGTGACCTCGAGCGCCTCGGCGGAGCTCATCGTCGGAAGGATGGTCGCCAGGCGACGGGCAAGCATCGTCTTGCCCGCGCCCGGCGACCCCACGAGGATGGCGTTGTGACCGCCCGCTGCCGCGATCTCCAGAGCGCGCCGGGCTTGCGACTGGCCGCGGATCTCGGCGAAGTCCGCGCGCGGGACGACCTCGGGCGCCGCCGTGACCTCGCCGCGCGTCGACGAGGGCTCCCACGTCCCCCGGAAGAACCCCACCACCTCGGCGAGCGTTCCGGCGCCGACCACCCGCAGCCCCTCGACCAGCGCTGCTTCCGCCGCGTTGGCTGCTGGCACCACGACACCGTCGAGCCCCGAGCGTGCGGCCGCGATCGCCACCGCGAGGACGCCCGGCGTCGCGACGAGCCAACCGCGGAGCGAGAGCTCACCGGCGAACGCGAAGCCGCGCACACCCCCACCGGGCACCTGCCCCGACGCGGCGAGCACGCCCATCGCGACCGGGAGGTCGAGGCCGGGGCCCTCCTTGCGGAGGTTTCCGGGCGACAGGTTCACGACGACCCGTCGCAGCGGCCACTCGAGCCCCGAGCTCTCGACAGCCGGCCTGATCCGGTCGCGCGCGTCCTGCACGGCGGTCCCCGGGAGCCCGGTGAGGATGAGCGAGGGGAGCCCGCGGCCGATGTGCGCCTCGACGGTGACCGGGTATCCCCGCACGCCGACCACGGTGACACCGACGACTCGTCCGTACACGGTCGCGCGACCCTAGCGCCGCCCACCGACACGGATCAGAACGCGTCCTCGAAGAGCTCCACGTCCGCGCGGCGGCGGCCGAGCCAGACGCTCGCGACGTCGAAGCGCATGCGGACGTCGCCGGGCGGGTTCGATCGCAGGAACGCCTCGGCGACCTGACGGAGCTTTCGTCGCTTGGACCACGTGACGGCCTCGTAGCCACCCCCGAACGCATCTCCCGACCGCGCCTTCACCTCGCAGAACACCAGCAAGCCGGGCCGCGTGAGCACGAGGTCCAGCTCGCCGAGCGGGCACCGCCAGTTGCGGGCGATGGCGCGGTAGCCGCGCTCCTCGTAGACGCGGAGCGCCGCTTCCTCGCCCGCGCGCCCCCGCGCGGGACGGTGGTCGAGCCGGGATCGCTCCATGCCACGACGCTAGCGCGCCTCACCGACAACGAACCCCCGAGGGCTCGAGCGCGCCGGGCTCAGACCTCGATCGTGGGCTCGCCGGGTAGCGGCTCGTCGCGGCGGAGTTCCTCGACGTTCACATCACGCCGTGTCATCACTCGCACGTTCGAGACGAAACGCGCGGGCCGGAACATGTCCCATACCCACGCGTCGCCCATCACGACCTCCACCCACCCGTCGCCCTTCTGGGTCACGTCCACCTGGTTCGCGAGGTAGAACCGGCGCTCGGTCTCCACGACGAACGTGAACATCGGCACGACGTCGCGGTACTCGCGGTACAGCTCGAGCTCGCGCTCCTCCTCGAACCGCTCGATGTCGTCCTCGTTGTTCATGGCTCCCCCTCGCTCCCGGGCCGCCCGCCCCCGAGCTCGCCTCCCGGCACCCTATCCCCGTCGTAGTAACCCGTTCGCAGTCCCTTGAAGGAGTACCGATGGATGGGCGTCGGACCCAGTCGGCGGATCGCCGCGCGGTGCTCCTCGGTGCCGTAGCCGCGGTTGTGGTCGAACCCGTAGGCGGGGAACCGGCGGTGGTAGCGGTCCATCATCCGGTCCCGGGTCACTTTGGCCACGATCGAGGCCGCGGCCACCGAGGCCGTCACGGCGTCGCCCTTCTTGATCGACAGGTTCGGGACCCGGAGCCGCTTCACGGGGAAACCGTCCGTCAGGACGTAGTCGGGCGGAACTGGGAGCGTCGTCACGCATCGACGGAGCAGCCACACGTTCGTCCGGTGGAGACCCCGGTGGTCGATCCGCGAGGACGTGCACCGGCAGACGGAGACCGCGACGGCGCCGGCCGTGATCCTCGCATAGGCCGTCTCGCGAGCGTTCGCGGTGAGCTGCTTCGAATCGGCGATGCCATCCAGGTCGAATCCCTCGGGCAGGATCACCGCGGCGGCGACCAGGGGGCCGGCAAGGGCCCCGCGGCCGGCCTCGTCGACGCCGGCGATCAAGCGGAACCCCTGCGCCCGCAGGCCGCGCTCGTAGCGGTCGAGATCCGCTAGTTGATCCATCCGATCCGTGACGGTGGCCAGATGATCACGAAGGCCCGGCCGACCACCTTGTCGACCGGGATGAAGCCGAGCCCGAAGCGTGAGTCGTTGGAGTTCAACCGGTTGTCCCCGAGCACCAACAGGCCGTCCACGGGCACCTGCACGGGGCCGTAGTCGCGCGTGTCGGGCGGACCCTCGAGGTACGGCTCGCGGACGTGGGCGCCATCGACGAACAGCTTCCCTCGGCGGAGCTCCACGGTCTCTCCCGGAAGGCCGATCACGCGCTTGATGAAGTCCTCGTCCGCCGGGCGGGCGAAGCCGATCGCCTCGGAGATCCAGTGGACGAAGCCCCCCACGATCCCCCGATCCGGGCCGCCCCGTCCTTGCGGGTCCTCGAAGACGATGACGTCCCCACGTCCGGGTGAGTACAGCACCTTCCGCACGAGGACGCGATCGCCTGGGAGCAGGGTCGGCTCCATGGAGCCGGACGGGATGAAGAACGCCTGCACGAGGAAGGTCTTCAGCAAGATCGCGAGCACGAGGGCAAGGACGATCAGGACCGGCAACTCGTGCAGGAACGACAGCGCGCCGGATCTGGAGGGTGGCTCGGGCCGGCCGGGCTCGGGCCGGGGTGGCTCGGGCCGGCCGGTCTCGGGCTTGCCGGGCTCGAACGGTGCGGGACGACGCGAACGGATCGCGTACGCCCGGTCGGCCGGCTCGCCGGAGCCGGACGGGCGTTCGCTCACCGGTCTAGGCCTGCGCCTCGACCTCGGCGGGAGCCTCCGACGCGGCCGCCTCGGGTGTTCCTTCGGCCTCGGTGGCCCCGGCGGCGAGCGTCTCTCCCGTGCTCTCGTCGGGCGCCGGCTCGGTGGGGTCGGGGACATCGGCCATCTCGGTCGCGGCCTCACCCGACTCCTCGCCCTCGGCCTCGGCGTCCGGTTCGCGAGCATGGAGGGCGGCCGCCTCGGCGGCCTCGATGGCAGCGAGCTCGTCCTCGCCCAGGCGGCGCTCGCGGATCCGCGCCTTCTTCCCGCGGCGCTCGCGCAAGTAATAGAGCTTGGCGCGACGCACGCGCCCGCGAGAGACGATCTCGAGCTTGCCGATCGACGGGGAGTGAAGGGGGAAGGTGCGTTCGACGCCGACGCCGAACGAGATCTTCCGGACGGTGAACGTCTCCTGGAGGCCTCCGCCCTGTCGGCGGATCACGACCCCCTGGAACACCTGGATGCGCTCGCGACCCGCCTCGACGACCCGCACGTGCACCTTGACGGTGTCGCCGGGTCGGAACTCCGGCAGGTCGGCGCGCAGATACGCCTGGTCGACGAGATCGGTCTTGTTCATGGCGGGAGTTCCGAATGATAGCAGGCGCCCCTCGGGCCCCGGTCAGCGTTCCAGCAGGTCGGGGCGGTTGCGGCGGGTCTTCTCGAGGGCGGCCTCGCGCCGCCAGCGCTCGATCTCAGCGTGGTTGCCCGAAAGGAGGACCGCCGGCACCGCCATGCCGCGGAACTCCGCCGGGCGGGTGTACTGGGGATGGTCCAGCATCCCCTCCTCGCCGAACGAGTCGCGCTCATGGGACTCCTCGCGCCCGATGACGCCGGGGACCACGCGGGTCACGGCCTCGAGCACGACGAGCGCCGGAACCTCGCCGCCCGACACCACGTAGTCGCCGATCGAGACCTCCTCGGCGGGCAGGCCTTCGGCCACGCGCTCGTCGACGCCCTCGTAGCGTCCCGCCACCAGCACGAGCCAGGGCTCTTCGCCCAGCTCGCGGACGAGCGCCTGGTCGAGACGCCGGCCGGCCGGCGAGAGCAGGAGCAGCCGCTTGCGACCCTCGCCGAGCGCCTCGACGGCGGCGAACACCGGCTCGGGCTTCATCACCATGCCCGGCCCACCGCCGTAGGCCTCGTCGTCGGTCTGCCGGTGCTTGCCGGTCGCATGCTCGCGGATGTCGTGCACGCGCACGTCGAGCACGCCCGCCTCGATCGCCTTGCCGAGCAGGCTCTCGCGGAGCGGGCTTTCGAAGATCCCGGGGAAGATCGTCAGGACGTCGATGCGCACGGGTGCAGGCTAGCGCGCCGTCTCGGGCGTGGTGAGCCCGGGGATGTCGCCGACCACGACGCGTCCGGTCTCGACATCCACGGAGACGATCACGTCTTTCAGCACGGGGATCAGCGTCTCCTCGCCGTCCGCGTCCACCGCCGTCCAGACGTCGTTCGCCTGCGTGTGGATCACCTCGCGCAGGACGCCGAGCGCCTTCCCCGTGTCCGTCACGACCTCGCAGCCCACCAACCGGTGGTCCCACCACGACCCCTCGGGCAGCGTCGGCGAGGTGGACTCGGGCACCAGGAGCAGCGCGCCCTGCAGCGCTTCGGCCTGCGCGCGGTCCGAGACGCCGGCGAAGCGGACGAGGAGGCGGTCCTTGTGGGGACGGCTGGACTCCACTGCGAGCGTCCGACCGTCCTCGAGGCTCACGACGGCGCCGTCGGCGAACCGCTCGGGGACCTCGGAGAGGACCTGGACGTTCAGCTCGCCGGTGACGCCGTGCGGGCGGGTGATGCGACCGACCACGACGGTCGGCTCGGAAGTCATCCTCAGTCGGCGATCTCGACGATCGCGTGCCGGAGGCCGGAGCGGATCGCGGCGGCCTTCACGACCGTGCGGATCGCTCGCGCCGTGCGGCCTCCGCGGCCGATCACCTTGCCCATGTCGTCCTTCGCGACGCGGAGCGTGAGGAGTACCCCGCGGTCGTCGTGGTCCTCGACGACCTCGACCGCGTCTGGATCGTCGACGAGCTCGCGCGCGACGAACTCGAGGAGTTCCCGCAGCCCCTCCGGCGCGTCGTCCGCCACCGGGGTCAGGAAGCCGCGGCGGCCGTGTCCGCGGAGGGTTCGACGGCCGTGTCCGCGGACGGCTTCTCGCCCGCGAACTTCTCCCAGATACCGACCTTGGTCATCAGCACCCGAACCGTGTTGGAGGGCTGGGCGCCGACCCGCAGCCAGTGCAGCGCGCGCTCCTCGTCGATCTCGATAAGCGAGGGGTCCTCGAGCGGGTGGTACTTGCCGATGTTCTCGATGAACCGGCCGTCGCGGGGGCTCCGCTGGTCGGCCACGACCACGCGGTAGAAGGGCCGCTTCTTGGCCCCGAGCCGCTTCAACCTGATGCGTACCGACATGTCCTTGTCTCCTAGGTTCCGAGGCCCGGCATCTGTGGCATCCCGGGGATCCGTGGCATCCGCTTGCCGCCCATCATCGACTTCATCATCTTGCGCGCGGCGTCGAACTCCTTCAGCAGGGCGTTCACGTCGGCCGTCGTGGTGCCCGAGCCTCGAGCGATCCGCAGGCGCCGGGACCCACCGATGATAGCGGGGTTCTGACGCTCCTCCCTGGTCATGGCGCTGATCACCGCCTCGGCCCGCGACATCTGGCCCTCGTCCACCTGGAGGTCCTTCAGGGCGTTCTTGCCGCCGGGGACTCCGGGCAGCATCGCCAGGATGTCCTGCAAGGGGCCGAGCTTGCGCATCTCGCGCATCTGGACGAGGAAGTCCTCGAGCGTGAACCGTGCCTCGAGCATCTTCTTCGCGGCGTCGGCTGCCTGGTCCTGGTCGAGGGTCTCCTGGGCCTTGTCGATCAGACTCAGCACGTCGCCCATCCCCATGATCCGCGAGGCCATCCGGTCCGGGTAGAAGGGCTCGAGGTCCCCCGGCTTCTCTCCCGTCCCCACGAAGAAGACCGGCCGCCCGGTCACGGCGGTGATCGAGAGTGCCGCGCCGCCGCGCGCGTCGCCGTCGAGCTTGGTCAGCACGAACCCGGTCGTGTCCACCTCTCGCATGAAGGCCTCGGCCTGCACGACGGCGTCCTGGCCGGTCATCGCGTCGGCCGCCATGAGCACCTGGTGCGGCCGGATCGCGTCCTTCACACGCCGGGCCTCGCGCATCATCTCCTCGTCGACATGCATCCGGCCTGCGGTGTCGACGATCAGGACGTCGAAGCCCTCGCGTTCGGCATGCTTCAGTCCGCTCTTCGCCACCTTCACGGCGTCCTTGCCGTCCGAAACGACCTCGACGCCGATCTCGCGGCCGAGCGTCATCAGCTGATCGACGGCCGCCGGCCGCCACAGGTCGGCGGCGACGAGCAGCGGGCGCTTGCCCTTGGACTTCAGCTGGAGCGCGAGCTTCGCGGACGCGGTCGTCTTGCCCGAGCCCTGCACCCCGGCCATCATCACGACCGCGGGCTTCGCGCTCGGAAGGTGGAACGGAGCCTGTGTGCCCCCCATCGTGGCCTGCAGTTCGTCGCGAACGATCTTCACCACCTGTTGCGCGGGGGTGAGGCTCTGCATGACCTCCGCGGACAGCGCCCGGGCGCGGACGCGTTCGAGCAGGTCGTCGGCCACGGCGGCCGCGACGTCGGCGTCCAGCAACGCCGTCCGCATGTCGGCGAGCGCGTTGTCGATCTGCTTCGGATGGAGCTTGCCTCGCGAGCGGAGCTTCTTGAAGATGCCGTCGAGGCGGCCGCTCAGCGCATCGAACACGACGCTCAGGCCTCCGGAGCGGCGTCACCGGTCAGCACGCGCTCCACCGTGCGCAGCAAGGCGGTCGGCGAGAACGGCTTCGTGAAGTACTCGTCGGCGCCGAGCCCGATCACGTAGTCGCGGCCCTCCTCGCCGGTGGCGGTCACGATGATCACCCGCACGTCCTTCGTGGTCGGGTCCGCCTTCAGCTCGGTGAGCACGTCGGCGCCGCTCGCGCCGGGGATGTTGAGGTCAAGGAACATCAGGTCCGGCGGCCGGCTCCTCGCCATCGAGAGCGCGCTGGCGCCGTCGGTCGCCTCGCGGATATCGAAGCCCTCGTGCTCGAGGATCAACTTCATGGCCTCGCGCATCGTCGGATGGTCCTCGACGATGATGATGTCGGCCTTGGCCATCGCTAGCCGCCCAGCAGTCGGTCGGCGAACGCCTTCGCCTCGAACGGCTCGAGGTCCGCCTCGCCCTCGCCGACGCCGATCAGCTTCACCGGAACGCCGAGCTGTTCCCGGACCGCCAGGACGACCCCCCCTTTCGCCGTGCCGTCGAGCTTCGTGAGCGCGACGCCGGTCACCTCCACCGCATCGGTGAAGGCCCGCGCCTGCGCGATGCCATTCTGCCCCGTCGTTGCGTCGAGGACGAGGAGCGTCTCGTCGGGTACCCGGCCCGCCGCCTTCTCCAGGACCCGGCGGACCTTCTTCAACTCCTCCATCAGTGGGGTCTTGGTGTGGAGGCGACCCGCGGTGTCCACGATCAGGACGCTCGAGCCACGCGCCTCGGCCGACCTCACCGCGTCGAACGCGACCGCGCCGGGGTCCGCACCCCGCTCCTGGCTCACGAGGTGCGCGCCGGCCCGCTGGGCCCATACGTCGAGCTGCTCGGACGCGGCGGCTCGGAAGGTGTCCGAGCCGGCAAGGCTCACGGAGCGGCCGTCGCGCGAGAGCCGCGAGGCGAGCTTGCCGATAGTCGTCGTCTTACCGGACCCGTTCACGCCGACGACCATCACCACGCCCAAGCGGTCGTCGGGCAGATCGAGCGGGTGGTCCTCGCCGAGGATCTCCACGATCTCCTCGGAGATGAGACCGGCGGGGTCGCTGCCGACCTCGTAGCGGCCCCGTACGTCGGCGACGATCCGGGCGGACGTGCTCGGCCCGACGTCGGCGCGGATCAGCAGCTCCTCGAGGCCACGCCAGGTCTCGCCGGTCGCCTCCCCGGCGCCGAACAGCGACCGGATCCGGCCCCCGAGAGCCTCGGTCCGTGCGGGCGCGGCACGGGGGTCGGCACGCTCGGACCCGGTCGTCGTCGCGGCAGGACGCGCCGGCGAGCGACCTCGACGCCGGTACACGAGCACCGCCGCCACGACGGCGACGACGACGAGCACGGCGAGGATCGGAAGGAGGATCTCCACGGGCAGTCAGGCTAGCCGACGGCGCCCGGCTCCGGCACGGCGACGGGGTCCTCGAGGAGGAAGGGTTCGTCGGCGGACGAGTGCTCGGGGTGCCCCGCGGGGTGCTCGAGCCTCTGGGCGAGGACCCTGGACGTTCCGTCCTTGCTCATCGAGATGCCGTACATCATCTCGGCGACCTCCATGGTCCGCTTCTGGTGCGTGACGATCAAGACCTGGGAGTCGCGCGCGAAGCCCTCGACCAGACCGATGAACCGATGGAGGTTCACGTCGTCCAGCGCGGGCTCCACCTCGTCCATCAGGTAAAAGGGGCTCGGCCGCGCCTTGAAGATGGCGAACAGGAACGCCATCGCGGTGAGCGCGCGCTCGCCGCCCGAGAGCAGGCTGATCCGCTTCACGCGCTTGCGGCCTGGTCGGGCTTCGATCTCGATCCCGGTCTGCAACAGGTCGCCGGGCTCGGTCGCGACGAGCCGGCCCTCCCCGCCGGGGAACAGCTCCTTGATCAGGCGCTCGAACTCGGCCGCGACGTCCCGGTAGGCCGCCTCGAACGTGATCACGATCTCCGACTCGATCCGCCGGATCACCTCGAGGAGGTCGCGGCGTGCCGCTCGCACGTCCTCGAGCTCGCGGCCGAGGAAGTCGTACCGCTCCTGGAGGGCCTCGAACTCGCCGCCGGCGAGCAGGTTCACGCGCCCGAGCAGCACGAGCCGTCGCTGCACCAGCTCCGCCGCGCGTTCGAGCGCGGCTGAGCTGTCGTCCTCGGCGAGCTCGGCGACGGCCTCCGCCGGCTCGCGCTGGTGACCTTCCCGGAGCAGGCGCTCGGCGTCGCGGATACGCCGGTCCAGCTCGCCGCGGGCGCGGTCTTCGTCCTCGTACTCCTCGCGGAGGCGCTCGAGCTCGGTCGACGCCTCTCTCCACTCACGGTTGGCACCCGCTTCGTCCTCGGTGGCCGCGCGCTCCGCTTCGGCCGCGGCGGCGCGCGCCACCCCGGCTGTGTCCAGATCGCGTTCGGCCGTCGCGAGGCGCTCCTCGGCAGCGGCGCGCTCGGCCGTGCACCGCTCGACCTGACCGCGCAGCTGATCCGGGTCCTGCGCCGCGAGGCCCTCGCGCTCGGCCCGCACGGAGACGAGACGAGCATCGAGCGCCGATCGATCGCGGCGGAGCGTCTCGACGGCCACCCGGGCCTGGATCGGCGGCTCTGGGCTCCTCGGCATCTCGGGCAGCTCGTGACGAACGGGCTCGGCGACCGCGAGGCTCTCGCGCCACGCCGCCGCCGCGTCGTCCATCCCGGAGAGCCGCTGCGAGAGCAGCTCCTCCTCCTTGGTCACCGAGGCGAGGTCCGTCTGGATGCGCCCGATCCGCTCGGCGGCGCGCGTGATGCTGGCGTCGGCCCGGTCGATCGCCTCGGCCAGCTCCGCGAGCTCGCCCGAGATCGCCTCGAGCCGCTCGCGCCGGGGCTTCAGGTCGGCCTTCGCTGCACCGAGGTCGTGCTGCACGACCGCGAGCTCGCGGCGGATCTCCTCGGCGCGCGAATCCGACTCGGCGGTGGTGCGGATCACCGCGTCGCCGAGCAGGATCCCCTCGGGCGTGACGAACGAGGCCTTCGGGTGCTTCGCGTGTTTGCGCACCGCCTCGTCGAGCGTGTCCGCGAGGTAGATCTCGCGGAGGACCGTGCTGACGAGGCCGCGGACGGAGGGATCGGCGTCGACGATCGACAGCAGCGTCCGCTCCCCCGGCAGGACGAAGGACGCCGGACCGCCACCCGCCACCGTCAGGATCGCTCCTTCGCCCTGCGGTGCGTCCTCGATGGCGCGATCTCCGTCCGCGTAGACGACCGCGTCGATGAGCGGCCCGAGCCCGGCCCGAAGCGCTCGCTCCCATCCCGCCTGGATGCGGACGAGCCGGCCCAGCAGGCCGATCGATCGGTCCGCGTGGTCCTCCAGGAACCGGGAGCCCGGCGTCTCGACGAGGTCGGCGAGCCGGGCCTCGAGGACGTCGCGGCGGCGCTCGTGACCACGCAGGGCCTCCTCGAGCTGGGCGACCTTGTCGGCCCGGGCGTGGCGCTCACGCTCCAGCTCGGACCGGCGCTCCGACAGGGGTGAGGTCTCGGCATCGAGGCGTTCCACGTCGTGGCCGAGCCCGTCCCGTTCGCGCTCGAGCTCCGTCCGCCGGCCGCGAACCTGGCCGAGCGACTCCTCCAACCGGGAACGCTCGCGGTCGGAGGACGCGAGCGAGCGACGGAGGGTCTCCATCTCGGCGCGGTGGGCGGCGGCATCCTCGGAGATCCGGCGCCGGTCCTCCTCCACCCGCCGGCGGTCCTCGGCCGCGGCCTGGAAGTCGCGCTCGGCCACCTCGAGTTCTCGCTCGCGCTCGGCGAGCTCCACGGCGACGTCGGTCGCGCGTGCCGACAGGCGCGCGAGGTCGTCATCGAGGCCGGTGAGTCGCGCGCCGCGACCGGCCTCGGCGGCAAGCGCCTGGCGGGCCTCGGACTCGAGCTCGACCGCGCGGCGGAGCTCCAGCTCGGCCGCGGACTTGGCGTTCTGCGTCTCGGCGAGACGGGCGTCGGCGGCCTGTTGTGCCCAGACCGCACGTGCGCGCTCGTCGGCGGCTCGCGTGACCCGCTGATCCAGTGCGTCCAGCCGCTCCCGCGCGGCGGTGCGTCGGGCGAGACCCTCGTCCCAGCCGCCGGCGCGTCGGTCGCGCTCGGCCCACAGGTCGCGCAGGCGCGCGGCCGCGAGCATCACGGTCACGCGATCGGCCTCGGAGGTCAGGTCCTCGTGCCGCTTGGCCATCTCCGCCTGCTGGCGCAGCGGCTTGAGCTGACGCTTCAGCTCGGCGAGGACGTCCTGCAGGCGGAGGAGGTCCTGGTCCAGGCCGCCGAGCTTGCGCTCGGCCCGCTCCTTGCGCTTGCGGTGCTTCGCGATGCCCGCGGCCTCCTCGATGTAGGTCCTGCGCTCCTCGGGGCGGGCCGTGAGGACCTCCTCGAGCTGCCCCTGGCCGACCACGGTGTGCAGGGCCCGGCCGATGCCCGTCTCCGAGAGCAGCTCCTGCACGTCGAGGAGGCGGACGACCTGCCCGCCGATGCGGTACTCGCTGTCGCCGGATCGGAAGATGGACCGGCTGATCTGGATCTCGGTCATCGGGACGGGGATCAGGCCCGCCGAGTTGTCGATCACGAGCTTGACCTCGGCCATCCCCAGGGCCGGGCGCTGGGGGCTGCCGGCGAAGATCACGTCGGCCATCTGGCCACCGCGGAGCGCCCTCGGCCCCTGCTCGCCGAGCACCCAGCTGATCGCGTCGACGAGGTTGGATTTGCCCGAGCCGTTCGGCCCGACGATGACGGAGACGCCCGGAGCGAACTCGAGGACCGTCTTGTCGGCGAACGACTTGAAGCCTCGAACCTGGAGGGAGCGGAGGAACATCGAAACCGATGCTAGCAGTGGCCTCCCGCACGGCCGGGCATCTCCCGCGGGAAAGTTCCGTGCCTGCGATTCAGCCCCGCAGGGCGAACCCGGATCCCCCGCGGACGTCCTCGGCGGCGACCTCCACCCCTTCGACGACCGCGAGCTCCGGGCCGAGTCGGCACCACTCGACCAGGGCGTCGACGTCGCCCTCCGGCCCTTCGAACACGGCCTCCACCCTGCCGTCCGGGCTGTTGCGGACCCAGCCGCTCAGCCCTCGCTCGCGAGCCTTCGCGGCGCAGGTGGCTCGGAAGAACACGCCCTGGACCCGCCCGCTCACGGTCACGCGGACCCGCTTCGTCACGCAGGCATCGTGGCGGCCCTGCCACCCTTCAGGACTGGCACTGCGGGCAGAAGTAGGCGTTGCGACCCGAGATCTTCACGGCCTGGATCGGGGTCCGGCACCGCCGGCACGGCAGGCCGGCGCGCCCGTAGACCTTCAGCTCGTTCTGGAACTCGCCCGGTTTGCCGAACAGGTCCACGTAGGCCTCGTCGTCCAGCGTGGTTCCCCGGAACCGGATCGCCTCCTGCAGGACCTCCTGCATCGCGCGGTAGAGGCGGCGTACCTCCTGCGACGACAACGTGTCCGACATCCGGTCGTAGCGGAGGCCCGCGCCGAAGAGCACCTCGTCCGAATAGATGTTGCCGAGGCCGCTGATGAACTTCTGGTCCATCAGGAGCTGCTTCATCTTCGCGGCGCGCTGGGCGAGGGCCGCGCCGAACGCCTGCCACGTGAAGACGTGGTCCAGCGGATCGATGGCGATGTGCTGGAGCTCCTTCACCTTGCCGAGCTCGTCCGCGGTCGTCACGAAGAGCTCGCCGAACGTTCTCGGGTCCACGAACCGCAGGTCGCCTCCTTGTTGGAAGGTGATGACGACGTGGGTATGCGGCGCGAGCGGCACCCGCTTCGTCCCGCGCAGGAACTGCCCGCTCATGCCGAAGTGCGCGATCAGCACGTCGCCGTTGTCCAGGTGCGTGAGCAGGTACTTGCCTCGCCGTTCGGTCTTCGTGAACTTCCGGCCGACGAGGCGGTCGGTGAACTCCTTGCGCTTGCCGTGGCGGCGGATCACGCGCATCGCGTTCTTGGACGCCTTGACCTCGGCCTGCGCCACCTTGCGACCGGCTGCGTCCTTCTCCAGGTCCCGCCGCATCACCTCGACCTCGGGAAGCTCCACGTCAGGCTCCCCCAGCGGCCACGTGCTCGGGACGTTCCGACAGCCGCACGTACGCCTGGTGGGCCGCCTGCTGCTCGGCCTCCTTCTTCGATCGGCCGGTGCCCGTCCCCCACGCCTTGCCGGCGAGGTGCACCGTCGCCGTGAACTCCTTCTGGTGATCGGGCCCGGTCTCGGTGATGCGGTACTCGGGCAGAGCGTGCTGGTCAGAGGACGCCAGCTCCTGCAGGATCGTCTTGTAGTCGCGCGGGCCCTCCCCCCGGACGTAGGCCACCATCCGCGGCCGGAGGAGTCGCTCGATCAGCGTGCGCGCCGCATCGAGACCGCGGTCGAGGTAGACGGCGCCGAGGAGCGCCTCCAGAGCGTCGGCGAGGATGCTGTCCTTGTCGGTGCCGCCCGAGAGCTCCTCGCCGCGGCCGAGCCGCACGAACCGGCCGAAGTCGAGGTCGCGCGCGACGTCCGCCAGCGCGCTCTCGTTCACGATGGCCGCGCGGAGCTTCGCCAGCGCGCCCTCGGGCAGGTCGGGGTACTCGCGGTACGCCATGTCGGTCACGACGATCCCGAGGACGGCGTCGCCGAGGAACTCCAGCCGCTCGTTGTTGCCCGGCAGGTCGTGCTCGAACGCGTGCGAGCGGTGGGTGAGCGCGAGGTCCCGCAGCCCGACGTCGCGGAACCGGATCCCGAGGATCCTCTCCAGTGACGGCGGGGCCCCCGCCCCGGAAGGGTTGCGCGGCACCCGGCTACTCGACCTCGATGGCCTGACGGCCGGCGTAGTACCCGCAGTTAGCGCACACGCGATGCGGGAGCTTCGGCTGGTGGCACTGTGGGCACTCGGAGTACGTGGGCGGTTGCGCCTTCCAGTTCGCCTTGCGCTTCGCGCTTCGCGTGTGACTCTGCCTTCTCTTCGGAACCGGCATCTCGCTCGTCCTTTCGCCCTGTCTCGTCGTCGGGTCTGATGTGGGTGCTAGTCGGCGAACCCCTCGAGCCCGGACAGCGGGGCCCAGCGGGGATCGATCCGCTCGGCGCAACTGCACTCGCCGAGGTTGCGGTCGCCGCCGCACCGCTCGCAGAGCCCGAGACAGCCGGGTGTGCACAGCGGCGAGAACGGCATCTCCAGCACGACGGCGTCGCGCACCATCGGCTCCGGGTCGAGCGTCAGGTCGTCTGCCAGCACATAGTCGTCCTCCGGACCGGGCTCGCGGACGTACAGCTCGCGCAGCGTCACGTCGAAGGCACGATCGAACTCCTTCAGGCATCGTGCGCATCGCAGCGTGACGGGCGCGGCGACCGTCCCGGTGACGTAGATCCCCTCAATCACGCTCTCGAGCAGCAGGTCGCCGCCGAGCGTGGCGTCGTCGGGAACGGCGGCGAGCTCGGTGCGCAATCCGGGAACGGGCTCGTCGATCGTGACCCGTAGCGAGGACCCCGGCCTGCCGAGCAGTTCGCGGACGTCGATGGCGCGCATCAAGCCCCCTCGTCCTCCTCGGGGACGTGGACGTCCGGACCGATGTCGACGTTGGTGTTCGGCGCGACGCCGCGGAGCTTCTCGCGGCCCGCCTGGACCTGGTCGATCGTGTGCGAAAGCGACTCGTTGGACCCGATCATGTCCTCGAGGATCCGCTGCAACGCGCTCTCGAGCTGTGCGAGCTTCGCGTCCACGTAATCCTCGGCCTCCAGGCGGAGCTTGCGCGCATCGGCCTCGGCATCCTGCACGATCCGCTCGGATTCCTCCTGCGCCCGCTGGACCACGGCTTCGTGCGAGGCCAGACGCAGCTGCTCGTCCCGAGCCTGCTCGACCATGGCCTCGGCGTCGCGACGCGCCTTCGTGAGGAGCTCCTCGCGGTCCTTGACGACCCAGCGCGCCTGCTTCACCTCCTCGGGCAGGGCATCCTTCATCTCCTCGATCAGCTCGAGGACCTCGTCGCGGTTGAGGAGCGCCGAGGAGGACAGCGGCATGGACTTCGCATCGCGCACGAGATCTTCCAACTGCTGGATCCGAGAGGCAAGGTCCACTACTCGGCGACCACCTTCGAAGCCAACGCCTCTGCAGAGGCCGCGGGAACCAGCCCCGACACGTCGCCTCCGAACCGCGCGACCTCGCGCACGAGCGAGCTGGACAGGAAGGACCACTCGGGACTCGTCGTCATGAACAGCGTCTCGACGCCGGCGAGCCGGTGGTTCATCTGCGCCATCTGAATCTCGTACTCGAAGTCGGTGACGGCACGCAGGCCCTTCAGGACCACGCCCGCGCCGCGGCGGGTTACGTATTCCACGAGCAATCCGGCGAAGGCCTCGACCTCCACGTTCGTCAGGTGGTGCGTGGCCTCCTTCAGCAGTCCCACGCGCTCTTCGGCGGTGAACAGTGGCTGCTTCGCGGGGTTGTCGAGCACGCCGACGACCAGGGCGTCGAAGCGCTGAGCAGCACGTTCGATGATGTCCAGATGACCGTTCGTCACGGGGTCGAACGTCCCCGGACACAAGGCGGTCAGGCCCATCTACGCCTCCCGGAAGACCCAGACGAGGGTGTCGCCGTACACCAGGCGCCTCGCGGGGAGCCAGTGTACCGGAACCACAAGCGTGGGATTCCTCGTTGGGCGCGTCAGAACGACCGCCCACCCCGCCTCCGGGAGCCACCCGGCGCCGAGGCGGGCCAGCACGCGCTCCACCTGCTCGACCGGGGTGTCGTAGGGGGGATCGGCCACCACGAGGTCGAACGGCCCGCTCTTGTCATCTCCCATGACGAAAGCACCCACCTCGGCAAGGCGGACCTCGGCCGCCTCGGCCAGGCGGGAGCGCGCCAGGTTGTCGCGGATCGCGGCCACGGCCGGACGGCTCCGATCGACCAGGACGGCGCGCTCCGCCCCCCGCGAGAGCGCCTCGATCGCCAGGGCGCCGGTGCCGGCGTACAGGTCCAGGACGCTCGCGCCGTGGACCCCCGCCGCCAGGCTCGAGAACAGCCCCTCGCGCGCCATGTCGGACACGGGACGCACGCCTCGGGGGACGGGCCCGAGCCGTACGCCCTTGGCCGATCCCGCGATCACGCGCATCGGCCCACTGTAGACAGGGGGCCAGATCGCGACCCTCGGATCAGATCAAGCCCGAGTCGCTGGCGTGGCGGACCAGCTCGGCCCGGGTCCGCATGCCGAGCTTGCGCATCACGCTCGCGCGGTGGTTCTCGACCGTGCGGACCGACACGTAGAGCATCTTGGCGATCTCGGCGTTCGTGTGGCCGAGCGCGATCAGACGCAGGATCTCGCGTTCGCGAGGTGTGAGGTCGCCGACCGCGCGTGCGTGGACCTTCCCGGGCGCGTCGCGCCACCTCGCGAGGGCCGCCCCGAGGGCCGGCTGCACGTAGTCCGCGCCGCCCGCCACCTTGCGGATCGCGTCGACCAGCTCCGTCGAGGCCGTCTCCTTCAGCAGGTAGCCCTTCGCCCCGGCCGCGAGGCACATCTGGACGTCGGTCGGGTTGTCGACCATGGAGAGCACCAGGACGCTGGCCTCCGGATAACGCTCGACGAGCCTGCGGACCACCTCGGAGCCCCGCTCGTCGGGCAACACCAGGTCGGCCACGATCACATCGGGCGCGACGTCGAGCGAGATCGCCTCACCGACCGAGGACGCCTCGGCCGCCACCTCGATGTCGTCGGTCCGCTCCAGGAGGGCCCGGAGACCCTCGCGCACGACGACATGGTCGTCCATCAGCAGGATCCGCAGCCGCTCCTCGCTCATGCGAACGGAACCTCCAGCCGCACGACCGTGCCCTTCCCCTCGCTGGATTCGACCACGAGCGCGCCCCCGACCAGCTCGGCTCGCTCCCGCATCCCGATCAAGCCCAGCCCGCCGTCGTACGTTGCAACGATACCTTGGTCGAAGCCCCGGCCGTCGTCCTCGACCATCGATATCAGGCTCCCGTTGCGGCGGCCGACCACGACAGAGATCGATGCCGCGCGGGCGTGCTTGACCGCGTTGTTCAGCGCTTCCTGCAGGATCCGGAAGACCACGGTCTCCACCTCGGGCGGCAGCCGCAGATCCCCGATCTCGGCATGCAGGTCGACGGCGACCGCGCCATGACCCTGCGCGTTCTCCACCAGATGCGCGAGGGCCGCGACCAGGCCGAGGCGCTCGAGCTCGGGCGGGCGCAGGCTCCAGACCAGTTGGCGCGTATCGACGATCGCCCCGGACACGATGTCCCGGATCCGGTCGACCCGTGGGCGTAGGCCCTCGTCCACCCGCTCCTCGAGGTCGGAGACGAACAGCGATACCGAGGTGAGCACCTGCCCGATGCTGTCGTGCAGCTCGAGGGCGACGCGCTGCCGCTCTTCCTCCTGCGCGCCCACGAGCTTGCGGAGGATCCGCTGCCGCTCCTCCGCCAGACGGGCCATCTCGGAGGCGCGACGAGCGAGCTCCCGCTGGGTGCGTCGGCCCTCCGTGATGTCCAGGAGGAGACCCTGGCGCACGAACGGTGTGCCGTTGGAGACGGGCACGAGTGTCGACCGGTCCTGCACCCACACCTCCCGGCCGTCGGCCGCCACGAACCGGTACTCGATATCGAGAGGCGGAGAGGTGTCCGACACCTCGAGCTGGGCCGCGAGCGTTCGGTCCCGGTCGTCCGGGTGGAGGATCTCGCTCCACAGCTGCGGGTTGCTCATCCACAGGGAGACCGGGTACCCGAGCATCCTCTCGATCTGCGGGCTGATGTAGGTGAGCGTGGCCGGCACGCGCTCGAGGTCCTGGAGCATGTAGACGGCGGCCGGACCCGATTCGACGAGCATCCGGTACCGAGCCTCGGTAGCGGCTCGTTCCTGCTCGGCCAGGCGACGTTCGGTGATGTCGCGGATGAATCCCGTGAACATCGACACCCCAGCGTCCTCGACGCGCACCACGGTGAGCTCGATGGGGAACTCGCTCCCGTCCGCGCGCAGACCCGACAGCTCGAGCCGCTTGCCCAAGATCGAGGCTTCACCGGTCTCCAGGTACCGCGCGAGGCCCTTCAGATGCCCCGGACGGTGCGACGGCGGGATGATCGTGTCGGAGAGGAGCTGTCCGATGGTGGACTCCCGCGGGCGCCCGAACATCCTTTCGGCGGCCCGGTTGAACTCGACGATGTGTCCGTGTTCGTCCATCGAGACGATCCCCTCGAGGGCGGACTCGAAGATCGCCGTTCTCCTGCGTTCGGTCTCGCGGAGCGCGTCCTCGGCCTCCACGCGACGGGTGACGTCCCTCGCCACCCACAGTACCCGGTCGTCGTCCATCGGCGTGGCGGCAGCGAGGAACGACACGTCGCGATCCCCCATGGGGAGCGTGTACTGGTGTTCGGACCGGGCGCCGGTGTCGAGCGCTTCGCGGGTCGCCGACAGGAGCAGGTCCGCCACGTCGCCCGGGAGGATCTCGTGCAGGGTGCGGCCCAGGAGTTCCTGCGGGGGCCGGAACAGCTCGGCGCTGGTGGGGGCGATGTCCACGTGGCGGCCGTCCCGGTCCAGCACCAACACGACATCCGACATGGAGGCGAAGAGGGCGCGGAGGTGCGTATCCGACTCGCGAAGCGCGACCTCGGCCTCCTCCTGTTCGGTGACGTCGATCATGATCCCCTGCCACTGCAGGTTCCCGGACTCCCGCTCCTCTGCGAGGACGGCGCTGTCGTGGATCCACCGCGTGTCCCCGTCGCGCGTGCAGATCCGGTAGTCGGCCCTGAACCGTTCCCGCCCCTCCTCGACACGGAGGGCCTTCTCGTCGAGCGCATCGCGGTCGTCGGGGTGCACGATCTCGGCCCACAGCTGCGGCTTGGCCATCCACTCATCCACCGAATAACCGGTCAGAGCCTCGATCTGCGGCGAGATGTACCGGGTGGCGGGCCACTCGGGGTCACCTCGGCGACCCTCCCTCACGTAGACGACCACCGGGATCTGCTCCAAGACGTTGCCGAACCGCTCTTGGATCCGACGGAAGGCTCCGCTCTGCTCCGCGTGGTCCAGGGCGAGACGAGCCGACGTCGGGAGCCTCGCGTAGTGCTTCGCCGACTTGAGGACGTAGTCGTCCAAGCCGATCTTCATCGCCTCCACGGCGATGTCCTCGCTCCCGGTCCCGGTGTGCATGATCACGGGCATCTCCGGGAAGTGGGATTTGACCTCGCGCAGGACGTTCAGTCCCGTGCCCCATCTGCAGGTGGTAGTCGGTGATGACCAGATCGAACCCGCCTCGCTCCAGGGCGTCCTGGAACGATGCCTCGTCGACGATCTCGACCGCGCGGATCTGCGGGAACTCCCGCGACAGCTCGCGCATCGCGAGCACCCGGTCGTCGGGGTTGTCATCCACGAACAACACCCGCAGCTCCCGGTCGCGGCCCATCCGCATGCGCTCAGGCATCGAGCCTCGGAGGGTCACCCAGCATGAGCCAGGACAGGTCGAGCGTCCGCACGATCTCCACGAGCGACTCGATCTCAACCGGTTTCACGAGGTACGAATTCGCGCCGAGCTCGTGCGCTCGGTCGATGTCGATCGTCTCGTTCGATGACGTGAGCACCACCGTCCGCAGCCGCTTGAGTCCGTTCGTCTGCGCCCGGAGCCATTCGAGGACCTCGAACCCCGAGCGCCTCGGGATCTTGAGGTCGAGCAGCATGAGGATCGGCAGCGGGAACCGATCGCGGTCCGCGTACTCGCCCTCGCCCGACAAGTACGCGACCGCCTGGTCACCATCGGTCACGGTCTGGAGCGGGTTCATCAGGTGCGCGTTGCGGAACGCGCGCTGCACGAAGAACGCGTCGTCGGGGTCGTCCTCGATGAGCAGAACCGTCCGGGTCTCCGTCACTCGGTCTCCTCCGCCTCGATCAGCTCGATCCAGAACCGACTCCCGGACCCCTCCTCCGACTCGACGCCGGTGTCGCCGCGCATGCGCTCTGCCGCCCGCCGGACGATGGCCAGGCCGACGCCGGTCCCGGGGTAGACCTCGATGCCGTGCAGGCGCTCGAGCATCCGGAAGATGCGCTCCTGGTGCTCGGGGGCGACGCCGATGCCCTCGTCCTGCACCCACAGTCGGACCCGGCCGTTCCGCCGTTCCGCGCGGACCGTGATCCGCGGCGTCTGACCCGGCCGGACGAACTTCAGGGCGTTCCCGATCAGGTTGACGACGACCTGGCCGAGCATCGAGGCATGCGCCACGACGGTCGGGAGCGGGCGTTCGATCGTCACGAGAGCTCCTGTCTCCGTCAGTTGGTCCTCGAGTTGTGCGAGCGCCGAGTCGACGATCGCCCCGAGTGACGCGGGGGCCAAGACGATCTCCTCGCGGGACAGCCGCGAGTACGCGAGGACGTCCTGGATGAGCTCGTCGATCCGCTCGGCGGCGGCCGCGATCCGAGCAGCGAAGCCGCGGCCTTCCTCACCGAGCCGGTCCCCGAAGTCCTCGAGCAGGAGGCGGCTGAACCCCTGCATCGAGCGAAGTGGGGCCCGTAGGTCGTGCGCGACCGAGTACGCGAACGTGTCGAGGTCGGCGTTCACCTGCTGCAGCTCGAGCGTCCGCTCCTCGACGCGTTCCTCCAGTGCCTGTGCGCGGCGAGTGAGCAGGTCGCTGAGGTCCGCCTGATGTAGCGCGACGGCGAGCTGCGCCGCGACCTCCGCCAGGATCGTGTGCTCCTCGGACGTGGGGCCCCCGAGGTTCGCCAGGTGGATGGCGAGCACCCCGATCGTTCGGCCTTCGGCGACCAACGGATACATGGCCAGGGACCGAGGGCCCGCGATCGGCTCCCGGTCGGGCGAGGATGCATCGACCGGCTCCATGAGATCGGGGATCGTCACCACGGCTCCCTCGAACGAGGGAACATCGGCCGGCTCCGTGATATCCGGGATCGTCAGCACCTCGCCTCGGAGCACCGGAGCGACGGCCCGTTGGCTGGGGATCGGGATCGACGCGTCCGGAGCGAGGGACCCTTCGAGGGCTCCCCACACCGCGACGACGTCGTACCGGTCGGCATCGAGGTCGATCCTCGAGACCGAGGCGAGCAGCGTCGGGATCAGCTCGCCGAGGCGAGCCAGGGCGTTCTCGAAGACATGGCGGAGAGAGGTCGCGGACAGGATGGCCGCGTCGATGCGGCGCATCCCCTCCAGCCGATCGGCGGCGCTGCGGACCTGCTCTTCCGTTCGAGCCGTGATATCGGTGACGACCGCGGACAGCATCGGTCCGTCCGGACCCTCGAACGAGGCCAGCGCGACCTCGAGCGGGAACTCGGAGCCGTCGCGGCGCAGGCCGAACAGGGCGGCGCCCTGAGCCATGAGGCGCGTCTCCGGCCGTTCCGCGAACCGAAGCCGGTCCGCGGCGGATCCCGTGCGGAAGCGCTCGGGGAGGAGCGCCTCGAACTCCACACCCACCAGGGATCGGGGCTCGTAACCGAACAGCCGCTCCGCGCCGAGGTTGGCGATCCGGATCCGACCCTCCATATCCACGAACAGCACGCCGTTCGGATCGGCGTCGACGAAGGCGCGGAACATCTCCAGCCGCCCGATGGTGGCCCGCAGGTCTCTCTCCACGCTCCTCGACGTCGAGACGTTCTCGGCCGAGGGCCCGAGCCTCGACGTGCTCATGGGCTCGTTCTCGCGGCCGGCTCGACGGTCGGAAGGCGCAAACAGATCGTCGTCCCGCTGCCCACCTCCGAGACGAGCTGGAGCGAACCACCCATCAGCTCGGCACGCTCGCGCATGCTCAGCAGGCCGATCCCGACCGTGGACGACGATGGGTCGAAGCCCCGGCCATCGTCGGATACCTCGGCGGCGAACGCGTCGGCGTCCACGGTCAGCACGATCCGTATGCTGGACGCGCCCGCGTGCTTGACCGCGTTGTTCAGCGCCTCTTGCACGATCCGGAACGCGACGGACTCGATATCTGCCGACGGTCGACGACCCTCCGTCCGGTCCTCGAGCTCCACATGCAGGTCACCGGCGGCGCGCATCGCCTCCGCCACGCGAGCCAGCACCGGGACGAGACCATCACGATCGAGTTCGGGTGGGCGCAGACCCCAGACGATCTGACGGCTCTCGGCGATGGCTGCTGTGAGCAGACGTTGGATCTCGGCCGCGTCTTCCCCGAGCGCGGCCGGCGCCTTCATCTGCAGGACACCCGCGTGCAACGACACCGCCGTGAGGATCTGGCCGAGCCCGTCGTGCAGCTCACGCGAAACCCGCTGGCGCTCCTCCTCCTGGGCGCGGACGACCTTCTCGACCAGAAGCTTGCGCTCCCGCGCGAGCCGCTCGAGCTCCTCGGCACGCAGGCGCAGCCCCTCGCGGAGCTCGGCCTGCCGGAGCGCGATCCCGAGATGGTCGGCGACCTCACGGATCACCTCGAGGTGCTCGTCGTCGAACGCGTGGGCCTCGACCGAGTGGACGAACATCGCGCCGAACCGATCGGCGCCCGGACGGAGCGATGCGAAGACCACGCTGCGGGACCCGGCGGCGAACTCCGCGTCCAGACCCGCGCCCGGCGAGTCGGCCGCGCCGAGGTCCGGCACGTACCAGGTGGACGCGGCAAGGCGCTCACGGTGCGGGAGCTCGGCCAAGGGACGGCGATCACCGGTTCCCGGACCCAGGTCCCGATCCTGGCGCACGGCGAGGTACGTCGCCATCTCCGAGCCCTCTTCGAAGCGGAGCACATCGACGCGGTTCGCGGGCACCTGGCGCTCGACCCAGTCGGCCGCAAGGCCGGCGACCTCCTCGGCGGACGCGCCCTTCATCATCCGCCCGTCGATCTCGCGGAGCCCCTCGAGCCGGTGCGCGTACCGTTCCATCTGTCGGCGATCGCGCAGCGTCGTGATGCCGAACGCGAGGTCGCCGGCGATCTCGGTCAACAGCGCGACTTCCGGTGAGGCGAACGACTCGGCTCGGCCGTCGGCGACCGTCAGCGCGCCGATCGTCCGTGCCCCCACGGTGAGTGGCAGCGCGACCGCGGAGACCACGCCGTGCCGTTCGGCTGCCTCGCGCCAGGAACGGAGCACCGGGTCGGTAACCAGATCGCGAGCTACGACCGTGCGCCCCGACCGGATCGCGGTGCCGGTCGGTCCGCGCCGGCGTTCCTCGCCCGCCGCGTGGACCTGGACCTCCTCGACGAACCCGGCCGCCCGGCCCGCTCGAGCGACCGGCACGACGGAGCGGTCGCCCTCGTCCTCCGCGAACCCCACCCAGGCCACGGCGTACCCGGCCTGCTCGATGATCGCCCGGCACACATCCTCGAGGAGCTGCTGCTCATCGCTCGCGCGCACGAGCACCTCGTTGCAGCGGCTGATGGTGCGCAGGGAGCGGTTGGAGCGTCGCAGTTCCTCGTCCGGTCCCGTGGTCGCCACGCCGCCCGCCTCGCGTCGCTCAGCCACGGACGGCCTCCGTACCGCCGACGAGCTGCCACCGCAGGCCGGTCGAAAGGAGCGCCTCCGCGAGCCGCGGCCCGTCGGCGGGGACCCGGAGCACCCCGTTGGCATCGAGGTCGAGGGTCGGCAGGATCTCCTCGGACTCATCCGACCGGGCGAGCACCAGCACCGGCAGCGCTCGTGTGCGCTCGGCCCCGCGGATCCGGTGGAGCACCTCGAGCCCGTCCAGGCACGGGAGATCGGGGTCAAGGAGCACCAGGCACGGCTCCGCCTCGTCGGCGCCTGAGTAGCGGCCCGTTCGGAACAGGTACTCGAGCGCCTCGAGCCCGTCTCGCACCCACCGGATGCCGTTCGCGACGCCCTGGCCCGCCAGCGCCATGACGAGCGACTCGGCGACCCGTTCGTCACCCTCGGCCATGAGGATCGGGGGAGGGGATTTCATACGGCAATCATCGTGGGCGCTCCGAGGGGGTTGCACAATCGGGATACCCCGCGACCGGGCGCCTGCGGGTTTCCCGCGCACGGTCCCCCTTCCGGGGGCTCCGGGTCTGGCTAGTCCCCCAACGCGATCCCGCTGTCGATGGCCAGCCGGACCAGATCCGCCCGGGTCTGCAGGTTCGTCTTCTGGAGGAGGTGGCTCCGGTGGGACTCCACCGTCCGCAGCGAGATCGCGAGGATCGAGGCGATCTCCGAATTGGTATGACCGAGGGCGATCAGGCGCAGCACCGCGCGCTCGCGGTCGGTGAGCTCGACGGCGGCCGGGACGCGCGGGGCCGGGATCGAAACGCGCAGCCCTGCCAGCGCCATCCCGAGGGACGGTTCCAGGTAGTCCTCGCCCCTCGCGACCCGCCGCACGGCCTCCGCGAGGTCCTCGGACGCCGCCTCCTTCAGCAGGTACCCGCGAGCACCGGCCGCGAAGGCCTGGCGGACGTCGGTGGGGTTGTCCACCATCGACAGGACCAAGATCGCGGAGTCGGGGAAGCGCTCGTGGAGCCTGGTGACGACCTCGGCACCCCGCCCGTCGGGAAGGACCAGGTCCGCCAGGATCACGTCCGCCTCCACGTCCCAGGCGAGCGCCTCCGACAGCCGCCCCGCCTGTCCCACCACGCGCACGTCCGCCTGACGCTCGAGGAGCCCGATGATCCCTTGCCGCACGATCCCGTGATCGTCGAGGACCAGCACGCGGGTCTCGGCCGCGGCCGGCCCGCTCATGGCACCGGGGCGCGCAGGCGGACGATGGTGCCCCCGCCCGCGCTCGATTCGACCCTGACGGTGCCGCCCACCAGCTCCGCGCGCTCGCGCATGCCGACGATCCCGAGCCCGTGTTCGGCCCCTGCGGCCGGATCGATCCCGCGCCCGTCGTCCTCGACGACCACGCTCAGCCATCCGTCGGTCACGCCGAGGACCAAGGAGACCGAACCGGCGTCGGCATGCCGGACGACGTTGGTCAGTGCCTCCTGGACGATCCGGTAGACGGCCGTCTCCAGCGCTGCCGGCAGCCGAGCCGAGGTCCCGAGGCTGTCGAGCAGGTCCACGGCGATCCCGTGCTCGGCGAGCGTGCGCTCGGCGAGCTGCCGGAGGGAGGGAGACAGGCCTTGGCTATCCAGCTCCGCCGGCCGGAGCGACGTCACGAGCGCGCGGGTCTCCGACACCGCCGAGCGGATCAGGTTGCGGAACTCGAGCATCCTCGCCCCGTGCTCCGAGCCGACCTCCTCCTCCAGCTCCTTGGTGAACATCGAAAGGGACGTGAGGGTCTGACCGAGGGAGTCGTGCAGCTCCCGAGCGATGCGCAACCGCTCGTCCTCCTGCACGGCGACCAGGCGCTCGAGGAGCGCGCGCCGGTCCGACTGCGAGGCTCGGAGTTGTTCGGCCGAGTGGGACTCGGCGATCGCGACCGACATGAGCTCCGCGACCTCGACGATGGAGGTCACCTCGTGGTCCGTCCAGCGATGGACCTCGGGCAGCGACATGGCCAGCAGCCCGACGAGCCGCTCCGAGTGCCGTAGGGGCACGGCCAGCGTCGCGACCCTCCCGGATCGAGCGATGACGTCGGCCAACCCCGCGACCTGCGGCTCGCTTCGCGCGTCCTCCGTCACGAACGGCCGGCCCGCCCGCAACGAGGCCACGTACTCCGGGGCGGCGCTGAGGTCGACGCGCACACCGACCGGGGCCTGGGAACCGAGCGGGTCGATCACGCGACGCGCCTCGAGGACACTTTGGTCGTCGATGGTCGAGTACGACACGCCACAGCCGGGGAACTCGCGGACCAGCTCTTGAAGGGCGCCGTTGATCGCCTCCTCGATCGAGCTGCCCGGGCGAAGGAGCGCGCCCAGCTTGTTCAGCATCCGCAGCCGCGCCCGGCTGTCCAGGAGCTCCGTCTCGGCGGCCTTGCGCTCGGTGACATCGAACAGCGCGCCGCGCCACCTTCCCGGAGACGAGCCTCGCGCCTGCTCGTACGTGGCCGCCTCGTCGATCCAGACCGTCCGCCCGTCCTTGGCGACGATGCGGTAGTCGATGCGTAGGGGCGCCTCGGTCTGCATGCACAGGAGCACCTGATCGACGTACCGCTCGGCGTCGTCGGGGTGCACGATGGCGTACCAGGAGCCCACGTCCGGGAGCTCCTCGCTCGCGTACCCCGTGATCGCTTCGACCTGGGGACTCCAGTACTCGATGGGGGCCGCCTCCTGTGCGAGCGGGTCCCCCTCCGCCACGAACAGCACGCACGGGGCTCCCTCGACGACCGATCGGAGCAACGCCTCGGCGTTGCGGTAGCGGTCCTCGCCGGCCCGCAGCACCTCCTGGGCGCGCTTCAGCTCGGTGATGTCCACCATCACGCCGCGCAACAACGCCGGCCCGGACTCCTGCGGGAGCACCTCTGCGTCGTCGCGGACCCAGACGAGGCGCCCGTCTCGTGCGATCATCCGGTACTCGATCGAGATGCTCGTCCCGCTCGCGACCGTGTCACCGTACGCCGCGAGCACCCGGTCGCGATCGTCCGGATGGATCAACTCCGTCCACAGGTCGAGGCCCCGGGTCGTCCAATCCTCCGGCGAGACGCCGACCAGTGCCTCGATCTGCGGGCCACGTAGAGCGTGGTCGCCTCGCCGTCGGCTACGTCGACGTAGGCGACCGCAGGGATCCGCTCGACGAGCGCGTGGAAATCGATCTGCTGCGGGCCCGAGGCGAGCGCCGCATCCGGGGACGCGTGGTCGGCCTTGGTCATAGGGTCTTCATCCTCGACTGTAGGCGAGGGGCGTGGCCGCCTCAACACACCGATCAGCCGTGGAACAGCCAGTCGATCGAGCGCCGGAAGCGCGAACGGAGCTCCTCGAGCAGTCCGGCGTGCTCGGAGAGCTCTGGATCACCCTCGATCGTGGCGAACGCCCGAGCGCGGGCGCGCCTCACGAGCTCCAGGTCCTCGGACAGGCGCGCGAGCTTCAGGTCCGGCATCCCCGATTGCTTCACGTCGAACAGCGTCCCCTCGCCGCGGAGGCGCAGATCCTCGTCGGCGAGCTCGAACCCGTCGGTGGTCCGGACCATGGCCTCCAGCCGCGCCCGCGCCTCCTCGTTGTCCTGCTTGGACCCGTCGAACAGGACGCAGTAGGAGTCGTGTGCGCCCCGCCCGATCCGGCCCCGGAGCTGGTGCAGCTGCGCCAACCCGAACCGTTCGGCGTTCTCGACGAGCATGACGGTCGCGTTCGGGCACGTCCACGCCGACCTCGATCACGGTCGTCGAGATCAGCAGGTGGTGTTCGCCCGTGCGGAAGGCCTCCATCCGCCGGTCCTTCTCGGCCGGGACGCATGCGCCCGTGCAGGACCTCGACCGACAGGTCGGGGAAGACCTCGGTCGAGAGGCGCTCGGCCTCGGCCTCGGCGGCCTTCACCTCGGTGCGGTTCGTCTCATCGATCGCGGCGCAGACCACGAACGCCTGGCGACCGGCCTCGACCTCACGCCGAACGAGCGCGTAGGCCTCCGCTCGTTCGCCCTCGGTCCGGGCGATCGTGGTGGTGACCGTTCGCCGCCCCGGCGGCAGCTCGTCGAGGGTGACCACGTCGAGGTCGCCGTAGTAGGTGAGGGCGAGCGTCCGCGGGATCGGGGTCGCGGTCATGATCAGCACGTCCGGGAAGCCCCCCTTCCCTTTCAGCGCCATCCGCTGGTGCACGCCGAACCGGTGCTGCTCGTCGATGACCGCGAGCGACAGGTCCGCGAACGCGACCCCTCCTGCACGAGGGCGTGGGTACCGACGACGAGGTCCACGTCGCCGCCGCTCACACCGTCCAGGATCCTGGCTCGGACCTTCCCGGTGATCGCCGCCGTGAGCAGCGCGTACGTGACGCCGGCGGTCTCGTCCTCGGCCTCGGGCTGTTCGTCGAGGAGGGATCCCTGGCCGCCGGCCTGACGCGTCGACGAGCTCCAGGAACGGCAGCGCACCGAACGGCCCGAGCAGGGCGGCCATCGACCGGAAATGTTGCGCTGCAAGAATCTCCGTGGGAGCCATGATCGCCGCCTGATGCCCGGAGCCGATCGCGACGAGCGCGGCGTGGAGCGCGACCAGGGTCTTGCCGGAACCGACGTCGCCCTGGAGGAGCAGGTTCATCGGCCGAGGCTGGGCCATCGCCTCCCGACCTCGGCCATCGCGCGGCGCTGCGCGCCGGTCGGCTCGAACGGGAGCGTCGCGAGGAGCCGGTGGAGGAGCGGGTCCGCCGGGCACGTGCGCCACGCCGCTGCTCGGCGGCCTCGACGCGATGCTTGCGGAAGGCCACGCCGAGCTCCAGCGTGAACAGCTCGTCGAACTTCAGCCGCTCCTCGGCCGCGTGGAGTTCCTCCTGCGATGCCGGGAAGTGGATCTGGCGGATCGCGCGGTCGAACGGCAGGAGGGTCTCGGCGGACACGAGCTCGGCGGGAAGCGGGTCCGGCGATCGAGCGGAGCTGCTCCAGCGCGCGCCAGACCAGCTCCCGGATCGTCCGCGTCGTGATGCCCTCGGTGGCGCGGTGGACCGGGGTGATCCGCGCGGTGTGGACGAGGTCGTGTTCATCGCCCGTCAGGAGCTCGATCTCCTGGTTCGCGAGCTGCATCCGCCCCCGGTACAGCTGCGCCACGCCCGAGACGGCCACCTCGTGGCCCTCCTTGTACAGGCCCGTCGCCCACGGCTGGTTGAAGAACGTGAGATCCAGGTAGCCGGAGCCGTCGTACAGCGTCACGGTCACCATCGCCTGGCGGCGGCGGGTCTGCCGCCTCGCAACCTTCTTCACCCGCGCGACGACGGTGGCGCGCTGACCGACCTTCAGTGCCCCGATCCTGGCGACGAGCGAGCGGTCGATGTGGCGGCGTGGGTAGTGGTGGAGCAGGTCGCGGACCGTCGCGACGCCGATCGACCCGAGCACCTCCTCGGCCGGGGGGCCCTTGGTGCGGAAGCCCGCGCGACGGCCGGCGAGCTGCCGGTCGATCGCCGCCACCGGGGAATCGAGGCTCAGCGCCACCGGCTCGAGCCTACGAGACGCCTCCGACGGTATCCATCGACCGGTTCTACCATGCGTTGCATGTGCCTCCGCCGTTCCACCGCCCTGCTCGCCGTGCTCGCGCTCCTCGCGGCCGGGTGCGTGGGTGGCGACGACCCGGAGCCCGGCGACAGCCGGGTGTCCCTGCCGTCGGAGGCCACCTCGCTTCCGGAGTTCGACCTGGCCGCGTACGAGGCGATGCTCCTCGAGCTCCGAGGGACGCCGGTGCTCGTGAACATCTGGGCGAGCTGGTGCGGCCCGTGCATCGACGAAGCACCGCACCTCGCGGCGGCATACGCCGAGTTCGGTGACCGCGTGCAATTCGTCGGCGTGGACATCCTGGACGCCCGCGAGCCGGCCCGTGAGTTCATCCGGCGGTTCGGGTGGACCTATCCGAGCGTCTTCGACCCTCCGGGCGCGATCCGCGACGGCCTCGGGCTCCTCGGCCAACCCGTCACCCTGTTCTACGACGCCGAGGGCGAGCTCGTCGGGACGTGGCAGGGCGCGCTCAACCCGGAGGAACTCGACCGGCGGCTCGCGGAGATCGCAGAGATCTGAACGCCGCCTGCGCGTGGCGATCCGTTCACAGGCCTCTGGTAGCCTGACCATCCCATGGCAGCCGTCTGCGACATCTGCGGGAAGAAGCCGTTCTTCGGCATGCAGGTCTCCCACTCACACCGCCGCTCCCCCAAGCGGTGGGACCCGAACATCCAGCGCGTGCGCGCCGTTGTGAACGGGTCAACGAAGCGCGTGAACGCCTGCACCGGCTGCATCAAGGCCGGCAAGGTCCAGCGGGCCGTCTAGTCCCCCGCACCGCCCAGCGCCCGCTCGATCTCCTCCAGCACCGCCGCATCCAGGTCGAGCTCGGCCGCCGCCGCGTTCTCCTCCACCTGCGCCGGCGAGGTGGCTCCGACGATGGCCGTGGTCACCTCGGGGCGGCGCAGTATCCATGCGAGCGCGAGGCGGGACGTGGGGACGCCGAGGCCCTCCGCGAACTCCCTCAGTCGCCGGACGACGGCCATGTGCTGGGGCGTGAAGAAGCGCTGGCGCAGGAGCCGTCCCTGCTCCCCCGCCGCGCGGGATCCCTCCGGGACGTTGTCGAGGCTCCGGTACTTGCCGGTCAGCATCCCCTGCGCGAGGGGCGAGAACGCCAGCACGCCGAGCCCGAGCCGTGCGCATGCCGGCAGGACATCGCCCTCGGCCTCGCGCTGCAGCATGTTGTACCGGGGTTGGTCCGTGGCCGGCGGGACGAGCCCGCCGTCCTCGCACACATCGACCGCTGCCTCCATCTGCCCGGCCGTCCACTCCGAGACGCCCCACTGCCGGATCTTCCCCTCGCCGATCAACGCGTCGAAGGCGCGGCACGTTTCCTCGAGCGGCGTCTCGTGGTCGTAGCGGTGGCATTGATACAGGTCGATCCGCTCAATCCCGAGACGCCGCAGGCTCGCATCGCACTGCGTGCGGAGAGCGGCCGCGGACAGGCCCCGGTCCTGCGGGCCGGGCCCCATCTCCCCGTAGACCTTCGTCGCGACGAGGACGCGGTCCCTTGGGAGCTCGGCGATCGCGCGGCCGAGCATCTCCTCGCCGCGACCGGCCGCGTACACGTTCGCGGTGTCGAACAGGTTCACGCCCAGCTGGTACGCACGGTGGATGCACGCACGCGATGCGGCCTCGTCGACACCGTCGCCGAACGTGAGCCACGAACCGAGCGAGATCACCGAGACGTTCCAGCCGGCGCGCCCGAGCCTGCGGTACCTCACCGCGGCGGGATCCCCCAGAGCTGGTCGACGGGTCCGATCCCGGAGCCGAGCGGCAGCGCATGCCGGATCGCCTCGGTGACGAATGCCTTGCCGAGACGGACGGCCTCGAGGAGCTCCTCACCTCGCGCCAGGTGCACAGCGATCGCGGCCGAGAGCGTGCAGCCGGTGCCGTGGGTATCCCGTGTATCGATCCGCTTGGCCTCGAGCCACGTCATCGCGTCGCCGTCGAAGTAGAGGTCGTCGGCGCCCGGCGCGCCGGACAGATGACCACCCTTGACGAGGACGGCCCGGGGCCCCATCGCCACGATCGCGGCCGCCGCATCCTCCATCAGGTCGCGCGAGTCCACGTCGAACCCCGCCAGGCCCGAGGCCTCCGCGAGGTTCGGCGTCACGAGGGTGGCCAGCGGCAGGATCTGCTCGCGGAGGGCGCCGACCGCGTCCTCGGCCAGGAGCGCGTGACCGTGCTTGGAGACGAAAACCGGGTCGACCACCAGGTTGGGGATACGGGTCTCGCGTGCCGCGCCGGCGACGGCTCGCACGATGTCAGCCGACGCCAGCATGCCCGACTTCGCGGCGTCGACGCCGATGTCCTGGACGACGGCGCGGATCTGGGAGGCCACGATATCCGGCGAGACCGGCTCGAAGCCCGACACGCCGATCGTGTTCTGCACCGTCACCGCCGTGATCGCGGTCATGCCGAACGCGCCGAGCGCGCTGAACGTCTTCAGGTCGGCCTGGATCCCGGCGCCGCCACCCGAGTCCGAGCCTGCGATCGTGAGCACTCGGGGACGGGCAGCCTCACGCGCCATCGAAGTGATCCCACCCGCGAGCCTCGAGCGGCGCCTCGATCCCGTCGGCACCCACGGACACCACGTCCGGCGCCGCCGTCATCGAGCCGACCACGGTGAGCCGGACGCCGAATCGCTCCGAGAGCTCTGCCCGGGCGCCGTCCACGTCCGCGGCGCCCAGTGTCGCGAGCAGTTCGTAGTCCTCGCCGCCCGAGAGCGCCAGGTGAAGCGGCTCAACCCCGAGCACCTCGGCGCCGGCCACGAGGTCCTCGGAGACGGGGATGGACGAGGTGGCGACGCGGGCGCCGACCCCGCTGGCGGCGCACATCCGCGAGAGATCCTTCGCGAGACCGTCCGACAGATCCATCATCGCGGTCGCCCCCGCCTGCGCGAGCCTCTGCGCCTCCCCGACACGGGCGACCGGGCGCGCGAGCGCCCGCGCCAGCTCGCGGCCCCAGGGCTCGGAGAGCGCGGCCGCCGTGCGCGGGGCGGGGAGCCGCGACAGCGCCAGGCCGCCGGCCGCCGCGCCGAGCGAACCGGTCACGACGATCTCGTCCCCGGGCCGCGCGCCCGAGCGCGTGACGGCGCGACCCGGCGAGACCTCCCCCACGACGGCTACCGAGATCGTCACCGCCCCACCCCGGCTGGTGTCGCCGCCGACGAGCGCGAGGGCGTACTCGACGCAGGCGTCGTGCATACCGCCGTAGAGCTCCATCACCCAGGCCGCCTCCGCGTCCGCGGGCAGGGCAAGCGCGACCAGCGCGAAGCGCGGGCTCGCGGCCATCGCGGCCAGATCGGAGACGTTGACGGCAACCGCCTTCGCGCCCAGGTCGTGCGCCGAGATCGAGTCGCGGCCGAAGTGCACGCCCTCGACGAGGAGATCCGTCGCCAGCACGAGCTCGCCTGCACCGGACGCCACGACCGCGGCATCGTCGCCGATGCCCACACGGATACCCGGGTCGTCGGCGACCACGACCCGCGCGATCGCGGCGATCAGCTCGTCTTCCGAGAGCTCCATACGCTCCGTCGGGGCTGTCCGCCCCTTCTCCCCGGCTCGTCCGACGGGATCGGGGCCGCCCGTTCGCTAGAATCTACCGGCTCCGAACACCCGACACGCCGAACCGTGCACCCGACCGCATCCGAAGGAGTTCCCGTTGCAGGTGGAAGCGCGAACGATCCACGACAACCCCACGCCGGAGCAGCTGCGCCGCCTCACCGAGGAGATGCCCCAGGCGCGCCTCACCGAGTTCGGCAACGTGAACGTCCAGACGAGGGTCGTCTCCAGGAGCTCCGGGAGCACGTACGTCGTGGCCGACGCCTCGAGCGGGAAAACCATGACCCGCGAGGAGTTCGACCGGATCGCGGCGATGCAGGATGCGTACCTCCGAGACCAGGAGGTCGTCGTCATCGACGGGTTCATCGGCAACGACCCCGACTTCCGCACGAGGGCGCGCCTCACGATCGAGACGGCCAACGCGAACATCGCCGGCATGCAGCAGAAGCTGTACTTCCCTCGCGAAGAGCGAGACGAGCCCGAGGTTCATGTGATCTACACGCCGAACCTCGCGGCGCCGGGGTACCCGGACGACCGGGTGATCGCCGTAGATCTGCGGAACGGCGTCACCCGCGTCCTCAACTCGGACTATTTCGGCGAGTCGAAGAAGGGCGGCCTCCGCATGTGGAACGACATCGTCTTCGCGCGCGGGGGCCTGGCGCTGCACGCCGGTCTGAAGGTGATCCCCACGGCGGCGGGCGAGAAGGTCTTCATGATCATCGGCCTGTCGGGGACCGGCAAGACCACGACGACGTTCACCACGCAGAACGACTCGCTCCCGGTGCAGGACGACTTCGTGGCGCTGATGCCCGGCGGCAAGGCGTACGGCACCGAGAACGGATGCTTCGCGAAGACCTTCAGCTTGGACCCCGACTTCGAGCCCAACATCTACAACGCCGTCATCAAGCCCAACGCCTATCTCGAGAACGTGTTTCAGGACGAGAGCGGCAGGGTGAACTTCTTCGAGGCGAGCTATACGCAGAACGGTCGCGCCGTGTTCGGGATGGACGATCTCGCGCGGTTCCGCGACGCCACCGAGGTGGGGGCCGTGGACTACCTGCTGATCCTGAACCGCAACGAGAACATCATCCCGGCGGTCGCCAAGCTGAACCAGGAGCAAGCGGCGGCCTACTTCATGCTCGGCGAGACGACGGGGACCTCGGCCGGGGGCGCCTCGGAGGCGGGCAGGTTCCTGCGCGTTCCCGGCACGAACCCCTTCTTCCCCCTCCCCCACGGCCTCCAGGGCAACCGGATCTTGGACCTGCTCGCCACCCACCCCATCGAGACCTACCTGTTGAACACCGGGCGCGCCGGCGGCAAGGACGGGGACGAGCGCTCGAAGAAGGTCAAGATCCCGCACACCTCGGCCTGCGTGAAGGGGATCGCCGAACAGACGATCTCGTGGACCGAGGACGAGGACTTCGGCTACCTGGTGGGCGAGTCGGTCCCCGAGTTCGACGACGTCGAGCTCCTCCAGCCCCGGCGGCTCTACGAGCGCGAGGGACGGATGCATGAGTACCGGGACGCGGTCGAGCGGCTGAAGGCCGAGCGCGTGGCACGGCTCGAGGAGTTCCCCGAGCTCACGCCCGAGATCGTGAAGGCCGCTGGCTAGTCGCGACCCGGACCGCTCCGAGCCGCCCCCTCGGCGTCGCCCCGTCTTCCGAGGAACCACGCGGCTCCGAGCTGCACGACGCCGAGGCCTCCCAGCAGGAGCAGGTACCAGCGGTACTCCTCGAGGGCGTCGAGTGCGGCGCGCCCCTGCTCGGGCAGCGTCGCGTAGATGAAGAACAGGCCCGCGAACGCGAACCAGAGGCCGACGCGACCGGTGAGGAACAGGGCGTAGAGCACGTGGTCGGTAACGTCCACCCCGTCGAACGGCCGGCGGACCCACGCCCACAGCGACCGCATGCCGCCGAGTGCGAACGCGACCGCCAGGACCAGCTCGACGATCCTCACGACGGGCCGGCGCGGGCGAGCGCCTCGACCACCTCGGCGTCCGTGGTCTGGTCGAACCGCCGGTACCACTCGCCGACCGCGATGAACGGCTCCGGGGTGGCGAGCGCCACGATGCGGTCGGCCTCGGGCGCGAGGCGCGCGACGGCCTGCGGCGGCGCGACGGGCACAGCGAGCACCACCTCGCGGGCCTCGGCGGCGCGCGCCCACCGGAGCGCGGCGACCGCTGTCCCGCCGGTGGCGATGCCGTCGTCCACGAGGATCGCCGTCCGCCCTCGCACGTCCACCGCCGGCCGCTCGCCGCGGTACGCGCGGAGCCGCCGCTCGATCTCCCGCTCCTGCGCCGCGATCTCGGCTTCCAGGTACGCGTCGGGTACCCGGAGCGTCTCGATCGCCCGGGCATCGAGGACGCGGACGCCGGGGGCCACCGCGCCGATCCCGAGCTCGGGATTCCGCGGCGCGCCGATCTTGCGGGTGACGACGACGTCGAGCAGCGCGCCGAGCGCCCGCGCGACGACCTCGCCCACCACCACCCCGCCGCGCGGGATGCCGAGCACCACGGAGGATGTCCCCGCATACTCGACGAGCGCCTTCGCGAGCTCCTCGCCCGCCTGGACGCGGTCGGTGAAGATCATCACCTTCGATTATCCGCCTGCGTCCGCCCGCCTCGCGACGAACGACCAGACCTCGCCGGTTGCCGGATCCACCGCGACGCTTAGGGCGGCGCCGGCAACGGGGAACGTCGTGAGGTCGCGGGTCAGGGGATCGATCCGGGTGACCGACCCCGCGTCGCCATCCGCGAGCCAGACCGATCCGGCCCCGAACATCATGTCTCTCTCGTCGTCTCCCACCCTGATCGTGTCCTTCACGGACAGCGCCTCGGGATCGAGGACCGTGACGGTCCCGATCTCTTCGTCCAGCACCCAGACCGAGCCCCCGCCCGCGACCACGTCGTCCAGGCTGCCGGGGAGCCGGATGGACCCCTCGGCTCCCCCGTCGCCGGATCGAACGACGTGAGCTCTCCGGTCAGCTCGTTGATCGCCCAGACGGCGTCCTCGCCGACCGCGAGGGCGGTAGTGCCGGCGAGCGGGATCTCGCGGGTGACGCGGCTCGTAGCGGGGTCGATCCGGTAGAGCGCCTGGTCGTCGCCGACCCAGACCGCCCCCTCGCCGATCGCGATGCTTCCCCCGGTGGCGATGCCCTGCTGGGTTCGCAGGCGGATCGGTCGCAAGACCTCATCCGTGGCCGGGTTGATCCGCTCGACGCCGGTGGCGGCGGCGACCCAGATCGTTCGGAATCCCACTAGGGGGAGGACGGAGAACGACTGCAGGACGATGGTGCTCTCGATCGTCCCCCTGTTCGGGTCGACGTGCACGAGGTTGGGCGGGACCCCCACCCAGACACCTCCCTCGCCCACCGCGAGGCCCTCGGTGCGGATGCTGGTCAGATCGAGGTTCGGGAGCCCGCCGAAAGTTGCGAGGACCTCGCCGGTCTCCGGATCGAGGCGGACGAGGGCCGCCGACGTGTCGGCGGATGGGGCGGTGGGGCCGGGCTCGGCTCCGTCCCGGCCGTTGTGGGTCAGGGCGTATCCCACTGCCGACGCGATCACGGCGAGCGCGACGATCGCCGCCGCCACGGCGAACCGGCGACGCGGCCCGCGCGGCGGGAGCACGTCGCGTTCGTCGCTCGTCGCGCCGACCGCGCGTCGGGTCGCGCGCGCGAGCTCGCCCGCCGTGGCGAAGCGGTCATCGGGCCGCTTCGCCATCGCCCGGACGATCACCGGTTGCAGATCGCGACGCGACGACTCCTCGCCGGACGAGAGCGATGGCGGGGACTCCTCCAGATGGGCGTACAAGGTCGCCACGGGCGTGTCGCGCTCGAACGGCGGACGGCCGGCCAGGCACTCGAAGAGCACGCAGCCGAGCGAGTAGACGTCGGCGCGACCGTCGACCGCGTCGCCGCGGATCTGTTCGGGGGCGCAGTAGTCGACCGAGCCCATGAACTGGCCGGTCTGGGTGATGCCGGTCGAGACCTCGTTGCGCTTGATCAGACCGAAGTCGGTGAGGTACGCGTTGCCGTGGGTGTCGATGAGGATGTTCCCGGGCTTCACGTCGCGGTGCACGAGACCGCGGGCGTGCGCGGCATCGAGGGCCGCCCCGATCTGGGAGATCACCTCGGCCGCCCTTCGAGCCGGCAGCGCCCCTCCTGTGTCGAGGAGATCGCGCAGGTCCGTGCCCTCGACGTACCGCATCGCGATGTAGAGGATCCCGTCGGCTTCGCCGGCCGCGTAGATCGGGACGATGTTGGGGTGCTCGGTCGAGGCCGCCGCCTCGGACTCCCGAGCGAAGCGCTCTCGGAAGCGTGGGTCCTCCGACAGCTCGGGGGACAGCAGCTTCAGCGCGACCCGCCGCCGCGGCGAGGACTGCTCGGCGAGGAACACCACGCCCATGCCGCCCCGGCCGAGCTCCTCGCCCAACCGGAAGCCGGCGATCTCGCGTCCGGGAGTCCCTTCCTCCGCCATCGCGCCGTTGTACACCGCGGCCGCCGCAGACGCACGCTCCGACCTGCGGTTTGTCGCGGCGGGGACGGCGCGCATAGCATGAGCGCCCCATCACGAGGAGGTCACGCGTGGTCCAGGCTTACATCCTGATCCAGACCGAGGTCGGCAAGGCCGCCCAGGTCGCCAAGTCGGTCCGCGAGATCGAGGGCGTCGCCGAGGCGGAGGACGTCACCGGCCCCTACGACGTGATCGTGCGCGCCGAAGCCAAGAACGTCGACGAGCTCGGCAAGCTGGTCGTCGCCAGCATCCAGGGCGTCGAGGGCATCACGCGCACCCTGACCTGCCCCGTCGTCCACCTCTGATCCGAACGATCGGCGCGGCGTCGATCAGGCGCCCGTGCCCTTCTTCCGCTCGCTCTCGTGCCGTTCGATCGCCAGCTCGATGAGCCGGTCGACGAGCTCGGGGTAGGAGACGCCCGAGGCCTCCCAGAGCTTCGGGTACATCGAGATGCTCGTGAAGCCGGGGATCGTGTTTACCTCGTTCAGGAGCACCCGTCCCTCGCCGGTCAGGAAGAAGTCGACGCGCGCCATGCCGGCCCCGTCGATCGCACGGAACGCGGCGACGGCGAGCCGTTGCAGCTCCTCGAGCACGCTGGGTTCGAGCTCGGCGGGCACGATCAGCTCGGCGCCGTGCTCGTCGAGGTACTTCGCCTCGTAGTCGTAGAACGCATGGCCGCGGGGCACGATCTCGCCGGCCACGGACCCGACCGGGTCGTCGTTGCCGAGCACGGCGACCTCCAGCTCGCGCGCGCCCTCCGCCGAGCGCTCGAGGACGGCCTTGCGTCCGTACCGGAACGCCTCCTCCATCGCGGCGCGGAGCGCGTCGGCTCGGGCGACCTTCGAGATCCCAACAGAGGAACCGAGCGCGGCCGGCTTGGCGAACAGCGGATAGCCGAGATGACCCGCGCGGGCCTCGACCGCCTCGGGATCTTCCTCCCACTCGCGTTCGTGGACGACCTCGTGGGCGACGACGGGGATCCCCGCCGCGGTGAACAGCACCTTCTGCACGGCCTTGTCCATCCCGAGCGCCGAGCCGAGCACGCCCGCGCCCACGTACGGCACGCCGGCCATCTCGAGGAAGCCCTGGATCGAACCGTCCTCGCCGTGGGGGCCGTGCATCACGGGGAACACGACGTCGATCGTCGTCCGGGAGCCGTCGGCCGCCACGAGCGCCTGGGCGCCCGGCTCTTGGTCCAGCGCCACGTCGTCTCCGGCGTCGCGCCCCACGCCCGGCAGCCCCCTCGCGCTCGTCCCCTCGGCCAGCGCGGGAGGTCCGCCCGGCATCAGCTGCCAGCGTCCCTCCTTCGTCACGCCGATCGGCACAACCTCGTACCGCTCGGGATCGAGGGCCTCGAGGACCGAGCGCGCGGAGATCACGCTGACCTCGTGCTCGGCCGAGCGGCCGCCGAACAGCACGACGACCCGGCGCCTCACACCTTCTCCAGCGCGCGATCGAGGTCCTCGAGCAGGTCCTCCGCGTCCTCCAGGCCGACGCTCACGCGGATCAGCCCGTCGGCGATCCCCGCCGCCCGCCGCGCCTCGGCATCGAGCTGCCGGTGGGTCGTCGAGGCCGCGTGGCCGACGAGCGTATGTGTCCCGCCCAGGCTCGTCGCCACCCAGATGAGCTCGAGGGAATCGCAGAACCGCATCCCGCCCTCGACGCCACCGGCGACCTCGAACGCCAGCATCCCGCCTGACCCTTTCGGCAACAGGCGCCGCGCGACCTCGTGCTGCGGGTGCGACGCGAGCCCGGGGAAGTGGACGCGCTCCACCTTCGGGTGCCCTTCCAGGTGCGCGGCGACCGCCGCGGCACTCTCCGAGTGCCGCCGCATCCGCAGCTCGAGGGTCATGAGCCCGCGCATGCAGAGCCACGCCTCGAGCGGCGCCATCGTCCCGCCGGTGTCGATCACGGTGGAGCGCAGGCGTTTCATCTCCTCTTCGCCGCAGCAGACGACGCCGCCGATCAGGTCGTGGTGCCCACCCACGTACTTGGTGGCCGAGTGCAGGATGTGGTCGAAGCCGAAGGTCGCCGGATTGCAGAGGTACGGTGAGGCGAACGTGTTGTCGACGGCAGAGGGCACGCCTGCTTCGCGGCACAGGACCCCGAGCGCCTCGAGGTCGGACACCGTGACGTTCGGGTTCGCGATCGTCTCGCAGTAGAACTGCGCCGCGCCCGGCAGGGCAGCCGCCACCGCATCCAGGTCGTGCGGGTCGACGAACGTGACCTCGATGCCGTAGCGAGGCATGACGTTGGTGAACAGTGCGTACGCCCCCCCATAGAGCTCGCTGCTCGCGACGATGCGGTCGCCCGCCCTCGCGGCGGAGGTGACCACCGCATGGATCGCCGCCATGCCGCTCGCGAAACCGAACGCGGACTCGGTCCCCTCGAGGTCCGCCATGGCCTGCTCGAACGCCAGGATGGTGGGGTTGCCGTAGCCCCGCGTGTACGTGTAACCGGGCCGGCGGAAGGCGATCGTCTCCGCGTAGTCATCTGCGGTGTCGAACCGGAACGTGGACGTCTGGTAGATGGGGACGCTCGGCGTCTCCTGCTCGACCGGCGGCGTGGTCGTGCCGTGGATCGAACGGGTGGCGAACCCCCGGCGGCGCTCCTCGGCCATCGACCCAGCCTATCGCCCGGCCCAGCGGGCGGGGTAACGGGCGCGTAAACCGTCCACCAGGCGGCCGAGCTCGGCCATCAGCTCGTCCGTCGTGGCCCGCAGCGCGGCCTGGTCGGTTGCGCCGCCTGCGCGCGAGACGACGTCGATCGGCTCGCCCGCCTCGACGAAGACCGGACGCCCGAACGCCAGGCTCTGCCTGCCCGACTTACGCCACACGTACTGCCCTCCCCACGTCGCGACGGGCAGGATCGGCACCCGGCCCAACATCGCCAGGCGCACCACACCGGTCTTGCCGGGTCCCGGCGAGAAGTCCTCGTTCGTCGTCGTCGTGGTCCCTTCCGGATACACGACGACGACCTCACCGCGCTCGAGCGCGCGGACCGCCGCGTCGAGCGGCGTCTGGTCCCCGGTCCCTCGTCGCACCGGGATCTGGCCCGCCCCCCGAAGCGCCGCGCCCACGAGACGGTTCGAGAACAGCTCCTGCTTGGCGAGGAAGCGCGGACGGCGGCCCGCGGTGTCCACGAAGTACCCGTGTGCGAGCGGGTCGAGGTAGGAGAGATGGTTCCCGGCGACGATGATCGGCCCGCTCGCAGGGATCCGCTCGAGACCCTCGAGCCGCCAGTTGAACCACAGCCGGAGCGGCGGGCGGAGCACGAACCTGATCGCGCGGTACCACGGTTCCAGCGGAGGGCCTTTCGCCGGGTCGCGCGATGCTACCGCGCTGCCGTGAGACCCCGGTGCCCCGGGGGTGCCGGGCCCGCTAGCCTGGTGCGGTGCGCATCGCGGCCGTCCCGGTCAAGTCCCTCTCACGGGCCAAGACCCGCTTGGCCGGGGAGCTCTCCGCGCTGGAACGGGGCGCGCTGACCCTGGCGCTGCTCGAGGACGTGCTCGACGCCACGCTCGCTACTCCCGGGTGGGAGACGTGGGTCATCTCACCCGACGAGGTGGCCCTCGAGATCGCGGCTTCTCGCGGCGCCCGCGCCGTCCCCGAGGTCAAGCCGCCGCTCTCGAGCGCGATCCGGCAGGTGGAAGCCCTCGCCCGGGAGGAGGAGGCCGAGGCCCTGGCGATCGTGCCTGGCGACCTCCCGCTCGTCACCGCCGAGGCGCTCGGGAGGGCGTTCCGGACCCTCGGCGCGGTGGTCCTCGCTCCGTCCGCCGACGGCGCGGGCACGAGCCTGCTGCTCCGCCGGCCGCCTCGGGCGATCCCGGCGAGGTTCGGGCCGGACTCGTTCCGTCGTCACCGGGCGCTGGCTGCCGAGCGTGACCTGCCGGTCGCGGTGCTCGAGCACCGGGAACTGTCCTTCGATCTGGATCGGCCCGGCGATATCCTCACGCTGCTGGCCGACGGGAGGCCGGGGCGGACGCGCGAGGTCTGCCTGGAGATGGACCTGCGCGAGCGCCTGCGGGTCCACGCCTGAGGAGGATCCATGCCGCAGGGCACCATCAAGGACTTCGACGAGAGCGAGCGCACCGGCTCGCTGCTGATGGAGGACCGCTCGGAGGTGGCCATCGATGCGACCTCGGTGGAGGGCTCGGGGCTGCGGACGCTGCGGGTCGGCCAGCGCGTGAGGTTCGACCTCGTCGAGGAAGGCGGGCGCAAGGTAGCCCGCACCCTGCGGATCGTGACGGTGGACTGAGCCCCGGTCCTACCGCTTCGACGAACGGCGGCGCTTGGCCGCCACCATCTCCTTGAACTCCTTGCCCGCCACGAACCAGGGCAGGTCGCGCGCCGGCACCACGATGGGCGTCTGCGGCTTGCGGGGATTGCGGGCGATCCGCTTGTTCCGACGCTTGCGCTCGAACGTGCCGAACCCGACGAGCGACACGCGGTCGCCGCGCGCGACCGTCTCGCGGATCACGTCCATCGATGCATCGATCGCGCGGCCGATGTCGGCCTTGCTGGCTCCCGTCCGCTTCGCCACCTCGGCGACGAGCCCGTTCTTGTTCATGAGCCTCGCCTCCCCACGTCCGAGCCTGCACCGTAACGACCCCGCAGGTGGCTGGTCAATGCCTCGACCCCGTGGCACGATGGGTGGATCGTGACGAAGGCACTGCTGGTGGCTCTGGCCGGGTTCGCGCTCGTCGCGTGCTCACAGTCGTCCGACCGCGACTTCGCCCGCTACTACGACGAGAGCGGCCTGTTCACGATGAACCTGCCCGAGGCGCACGTGATCACCGTCACGCCGCCGCAAGCGGGGCCCGATGGCCCCGAGCTCCTCGGCGGTGTCATCTCACAGGCGCCGGCCCCGAGCCCGGAAGCCCAGCCCGCGTTCGGCGGCGGTTTCCAGACCGCGACCGCCGAGCCCGATCAGACGATCTACGAGGCGTTCGCGATCTCCACCGCCGGCTTCGCGGACCTGTCTGAGATGGGTCTCTACTTCCTCACCGGCGACCCGGCGATCGACCTGCAGGTCGAAGAACCCATCCGGCTGGACGGCCACCCGGGCACGTTGATCGTCGCCGACGTCGAACGCGAGGGCACGATCACCGCGAGCATCGCCGCCGCGATCACCCTCGGGAGCGATGGCACGGGGTTCCTCATCGCGGCGATCTTCCCCGCCGGCGACTGGGATGCGCAACGCGTGGACTTCGAGGAGGTGCTGGACTCGTTCCGCTCCGAGGTCCCGCCCGCACTCGAGACGGTGCCCGTCGGCGCCGAGGTCTCCTGATAGCATCGAGGCCGTTTGGCCCGTGGGGTAACGGTAGCCCGGCTGACTCTGGATCAGTTAGTCCTGGTTCGAATCCAGGCGGGCCAGCCAGGCGGTCCCACGTGACGCATCACGGTATCGAGCACTGCCCGACGTCCGCGGTGGTCTCGTTGTTCCCCTCGTTCGACTCCTGCACCTGATCCCGCGCGTCGGCGATCGCGGTCACGTTGCCGCCGACGCATTGATACGTGAACGTCGCTCGCTCGCCCGGCTGCAACGCCGGCACTTGGATCGCGAAGCCCTGGACGACGACGACCGAAGGGCCGGCCGCGCCGATCCCTTGGTTCGCGACCGTGACCGAGTCAAGGCCGAGGTTCGACACGATCAGGTCGGGCAGGCACTGGAACGGGCCGCCGCTTCGCCGGTTGTTGCCCTCGTTCGACTCCGGTACGTCCCGGGCGGAGTCGGCCTCCGCGACGATCGTCCCCTCGGTGCACGGGAACGAGATCGTCGTGCTCAGGCCCGCGCCGAGCCCGTCCACGTCGAACGTGCCGGCCTTTCCGGCAATGACGAGGAACGCCCCCGCCGGACCATTCCCCTGGTTGGCGACGACGACCTGATCGAAGGAGACCCGGGTGACCACCAGGTCGGGGAGCTTGGGCTCGGCGGACGGACTCGCCGTGACCGTCGGCGAGACCGTGGGGCTCGCACAGTCGAACGGACCCGCGGTCAACGCGTTGTTGTCCTCGACCGCCTCGGTTACCCGCCCGGTCGAGTCGGCGGTGGCGGTGAGCGGACCCTCCTTGCAGGGGAACGAGAATGATGCCTCGGCCCCCGGTTCGAGCCCGGCGTCCGCGATGAACGCACGGCCGGCGACGGAGAGCACGAACCGCCCGGCGGCCACGATCCCGATGTTGCGCACGGTGACGCTTCGTCCCGTCAGGTCGGCGACGAGCAGGTCCGGCAGCGGCTCGCCGATCGGGCTCGCGCTCGGCGAGACGGACGGGCTCGCGCTCGGTGAGACGCTCACGCTCGGCGCGGGAACCGGCGGCGTGGGCGAGGCGTCGCCGTCACCCGAGTTGGCGAGCCGGTACACGCCGTAAGCGATCCCGCACGACCCGAACAGGAACAGCGCCACGAACAGCCCTACGATCGTGCGCTGGGTCATCGAGACGGCCATCTCGGGAACCGAGCCGGGTGCGATCTGCTCCGTCGGCGTGGCGTCGGCACCCGGCGACGGTTCCGGCGCGCGCGGCATCGCGTCGTCCGACGGCGGCGGTACTCCGGGGCCCGGGGGCTCGTCGTTCACGCGTCGTCTCTCGGGGCGACGGCGCTCTGGCCGAGCTCCTCGCCGTGATAGCGCGGGAGCGACTCCTGGCCGGGGACGTCGGGGACGGGAGGCCACGGCGGCATCGCGGGCTCTTCGGTGAGGCCGGCGACGTCGTCGGGCCGAACCGGTGCGCGGTGCAGCGCACGCCCCGTCGCGTCGCGGACCGCCGCCACGATCGCGGCGGTCGACACGATCGTCGCCATCTCACCGACGCCCTTCGCGCCGTAGGGCACGCCGGGCTCGGGATCCTCGACGATCCGCGTGACGATGGGCGGCATGTCGAGCGTCGTCGGGATCAGGTAGTCGGTGAAGGTGGCGTTCGCGATCACGCCGTCGCGCACCTGGAGCTCCTCCATCACGGCGAGCCCGAGTCCCTGGGCGCTCCCCCCTTCGCTCTGGCCCTCGACACCCTGCGGGTTGAGCGCCCGTCCGACGTCGAGCACCGACGCGAGCTGCACGACCTTCACCAGGCCGAGCTCCACATCCACCTCGACCACCGCGCGCTGCGCGCCGAAACCGAACATCACGTGCGGATCGCCCTGGCCGCGCTCGTCGAGCGCTGTCGTCGGCCGGTGGTGGAAGGTGCGTGTCGCCACCACGGGCTCGTCGAGCAGGTCGGCGAGATCGGCGACGAAGCTGCCTGCGGCGACCACCCGGCCGTCCTCGATCGCGAGCTCGCCCTCCGCGTGGGATCGGGCCCGGGCGCGCTCGAGGACCTCGTCGCGTACGGCCCGGCTCGCGAGCTGCACGGCGCCCCCACCCATGAAGGTTTGCCGGGACGCCGAGGTCGAGCCCGCCGAGTCGACCCCGGTGTCGGCCGGGCGGAGGACCACGTGTGCGACGCCGAGCTCGGTGCGTGCGACCTGCGTCACGATCGTCGAGAACCCCTGGCCGCATTCCACGCCGGCCGTGTGGACCTCGGCCATCGGCCCCGCGGGCCCGTTCGCGAGCGTCACGCGCGCCTGGTGGAAGTCGTCGAAGCCCTCGCTGTACGCGATGTTCTTATAGGCAGCCGCGAAACCGACCCCCCGCCGAAGGCCCTCGCCACGGCCGACGTTCCCGGCGCCGCCCGGCATCGTCATCGGGTTGCGCTGAGCGGCCGGCTCGGGCTCGGGGGGCATCGGCAGGTCTCGGCACGTTTCGATGACCTCGCGCAACGGCGCGCTCCCGCGGATCACCTGCCCGGTCGGCAGCACCGATCCGGGGCCGACGGCGTTGCGCAGCCGGATCTCGAACGGGTCGAGGTCGAGCTCGCGTGCGAGCCGGTCCATGTTCGCCTCGGCTGCGAACGCGACCTGAGGGGCGCCGAAGCCTCGCATCGCGCCGCAGGGCGGGTTGTTCGTGTACACGGCGGTGCCCTCGAGGTACGCGTTCGGGACCTCGTACGGGCCGGTCATGAAGGTCGTCGCGTTGGAGATCACCGCCGGCGAGGACGACGCGAACGCGCCGCCGTCGATGAGGATCCGTCCCCGGATCGCCACGAGCCGCCCGTCCCGAGAGGCACCCGTGCGGAGCCAGACGCGCGAGGGGTGCCGGTGGACGTGTGCGAGGAACGATTCGGCTCGGCCGTACGACATCTTCACCGGCCGGCCGGTGTGGAGCGCGAGCAGGCAGGCGTGGATCTGCATGTGGAGGTCCTCGCGGCTGCCGAACGCCCCCCCGACGCCGGCGAGCGTGATCCGGACCTTGACCTCGGGCAGGTTCAGCGCCGGCGCGACCTGCTGTCGATCGACGTGGAGCCACTGCGTCGAGACGATCAGTTCCACGCCGCCGTCCTCGGCGGGGATCGCGAGCCCGGCCTCGGGCCCGAGCGCGGCCTGATCCTGCATCGCGGTCTCGTAGTAGCCCTCGACCCAGACCTCCGCGTCGGCGTCGGGATCGCCGTGCTCGATGTGGACGTGGCGCAGCACGTTCCCCCACCCGCGGAGCGGCGGGCTCGTGGGATCGAGTGCGCCCTCCATGTCGAGCACCGGCTGCAGCACCTCGTAGTCGACCTCGATGCGCTCGGCGGCGCGGCGGGCGAGCTCGGGCGTATCGGCGGCAACGACGGCCACCGGCTGGCCCGCGTACAGCACCGCGTCCCACGCCAGCACCGGCTGATCGGAGAACTCCAGACCGTACGTGCGGCGGCCCGGCAGGTCCTCGTGGGTCAGGACCGCCTGGACGCCGGGGCTCGCCACTGCCTCGGCGATCGCGATGCCGCGGATCCTCGCGTGCGGGTGCGGGCTTCGGAGCGTCGCGCCGAACAACATCCGCTCGTGCCACAGGTCGCTGCCGTACGCGAACGCGCCGCTCACCTTCGGGACGCCGTCGACGCGCCGGACCGACTCGCCGACCCCCCCGCGGACGCGCTCGCCGACCCGCGCGCTCACCACGCGCCCTCCCGTCGCCGCTCGGCGGCGAGGCGCACCGCCGCGAGCACCTTCTCGTAGCCGGTGCACCGGCACAGGTTGCCCGAGAGCGCCTCGCGCACCGTGAGCTCGTCGGCCTGCGGGTCGCGCTCGAGCAGGTCGGTCACCGCGACGACGAGACCCGGCGTGCAGAACCCGCACTGCACGGCGCCGGCTTCCAGGAACGCCTGCTGCACCGGGTGCAGGGACCCGCCCTCGCCGAGCCCCTCGATCGTGCGCACCTCCGCCTCCTGCGCCTGCGCCGCGAGGACGAGGCACGCGCACACGAGCTGGCCATCCAGCCACACCGAGCAGGAGCCGCACTCCCCCTCCTCGCACGCGTTCTTCGAGCCCGGCAGGTTGAGCTCGTCACGCAGGAACCCGAGCAGGCTCGCGCCCGGCCACGAATCGGCCTCGCGCACCTCGCCGTTGACCGTCAGCCGGATCAGCACGGCGGTCCCCTCACGTGAGCATCGACTCCCCCGCACGCTCCTCGAGCGCCCATCCGACGGCGCGTGCGGCGAGCACGCGGATCGCGTGCCGGCGGTACGCGGCCGTCCCGCGGACGTCGTCGATCGGCCGGGCGGCTCCGGCGACGCGATCGGCGAAGGCCGCCGCCACCGCCGGCGGGAGCGGCGCCGCGAGCTCGTCCCAGGCCCCGGCGAGTGCGAGCTCCTCGGCGAGGTACGACTCGGCCTCGGGAGCGCGGACGATCGTCGGCGCCACCGAACCGAGCGCCACGCGGACCGTCCGGGCCTCCGGATCCATCGCGAAGCACAGGCCGGCGACCGAGATCACCATCGCGTTGCGCGTGCCGATCTTCGAGAACGATTGCGGGCCGCCGAGCACCCTCCACCGGGCGCCGAGGATCAGCTCGTCCGGTTCGAGCACCGTGCTCTTGACGCCGGTGACGAACGCGGACCACGCGATCCACCGCTCACGTCCGTCCGCCGCGACGAGCCCGATCTCCGCGTCGTGCGCCGCGAGCACCGGGAGCGTGTCCCCCGCCGGCGAGGCGGTCCCGAGGTTGCCTCCGAGCGTCCCGCGGTTGCGGATCTGCGGAGAGCCCACCGAGCGCGATGCCTGCGCCAGCGCCCGGAGCTGTGGGAGCTCGCGCATGATCCCCGTGTAGGTCACGCCGGCGCCGACGAACACGGTCCCGTCGGGCTCGAGGCGCCACTCGGCGAGCTCGGGAACGGAGGAGATATCGAGCACATGCTCGGGGCGCAGGGTCCCCGCGTTCACCTGCACCATGACGTCGGTGCCTCCCGCGATCGGCAGGGCTCCGGGATGCGCCGAGCGTATCTCGAGTGCCTCGGCCAGGGTCCGCGCGAGGAGCGCCTCCATGCGGTTAGGGAAGCGTCCCGACGAGCGTGAATACCGCGTCCTGACAGCCACCGGACAAGATCGTGCCCTCGCCGCGGATCTGGACCGCGCGCCAGGGTCCGTCGATCACCTCGGCGTCCACGACCTCGAAGCGCACGCGCATGACCCCCGGACCGCACGGCAGCTCACCGCTCACGACGCCGTCGTAGAACTTGCCCTGCCGCTGCAGGAAGCCCGTAACCGGCGTCCGGACGTCGACGTCGCACGGATGCGCCCCCGTCCGCGCTTCGCAGTTCCGGTCCATCTCCCAGACCGTGTTCGTGGCCGAGCCGGCGCTCGCGTCCCCCTCGGGCGAGAACGTCAGATCCCAGGCTCCGAGGACGTGGGCCTCGGCGAGCGAGAGCACGTCGGGGTCCCCGGTCCCGCCGGTTGGGCCGGTCACCGCTCCTGTGGCGCCGGTGGCGCCGGTCTGCTGCCCGGTGGGTCCGCTCGCGTCGATCGCGGTATCGCCGGTGGCGCCGGTCGCATCCTGTCCGTCGTCGTCGCCACCCGAGAACACCAGGAAGCCGCCCAGCGCGAGCCCGGCGGCGAGGATCGCGCCGACGAGGACCCCGATCGCCCGCCTGCGGCCTCCGCCATCGTCCGGCGGAGCGCCGGTGCCTCCGAGCGGGGGCGCCCGCGTCCCTGATCCCGAGGGCGGCGGTCCGGCCCAGGGCGTCTGCGTCCCCGATCCACCCGGAGGCGTTCCGCCCGTTGGCGGCATCGGCGGCGGCGCCGGGACGGTCACGCTCTCGCCGGAGACGACCGGCGGGGACGAACACGGCGGCGCCTGGACCGCGCGCGTCGGTTCGGGCGGCGTGACGCCGGCCGCGGGCGTCGGCCCGCGCCCGAGCAGCGCCGAACGCGCGCCGCGGGCCAGAGCGACGCAGTACGGGTAGCGCTCCTCCTTCTCCTTCGCCATGCCCGTCGCGAGCACCTCGTCGATCCCCGCGGGCAGATCGGGGCGGAGCTCTAGCACCGAGGGCGGCGGCTCAGACAGGTGCGAGAACAAAACAGCGGCGTCGTCGTCCTTGCGGTAGGGCGGGACCCCCGTGAGGCACTCGAAGAGCACGCACGCGAGGGCGTACTGGTCGGTCCTGCCGTCGACGCCCTTGCCCGTGATCTGCTCGGGGGCGACGTAGTCGATCGTCCCCATGAAGTAACCGGTGCGCGTCAGCCCGCTCGTCTCCTCGGTGCGCTTGGTCAGCCCGAAGTCCGACAGGTAGGCGTGATCGGTGCCGTCGGTCCCCGCGCCGATCGCGACGAGGATGTTGGCCGGCTTCACGTCGCGATGGACGAGGCCCTTCGCATGTGCGGAGTCGAGCGCCCCCGCGACCTGCGCGATGATCGAGACCGTCCGCTCCGCGTCCAGGCCACCCTGCTCCGCGATCAGGCGCTTCAGGTCGGTGGACTCGACGTAGCGCATCGCGATGAACAAGAGGTCGCCGTCCTCGCCGCCCTCGTAGATGGGGATGATGTTCGGGTGGTCTACGGAGGCAAGGCGCTCGGACTCGGCCGCGAAGCGCTGGCGGAACGACTCGTCCGCGGCCAGCTCGGGCGAGAGCACCTTCAGGGCGACCTTGCGCTTGAGACGGTCGTGCTCCGCCAGGTAGACGGCGGCCATCCCCCCGCGGCCGAGCAGGGTCTCGATGCGGTAGCCGGCGACGGTGTCTCCGGCCTCGAGGGATCGTGCCACGACGGAAGGCTACGACGCCCGGGGCCGCGGGCGCGCTACGGCACCGGATCGAGGATCAGCGGCGGCAGCGGTTCCTGCGTGAAGTCGAACTCCCGCAGGAGGTTGCCGAGGATCGGCGACCTCCTCGCGCACCGTCGGCCGAGAGTCGGGCCGGCTGAGCGTGTCCGGGTCCAGGCGCTCGCCGCCGAGGAACAGGTCCTCGATCAGCCGCAGGTACGCGTCGAACGACAGCGTCTGCGAGTCGATCGTCCCGGCTTCGGCCCACGGGCTGATCATCAGGCCCGGCACGCGGATCCCGTAGCCGTTGCGATCCACGCGCGGCGGCTCGACGTGGTCGTAGAACCCGCCCCAGTCGTCCCACGTGAGGAAGATCGCGGTCTCCTCCCAGTCGGGCCCGCGCATGATCGCGTTGATGACCTTCGTCACGTGCCGCTGGCCCTTCCAGATCGGCTCGCCGGCGCCGCGGGTGCTCGCCCACGCCCGAGTACGGCATGATCCACGACACCTGCGGGAGCGTGCCGTCCGCCGCAGCCTCGAAGAACTCGGCGTGTCCCTGGATCCGGTCGAGCTGGTGCGTTCTCGCGGACCGTCGTGAACCACGGCAGCGGGTTCTGCTGGCTCACCGTCCGCTCGCGCGACCCGTCCGACGGAGCAGGGGTCGAAGGAGCACGTGTCGTCGCCCACGTAGTACGACCAGCGTCACGCCCTGCTCGTGCAGCAGGTACGTGATGTCGGTCCACGCCCAGATCGGCACGTCCTCGTGCGACCGCTGGATCTGCGCCTCGTCCTTGAGCTCGAGGTCCGAGATGCAGCTCATCGGGTCGCGCGGGTCCTCGCACGTCGCGGCCCACGCGGAGACGAGGAACAGGTGCGCCGGCAGCGTCCACGAGTCGGCCGGCGCGAACATGTGGTCCTGCAGGACGAAGCGCTTCGCGTACGTCCAGTAGTTCGGGATCGTCCGCTCGCGTGTGGTAGCTCATCACGTCGGGCTGCCCGTCGGGACCGAGGTAGCGTCCGGCAGCCGCGGTCCGAGCGGTGGTCGGCGCAGTGGATCGGGCCGTCGACCGCCGTGCGGATGAAGCCATCCATCCGGCCGCCGTTCACGTCGGCCCGCGAGTGCCGCCAGCCGTGCGGGCCGCCTTCCTGCAACTGGCTCGTCGTGCGGTAGGGCACCGCGCACCTGCCGAGCACCGGATCGGGCGCGCACACGGTCGGGTCGCCCCGCGGCGTTCATCGGGATCCCCTCGGCGCCGGGGAACGTGCCGAAGTAGTGATCGAACGAGCGGTTCTCTTGGACGATGAACACCAGGTGCTTCAGGTGGAGCCTGGCCTGATCGAGCCTCGTGAGCGTGCCGCCCGGCGAGGGCGTCGGTCCCGCGGCGTCCGGCCGTCGCGATGCCGGGCGATCCGCCGCCGTCCCCGCTCCGGCTGCAGGCGGCCGCGACCAGGACGCAGAGCGCGGTCGCGGCGACGACCCGTCGGCCCCTCATCGCGCCGCCGTCCGCGAGCGGCGTCGGGTCCAGGATCATCGGCGGGATCGGGTCCTGGGAGAAGTCGAACTCGTCGCCGCAGGTCGCCGAGGATCGCGACCTCCTCCCGTACCGTCGGTCGCGAGTCGGGACGACCGTCGGTCTCGGGGTCCAGGCGCTGCGCCGTCGCAGGAACAGGTCCTCGATGAGCTTCAGGTAGGCGTCGAACGCCGAGCACCTGCGAGTCGATCGTGCCGGCCTCGGCCCAGGGGCTGATCATGAAGGCCGGGACGCGGATCCCGTAGCCGTTCTCGTCCACCCGCGGCGGCTCGACGTGGTCGTAGAACCCGCCCCAGTCGTCCCAGGAGACGAAGATCGCCGTCCGGTACCACAGCGGGCTGCGCATGATCGCGTTGATCACCTGCGTGACGTGCGCCTGGCCCTTCGTGAGCGGCGCCCCGTTCCCCGGGTGCTCGCTGTTACGCCCGCTCGGCATCACCCACGACACGGTGGGCAAGCGTGCCGTCCTCGACGGCGTCGTAGAACTCAACGTGCGTCTGGATGCGGTCGTGCGTGTCCTGCTCGTGGACGGTGGTGAACGACGGCAGCGGGTTCTGCGCCGGCGGGGTGCCGCGCCCGTCGCCGACGCGCTGGCAGAAGTTGTCCGGGTTCAGGCACGTGTCGTTGCCGACGTAGTAGCCCCAGCTCACGTCCTCGCGCGTCAGCAGGTACGTGATGTCGGTCCACGCGTAGATCGGCGGGTGCTCGCCGTGGCGCTGGAGGTCGACCACACCGTCGAGCTCGAGGTCCGACGCTGCAGCTCATCGGGTCGTGTGGATCCTCGCACGAGGCCGCCCACGCGGAGACGAGGAAGAGGTGCGAGGGCAGCGTCCACGAGTCCGCTGGCGCGAAGAACCGGTCCTGCAGCACGAACTCGCTCGGCGTACGTCCAGTAGTTCGGGATCTCGCTCGCCGTGTGGTACCCCATCACGTCCGGCTGACCCTGCGGGCCGAGATACTCCTCGCAGCGGACCGCGTCTCGATTGTGGGCGCAGAAGTTCGGGCCGTTCGTGAGCGTCTCGACGAAGCCGTCCATCGCCCCGTCGTTCACGTCGTTGACCGAGTGCGGGTGCCCGTGCGGCCCACCGTTGTCCACGAGCGAGCGGTCGTGGTACGGGCGGACGCAGGTTCCGAGGACGGGATCCGGGTTGCACACCGTCGGGCCGGCCGTTCCGCATCGGGATCCCGTCGGCGCCGGGGAACGTGCCGAAGTAGTGATCGAACGAGCGATTCTCCTGGACGATGAACACGACGTGCTCGATGTTGTCGAAGCCCTTCAACTTGGGCGGCGGCTCGGGGAGCGTGGGCTCCGGGCTCGAGGCGGACCCGCCGGCCGAGGGACCCGACGGCTCCGAGAGGCCCGGGCCGGGCCCGGCCGCCGTCGAGGTGCACGCGACGGAGAGCAGCACGCAGACGGCCGCAGCGGCGGCGAGGCGACGGAGGATGTTCGTGCGGGCCGGGGCCATGAACGGCCCGAGCCTACCAACCGCCTCGCGGCGGGGAGCCTCGGGCGGCGCTCGATAGGATGACCGCCGATCGATCCCGACCCTCGAGGAGCCCGCGTGGACGCGCCCGGATCCGGCACCATCCCCGTCACGCTGATCCCCGGCGACGGCATCGGTCCCGAGTGCGTCGAGGCCGCCCGCCGCATCGTCGAGGCCGCCGGAGCCCCGATCGATTGGGAGGTGCAGGAGGCGGGCGCGGCGGTGTTCCAGAAGGGCGTGGCGTCCGGCGTGCCGCCCGAAACGATGGACTCGATCACGCGCACACGCGTCGCGCTGAAGGGGCCGCTCGAGACGCCGGTGGGGTTCGGCGAGAAGAGCGCGAACGTGACGCTCCGCAAGCTGTTCGAGACCTACGCGAACGTCCGACCCGTGCGCGAGATGCCCGGCGTGACCACCCCGTACAGCGGGCGCGGCATCGACCTCGTGATCGTGCGGGAGAACGTGGAGGACCTGTACGCCGGCATCGAGTACATGCAGACCCCCGGCGTGGCGCAGGCGTTGAAGCTGATCAGCGTGAAGGGATGCGAGAAGATCTCGCGGTTCGCGTTCGAGTACGCCCGGAGCGAGGGCCGCACGAAGGTCGCCTGCGCGACGAAGGCCAACATCATGAAGTTCAGCGAGGGCACGCTGAAGCGCGTGTTCGAGCGGGTGGCGCCCCACTACCCCGAGATCGAGTCGTGGCACGTGATCGTGGACAACTGCGCGCACCAGCTGGTGAAGCGACCGGAGCAGTTCGAGGTCATCACCACCACGAACATGAACGGCGACATCCTCTCGGACCTCACCAGCGCGCTGATCGGCGGGCTCGGGTTCGCGCCCTCGGCCAACATCGGCAACGAGGTGGCGATCTTCGAGGCCGTGCACGGTTCGGCCCCCAAGTACGCGGGCAAGGACGTCATCAACCCGACGGCCGTGATCCTGTCGGCGGTGCTGATGCTGCGCTACCTCGGCTTCGTCGAGCAGGCCTCGGCGATCGAGCACGCCGTGTTCGTGACCCTCGAGTCGGGCGCACTGACCGGCGACGTCGTGGGTTACGACCGCGGCACGCCGACGAGCGCGTACACGGAGGCCATCATCGGGAACCTCGGCAAGCACACCGAGAACTGGACGATCCGCGAGGTGCGTCCGCTGCAGCTCCCGAAGCTCGATCCGGCGCCCGACTACGTGAAGCCCTCGAGCCGCGCGGTCGTGGGGCTGGACGTGTTCGTCGAGTCCCCGCTGTCGGCGACCGAGCTCGGCGCGTCGCTCATGGAACTCACGAGCGAGACGCGCCTGTCGCTGAAGATGATCTCGAGCCGCGGCACGAAGGTGTTCCCGCCCACCGGCGCGATGACCGAGACGGGCGACCACTTCCGGTGCCGGTTCATCATCAAGGAGAGCCCCGGCGACCTGCCCGACGAGGACGTGAACCAGCTCCTGACCAGGATCTCGCGGCGCCACTCGTGGATGCATATCGAGAAGCTGCAGGAGTTCGACGGCGAGCTCGGGTTCACGCGTGACCAGGGCGAGAACTAGCGCGGTCGCGGCCGCGACCCTGCTGGTCGCCGGCGTCCTCTCGCTCGCTCCCCCGGCACCCGCTCAGACGGCGGCGTGCCGCGGCCGCTCGGCGACGATCGTCGGGACGGCAGGGAACGAAGAGCTCCGCGGCACCGCCGGCGACGACGTGATCGCCGGCCTGGGCGGGAACGACGTCCTGCACGGGATGCGCGGCGACGACGTCGTGTGCGGCGGCGGCGGCCAGGACAGCCTGATCGGTCGCGAGGGCGACGACGTGCTCGACGGCGGGGCCGGCGACGACGGGGTGTTCGGCGTCGGCGGCGACGACCGGCTGTTCGGCGGCCCGGGACGCGACCTGATCACCAGCGGCGGAGGCGCGAGCGGCCGGGACCTGCTGTCGGGCGGCCCGGGCAACGACTACCTTCACGTGAACGAGGGACCGGGCCCCGACCGCCTGCTCGGCGGGGCGGGGAACGACGTCCTCGAGGACGCCTGGGACACGGCCGACCTCGTCGGCGGCGAGGGCGACGACGCCCTCCTCGGCCTCGACGGCGACGACCGCCTGTCTGGCGGCCCCGGCGCAGATCGCCTCTACGGCGGCAACGGCGACGACCGTCTGCGCGGCGACGGGGGCGACGACCTCCTCGATCCGGGCGCCGGCCGCGAGGGCTCGAGCGGCGGCGCGGGAGAGGACCTGTGCATGCGCGGCCGACGCTGTGAACGGAGGCCCGACAGGGTCGCGTTCGTGCCCTTCGCGCGCGTCCGGTGCGGGGGGCTCGTTCCGACCGTCCTCGGCTCGCCGCGGGGCGACGTCATCGTCGGAACCGACGGCCGCGACGTGATCGCAGGACTCGGGGGCGCCGACCGGATCTCGGGCCTCGCCGGCGACGACGTGGTCTGCGGCGCCGGAGGTCGTGACGCCGTCACCGGCGGCTCCGGCGGGGACGACCTGCGCGGCGGCCGCGGCGACGACGGGCTGTTCGGCGACGCGGGGGTGGACCGCATCGACGGCGGGGCCGGGAACGACGTCGCCGTCGCGGGCTACCCCGACGCCGAACCGAACCGCCTGCTGGGTGGCCCCGGCGACGACGTGTTGATCGGCGCGGGCGGGCCGGACCGGCTGGCGGGCGGTTCGGGCGACGACACGATCTACGGCGGGCGCCTCGACGACGCGATCCTCGGCGGGGCGGGGCGAGACGTCGCCTACGGCAGCGACCAGGACGACCGGATGCGGGGCGGCGCCGGGCGGGACCGTTTCACCGGCGGGTTCGGCGACGACGCGATCCTCGGCGGCTCGGGCGCCGACATCGTGGACGGCCACCAGGGCCGGGATCGCGTCGCCGGCAACCTCGGGGAGGATGTGTGCCTCAACGCCGGATCCGCCGAGGGGTGCGAGTCCGCGGCCTGAATCAGGGCCGCGGATCGAGGATCAACGGCGGCAGCGGCTCCTGCGAGAAGTCGAACTCCCGCCGCAGCTCGCCCAGGATCGCGACCTCCTCGCGAACCGTGGGACGGGGATCGGGCCGCCCGTCGGTCTTCGGGTCGAGGCGCTGCCCGTCGAGGAACCGGTCCTCGATGAACTTGAGATAGGAGTCGAACGTGAGGATCTGGTGGTCGATCGTCCCGGACTTGACCCACGGACTGATCGTGATCCCGGGCACCCGCAGGCCATAGCCGTTCTCGTCCACCCGCGGCGGGTCCACGTGGTCGTAGAACCCGCCCCAATCGTCCCACGTGAGGAAGATCGCGGTGGACTCCCAGTCCGGCCCCCGCATCACCGCGTTCACGATGCGCGTCACGTACGCCTGGCCGGTCGTGATCGGCACGCGCGTCGTCGGATGCTCGCTCGCACGGTTGCCGGGCAGCACCCACGACACGGAGGGCAGCCGTCCCGACTGCGCCCGGCGGATGAACGCCCGATGGTCGCGGAAGTTCTCGAGTGCCCCCGGCGACAGGTCGGTGAACCCCGGGAGCGGGTTCTTGCCTGAGGGCGTGGCGCCCCACCGCCCGGGCTCCTTGGCGCACGGTCGCTCGATGCAGGTGCCTTCGCCTACGAACACGCCCCAGCTCACGTCATCGCGGTCGAGGAGCCACGTGATGTCCGTCCAGGCGTAGACGGGCTCCTCGCCGTAGCGGAAGAAGTCCTCCTTGTCGGTGAGCTCGATGTCCGATCGGCAGCTCATCGGGTCCGAAGGATCGCTGCACGAGGCCGACCAGGCGGAGAACAGGAACAGGTGAGCCGGCAGCGTCCACGAGTCGGTAGGCGCGAACATGCGGTCCTGGAGCAGGAACGTCTCGGCGTACGCCCAGTAGTTCGGGATCTCGCGGTCGGTGACGTAGCTCATGACGTCGGGCTGGCCCTGCGGTCCGAGGTAAGCCCTGCACCCGGGCTGCTCGCGGCGGGCGGCGCACCGGCTCCCGCTCGCGGCTGCGACGACGAACCCGTTCATCCTGCCGCCGTTCACGTCGGCGAGCGCGGCCGGATGGTCGTGCGGACCGGCTTGCTGGATCAACGAGCGCGTGTGGTACGGCCGCGCGCACCGGCCGAGCACGGGATCGGGGATGCAGACGTCGATCTTCCCGTCCTTCCTCGGGAAGCCGTCGGCCCCCGGGAACGTCCCGAAGTAGTGATCGAACGAGCGGTTCTCCTGCACGATGAAGATCAGGTGATCGAGCTTCTCGATGCCGCGCGGGCGCTTGCCGCCCTGCCCGGCTCCTCGCGGTTCACCCTTGGCGCGCGGGTCGTCGAGCCCGGTGCAGGCGGCCGCCACGCCGGCGAGGGCGACCACCAGCGCGAGGGCGACGAGCGACCGTCGGGGCATCGTGGCGGCGACCCTAACAGTCGTCCTGCCAAGGGACGGAACCCCTGGTTGCTACACTTCTCGCCGGCCGAGCACGAGTGCGGTCCCATCGTCTAGGGGCCTAGGACACCACCCTCTCAAGGTGGAGACACGGGTTCGAATCCCGTTGGGACTACTAAACAAGTCATAGGACGTCGATGCGTCATCCTCCGGACGGGGCGCTGCGCGCGACCACGAGGGCGAGCGCCGCCAGGAACAGCGCCACCGGCCCCCAGAGGAAGCGTTCCCAACTGCTCGGCGAGGCGAAGTCATGAGCGCGCCGAGAGGAAGCACGCCGACCAGGATCCACGTTCCCCATCGGACGAAGCCCTCAGGCAGTGGCGAGACCTCGACCCCGGCGCGTCGGAGGACGATCAGCGCCGCGAGCGCCCACACCCAGACCGCGAACGCACTTGCGATGCGGAGTCCTGTCGGGAGCTGCTCGTGGGCCCCGCCCCAGGCCGCCCGGCCGAGCGGGGCGCCCAGCGCCAGAGCGGCCTGGAACGCCGCGATCGCGAGGAAGCCGACCGCGGCCGCGACCGCTGGCGCCCGAGCCGGAAGCAGTCCGGTCATCAATGTGCTCATCAGCGTCTCCTTCCCTTACGGGCGTCGATCGACGCGCCGATCTCGTCCAGGGCGGCAAGGGTCTCGTCCGCCCATGCGATCGCCGCCCGCGCGCCGTGCTCACCTGCAGAGACCGTGAGGAGCCAGAACGGGCGGTCCTCTTCGTGGTCCTCCTCCAGCTCGAGCTCGCGGCGGATGGTCTCGTACCGGGCGAGGCGGTTCTGCGCGTCGGCTCGGGCTTCGAGGACGAGCGAGCGGCAGGCCTCCATGCCAAGATGGCGCCCGAAGAACAGCCGAAGCAGGAGGCCGTTCCGCGGAGGCACCTGCTGGATCGGCTCGGCGAAGAGCTCCTTCAGACGTGCCCGCCCCGAGGCGGTGATCGCGAAGGTCGAGGAGCCCGACCGGGATGCCCCGCCGTTTCACGCAGCGTTGGCGTTCGAGTTCGGTGAGCGTCGGATAGATCTGGCCGAAGCTCTCGCTCCAGAAATGGCCCAGTACGTCTCGGTCGCCTCACGAAGCGCGTAGCCCGTCATGGGCTCAACGCTCAGGGCCCCGAGGACCGCGGTCTCTGTCTGATTCGCTCTGGCCATACTTCTCTCCCAGATATATCCACCAGATACTGTCCTCGGTAGTCAATCCTAGGTGATGTCGGATGGGGTCCTGAGAGGCGTGTGGCCGGGAATCCTGGACCGCGCTCACGTCCATTCGGATACGCGTCCCGAACCGCTCGTGAACTGATCGGAGTGATCGAACGCTTCAGGAGAAGAGGTGCTCGCTTCGATCGGAGACTTGAAGCGGCTCGGGAGAAACCCACCCTGCGACGATCTGGCTCCTGACGGACGAAGGGGATCCAGCCGCGATGGCGATGCGGCGTGAGCGCCGGAAGCGAGACGAGCGGTCAAACGCGCAGGCGTGAGGAGCGATCTATCGATGCGCTGCTCAGCAATGCGGTGGCGGTGTACACCCTCCCGGAGTGTGGTCAGGCGAGGGCGATGGTTCGGGCGAGGGCTCGGGAGTTGGCGACGGTTCGGGCGAGGGGTCGGGAGAAGGTGACGGTTCGGGCGAGGGCTCCGGAGTTGGCGACGGTTCAGGCGACGGTTCAGGCGACGGTTCGGGCGACGGTTCGGGCGACGGTTCGGGCGACGGTTCGGGCGAGGGCTCAGGTTCGGGCGAGGGCTCAGGTGAAGGCGAGGGACTCGGCGTGGGCGAGGGATCCGGACCGGGTGGTGGGGACGGGGATGGAGTCGGCGAAGGCAAGGGCCCAGGTGACGGCTGCGGGCCTGGCGATGGAAGGGGATCAGTTCCGGGAGGAGGATCCTCTCCTCCGAACGTCAAGGGTTCGTCGCTGAGGGGGAACAGCAGGTTCGGCGAGGAACCGTCCCCACCGCCCTCACCACCCCCGCTTGCCTTCGTTGTCTCCTCCTCGTTCCGCCCCGGGGCGTTCGGATCTATCGCGACATAGGGCTCACCGTTGCTGTCGACAACTTCCGCCGTGATCGCGTCTCCCAGGACCCAGGTAGGTGTGAATTCAACGTCTCTCGCCACCAGGATCCCGATCATGATCAGACCGCTGATAGCCGAGGCGATCAGCGTGAATACTTGATCTTGAGTCGGGTGCAGCGTGCGCTGCAGCAGGAGGGGAGCCCGCACGCGCCGGATCCGGATCCGCGTCATCCGCCGGGACAGGTGCGGCCTACCCCGCGCATGAGCCGCCCGTTGCCCTGCAAGGCTGTAGCACCGTCCAAGCTCGGGGACGTCGAACCGGTGGCGTTGGTCGGAAGGCGTCCACCCCGCTACCTACCTCTCATCGGTCCGGCGTCATGCGGAGCAGCCACTGTACGCATGCGAGCTCGCTCCTCGCACGTTCACCCGGGACTCTTGACGCACTAGATCCCGACGCTCTTGGGATCCCGAACCTATCGAGCGTGCGTGTCGACCCCGTTGAACGACCGGGGCGACCTCGGATCAGGCCGGCGGATCATCGACGCTATCGCTCGCCGGGCATGTATCGACGTGGAGGTAGTCAGATGCGAGCCGGGTGGCCCCCATGAGGACCACCCGGCGGCGGCGACTCGTCTAGGCGGGGGGCTCAAAGCTGAGGAGCTCCTCCCGGTCCGAACCTCCCGAGACACCCATCACCAGCACCGGACCGACGCCCGGCGCGTAGAGCTTGTACTCGAGGATCCGTCGGTGCAGCGGCGTGGTGTCCTTGGTCAGCAGCACGTCGCGGAAGTGGCCGAACGGCACCTGGGCCTGCTCGGACAGGCTCAGGATCTCGCCGGCATCCTCGGCCTCGCCCGCGTAGTACTCCTGGCGGTAGGTCAGACCCACCTGCGGGTCCCCGGGCATGACGACCCCGGCCTCGGCACCGTCGACGCCGGCCTCCCACGAGCCGGCGGTCGTGACGACCTCGCCGTTCTCGTACTCCTTGGTCTTCTCTCCCATGTACCAGACGTTCCCGCACACGTCCTGCGCGTACCAGTCGAACGTGTTCTCGACCAGCTCGCCGTCCTCGGTCACCTTGTCGTGCACCACCGTGGCGTCGATCCCGAGGATCGTCTTCGTGCGGTCGGTCACCGTCACCTCGACCCGCTGCGCGTTGCCCTTCGGGTCGCTCTCCCGGTAGACCCACACCGTCCCGACGGCCATCGGGAAGAACGGGTTGTCGATCGTGCTCACGAAGTCCGCCGGGTCGAGGTTGGCCGGCTCGCTCCCCTGTGGCAGCGGGTCGGAGCACGATCCGGCCGTCGCGATCCCGTTCGGCCACGCACCCATCGCGAGCAGCACGACAACACCGAGGCCAGCGAGTCTGCGTCGCATCTCGGCCTCCTAGTCCTCGTCCGCGCCGTCGTCGGCGTCCTCGCCGGCGCCGTCGTCGTCGTTGCTCTGCCCGATCACCTGGAAGTCCGCGTCCAGGTTGACCTCGACCACTCGGCCGTCGTCGAGTCGGACCTCGACGCCGTACGCGGCCCCGTCGTCGCCGACCTCCGTCTCGATCACCGTGCCGCCGCCCGTGTGCTCGAGCGCGGCAGCGCTGGCCTGGTCGAGCGCCGATCCCGTGAGGGGCTGGTCGTCGTCCGAGCTGGTGGCGATGGCCATGCCCGCTCCCCCGCCGAGGACGGCAAGCGCGAGCGCCCCGCCGGCGATCCACTTCGTCCTTCGCTCCACGTGGTGCCTCCTTCCGTTCTGGCCCGCCGACCCATGCGCCCGGGCCCTCCGTCGGCGCAGTGTCTCGCACGGGCGATGAGAAGAGGATGAGTCGGACCTCCCCGGACCTAGGCCTCCCGCAGCGTGGCAGGATCGATCGAATGATCGAGCCCGGAGCGGGACACCGCCTCGCAGCCGCTCCCGGGCTACGATGCCGGGGTGAGCGGCGACCGGATCCAGATCCGCCCGAGGGCCTGACGTGGGCGGCGACAAGCCGATCGGCCTGGTCATCGCGGTCGTCGTGACCGGGATCCTCGTGGCGCTCCCGGCCGCCATCCCGGCGGCCTTCTACCTGCTCGCGAACGTCTACGCGGTCACCGTGGGCTCGGACTTCTCGTCGGACACCATGAACGTGGGGATCCTGCTCACGGTGCTCGTCCTGACCGTCGCGTTCTTCCTCGTGCTGGCCTTCGCGATCGCCGCGCTGGTCGGGCGAGCGCTCTCGCCGAAGCGCGGCGAGGCCTGACCCCGGAAGGAGCATCGATGCCCGTTCCACGCTCGATCCGCGCCGCCGCCTCGGTGCCGTTGACCTTGGCCCTGCTGCTCGGCACCGCCCTGCCCGCCCTCGGGGTCTCCCGGGAAGGGACCTGGAAGGGTGCGACGTCGCAGGACCGCCCGATGCGCCTCGAGGTGAACGCCGGCGAGCGGATCGACTTCGTCCGGACCACGATCGACTACGACAACGCGGACTGCGCCGATACGGTCACCTGGCAGTTCGGCCTGAGCACCCGGATCCGGGAGGACTCGACGTTCCGCCTGCTCTTGGTCGACCCGCAGGACGACCGGGACACCGTGACGATCGTCGGCGAGTTCACCGCCGCTCGGCGCGCGAGGGGGACCTTCCGGAGCCATCTCGAGGGTCCCGGCCCCTGCGACTTCGGCGAGCGCGGGACCTGGCGCCTGACGCGCGTCTGACCGCGACCGGCGGGCCTCAGCGAAGGAGCGTGCGGGCGTGGACGTCCTCGGCCTGGTGCTCGGTGCTCTGCTCGGCACGTTCGTGATGACGGCCCTCATGGAGGTTGCCCAGGCGGCTCGCCTCACCCGGATGAGCATCCCGTTCATGCTCGGGGCCATGGTCTCGGAGCGACGCGACGTGATCCGCGTGGCCGGGTTCGGGATGCACCTCGCGAACGGGCTGATCTTCGCGCTCGGGTACGCCTTGCTGTTCGAGGCGCTGGATCGATCCGACTGGTGGATCGGGGCCGTCGCGGGCGTGCTCCACGGCGCATTCGCGCTGGTGATCCTGCTCCCGGTCCTGCAGGACGTCCATCCACGGATGGCCACCGAGGATCAGGGACCGGACCCGACACCCATGCTGCAACCGCCGGGGTTCCTCGCCCTCAACTACGGGACGCGCACCCCGCTCGTCACGCTCGGCGCGCACGTCGTCTACGGCGCCATCGTCGCGACCGCCTACGCGCCGCTCGGCTGATCCTCGAGGGCGGTGGCTGCGGCGAGCAGTGCCAGGTGGGACAGCCCCTGCGGGAAGTTCCCGAGGAACGAGCCCGTCTCGGGGTCGATCTCTTCGGACAGGAGGCCGAGGTCGTTCGCCCGCCCGCACGCGCGCTCGAACACCTCCGTCGCTTCCGCCCGCCGCCCGGCGCACGCCAGTGCCTGGACGAGCCAGAACGAACACGGGACGAAGGCGCCCTCGTCGCCGGGGATCCCGTCATCGGATCGGTAACGCATCAGCAGATCGTCGCGACCAAGGTCGGTCCGAACGCGCTCGATCGTCGTGAGGACGCGCTCGTCGTCGCCCGGCAGGAACCCGACGATCGGGAGCTCCAGCAATGAGGCGTCGATCGCTGGATCGTCGAACGCCCGCACGAATCCACCTCTCCTCACGCCTTCGCGCAGGACCGTTACCCGGATCCGTTCACGCTCCCGCTCCCACCTCGCGACCGGGGCGCCCTCGCCTAGGAGGCTCGCCAGGCGGAGCCCCCGATCGAGCGCCACCCAGCACATCACCTTCGAGTGGACGAAATGCCGCGGGTGGTCGCGGACCTCCCAGATCCCATGGTCGGCTCGCCCCCAATTGGCCGCCACGAAGTCGACGATCGCACGCACGGTCGGCCAGAGGTCCCAGGGCAACCGTCCGGTGCGATCGGCGAAGACGAAGGCCGCGTCCGATAGGTATCCCCAGTTGTCGAGCTGCAGCTGCGTCGCGGCACCGTTGCCCCGACGTACGGGCAGCGACCCGCCATAACCGCGCAGTCCCTGGATGACCTGCTCCCGGACCGCGGACTCGCCGTTCAGGGCGTACAGCGTGTTGACCCGCGGCAGCGTGAGCCTCGTGGCGTTCGCGATCCAGAACAGGTACGCCTTCGCATCTTCGGGATGTCCGCGGTCGAGGAGAGCGGTCACCGACCTCGAGGCGTCGCGGACCCAGACATGCCGGTAGTCCCAGTTGCGGCCGCCTCCCAGGGCTTCCGGCAGAGAGGTCGTCGGAGCCGCCACCACGCCACCGGACGGAGCGAACGTGAGGAGCTTCACCGTCAACGCCGAACGCTGGACCGCCGCGCGATGCTGCGGTGCGCACGGGATCTCCTCCGACCATTCGCGCCAGCGGTCCACGGTGTCTCGAAGCGCCAGCTCGGCCGCCTCTCCTACGGGAGGCACCACGCCGACGTCACGGTCGGCATAGGCGAGACACAGATGGACGATATCGCCGGGTCCGACCTCGAACCGGGAGGTGGCCATCTCCCGTTCGACGATGAAGGGAGCCGAACACGCAGCCAGCATCGCCCGGCCGCCCCGCGCCACGACGAGAACATGGCCACGACTTCGCAGGTCCCACCGGCCGCCGGCGAACGGATCTCGAGGGGCGATCTCCACGTCGATGGTGACCCGCCCTTCCACTCCCTGGACCCGCCGGATCAGCCACCGGAAGGGCCAGAGCTCGGTCCGCTTCCGCGCGCCCGGCACGCTCGCGAACAGGTCCGTGAGCGTCGCGACCCCCGTGGGGGTGCGGAACGTCGTCTCCAGCACGGGCGTCCCCGGCAGGTACCGGCGGTGGCTCTCCGGACGCACCGCCGGCCGCACGACACAGTGTCCGCCATCGGGGTCGAGGAGGCGTCCGAATACGGGATCAGCGTCGAAGCCCGGCAGACAGAGCCAGTCGATCGAGCCCTCGTCCGAGACGAGGGCGGCGGTCCCGCAGTCGCCGATCAACGCATAGCGCTCGATCGGCACATCGTTGGCCGTGACCATCACGACAGGAGCCACACCTCGCGGACAAGCTCGGTCAAGCCGCAAACTCCCTCGTCATGGACGGCTCCGAGGCGAGCTTGAACCTATCGATGGAATGAGGACCACAACGGATCGTATCGTCATGGTCCCGCGAGAGGGTGGGGTCCGTCACCCGCTATCGATGCATGGGGCGACGTTTTCGGATCACACTCGCGAGGAGACGTGACAGCATATGGAGACGTCCATCGCAACCATCCCAGAGGAGCAAGGTCATGACGGAGCGCGCGACCGACCCCGACGACCGGGTCGAGTCCTCCCACCTCCAAGCGGACCCTGAGGACGAGGTCCTGTGGGAGGCCGTTCGGCCCCGAAGTGTCACGCTGGAGCGATGGGAACGGTTCCAGCGATATGTCGCCGAGATCTTCGAGGCGTTCGGGATGGATCTGGAGACGCCCGGCACGAACCGCACCCCGGAGCGCTTCCTGCAGGCTCTGCTCGACTCGACCAGCGGCTACGAGGGCGACCCCAAGTTGCTCACCGCCTTCCCCACCGAGTGCCGCGGCGGCCCGGACTGTCGCATCAGCCAGATCATCGAGGGGCCGATCTCGTTCTTCGCCTTGTGTGAACACCATGCGCTGCCGTTCCACGGCGTCGCGCACATCGGGTACGTGGCTCACGAGAACATCATCGGGATCTCGAAGCTGACCAGATTGCTCCGGGTCTTCGCTCGGCGCTTCACCGTGCAGGAGCGCATCGGTCAGCAGGTCGCCGACGCGCTCGTCGAGCTCATGCAGCCGCACGGGGTGGCCGTGCATCTGGAGGCCGTCCATCTGTGTACGCAGATGCGGGGCGTCCGCGAGGAAGGATCGAGCACGTTGACGTCGTTCTGGCGCGGCACCTACGACGAGGATCCCGAGCTGCGTCGCTCGTTCCTCCAGGCCGTGACGCACCTCAGGTGAGCCAAACGGCGGGAGGGATCGAGCGGCGATGACCCCGCTCGAGCTGCTGTTCGAGAGGGACGACCTGCCCTCGTACGCCGTTCCCGACGGCCTCGAACGACTCTACGGAGGGAGCCTCGGGTTCGAACCACGGCGCCTCTACGCGAACTTCGTCGCATCCCTCGACGGGGTCGTGGCGCTCGGGGGCGTGGAGCACTCCAGCCAGGTGATCAGCGGGCGGAGCGAGGCCGATCGCTTCCTGATGGGCCTGCTCCGGGCGTGCGCCGACGCCGTGCTGATCGGAGCGGGCACCTTCCGCGCTGCACCCGGTTCGCTCTGGACACCGGCGTACATCTACCCCGACGCGGCCGGTGGGTTCGCGGAGCTCCGCAGGCGCCTCGGGCGGTCGGACGAGCCTCGCCTCGTCCTCCTCACCGCACGCGGCGAGATCGAGCCGAACCACCCGGCCCTGGAGGCGGGCGCCCTGGTCCTGACGACGAACGGTGGCGCCGCGCTGCTGAGGGATCGACTCCCGGCGTCGTCGACCGTCGTAGCGTTGGGAGACGGTCGAGCGATCGACCCGGTGGATGTGGTCGCCGCCGTACGGGGCGAGGGCCACGAGCTCGTGCTGACGGAGGGAGGCCCGACCGTGGTCGGCGGGCTGCTTCAGGCGGGTCTCCTCGACGAGCTCTTCCTCACGATCTCACCGATCCTCGCCGGTCGATCCGCCGACCGCGAGCGGCCCGGGCTCGTGGAAGGGGTCGAGCTCCTGCCCTCTCAGACCCTCTCCGCGGACCTGCTGAGCATCCGCAAGCACGGATCTCACCTGTTCCTGCGGCACGCCATCCCGACCTGACCTCGGCGACCCATCCACCCCGGACGGTCGAACCACGACGTGAGCTGAGCCCTCAGCAGCCTCTGTCGACCCAGGCGGGTCCGGCGCCGATGGGGACGCCGAGACGCTCGGCGACCTTCTTCAGGCGTTTTCGGTACACGCGCATCTCGCGGCGGTTCCAGTCGGCGTGCGTGGAGCACCGCCACTCCTCGTACAGCTCCTGGTGGTACGGGCTCCGCAGGATCTCGGCGTGGCCGATCACGTTGCCGACGTTGACGTCGTACCGAGCCATGAGCCAGGCCGTGAGCCGGAGCGAGGCGCGCATCATGTGGCGGTCGTCGAGGATGTCGCGGGCGTTGGTCCCGACGTGCTCGATGCCGATCGCGGTCCAGTTCATGCCGATCGCGTGCCGGCACCGGATCGCGAGGTTGACGAGCTGGTAGACCGTGCCGTCGGTGTCGATGATGAAGTGCGCGCACACTCCGGGCTTCTCCCCGAGGTGCGAACCGTTGGCGGCGAAGTGGTTCCACGCGCCGTCGAACGAGGTCCCGGCCGTGTAGTGCTGGACGATCACCTGCGGCTCCGTGAGCTCGTACGTCCGCTCGCCGTAGTGCCGGTTGGAGTATGCGGCCGTCTGGCGCTTGCGCTTGGCGCCGAACGGGATCTTCTTCCAGACGATCTCGGGACGGATCTCGGCGGGTCCGGGCGGGTCACCCGCCGTCGCAGGGAGCTCGGGCACGAGCAGCAGTGCGGCGAGAGCCACGAGGAGCGCGCGGCGCCTCACGCGACCGCCCGCGATCGCTCGAGCGTCCGCTCCCGGCCGAGCAGCTCCAGCGATTCTGGCAGCGGCGGCGAGACGTTCGAGCCGGTGACCGCGGCGCGGATGGGCTGCCAGCCCTTCGTCCGGTTCAGCCCCGCCGAGGCCGCCAGATCGTCGAGGGCGGCCCCGATCGCCTCGGCCGTCCACGGCTCCACGCGCTCGAGCGCCTCGGCCGCGGCGGTCAGGTAGCCCTCGGGCGCCTTGGCGAGGAGGTCCTGGGCCTTCTCGTTCGGCGTGACGTCGTCGGTGAACAGGAACCGCAGCAGCTCCACGCACTCGGCAAGGGTCTTCATCCGCTCCTTCACCAGCGGCATCGCGCGGCGCAGCATCGCCGGCTCCGGGGAGAGCCCGGCGACCGACAGGAAATGCAGGCAGCGCGCCGCCAGGTCGTCGTCCTCGAGCCGCTGGATGTAGTGGTTGTTCATCCACTCGAGCTTCTGGCTGTCGAACTGCGCCGGGTTGCTCGACACGCGGTCGATGTCGAACGCGGCGATCAGCTCCTCCTTCGTGAGGAACGTGGTCTCGGCGTCCTTCGACCAGCCGAGGAGCGCGAGGTAGTTCATCAGCGCCTCGGGCAGGATCCCCTGCTCGCGGAACGCCTCGACGCTGGTGGACCCGTGGCGTTTCGAGAGCGGCTTGCCGTCGGAGCCGTTCACCTGCGGCACGTGGGCGTACGTGGGCGGCGTGCCGCCGAGCGCCTCGATCACGGCCGTGTTCCGCGGGGCGCTGGCCAGCAGGTCGTCGCCGCGGATCACGTGCGTGATCCCCATGAGCATGTCGTCCACCGCGACGGCCAGCAGGAACAGCGGCGAGCCGTCGGCGCGGACGAGCACGAAGTCGCGCAGGTCTCCCGCCTTCCACCGCACCTCGCCCTTCACGAGGTCCTGCACGACCCAGTCGCGCTCGGGCATCGCGAACCGGATCACGTGGGTCCGGTCCTCGGCCTCGAACGCGGCGCGCTCCTCCTCGGTGAGCGAGCGGCACCGTCCGTCGTAGCCGGGCGGCTCGCCCCGGGCCATCGCGGCCACGCGGCGCTCCTCCAGCTCGGACTCGGTGCAGTAGCAGCGGTAGGCGTCGCCCTGCGACAGGAGGCGCTCGGTCGTCTCGCGGTAGATCTCGAGGCGCTGCGACTGGCGGTACGGCGCGTGCGGCCCGCCGACGTCGGGCCCCTCGTCCCAGTCGATGCCCAGCCACCGGAGCGAGTCCATCACGCCCTGGTAGGCCTCCTCGGTCACGCGCGAGGCGTCCGTGTCCTCGACGCGGAGGACGAACGCGCCGCCATGATGCCGCGCGTACAGCCAGCTGAACAGGCCCGTGCGCACGTTGCCGACGTGCAGCGAGCCGCTCGGCGCCGGCGCGAACCGCGTGCGGACGCCGCTCACGGTCCCACCACCGGGTTCGAGAGCGTGCCGATCCCGTCGACCTCGACCTCGACCACGTCTCCGGGCGCGAGGGGTCCCACGCCCTCGGGCGTCCCGGTCAGGATCGCGTCGCCGGGGAGCAGGGTCATGAAGGCGGTGATGTACTCGATCAGCGTGGCGACGCCGAACACCATGTCGCTCGTCTGGCCGCCCTGGCGCACCTCGCCGTTCACCCGCGTCTCGACACGCACATCGGTCGGATCGAGGTCCGTCTCGACCCACGGCCCGAGCGGGCACGAGCCGTCGAACCCCTTCGCGCGCGCCCACTGATCGTCGGTCTTCTGCAGGTCGCGCAGGGTGACATCGTTCGCGCAGGTGTAGCCCAGGATGTGCTTGAGGGCGTCCTCGGCGCGCACGTTGCGCGCGATCCACCCGATCACGACCGCCAGCTCGCCCTCGTAGTCCACGCGCCGGCTGATCGGCAGCAGGTGGATCGGGTCGTTCGGGCCGATCACGGCCGTCGAGGGCTTGAGGAACAGTAGAGGCTCCTCGGGGACCGTCATGCCGAACTCGGCCGCGTGTGCCGCGTAGTTCTTCCCCACGCACACGATCTTCGAAGGCAGTACCGGCGCGAGCAGGCGGACGTCGTCGATGGGGACCTCCTCGCCGGTCGGCAGCGGGTCCTCGAAGAACGTGCCTCGGAGCACGCGCACGGTGTCCGAGCCGTACTCGGAGGCGCCGGTTGCGATGCGGTCGCCGAAGCGGAAGCGCAGGAGTCGCATGCGGTCCCGAGGCTATCGCATGCCCGGCTGCGCCTAGGCCAGGCGCGTGCCGATGCCCCAGCTCACACCGACGCTCCGCCAGTAGCCGGCGATCGTCTCGACCGGCGCCAGGGACTCGAGCTCCTCGACCGGCGAGGCTCCGAACATCAGCTCGGCGTCGCCGGTCCACACGTCCGAGCCCTCCCAGTCGTAGCTCTTCATCGTGACGAGCTCGTTCATCGAGGGCTCGGCGCCCTCCTCGATGCTCGGGAAGTAGCGGGTGTGGAGCATCGGGAGCGCGTTCACGAACCCGTTCGTCTCGGATCGGGCCTCGTGATCGTGAATCGTGCGTCGATCACGCGGCGATCATGGACGGCGACGCTCGCGCCGAACCGCCCGCCCGGCTCGAGCCTCGGCCCGGCCTTGCCGTGGGTGACCGGACGGGTCATCCAGATCGAGCCGAGCTTCTTCGGGTAGCCCTGGTGCCAGCCGCGGATCAGCGCGAAGTCCTTGTCGACCCAGATCAGCAGGCATCTCGAGTACGTCTCGCCGTTGTAGCGGCACCGCACGACGAGGAACGCCTCCTTGTACTGCGAGCGCACCGGGTCCAGGAGCTCCTCGAACGAGTCGGAGCACGACTGCCAGTCGGCGAAGATCACCGCAACGGCGTCCGGGTCGTCCTCGGCGGGCTCGATCGGGTCGGGGAGCCAGCGCGCCACCGAGCCGGGAGCGGCACGGTACTCGATCGTCAGCAGGTCGCCCGAGTAGTGCCACGGCGGCCCCGGGACGACCGAGGAGCGGCCCTCGGGCGAGAGCGGCGGGACGAACCCCTTCAGCTCCGCCATGTCGGGCATACTACCGGGCGGTGGAGACCCGGCGGATCCTGCTCGACGGCGAGCCCACGGCCGTCACGCGCGATGGCGACGAGCTCGTGGCGCCGGACGGGCGCCGGGTACCCGCGGACGAAGCCCAGCACCTCTCGCCGGTCCAGCCGACGAAGATCGTCTGCATCCACCTGAACTACGAGAGCCGCGTCGCCGAGTTCCGCGCCAAACTGCCGCCGGCGCCCACGTACTTCCACAAGCCGGTCAGCGCACTGAACGCGCACGGCGGGCGGGTGGTCCGCCCACCGCGGTGCAAGTTCCTGAACTACGAGGGCGAGATCGCGATCGTGATCGGCCGCGAGTGCCGCCACGTCGACCCCGACGAGGCGGGCGACTACATCGCCGGCTACACGATCGCCAACGACTACGGCCTGCACGACTTCCGCGACACCGACGCCGGCTCGATGCTGCGCGTGAAGGGTTCGGACACGCTCTGTCCGCTCGGGCCGGGGCTCGTGGACGACTGGGATTTCCGCGGCAAGCGGATCCGCACGCTGGTGAACGGCGAGGTGAAGCAGGACGGCTCGACCGACGAGATGCAGTGGGACATGCACTACCTCGTCGCCGACATCGCGCGGACGATCACGCTGTCCCCGGCGACGTGATCCTCTCGGGCACGCCCGCCAACTCCCGTCCTGTCGAGCCCGGCGACGTGGTCGAGGTGGAGGTCGAGGGCCTCGGAACGCTCAGCAACACGATCGTCGAGGGCGACGTCCCGATCCGCGAGGACGTCGGCGCGCAGCCGAGCGGGTCCGAAGAGGTGATCTCGACCGCGCTCGGCGGCGACTGGGAGTTCCGGGGCATCCGCCCGCCGAAACGGGACTAGGAGACCTGCGCCGCGATCGATGCGGTAGACGCGGTGCAGCAGGCCCTTGTAGTCGGCCTCACGCTCGATCCGCATCCCGAGCTTCTCGGCGACGCGGGCCGACGGCGTGTTCTCGGGCAGGATCAGGCTGATCACGTGATCCACCTCGAGGTTCGCGAACACCCAGTCCCTCGCCGCGGCGGCGCCCTCCGGCGCGTACCCGAGTCCCTTCAGGCCGGGACGGACGTGCCACCCGATCTCGAGGAGGGACTCGCCCTCGACCTCCTGAGGCGCCGGTCCGATCGTGCCCACGAACCCGCCGTTCGAACGCTCCTCCGCGAGCCACAGCCCGTACCCCTCCCGCTCGTATCGCTCGGACTGCCGGTCCAGCCATGCCTGCGTCGTGGCTCGGTCGAACGCGGAGGGATAGAACCGCATGTGTTCGGGGTCGCCGAACATCGCGGCGAGGTCGTCCAGGTCCTCCGGCCGGTACGGCCGCAGCCGCAGGCGCTCGGTCAGCAGCTCGAACCCGTCCATCGCGCCCACGGCCGTCACCGTACCCGGCGCCTCGGCCTCTGGACTATCCTCGGCCGATGGACACCAAGGGCAAGCGGCTGCGGCTCCTGTTCTCGGACGTGCTGGGGCTCGAGCGCGGCAAGTACCTGTTCGACGAGGTCGCCGACGCCGGGCACTCGGCGTTCTGCATCGGCGTGTACCCGCTCACCACGGACCGGGAGATCCTCGACATCTCGCGCCAGCAGTTCGACGTGGGACTGCCCGACGTCGAGGCCTTCATCGACCGCGACACGCTTCGGCCGGGCTGGGAGGAGGACACGATCGTCGGGATCGCCGACGTCCACCACGGCGGCGGCCCGATCGAGGTCGACCCTCGCAACGCGCTGAAGACCGCGGTCGAGCCCTGGCGCGCGATGGGCCTCGAGCCGATGTTCTCCTTCGAGTCCGAGTTCTACCTGGCCGACCGCGCCGAGGACGGGGCGTGGAAGCCCGTCGACCTGCCCTCGCACCGCGTGTACGGGACCGGGGCGTCGATCGACCCGGACGGGACCGTCGACGAGATGGTCCGCGCGGCCCTGAAGACCGGGTTCCCCATCGAGGCCTGGGGCTCCGAGTTCGACTCGGCGGCGTACGAGGTCAACCTCAAGTACAAGGAGGTCGTCGCGGCCGCCGACGAGTGCTTCCTGTTCCGCCTCCTCGTGAAGGAGATCGCCGCCCGGCGCGGCAAGCTCGCGACGTTCCTCGGCCGGCCATTCAACGAGCGGGGCGGCAGCGGCCTGCACCTGAACGTCTCGTTCCGCCGCGAGGACGGCTCGAACGCCTTCCACGACCCGAACGCCCCGGACGGCCTCGCGCCGCTCGTGAAGCAGTGCGTCGCCGGCCTGCTCGCGCACCACGAGGGGATCGCGGCGTTCGCCGCGCCGCACGTGAACGCGTACAAGCGGCTGCAGCCCGACATGCTGAACGGCTACTGGGCGAACTGGGGCTTCGACGACCGCACCGTGTGCATCCGCATCCCCCCGGCTCGCGGCGAGGGCACCCGCCTGGAGCACCGCATGTCCGACGGCGCCGCGAACCCGTACCTCGTGGCCGCCGCCGCGCTGCACGCCGCGCGGTTCGGCGTGGAACAGGACATGTCGCCGCCCGACCCTCAGGTCCCCGGGAAGCCCCCGAACACCGAGCGCCGGGTCCCGTCCACGCTCGAGGCGAGCCTGGCCGCGCTCGAGGCCGACGAGGCGCTCGCCGCCGCGATGGGTCCCTGGCTCGTCGAGACCTTTACCAAGCTGAAGAGCGCGGAATGGGAGCGCTACGCGAAGCGAGTGGACGACACGAACACCACCGACGTGACGTCCTGGGAGACCGAGTACTACCTGCCGTTCTTCTGAGCCGGGCTCAGAAGGTGGTCATCTTCGCGACGACGACGTCCACCTTCGAGCCATCGCTCTGCGAGGTGAACTCGGTCCGGCACCGGTAGGTCACGTTCTTTACCGTGTGGGTCACGATCTGGAGCGTGAAGAAGACCCGTTTCCCGGGATCGAGCTCGAACTCTAGGGTCCCGCGCTTGTATCTCCTGGTGAGCTCTTCCGCCCCCGGGTCCTGACGCTTGTGCTTGCCGAGCAGGACATGCTCGAGCTCGAAGGTCCGGGTCCCGCGGCACCCTTGAACCCGGAAGGTGTCGGTTGCCGTCCCGTCGTTCTCGAGCGCGATCCAGTACCGGATGCCCTCGCCCTCGTTGATATCGTCGGCATGCGTCTGCTTGCGTCCGGTCGTGTTGTACACGTCCTTGCCCAGCCACGGATGCGGCAGCGGGTCGATCACGCACCCGAGGCTCTGGCCGCAGAGCTTGATCCACCCGTCGGGCTGGAACGAGTCGGTCGGGCCGCTCGGGCCCCGCGGGTCCGGACGCTGCCCGGTTGACCCGGTTACCCCTGCCGCGGTAGATCCGATGGACGCGGAAAGGAGCAGGGTCAGGACCGGGACGAGCAGGCTCCGTCGTCGTGCCACGTCTCGCACCCTACACGCCCGGTTGCGGCAGGGTTCGTTCGGTAGCAAACTACCTGGCACCCCTCCGAGGAGGCACCGGTGACCGTCGCGACGTCCGACATCGACCTCTCGAAGATCGACCTGGTCGATCCCGACAACTACGTCGAGCGGGTGCCGTTCGAGTGGTTCGACTTCCTCCGCCGCGAGCACCCGGTGGTCTGGCACGACGAACCCGCCGGGAACAAGGGCTTCTGGGCCGTCACGCGCTACGACGACCTCGTCAACGTCCACATGGACTGGCAGACCTACTCCTCCGAGAAGGGGGCGGTCGCGCTCGAGGAGCTCGACGAGGAGCAGCTGCGGATCCGCCGCTCGATGCTCGAGACCGATCCGCCCGCTCACCGCCAACTCCGCAACATCTGCAACAAGCGCTTCAGTGCCAGAGGCGTGGGGGCGTACGAGGACTTCATCCGCGACGTCGCCGGCACGGTGCTCGACCGGGCCCTCGAGAAGCTGGAGTTCGACTTCACGCTCGAGGTCGCCAAGGAGCTCCCGATCCGGTTCCTGTGCGCGATCTTCACGGTGCCGCAGGAGGACGCTCCGCTGCTGATCCGCTGGGGCGACGCGATGATCGGCAACCAGGATCCCGAGTTCACCGACGCGGTCGTCGACAAGGTGGACACGGAGGAGTTCCGGAACCTGCCCTTCCGCTCCCCCATCGCGCTCGAGCTGTTCGAGTACGCCCACCGCCAGCGCGACCTCCGCCTGCAGGAGCCGCAGGACGACGTCATCAACGCCCTCACCGTCGCCCAGCGGGAGGGCACGCTGTCCGAGCACGACTACGACAACTACTTCGGTTTGTTGATGATCGCCGGCAACGAGACGACGCGGCACACGATCAGTCACGGGATGCAGGCGCTGATCGAGTACCCGGACCAACTGCGGATGCTGCAGGAGGACCCCTCGCTGATCGCGAACGCCGTCGACGAGATCCTGCGGTGGGCCACGCCCGTGATGCATTTCCGCCGGACCGCCACGCGGGACCACGAGCTGCGAGGCCAAGCGATCCGCGAGGGCGACAAGGTGGTCACGTGGTACATCAGCGCGAACTTCGACGAGGAGACGTTCGACGACCCGTACCGGTTCGACATCGAACGCAAGGGCGCGGGCGAGCACGTGACGTTCGGGCCGGGCGGTCCGCACTTCTGCCTGGGGGCGCACCTCGCCAAGCTCGAGACGAAGGTCCTGCTCCAGGAGCTCCTCCCCCGGCTCCGCACGATCGAGCTCACCGGGCCGGTGGAGCGGATGCGCTCCAACTTCGTGAACGGCATCAAGCACATGCCGGTGCGGGTCGAGCTCGCCTAGTCCGTCTCGGCCGTCCGCAGCATCGAGCGCAGCATCCCGGCCATCGCGTCCTGCTCCTCCGGCGACAGGTGCGCGATGACGGCGGCCTCCTCGGCGTTGAACCGGGGGAACAGGTCCTCGATCTTGCGGCGGCCCTTCCCGGTGAGCGACACCAGGACGCTCCGGCCGTCCTCGCGACTCTTCCCGCGCTTCACGAACCCGCGGCCCTCGAGCGTCGTCACCACACCGGTGGAGGTCGGACGGCTGATCCCGACGGCGGCGGCCAGGTCGCGGGACTCCATCTCGCCCCACACCCACAGCACCCACAGCACGACGAAGGAGGTCCACGAGAGTCGGTCGTCGGCCAGCACCTTCGCCTCCATGTGCCGGCGGATCGCCGCGGACGCGCGGAACAGGTTCGACACGGCCCACATCGCGCGGAAGTCGAGCGGGAGGTGACCGAGCTGGTCGAGCACCTTGCGTTCGGCCGGGAGCAGGCCGTCGTCCGTCACAGCGCGCATCGTACCCCCGGCCGCTCGAGCGCCGGGCTCAGCAGGAGAGCTCGGAGTCGGCCCCGGGGCCGCCGACACACGTGTCGTCGCCGGGACCCGCGCGGAGCTGGTCGTTGCCCTCGCCCCCGCGCAGCACGTCGTTGCCGCTCTTGCCCTCGAGGACGTCGTTGCCGGCGCCCGAGTCCAGCCAGTCGTTCCCGCCCTTGCCGAGGAGCAGGTCCTTGCCCTTGCCCGACTGCATCAGGTCGTCGCCGCCGCCGCCGTCGAGCACGACGGCGCCCGAGAACGTCGAGGCCGAGATCGCGTTGTCGCCGTCGCCGCCGTTCAGGCTCGCGGTCTCGACGCCCTGCAGCGTGGTCTCCTCGGAGGTCGGCGTGATCTGGACGACACGCTCGTCGTTGATCGTCCAGTCTCCGTCCCCGGCCATCACGACGCGGTCCTTCCCGTCGCCGCCGACCACCGCTCCCCCGCCACCTCCCGGCACGAGCTTGTCCGCGCCGTCGCCGCCCCGGAGCTCGTCGCCGCCGGCTCCACCCTCCAGCCGGTCCGCGAGGTCGGACCCGATCAGCACGTCGTTGCCCTCGTCGCCGAACACGGCGACCTCTGCGAGGTTCGGGAAGGCACTCCGGGAGACGTCCGACAGGTCGACCCGATCCGAACCGCCTCCCGCCCGCACGATGAGGGTCTCGACGGCCGAGCACCCCACGGACCCGCCCGTCGGCGGGGAGCCGTTCACCTGGACGTTATCGCCCACGCACTCGACGCGGATCGTGTCGCCGTCCCCGTCGCCGGTCACCGTGAGCACGCCCAGCGCGAAGTCAGCAGTTACCGTGGCCGAGGCCGGCACTCCGGACAGGAGCACCAGCGCTGCGGAGAACGCGATGGCGAGCGCGCGTCGCACGGGGTCACGCTAGCCCACACGCACGGCCGGTGGAATCACCCTGCCGGGGGTCGGCCGACCGTCAGTCGGGCGAGGCCTTGCTCTCCGGCTCGTAGGTGAGCATCAGGACGCCCGTGCTCGTCGTCGTGCTGTCGACGAGCCTGAGCTCCTTCTTCGCACTCTCCTCCCGGAAGAGACGTCTCCCGCTCCCGAGCACGATCGGGTGGATCATGAGCCGGTACTCGTCGACGAGACCGTGCTGCATCAGCGTCTGTGAAAGCACGCCGCTGCCGATGACCAAGAGGTCCTTCCCGGGCTGGCGCTTGAGCTCGGCGACCCCTTCCGCGACGTCGCCCTTGATCAGCGTCGAGTTCTCCCACGCGAGGGGCTCATCCAGGGTCGTCGAAGCGACGTGCTTCGGCATGGCGTTCAACGGCGCGGCGAGCTCCTCCACCTCCGAGGGAGCGGTAGGCCAGTACGCCGCGAAGATCTCGTAGGTCCTCCGCCCGAGCAGGAGACCGCCCGACGCATGGATCCCTCCGACGATCGCGCCTCCCGCGGCGTCGTCGAAGTAGGGCCCCTGCCACCCGCCGTGCTCGAACCCGTCGCGCGGGTCCTCGTCCGCACCACCCGGCCCCTGCATGACCCCATCCAGGGTCAGGAACTCGCTCACGATCAGCTTGCGCATGTCGATGATCCTCCCTCGTCGTCCTTCTGCTTCTGTGGGCGCGGCCCTCTATCGGGGGCGACCCTGCCCGAGCGTGTCGACGGACTTCGCGATGCGTCGCTCGCGGGTCTCGGCCGTCTTGGCTCCCTCGATCGACTGCACGTGCCAGTTCTTCTGGCTGTACGACAATCCCTCGAAGGTCGTCTTCGCCTTCGGATCGCGCCGGAGCGCCTTCGCGAAGTCGGGCGGCACGGTCACCTCTCGCGACTCGGTGTCGAGCTCGATGTCGACGTCCACCTTGTCGCCGCCGGCGACACCGGTCCCCGCGCGGTTCTCGGCGCTGACCCCCACCATGAACACCCCGCCCATCGTCGCCACGGTGCTCCGGTAGGTGGATCCGTTGATCGTGACCCGGACCGCCGGACGTTTGCCCGCCCCGAGACGCTCGACGACCTCGTCGGGAACGCGGAAGCCCGTGGCGGTCTTGCCGCTCTGCTCGATCGTGGCTCGGAACCTCATCGTCACCGCCTCCTCGCTCGCCTCGTTCCCCCCACCCCGAAGACGGTGCGACCCCGCCGAACTCATCGGTCTTCCTGCGATGAGTTCCACCCGGCCTGCCCGTCTACTCCATGGAGGTGCCGCGACCACCTTCCCAACCGAGCATGATCGTCTTGACCATGGATGGTGCGATCGCTCGCGCCGACGTCCCGGCGCTCTGCGAGCGCGCCCGCTCGCTGATGGTGGCGAGCGACGCCGGCCCCCTGGTCTGCGACGTTGGCGGGCTCCGCGCGCCCGACGCGGTCGCGGTCGACGCCCTGGCCCGGCTCCAGCTCACGGCGCGGCGGCTCGGGTACCGCGTGGAGCTCCTTGGGGTCTGTGACGAGCTGCGGGACCTGCTCACGCTGATCGGGCTGGACGAGGCGCTGCCGTGCGGTCCCCGCTCACCCCTCGAGCCGAGGCGGCAGGCCGAAGAGCGGGAACAGCCGCTCGCTGTCGAGGAAGAAGCAGATCCCCGCGATCCGCCCTCCTGAGATCTCGAGGACCTGGAGGGACCACGGCTCGAGCCCGCCGTCCGGGGCCGGCTTGTACTGACCGAACGCCGGCGACCCGTTCGCCGAGGTCGGGATCAAGCGCGAGCCGCGACAGCCGATGCCCGGGCCGA
>CAVTGO010000011.1:0-28795 GCA_963734275.1 uncultured Actinomycetes bacterium
GTGGGAAGCCTGGGCCCTCGTCTTTCACGTGCAGCTCGACGCTGCCGTTGACCGCTCTGGGCGCTCAGCGTGCACCGTCCCCTCGCCGTAGGTGAGCGCGTTGTCGACGAGGTTGGCCAGCGCCTGCTCGAGCCGCGCCGGGTCGGCGTTGAGCTCGACGCCCGGCGACGGGTCGGCGGCCAGCGGCCGGCCCTCGGCCCGGGCGCGCGTCTGGAAGCGGCCGGCGACGCGCGCCAGCACGTCGCCGGCGTCGAGCGGCTCGCGGCGCACCGGCAGCCGGCCCTGGTCCGAGCGGGCGATCACCAGCAGGTCCTCGGCGAGCCGCGAGAGCCGCTCGGCCTCCTCGGCGGCGGAGCGCAGCGCCGCCTCGAGCTCCTCGCGCGTGTGCTCGCCGCGCAGCGCCAGCTCGAGCTCGGTGCGCAGGATCGCCAGCGGCGTGCGCAGCTCGTGCGAGGCGTCGGAGACGAACGCGCGCTCGCGCTTGAACGCCACCTCGAGCCGGGCCAGCATCTCGTTCAGCGTGCGGCCCAGGCGCCCGATCTCGTCGTCGGCCGGGCGGCACCGGCAGCCGCTCGCTCGTCTGCGGCCGCCGTCACCGCCGCGGCGTGGCGGCGCATCCGCTCGACCGGGCGCAGCGCCGCGGCGGCGAGCGCGTAGCCGATCGCCGGACGCGATCAGCAGCGCCAGCGGCCCGCCGACCGCGCAGCAGCGCGTGCAGCGCGTCGAGCGCGCGCTCGCGCTGCGCCAGCGACTCGCCGACGACGAGGACCGCGTCGGCGCCGCCGCCGTCGCACGGGCCGCGCCAGCAGCCGCAGCTCGGCGCCGTCGCGCGCGGCGCTCGACGATCACGTCGCCCGTGCGCGCCCGCGCGAGCTCGTCCGGGCTCAGCAGCGGCTGCGTCGCCGGCGCCCGGTCGTCGTGTCGACGCACGCGCGCCGTCCGGCGCCGAGCACCTGCGCGAACGGCTCGCCGGTGCTGGCCAGCCTGCCCGTCGCCGACGACCGCGGCGGCGTCGCCGGCGCGCGCCGCGAGCCCGTTCTCGATCGTCGAGTCCAGGTTGGGTGACCACGAGCAGGCTGAGCGCGATGCCCGCGATCGCGGGAGCAGCACCGCCATCAGACCGTGAACGCCAGCGTGAGCTTGCAGCCGCAACGAGAGATGGGGGGACATCAGGCCAGCCAGCGGCCGGCGTCATCCGCCCACTTGAGCGCGGTCGAGGTAGGCCTCGGCGAGCTGGATCGGGTCCCCCTCGGCGCTATCGGGGAAGTGGCCCTGCTCGTAGCGCAGCACGCGTCGCCAGGATCCGGCCGCGGCGGCCCTCGCCGCGCGGCGGCGCGCCCCAGTTCACCTCCTCGGTGAACGGCAGCGTCGCCAGCACGTCCTCCATCGGGGCGTCGAGCAGCGCGTCGGCGACCGAGAACAGCCCGACGGTGAACAGCCGGTCGCGCTCCTCCTCGCTGGTCGAGCCGCCGAGCAGCTCGCACATGCGCGCGCGCAGGAGCGCGAGCGCGATGGAGCTGGTCCGGAACCTCGGGGACCGAGGAGAGCGCGACCACCGTCGCCCAGCGGCGGACGGCGCGGGGTGCCGAGCAGGGTAAGCGCCTCGCGCACGGTGTCGATGTTGCGCGGCAACGAGAAGAACGCCGAGTTGACGTGGCGCAGGAGCGCGATGGGAGAGCCCGACGTCGGCGCCGATGATCCGCTCGAGGTCCTCGAACGACGCGTCACTCCGGTGAGCTCCGCGAGTGCCTGCAGCGAGGCGACCGCGCCCTGACCGACGCCGTCGCTGCCCGACTCGCCGCGCGGGCGGGCGAAGAACTCGCCCTGGAAGTGCGAGAAGCCGAGCACGCGGCAGCGGGTGAACTCGTCGGCGGTCTTCACGCCGGTGGCGACGAGCACGAGCCCGCGCGAGGCCGGCTGCGGCGATCACCGCGCGCAGATCGTCGTCGCTGCGAGCGGTCGGTGGTGTCGACCTTGACGATCCCGCACTGGTCGAGCAGCGGCGAGGTGCCCTCGAAGCCGACGACCGCGAGCCCGAAGCCGGCCGCGGCCAGCGCCTGCGCGCGCTCGGGCGGCGCGTCGGGCGGGAGCTGGAGCACGGCGCGATCGCGCGGCAGGTCGGGCACTTCCTCGCCCTCGAGGCCGACCCACACCGGCCGGCCGCCGCCGAGCTCGATCAACTCGTCAGGCGCGAACACGCCGAGCACGCTGCCGTCGCCGACCAGCTCGTAGCCGACGACCTCGCGGCGCCCGTCGACCACCGGCCAGCGCACGACGGCGACGCCGGGGCGCTCGACCTGCGGCGGGGCTTGGCGTGGCGCGCGCGGGCCGGGGGCCGCGGCGGTCAGGTCGCGGTCGATGCCCTGCCATCCGTCGCCCACGCGTATGGAACGGGTGTCGACGGTCTTGAGGCGAGCCGTCGGCGTGCAGGCGGCGCGGGACACGCCGGCCCAGCCCTCGGGGGCGGCGTTGGCGTCACGATCCTCCTGGTGGGTGAGGTCCGCAAGCGGACGCCGACGAGGTAGATCGTCATGCCCGAGCAACGCGGCGCCGGCGGCGTTGCGAACGTGAGCGTGCCGTCGGCGTCGGTGGCCCACACCCAGTCGCCGGCGTCCTCCACGAACCCGCGGTACGGCGTCAGTTCCCGGCACCGTCGGGTCGCGTTCGGCGAGTTGCGCGCGCAGCGCCTCGCCCTCGCCTTGAGGCGGTCGCGCTCGGCCTCGGCGGCTTCGGCCCGTTGGCCCGTCGAGCGCAGCCGAACGAGGCGGCGACGATCGCCACCACAACGAGCACGCCCGCCAACACCGCCGCGACGATCACGGCAGAGATGGGGGCGCTTCAGCCGGTCTTCAGCGGTAGTCGATCCGCATCAGCGAGTTGTCGCCGACCCCGACGACCCACAGCGAGCGGTCGTCGGCGACCATCACACCGGGGTTGAAGCCGACCGGGATGGGATCTGGACGGGCTGAAGCGTCTTATAGGGTCCAGCACGACCACCGTGTTGTCGTCTTGACTCCGAGACGTAGACGCGGTCCGCCCGCGAAGACGGGCCTGGGCGGGGCCCTGTCCTCCGGCGCCACGGTCCGTAACGGCCGTTCCGCGCATCGACGCGGACGACCGTGTTCTCGCCGTCGAGACACGATCCAGAGGGCGTTCTGTCACGAAGCGCATACTGCGCACTGCGCCGGGAAGGTTCGTCCAGTCCCGACCCGGGTCGCCCCCGGCTCCAGCCGCGCCAGTTTGTTGTTCGCCTGCTTGACCACCCAGATCGCGTCGCCGCCCGCGATGAGTGCCCTGACCCGTAAGCGCAACAGGGATCGTCTGCAGCAGCGCCCCGTTGGTCCGGTCGTAGCGCAAGATCCCCCCGGGCGGCGCTGTTCGCCACCCAGACTCCGTGTCGGGTCACCGCGAGCCGGCGCGGGGCTGATCGCAACGGGGATGTTCAGGAGCACCTCGCCCGGTACGGCCGTAGAAGTGCGGGGCCCACACGGTCGTTCCCCATGGCGACCCACGGCCCTCCACCACGCAGTCGCCAACCGCCTGCACCGCCCCGGCAAAGCTGCGCCCGGTGCCCACGACGGCGTCGACGGGCTCAGCCAGATCGACAAGATCATCAACATCGACCAGTCGCCGATCGGCCGCACGCCGCGCTCCAACCCCGCCACTTACACCGACATCTTCGACCACATCCGCCAGCTCTTCGCCCAGACCCAGGAGGCGCGGGCGCGCGGCTACAAGCCGGGCGCTTCAGCTTCAACGTCAAGGGCGGGCGCTGCGAGGTCTGCCGCGGCGACGGCCAGATCAAGATCGAGATGCACTTCCTGCCCGACGTCTACGTCCCCTGCGAGCAGTGCCACGGCAAGCGCTACAACCGCGAGACGCTCGAGGTCCGCTTCAAGGGCAAGAACATCGCCGACGTGCTCGAGATGTCGGTCGAGGAGGCGGTCGAGTTCTTCGAGAACGTGCCGAAGATCGCCCGCCGCCTGCGCACCCTGCACGACGTCGGCCTCGACTACATCCGCCTCGGCCAGCCCGCGACGACGCTCTCCGGCGGCGAGGCCCAGCGGGTGAAGCTCGCGACCGAGCTCTCGAAAGTCGCGACCGGCGACACCCTCTACATCCTCGACGAGCCGACGACCGGGCTGCACTTCGCCGACGTCCAGCGCCTGCTCGAGGTGCTCCGCCGCCTCGTCGACGCCGGCAACACGGTGGTCGTGATCGAGCACAACCTCGACGTGATCAAGACCGCCGACCACCTCATCGACCTCGGCCCCGAGGGCGGCGAGGAGGGGGAGAGGTCGTCGCCACCGGCACCCCCGAGCAGGTCGCCGCGGTCGAGGCTCCTAACCGGCCGCTTCCTCGCCTAGCTGGTCGAGCCGGCGAAGCCGAAGCGGCGCCGCGCGCAAGCGGCGCGAGCCGGTCGCGGCCTGAGCGACGCGCTCGCCTGTCCGCGAGTCGGCTGAGTGGCGTCCGCGGGCGCATGAACCGCCGGGGGGTAGTCGGCAGCGGGAGCCGGGAACAGAGAGGAGGAGATCGATGTCCCGATCAGGTTCTCGAGGCGTCTGGCTCTCGCTGCGCGCTGCTCGCGGTTGGCCGGTCGCGCTCGGCTGCGGCGGCAGCGACGAGCACGGGCGGAGGCGGTGGCGGAGGCGGCGGTGCCAAGATCGCCCTGCTGCTGCCCGAAAACGAGACGCCGCGCTACGAGTCGGCGGACCGGCCTACTTCGAAGAAAGGGTCGAAGAGAAATGCCCCGACTGCGAAGTCCTCTACAGCAACGCCGACGGGGACGCGTCCAAACAGCAGAGCCAGGCCGAAGCGGCGCTGACCCAGGGCGCCGAAGTTCTGGTCCTCGACCCGATGGACGCCAAATCGGCCGCGGCGATCGTCGAAAAGGCGAACGCCCAGGACGTCCCGGTGCTCAGCTACGACCGCCTGATCGAAAACGCCGAAGTCGACTCCTACGTCTCCTTCGACAACGTCCAGGTCGGCGAACTGCAGGCCGAAACGCTGGCCGAAAAAACTGAAAGAAGACGGCAGCGCCGAGCGGCCCGATCATCATGATCAACGGCGACCCGGCCGACAGCAACGCGGCGCTCTTCAAAGAAGGCGCGCACAAAGGGTTCGACGCCGCCGGGGTCAAGATCGCCAAGGAGTACGACACGCCCGGCTGGTCGGCGGAAAACGCCCAGAACGAGGTGCAGCAGGCGATCACCGCGCTCGGCAACGACGGCTTCGACGGCGTCTACGCCGCCAACGACGACACCGGCGGCGGCGCGATCGCGGCGATGAAAGGCGGCCGGCATCAACCCCGAAGAACGGCCGGTCACCGGCCAGGACGCGACCGTCGCCGGCGTGCAGCGGATCCTCGCCGGCCAGCAGTACATGACGATCTACAAGGCGATCAAGCCGCAGGCGGAAATCGGCGCCGAAATCGCGATCGCCCTCGCCGAAGGCGAAGAAGTCCCGCAGGACAAAATCACCGAAGAAGTCGACAACGGCAAGACCAAAGTCCCCTCGGTCCTGCTCGAACCGGTCGCGGTGACCAAAGACAACGTCAAAGACACGGTCGTCGCGGACGGGTTCGTCGACGCGCCGACGAACTCTGCACCGGCCCCTACGCGCAGGCCTGCAAAGAAGCGGGAATCTCCTGGGCTGAGATGACCGCGACGGCGCTCCGCTCCTCGAGCTGGACGGGAGTCAGCAAGCGATTCGGCCCGGTCCAGGCTCTGGACCGGGTCGACTTCGCCGTCCACGCCGGCGAGGTCGTCGGCCTGGTCGGCGACAACGGCGCCGGCAAGTCGACGCTGGTGAAGACGATCGCCGGCATCCACGCGCCGACGCCGGCACGATCCGCTTCGACGGCGAGGAGGTCTCGATCTCGAAGCCCCAGGACGCGACCGCGCTCGGGATCGCGACCGTCTACCAGGACCTCGCGCTCTGCGACAACCTCGACGTCGTCGCCAACCTCTTCCTCGGCCAGCGAGGAGGTCTCGCCCGGGCCCGGGCACGGTCTCGCGCCAGCTCGACGAGGCGCGGATGGAGCACCGAGACCGGCGAGCTGCTCTCCAACCTCGCGGTGACGATCCCCAGCCTGCGCAGCGAGGTCGGCACCCTCTCCGGCGGCCAGCGCCAGCAGGTCGCGGTCGCCCGCTCGCTGCTCGGCGAGCCGAAGGTCGTGCTGCTCGACGAGCCGACCGCGGCGCTCGGCGTCGCCGCAGACCGCGCAGGTGCTGGAGCTGATCCGGCGCCTGCGCGAGCGCGGGCCTCGGCGTCGTCGTGATCAGCCACAACCTGGTCGACGTCTTCGAGGTCGCCGACCGGATCTTCGTCCTCCGCCTCGGCCGCGCGGCCGGCGACTTCAAGGCCGAAGAGACGACCGAGGAGCACGTCGTCTCGGCGATCACCGGGATCGGGGCGAACGGCGAGAACGACGAGCAGTCGAGGGAGGGAGGAGACGGATGAGCGGCAGCCGAGCCGCGACCGCCGACGAGGCGAGCCGAGCGCCGCGCCGCCGGCGAGACCCTGCGCCGCCTCGTCCAGGGCGACCTCGCCTCGCTGCGGGTCGTGCTCGGCCTGGCCGTGATCTGGGTCGATCTTCCAGTTCGAGAACGACCGCTTCCTCTCGGCCGAGAACCTGACCAACCTGATGCTGCAGATCACCGCGATCGGGCTGATCTCGGTCGGCATCGTCTACGTGCTGCTGCTGGGCGAGATCGACCTCTCGGTCGGCGCGGTCAGCGGCCTCGCCGCCGCGGTGATGGCGGTGCTCAACGTCAAGCACGGCTGGAACCCCTACCTGGCGATCGCCGCCGCGGTCGCTGGTCGGGACCGCGATCGGCCTGCTCCAGGGCTCCCTCTTCAGCCGCTTCGGCGTGCCCTCCTTCGTCGTCACCCTGGCCGGCTTACTGGCCTGGCAGGGGGCGCTGCTTGCAGGTGCTCGGCTCGACCGGGTCGATCAACATCACCGACCCCAAGATCACCGGCCTCGCCAACACCTTCTACTCCGACACGGTCGGCTGGATCTTCGCGGCGGTCGTGATCGCCGCCTACGGCGCGGTGCTCGTCCTCGGCCACCGCCGCCGGGTCGCCGCCGGCCTCGCCGGCGACGAGCCCGCGCCGCTCAGGCGCTCCGCTTCGTGCTTGGTCGCCGCGGTCGTGATCGTCGCCGTCGCGGTCCTCAACTCCGACCGCGGCGTGCCGCTGGCGGTGCTGATCCTGCTCGCCTTCGTGGTCGGGATGGAGTACGTGGTCAAGCGCACCCGCTTCGGCCGCCACGTCTTCGCCGTCGGCGGCAACGCCGAGGCGGCGCGCCGCGCCGGCATCCGGGTCAACCGGGTCCGCGTCGCGGTCTTCGCGATCGCCGGCACGATGGCCGCGATCGGCGGCATCATGGCCGCCTCGCGCCTGCTCGCCGTCAACCAGAACTCCGGCGGCAACGAACTGCTGCTGCTCGCGATCGCCGGCCCGGTGATCGCCGGCACCAGCCTCTTCGGCGGCCGCGGCTCGGTCTGGACGGCGCTGCTCGGCGCCCTCGTGATCGGCTCGATCTCCAACGGGATGGACCTGCTGGCGCTCTCCTCCGCGGTCAAGTTCATGGTCACCGGCGGCGTCCTGCTGCTCGCCGTGATCGTCGACGCGATCGCCCGCCAGCAGCGCCAGGCCGCCGGCCGGGTCTCGAAGCGGCGCAGCTCAGCGCGCGAAGAGCAGCGAGGCGCCGATCGCGCCGCCGAGGTCGCCGAGCGAGGCGACGCGGACCGCGGGCGGGCGTTCGTCGACGAAGAGGTGCTTGCCCATCTCCTTCGGTCAGCGGCTCCATGAGGCGCTCGCCGAAGCGGACGCCGAGGCCGCCGCCGAGGATCACCGCTTCGGGGTCGAGCAGGTTGACGGCCGAGGCGACGCCGGTTCCGAGCGCCTCGATCGCGCGGTCGATCAGCTTCTTCGGCGAGGTGGTCGCCGTGGTCGAGCGCCCGCTCCCAGATGCCGCTGGTCAGGCGCGGTTTCTCGTGCTTCTCCATCAGCTTGAAGAGGTCGGTCTTGTGGCCCTCCTCGTGCTGGCGCCGCGCCTCGGCTTCCATCGCCGAGCGGCCGGCGTAGGCCTCCATGCAGCCCTTGCGCCCGCAGGGGCACTTGGCGCCGCCGCGCTTGACGACCATGTGGCCGATCTCGCCGGCGGCGCCGCGGCCGAGCCAGGGCTTGCCGTCGAGGACGAGCCCGCCGCCGACGCCGGTTCCCCAGAAGACGCCGATCAGGCTCTGAGAACTCGCGCCCGGCGCCGAGGTGGAACTCGGCTTCGGTCGCGACCTGGACGTCGTTGCCGACCCGCACCTCGGCGCCGAGCTCCTTGCTTCAGCGTCTCGGCCGAGCGGGAAGCTGCCCTCCCAGCCGGGCAGGTTCTTGGCGCCGGAGACGACGCCGGTCTTCTCGTCGGCGTCGCCGGGGGAGCCGACCCCGACGCCGGCCAGCGCGCTCGGTCTCGACGCCGGCCGCCTCGGCCGCCTCGCGCAGCGCCGTCGGCCATCGCCGCGGCGACGTCCTGCGGGCCGCCGCTGGTCGGCGTCGGCCGCCGCGCCTCGCCCGAGCACCTCGCCGTCGGCGTCGACGATCGCCGTCTGGATCTTCGTCCCGCCGAGGTCGATGCCGCCGCGCAGGTCCGCCACGGCGCCAGCTCATGCGACGTCCGTCGTGATCCTGGTCGCGGAACCGGACGATACCCGGGCGCTCTGGAAAGTAGCGCGGTGGCAGACGGGGCTGGAGGCTGTGGTGGGCGAAGCGGCGCTGGTACGAGCGCAACCACCGCCTGCTGCGCCGCTGGCGGATCGACCGCCACGCCGCACGCGGCGGCTTCTTCATCCGCCACCCGGTCGAGGGCGAGGTGCTCGAGGCGCTCGACGAGGGCCGGCTGACGATCGGCGAGGGGACGCTGCTCGAGCCCGGCTGCTGGCTGACCCTGGCGCCGGAGGCGCGGATCGAGATCGGCGCGGGCTGCTTCCTCAACCGCAACACGATGATCGCCGCCCAGAGCGAGGTCGCGATCGGCGACCACACGATGTTCGCCAACGGCTGCTTCGTCGGCGACGCCGAGCACCGCTTCGACGACCCCGAGCATGCCGATCACCTGGCAGGGGTTCACCACGAAGGGGCCGGTGCGAGATCGGCTCCAACTGCTGGTTCGGCGTCAACTGCGCCGTCACCAGCGGCGTCACGGTCGGCGAGCGCTGCGTGATCGGCGCCAACTCGGTGGTCACCAGGGACATCGCCGCCGGGACGATCGCCGCCGGCGCCCCGGCCAGGGTCGTGAGGGAGATCGAGGGGAAGGGGCTTGGGGTAGGGGTTCCGCTCAGCTATTTCGAGGAGTGGGGCAGCTGGCCGCCTTGCGCGGCGCAAAGAGTACAAGACGCCTCCACCCCTACCCGAATCCCTCCTATGAGGCCAGCGGCTCCCAGTCCCAGGCCTTCTGGGAGGTGAGGCTCTCCTGGTCGAGGTAGCGGCGCAGCTCGTCGAGCTCGGCCGGCTCGACGCCGTAGACGTGGTCGGGCTCGGGGAAGTGGCCGCAGCGGACCTCCTCGACGTACTGGCCGACGCCGGCGACCATCTGGTCGTGGATGTCGGCGTAGCGCTTGACGAATTTCGCCATCCGCCCGGTCGTGATCCCGAGCAGGTCGTGGAAGACGAGCACCTGGCCGGCGGTCGCCGGGCCGGCGCCGATGCCGATCGTCGGCGACCTCGAGCTTCTCGACGATCGCCTCGGTGACCGCCGCCGGGACCGCCTCGAAGACGATCGCGAAGCAGCCGACCGCCTGCAGGGCGAGGGCGTCCTCGCAGATCTTGATCGCCGCCTCGCGCGGTCTTGCCCTGGGCCTTGTAGCCGCCGAGCGCGGTCGCCGTCTGCGGGGTCAGGCCGACGTGGCCCATCACCGGGATGCCCGGCGTTGATGATCGCCCGTGCCCGCTCGACCGAGGTGCCGCCGGCCTCGAGCTTGACCACCCGGCAGCCGGTCTCCTTGACCAGCCGCTGGGCGTTGGCGACGGCGAGCTCGTTGCTCGCCTCGTAGCTGCCCATCGGCATGTCGCCGACCATCAGCGGCGTCGTCAGGCCGCGGCGCACGGCTTTGCCGAGCACGATCATCTCGTCCATCGAGACCGGCTCGGTGCCGGGGTAGCCGAGCACGACCATCGCCGCCGAGTCGCCGACCAGGACGATGTCGACGCCGGCCTCCTCGGCGACCTGCGCCGAGGGGTAGTCGTAGGCGGTGATCATCGTGATCGGCTCGCCCGCCTCCATCATCGCCGTCCAGCTTCGGCAGGCTGACCGGCTCGCGGTCGGGGGAGGGGGGAGCGGTGTGGGAGCGGGCGCCGGAGCTCATCGCGACCGCCTCCGGCGTCGAGCAGCACCTCCGGGTGGCTGTCGACCGCGACCGGCCGGTTGTCGTCGTCGACGTGGACGACGACCGGCGAGTAGCGCTCGAGGTCGCTCTCGTCGTAGGCGCCGAAGGAGGCGACGATGATCTTGTGGCCGGGCCGGGTCAGGTGCGCGGCGGCGCCGTTGACCTGCATCGTCCCCGAGCCCGGCTCGCCGTCGATCACGTAGGTGACGAAGCGGGCGCCGTTGTCGATGTCCCAGACGTGGACCTGCTCGTTGGTGATCAGGTCGGCGCTCGCCATCAGCTCGGTGTCGATGGTGATGCTGCCGATGTAGTCGACGTCGCAGTCGGTCACCGTCGCCCGGTGGATCTTGGACTTCAGCATCTGCCTCTGCATTGGCTTCCCTTCTCGCTCGTTCGCGTCGTGTCAAGTCCTTGGTCGTCGGGCTCGGATCAGGACGTTGTCGATCAGGCGCGCGCCGCCGACCCGGGCGGCGACCGCGAGCAGGACGGGCCGGCCGTTGAGCTCGGCCACGGGGGTGAGGTCGTCGGGGTCGCGCGCCTCGAGGTACTCGGGCTCGATCCCGGCCGCGGTCGAGCTCGGCGCGGGCCGCCTCGATGCCCGCCGCCAGCGAGCCTCGCGGGCGCGGCCTCTCGGCGGCGTCGCAGCGCCCGGGAGAGCGCCGCCGCGCGCTCGCGCTCCTCGGGCTCGAGGTAGGCGTTGCGCGAGCTCATCGCCAGCCCGTCGGCCTCGCGCACGGTCGGCAGCCCCTCGATCCGCACCGGGAAGTCGAGGTCGCGGACCATGCGCCGGATCACCGGCGAGCTGCTGGGCGTCCTTCTGGCCGAAGTAGGCGACGTCGGGCTGGACCGTGTTGAAGAGCTTGGCGACGACCGTGGTGACGCCGCGGAAGTGCTCGGGCCCGCGCCGCGCCGGGTCGCCGTCGAGCACCTCGGTCAGCCCGTCGACCTCGACCGCGGTCGCGAAGCCCTCCGGGTAGACCTCCTCGACCGGCGGCGCATAGACGAGGTCGACGCCGGCCTCGGCGGCGAGCCGCGGCGTCGCGCTCCTCGTCGCGCGGGTAGCGGTCGAGGTCCTCGCCGGGCCCGAACTGGGTCGGGTTGACGAAGAGGCTCATGACGACGACGTCGCACTGCTCGGCGGGCCGCGCGCAGCAGCGAGAGGTGGCCCTCGTGCAGGTAGCCCATCGTCGGGACCAGGCCGATCGTGCGGCCCGCGGCGCGTGCGGGCGCGAGCGCGGCGCGCAGCTCGTCCTTGGCGCGGACGAGGGTCGCGCCGCCGGAGCGTGCGAGTTGGTGAGGTCGGTGAGGGGTTCATAGGTCCATGCCCTTGGGGTCACGGCCGACCAGCGATTATAAAGACTCGAGACGCGCTATGCCGATCTACGAATTCGAGTGCGAGGAGTGCGGGGCCCGCTTCGACGAGCTGCTGGCGGCCGACGCGCCCGCCGCCGCCCTGCCCGGCCTGCGGCTCCGAGCGCGGGCCGGCGCCTGATCTCGACCGTCGCGCCGCCCGGCCGCCAGCCGCGCGGGGCGCAAGGTCCGCTCCGACGAATCGCGGCGCGGCGAGCGCGAAGCGGGGCACCAGGAGCGGCTCGCCGCGACCGCGCCAAGCGCGCGAAGGGGGAGCAGCCGTGAGGGGGAGACGCGCGGTGAGCGCCACCGCCGAGGAGCGGCGCGAGCAGCTCGTCGCGCTCTTCAAGGAGGTCAGGGACTGCACCCGGTGCCCGCTGCACGAGACCCGCACCAAGGCGGTCTTCGGCGCCGGCAACGCCGACGCCGACCTGATGTTCGTCGGCGAGGCGCCGGGGGCCGAAGAGGACCGCCAGGGGCTGCCCTTCGTCGGCCGCGCCGGCCAGCTCCTCAACCAGATGCTGGAGGGGATCGGGATGCTCGCGCGAGGACGTCTTCATCGCCAACGTGCTGAAGTCGCGCCCGCCCGGCAACCGCGACCCGCAGCCGCTCGAGATCGAGGCCTGCCGGCCCTACCTGTTCGAGCAGGTGCGCCTGATCGAGCCGAGGGTCGTCTGCACGCTCGGCAACTTCGCCACCAAGCTGCTGAGCGGCAACCCGGCCGGGATCACCAGGGTGCGGGGCACCCCCCAGGTCCACGAGCTCGGCGGCCGCAGCCGTCTTCCTGCTGCCGCTCTTCCACCCGGCGGCGGCGCTGCGGACGCCGGCGGTGAAGGAGACCCTGCGCGGCGACTTCGAGCCGCTCCCGGCGCTGCTCGCCGAGCCCGCCGCCCGGCGCCGGCGCCGAGCCGCCGAGGAGGTCGCCGAGCGGAGGCCGAGGGCGGCTCGAGCGCCCGCCGCCGCCCGCCGACCAGATGGGCATGTTCGGATGACGGAGCGCCTAACCAACTCGGCCGCCGAGACCGAAGCGCTCGGGGCGCGGATCGCCGACCGGCCTCGAGCCCGGGCGACGTCGTCGTCGTCTCCGGCGAGCTCGGGGCCGGCAAGACGACCCTGGTCCGCGGCGCCTGCCGGGCGCTCGGCGTCGAGGAGCCGGTCACCTCGCCGACCTTCACGATCGGCCAGCGCTACCGGGCGGCCGGCCTCGCCGGTCTCCCACCTCGACCTCTACCGGCTGGCCGGGCCTCGAGGGCGAGGACCCGGCGCTGCTCGACGACTACCTCGACCGCCGACGCGATCGCCTTCGTCGAGTGGCCGGCGGCGGCCGGCGGCCGGCTGGCGGCGGCCGGCGCTCGAGGTCCGGCTCGGCCACGGCGGCGGCGACCGGCGGCGAGATCGAGCTGGATTCCGCATCCCGACCGCGGATAGGCGTGTTCCGGAACGGCGACCGCAGCGTGTAGCATCGGCCGCCGAAATTCGATCCGAAGGAGGGAAGGGCCCGAAATGAAGGGACTGAAGACGCTGAGCGGCAGTGTTGGTCGGTGATCGGCATTGCTGGCGAGCCTGGCGCCGGCTTCGGCGAGCGCCGCCGCCTACAGCCACTACGTCGCCTGCGGCGTCTCGCAGAACGCGAAACCTGCGCACGTCTGCCAGAAAGCCCGCAAAAAGGGCGCCTTCTTCCGAAGCAACAACGCCGACGTCTTCTACACGGTCTGCGTCAAATTCCCGACCAAAAAAAAACCTCTGCGCCGAAAACCAGGAAGCGGTCCAGGGGACGCTGTACGTGAACAAGATCACCTCGAACATCCCCGGCAAGCACACGGTCAGCTGGTTCGTCGAGGGCAAGAAAGTCGGCGCTTCGCCTTCCGCGTCCCCGACTGAGCCGGCGCTGCACCGGCGTGATCGGCTTCGACACGGCGACCGAGGACACCGCCGTCTGCGCGTCGCGCGGCGGCGAGGTCCTCACGAGTCGCTGCTCGGGCTCTCGCCGACGGCAGGCCCGGGCACACGACCCGGCTGCTCGAGGAGGTCGAGCGCGCCGCCGAGGCGGCGGGCGGCTGGGAGCGCGGTCGAGCTGATCGCGGTCGGCGCTCGGGCCCGGCTCCTTCACCGGCCTGCGGGTCGGCATCGCCAGCGCCCGCGGCGCTCGGCGCCGCGCTCGGCCTCCCGGTGCGCGGGGTCGGCACCCTCGACGCGCTCGGCCGGGGGCTCGCCGGAGGCCGGCGGCAGGACGCGGCCGGCTCGCGGTGCTCGACGCCCGCCGCGGCGAGGCCTTCGCCGCCCTCTACTCCGCCGCGGGCGAGCGGCTCTGGGGCCCTGGGTCGGCCGCCCGCGGCGAGCTCGGCGAGCGCCTCTCCGAGCTGCCCGAGCGCCCCGCTGGCCGCCGGATCGGGGGCGGTACGATTTCGCGATGAGCTGGCGAGTCGCGGCGTCCGAGGTGCCCGACGACGACGACCCCGTGCACCGGGTCGCCGCGCGTCACGTCTGCGCCCTCGCCGCGGCATCGGCGGCCGGACGAGCCGCTCTCTCCGATCTACCTGAGGCCCCCCGACGCGGAGCGGTGGCGTGAGCGAGACACTTCCCAGAAGCCGAGGAGCTGAGCAGCGAGCCCGGCGATCCGGCGGCTCGCCTACAGCGACCTGCCCGTCGGTGATCGCGATCGAGCGGCGCTCGTTCCCGACGCCCTGGTCGCTGGCGATGTTCGTGCTCGAGCTCTCCAAGCCGTCGGGCATCTGCCTCGCCGCGACCGCCGAGCGAGGAGCTGCTCGGCTACCTGGTCTGCTCCCGCTACGACCAGGTCTGGCACCTGATGAACGTCGCCGTCGCCCCGGAGCGGCGCCGCGCCGGCGTCGCCAGCCGCCTGATCCGCCGCCTCTTGGAGGAGACCGGCGGCGGCGCCGAGCTGCCGATCACGCTCGAGGTGCGGGTCTCCAATCGCGAGGCGATCGCGATGTACGAGGGCCTCGGCTTCCGCTCCGCCGAGTGGGAAGCCCCCCGCCGCCGGTGATCCACGGGATCGGCGCCTGCGCGAGGTGGTCGGCGACCGTCGATCGAGGTAGCGCATCGGGATGACCGCGAGGCCTGCGAGGAGCCGGGCGAGCGGCTCGAACGGCGACGCCGACGACGGCCGCGGACAGGCCGAGCAGCAACGCCGGGCGACACGGCCGGGAACGCCGCGACGTTGGCCAGGATCGTGGACAGCGGGACCTCGTTGAAGTGGAAGAGCAGCACGGGGGTGACGCCGAGCTGGGCCGCGAGCGTCGCCCCGAGCGCGATCGCGAGCGGGCGCGGCAGGACGCTGAACCGGTCGGCGAGCGGCGAGGCGAGCGCGACCATCCCGCCGGTCGCGGCGACCGAGAGCTGGAACCCCACCGACCACACGAGCGCCGGGTCGATCACCAGGAGCCCGAACACCGCGGCCGACAGGATCGTGGCGGCGCTCCTCGGCCGGCCGAGCAGGACGCCGACGAGGGCGAGCCCGGTCATCACCCCCGCGCGCATCACGGAGGGCTCGGCGCCGGTGAGGACGACGAAGAACGTGACCGTCCCCAGGCCGATCGCGAACCGCGGCCACCGCGTGAGCCGGAGCGCAGCCGCCAGGCCGAGGATCGGCGCCAGCACCATCGCCACGTTGCCGCCCGAGACGACGAGCAGGTGCGAGAGCCCGGTCGCCCGGAAGTCGCGCTCCACCGTCGGGTCCAGGCGCGAGTCGTCCCCGACCGCGAGGCCGAGGAGCAGGCCGGCCTCGCGCGGCGGGAACAGCGCCGTGATCGAGTCGGCGAGCGCGACGCGCGCCCGCTGCGACCATCGGACGAACGCGACCTCCGACGGCCCGAGCCGCACGGCCTCGGTCGTCCGGAGCTCGGCGGCGATCCCTCGACGCAGCAGGAAGCTCGCGAACCCGGGTTCGTCCGGGACGAGGAGTTGCCCGGTCAATCGGACGCGGTCGCCGCGCATGGCATCGGGTGCCTCGTCGAGGGCGTCCACCCACACGCTCTCGTGGACCGTGGCGGCCCCGGCGGACCAGCGGACCTCGCGGACGTCGACGACGGCCGACCACCCGTCGATATCCTGGCGCGGGTCGACCCGGAGCGTCCCGACGATCTCGACCCGCTCGGTCGCGAGGCGCGCGAGCAGGGCGTCCTCTACGCGATGGGCGTGCGCGCTCCCCCACCCGACGCCGAGGAGCAACACTCCGGCGAGCGCGAGCGCCGGAGGGAGCCATGCCGGGTGCCGGCCGCGCTCGAGGGACGCGGGCGCGAGCGCGTCGATCGCAGGCGCGCCCGGACCGAAGACGTCGGCGCGTCGGAGCGGCTCGGCCTCCGCCGAGCTACGCGGCGCGAGGACGATCGCTGCGCCGAGCGCGAGCGCGCCGGCGGCGAACCAGGCCGGGGCCGGAACGAGATCGCCGACCGACGGCCGCGCCAGCAGCGCCAGCCACAGCCCGCCGGCGAGCGCCGGCACGAGCCAGGCGTTCACACCGTCACGAGCTCGCGCATCGACTCGAGGGTGGACTCGCCGATCCCGGTCACGTCGACGAGCTGATCCACCGAGGTGAACGGCCCGTTCTCGGTGCGGTGGTCGATGATCGCCTGCGCGATCACCTCGCCGACGCCAGGCAGCGTCTCGAGCTCAGCCGCTGTGGCGGTGTTCACGTTCACGAGCGCCCCCGGGACCGGGGCACCCCCGGGGGCCGGGACGCCGCCCGGCGCCGGGACCGCGACCTCGCCCTCCTTCGGCACGAGGATCTGCGTCCCGTCCACGAGCGGCGCCGCGAGGTTCAGGCCGGCGAGCAGGGCTCCGGGTCGAGCGCCGCCTGCAGCCTCGACCGCGTCGATCACGCGGGCGCCCCCGACGAACTCGTACACGCCGGGGCTGCGGACCCACCCGGCGACGTCCACGAGGATCACCACGGGTATCGCCGCGGGCGAGGCGGAGGCCGCCGGTGCCGGGACGGGCGGTTCGGCGAGCACCTGAACCGGCCGGGGAAGCGATCGCACGTACCAGAGCCCGGCGCCGCCGAGCGTGACGGCGAGCACCGTCACGAGACCGATGAGCTCCGCGCGCGACAGCGCGGACATCCGTTCGCGGATCGACTCCCCCGACATGTCGCGGCCTCCGGTCGCAGGATCGAACGAAGGGGAGGGCGCGGACGCGCCGCCGTCGATCGGAAGCTAGCGCGAGCTTCCCGGCGCCGCAGTGACGTGGTTCACAGCCTGCGGAGGCACCCGCCGCCCGGGCGCCACCTCATCGTCCCGTCCATGGGGGAGCCGGAACCAGAACTCGGCACCGCCTTCGCGGGCGTCCCGGACGCCCATCGTGCCGCGGTGCGCGGCCACGAGCCCGCGCGAGATGTACAGGCCGAGGCCGGCGCCAGGCTTACCCGAGCCGTCCACGCGCCGGAACCGCTCGAAGACCGCGTCCCGGTCCGCGGCTGCGACCCCGGCTCCGGCGTCCCTGACGCCGAACCGGACGCCCTCGGCGTCCCGCGACACCGACAGCACGATCGCGGCGGACTCGGGCGAGTACTTGCGGGCGTTGTCGAGCAGGTTCGTGAGGACGCGGATCACGGCGTCGGCGTCGCAGACGAGCGGCTCCACGCGCCCGAGCTCCACGTGCACGCGTCCGGCGGTCCCCGAGGCTCGCGTCGCCTCCGAGATCAGCGTGCGCGCGTCGGTCCTCTCCATCACCAGGTGCAGCTCACCGTCCTCGATGCGGGAGATGGTCAGCAGGTCCTCGACGAGACGGGCGAGCCGCTCCGCCTGCGCGGCAGCTCCATCGAGCAGCTCGTCGCGCGTCTCGGGATCGAGCAGGGGCCCGTGAACCTTCAGGGTGCCGAGGACGCCGATCACGGCGGCGAGCGGCGTCCGGAACTCGTGGGCGGCGATCGCGACGAACTCCGAGCGCGCCATGTCCACGCGTTTGAGCCGGGCGACCTCGGCCCGCTCCTGGCCGAGCTCCTCGGTCTGGGTGTCCGCCAGCACCTGCAGCGCCTGCCCCTCACGACGGCTCACGGCGCGCTGGTACGAGAGGATGCCCATCGCGAAGGCCGCGACCGCCATGATGGCGGGGCGATAGAAGACGTCGGGCGAGTCGGGGCCGACCTCGGATGCGATGAGGGCAGCGTGCAGGACGGCGAGCCCCGCCGCCGCCCCGACCGTCTCGACCGGCCCGAAGCGCAGCGCCACCGAGGCGATCACGATCAGGTACAGCGTCCAGAACTCGCTCTGCGCGCCCCCCGTGGCCTGGACCCACAGCGTGACGAGCGTGATGTCGACCGACAGCGTGGTGAGGCGGAGCCGGAACGAGGCCTCCCCGGCCGTTGCGAAGAGCCCCCAGAGCGTGTACACGGTGGCGAGGCCGAGCACCCCGAACGCCAGCGAGCTCGTCGGCCGCATGCCGAGCAGGCTCACGTACACGACGATCACGACGGCCACGACCGACAGGCGGATCAAGGAGACCGAGCGCTCGGTGCGCAGCGCCGGCACCGTCGACCCGCGCGCGCCCGAGCTCGGCGTCGTGGCGGGCGTCGCCAGCGTGCTCATCCGTCCTCCAGTCCAGCATCGACCGAGCCACGGCGGTGGCCTCCGTTACGTATCGGTGCGGGGTGGAAGGTGGTTGAGGCAGGAGGGAGCGCGCCCGGGTCTCACTCAGAGGTGACGAGGTTGACCAGGCGCGGGGCACGGACGATGACGTGGCGGACCTCGCGGTCGCCGATCGCCCGCCGAGCCTTCTCCGAGGCCACTGCCAGGGTCCGGCAGTCCTCCTCGGACGCCTCGGCCGGCACCTCGATGCGGTCGCGGACCTTACCGTCCACCTGCACGACGAGGGTCACCCGCTCCTCGCGGGCGAGGTCCTCGTCGAAGGCCGGCCAGGCCGCGACGTGCACACTGGCCGGGTTGCCGAGAACCTCGCGCCACAGCTCCTCGGCGGCGAACGGAGCGAGCGGGGCGAGCATCAGCGCGAGCATCGTCCCCGCCTCGCGCGCGCCGCCGCCCGCGTCCAGGACCGACCGCATCTCGTTGCTCAGGACCTGCAGCCTCGAGATCGCGACGTTGTACCGGAACCGCTCCATGTCCTCGGTGACGCTTCGGAGCGTCCGGTGCGTGAGGCGCCGGAGCCCCTCGGGCTCCTCGGCGTCTTCGGTTGCTGCCTCCTGCGTCGCGGCGAACACGCGCCCGAGCCAGCTCGTCACGCCGGGACGCCTGTCCGGATCGCCGGCGATCAGCTTCCAGTCGATGTCGTCCTCGAACGGGCCGGCGAACAGCATCTGCAGGCGCATCGTGTCGGCGCCCCAGCGCTCCACCACCGGCATGGGCTCGATGATGTTGCCCTTGCTCTTGCTCATCGAAGCGCCCCCGTAGATCACCTGGCCCTGGTTCATCAGGCGTGGGAACGGCTCGGTGAACGAGACCAGGCCGAGGTCGAACAACACCTTCGTGAAGAATCGGGAGTAGAGCAGGTGAAGGATCGCGTGCTCGACGCCCCCGGTGTACTGGCCGACGGGCATCCACCGCTCGACCTGCTCCGGTCGGAACGCGTGTTCCTGGTCCCGCGGCGAGCAGTATCGGTAGTAGTACCAGGAGGAGTCGACGAACGTGTCCATGGTGTCGGTGTCGCGGCGCGCCGGTTGTCCGCACGTCGGACACGTGGCGTTCACGAAGGCCGCGTGGCGGGCGAGCGGGGACTCGCCGCCCGGACGGAAGTCGACGTCGTCGGGCAAGATCACCGGGAGCTGGTCCTCGGGGACGGCGACCTCACCGTGCTCCGGGCAGTGGACGATGGGGATCGGGGCTCCCCAGTACCGCTGGCGGCTGATCAGCCAGTCGCGGAGGCGGTAGGACACCGCCGATCCGCCTTTGCCCTCGCGCTCGAGCCACTCGATAACCTGGGCGATGGACTCCGGCGAGCGCACCCCGTCGAACGGCCCCGAGTTCACCATCACGCCCTCGTGGTCGTGCGCCTCGGTCATCGCATCGGGGTGGCGCTCTTCCCCCTCGGGCTGCACGACGAGGCGGATGGGGAGGTCGTGCGCACGCGCGAACTCGAAATCGCGCTGGTCGTGCGCCGGCACACCCATCACCGCGCCGGTGCCGTACTCCATCAGCACGTACGGGGCGACGAAGACCGGCACCTTCTCCCCGTTCACCGGGTTCACGGCATGCACCCCGAGCGCTACACCCTCCCGGCTCTCGGCCTGCTCACGGCTGGTGAGCGGCGTGGCCTGCAGACGGTCGAGCATGGCGCGGGTCTCCTCGGCTGTGCCACCGGCCTCCGCGAGCTTCATCACCAACGGATGCTCCAGCGCGAACACGAAGAACGTGACCCCCCACAGGGTGTCCGGGCGCGTGGTGAAGACGGGCACGCGGTCCCCGGTCTCGGCGATCTCGAAGCTCACCTCGGCTCCTTCGGATCGCCCGATCCAGTTCCGCTGCATCGTGATGACGCGGTCCGGCCACTCCACCAGCTCATCCACGTCGTCCAGCAGCCGCTGCGCGTAGTCCGTGATCTTGAAGAACCACTGGGTGAGGTCCTTGCGCACGACCGGCGTGCCACATCGCTCGCACGCGCCGTTGATGACCTGCTCGTTGGCCAGGACCGTCGCGTCCTTCGGGCACCAGTTGGCCGGTGCCGTCTTGCGGTACGCCAGACCGCGCTCGAACAGTTTGAGGAACAACCACTGGGTCCAGCGGTAGTACTCGGGGTCGCAGGTGTGCAGACGCCGGGTCCAGTCGAACGACATCCCCATGCGCCGGAACGAGCGGGCCTGCTGCTCGATGTTCTGGTAGGTCCACTCCTTGGGGTGGATCCCTCGCTTGATCGCCGCGTTCTCCGCGGGGAGGCCGAACCCGTCCCACCCGATCGGGTGCAGGACGTTGTGTCCGCGCATCGCTTGGAACCGGGCGACCGCGTCGCCGCCGCTGAACGCCTCGGCATGGCCCATGTGCAGGTCGCCCGAGGGGTACGGGAACATGTCGAGCGCGTAGAAGCGTGGCCGCGGGTCGGCGGGGTCCTCGGAGGCCCGGTAGAGGCCCTCGGCCTCCCAGCGCTCGACCCACTTCGGCTCGATCTCGGACGCATCGTACCGACGCATGGTCACGGCATGGTAGCGAACGCGCCCCCGAAGCCTGGGAGGCGCCCGGGACCAGACCAGGACTACCGGGCGGGCGCGACGAGCAGGGCCGAGACGTCCGCGGCCGGCATCGGTCGCCAGAGGTGGAAGCCCTGCCCGAGCGGGCAGCCATGCTCGACGAGGAAGGCGAGCTCGGCGGCCGTCTCGATGCCCTCGGCGAGCGGCGTCATGCCGAGGTTCAGCGCCAGGTCGATCATGGCGCGCACCATGCTGGCGTTGCTCGGGTCCTCGTCGACGTGCGACACGAACGAACGGTCGATCTTGAGGATGTCCACCGGCATGTGCTTGAGGCGGGACAGCGACGAGTAGCCTGTGCCGAAGTCGTCGATCGCGAGCTTCAGGCCCCAGGCGTGCATCTCGGCGAGGATCCTCTGGGTGCGATCCGGATCGGTCATGGCCGTCGACTCCGTGATCTCGACGACCACGTGACGCGGATCCGTGCCCGTCTCACGGAGCGCCTGCAGGATCCGCTCCGGCAGGTGCTCGGACAGCTCCCGGGGCGAGAGGTTGAACCCGACCTCCAGCTCCAGGCCCTGCACGCGCCACTCGGCCTCCTGACGGGCGAGCTCGCCGAGCACCCAGCCGCCGATCGCCTCGATGAGCCCGAGCTCCTCGGCCAGCGGGATGAACTCGCCCGGCGGCACGATGCCGCCGTTCGGCTCGTGCCAGCGGAGGAGCGCCTCGACGCCGTCGACCCGGCCCGTCGCGAGCTCCACGACCGGCTGGTAGTGCAGGAGCCAGTCCTCGCGCTCGACCGCCTCGCGCAGACGCGTGGTGAGCGAGAGCCTGCCGACCGGGTCCTCCTGGTTGTTCGAGAACATCACCGAGGTGCCCGGTCCGGACTTCTTGCCCTGGTACATCGCGGTGTCGGCGTTGCCGAGGAGCGACTCGGCGTCGTAGGCGTCCGTGGGGAACAGGCTCACACCGACGCTCGCCGTCGCGTAGAACGGCGTGCCCGCCAGGTCGAAGGGCTGTCGCATCGCCTCGTGCACACGAGCGGCCACCGAGTCGGCCACGACCCTCGCGGGCTCGGAACTGTTCGTCGGCCCGCGGCCGAGGTCCAGATCGGACAGGAGCAGGAGGAACTCGTCGCCGCCCTGGCGGGCCACGAGGTCCGTATCGCGGGTGCACTCGCGGAGGCGCCCGGCCAGCTGGATGAGGAGCTCGTCGCCGGCGTGGTGCCCGAGCGAGTCGTTCACGAGCTTGAAGTTGTCCAGGTCCAGGTAGAGCACGCCGACGCCGAGGTCGTGCCGGCGCGCGCGCGCGAGCGAGAGCTCCAGCATCTCCTCGAACAGGACGCGGTTCGGAAGGCCGGTGAGCTTGTCGTGATAGGCGAGGAACGCGACCTGCTCCTCCGCGTTCTTCCGCTCGGTGATGTCGAAGATGACGCCCTGGATCAGCCAGGGCTCGCCCTGCTCGTTGCGGATGATGAACGCCTGTTCGCTGACCCAGAGCACATGGCCGTCGGCGTGGACCATGCGGTACTCGTGCGTCAGCGACCGACGGTTCGTGTAGGCATCGACGTACTCGTCCCACGCCCGCTCGATGTCGTCGGGATGGACGTGCTTGCGCCAGACGTACATGTCGGACAGCCACTCCTCCGGCGCGATGCCGAGGAGCTCGGTCACCTGCGGGCTGACGTAGATCGACTGCTGGTCCTCGGCCACCGGGTCGATGTAGGTGATCGCGGGGATGCCCTCGACGAGCGCGACGTACTTGGCCTCGGCCTCGAAGCGCGCGGTCTCACCCGCACGCTGTTCGGAGAGGTCTCGGAGGGTGACGACCAGGTAGGTCCCGGCCGGCCCCTTCACGGACCCGAGGTAGACCTGGACCGGCACGTCGGCACCGTCCTTGCGGCGGCAGGTGCCGTCCACGCGCGCGCCGGGCTCGACCTCGGTGAGCGGAGCCCCGACGCCGACCAGCTCGCTCACCTGACGGTCGACCAGCTCGTCGCGTCCGTACCCGGACAGCTCCTCGACCCGGCGGTTGGCATACACGATCCGACCGTCGACCGCGGCGACGACCAGGCACTCGGGCGTGGCCTCGATCAGGCCCTGCGGGTCAAGGAGCCCCTCGAGGGCAACACCTGCGCGCGATCCGACCGCCTCGCGGCGGCCCGTGCCGAACGACATCCCGATGCGACCTCCCCGTACGTGCCTGGCCGTACGTGCCAGGGCGTTCCCCTGTAGGCATCGAACCGGGACGGGCGCCGACCTTAGCCGGGGTGCCTCCCGGCTAGGACTACCGCTCCTCGATGCCCCAAGGCGAGTCCGTGGTCCTTCAGCAGGTCGAGGAAGGGAACGGCGTCGAAAGCCTCGGGGCCGAGCACGCCCGCGCCGCTCCAGGCACCGCTGGCGAGGAGCTCGAACGCGACCACGGGATTGATCGCGGTCTGCCAGACCACCGCCTGGGCGCCGTCGCGCCCGAACGTCTCCTCGTTGTCGACGGCGTGGAACAGGTACACCTCGTCGGGGCCGTGCCGTCGGTTCCGGTCCCCGTCACCCAGGTGCCGGCGCACGTCGCGCCCGTCATGCGGTCGCCGAGGGTCGCGGGATCGGGCAGCACCGCCGCGACGACGTCGCGGGGCGCGACCTCGGCGCCGCCGACCCGGACCGTCTCTCCTTCGAGTCCAGTCCGAGCTTGTGGAGCGATCTTCAGCACGTCGATGAACTCGTCGCCCAGGCCGTACTTGAACGTCACCCGCCGCGCAGTCGACCCAGCGCGGGATCAGGAGCACCTCCTCGTGCTCGACGTTCACGCACTCGATCGGCCCGATCCCTTCGGGGAACACGAACGTCTCCGGCTCCGAGAACGGCGGGGTGGTGAACCAGCCGCGCTCCTTCTCCCAGATCACCGGCGGGTTCAGGCACTCCTCGATCGTCGTCCAGATCGAGAAGCTCGGCGCGAAGTCGTAGCCGGCCACGGTGATGTTCGAGCCGTCGCGGACGCCGCACTCGTCGATGCTCGAGAACAGGTGGTCGGCGGCGTACCGGGCGAACACGTCCGACAGGCCCGGCTCGACGCCGCAGCCGACGAGCGCGAGCAGCCCGCGCTCCTCCCACGCCGCGCCTCGGCGAACTGGTCGTCGCCGAGCTTCTTGCCCGGCAGCTCGAACGGCTCTCTCCGGATGCGGCTCCGACAGCGACATCGCCATGTCCACGTACATCGCACCGGCCTCGAACGCCCCGCGGAACACACCGGGGACGAACCGAGGGTCCACGGCGTTCAAGATCGCGTCGCACCCGTCCGCCTTCGCGACCTCGGCGACCGACGTCGGGTCCGAGGCATCCACGCGCGGCCGCCGAGAACCGGCCCGTGCCGCCGTCGTACCGGTCGACGACCGAGCGCGCCCGGGACTCGTCGTAGTCGGCGAACACGATGTGCTCGTAGAAGTCGCGGCGCGCCGCGATCGGCGCCACCGAGGCGCCCACGCCGCCCTCCCCGACCACCAGGATCCTCATGACGGCGCAGTCTACGGCTCGCGCTCGACTTCGATCACCCGGGCGTCTCGGCGGCGATCATCGGCGAGCGGCTCCCGGGCGTTGAGCTGGCGCCGGCCTGGGAACGGCGGGCTTGGGTAGGGTGACCCCAGCAGCTCGCGCCGAACTGCTCCACATCCTCACGCTCCCCGCTTGGAGCGGCCGACCGGATCGGCGCGTACTACGGATACCCGCGACCGGTACCTTCGCCGAGCTCCTGATCGACTGCGGAGAGGATCGGGTGCTTCGTGCGGTGCTGGTAGGGATGCGCCGGGAGAGGCGCCAAGGAGCCTCTCGGTGGCTGTGCTCACCGCGAGTCCGCACCGGCATGGGCGAGCCGGTGCGCTGAGTCAGCCGCGCCGCCGGATCCGCTCGAGCGGAGACTCGGCCGCGAACACGCCGAAGACGTAGGAACGGGACAGGCCGCGTTCGGCTCGGTCGGTCATCCGCCGGCAGTCCGCGATCACCCGGGTCCCAGGAAGATCGCCTCGCCGTGAGGTAGGACGGGTCCGAAGAAGACGACGAGCGAGTTCCCCGGCTCGTAGGGGTCCTCGAGCCCATACCGCAAAACGGCCTCCCCCCTGGGCATCGCCAACGGCTCGAGCCCAGCCTCGTTAAGGGCCTCGGCCAGCGCACGGGTATCGTCGGTCGTCAGCTCGTAGACCGCCTGGTCCACCTTCGTCCCGAGGAGGAGGAGGTCCGTCGCCGGTGCCGGCAGCAGCGCCAACTCACGGCCTCCGACGGGCAGGTCTGGCCCCGGCCCCTGATCGGGGAAGACCCGGAGCGACACTTGGTATCTGGACGGCACGAACGTCTCGGGATCCTGGTCCTCCCACGCGCTCGCGGGCCACGACATCGGATCGGCGAGGAGCGCATAGATCCCTTCGAGGGCGCTCGCCTGCTCCGGCGTCGCCGACTGCGCGTCTTTCGGGACGCGGTAGTTCTCCTGCACGGCCCACGTGAGCCACACGAGTCGGTCGCCATTGCGTACCCGGATCGTGAGGAAACCGGGATCGCCCGGGCCGCGCACGAGCGAGAGGTCGTGTTCGAAGAGCCCGGTCGAGATGACCTGTGTCCGCAGGAACTCGACCCCTTCGGGCGTGAGGTGCTGCTCGACGAAACCGGTGGCCCCCTCGATCGGAGCGCCCTCGGGGAGGTTGCCCATATCGCCCCAGATCAGGCGCCCGTCGGCGTACACCCAGACCGCGGTGAACGGGCCGGCCCCGCCGCCCTCGAGGTGGAGGACGAGCCGTCCGGGCTCCGGCGCGTCGGGTGTGGCTCCAGGGGCTGGCAGGCCGACGATGCCTCCGGCTTCGGGCGCGATCGAGGTCTCGGGCGGCCGGGTCGGCTGGGGTTCCCCCCGCCCCCCGGCGTCACGGTGCGATCGATCGGCGAGATCGAGACGAGCGCGATCGCAGCCAGGAAGACTGCAAACCCGACCATACCCGCGGCGATGCGCTGGTTCCGGCGCTTGCGGTCCCTGCGCCGGAAAACGCGGTCGGTGAGTCCTGGCTCCGGCTCGAAGCGGCGGAGCGCCCGTTCTAGGAGAACTCGATCGTCGATCATCGTTCCTCCCTGATCAGGTCTCGGAGGGCGGTCCGGGCTCTCGTGGCTCGAGCTCGGATCGTTGAGGGCCGAGCGCCAAGCATCCGTCCGGCTTCCTCGGAGGAGTACCCGAGGAGCGCCGTCACCACAAGGGCCGCCCGCTGCTCCATGGGCAGCTGCGCTAGTGCGCTGAGGACGACCTCGCGATCCTCCACGGCGTCGAATGCGTCCTCGCTCGGCTCTGCACCGATCGATCGCCGCAGGGCGATCCCCGCTCGCCGCAGGCGCTTTCTGAAGACGTTCAGCGCCGTGACGAACAGGTAGCCGGCCGGATCGTCGAGACGCTGCACGCGGCCCCAGCGTTCGAGCACGCGGACGAACGCCTCCTGAGCGATCTCCTCAGCCTCATGCCGGCTACCGGTCATCAAACACAAGGAGCCGAACAGTCGAGTCTGGTTGTCGATCACGATGCCCTCGAAGCTCGCCGTCTCGGCAAGCGCTGAAGTCGGCGGCGCCGACCCACTCGTCACGCGGAGAGGTTCATCCATCTCAAGGACAAGAATCCCTGCCTGAGGGATTCTGCTACGGCGCGACGGCGAGCGACAGACACAGACTGAGTGGGGGCGGCTCGCAGCGCTCGCTGGAGGGGTTGGAAGGGAAAGGCGCACGGGAGTGGCACGTGGACCGCGCACGGTTAGTTTCGGAGGATGCCAGCGACCTCCTCTCCGCTCAGGACGGGTCGCGACCACAAGGCGAACTCCACGGCGCGGCCGCGTCTGCGGAACTCCGGTCGGCGAGGAGTTCGGCGGCGCGGTCGTAGATCCGGGATAGGCGGGCACCGCTCGCGACCAGTTCGCTCAGCAACGCTGTGCAAAGACGACGGAAAGGCTGATAGTAGCTCTGACGTGCGGAAGTGGACCCAGGGGGACTCGAACCCCCGACCTCATGGCTGCCAGCCATGCGCTCTACCAACTGAGCTATGGGCCCGACGGGCGGTCAGTCTAGCGAACCGGCCGCGGCCTGCTGGTCGTCCCACGCCACTCGAGGCGCGTCGCGCCACAAGCGCTCGAGGTCGTAGTAGTCGCGCGCCTCCTCGGCGAACACGTGCACGACGACGTCCACGTAGTCGAGGAGTACCCAACCGGCGTCGGCGTCACCCTCGCGGCGGACGGGTCGCTCGCCGAGCTCGCGGACGGCGGTCTCGATCTCCTCGACGATCGTCTTCAGCTGCCGATCGGTCTGGCCCGAGCAGATCACGAACAGGTCCGTGATGACGATCAGGCCGTGGACGTCCAGGATCGTGACGTCGCGGGCTTGCTTCTGGGCCGCGGCGCGCGCCGCGGCCAGGGCGATCTCCCGGCTCCCGGCCCGCCTACCCGGCACGCCGTCCTTGAGATCTGCGCTCAACCCGTGAAGTCCTTCCCGACGACGATCGTCACCGGGGCGATGCCCGAGCTCACCGAGACGGACACCCCGCCCGTACCCAGCAAGTCTCGCACACGGTCGCCGAGGGCGACGTCGTCGGCCGAGCCCACCACCACCAAGGTCTCGACGTGGTCGAAGTTCGACGCGTTCTCCGACACGACGATGCGGAACCCGCCGGGCACGATGTGCTCGGCGACGAGCTCGCCCACGCCGGGGACCCCGCTCCCGTTCAGGACGATGACGGGAACCACCTCCGGTTCTGGGACACCGAACGCGGCGGCGAAACCTCTGCGACCGCGTCGGGCTGCTGGTGAACACGCCGTCGGCGACCTCCTCGACGGCACGATCTGGACGAGGCGCTCGAGCGGCGGTAAGCGCTCGCGGACATCCGGCGCCGAGTCCGTCTCGAAGAAATCATCGGCCTGCCAGTCCGGCTCGGCGGCGAGCACCCCGCCGAGGACCTGCCGGAACGCCTCGGTTCGTCCGGCACCGGGCTCCTCGAGCAGGCGACGACCTCGGCCCCGGTGCGTGTCCGCCCGCCGACTGGATCCCGCCGACGCGGTCGACGACCGCGGAGAGCCGGAGCCGTCCTATCACGACGTAGTGGTCGACCCAGGCGCCGAGCACGTTCGCGGCGGTCGTCGCCGTCTGGCGCAGCGGGAGGTCCGCGGCCTCGACCATCGTGGCGTCGCCCTGCCCGGGGATCGTGACCGAGATCTCGCCGGGGATAACCAGCGCGCCGGGCGCGGCGCCGCCCGGCGTCCCGATCACCGCGGACAACGGACCGAGCTCGTTGTTGATCATGACGTAGGTCAGGGACGGGCCCGCGGGGACGACCGGGACCACGGGGGCGGGCTCCGGGTCGCGCGCGGCGAACATGACCACCGGAGCGGTGACGGCCGCGAGCGCCAGCAGGGCCAGCGGCCAGATTCGCCGGGTCATCGGTACAGCGCCGCCTTCTCGATGTAGCTCTTCACGCCCTCGGGGACCAGGTAGCGGATGGGGCGGCCGTCGTGGACGCGCTCGCGGACGTCGGTGGAGCTCGCGAGGGCCGGGATGTTCATGACGCTCACCTCGGGCTGGCGCGCCGAGGCCTTGGCCTGGAACGAGGAGATGTCGTAGCCCGGGCGCGTGGCCGCGATGAAGTGCGCGAGCGAAAGCACCTCGTCGGGATCCTTCCACTCGAAGATCTCCAGCATCGCGTCGGCGCCGGTGATGAACGAGAGCTCGGCGTCGGGATGCTCGGCGGCGAGCGCTCGCAACGTGTCCACCGTGTAGGTGGGGCCGTCGCGCTCGACCTCGATGCGTGAGACCTGGAAGCGAGGGTTGCTGGCAGTGGCGATCACGGTCATCAGGTACGGATTCGGGGGGCGAGACCTCCCGTCCCTGCTTCATCCACGGCGTGCCCGTCGGGACGAACACCACCGCCTCCAGTGCGAACTGGACGAGGGCCTCCTCGGCGGTCACGAGGTGGCCGT